>NZ_JAVDTY010000001.1:0-1109787 GCF_031456075.1 Allobosea sp. BE125
CCACGCGCTACGATAAGCGAGACGACAACTTCCTCGCCTCAGTCCAACTCGCTTCAATCCGCATCTGGTTGCGAAGTTATGAGTCGGTCACCTAGGGCGCCAATGTGCCAACGGGCAGAGGCGTATCGCAGCAGTTCCCACGACTGGTAGCGGGGTTAAGCCACCACCATCGAATAATGTCTTAGCCTATGGTGGCGAGGCTAACAGAGGTCAGAAGCCCCCTCACAATGCCAGCAAACTCCTCGGCATTGACCGAGAGCGGCTCGCCTTTGCGCCGAATGATGCCGTAGGGTTCCAGCGGGTTGACGATCGTCAGGGGCAGCCGCGCAAGCTCTCCGCGCGCGATGGCTTCCTCGATGATGGTGTGCGGCAGGACAGAGATCATACCGGCGCGGCGCACGAGATGCAGCGTGGCAAAAATCGAGGTGGTCTCGACGATATTGTCGAGCGACGGAAGGCCGGCTTCGGCGAAGGAGCGGTCGATCACCTGCCGCATCGGGCTGGTCTGCTGTTGCAGAACCCACGGATAGGTCTCCATCTCGGCGAGCGAGACCTCGTCGCGTCCGGCGAGCGGGTGGTCGGCCGAGACGAATGCCCAGAGCTTCTCAATCGACAACGGTTCGACATCGAAAATCGCATGATGACGGGATTCAGTCAGCCTGCCGATGACCAGATCGAGTTCGTTTTTCTCCAGTGAACGCAGCAGCTGATCGCTGGTCGTCGTCTGCAGCATGATCGTCATCAGAGGGCGCCTGCGCTTCAGCTCGGCGATGGCCGCAGGCAGAATATCGGGCGCGGTTGCCATGATCGCGCCGATCGACAGCGCGCCATAACCGCCGCGCTGAAGGTTCTTCAGGCCTTTGAGAAAGCGCTCCTGATCGCTGAGTGCCTGCTCGGCATAATCGATCACGAAGGCCCCTATCTCAGTCGCGATCAGGCCCCGCGGCTGCCGCACGAAAATCTGAACGCCGAGGATTTCCTCGATGTCCTGCAACATCTTGCTCGCCGCAGGCTGAGTGACGTTGAGCTCCTCGGCGGCGCGATGGAGCGTGCCCATACGCGCAATGCGAGACACCAGCATCAGGTGCCGGAACCGCAGGCGCGAAAGCAACGGCTGACGCAAGGAGGATATGAACGACATTGCGATAACTAATTGGAATGATGAATGTCAGAAAATTCATTATCCGGTTATGTCACGGCCCGCTATGCCAATCCTTAGGGCCGTGGGCAGGCGATCCTCGATGATCGATATCCGTCATTCGGCCGGCGCTGGAGGGACATCAATGAATCGTCTCGATCTCGAAGGCCGCGTCGCCATCATCACGGGCGGAGCACGAGGTATCGGCTACGCTGCGGCGGAACGGATGCTCCGGTCCGGCGCGGGAGTCAGCCTCTGGGATGTCGATGTCGCAAGGCTGGCGGAAGCCGCTTCTGCGCTTGCGCCGCTCGGACATGTGTCGAGCGCTATCGTGGAGCTGACGGATGAAGCCTCGGTTGCCGGCGCCGTCTCCGCCACCATTGCCGCGCATGGCAGGATCGACATCCTGGTCAACAATGCCGGGATCACCGGCGGCAATGCCAGGCTCTGGGAGCTGGAGCCGGCGACGTGGCGCCGGGTCGTCGATGTCAACCTGATCGGGCCATACCTGACCTGCCGTGCCATCGTTCCACACATGCTGGAGCGCGGTTATGGCCGCATCGTCAACGTCGCCTCGATCGCCGGGAAGGAAGGCAATCCCAATGCGTCGCACTATTCCGCCTCGAAAGCGGGGTTGATCGGCCTGACGAAGTCGCTCGCCAAAGAAGTCGCACAGGCCGGCATCCTGGTGAACTGCATCACGCCGGCCGCTGCGAAGACCGAGATCTTCGACCAGATGAAGCAGGAGCATATCGATTTCATGCTCTCGAAAATCCCGATGAACCGCTTCCTGGAGGTGAGTGAGGCGGCCGCGATGATCGGCTGGCTGGCCTCGGAGGATTGCGCCTTTTCGACGGGGGCGGTCTTCGACATTTCCGGTGGCCGCGCCGTCTACTGACATCGACACCAGGGGCCGCTGACGCGGTCCTTCTGCTGCGCAACCGAACCGCATGCGACGGATCGGAGCGCCCATACGACAGAGCCGCCATCCACAAGGCGGCCAGGACGACCGTCATCCCAGGGAGGGGCATGTCATGCCGACCAGAACCGCAATCGCTACGCCATCCTTGCAGGCCACGACCGCGAAGGTCGTTAAGCGGCTCCTGCCGTTCCTGCTGCTGATGTATATCCTCGCCTTCCTCGACCGGGCCAATGTCGGTTTCGCCAAGAAGGCCTTTCAGGCCGATACCGGCATCAGTGACGCCGCCTTCGCGTTTGGCGCCTCGATCTTCTTCCTGAGCTACGCGCTGTTCGAGGTGCCTTCGAACCTGATCATGCACCGGATCGGTGCCAAGGTCTGGATGGCCCGCATCATGGTCACCTGGGGGCTGATCTCGGCAGCCATGATGTTCGCGCACACCGAGACGACGTTTTATGTCCTGCGGGTGCTCCTTGGCGCCGCGGAAGCCGGCTTCTTCCCCGGTGTAATCCTGTACCTGACCTATTGGATCCCCTCGTTCGGGCGGGCGCGTGCGATGGGGCTGTTCTATTTCGGCGCGCCGCTCGCCTTCATCTTCGGTGGTCCCCTTTCGGGGCTGCTGCTGGAGTTCCACGGCACCGGCGGCCTCCAGGGGTGGCAATGGATGTTCATGGTGGAAGGGTTGCTGGCGGTCGTCGTCGGAGTCTGGGCCTATTTTTATCTCGACAACAAACCACAGGAGGCCGCCTGGCTGTCGGCTTCCGAGAAGGCCGAGCTTTCTGCGGCGATTGCCGCCGAAGAAGGTGCAAAAACCGCCCATGGCCCGACCCAGGTATTGTCGGCGCTGCGCAATCCGCGCGTGCTCTATCTCGCGCTGATCTATTTCGTCATTCAGATGAGCGTCTATGGCGTGGTGTTCTATCTGCCCACGCAGGTCGCGGGCCTGCTCGGCAAGAGCATCGGCTTCGAGGTCGGCGTCGTGACCGCGATCCCCTGGGTCTGTGCGCTTGTCGCGGCCTATTTTCTGCCGCGTCTTGCGGATGCCACGGCCAGGCATCGCCTGATTGCTGCCAGCATTCTCGTGGTGTCGGGACTTGGCATTGCGGCCTCCGTGGCGAGCTCCTCGCCGGCGCTGTCATTGTTTGCATTGTGCTTTGGCGCGGCGGGCTTCATCGCAGTCCAGCCGATCTTCTGGACCTTCCCGACGAGCTATCTCGGCGGTATCGCGGCAGCCGGCGGCATCGCGCTGATCAATGCGCTGGGCGCGCTCGGCGGCTTCGTCGCTCCCAATGTGAAGACCTGGGCCGAAGCCGCCTTCGCATCGCCTGCCGCAGGGCTTTACCTGCTGGCCGGCACGACACTGATCGGTGCCAGCCTTGTCGCGGCGCTCGGTATAGTCGGCCTGCGCAGTGCCATCGCAGCAAGCCCCGCGCGGACATGACCCATTTGCTCGCTACCGCCCCATGCGGCGAGCCTGCGCATGGAGGCTCGAGGAGTTAAACCGATGACGATGCCGACCATCACAGCCATTCGGGCCTTCACAGTCAGAGGCGGCGGGGCGGATTACCATGACCAGAAGGGCGGGCACTGGATCGACGGGCAGATCGCGACGCCGATGTCGCGCTACCCGGATTATCGCCAGACCCGCTCCTCATTCGGCCTCAACGTACTCGGCTCGCTCGTCATCGAGATCGAGGCGAGCGATGGAACGATCGGTTTCGCGGTGACGACAGCGGGAGAAATCGGCGCCTTTGTCGTCGAGAAGCATCTCTCCCGCTTCATCATCGGCCGCAAGGTCACCGATATCGAGGTGATCTGGGACCAGATGTACTTCGCCACACAGTTCTATGGCCGCAAAGGCGTCGTGCTGAATGCTATCTCCGGCGTTGACCTGGCGTTGTGGGATCTGCTCGGCAAGGTTCGGGGTGAGCCTGTGTACCAGTTGCTCGGCGGAGCCGTGCGAGACGAGCTGATCTTCTACGCGACCGGTCCCAGGCCGGATCTCGCCAAGGGGATGGGCTTCATCGGCGGCAAGATGCCGCTCAAGCATGGCCCGATCGAGCGCGAGGATGGGCTGGCTGCCAACATCGCTGCGCTGGCCGCGATGCGCGAAGCGGTTGGCCCCGATTTCTGGCTGATGCTCGATTGCTGGATGGCGCTCGATCTCGACTATGCGACGCGGCTCGCTCATGCTGGCGCAGCTCACGGCCTGAAATGGATTGAGGAAGCGCTCTCGCCCGACGATTACTGGGGCTATGCCGCGCTGAAGAAGGCCGTGCCGCCGGGCATGCTGGTCACGACCGGCGAGCATGAGGCAACTCGCTGGGGCTTTCGCATGCTGCTTGAAATGGGTTGCTGCGACATCATCCAACCGGATGTCGGCTGGTGCGGCGGCATAACCGAACTCATCAAGATCTCAGCGCTCGCAGACGCGCACGGCGCGCTCGTCATCCCGCATGGATCGAGCGTCTACAGCTATCACTTCGTGGCGACGCGCCATAACAGCCCCTTCGCCGAATTCCTGATGATGGCCCCGCAGGCGGATCGGGTTGTGCCGATGTTCAATCCGCTGCTGCTTGGTGAGCCGCTGCCGGAAAACGGCAAGCTCAAGGTGTCGATGCTCGACAAGCCGGGCTTTGGTGTCGAGCTCAATCCGGAGTGCCAGCTTCACCGACGACACGCCGCATGAAGCGCTCAGCATCCAGCGGACGTGTCGAAACAACGCTAGAGGGCCAAGGGAGCAGTCCAAAACGCTTGCCCGGTGTCTCCTCCGCCCATTTTCTCAAACTGGTCGAGGAGCGCGGAAAAATCGGGTTCTGGACATCCGAGTTTGCCACCAACCAGGTGACCATTTCGATCGGCCTCTACCGCATCCTCGGAATCGATCCGTCGATACCCCAGACCTACGCCGATATGATGAAGATGATGCATCCGGACGACCGACCGATGCATGAAGACATGCGCGCAACCGTTCATTCAGGCCAGGCCATCGACCGCCAGTTTCGCATCATTCGACCCGATCGAACCATCAGATGGATCCAGAACAAGGTTGAAGTCATCGTTGATACGGACGGCCGGCCCGTTCGCGCGATCGGGCTGATGGCTGATATCACCGACCAACACGAAGCTCGGCGGACCGTCGCATTCGGTGCGGAACGCTATAAAACATTGGTGGACACGATAGCTCTTGTCGAGTGGCGCGCGAATGGGGATGGAACCACAGACTATGTTCCCGCGTGGGGCGAACTGACGGGGCAGACGAGCGAGCAGGCCTCGGGGCTGGGCTGGCTCGATGCCATCCATCCCGACGACCGTGATGCGACGTTGAAGACCTGGCAGGAAGCCGTATCCCAGCGAAGTAGCTACGCGAGCGATCATCGGATTCGCTGTGCCGATGGTATCTATCGGCACATTCTTGCGCGCGCTGCGCCGGTGCTCGAAGCGGATGGGTGCGTGAGGGAATGGGTTGGAGTGCTCATTGGGGCGCTCGATTTGGAAACCCATCAATCCAGTGGCGCCGATGCGAAGCTGAAGCCGATCGAACGCTTGCAGCCCTCGCAGATCCGCGCCGCACGTGCGTTGCTGCAATGGTCCCTCGATGATCTGACAGAAGCGGCGAAGGTCTCCAAGTCCTCTATTCGCCGCTTGGAGGGCGTGAATGGCGAACACGTCAGGCCATCCATCGTGTCCGCAGTTCGGGCTGCTCTTGAGGCTGCAGGGGTAACATTCCATTCGGATGAGCAAGATTCGGTGGGGGTCTTTCTTCGAGCCCGACCAGCTTCCTGTGGGTAAACTTAGGATCATCGCTTAGGCCGGTATTGGTGTGTTCACCTCTCTGAAACGGGCTTTTCTGAACATTTTATTGTCATTGGAAAGTTTCTGAAACGGTGGCGTTGTGCACTGAGCAATAAGTGCTCAGTGGGGTGTTGTTCGAGCTGAGCAGCGTCCTGGATGGTTAGCGGATCCCTAACAATTTGGCGGTAATTTTTGAGTACAGCATGAGGGGGCCGAAAGGCATCTTCATGAACGCCTGAAACGGGAGATCGGCGCTTGAGTTTCTTCGCTTCGAATGCACAGCTGAAGTTGAACGCGATAGAAAAGTCGCAGGCGATCATCGAATTTGATCTTGCGGGCAAGGTCGTCGACGCAAATCAGAATTTCCTGGATTGCCTCGGCTACAGCCTGAGCGAAATCCGCGGCGAGCATCACAGCATGTTTGTCGACGCCGCCTATCGTACGACCCAGGCATATCGCGCTTTCTGGGATGCGCTGGGCCGCGGCGAGCCTCAGACGGCGGAATATCTGCGTATCGGCAAGGGCGGAAAGCAGATCTGGCTGCAGGCCACATACGCGCCGATTCTCGACCGCGCGGGAAAACCTGCACGGGTGATCAAGTTCGCCACAGACATTACGTCTGCAAAGCAAATCGTCGCCAATTTCGAGGGCCAGGTCGCGGCGATCCGTAAGTCCCAGGCGGTGATCGAGTTCGATCTTGCCGGCAAGGTGCTAGACGCCAACGACAGTTTCTTGAACGCACTCGGATACACGCTCAGTGAGATCAAGGGGCAGCACCACAGCATGTTCGTTGAACCCAAGGAGCGCGAGGGCCAGGCCTACCGCCGCTTCTGGGAAAAGCTCGGGCGCGGTGAATATGATGACGGGCAATATCTGCGCATCGGCAAGAGCGGGCGGAAAGTCTGGATTCAGGCGAGCTACAACCCGATCCTCGACGCGCTCGGCAACCCCTACAAAGTCGTGAAATACGCTACCGACATCACCGCCAACACGCTCGCGCAGGCGGCATTGCGGCAGGCTGTTGAAGAGACGCAAGCGGTCATCGCCACCGCGAAGGGGAAAGACCTGACCAAACGGATCTCGCTGGAGGGCAAGACCGGTGAGATCGGCGAACTGTGCTCCGGCGTCAACGAATTGCTTGGCTCTGTCGCCGACATCGTTCGCACCGTCGGTGACATCTCGGCGCGTATCACCGTCGGCTCGACGCGGATCAGCACGGACAGCCGCGACCTAGCGCAGCGCACCGAAGAACAGGCATCGAGCCTGGAAGAGACGGCTGCGACGACCGAGGAACTGGCGGCTTCGGTCAAGCAAAGCTCGGAGCGGGCGCGCGAAGCGACGAACCTCGGTGCCAAGGCCAACGAAGTGGCCAATCGAGGTGGTGCGATCGTCACCCAAGCAGTTACGGCGATGGAGCGTATCGAAAAGGCCTCGAGCGATATTTCCGACATCATCCGGGTGATCGACGACATCGCTTTCCAGACCAATCTGCTCGCTCTCAACGCCGCCGTGGAAGCAGCTCGCGCTGGCGACGCCGGCAAGGGCTTCGCGGTCGTGGCATCCGAGGTCCGCACTCTTGCTCAGCGCTCTGGCGAAGCGGCCAAGGATATCTCGAATTTGATCACCAACTCGACTCAGCAAGTCGCCAATGGCGTCAAGCTGGTCAAGGATGCAGGTTCTGCACTGTCGGAAATCGTCCAGTCCTCGACCAGCGTCGCTTCCGCTCTGGGTGATATCTCCAGTGCTTCGCACGAGCAGGCGAACGGCATCGAAGAGGTCGCCAAGGTCGTCGCCCATATGGATGAGATGACCCAGCAGAACTCCCTCATGGCTGAGCAGAGCGCTGGGGTCGCGCAGGAACTTCAGCGCGCCACGAACGCGCTCGAACAGATGGTGGCAGGCTTTAAGATCGATGCGGACGTCAGCCGCGATCTGGCGGCGAGCGTGGTAGCCGAGATCCGGCAAGTCGCACCGCAGATGACGCGCCCGACTGGCGCTTCCGCGCCGCGCCCCCTCCTGCGCGCGGCGGGCGGCTCGACGGGCGGGTGGTCCGAGTTCTGATAGCCCCGTTCACAAGCACATTTGAAGCGGCATCAACCTCGCACGCGCCAATCCGGATCGGAGATCGAACGCGAACGAAATTCAATTGCACAGCAAACTTCAAACCAGAAATGCCGCCAGATGGCGGTCATGTTACCTCAATCGCGATCCGTTCGTTTGGCGAAGTGGGGTTTGGCCGATCCCACTCTAAGCAACAGTGAGCGAGCCGGACCGTCGAGTCCCGCTGGCTCACTTCCGGCGTCTTGACTATTCGGCGCCGGATCGGGGCGACCACATGCCCCTGACCGCCGACGACACGGATTTGCGAGAGCGGCATCGAGGCGGCCGCCGCTCGCTGTTAGGCTGCGGTACCTCGACGCCCATCCGCATCGGCGCCGGTTTGCCGTCGCGATAGGGGGCGGCAAGATCCTCGTCCGGCTGTGAGACAGGCTCAAACGTCGTGAGATTCGACACTCTCGTCGGCGAGCGGGTGCAGGTCGCGGACCATGCTTTTCAGCCGCTCATCGAGGACATGGGTGTAGATCTGGGTGGTGGCGATATCGGCATGGCCGAGCAATTCCTGCACGACGCGCAGATCGGCGCCGTTCTGCAGGAGATGACTGGCGAAGGCGTGACGCAGCACGTGCGGGCTCAGGGCGGCGGGTGAAAGTCCTGCCGCCGCAGTCAGCGATTTGAGGTCGCGGGCGAAGGCCTGGCGGGTCAGATGCCCGCTTTCGCCATCGGAGGGAAAGAGCCAGCGGCTGTCGGCCCCGCCCGCCTGGCGCAGCGCCTCGAGATAGACGAGCCCCGCCTCGCGCGCGGCCTCGTTCAATGGCACCAGCCGGTCCTTGTCGCCCTTGCCGCGCACCACCAGAAAGCGTTCGCGCGTGGTCGCAGCCGAGAGCGGCAATGCGATCAGCTCCGAGACGCGCAGGCCCGTGGCGTAGAGCAATTCGATCAGGCAGCGCATGCGCAGCGCCTTCAGCCGGGCGAGCTTCGACAATCCGTCGCGCTCGCTCGCCAGGCGCGCTGTTTCGATCAGCCGGTCGACATCGGCGACAGAGACCACTTTCGGCAGAGGGCGGCCCTGCCTTGGACCCTCGATGGCGGCCGAAGGATCGTTGGGCGAGAGCCCCTCGGTGTAGAGAAAGCGATGGAACTGGCGCACGGCCGAGAGCTTGCGCGCAGCCGAGGACGCCTTGAGGCCGCGCGCGGCGATGTCGCCGAGCCAGCCGCGGATATCGTCTGCGGCAAGATCGCCCAGCGCCTTGCCGCCGAGCCATTCCAGGTAGTCGTCGATGTCGCGCTCATAGGCTTCCAGCGTGTTGCGGGCCGCGCCGCGCTCGGCCGCCAGCATGTCGAGGAAGGCCTTCAGCCTTGCGCGCGCCTCGCGGCTCATCGCGGCTGCAGCTTGGCTGGCGGCACGATCTCGATGATCTCGCGCGGTTCGGGCTGGACGAAGCTCACCAGCGCGACCATGCCGCCGAAGACCAGCCCGCCGAGAATGGCGAGAAAGGCGACGAATCTGAACAGCGTCGGCACGGTGTGGCGACCCCCGAGGTTCTGGCCCGGAATCGGGACTTGTCGGTTATTCCCGAAGCGGCGGGGAAGGCGCAAGGGCCGGTGCGAGACTGCGGGGAAGGCAAGGCTTCGTGAGGGCATGACGACGCGTGATCGCTCATGCTAAACGGGCGTTGAGGAAATGCCACAATGATGATTGTCGAGACGCTCGACCAACGAGATAGCAAGGGTCTACGTGTGGATCGTGAAGATTTGCGCGCGGCATTGGGCCAGCGCGCGATCGTACTCGTCGGCATGATGGGCTCGGGCAAGAGTGCGGTCGGCCGACGGCTGGCCACGCGGATCGGTTTGCCCTTCGTCGATGCCGATACCGAGATCGAAACGGCGGCGGGCATGAGCATCCCCGAGATCTTCGCCCAGCGTGGCGAAACCGAGTTCCGCGACGGCGAGCGGCGGGTGATCGGCCGTATCCTGACCACGCGCGCGCCGCTCGTGCTGGCGACGGGCGGCGGCGCCTATATGAACGCCGAGACGCGCGAGCGCATCGCCAAGCTCGGTATCTCGGTCTGGCTCAAGGCCGAGCCTGAGGTGCTGATGCGCCGCGTCCGCAAGCGCTCGAACCGGCCGCTGCTGCAGACCGCCGACCCCGATGCGACGCTGCGCCGGATGCTGACCGAGCGCGAACCGGTCTATGCGCTGGCCGATCTCACCTTGATCTCGCGCGACGATCCCCTCGACGTCGTGGTCGAGGATGTCGTCGCGGCACTCGGTCAGCATCTGCGGCAGCCGCCATCCGGGTCGCAAGAGTCTTGTGGGTCGCAAGAAACTCGTGGGTCGCAAGAGTCATGACTATTCCAGCTCAAGAAGATCCGGGTGGGCGGATCATCGTTCCGGTCGCGCTCGAAGGCCGCTCCTACGATATCCATATCGGCCGCCACCAGCTTTGCGAGGCGGCCGCCCTGATCGCGCAGCTCGCGCCGGGCGCGAAGGCTGCGCTGGTGACGGACGCGCATGTCGCGGAATTGCATGCGCCGGCCTTCGAGGCCTGTCTTCACCAGGAGGGGATCGCGGCGACCCGCATCGTGATCCCGCCGGGCGAAGCCTCGAAATCCTATGCGAGGCTGATCGAGCTCTGCGATGCGCTGCTGGCGGCCAAGATCGAGCGCCAGGATCTCGTCATCGCGCTTGGCGGCGGCGTCGTCGGCGATCTCACCGGCTTTGCGGCTGCGGTGCTGCGGCGCGGCGTGCGCTTCATCCAGATTCCGACGAGCCTGCTGGCCCAGGTCGATTCCTCCGTCGGCGGCAAGACCGGGATCAACTCCACGCATGGCAAGAACCTGATCGGCGCCTTCCACCAGCCCGCGCTGGTCATCGCCGATACCGCATTGCTCGACACGCTGAGCGAGCGCGAGTTCAAGGCCGGCTATGCCGAGGTGGTGAAATACGGGCTGATCGACGATGCCGGCTTCTTCGACTGGTGCGAGATCAACTGGAGCCGGATCATCACCGGCGGGCCCGAGCGCGACCACGCGGTGGCGGTCGCCTGCCGGGCCAAGGCCGCGATCGTCGCCCGTGACGAGCGCGAGGAGGGGGACCGGGCGCTGCTCAATCTCGGCCATACCTTCGCGCATGCGCTGGAGCGATTGACGAACTACGATTCGACGCGTCTCGTCCATGGCGAGGCGGTTGCGATCGGGCTTGCGCTCGCTTTCCGCTTCTCGCAGCGCCTGGGGTTGTGCTCCGGCCAGGACGCGGTCCGCGTCGCCCGCCATCTCGGCCAGGTCGGGCTCCCGACCCGGCTCCAGCAGGTGCCGGGCGGAGCAGGCAGCGCAGACGAGATCGTGACGGCGATGGCGCAGGACAAGAAGGTCAAGCGCGGCGCCATGACCTTCATCCTGGCGCATGGCATCGGCAAAAGCTTCATCGCGCCGGGCGTTGCGGCCGCGGAGGTCAAGGCGTTCATCGAGACCGAGCTTTCGGTGAACGGCAAGGCGGCCTGAGCGATCGATTCAGCTGAGCTTGGCCAGCACCTGCGTCGCTTTGTAGCCCTCGGGCACGCCGTCGACCAACATGGTGACGCTTGTCGAATTCCTCGTCCTCAACGGCAGGATTTCCCGGTAGGCGGGCGAAGCGTACCAGCCGCGCGCTGCCTCCATGTCGGGAAAAGCGATCATGACGAGGTCGCCTGGCCAGGGCCCTTCGACGATCTCCGGCGTGGCGCCGTGAATGAGGAAATGTCCGCTGAAAGGCGCAAGCGTCGCGTCGATCCTCTGGATATAGTCGACGATCTCCGCTCCCAGTTCGACATTGCGCAGATGGCAGATGGCGTAGGCTGTCATGGTCGTCTCCCTGTCAGGGCCGGAACGGCCGGTCTCTACCGGCGACGTTGCCGTGTCGAGGGCGCAGGGTCGATTACCTCTCAGGTCATCGCGGAGCTGCTTATGGGCTGAACACCAGCACCAAAAACACGAAGAACACCGCGAGATGCACCGCGCCCTCCAGCATCGTCGTGCGCGTGCCGGTGAAGGTCAGCGTCGAGAGCAGCAGCGTCATCGCCAGGATGACCATATTGGTTCCCGACAAGCCGAGCACGACCTCCTGTCCCGTCAACAGGCCGATCGCGAGCACGGCCGGCACGGTCAGGCCGAGCGTCGAGGCCGCCGCGCCGAGGCACAGATTGATCGCGCGCTGGAGCTGGTTGGCACTGATCGCCCGCAGCGCCGCGATGCATTCCGGCGTGAACACGACCATGGCGATCAGGATACCGCCGAGCGCGACGGGAGCACCGAGTTTGATGATGCCGAAATCCAGCACCGCCGCGAGGCTCTTCGCCAGGATGACGATCGGCAGGATGTTGGCGAGCAGCAGGACAACATGCGTCGCGGTCGCGCCGCCTGGATCGTCATGGCCGTGGTCGTTCTCGCTGGGCTCGTCATCGCCGGGCATGGCGGTACGAGGCAGCGGCGCCTGCTCGCGCGTCGGCTCCTGGAAAAAGGAGCGGTGGCGCCCGGTCTGGAGCACGAGGAAGGCGCCGTAGAGCGTGATGGTGAACAGCGAGAAAGAGACCGATTGCAGCGTCGTCAGCGTGCCGTTGCTGGTCGATGTCGTGAAATTCGGCAGCACAAGCGGGATCACGGTCAGGGGAATGATCACCGCGAGATAAGAAGACGCGCCTTTCAGATTGTAGCTCTGCGCGAAATGGCGTCGGCCGCCCACCAGCAGGCCGATGCCGACCACACCGTTGAGCACGATCATCAGCACCGCGAACATGGTGTCGCGCCCCAGCGTCGGCGCGCCCTTGGCCCCAAGCATCACAGCCGAGATCAGCGCCACCTCGATGATCACGATCGAGAGCGTCAGGATCAGCGTCCCGAAAGGCTCGCCGAGCCGACCGGCCAGGATCTCCGCCTCGTGAACCACACCGAACGCCGCCCAGATGATGATCCCCAGCAGCCACAGGAAGATCGCTGCAGACGCCAGCGGCGCGCCGAGCTGGCCGAGCAGGCCGCCTCCGAAGAGCAGGAAAGCGGCAACGGTTGCCCAGGCGCAGGCGAGGCGGAGGATCATGGTGTTCAAGGGGCCGTCCCGAAATGATTGGTTTGAAAAGGGCGTGCGCAAACTGGCCGCCAGGGCAACCTGACTCAGCTTACCGCATTAGGACGGCGTTTTGCTCGCCTGATTGCTGCACCGAGAACGATGCAAGATCGAGGCGAGGCGTTCGCCTCAATCGAATGTGATCTTGGCCGCCAGCGGGCTCGTAGCCTCTTCCGCCAATGCCGCCGGCTTGTCGGTGACGAGGTATTGAGCCCGCGCCAGCGCGGCGAAACGTCCGCCCTTGGCGACGAGCTCCTCGAAGGAGCCCATCTCGATGACCTGGCCCTGCTCGAAGACCAGGATGCGGTCGGCATTGCGGATGGTCGCGAGGCGGTGGGCGATGACGAAGGTGGTGCGCCCTTTCATCACCTCTTCCAGCGCCTTCTGCAGCTTGACCTCGGTTGCGGCGTCGAGTGCCGAGGTCGCCTCGTCGAGGATCAGGATCGGTGGGTCCTTGAGCAAGGCGCGTGCGATCGAGAGGCGCTGGCGCTCGCCGCCCGAGAGGGTCCGCCCACGCTCGCCGACGAGGGTGTCGAGCCCGTCGGTCTGGCGCGCCATCACTTCGGTCGCCTGCGCGCGATCGAGCGCCTCCATCATCTCGGCGTCGGTTGCGTCGGGCTTGCCGACGGTGAGGTTCTCGCGGATCGAGCGTGCGAACAGCATCGGTTCCTGGAATACGACCCCGATATTGCGGCGCAGCGACAGAAGGGAGATCTCGCGGATGTCGAGACCATCGACGGTGATGCGGCCCGATTGTGGGTCGAAGGCCCTGTGCAGCAGGCCCAGCGTGGTCGATTTGCCCGAGCCGGTCGAGCCGACGATGGCGATGGTCTCACCGGGCTTCACCGCAAAGGAGACGTCCTGCACGGCGGCGCGCTTGCCGTCATAGGAGAAGGACACGTCCTCGAAGGCGACCGCGCCCGACAAGCGCCCGGCATCCTTGGCGCTGGGCAGGTCGCGCACGGCGGGCAGCGTGTCCAGCACCTCGAAGAATTCGCGCATCTTCGGCGCCTGCATGAAGATGAAGTTCACGAAGGCGACGATCTGCTCGAGGCGGCCGACCAGCATGGTGGCGAAGCCCATGAAGGTGACGATCTCGCCGACGGTCGTCAGCCCCTGCATCAAGAGCCAGGCGCCTACGACGAAGATCGCGAGCACGGTCAGCGTTGCCGAGGCGCGCGTCGCCACCGTGGCGATCGCCCACCAGGACAGGACCGGGAGCTGGGCTTCCAGCAGGCTCGCGATGGTCGAGCGCAAGCCGCGCACCTCGGCCTCGATGCGGGTGAAGCTCTGGATCACCGGCACATTGCCAAGCGCGTCCGAGGCGCGTTCGGCGAGGTTCGAGTGATAGGCCTCGACATTGCTCTGCAATTTATCGGTCTTGCGCAGCACATAAGCGGTCAGCGCCCCGAAGAGCACGACGAGCGATATCAGCAGCAGGCCGAGCTGCCAGTTCTTCCATAGCGTGAAGGGCAGCAGGATGAAGAGCGCGACGAGGCTGGCGCAATGCTCGCGGAAGAAGGACAGCCAGAGCGCCCACATGCCGCTGGTACCGTCGAGCATCACCTTGAGCACGCGGCCGGAATGGGTCTGGGTGTGGTAGGCGAGCGGCAGTGTCAGCGCGTGCTCGAAATAGTTCGCCATCACGGCGAGCCGACGGCGATGGGCGAGCCGGTCGGAATGCAGCGAGACGAAAACGCTGGCCGCGATGGTGAACAGGCCGAAGCCGACCCAGGCCAGGATCAAGGCGTTGAGATCGCTCCAGGCGAGACGCTGGCCGGCGCCCTGCACGACTGACAGCTTGTCGATCAGCGCGCCAAACAGCATCGGCTCGGCGAAAGCTGCCGCCGCGAGCAGGACATTGGCGAGCGCCAGGATCAGGCCAAGCCGCTTTTCGGGACCGAGCTCGCCGAGCACGCGAGTATAGATTGCAAACAGAGACATGCTCAGAGCTTTAACTGACATGGCGAAGTGAGCAAGGCCTCAACCTTAACGCTTCGTTCAATGGCCGCCTTCTAAGGTTTTTGCGCTGCAGAAGCGGGGCCGCTTCGCGCGGCGCGCATCGGCCGGATCGAGGTGGTTTCCATGGATATCGCAACTGGCGTCGGCATCCTCGCCGGTATCGCCACGATCTGCTCGCTGATCATCATCGATGGCGGCAACTTCGCTGCCTATTACGACAAGCACGCCATGATCATCATCTTCGGCGGCGCTACCGCGGCCACCATGGTGCGGTTCCCGTTCTCGGTGATCGCGCATGGCCTGCCGATGGGCCTGCGCTTCGCCTTCACCCTGCGTTCGGTCAATCCGCGCGAGCTGATCGAGGAGATCACCCGCGTCGCCGAGATCGCCCGCAAGAGCGGGCCGGTGGCTCTGGAAAGCGTCCAGGTTTCCGACACGTTCCTGGCGCAGGGGCTGCGCTATATCGCCGACGGCTACGACAAGGATTTCATCCGCGACACGATGGAGCGCGACCGCGACAACTTCCTGCAACGGCTCGATGAAGGCTCGAAGGTCTATCGCGCCATCGGCGACTGCGCCCCGGCCTGGGGCATGGTCGGCACCATCATCGGCATGGTCTCGATGTTCGCCAATATGAGCGATCCGTCCAAGCTTGGCCCGGCGATGGCGACAGCCTTGCTCGCCACGCTCTACGGCGCGCTGGTGGCCAACATGATCACCCTGCCGATCGCCGACAAGCTGCATATCAAGCTCGAGGAGGAGGAGATCTCGCGCACGCTGATCATCGACGGCGTGCTCCAGATGCGCGACGCCAAGAGCGCGACGCTGGTGCGCGAAATGCTGCTCGCCTATCTGCCCGACCATCATCGGGCGGAGATGGCGGAAGCGGCGTGAACGGGACCTGAGCCGTGGCGAAGAAGAAGCGCGGAGCTCATGGCGGTCACGGCTGGTTCGTGACCTTCGCCGATCTGATGGCCCTGCTGATGGCGTTCTTCGTCATGGTTGCGGCCTATTCGAGCCAGGACAAAAACAAGATGCAGATCGTCGCGGGCTCGATGCGCGAGGCCTTCGGCACGCAGAAGGACATGCGGCTGGCCGGCATCGTCGAAGTCGACGGCATCCCGACCAAGACCCATATCAAGAACGCCTATATCCGGCCGCTGGAGGATGCTTCCGACACCACCGCGCCCAACCACAACCAGCAGAAGGAAGACGGGCTGATCTCGGCGACATATGACCGGGGCTTCGCGCTCGCCGCCGCCTCGCTGCGCCAGGCCCTGCGCGAGATGCCGGAAATCGCGGAAGTCTCGCGCAACATCCTGGTCGAGGTCTCGGAATCCGGCATCGATATCCAGTTGGTCGATCAGGATGGCCGCTCCATGTTCGCGGAAGGCTCGAGCCAGCCCAATGAGCGCATGCGCAAGGTGCTTGCGGCGGTGGCACCCTCGCTGAGGCGCTTGCCCAACAAGATCACGCTGACCGGTCATACCGCGACGCCGCGTCCAGGCCAGTCGCCGGAGGGCGATCCCTGGACCTTGTCGGTCGGCCGCGCGGCGGCGGTGCGCGAGATCCTGGCCAATGCCGGCGTGCCCAATGAGCGCTTCGCCTCGGTCTCCGGCAAGGGCGATACCGATCCGCTGATCAAGGACAACCCCTATCTCGCTTTCAACCGCCGAGTCGGCATCGTGCTGAAGGCGGATGCGCCGCCCTTGCCGTTCGGGGCGAAGCCGTAGAGGCTCGCGCACGGACAGCGTGCGGGTCATGATGCGGCGATGAAGCTCGCTTGGGCGACGAAACTCTCCTGGCGGCTTGGCTGGCTCGGCTGTCTACTCTTGCTCGCGCTTGCGCCCGCCAAGGCCGGCGAGGCGTTGCCGGACGGCTTCATCCGCCTGCGCGAGATCGCGCCCGGGATACGCCAGGACATCCGCTACGCATCCGCCTTCAACTTCACCGGGGCAGCTGTCACCGGCTATGGCCGTGCCGATTGCGTGCTGACCCAGGCGGCGGGGCAGGCCCTGATCCGCGTCGAGGCGCGGCTGGGCACGTCCGGCTATGCGCTGAAACTGTTCGATTGCTACCGGCCGGCGCGGGCGGTCCGGGCCTTTCTGGCCTGGGCGCAGGATGCGAAGGCGAGCGATCTCGGGCGGGTCTTCCATCCGGATGTTTCCAAGGACACGCTGGTCGCGCGCGGCTTCATCGCCTCGGTGTCGAGCCATTCGCGCGGATCGACCGTCGATGTCGGCCTCGTCAGCCGTGTTGAGCCTGCCTTGCCGACGCCCGCAGGTGGCGGGCGTTGCGATGGCCCCCTCCAGCAGCGCCCACAGGAAACGAGCCTCGATCTTGGGACGAGCTTCGACTGCTTTTCGGCAAAGAGCGCCGGCCGCGATCCCTCCGTCGGCCCAGATGCGCTCAGGCACAGGACGATCCTGCGAGAAGCGATGAAGGCCGAGGGGTTTCGCGGCTATGGCCGCGAATGGTGGCACTTCACCCTGGCGAACGAACCCTTTCCGAAGACGATCTTCGATTTCGCGATCGAATGACCAGGGCAGGACGCGAAAAAGCGGCAACCGGTTCTTCGCATCGATCCGGCTCCAGGCACGCGCATCTCTCGCTCTCGTTCAGGGCGCGAGGATCAGCGCCCAGTAGACCTGATATTTCGAGCCCGGCGCATAGCCGGTCGCGATACCCATGCGGGTCGCGCCCGGCGTCTTCATGACGCGGTCGTGCTGGGGCGAATCGCGCCAGCCGGAGAAGGCTTCCGCCAGCCGGCGATAGCCGGCCGAGAGATTGGCTTCCGCCCCCTCCTGTCCGGCACGGGCGAGGCGCGCCTTCACGGCTTCCGCCTGGGCCGGCTTGTCGGCGGCCGCCATCGCGCTCGCCTCTTCCTGGGCTGCGGCGTTGAGGGCCGGGTCGAGCGTCAGCGCGTTCAGCCCGGCATTCATCCGATAGGCCGAAATCATGGCGCGCGCCTCGCCGGCGTCGACGCGGGCCGAGGCCGAGCCGAGATCGCGGTAGAAGGCCGGCTGACTGGTGCGGGGGGCTTCCGTACAGCCGGCGAGGTTCAGGATCGCGAGCGCGCCGGCGAGCAAGGCAGGACATGTCACGGCGAGAGCTTTCCGCTCGCCGCGTGGGAAACAAAACATCGCATCATTCCTTGCTGTCGTCTTTCGCGAAGTCCCTGGCCGGTTCGGACGGGGGCTGCGGCTCCGGAGGCGCATCTTCCGTGGCTTCGTCTTCGATCTTGTGTTGCCGTGCGCGGCGGACCGGCGCGACGGGCTTGGCCGGCTTGCGCGCCTCGATCTCGCGCCCGACCGCCTTGGCGATGCCGGCGAGCGATTGCTCGATGCCTTCCAGGCCTTTGACCGCGAGTTCGGGGACAGGCGGCGCCACCTCCATCTCGGCCAGGCGCTTGTGGATGACATAGTTGAGGTCGCTGGTCACTCGACCGACGATATCGACTTCGGCGACGACGCAGATCAGGTCGAAATCCATCGTCGTGGTGCCGAGCTTCTTGAACAGCACGTTCGGCGGCGGTTTCTGCAGCACGTCGCCATGCGCGGTGGCGGCCTCCGACAGCATGGTGCGGACCTCGGCGGGGTCATAGGTGCGCGGCACCGCGATGGAGATCAGCACGCGCCCGGTCCGATCGTTGCGGACCCGGTTGCGGACGACGCCCGAGATCAGGTTCGAATTGGGCACGATCACCGACGAGCGGTCGAAGGTCGCGATTTCGGTCGAGCGCACATTGATCTTCTTGACGATGCCTTCCGCGTCGCCGACGACCACCTGATCGCCGACGCGGATCGGGCGCTCCCAGAGCAGGATCAGGCCGGAGACGAAATTCGACACCACCGATTGCAGGCCGAAACCGATACCGACCGAGAGCGCGCTGGCGACCAGGGTCAATCGTTCGAGACTGAGGCCCAGCGACGAGAAGGCGATCGCGACCGCCGCCGCGTAGCCGAGATAGCCGGCGGCGGTGGTGATCGAATTGCGCAGTCCGGTGTCGAGCTTCGTCGTCGGCAGGAATTTGCCGTCGAGCCAGCCCTGCATCGAGCGCGTCGACATCAGGCCGAGCGCGAACAGGAAGGCGGCGATGATGATCGAGGACAGCGAGACGGTGACGCCGCCGACCTGGAAGCCGAAGAAGGCGGCGCGCAGCGAGGAGAAGAAATCGGCCGACTCCAGCCCCCAGGGCGCCAGCGCCAGCATGATCGTGATGATGATCAGGATCAGCTTGAGAAGACCGGTGCCGACCACCGCGATCTTCTGCAGCGTTGCCTCGCGAATGCCGATTCCGGCCTTCAGTGTCAGGGCGAAGCGGCCCTTGCCGGTCAGCGCCCGGGCGACACCGAGTTCGAGGAACTGATAGAACAGCATGAACAGGCAGGCGAGGACGCCGATCCAGAGCACCTGCTCGGTCAGGAAGGTCGCGAAGACGACATAGCCGCTGAGCGCTGCCAGCACGATGACGAGGCCGACGACCCAGCCCAGGATCCGCACCGGGCCGAGGCTGGCGCCATCGACGGGCACATAGGGGCCCAGGCAGGCCTCCTCCTCGACCTCGTCGTCATCGCGCAATTGATACAGGCCCGCGATCAGGGTCAGCGCGAAGACGATGGCGAGGGCGCCCTTGATCAGGATCGAGACCGCGAGCCCGGCCGCGATCGCCTGCAGCCAAGCTTCCATCACCTTGCCGATCGCCATCACCAGCGCGAGCGAGCTTGCGATCCAGACGACGGTGCGCGCGGTCGAATCCATCACGCTGACGAGGCGACGCTGCGGCGTGCCCGGTGCGAAGAGAGCGTCGGCCAATGCCTGGATGAAGGCGAAGCTGGCGAGCCCGATCACCACGGCCCAGACCACGGGCTGGATGCGCGGCGGCAGCAATCCGGTGGTGTTGAGCGCGGAATAGATCAGCCAGCTCGCAAGAGCGGGCGGGGCGGCGCCGGCGACGAGATGGGTGAGCGCGACATAAAGGCAGTGCAGGCTGCCGGGGTCTTCCGTCGCGCCGACATGCGCCTTGAAGCGCGGCAGGTAGCGGGCGCGGGCGACGTAGAGCAGGATGGCGCCGATGAAGGAGACCGCGACGAACAGACCGCGCGCGCCTGACAAGGCATCGCCGAAGACCGACAGCCAGCCGCCGAAGATATAGCCGGAAGCGCGCAGATCCTCCGGCAAGGTGGTCAGCGCATTGCTCCAGAGTTCCGGGCTGAGGATCGATGGACCCGGCGCGAAGAGCGCCTTGGCGAACAGGTCGCGGCGCTTGTCGCTGATGCCGGTCTGGAGCTGTTCGGCCTGGAGCTGCGCCGCGCGGGCGATCTTCATCGTCTCGTCGGCGTCGGCGAAGGCCTTGGTGCGGGCGTCGCGTTCGCGCGCGACCTCGGCGCTTTCAGGCGGCGCGCTGGCGTCGGGCTTGGCGCCGAGCTGGTCGAGCCGCAACTTGGCCTGGTCGACGCGGGGGCCCTGCTCCTCGACGATCCCGCGCAATTGCTCCAGGAGCGGCTGCAAGCGCAGCCTCTGGCGCTGCAGGTCGGCGTCGCTTGGGCTCGGGGCCGCCAGCGTCGTCTCGATCTGGTTCAGCTCCAGGCGCGCGGCATCGAGTTTTGCCCGGCCGGGATTGGGGTCCGGCGTTTGGGCAAGGGCCTGAAGCGAGCCAAGGAGGAGGGCAAACAGCGCAGCCGCCAGCAAGGCCGTGAGCCTGCGCCCGGCAGGCACGGTGCGGCCATGGTCTGGGGTGGGAGAGGGGGCTCGCCCCGCCTGCGCAGGCATTCCGGTCGCGCCTCGCTGAGACTGATTCGCTTGGAGGCCAACCCTCGCCTTGCGAGCGTCTTCAAGGCAAGGCGACGAGGAAGAATGCGTGACGGCCGGCAATGGGAGAACCTTGTTGCGCAGATGGGGCTGTTGGCGAAGAAAACATCATATTGCCGCGATGCCTGCGACAGGCGGGTCGATGGCTCGCGGCCGTCATTGACGACAAACAGGACATGAAGATGGCGTCGAAGCGGGAAATCCGGTGCGTCTCGGCATTTGGTTGAGCGGATATTCGTTTCGCCGGGCTTCTGCAGCGTTGCCATCGCCGCGAAGAGGGATTTTAGAGCGATTTCCAATCCAATTGGATCGTTCAATTGCTCCTGCCCTTCGTTTTAACGCGCTTTCTCCGCGCAAACGCTTCGCGTTTGTCGTTGGGGAACCGGTATCCACTTCGCTTGAAAACACTCTCATCAAAGAGTTAGAGCTGCATCGACGCGAAAAACCGGTTCCCACTTTTTCGCATCCTGCTCCAGGACGGACCCTGTCCTCAGCGCGGTCGCTGGACGCAGCGGCGCGAGCGCGTTGAGCCAGACGTCGCCGAAGCCAGCGAGTCGCGGGTCTTCTGCTGTCTCGCCCCAGTCACCTCGCGGACCTGTCCCTGCGGGCAGCGTCCGTCATCGACCAAAATCACCTCGCCGCCCTTGAGCTGGCCGGGTGGCGGTTCCGTGCGGAGCACCTGCTGGGACATTGCCGGCACGGAGAGAGCGATGCTGCCCAGCATTGCGGCCATTACCAGCGACCATCGCATCGCAAACCTCATTGCGCCCGCTGCGCCCGGAGAGGCGCGATACCACGTCACGACACCAGCTTAGCCCGGCCCCGCGCTCCGCGCACCTCCCGGACATGTCAGGTCTTGTCCTTGCCTTTCGGCTTGGCTCGATTGCGGTAGCTCGCATTGCCGAGCCCGGTGCCGATCGTCAGCACGGCCCAGTGCTCGACATCCTGCATCCCCGGCATTTCGCTCAAGCCCTGGATGACGGCGTCGTTGTGCATCACGATCTGGGTCTCGTGCTCGCCGATCTCGGGCACCATCTCGCGGATGCTGTCGACGAGGTTGAAGCGGCTGCTTTCCCAATTGCCAGGCAGGTTCTGCGCGCCGCGGTCGATCGATCCGTCGGGCTCGATCAGGCCGGGGCAGCCGAGGCCGATGAAGGGGGCCACGCGCAGGCCCGCCTTCAGGGCCTGTCGGATCTGGCCGTTCAGCATCTTGCCGAGGCGCTTGATCGCGGCGTCGCGGCTGGGTTCGTCGTCGATATGGCGCCAGAGCTCCGATTCCCAGACACGGGCCTTGCTCAGATCAGGCGCCTTGTCCTGGCGCAGCTCGACGATGCCGGCGCGGATGTTCGAGCCGCCGATGTCGACCGCGACGAGGCTGTCATAGGCCCCGAAGATCCATGACGGTGCGAGATGGGCACTGCCGACAAGCCCGGCCTCGTCGGGATGATGGCGGATCGGCCTGAGGTCGATCTCGCGGCCCTCGGTGCGGAGGAGGATGCCGGCGCGGCCGATGGCGAGCTCGCCGATTCGGCTTTCGCGAAAGCCGCCGCCGATGGCGATGCGCTCGACGGGCGCCCAGGATTTGAGCTTGATGAAGCGGCGGATGACGAAGGCGAGCGACTGGGCGAAGCTTTCGATCGCGCTCAGCACGAGCGCGGCCTCATGCGGTTCGCCCTTGAGCAGCAGCTCGTCAAGCTCCTTCTTGCTGATCGCGGCCGTGTCGCCGGCCAGCGGATCGTCGCCGGTCTTGCGCAAATGCCGGCGCAGCGCATCGAGGTGGTCGACGAAGGCGCCACGGCTCGCCTTGTCGCCGATGAAGCCGTCCTGATCGCGGATTTCGAGGTTGTAGCTGGTGAGATGCACGGAGGGCAGCTCCGCCGAGCCATTGGTTCGGTGATTGCGCGTCGTGTCGGCCGTGGCGGCGCCCATGCGAAGGTTCCTCGTCTTGCGGTTCAGTCTGGCAACCCAGGACGGCTCGCAGGGTTCCCCGGGCAGGCTCGATCGGAGCCGTCCTTGCATGTCCCGCATGAGCGCAGGGCGCTTGACCGGCTGCGCCGATATCCGCTCCATGGCGACAGGGTGACTGAGAGACGATGCGGGAAAGATCCTCGCAGCGTGGATCATCCTGGCTTGGGGGCGACGACGATGGAATTCCTGATCCGCGCGATCGTGATCGGCGCTGGCGCCACCTTGCTGCTCGATATCTGGGCGCAATTGCTGCAACGCGTGGCCGGCTGGCCCGCGCCGAATTGGGCGATGCCGGGGCGCTGGTTCGCGCATCTGCTGCGCGGGCAGTTCGCGCATGAGGACATCGGGCGGGCGCAGCCTGTCGCAAACGAACTCGCGATCGGCTGGGCGTTCCATTACGCCGTCGGCATTCTCTTCGCGGCTGTTCTCCTGGCGCTTTGGGGGCTCGGCTGGTCGCGCAGCCCGACTTTCGGTCCTGCACTGATCGTCGGTCTCGTCACGGTCGGCTGCGGCTGGTTCATCCTGCAGCCGGGCATGGGGGCGGGCATTGCCGCCTCCAGGAAGCCCAACGCCTGGACGATCCGGGCACTGAACATCGTCGGCCACATCGTCTTCGCGGTCGGGCTCTACGGCACGGCGCTGCTGACCCGCTGAGCGAGGGTCTCCGGGCAGGCCGGTCCAGCCGGCAGGTCAATCCAGGATGCGCGTCTCGTAGCTGTAGAGCCTGCGGAAGCCGAGGCTGTCGTAGAGGCCGATCGCGACCTCATTGGTCTGGTCCACCTGGAGATAGGCGCTGCCGCAATCCATGAGGCGCGCCCAGGACATCAGCCCGGAAACGATGCGCCGGCCCAAGCCATGGCCGCGATGGTTGGCGTCGACCACGATCGTACCGATCTCGGCCATGCCGCGCTCTGCGACGCCCATGCCGTAGGCGACGGGCTCGCCCGCGATCAGCAGGGTCGCGAAGGCGGCTGGCATCCTGATCTTCTCGACGATGGCGGCGAGATTGCCGGCATGGGTCTTCACGCCGGCCTGGCGCGCGGCGACGCCGGCGATCCAGTCGGCACTCGGGCGCGCCTCGATCTGGAGCTCGGGGTCGATCTCGAGCGTGACGCCATCGAGAGCCGCGATCATGCCGAAGGATGCATCCTTGAGGCGATAGCCGCGCGCGATCACCTCGGTGCGCGTCGCCTCACCGGTCAATGGCGTCAGCCGCACGGAAGGCGGTAGCCCGTCGGCCCGGTAGAGCTCCTCGATCATCGCCAGCGTCGCCTCGTCGAGTTCCGCTCCGGGCTTCAGCGGCGTGGCGGCATTGGCCCGGCCGGAATAGCCATTGGCGAAGCGCACGACCCAGTCATCGATCAGCAAGGTCGCGGGCGCAGGCCAGGCATTGACGATGCGCCGCTCGCATTCGAGCGCCAGCGCAAGGTCGTCGGCATTGTCGGATATCATCAGGTTCCCCAGGGCTTGCGCGGCGTCGGGCGCCAGTCCGGCGGCGCCATCTCGAATCCGGAAAAAGCGAAGCCGGGCGCGACTGTGCAGCCGACCAGCGTCCAGGCGCCCAGCGAAGTGGCGCTCTGCCACGTGCCTGCCGGCACCACGAATTGCGGCCGCTGCCCGGCTCTCAGATCGGGACCGAGATGATGCGCCGAGGCATCATGGCCATTGGGCGAGATGCTGATCACCAGCGGCGCGCCGGCATAATGATGCCAGATCTCGGCGGCATCGACCCGGTGCCATTCCGAGGTCTCGCCGGTGTCGAGCAGGTAGTAGATCGCGGTGGAGAAGCCGCGCCCTTCCGGACCGGCCTCGTCGCGGAAGGTCTCGCGGTAGTGGCCGCCTTCGGGATGGGGCTTGAGGTCGAGCAGGCGGATGACCTCGGCCGCGCCGAGGCCGTCGAGTGAAGAATTGCTGTCGAGCGAGGGCTTGTCGAGCGAGGTATTCATGCCGGCCGTCCTCAGAATGCGTTCTTGGCTTCGCGCAGCGCTGCAAAAACCTCGCCGGGGGCGGCACCGGCCTTGCCGACTGCGGCAGCAAGCGCAGCCTCTCCGGCGCGGAAGAAGGGGTTGGTCGCCTTCTCCTCGCCGATCGTGGTCAGCGCCCAGAAGCGGCCTTCCGCCTTGGCGGCCTCGGCCTGCGCATAGCGGGCCTTGAGCGCTGCGTTGGCTGGGTCCATCGCGATGGCGAAACGGGCATTGGACAGCGTGTAGTCATGGCCGGTGATCAGGCGGACATCGTCGGGCAGCGTCATGATGCGATCGAGCGAGGTCCACATCGCGCCCATCTGGCCGGGCTGGACCCGCCCGCAGCCCATGACGAAGACGACGTCGCCGACGAGCGCCAACTTGGCACCGATGCTGGCGAAGGTCAGGTGGCCGCCGGAATGGCCTGGCGTGTGCCAGATCTCGAAGCTGTCATTGCCGAGCTCGACGCGGTCGCCCTCGCCGAGGATGCGGTCGAGCGGGGCGGAATCGGCGGCATCGGCCGGCCCGCAGACGAAAGCTCCGGTCGCCTCCTTCAACTCGGCCACGCCTTGCGTGTGGTCGTGATGGGCGTGGGTGACGAAGATGTCGCTGATCGTCCAGCCCTTGTCCTTGGCGGCGGCGAGGACGGGCGTGGCGTCGGGCACGTCGACAGCCGCGCAGGCCTTCGTCACCGGGTCGAAGATCAACGCGCCGGCATTGTCGCTGAGGGTGCGGAAGATATGGAGATCGAGGGACATGCGAGGCTCCGGCGCGGGGGGCAGGACAGGGGGCCGCCCTGAATGCGCCATGGCCCGGCTTCTATCAAGTCGAGTGGCTTGCTAGCCGCAGGTGCTTGCAAGCCACTCGACTTGAGGCGCGAGGTTCAAGCTTCCCCAAGCAGGCGGGGGAAGGGGAGCGGTTCAGCCGAGCCTTCTCTTGCGGCCTTCCCTTGCAGCCTTCTCTTGCAGCGGTCACTTGCAGCCCTTGCTTTGGCTGCGCTGCCGTTCCATCTCAGGCTCATGCCACTCGACGTCGTCGACCTTCGCGCCTTCTACGCAAGCCCGCTCGGCCATGTCGCGCGGCGGTTCATCGGCAGGGCGATGCTGCGCTTCTGGCCCGACTGCTCGCGCCAGCGCGTGCTGGGGCTCGGTTTCTCCACGCCCTATCTCTCCGTGCTCGGCCTTGGCGCCGAACGGGTGCTTGCCTTCATGCCGGCGGCACAGGGCGTGGTGAACTGGCCCTCCGAGGGCTTGTCGGCCTCCGCGCTGGTCGAGCCGACCTTGCTGCCCTTGCCCACGGCTTCGGTCGACAGGGTGGTACTGGTGCATGCGCTGGAGGAGACCGAGAGCCCCGACGATCTGCTGGAAGAGGTCGGGCGCGTGCTCTCGCCGGGCGGACGGATGATCGTCGTCGTGCCCAATCGCCGCGGACTCTGGGCGCGGATGGACGGCACGCCCTTTGGCCATGGCCGCCCGTTCAGCCGCTCGCAGCTCCAGGCGCTGATGCGCGCCGCCGAATTCTCGCCCGAGAACTGGGCCGAGGCGCTCTATGTTCCGCCGCTGAAGCGGCATCTGCTGATGCGTTCGGCGCCCGCCTGGGAGCGGGCCGGCGCAGGCTTGTCCCTGCCCTTCGCCGGCGTCCATGTCATCGATGCCACCAAGCAATTCTATCGCCGCGCACCCTTGCGCGCGACGCGGCGCAGCTTTGCCTTCCGGCCGATCCTGCTGCCACGACCGACCCCGACCCAGCGCGCGGCAAACCCGCCTGGAGACGGTGCGGCGGGTTGACAACGGCCGCGACGCGCGGCCAAGGTCCGCCGCTTTTCGCGAACCCGGTTCCGCCCATGCGCCACGCGCGGACCTGCCGGCGCGGAACCTGAACTGGATCACGATGCGAAGCTATTTGGATTTCGAGAAACCGGTCGCCGAACTCGAGGCGAAGGCGGATGAATTGCGCGCCCTCGAGGCGAAGGGTGAAGGCTATGCGCTCTCCGAGGAGATCGGCAAGCTCGACGCCAAGGCCAGCCAGGCGTTGAAGGAGATCTATGCCGCGCTGACGCCCTGGCAGAAGACGCTGGTCGCGCGCCATCCGCAGCGCCCGCATTTCAAGGATTACTGCGCGGCGTTGTTCAGTGAGTTCACGCCGCTCGCGGGCGACCGGGCTTTCGGCGAGGATGAGGCGATCGTGGGCGGTTTCGGCCGCTTTCGCGGCGAAGCCGTCTGCATTGTCGGGCAGGAGAAGGGCGATTCGACCGAGACCCGCATCCGGCACAATTTCGGCATGCCCAAGCCCGAGGGCTATCGCAAGGCGGTGCGCCTGATGGAGATGGCCGGTCGTTTCGGGCTGCCGGTCCTGAGCTTCATCGACACGGCCGGCGCCTATCCCGGTATCGAGGCGGAAGAGCGCGGCCAGGCCGAGGCGATCGCGCGCTCGACCGAAGCTTGCCTGGGATTGCGCACGCCGAGCGTGGCGCTGGTGATCGGCGAGGGCGGTTCGGGCGGCGCGATTGCGATCGCTGCGGCCAGCCGCGTGCTGATGCTGGAGCATGCGATCTATTCGGTGATCTCGCCGGAAGGCGCGGCCTCGATCCTCTGGCGTGATACCAAGCGTGCGCAGGATGCTGCGACCGGCATGAAGATCACCGCGCAGGACCTCCTGAAATTCGGCGTCATCGATCGCATCGTCAGCGAGCCGGCGGGCGGCGCGCATCGCGATCCTCAGATGGCGATGGTGCGGGCGGGCGATGCCATCGCCTCGGCGCTGTCGGATTTCGCAGGCGTGGGCGCCGACGACATCGTCAGCCGCAGGGCAGAAAAATTCCTCGCCATCGGGCGGGCGATCTGACGTTAGGTGAGGCCTTTTTTGCGGTGTGCCGACGGCCGCCGCCGTTAGGAAGGCGTTGACCATATGGCTATGACGGAGCAGCCTGTGGTAAGGAACCCTCAAGGCTAACGCTTCTACAACTGAGCAGCCGGCACAATTTGGCCGTGTTGCATAGTCAGTGGTCGTGCTTCCGCCGGCCGTTCGATGGGATTGACGACGTGGCATTCAAGCACTTCGCGCTCGTGGCTTTCGTTGCATTGTCGCTGGGCGCTTGCGAGGAGGACCGCTATCGCGGCTCCGCCAGGCATAATATCCCGATTCCGTCGGCGACCTATACGCTCATGTCCGAGAAGGGCATGAGCAAGGATCAGCCGATCCTGATCCGCTCCTACAAGAAGGAGTCTGAGCTCGAGATCTGGAAGCGCAAGGCCGACGGGCAATATGCGCTGCTCAAGACCTTCCCGATGTGCCGCTGGTCCGGCCAGCTTGGCCCGAAGGTCCGTGAAGGCGACCGCATGGCGCCGGAGGGCTTCTACGCCATCACGCCGGCGCAGATGAACCCGAATTCGGCCTATTACGTCTCCTTCAACATGGGCTACCCCAACGCCTATGACCGCTCCTATGGCCGCACCGGCGCGCATCTGATGGTGCATGGCGCCTGCTCCTCGGCCGGCTGCTATTCGATGACCGACGATCAGATCGGCGAGATCTACGCGCTTGTCCGCGAGGCCCAGAATGCCGGCCAGAAGGCGGTGCAGATGCAGGCGTTGCCCTTCCGCATGACGCCGGAGAACCTGGCCAAGCACCGACTCGATTCCAACATCGCCTTCTGGAAGAACCTGAAGGAAGGCACCGATTATTTCGAGGTGACGAAGGACGAGCCGCCGGTCTCGGTGGCGGGAGGCCGTTACGTCTTCAGCAACGGTGCCGATTCCTCCGTCGCCCAGGCCGTGCAGCAGAAGCGCCAGCAGGACGAGGTGCAGGTCGCTGCGCTCGTCGCCAAGGGCACGCCCGCGATCAAGCTGATCTATGACGATGGCGACTCGCACGCTTCGTTCAAGCGCACGCTCGTCGCCGGCGGGTCCGATTCGCTGAACCGCACGGCGACCTGGGCCTCGCGCGATGTCGGGGTCAGCCGGCCCGACGCCATCACCGGCGGTCCGCGCGTGCTCGTGCTCGACAATCTGGGCAAGCCGAAAGCCGAGTTCCGGGCGGCGTCGGCCGATAACGACGCCGTGCTCGCCGCGGTTGCGGCCGCGCCTGAAGTGAACCAGCTCGAGACCGCCAGCATCGCCAAGCCGAGCCCGGCCAAGGTCGAGGCGCAGCCAAGGGGCGTAACTGGCAAGCCGGCATCGGCTGCCGCAACGCAGGTCGCCAAGGCCACTGCAGGCGCTGCAGCCGCACCCGTGGCGATCGATGCGCCGTCTGCCCTTGCCCCTACCCCTGCCGCACCTGCCGCGGTGCCCTTCTATCAGCGGGCGCTCAGCTTCGTTCCGTTGATCGGCGGCTCGCAGCAGCAGCCGGAACAGGCGCAGGAAGCCACGCCGGTGGCCTCGGCCGTGCCGGATTCGCCGACCAATATCCGGGCTCCCCTGCCGCCCCGGCGCGCCACTGGCTTGCGCACCTCGCGGCTGGATCAGTCGGACGCGGGCTATTCCAGTCAGCCCGTGACACGCTGATGGGTTGCATCCGGGCGCTTGCGCCCGGTATGCGTGACGGAAATATCACAGCATTCTGCTTTGTCGGCGAAGCCCGTTTTGAATGCATCGAAACGTGACTCTGACCGGGATATTGCCCGCTTCCTGGGCAACCTGCCGAAAAGCTCGGCTTGCTGAATCAGGCGATCCATTGGCTTCATAATGGCGAAAGCGCGGCACGTTGCGCTGGCATTTCGACATTTGACGGAGCTGATGATGGCTTTCGATTTCTTGCGGTCTTCCGTGATGGGTACGGCGCTCTCCCTGGCGATGCTGTCGGGTGCCGCGCATGCGTCGGATCTTCCGAGCAAGAAGGGCGCTCCGGTTGCCCCGGTGCCTCCGGCGATCACCTGGTTCGATATCGCCGTCACCATCAAGGCGACGACTGACTATAATTTCCGCGGCATTTCCCAGTCGGATCGCAAGCCCGCCATCCAGGGTGGCGCCGAACTGCAGATCTACGACAATCTGTTTTATGTCGGCGTCTGGGCCTCGAGCGTCGATCTCGTCACCAACCCGCCGGCGGAAGTCGATTTCACCGCTGGTATCCGCCCGAAATTCGGCCCGGTCTCCTTCGATTTCGGCGTGATCCAGTATTACTACCCGGATGAGAGGCGCTATATCGACAATCTCGGCACGATCTGGACGCCGAAGAACACTGATTTCTTGGAAGTCGCCGGCAAGGTTTCCTATAACTGGGAAGACAAGGTCACGATCGGCGCCAACGTCTTCTATTCCTGGAACTGGCTCGGCACCGGCGCGAGCGGCACCTATGCCTCCGGCACCGCCAAGTACAACCTGCCCTTCCTCGAGGGCCTCTCGGTCTCGGGTGAGTTCGGTCGCTACTGGCTCGGCACGACCAACACCAACATCGCCTTCCCCGTCGCGATCCGCCTGCCCGACTACAATTACTGGAATGTCGGCCTGTCCTACACCTGGAAGAACCTGACGGCGGATATCCGCTATCACGACACCAACCTGTCGAAGTCCAAGTGCTTCACGCTGACCTCCGATCCGAGCGGCATCACGCGCGGCAATGCCGGCGGGGCCTACGGCTCGAAGTGGTGCAACCCGACGGTCGTCGGCTCGCTCTCCTTCGACATCACGGCGAGCAGCCTCGGCGTCTTCGCGCCGAAGTAACAACTCCCATCAGGGATGAGACCCAGAAGGCCGCTCGCGAGAGCGGCTTTTTTCATTGGCCGGGGTGTTGTCGGTTCGGTCGACAGTCCGGCTGGAGTGGGAACTGCCTTGGCGCGGAACCACTGCGTCATCCTGGGCGACCGTAGGTCGTCCCAGGATCCATCGTAGAGCTCCGGAGCCCTCCGATGGATCGCGGATCTGCGTCGCTTACGCGGCTTGTCCAGGATGACGACGCGCTTCCGAGCGAAGACGGCAGAAGGCTAGGATTCCAGCGCCTTTGCGACGCGGCGCATCATCTCGCCGACCGCGTCGCATTCGGCATCGCTGAGCACCGTCATCATCGCCTCGATGCGCGCGACATGGATCGCCATGGCCTTGCGCGTCAGGGCCTCGCCCGTCGGCGTCAGCCAGAGCCTGCGGACGCGGCGGTCGGTTTCGTCGCTGCGCCGCTCGACGAGTTCGCGCCGTTCCAGCTCGGGCAGCAGCATGCTCATGGCGCTGCGGCCGACGAGGAGCTTTTCGGCAAGCGCCTGCTGCGTCAGCCCCGGCGTGTGGAAGATGTTCGCAAGCACGTCGTAATGGGCGACCTGAATGCCGAGCGGGGCAAGCGCTTCGCTGAAGACCTTCTTCCAGAGCGCGTGGATGCGCGCCACCGCGATCCAGTTGCGAAAGCGCGGCAGATCCCAGGGCAAGGTCTGGGTCTCGACGAAGCCTGTATCGTCAACCTCTTGCTTTTTGTTCATGGATGAACATAATAGTTCAGCGCTGAACTAATGCGGATATGAGCCATGGCTGACATTGCACTCCGTCTGTTGCGGCCGTTGATCCGGGTCTCGAGCTTCCTCGCTCCCAAGACCAGTGGCCGCCTCGCCTTCAAGGCCTTTTGTACCCCGCCGCGCCGCCTACAGGGAAATGCCAATCGCAAGGGGGCGGCCAGACCCGCGACCACGCGGCTACAAGCGAGCGAGGCGGTCTCGATACCGTTCCCATGCGGCTCGGTGGCGGCTTATGTCTTCAATCCGCCCGGCGCCGATCCGGTGGAGCAACGCCCGACCGTGATCCTGGTTCATGGCTGGACGGGCGCCGCCGTCTTCATGACCGCTTTCGTCGCGCCTCTGCTGGCGTCGGGCTTTCGCGTCGTGGCCTATGATCTGCCGGCCCATGGCGCCTCGACCGGCAGCGAGCTCAACATTCCGCTCGGGGTTGCGAGCCTGGCGGCCGTGGCGCGCGCCTTCGCCCCGGTGCATGCCATCGTCACGCATTCCTTCGGTGGCGCGATCGCGCTGGCGGCGCTCGCCGGCACGGTCCCCGGCCAGCCGGTGGTCAAGGCGAAGCGCCTGGCGATGATCGCCGCGCCCTCATCGATGACGCTGGTGACGCGGCGCTTCGGCGCGGCGATCGGCCTTGGTGCGCGTGGGCAAGCGGCGCTGGAGCGGCGCATTCATGTCGTCGCCGGCGCGCCGGTCACGGCCTTCGAAGGGGCGGCCCAACTGGCGTCGGTCGGCTTGCCGGCGCTGATCGTGCATTGCCGCGACGACAAGGAGCTCGGCTTCCAACATGCGGAAGCGCTGGCGACGGCAGGGCCCTTCGCCAGGCTCGTGCCGATGAATGGGCTCGGGCATCGCCGTATCCTGCAGGCGAAACCGGTGGTGGAGGCGGTAACGAGCTTCGTGACGGCGTGATCGGTTCTAAAAGTTTAGAGCATTGCCCTTGCGAAAAACCGGCACCCACTTTTTCGCGCAAGGCTCTAGCGCTCAGACCCAACCCATCAATTCGCGCCGGACCAGGGCTTCGAGCACGTCGATGCTTTCAGCGGAGTCGTTCAGGCAAGGCAGATAGGCGAAGCGCTTGCCGCCATTGTGCATGAAGATCTCGCGGTTCTCGACATCGAGCTCCTCGAGCGTCTCCAGGCAGTCGGCCGAGAAGCCTGGCGCGACGATGGCGAGCGATCTGGTGCCCGCCTGTGCCAGCGCCTTGACGGTCTCGTCGGTATAGGGCTGTAGCCATTCATCGGGTCCGAAGCGCGACTGGAAGGTCAGCCTGAAGCGCTCCGCCGGCAGCCCGAGCTCCTCGCGCAACAGGCGCCAGGTCTTGACGCATTGGCAGTAATAGGGGTCGCCCTTGAGCAGATACTCCTTGGGCATGCCATGGAAGGAGCAGAGGATGATCTCGGGATCGAAATCGAGCTTCGCCAGCGAGCTACGCATCGAGGCGGCCAGCGCTTTGATATAGGTCGGGTCGTCATGATAGGGCGGGGCCACGCGTACCGCCGGCTGCCAGCGCATCTCCATCAAGGCGCGAAAGGCCTGGTCGCAGGCCGTGGCTGAGGTTGGCGCGGCATATTGCGGGTAGAGCGGCACCAGCAGGATGCGGTCGCAGCCCTGGTCCTGCAGCGCCTTGATCCTGCTCTTCACATCGGGAAAGCCGTAGCGCATCGCCCAATCGAAGATGACGCGCTCGCCGGTCACGGATTTCAGGCGCTTGGCGACTTGTTCGGTCTGCGAGCGCGTGATCGTCTTGAGCGGCCCCTCATTGCGCTCATTGTTCCAGATCGAGGCGTAGTCCTTGCCCTTGCGGCCCGGCCGCGTCGTCAGGATGATCAGGTTGAGGATCGGCCACCATTTCCAGCGCGGTTCCTCGATCACCCGCCGGTCGGAGAGGAACTCCTTGAGATAGGCCCGCATCGGCTTGTAGCTCGTGCCTTCCGGCGTGCCGAGATTCATCAGCAGGACGCCGATGCGGCCGGCTGCGACCTTGGGGTGGTCGGAGGGCAGGCTGACGACCGGCATCGCGGCGGCTGGACTGGTCTCGACTGTCATGGCGCAGACTTTCCTTTGCCCGTGATTTAGACGAGTTCCGGTTTTCGTCCAGTCGCGAAGCGCGCCAGGCAGGGGGGTGCGACACTAGAGCCGGATGATTTCAGATGGGTCACAAAGTGATCTCATCTGAAATTCGAATCGGTCTCTCATCAAGGAGTTAGAGCAGGGTCGATGCGAAAGCCGGTTCCCACTTTTTCGCATTCTGCTCTGGCGAACGGGCCTGCGCCCGCACTGGCCAATGCGGCCCGGGCTTTGCTAGTTTGCAGCGGTTCTCAAGCAGAGGCTCCCACCATGCCCGCACTGACACGCCGCAAGGCGCTCGGCGTCATCGCCGCTCCGGCGGCGCTCGCCGCGACCGGAACCATGGCGCAGATGCCGGCTCCCGCCTTCACGCTGCTTCTGGTCAACGACATCTACAAGATGAGCGACGACAAGGGCAAAGGCGGCTTCGCGCGGGCTGCCGGCATCGCCAGGGCCGAGCGGGCCAAGGGCGTGCCGGTGCTGTTCTGCCATGCCGGCGATTGCTACTCGCCCTCGCTGATGTCGGGCTTCGACCAGGGCGCCCATATCGTGGCGATGCAGAACAAGATGGGGCTCGACGTCTTCGTGCCGGGCAACCACGAATTCGATTTCGGCAAGGAGAACTATCTCAAGCTCGCCGCCGCCCAGACTTATCCAACCTTCGCCGCCAATCTGCGCGATGCAAGCGGCAATGTCTTGCCCGGCCACAGGGATTCGCAGATCTTCGAGCTCGGTGGCGTCAAGGTCGGCGTCATCGGCACGACCTATGATCCGACACCGCAACTCTCCAACCCCGGCGACCTGAAATTCTCCTCGACCATGGAGGCGCTCCAGCGCGAGGCGCGGACCTTGAAGGCGCAGGGCGCCGACATCCTCGTCGCCGTCGTCCATGCCGAGCGCCGGACCGATCTCGAAATCGTCCGTTCGCGCGTCGTCGACATCGTGCTGACCGGCCATGACCATGACCTTGCCATCGCCTATGACGGCAAGGTCGTGATGGTGGAGTCGAATGAAGAGGGCAATTACGTCACCGCGATCGACATCGCGGTGAGCATCACGGGCGAGGGCGCGGCCCGGCAGGTCTCATGGTCGCCGACCTTCCGGGTCAATGACAGCCGCGCCGCCACGCCCGATCCCGAGGTCGCCGCGATCGTGAAAGGTTACGAGACCGAGCTCTCGAAGGAGCTCGACATCGAGATCGCGACGCTCGCCGCCCCGCTCGATTCCCGCACCGGCGTCATCCGCACGCAGGAGACGGCGATCGGCAATCTGATCTCCGACGCTATCCGCGCCTCGACCGGTGCACAGCTCGCCATCACCAATGCCGGCGGCATCCGCGCCAACAAGCAATATGCCGCCGGCTACAAGCTGACGCGGCGCGATGTGCTGAGCGAACTGCCCTTCGGCAATGCCACGATCATGGTCCAGATCACCGGCAAGGACGTGAAGGACGCGATCGAGAACGGCCTGGCCCCCGCCCCGCAGGGCTCGGGCCGCTTCCCGCAGGTCTCTGGGCTGACCTTCGAGGCCGATATCAAGCGCCCCGTCGGCCAGCGTGTCGTCTCGATCAATGTCGAGGGCAAGCCGATCGACGAGGCGGCGAACTACACCGTCGCCTCCAACAACTTCATGCTCGCCGGCGGCGACGGCTACACTTCGCTGGCGCGCGGCAGGACGCTGATCGGCCTGACCGACGGCAAGCTGATGGCCAATGAGGTGATGGTCTATCTGCGCCGGCTCGGCACGATCGACGCCAAGGTCGAGGGCCGGGCGATTCTCAAGTGAATGGCTATGAGGCGGCGCTCGCCGCGTTCCTGGCGACGCCGGTGTCAGAAGGATGGCGCGATCTCGCCGTGTTCCACGACGGGGCGGCGGCGCGGGCTTGCGTCCGGGCTGATGCAGAGGTCGCGGCCGGCCATGTCGTCGCGCCCGGGCCGGGGCGGGCCTTTGCAGCGTTGGCGACGACGCCTTTCACTGGGGTCCGCGTCGTCATCCTGGGCCAGGATCCCTATCCGACGCCGGGCGATGCGAATGGGCTTGCCTTCTCCTATGTCGGTCCGCGGCCCCTGCCGCGCTCGCTGGTCAATATCTACCGCGAATTGCAGGACGATCTCGGCGCAGCGGGGCCTGCGAGCGGCGATCTGACGGTGTGGGCGCGGCAAGGCGTGCTCCTGCTCAACACCGCGCTCACCGTCCGCGAGGGGGCAAGCAAGGCGGGCTCGCATCTGGCGCTCGGCTGGAGCGCCGTCACCGACGCGATCATCGCCAGCGTCTCGGCCCGCCGGCCCCATGTCGTCTTCCTGCTCTGGGGCAACCCCGCACAGGCCAAGCGCGGATTGATCGACGAGACGCGCCATCTGGTGCTGGCGAGCGCACATCCTTCGCCGCTCTCGGCGCGGCGCGGATTTTTCGGGTCGAAGCCGTTTTCGAAGGCGAATGCGTGGCTGGAGGAGCGGGGGGAGAAGGCGATTGCGTGGTGAGGCGCAGGGAACCCCTCTCCTGCATCGAAGTCGGGTAGACCCGACTTCGACACTTTGAGTGCTGATCTCGGGCAGACCCGAGATCAGTGAGAGGGGCAGGGGTGAGGTGTAGGCCCCTGGACCAGTTGCGTGGAAGCCTCACAGCGTGGCAGCGGTTGGCACACGGCCAAAACGTCAAACGGCCGACCCCTCACCCTGCCCTCTCCCTACGGGAGAGGGTTCCCCGCGCCCTTTCGGCAATGCAGCGCGCTATCCCACAGGCCGCTCGTCCGCGATCACCTTGCCGTCATTCGGCAAGGCCCCGAGCGGCAGGATCTCGACGGCGCCTCTCAGCTTGGTGACCTGCTGCAGGGTCGAGGAGACCGCATCGATAAACCCGGCGGGTTCGGCATAGATCTCAGCCTTCAGCGTCATCGTGTCGACCTCGTTGGCGCGGCCGACGACGAGGCGCAGCTTGGCGATCTCGGCATGGCGCTTGGCGATCTCGGCGACCTGCTCAGGGCGCACGAACATGCCCTTGACCTTGGCGGTCTGGTCGGCGCGGCCCATCCAGCCCTTGATGCGGATGTTAGTGCGCCCGCACGGGCTCGCGCCCGGCATGACGGCGGTGAGATCACCGACCGCGAGCCTGATCTGCGGGTGGTGCGGGTCGAGATTGGTGATGACGATCTCGCCGACCTCGCCTGATGCCACGGGGTCGCCGGTGCCGGGCCGCACGATCTCGACGATCAGGTTCTCGTTCAGCACCATGCCTGCGCGCGCGCTGGTCTCATAGGCGATCACGCCGACATCGGCGGTGGCGTAGAGCTGGTAGGCGTCGATGCCGTGCTCCTTGACCCAGGCCTGGAGCGAGGGCGGGAAGGCTGCGCCGGAGACCACGGCGCGCTTCAGGCAGGAGATGTCGACGCCGCGCACTTCAGCCGCCTCGATCAGGATCTTGAGGAAATCGGGCGTGCCGGCATAGCAGGCGGGCTGGTAGGCCGAGATCACCTCCATCTGCTGCTCGGTGTTGCCGGGGCCGGCCGGGATCACGGCGCAGCCAAGTGCACGCGCGGCCGAATCCATGATGAAGCCGCCCGGCGTCAGATGGTAGCCGAAGGTGTTGAGCACGACGTCGCCGGCCCGGAAGCCCGCCGCGTAGAGCCCACGGGCCGCGCCCCAGGGATCGCTGCCGGTGCTCTCCGGCTCGAAGATCGGACCGGGCGAGGTGAAGAGCCGGCCGAAGGAGCCGAGCGGCGCCGAGACGAAGCCGCCGAAGGGCAGGGCGGTCTTCTGGAGCGCGGGCAAATCGGCCTTGCGCAGGATTGGCAGGGTGGAGAGCGAATTGCGATCGGTGATCGCGGCCGGGTCGATGCCGGCGAGCCGCTCGGCATAGGCCGGGGTCTTCAGGGCGGCCGCGAGCACAGCCGGCAGCCGGGCGAAGAGGTCGGCCTCGCGGGCATCGGGCGAGCGGGTTTCGAGGGCGTCGTGATGCTCGCTCATCGGTCAAATCCTCACGAAAACGGGCCGCCTCGTCTCAGCGGATGATCCGCAGCAGGCGGAGAAAATTCAGGAGGCCGATCAGGGCCCCGGCGACATAGGTGAAGGCAGCGGCGCGCAGCACGCCGCGCGCGGCGGGCAGGTCGCGCGAGTCGAGATAGCCGTCGGCGGTCAGGATCGGCAGCGCCTTGCCGAAACTGGCATCGAGCTCCAGCGGCAGCGTCACCAGATGCACGACGAGCCCGACACCGAGCAGCGCGATGGCGAGGCCGAACTGCATCAATCCGATCGAGGGCACGCGGGTGAGGATGGCGACGAGCGGGGCCGTGATCATGATCCCCATCGCGACCTTGTCGAAGATGCCGAGGAAGCGGGCGAGCGCGGTCCGCCAGGCGAAGAGCACGCTGCCCTGATGATGCTGGATCGCATGGGCGACCTCATGGGCCGCGACCGCGACGGCAGTGATCGAGCGCCCGTCATGATTGTCGGGGGAGAGCCGCACGGCGCGGGCGCTCGGGTCGTAATGGTCGCCGCTGGGCGTCTGCTCGACGGTGACCGAACCGAGCTGGAAGCGGTCGAGTAGATGGCGCGCGAGCTCACCGCCGGTGCCGGGCAGATCGGGGCGATCCGAGGCGTGCCGGCTCATCTCGTGACGGACCCAGGCTTGTGGCCCGAAGACCAGCAGGATCACCAACAGGGCCATGACGAGATAGAGCATGGGATGCCACCTTGCGGTCCATCGACTCAGGAGAGCCAGCGCTTGCGGCGTTTATAGCTTTTGACCTCTCGGAACGACTTTTTGTTGCCTTCGGCGACGCCGAGATAGAACTCCTTCACGTCCTCATTCTCGCGCAGCATCGCAGCTTCGCCATCCATCACGACGCGGCCGGTCTCCATGATGTAGCCATAGGTCGCGTAGCGCAGGGCCATGTTGGTGTTCTGCTCGGCGACGAGGAAGGAGACGCCATCCTCGGCATTGAGCCGGCGGACGATCTCAAAAATCTCCTCGACGATCTGGGGAGCGAGCCCCATCGAGGGCTCGTCGAGCAATATCATCTTGGGCTTCGACATCATGGCGCGGCCGACCGCGCACATCTGCTGCTCACCGCCCGAGGTGTAGCCGGCCTGCGAGGTCCGGCGCTGCTTCAGGCGCGGGAAGAGCTCGTAGATTTTCTCCAGGTCGCGCTTGATCGCGGCGTTGCCGTCGCGGCGGGTGAAGGCGCCGGTCAGCAGGTTCTCCTCGATCGAGAGATGGCCGAAGCAGTGCCGCCCCTCCATCACCTGGATGCAGCCGCGCCGGACCAGCTCGTTGGGCGACATCTTGTCGACGCGCTCGCCCTCGAACACGATCGAGCCTTTGGTGACCTCGCCGCGCTCGGCCTTGAGCAGGTTCGAGATCGCCTTCAGCGTCGTGGTCTTGCCGGCCCCGTTGGCGCCGAGGATCGCGACGATGCCCTTGCGCGGGACATGCAGGGAGACGCCCTTCAGCACGAGGATGACGTGATCATAGATCACCTCGATATTGTTCAGCGACAGGATGTTGTCGGTGGCAGCGCTTGTGTTGGGCGTTTCGAGTGTCGCTATCGACATGGCGGTTCCCCGGCAGTGGGCAATCGGCAGTCGGCAGTCGGGTCGGCAGCCGGAAAAACCGACTGCCGATTGCCCACTGCCGACTGCCGTCAGATCAGGACGACTTCTCGCAAGGCTCGGTCCGCTTCGGCCAGCCGGTCGCCTTTTCCACATAGTCCTTGGCGTTGGCTTCGATCAGCGGCCGGACCTCGTCCTTGAGCGGCTCGAGCCAGTCGCCGGGCTTGGTCCATTTGGTGCCGTCCCATTCCGCGACATAGGCCTTGCTGTGGCCGGAATGGTCAGTGCAGGAGATTGTGGTCGGCGTGGCGAAGCCTTCCATGCCGATCTCCTTCAATCGCGCCTCGGTGATGTTCAGGCTCTCCAGGCCGCGGCGCATATCCTCGGCATTGATCACCTTCTTGCCGGTGAGCTTCTGCGCGTTGCGCATCGCCTCGACAACGAGCATCGAGTTGTAGACGCCGCGATTATAGAGGTTTTCGCCGACCTTCTCCTTGGCGGCGAGGCTCTTGCCCTTCTCCACGACGTATTTCTGGATGTCCTGGATCACCGGGAAGTTGGTGCCCGCGGCGTTGAGGTTGAGGGACTTGTAGCCCTTGGCCTCGGGGCCGCCGGCGCGTGCGTCGTCATCGCCACCGGCCCACCAGACGCCGACCAGCTTGTTGATCGGGAAGTTGTTCTTGATCGCCTCCTTCACCGCGGTCGGGTTCATCGCGCCCCAGCCCTGGTTGTAGAGATAGTCCGGCCGGTCGCGCCGAATCGAGAGCCAGAGCGAGCCCTGGTTCTGCATGTCGGCGGCGGCCACGGGATAGATCTTGAGCTCGAAGCCGTATTTCTTGGCGAGGTTCTCAAGCACCGGGATCGGCTCCTTGCCGAAGGGCGCATCGAGATGGATCAGGCCGAGCTTCTTGCCCTTGAGCTTGTCCATGCCGCCGAGTTCGGCCGCCATGTGCTTCACCATCAGCGAAGCGCCGTCCCAATAGGTGAAGGGCGGGATGAAGACCCAGGGAAAGTTGGTGCCGTCGGCCGAGGCCGAGAGGCCATAGGCCATCGACAGGATCGGGATCTTGTCGATATGGGCGCGCGGAATGGCGGCGAGCGTCGCGCCGGTCGACCAGGGCGAGTAGAGGATGGTGTTCTTCGACTTGGCCTGCTCGTAGCACTCGATCGACTTCTTGGTGTCGTAGCCGGTCTCGCATTCCTCATAGACGACCTTGACGCCGTTCACGCCGCCGTCGCGCTCGTTGATCATCGTGATGTAGTCGCGCATGCCGTCGCCGATCGGAATGCCGGAGCCCGAGAACGGGCCGGTGCGATAGGCGTTGTTGGCGAAGTAGACGCTGTCCTGGGCAAGGGCCGGAGCGACTTGCGCGCTCGCGGCGAGGAGCGCGCCCAGCGCCGCTCCCTTCATCAGCTTGGTCGTCTTCATGATGGTTCCTCCGTCGTTTCCACCGATCCTGGCCTTGAACGCCGGATCGTCTCCGCTTCGCCTGCCGCATTGAGACCGCGCAGGTCGTTTTGTTGGGCTCCTCTCCGCCGCGCCGGGGAAAGGGCCGACCTCAATAGGGAAAAGGCCATGTCCGCAATTTCTGCTTCCCGATCTGCCAGAGCCGCGCGAGGCCATGCGGCTCGACGATCAGGAAGGTGATGATCAGTGCGCCGACGAGCATGAAGGTGACGTGCTCGGCCGCGGCGCCCGAGAGCGGGACGCCGAGCGCGGGCAGGCCGAATTTCAGGATGGTCGGCAGGCTGGCGATGAAGGCGGCGCCGAAGAAGGAGCCGATCAGCGAGCCGAGCCCGCCGATGATGACCATGAACAGGATGTTGAAGGAGAGGCGGATGTTGAAGACGTCGGCCGCTTCGCCGCCGCCATACCAGAAGAAGATCATCATCGCGCCGGCGACGCCGGCATAGAAGGACGAGACCGCGAAGGCGGTGAGCTTGGCGTTGAGCAGCTTGATGCCCATCAGCTCGGCGGCGATGTCCATGTCGCGCACCGCCATCCAGGAGCGGCCGAGCTTGCCATGCACCAGGTTCGAGGCGAACCAGGTCAGGCCTATGACCAGCACGAGGCAGACGAAATAGCGTGTCTCAGGCGAAGCCGAGGCCCCGGTGATGGGGAGGCCGAAGAGCGTGCGCTGCGGCACCTCGATCGCGCCCGAGGCATTGTAGTTGAACAGCCAGGGCACGCGCACGAAAGCCCATTGCAGGAAGAACTGCGCGGCGAGCGTCGCGACAGCGAGATAGAAGCCCTTGATGCGCAGCGAGGGCAGGCCGAAGAGCACGCCGATCGCCGCCGAGAACAGGCCGGAGACCAGCACGAGCACGATGATGTTGATGCCGGGAAAGAAGGTCGTCAGCTTGTAGGCGGCATAGGCGCCGACGCCCATGAAGGCGGCGGTGCCCAGCGAGATCAGCCCGGTATAGCCGGTCAGGATGTTGAGCCCGATCGCGGCAAGCGAGAACACCAGGAAGGGGATCATCACCGAGGAGATGAAGAAGTCGTTGCCGATCAGCGGCACGCCGATGAAGGCGAGCGCCAGGATGACGGCGATACCGACCCGGTCCTGCCAGATCGGGAACACCGCCATGTCGGCGGAATAGGTCGATTTGAACTGGCCGGCTTCGCGATAGAACACGGTTTCAGCCTCTCAGATGCGTTCGATGATCTTGTCGCCGAACAGCCCTTGCGGGCGGAACAGCAGGAAGCCCAGCGCGATGAAATAAGCGAGCCAGCTCTCGATGCCGCCGCCGATCAGCGGGCCCCAGTAGAACTCGCCCATTTTCTCGCCGATGCCGATGATCAGGCCGCCGACGATCGCGCCGGGGATGGAGGTGAAGCCGCCCAGGATCAGCACGGGCAGGGCCTTCAGCGCCACGATCTCGAGCGCGAAGGAGACGTCCGAGCGCGCGCCCCACATGATGCCGGTGATCAGGGCGACGATGCCGGCGGTGAACCAGACGATGACCCAGATCTGGTTCAGCGAGATGCCGACCGAAAGTGCTGCCTTGTGGCTGTCGGCCACTGCCCGCAAGGCTCTGCCGATGCGCGTGTACTGGAAGAAAGCGGCGAGAGCGGCGATCATGATCGAGGCGATGACGGCCGCTGCGATGTCGATCTTCTGCAGCGAGACCAGGCCGCCGAACAGTTTCAGGTCGATCGCGCCCTTGGGCAGCCAGAGCTGATCAGCGATCATCTGCTTGGGGTTGCCGCCGAACAGCGCCTCGCCGAAGCCGATCAGGAAATAGGTGATGCCGAAGGTCGCCATGAACAGGATGATGTCGGGCTGGTTGACCAGCGGGCGCAGTACGACGCGTTCGATGGTGACGGCGAGCGCGAACATCACGCCGAGCGTCAGGATCACGGCGAGGAAGGCCGGTACGCCCTTCTCGTAGAGCCCGACCAGGGTCAGCGCCGCGAACACCACCATGATGCCCTGGGCGAAGTTGAACACGCCCGAGGCCTTGAAGATCAGCACGAAGCCGAGCGCGATCAGCGCGTAGAGCACGCCGGAGACGAGGCCCTCCCAGATCGTCTGGGCGAGCAGGTCCGGGGCCTGGACCATCTGCTGGAACGGGTCGATGAAGACCTTGTAGAGCGTGTTCGACTCGTCGAACTTCGCGCCGAGGATCGCGGCCGCGACGATGGCGATGAGAATCAGGCCGGTCTTGACCCAGCCCTTGGCGAGGAGATTGGGCGCGGGCCGTGCGGCGACGTCGCTCATGGCGTTATGTCCTTGAAGAAGCTGGCCATCAGTGCGCCACCCCCAAATAGGCGTCGATCACCTTCTGGTTCGCCTTGACCTGATCAGGCGTGCCGTCGGCGATCTTGCGGCCGTATTCGAGCACCACGACGCGGTCGGAGAGATCCATCACCACGCCCATATCGTGCTCGATCAAGGCGATGGTCGTGCCGAACTGGTTGTTCACGTCGAGGATGAAGCGGCACATGTCCTCCTTCTCCTCAAGGTTCATGCCGGCCATCGGCTCGTCGAGCAGCAGCAGCTCCGGCTCCATGGCGAGGGCGCGGCCCAGTTCCACCCGCTTCTGCAGGCCATAGGGCAATTTCCCCACGGGCAGCTTGCGGATGTGCTGGATCTGCAGGAAGTCGATGATGTCCTCGACCACCTTGCGATGCTCGATCTCCTCGGTCATCGCCGGGCCGTGACGCAGCGCCTGCCAGAAGAAGTTCCGGCGCATCTTCAGCGTGCGGCCGGTCATGATGTTGTCGAGCGTCGACATGCCCTTGAACAGAGCGACGTTCTGGAAGGTGCGGGCGATGCCGTCCGCGGCTGCCTGGTGCGGCTTCACCTTGGCGCGGCGCACGCCCTTATAGGTGATCTGGCCTTCCTGGGGATGGTAGAAGCCGTTGATGCAGTTGAGCATCGAGGTCTTGCCGGCGCCGTTGGGGCCGATGATGGCGCGGACCTCGCCCTTGCGGATGTCGAAGGAGACGTCCGAGATCGCCTTCACCCCGCCAAAGCGCAGCGAGATGTTGTCGACCGACAGCAGGATCTCGCCCTTGTCGCGATGCAGCGGTTCCCCGGTCACGTTCATGGTCTCGACGTTCATGCCGCCCTCGCCGGAGTTGGCGCGGTTACCGGATAGGTCTTGGCGTCGCGGACTTTGACGCGGGCGGAGATCACGCCCTTGCGGCCGTCCTCGAAGGTCACTTCGGTGGAGATGTCGGCAGCTTCCGAGCCGTCATAGAGCGCGGCGACGAGCGGGGCGTAGCGCTCGGCGATGAAGCCGCGCCGGACCTTCTGGGTGCGGGTCAATTCGCCGTCATCGGCGTCGAGTTCCTTATGCAGGATCAGGAACCGCCTGATCTGCGCCCCGCCCATCAGGGGCTCGGCGGCGAGCGAACGGTTCACCTCGTCGACATGCTTGGCGATCATGTCGTAGACGAGATCGTGGCCGGCGAGTTCCTGGTAGGAGGCGTAGACGACATTGTGGCGCTCGGCCCAGTTGCCGACCGCGGTCAGGTCGATATTGAGCGCGACGGTGGCGTAGTCGCGGCCCTGACCGAAGGCGACGACCTCCTTGATGTTGGGATAGAATTTCAGCTTGTTCTCGATGTATTTCGGCGGGAACAGATCCCCCGAGGAGAGCTTGCCGACATCCTTGGCGCGGTCGATGATCTTGAGATGGCCGGTCTCGTCGAAGAAGCCGGCATCGCCGGAGCGGACATAGCCGTCGGCGGTCATCGTCTCCGCGGTCTTCTCGGGATCCTTGAAATAGCCGCCGAAGATCGAGGGCGAGCGGTAGAGCACCTCGCCATTGTCGTCGATGCGGATTTCGACCAGCGGGGCGGGGCGGCCGACCGTGTCGGCCTTGATCTCGCCATTGGGCTGCATGGTGATGTAGACGCCGGCTTCGGTCTGGCCGTAGAGCTGCTTCAGATTGACCCCGATCGAGCGATAGAACTTGAACAGCTCGGGGCCGATCGCCTCGCCGGCGGTATAGCCGACCTTGATGTTGCTCAGGCCGAAGCGGTTGCGCAGGGGCGCGTAGATCAGGATGTCGCCGAGCTTGTAGAGCAGCCTGGCGCCCAGCGGCACGCTCTCGCCGTTGAGGATCTTCTCGCCGTGCTGCTTGGCCACGCCGAGGAAGTAATGGAACATCTTGCGCATCAGCGGGCCGGCATCCTCCATGCGCACCATGGTGATGGTCAGCATGGTCTCGAAGACGCGCGGCGGCGCGAAGGCGTAGGTCGTGCCGACCTCGCGCCGGTCGTCGACGACGGTTTCGGGCCCTTCCGGGCAGTTCACGCAGAAGCCCGCGACGATCGCCTGCGCATAGGAGAAGACATGGTCGCCGACCCAGGCGATCGGCAGATAGGCGATGACTTCGTCGCTCTCGTTCAGCCCGTCGAACTGGCAACCGATCTCGGCGGCGGTGATGACGTTGAAATGGCTGAGCATGACGCCCTTGGGCCGGCCGGTCGTGCCCGAGGTGTAGAGGATGATGCCGAGATCGGAGCCTGAGCCGGCCTCCATCTCGCGCTCATGGGCGGCTGCAGCCTCGGGGCTCGCCTTCAGCGCGTCGCGTCCGCCAGCGATGACCTTGTCGATCTCGTGCAGTTTGCCGTGGTCGTAATCGCGCAGGCCGCGCGGCTCGTCATAGAGCATCTGGCGCAAATGGGGCAGGCGCTCGGCGATGGAGAGAACCTTGTCGACCTGTTCCTGGTCCTGCACGCAGGCGAAGACCGCCTCGGCATGGTCGAGCACATAGGCCATCTCCTCGGCGACGCTGTCGGCATAGACCGGCACGGGAACCGCGCCGATCCATTGCGCGGCGCACATCGACCAATAGAGCCTGGGCCGGTTGTAGCCGATGATCGCGACCTTTTCGCCGCGCTTCAGGCCGAGATCCTGCAAGCCCCTGGCGAAGCTGCGCACCTGCTCGGCGACCTCGGCCCAGGTCCAGGACTGCCAGATCCCGAGATCCTTGTGCCGGAACGCGATGCGCGAACTGCGCTCGCGCGCATTGCGCAGCAGCAATTTCGGAAAGGTATCCGCCTGGCCGGCGCTTGCGCTTGCCACGATTGCGTTCTCCACCCTGTCCGGCCGCCGTACATTGCAGCGGCCTTCGTTTTGGCCGTTTCGGCCCTTGTTCTTGATGTGAGCCTCGCAGCCACCCCATATCTTTGCAAGGGGGGGCTTGACAGACAACTTGGCATTTGGTCGCTATTGTCTTGGGGCAGTGTGGTTTGGCTGCTTGCGGATTGCGCCACCAGCCCGAACTGACCGGCGCCCGGGCCTGCTCGGGATTGAGAGTGCGTGGAATGTCGCGCGCTCGAAGGCAGCTCAAACACGATATCTGATCCGAAACATGATCATGACCGCGCAGGACAGCGCACTAGCGCCCTGACCGCCTTGCATCCGCCGCCTTCGAGAGGGAAGCTCGCCGCGAGGGTAGGTGAATGCGCGTTCTTGCCGCGATCAGCCTGGCAGTGGTGCTGGCCACCGGAGCGACCGAGACGCGCTCGCATCAGGCTGCCAGCGGTTGGGACTACCCCTTCGAGTGCTGCTCGGGCGCCGATTGCGCACAGATCGACGCCGGCGCCGTCCGGGAGAACCCTTCCGGCTTCGTCGTGACGATTGCGCCGGGGCGTCATCCGATGTGGCCGACGGAGCGACGCGAACCCCTTATCCTCGAGATTCCCTATCAGAAGGCGCGCGCCTCGCCGGATGGGCACTGGCATCTGTGCATCAACGATGCCGGTGAACTGCTCTGCTTCTACTGGCCGGGCGGCGATTCGTGATGAGGTAGGGCCGATGCCTGCCATGGCGGCCTTTGATGCAGCCTTCGCCGTTTACATCACCTCTTGCGAGCCACGATGTAAGGACGATGGTCGTTGCCTTTCGTTGCATGGTTTTCAATGGCAAGAATCTCGAAGCCGGCGGCAGATATATGCTGGCTCAGCTTGGCCGCCCGAAAGACGCCGGCATAGGGCGCCTGCCCGATTGCGCGCATCGCAGGCACGGCAAGCCAGATGAGCGGGTTCATGTCTCCGACACAGGGTGTCTTGGAGATGAACAGTCCCTCCGCCGAGAGCAAGCCGTGGATGCGGCGCAAAGTCCCGCGCAGATCCCGGACCAGATGCAGATAATTGAACCCCAGAACGGCGTCGAACTGCCCTGCCTCAGCTGTGAGATCTTCTGCAGCCGCCGTGCGGAAGACGAGGCCCGGGAGAGGAGCGGCGGCATGTTTTTCATGCGCAATCGCGATCATTCCAGCGGAAATATCCGTCGCAAGGTAGTCTCGGACAGCGCTGGCGAGCCGGAGCGCCGTTGTTCCTGTTCCGCAGCCCAGTTCCAGCACCTTGTCGCCTGATCCCAGCAGGGCGCGGGTCCGGTCCAAAGTGCGCTCATAGCCGGCTTGGTCCGCAATCGCACTCTTGGCGTATTTCCGCGAAGTCCGGTCCCAGAAACGGGCGTCGCTCGCCAAGCTCATAATGGGGCGCTCATCACAAACATTCCACTTGATGCGGGGAACGGGCCGCAGGCCGCTCTGCCTTTATCCTTCGTAGCGCGCCAGCCGCTCCAGATCCAAGATCGTCACGCTGCCATGGCCGACTTCGAGCAAGCCGAGATCGGCGAGCTTCGCCAGCCCCTGATTGGCGATCTGGCGCGACATGCCGGCGAGCAGGCCGAGCTCCTCCTGCGAGATCGCCAGCGTCCGGTCGAGATCGGGATAAAGGATCGGGTTGAACAGCCAAGCGAGATTGCGCGCGAGGCGTCCAGTCGAATCGAGGGTGCGCTCGGTCTCGGCGATGGCGATGAACTGGGCGAGACGCTCGTTGAACTGATGCACCAGAAAGCGGTTGAAAGCCGCGCTGTGCTCGAACAGCCAGAGGAATGTCGAGCGCCGCATCAAGGCGAGCCTGGTCTCGCGCAGGGCGACAAGCTCGTAGCGGCGGGGTTCGGCCTTGATCACCGTGCCCTCGCCGAACCAGGCGCCGGCGCGCATGCCCGCCAGCGTCGCGGCTTTGCCGGTCTTGGAAGTGGTCGACATCTTGACCAGCCCCTCGGCGACGCCGGTCCAGGATTCAAGCTTGTCGCCGACATGGCAGATATAGGCGCCCTTGCCGTAGAGCTTGAGGCTGACGCCGCGCCGCGCCTCCTCGAATTCCGCCTCCGTCAGGTCGCGCGACCAGGCGGCGATGCGGCGGAGGTCTTCGGGAGGGATCAAGGGCGGGGCGATCCTGAAGCGGAGGAGCGTGAGGGCTCAGTATGGGGCGCGGCCGCGCCCGGACTCAAGCTGGACGAAAGATGCGCGGGGAACCTTCTCCCTATTCCGCCGCCTTCAGCATTGCCAATGCGGCGGCAGAGCCATCGCGCAGCTTCGCCAGCAACTCCACCTCTTCGGCCTTCGCCGCCTTCAGATGCCGTTCCTTGACATGGCCGAAGCCGCGGATTTTTTCAGGGATCGCGGCGAGCGCGATGCAGAGTGCGTGGTTCGGGGGCGAGAGCTTCGCCAGGATTTCGCCGATCAGCGTCTCATAGGCGCCGATCAGCGCGCGCTCGGTCCGGCGCTCTTCGCTATAGCCGAAGATGTCGAAGGCCGTGCCGCGCAGGCCCTTCAGCTTCGCCAGCAGGCCGAAGGCCGACATCATCCAGGGACCGAAGCTGATCTTGCGGGGGATACCGGTGATGGGATCGCGCCTGGCCAGCAACGGCGGAGCCAGGTTGAACTCGTAGCGCAGCTTTTGGCCCGACGCGCTGGTCGGCTCGAAGGTCGCCTCGACCTGACGTTGGAACGAGCCGTCGGCATAGAGCCGGGCGACCTCGTATTCGTCCTTGTAGGCCATCAGCTTGAAGAGATAGCGCGCGACGGTTTCGGTCAGGGCGTGCTGGCCCGGCAGAACGTCAGCTTCCTTCGCCTGCACGCGATTGACGAGTTCGCGATAGCGGGCGGCATAGGCCGCGTTCTGATAGGCGGTGAGGAGGCTCACGCGCCGAGCGATGATCTCGTCGAGCGAGGCCGAGATATGCCGGGCCTGCGTCGGGGCCTTGGCCTCCGACAGGGAGGCGACCAGCGCAGCAGGATCATGCGCGGCGCGGCGGCCGAGCTCGAAGGCCTGCTTGTTCATCGGCACGGCTTCGCCATTGAGCTCGATCGCGCGCAGCAACGCCGCGCGCGACAAGGGCACGCTGCCGAACTGCCAAGCGTAGCCGAGCATGAACATGTTGGCGGCGATGGCATTGCCGAGGAAGGCGACTGCCGCGGCGGTCGCATCGACGAAATGGGTCTGGTCGCGGCCCGAGGCCGAGAGGATCGAGCGCTTGATGCGCTCGATGGGCAGCGAGAAATCGGCATTGCGGGTAAAATCGCCCGGCAGGCTTTCGGCCGTGTTGACGACGACGGTCGCGGCTGTCGGCTTGATCGCGCCGAGCACTTTCTTCGAGCCGGTGACGGTGAGGTCGCAGCCGAGCACGAGGTCGGCCTGCCCGGCCGAGACGCGGATGGCGTGGATGTCGTCGGGCGTCGGGGCGAGCTTGACGTGGCTGAAGACCGCGCCGCCCTTCTGGGCGAGCCCGGCCATATCGATCATGCCACAGCCCTTGCCCTCGAGATGGGCCGCCATGCCGAGGATCGCGCCGATGGTGACGACGCCGGTTCCGCCGACGCCGGTTACGATCACCGCGAAGCTCTTGTCGAGTACCGGCACTTGCGGCTCGGGGATGTCGCCTGCGCCGAGTGCGCCGGCGTCGATCTGGCGCGGTTCGGTCTTTTTGGGGCGCGCGCCGTGCACGGTGACGAAGGACGGGCAAAAGCCCTTCACGCAGGAAAAATCCTTGTTGCAGTTCGACTGGTCGATCTGGCGCTTGCGGCCGAATTCGGTTTCCAGCGGCTGCACCGAGACGCAGTTCGACTGCACGCCGCAATCGCCGCAGCCCTCGCAGACCAATTCGTTGACGATGACGCGCTTGTCGGGGTCGGGATAAGTGCCGCGCTTGCGGCGGCGGCGTTTTTCGGTGGCGCAGGTCTGGTCGTAGAGCAGCAGCGAGACGCCAGGCACCTGCCTCAATTCGCGCTGGACGGCGTCGAGATCGTCGCGGTGGTGAAAGGTCGTGCCGGGCGGCCAGACCGTGCCGGTCGGGTATTTGTCGGGATCGTCGCTGACGATCGCGATGCGCTGGACGCCTTCGCCGGCAATCTGGCGCGCCATCTGGTCGGGCGAGAGATGGCCTTCGGCCTGCTGGCCGCCGGTCATCGCGACCGCGTCGTTGTAGAGCAGCTTGTAGGTGATGTTGACGCCGGCCGCGACGGCCCAGCGGATCGCGAGCGAGCCGGAATGGGTGTAGGTGCCGTCGCCGAGATTCTGGAAGACGTGGTTGCGGGTGGAAAAGGGCGCCTCGCCGATCCAGTTCGCGCCTTCGCCGCCCATCTGGGTGAAGCCGGTGGTCGAGCGGTCCATCCACTGCACCATGTAGTGGCAGCCGATGCCGGCATAGGCGCGCGAGCCCTCGGGCACCACGGTCGAGCTGTTATGCGGGCAGCCCGAGCAGTAATAGGGCGTGCGCTTGGCGACCTCCTGGGCTTCCGCAAGCCGGCCTTGCGCTTTTGCGATCTCCTCCAATCGCGCGCGCAGTGCCGGGTCGTCCCGGTATTGCAGCAGTCGCGCCCCGAGCGCGATCGCGACATCGTTGGGGTCGAGCGCGCCATGGACCGGGAACAGCCATTCGCCGGCCTCGTCCTTCTTGCCGATCACCATGGGCTGAGCTCGCGATCCGTAGAGCTCTTCGCGGAGCTGGACCTCGATCAGCGAGCGCTTTTCCTCGACGACCATGACGAGGTCCAGGCCGGCGGCAAAAGCCTTGAGTTCGGAGGGGTCGAGCGGCCAGGGGCAAGCGACCTTGAACAGGCGGATGCCGAGATCGTTGGCCCGGACCTCGTCGATGCCGAGATCCTCGAACGCCTGGCGCACGTCGAGATAGGATTTGCCGACGGTGATGATGCCGATGCGCGGGGCCTTGCCACCGGAGGTGATGGTCTGGTTGAGCTTGTTGGCGCGCAGGTAAGCCAGGATCGCGGCGCGCTTGTGGATGTGAAGCCGCTTCTCCTGGTCGAGGAAATCGAGCTCGCGGCGAATGCTCAGGCCGCCCGGCGGCATCACGAAATCATCGGGGAGGGTGATCGTCACGCGGTCGATCGCGCCATCGACGGACGCCGTCGATTCGATGTTGTCCTTGACGCATTTGATGCCGACCCAGACCGAGGCGAAGCGCGAGAGCGCGAGGCCATGCAGGGAATAATCCATGATCTCCTGCACGCCGGCGGGATTCAGGATCGGCATCATCCGGTCGACGAGGACGAATTCGGTCTGGTGGGCGTTGGTCGAGGACTCGGCCGTGTGGTCGTCGCCCATCAGGCAGATCACGCCGCCATGAGGCGAGGTGCCGGCCATGTTGCCATGGCGGAAAACGTCGCCGGTGCGGTCGACGCCCGGACCCTTGCCGTACCAGAGCGCGAAGACGCCGTCATATCGACCCTCGCCCTGGAGCTCCGCCTGCTGCGTGCCCCAGACGGCCGTGGCGGCGAGGTCCTCGTTGAGGCCGGGCTGGAAGACGATGTTTGCCGCCTTGAGCTGCTTGCCGGCGCGCGAAAGCTGCTGGTCGAGGCCGCCGAGCGGCGAGCCGCGATAGCCGGAGACGAAGCCTGCAGTGTCGAGGCCGGCAAGCCTGTCGCGTTCGCGCTGGACCATCAGCATGCGCGCGATCGCCTGCGTCCCGGTCAGGAAGATCTTTTGCTTGGACAGGTCGTATTTGTCGTCGAGCGCGACCTCGCGCAGGCTGGTCGCCATCTTGGCGACAGAGCCGGAATTCCGCTGCGTCTCGGCCATGGTCGACTTCCCCGGATCGTCCCGTTTCCAGACTATGGGGCGGGTTGGTCCAGCCTCCAAGCTGGGCATCACCCAACTCTTTGATATGTCAGTAAGGCTGACATATCGGCGTGCCGAGGTCAATTCAGATTGGGATTGTTCCAGGCTTTGCGCGAGGACTGATGCTGCGCCGCGATTTGGCCCAGTTTACGGGGGAAGGCTGGTTGCGACGCAAATTACCGGCAAGTGGCGTGTTCATAATAGGTTAACCATGATCCGCCAGGTTTCGGCCTCACGCGAAGGAGCCGCCCCTTGAAGCGCCGTGCCATTACCACCGCCTTGCTCGCGGCCCTGGGCTGGTGGGTCGTCCTGTCCACCCCGGCGAGCGCGCATCCGCATGTCTTCGTCTCCGCGCGTGCCGAGATCGTCTTCGGCCCCGACGGGGCGGTGACGGCGCTGAAGCATATCTGGAGCTTCGACGAGGCCTATTCCGCCTATATCACGCAAGGGCTCGACAAGAACGGTGACGGCAAGCTGACGCCCGACGAACTGGTCGACCTCGCCAAGGTCAATATGGAGTCGCTGCCCGAGGTCGGCTTCTTCACCACCGCCAAGGCCAATGGCAAGGCGCAGGAGTTCGGGGAGCCGACCGATGCCAGTCTCTCCTTCGAGAACAAGATCCTGACCCTGACCTACACGCTGCCGCTGAAAACGCCGATCAAGTCGGTCCGCTCGGTCGGGCTGGAGATCGGCGACCCCACCTATTTCGTCGCCTTCGACATCATCGATGCGCCAGACGCCGTGATCACGCGGGATGCGCCCAAGGGCTGTGTCGTGCGGGTCGCGCGCCCGCCCAAGCTCGATGCGGCCACCCAGCTCAAGCTGGCGCAGGAGGACATCACTGCCACGCCGGATATGAGCGGCTTCCAGGTGACGACCCGCGCGCTGGTCGCATGTCCTTGATCGCGTCATGTCCTTGACCGCGTCATGTTCCTGATCCCGTCGCAATCGACTCCGCTCGCCTGGCCGGCGCTGTCGCGCCGGTTGATCGTCGTCGTGGTCACATTGGCTCTGGTCGCCGGCGTCCTGACGCTGTTGGCGCAGTTCGTCACGAGCCTGAGCCCGGTGCCGCCACCGCCGCCGCGCAATCCCTTCGGTGGCGCGATGCCGCGCGAGGCGCTGCCCTCGACGACCGGGATCGGCGGATTGTTGCTGGCCTGGCAATCCTCCTTCTACCGCGAATTGACGGCGGCTCTGAAGGCGATCCATCAGAGCCCGGCAGCGCTCTGGAGCCTGATGGCGCTGGCCTTCGGTTATGGCGTCTTCCATGCCGCCGGTCCCGGCCATGGTAAGGCGGTGATCTCGGGCTATATCGTCGCCGATAATCGCAGCCTGCGTCGGGGGCTGGGCCTGAGCTTCGCGGCGGCGATCCTGCAGGCGCTCGTCGCCATTGCGCTCGTCGGCACGCTGACGCTGGCCTTGAGGGCGACGGCGCAAACCATGACCACCGCGGCCGACATGGTCGAGCAGGCGAGCTTCGCGCTGGTCGCTCTCGTCGGCCTCTTCGTGCTCTGGCGCAAGGCCGGGGCGTTGCTGGCGCTCGGCCATGGCGCGCAGGCGCACGACCCGACCTGCGACCATGTCCATATGCCCGGTCCCGACGAGATCTCGCGTCTCAAGAGCTGGCGCGAGATGGCGGGCGTGGTCTTCGCGGCGGGCCTGCGCCCTTGCGCGGGGGCGCTGATCATCCTGGTCTTCTCGGCCTCGCAAGGCCTGCTCTGGGCCGGCATCGCCGCGGCCTTCGCCATGTCGCTCGGCACGGCGCTGACGACGGGAGCGCTGGCCGCGCTCGCCGTGTTCTTCAAATTCGCGGCGCTCAGATTTGCCGGCGGCGGCACCCTGCGCAGCGCCAGATTGATCGGTGGGCTGGAGCTTCTCGCAGCGGGCTTTGTGGCGGTGCTGGGTGCGGCGCTGTTCTTCGGGCTCTGGGCGGCGGGGGCGGGGAGTTAGAGCTCCCCGTTTTGATGCGTTTTCTTCGCGCGAACCGGTCTCCACTTCGCTCGAATACGCTCTAGAAGAAAGCATCGAGGAACGCCGCCGCCTCGTCGGAAATCGCGACGATCTTGTTGGTCGCCTGGCGATAGAACTTGAAGTTCAGCTCGGTTTCCGGCCGGCCGTCGTTCCAGGACGCGAAAGGCTTCAGCGCGCTGCGCTCCAACGGCCGCTGCGTCAGCGCGGTGCGTTCGACGGTGATGCTGACGCGCGGGGTCTGGCGCTCTATGCCGGGCCGTCTGGGGACAGTTTCGGCGGAGGCGACGACGCCACGAGCGATCAGGCCCTGCCCAGCCTCGTTCCCGCTGGCGAAGATGAAGACGACATCGTCTGCCGCGATGTGCTTTCCGCCATACATCGTCTTCTGGCCGGTAAAGACGAACATCATCGCATGCGGATCGCCGATTTCGGCCTTTTATCGCAAACGCCATGGTCATAGAGCCTCTAGCCTACACGGAGTCGCTGGCCTGAGCGTCATTGTGCCGGCCATGTCGCTCCATTTGAGGCAATATTAACCGAATTCGCAGTATTCTCGTCGAACGTATGGTGCTGGCCGCAATCGCTGTCGGACTGAATCCTGTTCCAGGTGCTGTGATGATCTTTCCGCGTTCCATTCGGCAGTACCTTCTGGCGACCATGGCGGCTGTCTGCCTGCCGGGTCTCGGTACGCTCGGCTACCTTGCCTATGATGCGGTCACCGACATGCGTGCAAACCACCGGCTAGCCGGTCTGGTCGAGGCGGATCGCGCCTTGCTGCTCACGGGCAATGCAATTCGTTCCGATCGCGGCAAGGCCCAGACGAGCCTGCAGGCCAACGACGATGCCGGCGCGACGATCCGTTCGATCGTGGAGACATCGCGCAGCCAGATCGCGACAGCCGTGGCGAAGCTCGAGGCCGTCGATCTGGCGGAGCGTTCGGCACATTCTGCTGCCATCCTGCAGGCTGAAAAGGCCATGCAGGGCAAGATTCCCGATCTGGACGCCGAGGCGGCCAAGCCGCGGGCGCAACGCAGCCTGGCTGCGACCATGCCCTGGTACAATGCCGTCGGCGCCATCGAGACCGCGCTGACCAAAGCCTCCGATGCAGCGTCGCTCGCCGTTCGCTTGGCCGATCCTGCGCTCGCGGAGCTTCAGGCCTTCAAGGCCGCCGCCTGGTCTTTGCGCTCGAACTACGGCTCGCAATGCTCGTTGCTGCGTGCGCCGCTGGGCTCCGGCCAGGCACTCTCCCCGCCACAGTGGAAACAGTTCGGCGAATTGCGCGGCGCCAGCAACGCGGCGCAGGCCCAGTTGGGGCAACTCGCCCTGCGCGCCGGCATCTCGCCCGAACTTGCGCGCAAGGTCGGCGTTGCCACCGGCGAAGTCGCCTCTGCAAACCAGACGATGGACCAGCTTGTCGGCAAACTGGGCCAGGGCGCCGGCGCCGTCATCGGCGCCGAGGACTGGACCGCGATGTGCAACGGGCCCTTCAATGCCATCGTTGGCGCGGTTGCCCAATCGCTGGACGAGATGCGATCGACAACCACGACGCAGACCAATAACGCCCTGACCCGGCTGGCCCTGATCGCCGGTCTGCTTGTCGCGCTGCTGGCCCTGTGCGCAGCAAGCTGGCGTGGCATCCAGAAGCGCATCGCGAACCCGCTGACCGGCATGAATGTCGCGCTTGCGCGTATGCAGGCCGGCGACATCGACGAGGCTGTTCCCGCCGCGCCCTGCCCCGACGAAGTCGGGGCGCTTGGCAACGCGCTCGAGGCCTATCGCGAAAATCTGGTCAAGGTTCGGGCTCTGGAAGAGCAGGAGCGTACCGCTTCCGCCGCTCGCCTGGCGCGCGCGCAATCGATGGAGGCTGTGGTCTCCGATGTCGGCGAGGTCGTCGCGGCGGCGGCGTCGGGTGATTTCTCGGCGCGGCTCGAGATCGAGCATGCCGATGAGCAGATGCAGAAGCTCGTCGCCGGCATCAACGAGATCAATGCGGTGGTGGATTCAGCCACATCCGAATTCGCGGCCGCCCTGCAGGCGGTGGCCGGCGGCGACCTGACCTCCCGGATCGAGACCGCCTATCGCGGCAAGTTCGCCGAGCTCAAGGGCGCGATCAACGAGACGGTCGACCGGCTGTCCTCGACGGTGCGCACGATCCAGACGACCTCTGCGGATGTCGGCTTGGCGGCGCGCGAGATCACCATGGGCGCCGACGACCTGTCGAAGCGCACGGAAGAGCAGGCCTCGTCGCTGGAGGAGACCGCGGCGACGACCGAGGAGCTCGCAGCCTCGGTGAAGGCCTCGGCCCAGGCCTCGAAGCAGGCGGCCGCGATCGCGACCGAGGCCATGCAGGCGGCGCAGTCGGGCGGAACGATCGCGACTGAAGCGGTCGCCGCCATGGCGCGCATCGAGAGTGCCTCGCAGAAGATCTCCGACATCATCCGGGTGATCGACGACATCGCCTTCCAGACCAATCTGCTGGCGCTGAACGCGGCGGTGGAGGCCGCACGCGCCGGCGATGCCGGCAAGGGCTTTGCCGTGGTGGCATCGGAAGTGCGCACGCTGGCGCAGCGCTCGGGCGCCGCAGCCAAGGACATTTCGGGGCTGATCTCCTCGTCCAACAGCGAGGTCGGCGAGGGCGTCAAGCTGGTGCGCCAGGCCGGCGACGCGCTGACCCAGATCCTGGCGGCCTCGCAAAAGGTCGCGGCCACCATCGCCGAGATCTCGGCGGCCTCGGGCGAGCAGGCCAATGGCATCGACGAGATGAGCCAGGCCGTCGCCCATCTCGACGAGATGACGCAGGCCAATGCGGCGCTCGCCGAACAGAGCGCAGCCTCGGCCGGTTCGCTCTCGGGCCGCATCGTCCAGCTCAACGACCTCGTCGCCGCCTTCAGGACCGGCCCTGAGGGCGCGACCGCCTCATCGGCCAGCTACGCCCCGGCACCGCGCCCGGCTGCCAGGGCAAGCGCTGCCCAGGCTCATGAACCGGCCTCCGAGCCCGCGCGCCTGCGCAAGCTCGCCGAGGCCGCCTTCGGACAGAGCTCCAGGCCTGCCGCGGCAGCGACAGCGCCGCGACCGGCTCCAATGCCCGCCAGGAAGGTTGCAAACGCGCGCGCCAGCGACGCGGGTTGGGAAGAGTTCTGACGAAACCGAACAGGGCTCGTTAGCTGCCCTCCGCTTCAGGAGTCGTAGCCGCTAACGCCCCCGCTCCGGATCGTTCTCCAAAACGATCGGCTTGCCATGCGGCGTCGCCTCGGCGGCCCTCGCCCAGGAGGCGGCGAGCGCATCGACGCCCGCATGCGAGGTCAGGCCCTTTTCGATCAGCAGGTGTTCCAGCGCCTCGCACCAGCGCTCGTAGTAGTCCGAGCCGTCGCGGCAGCCGCCTTCGGCCACCGCCTCGGCGATTTCGGCGCCCAGCGCCTGCGCCCATTCCTCGGCGGTGAAGATGCCCTTGTTCTGCAGCGCGACGACCAATGCGAAGGCCTGCGCCTGCCAGGGCTCGGCGAAGACCGGGCCGTCGGCATCGCGCGGGATCGGCGTATCGGCTGCCAGCGCTGCGGCGAGATCGGTGTCAGGCCGATTCAAGATAGCTCTCCCAGGCCTCGATGCTGACGCGTGTGGTCGGGTCGGCGTCGCGGCCCCATAGTTCCGGGCCGGTGAAGACCACGGTGTAGAGCCATTGCGCCGTCTCGGGCTGGCCCTGCGCCCCGGTGTCGGGGAAGACATGGCAGCCGCTGACGCGCTCGACTACCCCCAGCTTGCCCCGGGCATAGCGCGGCAGGCGGGTATGGTGCCGGGGATGGATCACGATGGTGCGCACGCTGTCGCCGACGCTGAATTTCGCCGGGGCCTGCGCTTCGCGCTCATAGGGAAAACCGCGCCGCAGCACGGCCGCGACGTCCTCGCCCTTCAGCACGCGCTTGGGCGGCCTTGGCGGCGCGGAGGGCTTGCCCTCGGTGAGCTCGTCCGATGTGACGAAGCCATGCTGCAGCAGCAGGTTCTGCAAGCCCGCGAGCCAGATCTGGTAATAGGAGAAGGAGAGATAGTCGGCCGGGGGAATGCTCTCGCGGGCATGCCGGCTTTCGTCGATGCTCCATTGCCCCATCGCGCCGGCGGCGACGTTGAGCGCCAGCACGCGCTTTTCCCAGTCGCCATGGAAGATCGGCTCGTTCGGCTCGGGTCTGACCGGGCCAAAACCCATCTGGCCGCCGAGATCCTGCCCGCCATTCATGACTGGGCCTCCAGGACGGCCAGCCCCGTGCCGATCATCGAATCGCGGCTGACGATCGAAGCCAGTTTTTCTTCCGACCAGCCCTCGGTGCCGGCGGGCCGCATCGGGATGACGATGAAGCGCGTCTCGGCGGTCGAATCCCAGACGCGGATGCTCTGGCCTTGCGGAAGCGTGACGCCGAAATCGGCGAGCACGCCGCGCGGATCGATCACCGCCTTGGAGCGATAGGGCGGGGATTTGTACCAGACCGGCGGCAGGCCGAGCACCGGCCATGGATAGCAGGAGCACAGCGTGCAGACGATGAGGTTGTGCTCTTCAGGCGTGTTGAACACCGCGACGATGTGCTCGCCACCGCGCCCGCCATAGCCGAGCTCGGCGACAGCCGCCGAGCCGTCCGCCTTCAGCCTTGCGGCAAAGGCCGGGTCGCTCCAGGCTCTTGCGACGACGCGGGCGCCGTTGCGCGGGCCGATCTTGGTCTCATAGGTGTCGATGATCGCGTCGAGCGCCGCCGGGTCGACATAGCCCTTGGCGACCATCAGCGATTCCAGCGCCTTCACCCGCGCTTCGATCGGGGTGAAGTGGTTGTCGTGATCATGATCATGGTCGTGGTGGTGATGATGACCGCTCATCGTCTTCCTTCCTTCCAACCTGCCAAACTCTCAGCCCTCGTCCTGAGGAGCGGCCGAAGGCTGCGTCTCGAAGGATGCTCCAGTTTTCGCAGGAGCCTCCTGGACAATCCTTCGAGATGCCGCTGCGCGGCTCCTCAGGATGAGGCCTGAAGATATCTCATGCGATCCGGATCCGCGCCGCCCGCTCGAATTTCACGGCGAAGGCGATAAGGGATTTGTCCGAGCCCTTCGGCCCGATCAGCGACAGGCCGAGCGGTGCGCCCTCGCGTTGCGCCACCGGCATCGTCACCTGCGGGAAGCCCGACAGCCCGGCAAGGCAGAGCAGGCGCAGCGCCCGGTTGCGGAAATCGTCGAGCTCGGGCTCCTGCGCGCTGACGAGCGGAGCGATGTCGGGCACGGTCGGCAGGATCAGCACGCCATCGCGCCCAAGCCAGCGCGCGAGCTTGGCGCGGAAGCTCTTTCGGGTGGTCTCTGCCTTGGCGTATTCGGCGTCCGTGACGGACTTCGAGAAGGCGAAACGTTCGGCGACGCCGGGTCCGAGCGGCGGTGCGAAGCGCTCGATCATCGGCCCATCGGCGAGCCAGGCCTCGCGGCCCTGCACCCAGCGGAAGGCCCAATAGAGCGCGTCGAGATCGCGCGCGACCTTGATGCTCTCGGGCTGGCCGAGCGTGGGCATGACGCGCTGGACGACATTGCGCAGGATGTTCTCGGCGTCCGGCACGGCCTGCGAGAACATGTCGTCCGCCAGCAGCATGCGCGGGATTTCGGGCAGGGCGATGCGGTCCTTGCCGAAGACGACCTCGGCGACGCGGGCGAAGGTTTCGCCGTCGCGGGCGAACCAGCCCGGTGTATCCAGGCTCTCCGCCAGCGGCCAGGCATGCTTGAGCGAGAGCCGGCCATGGCTCGGACGGATGCCGAAGAGCCCGCCATAGCTCGCCGGAGCGCGCACCGAGCCGCCGGTGTCGGAACCAATAGCGATATCGGCGAGGCGGCCGGCGACGGCCGCCATCGAGCCCGAGGATGAGCCGCCGGTGATGCGGTCAGGCGCGGACGGATTGATCGGTGCGCCGAAATGGGCGTTCTTGCCGTTGAGCGAGAAGGCGAGTTCATCGGTATGGGTCTTGCCGACGAAGCGCGCTCCGGCATCGAGCAGCGTCTTCACGATCGGCGCGGTTCTGGTCTTGATGCCGGACTGGGCCAGCACGGTCGGCGAGCCCGCCCCGGTCGGATAGCCCTTGACGTCGAACAGGTCTTTCACCGCCAACGTCAGCCCGGCGAGCGGGCCGAAGGCGGCGTTCTTCACCGGCGCATCCGGATAGGGAACGAAGCAGCGGAAGGGGTCTTCGGTAGGCATAGGCGTCAAAGTCCTCTTGCGTCGCCGTCTGAACGTGGGTCGTGGGTGGCTTCGACATGGCCCTTGGGATGCTTCACCAGCATGCCGGCATGGCCGAACTGATCGGAATAGGCTTCGCTGTATTCCTCGACCGGGTGGCCGGCAGCGGCTAGCCTGGCGAGCAGCATCGGGTCGAAGCGGCTCTCCAGCTTCAGCGATAGCGAGCCCGCCCCCCAACTCCGTCCGAAGAGCCAGCGCGGCGCATCGACGGCGGCCGCCGGGTTTTGACCGAAGCGGTAGCGCGTCAGGATCTGCGCCTGGAATTGCGGCTGGCCGTCGCCGCCCATCGCGCCATAGGAGACGATACGCCCGTCGGCAAAGCGCACGAAGGCGGGGTTGAGGGTGTGGAAGGGCTTGCGGCCGGGCGCGAGCGGGTTCAGCGCGCGCTTGTCGAGCGAGAACGAGACGCCACGGTTCTGCCAGTTCACGCCGGTCCTGGGCAGGATGCAGCCCGAGCCGTACTCCCAATAGATCGACTGGATATAGGACACCGCCATGCCGGAGGCGTCGATCGCGCCCAGCCAGACCGTGTCGCCATCGCCGGTCTTGAACGGCCAGCTCGCCGCGCGCTTGCGGTCGATCGCGGCGGCCTCGCGGGCGAAGACGGCGTCGCTGAGCAGGCTCGCGGGATCGATCTGCAGATGCGCCGGGTCGGTGACATAACGGTCGCGGATGGCGAAGGCGCGCTTGGTCGCCTCGACCAGACCGTGATGATGGTCGAAGCCTTCGGCCCGTTCGATGCCGAGCTTCTCGAAGATGCCGAGGATCAGGAGCGAGGCGAGCCCCTGCGTCGGCGGCGGGAAATTGTAGACGGCCAGGCCCGGCAATTGGATGGCGAGCGGCTGGACGAGGCGCGCCTTGAAGGCCGCCATGTCCTGGCGCGTCACAGGCGCGTCCATTGCGGCGAGGTCGGCGCCGATCTCGCGGCCGATGTCGCCGCGGTAAAAATCGTCGAGGCCGGCATCGGCGAGATGCTTGAAGGTGGCGCCGAGCGCCTCAGGCTTGCGGCGCGCGCCCGCCTTGGGCTGCTCGCCGCCCGGCCAGAAGAATTCGCTGAAGCCGGGCGCGAGCTTGGCCGCCTCGACCTGCTGGGGCCAGGTGCGCAGCTCCGAATCCGAGATGGCATAGCCCGCATCGCAATGGGCGATCGCATTGCTGAGCAGGTCCTTGAGCGGCATCCTGCCGCCCAGGCTCCTGGAGAGTTCCAGAGCCGTCTGCCAGCCGCCGATCGCGCCGGCGACCGTCACGGCGGCGTCGGGGCCGCGCGCGGGGATCGTGTCATGGCCCATCTCGCGATAGCGCTCGATCGTCGCCAGCGCACCGGCCGGGCCGCAGGCCTCGATCGCATGGACCCGGCCCTTGCCGCCGGGCTCATGCACCAGCCAGAAGCCGTCACCGCCGATCGCGTTCATATGCGGGTAGACCACTGCGATCGTCGCGGCCATGGCGACCATCGCCTCGATCGCGTTGCCGCCCTCGGCCAGCACGGCGCGCCCGGCCTCGGAGGCGAGATGATGGGGCGCGGCGGCGGCACTGGCAGCAAAGACGGGCGTCTCGATCATCTGGGTCTTTTCAAGCTGGGCGGTCGGGACTATCTCGCCAAAAGCAGAGCTTCTGCCTTGTGACGGGGCGCGCGATTTTGTTGCATGCCGCTGCGGCCTCCGCTAGGCCGTCCCGTGCATGAGTGTTTGAGGAATGGGACCGATGGCCGTAAGGCGCACCAACTGGCGCACCCTGATCATGGTGATATCGCTGGGCATCCTGATCGCGGTCGAATTGTTCGGCGTGGCGCTGGCCTCGGGCTGGGCGCTTGCCGGCCTGTTCGATCTCGGCCATGTCGTCGGCTATGTCCTGATGGCGCTGTTCTCGGTCGTGGCCGGCTATGCGATGGTCAATCTGATGCGCCGCGTGCTCAAGGTCGAGCATATGATCGGAGACAACTGAGACAAGCGGTTCAGCCGCAGGGCCTCAGGACGACCGGATCGGCGTTATCCGGCAAATAGGCCCCCATCGGCCGGCAGGCGCCGGCGATGCAGACGCGCCAGTCGGCGGTGGCGCCCGAGCGCCGCATCACGACCTCCGGCAATGCGGGAAGCTTCGGCGTCCAGCGCCAGAAGCCGTCGACGAGCTTTGCGCCGTCGGGTGGGTCCATGCCGGCTCCCGAGCCTTGAATGCGTGCCTCGACCAGGCGCATGCCGTCGCGCCCATCGCGCCAGAGTTCTTCCCACAGGGTCTTCTGCACGGAATGGCGCCAACTCAGCGTGATCTCGTCGCTGCCGAGCGCGATGACGAGCGCGCCGGCTGCCAGACACAGGCTCACGCAGGTTTCTCGGTGAGCTGATTGCGGGCGAGCCACCAATGCCGTCCGACCATGGCGGCGGCAAGGATGTAGCCGAGCAGGTCGCTATAGGCGAACTCCCCCAGGATGAAGACCGAGGCGATGAAGGCGACGAGCCGCTCTATCAGGGTCAGCCGGCCGAAGAGATAGCCGATAGCCACCATGCCGAAGAGTGCGATGGCGACGCTGGCCTTGATCACGGCGTAAACCACTGCCGGCCAGAAGCCGATCACATTGGCCAGCGGGTCTCCGGGCTGCAGCATCAGGGCGGGCGAATAGACCGCGATGAAGGGGATGACATAACCCGCCAGCGCGACGCGCATCGCCTCCCAGCCGATCTTGTCGGGGTTCTCCTTGGCGATCGGCGCGGCGGCCAGTGCCGCCAGCGCCACCGGCGGCGAGAGGTCGGCCATGATGCCGTAATAGAACGCGAACATATGGCTCACGATCAGCGGCACGCCGAGCTTCTCAAGAGCCGGGGCGGCCAGCGCCGCGACGATGATATAGGTCGGGATCGTCGGGATGCCGGTGCCGAGCAGGATCGAGAGCACCATCGTCAGGACCAGCGCCAGGAACAGGCTGGTCTGGCCGAGCCCGATGACCCAGGCGCCGAAGGTGGTGCCGATGCCGGTCTGCGTCATCAGGCCGATGATGGTGCCGACGATGGCGCAGGCGATGCCGACGGGCAGCGCCGTCTTGGCGCTGTCGGCCAAAGCATTGCGGCAGATCGTCAGGGTCGCCCGCCCGCCGATGGTGAAGGCGTTGATGGCGATCAGCAAGGCGATCAAGCCGGCGACGATCCTGACATCCATGCCTTCGCGGAACAGGGCAGCCGAGATCAGGCCGAGCCCGACCCAGAAGATCACGCGCAGGGTCGTGGTCGCGAGCCCAAGCGCGATGCCCGCGCCCAGGATGAGCCCGACCGTGAGCGCAAGCCCGATCGTGCCGGCGAAGAGCGGCGTGAAGCCGTGGAACAGCATGAAAACCAGGACGGCAAGCGGCAAGGCCAGATACCAGCGCTCGCGCAGCGCCTTCAGCGGCTTCGGCAGCAAATGGCGCTCGATGCCCTTGAGCCCGAATTTCCCGGCTTCGAGATGCACCATCCAGAAGGCCGAGGCGAAATAGAGCACGGCGGGAATGGTGGCTGCCTGGACGATCGCCGAATATTCGACGCCCAGCGTCTCGGCCATGATGAAGGCGGCGGCGCCCATCACCGGCGGCATGATCTGCCCGCCCATCGAGGCGGTGGCCTCGACGCCCGCCGCAAAGGCGCGGCGATAGCCGAACTTGATCATCAGGGGAATCGTGAACTGCCCGACCGTCACGACATTGGCGACGCCCGAGCCCGAGATCATGCCCATCAGCCCGGAGGAGAAGACGGCGACCTTGGCCGGCCCGCCGCGCGCGCCGCCGAAGAGGCCGAGCGAGACGTCGTTGAACAGGTGGATCATCCCGGCCTTCTCGAGGAAGGAGCCGAAGACGATGAACAGGAAGATATAGGTCGCCGAAACATAGATCGGCACGCCGTAGAACCCCTCGGTGCCGAAGGAGAGATGACTGACGACCTGGTCGAAATCATAGCCGCGGTGATTGAAGGGGGCAGGCAGGTACTGCCCGAAGAACCAGTAGAGCAGGCAGACGCCGCACATGATCGGCAAGGCATTGCCCATCAATCGGCGCGCGGCTTCGAAGATGAGCACGATCAGCAGGGTGCCGGTGACGAGGTCCATCGTCGTCGGGTCGCCGTCGCGCAGGATCAGGTCCTGGTAGAAGACGAGCTGATAGAGCCCGAGCCAGAAGCCGAGCCCGCCAAGCGCCCAGCCGATCCAGCGCCCGGTTTCGGATTTCGCCTTGAAATTGGCGACGAGGCCGAAGGTCAGGAGCAGCAGGAAGCCGACATGGATGCCGCGCACCGCCTGGCTCGGCAGGACATGCCAGGCCGAGATCGCGATCTGGAAACAGGCGAAGATCAAGGCGACCGCATAGGCGAGCAGGCCCCAGCGTCCCGGGCCGAAGCCGGGTGGAAAGCCGTGCTCGAAATTGTCGAGCGCCGGGTTTTCGATCTCCACGGGCTGCGCGCCCGAGAGTTCGTGCAGCTGGTCGGTCTGGGGGGTCATTGCGGTGTCCTGCCGGTATCATCCCGCACGCGCTGCGGCACGAGGTGCTGCTGCGCGGATGTGGGACCGCATTCAGATAAAGAGGCGCCTCGTCGTCCTACGGTCCCGTGTCTGCGCCGCGTCACCTCGTGCCGCAGCGCGCACGGGATGACACGCTTTATGAGCCGACCTTCAGGCCCTTTTCCTTGAGATAGCGCGCGGCGCCGGGGTGGAGCGGCACGGGCATGCCCTCCAGCGCGCTTTCGAGCTTGATCGATTTGCCGGCCGAATGCGCCGCGCCGATCTCGCCCAGGTTCTCGAAGATGTTCTTCGTCATCTGGTAGACCGTCTCCTCCTTCACGCCTTCATGGGTGACGAGGTAGTTGACGACGGCAGCGGTGTTCACGTCGGCGGTCTGGCCGCCATAGGTGTTGGCGGGGATGGGGGCGCTGACGAAGGGCGGGCCTGCCTTGTCGATCGCCGCCTTGGGCACCTCGACGACGACGATCTCGACGGAAGCGGCGAGATCGCGGATCGAGGCGACGCCGAGCCCGGCCGATTGCAAGGTGGCGTCGAGCTGGCGGTTCTTCATCAGCTCGACGGATTCGGCGAAGGGCAGATACTCGATCTTGCCGAGATCCTTGTAGGTGATGCCGGCGGCGGCGAGGATGGCGCGAGCATTCAGTTCGGTGCCGGATTTCGGCGCGCCGACGGAGAGGCGCTTGCCCTTGAGATCGGCCAGGGTCTTGATGCCGCTATCCTTCGCCGCGACGATCTGGACGTAGTTCGGATAGATCGCGGTGATGCCGCGCAGCTTCTTGAGCGGGGTCTTGAAGCCGGCTTCCTCATCGCCCTTCCAGGCGGCGTCGAGGGAATCACCCAGCGTGAAGGCGACCTCGCCGCGGCCCTGCTGCAGCAGGACCAGATTCTCGACCGAGGCCTTGGTGGCCTGCACGGTCGGGCGGACATTGGGGATCTTGTCGCCATAGATCTTCGAGAGCGCGACGCCCATCGGATAATAAACGCCCGAGGTACCACCGGTCAGGATGTTGATGAAGTCCTGGGCGCGGGCGGTCACCGGCGCGGCGGCGAGCAGAAGAGCGGTGGCGAGGCCTGCAAGCCTTCGACCGCGAATGAAGCGATTCATGTGTCCTCCCAGACGATTTTTTCCGGCCTTGCCGGCCGGGCTTAATCCTTTTGTAGGTCAGGCCGTACGCAAAAGGAAAGCCCAGGGAACACAGGGGCTTTCTACTTTTGTCGATGTTGCGTGATGCTTTCGCCACTTTTGGCGTGCATTGAAATGGCCTTCCCCTTTCCGGCTGTCCCCTTCTCGCCAGTTGCCTCTCCTCGGTTGCTCTGGCCTGCGGGACAGGTTAGCCCGGACAGTCCATCCTTTCGCTCAGTCCATGCCATCGCACAGCCAAAGAGCCTCGCCAGACATGCAGGATCGCTCCTCACCGCTGCCCGCCCTCGACCGCCGCACGCTGCTCGCCGGGGCGAGCGCAACCGCGACGCTGGCTGCGCTCGGCTTTTCGCCGGCCGCGCTGGCGCAGCAGGGCCTGAAGCTCGGTGTGGCAGAGGCGTTCGGCTTCGAGGGGCTGAAGGCGCGGGCGCGCGATCTCGCATCCAGGCCCTATCAGGCCCCGCCATCGCCTCGCGCCGACGTGCTGGAGCGGATCGATTACGACGCGCATGGCAAGATCAAGTTCAAGCCGGAGATGGCGCTGTGGGCGAACGGTCCCTCGCCCTGGCCGGTGACCTTCTTCCATCTCGGCCGCTACTTCCAGAAGCCGGTGCGCATGCATGTCCTCGACGCCGGCCAGGCGCGCGAGATCGTCTATGACGAGAGCTATTTCGAGATGCCGGCGGATTCCCCGGCGCGCGAATTGCCCACCGGAGCCGGCTTTGCCGGTTTCCGCTTCCAGGAAAGCCGCTCGGGCCATCCCGGCCGCAAGGGCGAGAAGCTCGACTGGCAGAAGAACGACTGGGTCGCCTTCCTCGGCGCATCCTATTTCCGCGCCATTGGCGAGCTCTACCAATACGGGCTCTCGGCGCGCGGGCTTGCGATCGATCCGGCGGTGGCCGGCAAGCCGGAGGAGTTCCCCGATTTCACCCATGTCTGGCTCGAGACGCCTCAGCCCGGCGCCGAATATGTCGTGGTCTATGCCCTGCTCTCCGGCCCCAGCGTTGCGGGCGCCTATCGCTTCCGCATGCATCGCGGCAAGGGCGTCACGATGGAGATCGAGAAGGCGCTCTATCTGCGCAAGGATATCGAGCGCCTGTGCATTTCGCCGCTGACCTCGATGTACTGGTACTCCGAGACGGCCAAATCGACTGCCGTCGACTGGCGGCCCGAAGTGCATGATTCCGACGGGCTCGCACTCTGGACCGGCGCGGGCGAACGCGCCTGGCGGCCGCTCAACAATCCCCACCGGACCACGGCGTCGGCCTTCATGGACGAGAATCCACGTGGTTTCGGCCTGCTGCAGCGCGACCGCGAGGTCGGCCATTACCTCGACGGCGTGTTCTATGAGCGCCGGCCGAGCCTCTGGGTCGAGACGCAGGGCGACTGGGGCAAGGGCGCGGTCCAATTGATCGAGATCCCGACCGACGACGAGATCCACGACAACATCGTCGCCATGTGGGTTCCCTCCGCCCCGGCCAAGGCCGGCGCCTCCTTCGAATTCCGCTACAAGCTGCACTGGCTTGCCGACGAGCCCTTCCCGCCGGCGCTCGGGCGGGTCGTGGCGACACGGCTCGGCAATGGCGGCCAGCCCGGCACGGTCCGGCCCAGGGGCGTGCGCAAGTTCATGGTCGAGTTTTTGGGGCCGGCGCTGGAGACGATCCCCTTCGGCGTCAAGCCCGAGGTCGTGCTCTCGGCCTCGCGCGGGACCTTCTCCTATGTCTTCGCGGAAGCCGTGCCCGACGACGTGCCGGGCCATTGGCGGGCGCAGTTCGACCTCACCGTCGAGGGCAATGAGCCGGTCGAGATGCGCTGCTTCATGCGCGGCGGCGACAAGGTGTTGACCGAGACCTGGCTCTACCAGTACCTGCCGTTCTGATGGCGGCGGTTTAGCCTGGTTTTGCCGGCACGGTCGGGTTTGTCCCGACCACTCACGTCTTCCCTTTCGAGGGCGGTGTTCAAGAGGTGGATGCTCGTCGCGAGGGCGAGCATGACGGTGGAGCAACGGAACCATCCACAGACTCCGCTTGCCCGCTGTTGTTCGTAACATTATATCATCTCATATGAGCCAATCGCACAGCCATGCCCGTCGCGCCGTCTCGGAGGATCCGGGCTGGTCGCTGTTGCGCCTGTCGGCTGCGGCCCGGCTTGGCCTGGCTGTCGCCGTGATCGTGCTGGTCTGGGCGGCGACGCTCGCCGTGATCCTGTGAAGAGAGTGTTCGAGCCCGTGCCCGCCATCCGCTTGGACGATCTGACGCTCGGCTACGACCGCCATCCGGCGGTGCACCATCTGTGCGGCGAGATCGCCCATGGCAGCCTGACGGCGATCGTGGGTCCCAATGGCGCCGGCAAATCGACCTTGCTCAAGGGCATCGCCGGCGCGCTTGCGCCGCTCGATGGCGGGCTGACGCTGGCCAAGGGCAAGCGGCTTGCCTATCTGCCGCAATCGGCCGATCTCGACCGTTCCTTCCCGATCCATGTCTATGATCTCGTGGCGATGGGCCTGTGGGGCTCGGCGGGTATTTTCGGCCGCATCGGCTTTGGCGCGAAAGCCAGGATCGAGCAGGCGATCGCGGCCGTCGGCCTCACCGGGTTCGAGCGCCGGCCGATCAGTAATCTCTCCGGCGGGCAGATGCAGCGCGTGCTGTTCGCCAGGCTTTTGCTGCAGGACGCCGACATCATCCTGCTCGACGAGCCCTTCACCGCGATCGATGCACGCACCACCTCGGATCTGCTCGCGCTGGTGCAGCGTTGGCATGGCGAGAGCCGCACCGTCGTCGCGGTGTTGCATGATATCGAGACGGTCCGCCGCGCCTTTCCGCAGACGCTGTTGCTGGCACGCGAAACCGTTGCCTGGGGCGCCACTGCCGAGGTGCTGACCCCCGCCAATCTGCTGAAGGCGCGCCAGATGGTCGAGGCCTTCGACAGCCATGCCGCCCCTTGCGAGCGCGACGCGGCCTGATCGGGCACACCAGCCATGACGCAACTCTACGACCTTTTCATCGGCCCCTTCGCCGAGTTCGACTTCATGCGCCGCGCGCTGGTCGGGATTTTCGCGCTCTCGGTCGCAGCCGCGCCGATCGGCGTCTTCCTGATGCTGCGGCGGATGAGCCTGACCGGCGACGCCATGGCGCATGCCATCCTGCCCGGGGCCGCGATCGGCTATCTCGTCGCCGGCTTCTCGCTGCCGGCCATGACGGTTGGCGGCCTTGTCGCGGGTTTTGCGGTCGCGCTGGCGGCCGGTGCGGTGGCGCGGGTGACGGTGATGAAGGAGGATGCGTCGCTTGCCGCCTTCTACCTGATTTCGCTCGCTCTCGGCGTCACCATCGTCTCGCTGCGCGGCTCGGCGATCGATCTCTTCCATGTGCTGTTCGGCAACGTGCTGGCGCTGGATGACGACGTGCTTGTCCTGCTGGCTGGTGTGACGACGCTGACGCTGCTGCTGCTGGCGGCGCTTTATCGGCCGCTGGTGATGGAATGCGTCGATCCCGGTTTTCTGCGCTCGGTCAGCCGTTCCGGCGGCTGGGTCCATCTGACCTTTCTCGCGCTCGTGGTGCTGAACCTCGTCGCCGGCTTCCATGCGCTGGGCACCTTGCTCGCGGTCGGGATGATGATGCTGCCGGCAGCCGCCGCACGGTTCTGGACCGCCGACATCACGCGACTGATCCTGCTCGCCGCGGGGTTCGGCATGGCCTCGGGCTATGCTGGGCTCGTCGTCTCCTATGCGGCGGGCAGCAATCTCCCCGCCGGCCCCGCTATCATCCTCGCTGCAGGGACGCTCTATCTCGGTTCGCTCCTGATCGGCTCGCAGGGCGGCCTTGCGCGGCGGCTCTTGCCTCGGCCCCATCTCCAACGCTAGTAATGTTATAGTGTTTCAATTTGCCTGGAGAGAAGCCATGCCGAATCGTCGCGAACTGGTTGCGGGCCTTGCCGCCGGATTGATCCTCGCTGCCGCTCCGCTGGCGGCGTCGGCGCAGGAGAAGCTCCCCGTCGTTGCGAGCTTCTCGATCCTGGGCGATTTCGTAAGGGAGATCGGGGCCGAGCGCGTCTCGGTGACGACGCTGGTCGGGCCCAATGGCGATGCGCATGTCTATTCGCCGACGCCCGCCGACGCCAAGAGCATGGCCGCAGCCAAGCTGATCGTCGTCAACGGCCTGAAATTCGAGGGCTGGATGACGCGCCTGATCAAATCCTCCGCCGCGAAGGGCACTGTCGCGGTCGCGACGACAGGCATCACGCCGCAGGCGCTGCCCGCCGCGGAGGAGCCCGGCAAGAAGGATGCCCATGGTCACGATCACGCCGGCCGGGAGGACCCTCATGCCTGGCAGAATGTCGCCAACGCCAAGATCTACATCGCCAATATCTTGGACGCGCTGAGCGCGGCCGACCCGGCGGGAAAAGCCGTCTATGAGGCCAATGCGACGGCCTATCTCGCCAAGCTCGATGCCTTGGACGGCGAGATCAAGGCGGCAGTGGCGCGCATTCCGGCCGACCGGCGCAAGGCGATCACCTCGCATGACGCCTTCGGCTATTTCATCAAGGCCTATGGCATCGACTTCATCGCGCCCCAGGGCGTCTCGACCGAGGCCGAGGCGTCGGCCAAGGATGTCGGGCGTATCATCCGGCAGGTGAAGGCCGAGAAGATACCGGCGGTCTTCCTCGAAAACGTCACCAATCCGCGGCTGATCGAGCAGATCGCCAAAGAGAGCGGCGCCAAGATCGGCGGCCGGGTCTATTCGGATGCGCTTTCGGAAGCCTCCGGCCCGGCCGGGACTTACATCGCGATGATGAAACACAATATAAGCCAGTTCGAGAAGGCGCTCGGCGCCGGTCCGGCCTGAGCGTCGGTCCTCATCTCCAGCCCTCATCCCGGGGAGCCGCGAAGCGGCGTCTCGAAGGATGGTTCAAAGCGTGCTGGAGCATCCTTCGAGACGCGACCCTTGCGGATCGCTCCTCGGGATGAGGGCTGAAGGTTTCCAAGGCTGGGGCGGATATCGAGCGCTCCGGCTTTGTCCGTTCAATAACCAGGTCGAACCCATGTCCGAGAAAATCCCCGTCACGGTGCTCACAGGCTATCTGGGCGCCGGCAAGACCACGCTCCTCAACCGCATCCTCACCGAGGACCACGGCAAGAAATTCGCTGTGATCGTCAATGAGTTCGGCGAGACCGGCATCGATGGCGACCTCGTCGTCGGCGCCGATGAGGAAGTCTTCGAGATGAACAATGGCTGCATCTGCTGCACCGTGCGCGGCGATCTGATCCGCATCCTCGACGGCCTGATGAAGCGCAAGGGCAAGTTCGACGCGATCATCGTCGAGACCACGGGCCTGGCCGATCCGGCCCCGGTGGCGCAGACCTTCTTCGTCGACCAGGATGTCGGCGATGCGACCAAGCTCGACGCCGTCGTCACCGTGACGGACGCCAAATGGCTGACCGAGCGGCTGAAGGATGCGCCCGAAGCGAAGAACCAGATCGCTTTCGCCGACGTCATCATCCTCAACAAGGTCGATCTCGTCTCGGCCGAGGAACTGGCCGAGGTCGAGGCCGCGATCCGCGCCATCAACCCCTATGCCAAGCTGCACAAGACGACGCGCTGCGAGCTGCCGATCGACCAGCTGCTCGACCGCAACGCCTTCGATCTCGACCGCATCCTCGACATCGAGCCGGACTTCCTCGAATCCGGGCACCATCATCATCATTCCGACGAGGTGCGTTCGATGTCGTTCACGATCCCCGGCGATGTCGACCCCGACAAGTTCATGCCCTGGATCAACGACATCAGCCAGGCGCAAGGGCCCAACATCCTGCGCTCCAAGGGCATTCTTGCCTTCAAGGACGAGCCGCGCCGCTTCGTCTTCCAGGGCGTCCACATGATCCTCGATGGCGATCTGCAGCGCGATTGGAAGGCGGATGAGACGCGCAATTCCCGCCTCGTCTTCATCGGGCGCGATCTCGACGAGGGTGAATTGCGCAAGGGATTTTTGGCCTGCGCGGCGTGAGTTTTCGTCATGGTCGGGCTTGACCCGACCATCTCGGAAACCAGCACCTTCTCGTCCCGGGATTCTCGGTTCGGCGCGATGCGCCGCCCGAGAATGACGCGTCGCCCCGCTCCGAATAGTTTGCTAGACCGGCCTCATGGATACGATCACCAAACCCGTTTCGCTGCGCGAACATGTCGTCCCCGTCGAGGCCGGGGCGCATGTCGTCGCGGCCCATTGGCTCAAATCGACGCTGGCGCTTGCGCTTGCCGATGGGCGCGTGCTGCGCTGGCGCGATGGCGAGGCTGACAGCGTCGAGCCTCATGCCGGCGGCATCCTCAGCGCCTGCTCTGATGGCGAGCGACTGATCACCGGCGGCGATGACGGGCGCGTGGTCGCGACCGGGACTGAGGGCGAATCGACCGAGATCGCGCGCGATCCCAAGCATCGCTGGATCGATGCGGTGACGCTGTCCGCGAGCGGCAGCCTCGCCTGGAACACCGGCAAGACCGTGCATTCCCGCGACGACAAGGGCCGGGTCAAATCGCTTGATTTCGTCACGACGCCGCAGGGGCTGGTCTTCGCGCCGAAGGGCTATCGTCTCGCCGTCGCCCAGATGAATGGTGTCTCGCTGTGGTATCCCAACACCGAGGCCAAGCCCGAATTCCTGGAGTGGAAGGGCTCGCATCTCGATGTGATCTGGTCGCCCGATGGCCGCTTCGTCGTCTCCTCGATGCAGGAGAACGCGCTGCATGGCTGGCGGCTGGGCGACAAGCCGACGCATATGCGCATGACCGGCTACCCGGCCAAGCCGCGTTCGCTGTCCTGGTCGCATGACGGGCTCTGGCTCGCCTCGTCAGGCGCGGACGCCGCGATCGTCTGGCCGTTCCAGGGGGAGGGGCCGACCGGCAAGGCGCCGCGCGAATGCGGTGCGCGCCATGCCAAGGTCACGCGCGTGGCCTTCCATCCCAAGGCTCTGGTGCTGGCCGTCGGTTATGACGATGGCTGCATCCTGATGATCCGGCTGACCGATGCCTCCGAGCTCCTGGTGCGGCCGGCGATCAAGGGCAGCGGCGTCACCGCCTTCGCCTGGGACAAGCTCGGCAAGCGCCTGGCCTTCGGGACCGAAGATGGCGTGGCCGGCGTGCTCACCCTGCCGGCCGGCTGAGGGCCCGGGATGCGCTTTGGCCTGTTCGGGAAAGGCGCTGCGGACAAGGCCGTGGCTTCCGAGGCCGCGACGCGGATCAAGGCCGATATCCGCGACCTGCTCGGCTTGGCCGAAGACGCCGTGATCGCGGTCAACGAGATCCTCTGCGCCGACCCAGCCTGCCCGGGCACCGAGACGGTGATCCTGGTGATGAACCCCGGCGAGAAGACGAAGGCGTTCAAGCTGCAGAGCGCCATGGCCGAGGCGACCCGGGACATGCTCGCTGCCGCCCTGGCTAGCTGAGGGTCGCCGCACCGACGCATCGGCGGACTGGACGCGCAGGCGTATGGCATGCGAGGCGAGACGGTCTGTCTCCCGCCTGGAATGCCGCCGATGAGCCTCACACCCCTGATCCGCGAGATCACCGACGCCGATATCGATGCCGTGATCGCGCTCTGGCATGCGGCGGGCGTCGCAAAACCCTGGAACGATCCGCTGCGCGACATCGCCTTCGCCCGCCGCGACGCGCATTCGACCGTGCTCGTCGCCGAGGTCGAGGGTCGCGTCGCAGCCAGCGTTATGGTCGGCGAGGACGGGCATCGCGGCTGGGTCTACTATGTCGCCGCCGATCCCGCGATGCAGGGCGCCGGTCTCGGCCGGGCGATGATGGCGGCCGCCGAAGCCTGGCTGGTCGGGCGCGGCGTCTGGAAGCTGCAATTGCTCGTTCGCGGCGACAACGACAAGGTCAAGCGCTTCTACGAGCATCTCGGCTATACCGACACGAAGTCGAGCTGCTTCCAGAAGGTGATCGCGCCCTGAGCCTCAGGCGTTCCGGATACCGGCTTCCACATGTCGGGCCGAATTTCGGCGCTGACGCAGCCTGTCAGCAGAGATGGTCGCTACGGCTCTACAGCGGGACGAAACGCGGCTAGCTTTTGCGCATCATGGCCAGACGTCCGAAATCACCGCCCATTCTCCCTGCCGCTGAGGCTCGCCGGATCTGGCTGCACGCTCAACGCCTCGACGAGCCGGAGCCCTTCGGCTCCGGGCCGGAGGCGACGCGGGCCGCGGTCGCGCATCTCGGCTATGTCCAGATCGACACGATCAACGTGATCGAGCGCTGCCACCACCACATCCTCTACAGCCGCATACCGAGCTATCGCCGCTCCGATCTCGCGCAGGCGCAGTCGCTGGATAAGAGCGTCTTCGAATACTGGACGCACGCGCTCTCCTATGTCCCGACTGCGGATATCCGCTTCTTCCTCGGTGCGATGAAGGCGCATCGCGAGGAGCCCAAGCGCTGGTCGGCCGTCGGCTCGCCCGAGGAGACGCGCAAGCTGCTCCGGCGCATCCGCAAGGAGGGCGCGCTCACCATCCGCGACATCGACACCGATGTGCTGGTCGAGAAGGCCCATCTCTGGGCGAGCAAGAAGCCGTCCAAGGGCCTGCTGGAGCGCGCCTTCTACGATGGCGAGCTCGTCATCTCGGCACGCGCCGGCATGCTCAAGACCTATGAACTGATCGACCGGCATTTCGGCTGGGAGAAGAAGCCCGCTCCCGCGAGCGAGCGCCAGGTCGTCGCCTACAAGCTCGACCGGGCGCTGCGGGCGCAGGGCGTGGTCAGCCTCGATTCGATCTGCCATCTCGACGCGCCCGCCAAGAAGGCCGTGGCCGAGCTGATCGCCGGGCGGGTCAGGCGCAAGGAGCTCGTGCCGGTGCGGATCGAGGGCGCCGAGAAGTCGCCGCATTGGGCAAGTCCCGAGGTGCTGGAGGCAGTCGCGCCCACTGATGCTGGCCTCGTCCACATCCTCTCGCCTTTCGATCCCCTGATCATCCAGCGCAAGCGATTGAACCTGTTCTTCGGCTACCAGCACCTGTTCGAGGCCTATCTGCCCCGGGAGAAGCGGGTCTATGGCTATTTCGCCCTGCCGGTCCTGCTCGGGGACCGCATCGTTGCGGTGCTCGACCTGAAAACCGACCGCGCCGCCGGCAAGCTCCTGATCCAGCAATGGAGCTGGCTTGCGGGGGAGGAGACGCCGGCCGCAAAGGCGGCGATCGAGATTGAGCTGGCGCGGTTCGAGCGCTTCCAGCTCGCGCTCGGCAGCGAGAGCGAGCCAGCCTTCGCAGAGGTGCCGCCCGAGGAGGAGGACTTCGCCGCGCTTCGTGCTTAGACACTGTTCCGCGAAGCTTAACCCCGTCATTGCGAGCGCAGCGAAGCAATCCAGAAGGGCTCGCTCTACGTCCTCTGGATTGCTTCGCTGCGCTCGCAATGACGAGCCCGTCTGCACGAAGGGCGATAGCCTATCCCGCCGCAAAAATGCCGGGTTCTTCCGCCGTCTTGCTGGACGCCGCACGGCAAGCGCATGGAGCCGTCCGGTGAGATCGATCATTTTTGCCGTCTTGGCCTGTGTCCCAGTTATGGCGGGCTGAGCGATGCCGGCATGGGTGCTTCCGCAGGCTCGGGCGTTTGCGCGCGGTTTGCCTGCCTCGCTCCTGCTGCATCTGATACTGCTGTCGCTGCTCGGACTGGCCACCTTGCGTCCGAGGGAGGAGATTACTCCGCTCCTTGAAAGCAGCATCGATGTCGAGCTGCTGAGCTTTCCGCAATTCGAGGCGATGATCCGGCCGAAACCTGTCGAGGAGGCGCCGAAGCCGCAACCGTCGCCGCCACCGCAAACGGCGCCGGAGAAGGTCGCGCCTGTGGTTCCGCCGGCGAGCGAGCCGCCGCTCGAACCCGGCGCCATGATCAAGGCCTCCCGGCTCATGGCGGCGGCCGCCCTCGCCAGCCCCCTCAGCCGGCAGGCGCGGGAAGCCCTTCCGCATCTCGCTGAGGACGAGCGCGTCGAGCAGCTTTGCGGGCTGGAGGCGATGAGCCAGATCCATGCCTGGAAGGCCGAATTCGAGCCCGACAGGCTGGTCGCCTATGCCATGGCCGGCACGAAGCTTTCCGGTCGTGAATTGCTGGCCGAAGGCGCGGCCTTCCGCAGCAAGCAGCACTGGTACGCGCTGCGCTTCAAATGCGGGTTCACGCCCGACCGCAAGCAGGTGGTGGCCTTCGAATTCCGCGTCGGCGATCCGGTTCCGCGTGCGCAGTGGGAGATGCGCGGCCTGCCGGCGAGCCATTGAAGCGAATGGGCGGCCTCAAGCCCCCAGCAGGTCGATCAGATGCGGGATCAGCGGTTCGTCGGCCGGGGGCATCGCCAGCTGGCTGAGCTTGCCGGCGCGAACCCATTTCAGGGCCTGGCCCTCGCGCGAGATGGCGGTACCTTCCCAGCGCCGGCAGATATAGAGCGGCATCAGCAGGTGGAAGTCCGGATAGGCGTAGCTCGCAAAGGTCAAAGGCGCGAGGCAGGCTTCCTTCACGGTGATGCCGAGCTCTTCAGAGAGTTCGCGGATCAGCGCGGGTTCGGGCCGTTCGCCGGCCTCCAGCTTGCCGCCGGGGAACTCCCACAGGCCCGCCAGCGCCTTGCCTTCGGGGCGTTGCGCGACAAGGACGCGGTTGTCGGAATCGATCAGGGCGCAGGCGACGACGAGGAGGAGTTTCACGCTGGGGCCAGTGTCCGGAGAGGATGACGTCGACGGGATCAGTCTCCTTACCCGTCACGCTCGCGATGTCATAGGCCGGGCCGCCTTCTTGGAAGAGCGACGCGTCACCGCTTCAGATCACGGGGGCGAGACCGAAATACGCACCCGGCGCGACGGTCTCGAAGGCGAAGCGGCCTCCGGCCGAGGCCGGGTGAGCGCCCGCTTCACTCAGGAGCGATAATCGCCGTTGATCTCGACATAGGCCTTGGTCAGGTCGCAGGTCCAGACCGTGGATTTGCCCCGGCCCAGTCCAAGATCCGTGGTGATGACGATGTGCTCGCCGGTCATGTAGGCGGAGACCGCCTGCTCGTCATAGGACGGCGCGCGCGCGCCCTGCCGGGCGACCATGATGTCGCCGAAGGAGATGTCGAGCTTGTCGCGGTCGGCGGGCTCGCCGGCCTTGCCGACGGCCATGACGATGCGGCCCCAATTGGCGTCCTCGCCGGCAATCGCGGTCTTGACCAGCGGGGAATTGGCGATCGAGAGCGCGACCCGCTTGGCCGAGCGTGAAGAGGTTGCTCCCGCGACGCGGATCTCGACGAATTTGCGCGCGCCCTCGCCATCCTTGCAGACGAGATGGGCGAGCTCGAGCAGCAGCGAATTCAGCGCGCGCTTGAAGCCGGAGAGGCGGGCATCGTTGACCTGGGTGATCGCTGGCACGCCGCGCTCGGCCGCCTTGCCCGTGGCAAACAGCATCAGCGTGTCGGAGGTCGAGGTGTCGCTGTCGACCGTGACCGCGTTGAACGAGCCCTTCACGCCCTTGGAGAGCAGCGCCTGCAGGACGGGTGCGGCTATGGGGGCGTCGGTGAAGACGAAGGAGAGCATCGTCGCCATGTCGGGCGCGATCATGCCGGCGCCCTTGGCGATGCCGGCCAGCACGACCTCCTTGCCGTCGATCTTGGCCTTGCGCGAGAGCGCCTTGGGGAAGGTGTCGGTGGTCATGATCGCCCGGGCGGCGTCGATCCAGGGGCCATCCGCGGCGCGCCTGGCGCAGTCGCTCAGCACACCCTCGAATTTGGTGGCGTCGAGCGGTTCGCCGATCACGCCGGTCGAGGCGATGAAGACCTCCGCAGGCTTGCAGCCGGCAGCCTTCGCGGCGATCTCGGCGGTGAGCTTGACGGAGTCGCGACCTTTAAGCCCGGTGAAGGCGTTGGCGTTGCCGGAGTTGACGACGATCGCGCGGGCCGAGCCCTGCGCCAGATTCTCGCGGCACCAGTCGACCGGGGCCGACGGGCATTTCGAGCGGGTGAAGACGCCCGCGGCCTGCGTGCCCTGATCGAGCAGCATCAGCACGACATCGGTGCGGCCCTTGTAGCGGATGCCCGCCTCTGCGGTCGCGAAGCGCACGCCCGGCACAGCCGGGACCTTGGGCTGGCGCTTGGGCGCGAGCGGGGAAACGGGAACATCCTTGCCAGCCATGAAAAGCACCTCCAGATCGAGGAAGCCATGTGCCGCAGGCGGATGACGAAAACAAGAAGGATGGCCGATAAGCCGGTATGCGCTCTTGCTGCGAGGCAAATCGTAGTTACATTGCGGCATGGAAATCGCGTTCGATCCGGCCAAGGACGAGATCAATCGGCAAAAGCACGGTATTTCGCTGGCGCGGGCAGTCGACCTCGAGATCCTCGGGTTCCAGGCTGACGACCGCTTCGCCGGGGAAACGCGCTATCGCGCCTGGGGATTGATCGACGAGCGGGCCTACTGCCTGGCCTTCGTCCAGCTTGAAGGCGCATCCGTGCCCTCAGCCTTCGTCGAGCGAGAGACTAGGAGATCAGACGTCATGTCCCGCAAGATCGTCTTTGATGATGACAATCCTGAATGGACGGAACAGGATTTTCGGACGGCCCGCCCGGCCTCTGAGCTCCCTCCTGAAATCCTGGCGGCTTTTCCAAACACGAAACAGCGTGGAGCACAGATTGCTCCGACCAAGGTTCAGGTGACGCTGCGGCTTGACCGCGACGTGATCGAGCGATTCCGGAAGACCGGCAAGGGCTGGCAGACCCGGATCAACGAAGCGCTCAAGAAAGCCGTCTGATCGAGGCGGGGCGCTCGTCGCGGACTGCGCAAAAAGAAAGGGCGGAGCTGCTCGCTCCGCCCTCGGGCAATCTGATCAGGACTTCTCGCTCGTCAGGGCTTCTTCGGCTCGGCCGCAGGAGCAGGCGTGGCAGCGGCGGGCTGGTCCAGCCGCTCGACCTTGGCCTTCTCGCGCAGCGCCAGCACGATGTCCTGCTGGGCCTTGCGCTCGAGATACTGGTCGATCTGCGGCTTGACGGCGGCGAAGTCCGGCGTCGGCTTGGTGCGGCGGTCTTCGAGCTTGATGACATGCCAGCCGAACTGGCTCTTCACCGGGTCGGAGATCTGGCCCTTCTGCAGCTTGAAGGCGGCCTCGGCGAATTCCGGCACCATGCGCTCCTTGCTGAACCAGCCGAGATCGCCGCCTTCCTTGCCGGAGCCGGGATCCTTGGAGAGCTCGGCTGCGACCTTGGCGAAATCCTCGCCCTTCTTGACGCGCTCGGCGGCCGTCTTGGCCTGGGCCTCGTCCTCGACCAGGATATGGCGCGCGTGGATCTCCTCCTCGGGCGGCAGCGCCTTGACGGTGTCGTCGAACAGCTTCTTGGCGGCTTCCGGGGTTGCGGCCTTCTTGGCCTCGCGCTGGAGATATTCGTCGAGCAGGACCTTGTCGCGGTTATAGGCGAGGCGGGCGGCGAAATCGGGGCCGTCGGCGACCTTGGCGTCGGTGGCGGCCTTGGCGCCGAGCTTGAGGTCGACGAGATAATTCACCACCTCGTCGCGCTTGCGCTCCTCGGGAACCTGCGCCAGCCGCTCGCCGAGATCCTCCGTCGCCAGCGCGACGTCGCGCTCGGTGATGGCGATGCCGTTGACCTTGGCCACGATCTTGTCGGCTTGAGCCAGCGCGGCGGGTGTCGCGGCGAGCACGAAACCGAGGGACATCATGGCGAGACGTGACAGCGTCATCGGGTCAAACCTTCCGCAAGCAGCAAAAACCGGTCATTTGCGCTGCACTGCCAGTTGAACGCGGCAAAGGCAAGGCGGCTGCGCGGTTTAAAGCTTTCGCAGCGCGATGCTTTGCCGGCCTTTGCGCGGCTTACGCAGTTCGATGGCGCGGCTCCCTTGGAACTACGCGGCGAAAACCCCACATCGGTTGCGAATTCCGCCGCCGGCCAAGGCTCGTGCTTGGTGCAAACAAGGCTCGCACTTGGTGCAAAGCGGTGCTGGACCCCGCCCCCGCACGCGTCTAAACACGCGGTCGAATTGAGAATTATCGGGCTTTCGCCCGCGCGCGGGTCACCGCGGACGCAAGGCGAAAGCTGCACTATCGAAAGGCCCAACAATGCTTGGCGCGCTCGCAAAGAAACTCTTCGGCTCGTCGAATGATCGGCGGGTCAAGGGCTATGGCCCTCGTGTCGCGGCGATCAACGCGCTCGAAAACGAAGTCGCAGCGCTCAGCGACGAGGCGCTGCAGGCGCGCACCGCCGAGTTCCGCCAGCAGCTCGCCAATGGCGCCAAGCTCGACGACCTCTTGGTGCCGGCCTTCGCCACGGTGCGCGAGGCGGCCAAGCGCGTGCTCGGCCAGCGGCCTTATGACGTGCAGCTCATCGGCGGCATGGTGCTGCATGAGGGCGCCATTGCCGAGATGAAGACCGGCGAAGGCAAGACGCTGGTCGCGACCCTGCCGACCTATCTCAACGCGCTCGCAGGCAAGGGCGTGCATGTCGTCACTGTCAACGACTACCTTGCCCGCCGCGACGCGGAATGGATGGCCAAGCTCTACAACTTCCTCGGCCTTTCCGTCGGGATCATCGTCCACGGCATCGACGACGAGGAGCGCCAGCGCGCCTATGCCAGCGACATCACCTACGGCACCAACAACGAATTCGGCTTCGACTATCTGCGCGACAACATGAAATACGAGGTCGCGCAGATGTCCCAGCGCGGCCACCATTTCGCGATCGTCGACGAGGTCGACTCGATCCTGGTCGACGAGGCGCGCACGCCGCTGATCATCTCCGGCCCGCTCGACGACAAGTCCGATCTCTATGTCGCGATCGACAAGATCCTGCCGGGCCTGGTGGCCGGGGATTTCGAGGTCGACGAGAAGCAGCGTGCCGTCTCGCTGACGGAGGCCGGCAACGAGCATATCGAGGAGCTGCTGCGCGAAGCCGACCTGCTGAAGGAGGGCGATCTCTACGACGCCCAGAACGTCACCCTGGTCCACCACGTCAACCAGGGCCTGCGGGCGCATTCGCTGTTCCAGCGCGACAAGGACTACATCGTCCGCAATGACGAGGTCGTCATCATCGACGAGTTCACCGGCCGCATGATGCCGGGCCGGCGCTATTCGGAAGGCCTGCACCAGGCGCTCGAAGCCAAGGAGCACGTCACCGTCCAGCCCGAGAACGCGACGCTGGCCTCGATCACCTTCCAGAATTATTTCCGGCTCTATTCCAAGCTCGCCGGCATGACCGGCACGGCTTCGACCGAGGCCGACGAATTCTTCGAGATCTACAAGCTCGAAGTTGTCGAGATTCCGACCAATGTCCCGGTCGCCCGCAAGGACGAGGATGACGAGGTCTACCGCACCTTCGAGGAGAAGGTCCGCGGCGTTATCCGTGAGATCAAGGCGGCGCAGGACAGCGGCCAGCCCATGCTGGTCGGCACGACCTCGATCGAGCGCTCGGAACTCGTCGCCGAGATGCTGGCGAAGGAAGGCTTCAAGCAGATCGATTTCAGCGATCCCAGCGGGCTGGAGCCGATCTACGCCGCCGCCCGCGCCGGCAAGCCCTCGAACGCGTTTGCCGTGCTGAACGCCCGCTTCCACGAGCTGGAGGCCTATATCGTCGCGCAGGCCGGCGTGCCCGGCGCCATCACCATCGCCACCAACATGGCCGGCCGCGGCACCGACATCCAGCTCGGCGGCAATGCCGAGATGCGCATCAACCACGATCTCGCCGGCATGGCGGAAGGGCCGGAGCGGGAAGCCGAGGCGAACCGCATCCGCGCCGAGGTGATCGACTTCAAGCAGCGCGTGATCAAGGCGGGCGGGCTCTACATCGTCGGCACCGAGCGCCATGAGAGCCGCCGCATCGACAACCAGCTGCGTGGCCGCGCCGGCCGCCAGGGCGATCCGGGGCGGTCCAAGTTCTTCCTGTCGCTGCAGGACGACCTGATGCGCATCTTCGGCTCCGACCGGATGGACGGCATGCTGCAGAAGCTCGGCCTTAAGGAAGACGAGGCGATCGTCCATCCCTGGATCAACAAGGCGGTCGAGAAGGCGCAGGGGAAGGTCGAGGCACGCAACTTCGACGTCCGCAAGAACATTCTGAAATACGACGACGTGATGAACTCCCAGCGCAAGGTCGTGTTCGAGCAGCGCCGCGACTTCATGCGCCAGCCGACCGTGCGCGAAACCATCGACGACATGCGCCAGGGCGTCGCCGAGGATCTCGTCGCTCGTCATATCCCTGAGGAAGCCTATCCGGAGCAGTGGGACACCGCCGCGCTCAAGGAAGGCGTGATGCAGTTCCTCAATCTCGATCTGCCGATCGAGGATTGGGCGAAGGAAGAGGGCATCGCCGACACCGAATTGCGCGAGCGCATCCGCAAGATCGCGGACGAGGATTACGCGGCCCGCATCGAGCGCAACACCGAAGAGGTGATGACCTATGTCGAGAAGCAGGTGCTGCTGCAGACGCTCGACCATCTCTGGCGCGAGCACCTCGTCACGCTGGATCACCTGCGCCAGGTCATCGGCTGGCGCGGCTATGCCCAACGCGATCCGCTGAACGAGTACAAGCAGGAGGCCTTCGAGCTGTACGACTCGCTGACCGACCGCCTGCGCGAACAGGTCACCGGCAATCTGATGCGCATCGAGGTGCGTTTCGATGCGCCGGAAGAGCCGGGCAGCCTGCCGCCGCAGGATGAAGCCGGTTCCGGTTCCGGCTTCGGCAGCGGTGATTACGGCAGCACGGGCCTGCAATACGCCGCGATCGAGGGCGACACGGCGGTGCTCGACCGCAACCCGACCGACCCAGCGAGCTGGGGCAAGGTCGGCCGCAACGAAGCCTGCCCCTGCGGCTCCGGCAAGAAGTACAAGCACTGCCACGGCCAGTTTGTGTGAGGCGGTAAAGGCACGGCGTGGGCCTTTATCCCTTCTCCCCCACCAAGATCGGGCTTGCCCGATCTTGGTAAGGCTCATGCCCATGTCGGAAGCATCCGACATGGGTGGGAGAAGGTGTCTGCGAAGCAGGCGGATGAGGGAAGGGTCGCGTAAGCGGCCCTTTTCTTGTTTTGGGTTGAGGCTCTTCCCTCATCCGTCAGCGCTTTGCGCTGCCACCTTCTCCCCGAGGGGAGAAGGGAAGAAGGCGTCACGCTCTGTCGGAAACGGGGATAACTCCCTCTCCGGGCCGCTTCTGGCTCAACGAAGCCGCCGACTACCAACGTGCGCCTCGCAGTGCTCCGCCAGCCCCTCACCAACAGCAGCGGAAACGCCGGCGGGTTTTGGCGTGCCGACTAGGATCAAGCGGGACCTCTCTCTCCTGCAAGTAGAACGGCTCTTCCAGCGTGTTCTTTTTTGTGACACTGGAAAGATACTCAGCCATGTTCTCTGGCGAGAGGGGCAAATTGCATGATCAAATTGTTGTTTGTCGGATTGTCAATTTCGGTTTTGAATACATCGGTCTTTGTGTCTCGAGCCAGTTCTGAAGATGCGCCTCCAGATAAATGGGAATGGCAGTTTATGAATGATGGGCGCCTTGTTTATGGCGTCGAAAACAGTGACATTACGACGTTTGTAGCGATATGCTCAAAGAAACGTAGTCGAGTAAAAATTCTGATCGGTATCAGGCCGAAGACCGGAAACTTCGGAGACAAAACTCCGATCAGTTTTCAGACTGGAATTGAGAAGCGGCATTATACCGCCGCGTTGACGGAACTTGATGGGATTAGCGGTACTGATGTCGAACTCAGTATCCCACTTTCGGCAAAGCTTTTCGACCTTCTTGAAGGCAGCGAAACGATTCACGCTCAGGTCAAGGGCGCTCACGTAGTGTTGCCGTCCTTCGCCACCCAGCGCGCAGAGGCTTCACGCGCTTTCAGGAAGAACTGCGCAGGCTGAACCCCGCCCTTGCATCAGCCTGTTGCAATCGTCAGGTTGCATTCGCACCGCAGTTGCAGCGACTCGATTGGGAGAAGGCTCGGATGGTTGTAATGTCGGGCGCGAACATCGCCATCCTTCTCCTTGTCGGTATCGTCATCCTCGGGCTTGCGTTTGGCGTGCGCACCGTGCCGCAGGGATACAACTATACCGTCGAGCGCTTCGGCCGCTATTCGCGCACGCTCAGCGCGGGGCTCGGGCTGATCGTGCCTTTTTTCGACCGCATCGGCCACAAGGTGAATGTCATGGAGCAGGTGCTCGACATTCCCTCGCAGGAGGCGATCACCAAGGACAATGCGGGCGTGCGCATCGACGCCGCCGCCTTCTACCAGGTGCTCGACGCTGCCAAGGCCAGCTACGAGGTCTCCTCGCTCGGCCAGGCGCTGATGATCCTGACCATGACCAATATCCGCACCGTGGTCGGTTCGATGGACCTCGACCAGTTGCTCTCGCATCGCGACGAGATCAACGAACGACTGCTGCGCGTCATGGACGCCGCCGCCTCGCCCTGGGGCGTCAAGGTCACGCGCATCGAGATCCGCGACATCCTGCCGCCGGCCGACATCGCCGGCGCGATGAACCGGCAGATGAAGGCGGAGCGCGAGAAGCGCGCCGCGGTGCTGGAGGCGGAGGGGCTGAGGCAGGCCGAGATCCTCAAGGCCGAGGGCCAGAAGCAGTCGCAGATCCTCGCCGCCGAGGGCCGCAAGGAAGCCGCCTTCCGCGATGCCGAGGCGCGCGAGCGCTCGGCACAGGCCGAAGCTTCCGCGACCGCGATGGTCTCGGAGGCGATCAGCAAGGGTGATATCCAGGCCGCGAACTTCCTCATCGCCGAGCGCTATACCGACGCGCTGAAGGCAATTGCCTCCTCGCATAACAGCAAGGTGGTGATCGTGCCGATCGAGGCCGCAGCGCTCGCCGGCACGGTCGGCGGCATCGCGCAACTGACCCGCGCGGTCTTTGGCGAGGAGGCGGTCGCGACGCGCCGCGCCGGCTCGGTTCCGCCGTCCGGCCGGAACGGGTGAGGCCGGTCATGCTGCTAGACTGGTTTTCCTCGCTGGGCGGCTGGGCTTGGGTCGTGCTCGGCCTCGTGCTGATCGGCGGCGAATTGCTGGCGCCGGGCGTGTTCCTGATCTGGCTCGGCCTTGCGGCGCTGCTGACGGGCACGGTCGTCGGGCTTTTGGGCATCGGCTGGCAGAGTGCGGCACTGGCGTTCGCTGTGCTCAGCGTCGTCAGTGTGCTCGCCGGGCGGCGCCTGACGCAGCGCAAGGATGAGGAGCCCGACGCCGCGACGGGTCTCAATGATCGCGGCCGCCAGCTCATCGGCAAGGTTTTCCGCTTGGAGGCGACGATGACCGGCGGCGAGGGCCGCATCCGTGTCGGCGATTCCTCCTGGCGCGTCACCGGCCCGGAATTGCTGGCGGGCAGCGAAATCAAGGTGGTGCGGGTCGAGGGCGCGACGCTTGTGGTCGAGAAGGCCTGAGGCCGCGACGGTTTCGCGCGCCCGGCAGGCAAAGAATCGGGTTGTCCGGCGCGCTGGCGGGTCTATAGCGAACGCTCCGTCGCCAGCCCGATCGTTCCATGACACTCCGCACGCAACGCCTGTCCCTCTCCAAGGACCGCATCAAGGTCCTGCTTCTGGAGGGCATCAATGATTCCGCCGCCGATCTGATGGTCCAGGCCGGCTATACCAACATGGTCCGCCTGCCCAAGGCGCTCGACCATGACGCGCTGCTCAAGGCCGTCGAGGGCGTGCATGTGCTCGGCATCCGCTCGCGCACGCAGCTCACCGAGCCGGTCTTTGCCCAGGCGAGCCGGCTCTTCGCGGTCGGCTGCTTTTCCGTCGGTACCAATCAGGTCGATCTGCAGGCGGCGCGCGGGCGCGGCGTACCGGTCTTCAACGCGCCCTTCTCGAACACCCGCAGCGTCGCCGAATTGACGATCGGCGAGATCGTCATGCTCTTGCGCAAGATCACCGACCGCTCGGTCTCGGCCCATGCTGGCGGCTGGGACAAATCCGCGAACGGCTCCTTCGAGGTGCGCGGCAAGGTGCTCGGCATCGTCGGCTACGGCAATATCGGCAGCCAGCTCTCGACGCTTGCCGAGGCGATGGGCATGCGGGTGATCTATTTCGACCAGACCGACCGCCTGCGCCACGGCAACACCGAACCGGTCGACAGCCTGGCCGAACTGCTCGGCAATGCCGACATCGTCTCGCTGCATGTGCCGGAGACGCCAGCGACGCATGGCATGATCGGGGCCGAGCAGATCGCCCAGATGCGGCCGGGCAGCTACCTCATCAACAATTCGCGCGGCACGGTGGTCGATCTCGAGGCACTGGCCGTGGCCTTGCGCGAGGGCCGGCTTGCGGGCGCGGCCGTCGACGTCTTCCCGGTCGAGCCTGCCTCCAATGCCGAGCGCTTCGTCTCGCCGCTGCAGGGCCTGGCCAATGTCATCCTCACCCCTCATGTCGGTGGCTCGACGGAGGAGGCGCAGGAGCGCATCGGCGCCGAGGTCGCGCGCAAGCTCGTCGATTATTCCGATATTGGCTCGACCGTCGGCGCGGTGAATTTCCCGCAGGTCCAGCTCACGCCGCGTCCCGCCGGCACGCGCTTCATCCATGTCCAGCGCAATGTGCCGGGCATGCTGCGGCGCCTGAACGACGTTTTCGCCGCCCGCGAGGTCAACATCTCCGCGCAGAACTACCAGACCGATGGCGAGGTCGGTTATGTCGTGATGGAGGCCGACAGCGTCGGCCCCGAAGCGCGCGACATCCTGCGCGAGATCGCGGCGCTCGACGGCACGATCAGGGCAAGGCTTCTGTATCAGCGGGCGTGAACTACGCACCTCTCGTCATTGCGAGGAGCGTAGCGACGAAGCAATCCAGGGGGCGTAGCGCTCCATGAGACTGGATTGCTTCGCTGGCGCTCGCAATGACGGTCCGTAGGATATTCGCTGGCTTTTAGAGCACGCTGTTCAGGCTCGGAAACACGCCGTCATCCCTGGCGTAGCGAAGCGGAGGCCCGGGATCCATCGGAGGGTTGCGGAGCTCCAGGATGGATCCCGGAGCTGCGCCGCTACGCGGCTTGTCCAGGGACGACGCAGTGGCTACGAGCCAAGACAGCAGCCTTAAGCCACGCCGAGTGTCAGCAGGTCGTGGACATGGACGAGCCCGACCGGCTTGTCCTCGCCATCGGCGACGATCAGCGCGGTGATACGCAGGCGATTGACCATCTCCAGCGCCTCGACCGCCAGCGCATCGGGCGCGATGCGGCGCGGATTTGGTGTCATCACGTCGCGGGCGCGGCGCGCGGTGACGTTGCCCGAGGTCAATTTGCGGCGCAGATCGCCATCGGTGACCACGCCTGCCAGCCGGCCGTCGAGGCCGATGACGATGGCGCAGCCGAAACCCTTGGCCGAGATCATCTCGACCACGTCGGCGACGGCGGTGTCGAGCCCGACGCGCGGCAGCGCCTCGTCGCGATGCATGATGCTCTCGACGGTCTTGAGCTGCGCGCCCAGCTTGCCGCCGGGGTGGTAGACGAAGAAATCCTGGCGCGAGAAGCCGCGTGCTTCCAGCAGGGCGACGGCAAGCGCGTCGCCCAGCGCCATCTGCATGGTCGTCGAAGTCGTGGGCGCCAGCCCATTGGGGCAGGCCTCGGCCGCCTTGGGCAGGATCAACGCGATATCGGCCTCGCGCCCGAGCGCGCTGTCGGCATTCGAAGTCAGGCCGATCAGCCCGACGCGGAAGCGCCGGGTATGGCCGACGATTGCCGCGAGCTCCGCCGTCTCGCCCGACCAGGACAGCGCGATCACCACATCCTCGGGTTGGACCATGCCGAGATCGCCATGGCTGGCTTCGGCCGGGTGGACGAAATGCGCGGGCGTGCCGGTCGAGGCCAAGGTCGCCGCGATCTTGCGCCCGACATGGCCGGATTTGCCCATGCCGGTGACGACGACGCGGCCGCTGGCGGCGCGGATCAGCTCCACGGCCGCCGCGAAGGGCTGGCCCAGCCCATTGGCGAGCGCCTCGTGAAGCGTGTCGAGCCCGGAGCGCTCGGTTGCGATGGTGCGAAGCGCGGAAGCGCGGATGTCGGCCGTCATGAGCGGCGCTCTAGCACGAGGAATGGCCGCCGCGCCACCATTCCTCGCCGCACCCACCGGTGCATTGACGCGCCATTAACCCTCTTCGTTCTAACTCTCTTAACCACGCGCGCCATGCCGGTGCGCCCGCCCTTGTTTGGAGCGAGAGCCTCCGCGTGTCCCGCCGCGTCATCATTCTGCTGTCGGGTGTCGCCGTGACCAGCCTCGTGCTCGCCACGGCTGGCGCGCAAGCGCAGACGCGCGCGGCGGGCTTGCGAACCGGGACGCCGGTCTATGTCGCGCAGGAAGCGCCTGCCGCGCCATCGCCTTCAGGCTTTCCGAGCACGCCGAGCGGCGTCGCCGACCCCGCCACTCTGATCCAGGACCAGAATTCGGTGGTGTCGCGCAAGGCGCCGCCGCGCGCGAGCCGGCCGGTGCAGGCGCGTGGCCTGCGCGGCGTCACGCAGCGCCAGTTCCGCGCACCGCAGCGCATCGTCACCGGCCTGCCGCCGGCCCCCGAAGCGCCGCCGCCACGCCGGCGCAAGACGGCTGTCGAGGAAGACCCCTACGCGCCGCTCGGCCTGCGGCTCGGCAATGTCACGCTGAAGCCGGGCTTCACCAATTCGATCGGCTATGACAGCAACCCGCAGCGGGTCAGCGGAGCGGCGCGCAACAGCTCCCCGTTCAGCCGCCATGAGGCTGATCTCGCCATCCAGTCGGACTGGAACACCAACGAGCTGAAAGGCTCGCTGCGCGCCGGTTATTCCGATTATTTCCGCGACAGGGACGCCTCGCGCCCCGATGGCGAGGGCAATCTCGATCTGCGCTTGGACGCGACGCGCGACACCCGTATCCTGCTCGAGAGCCGGTTCAAGCTGGATACGCAGCGCCCGGGCTCGCCCGATCTGACGGCCTCGGTTACCGGCCGGCCCTTGGTCTATCAATACGGCGCCTCGGCCGGCGTGACCCATGACATGAATCGCCTGCAATTGACGCTGCGCGGCTCGGTCGACCGCAGCGACTATGAGGATGCCAAGCTCACCAGCGGCATGACGCTCAGCCAGAAGGACCGCAACCAGACGCAATATGGCGTCAGGCTGCGCGCCGCCTATGAGCTGACGCCGGGCTTCAAGCCCTTCATCCAGGGCGAGATCGACACGCGGCAATTCGATCAGTCCGTCGATTCCTCAGGCTATCAGCGCTCCTCCAACGGCCTGACGGGGCGGGTCGGCTCGACCTTCGAGCTCAGCCGTCAGGTGACGGGCGAGGTCTCGGCGGGCTATCAGGACCGGGCCTATGACGACGACCGCTTGAAGAACCTGCGCGGCTTCATCGGCGATGCCGCGATCCTATGGTCGCCGACGCCGCTGACGACGGTGACCCTGCGCGGCACCTCGGAGCTCGGCGACACCACCATCGCCGGCTCGTCGGGCACGACGGCAAGGCGCGTCTCGCTCGAGATCGCGCATGCGCTGCGCCGCAACCTGACCCTCACCGGCTTCGCCAATTTCGGCCGCACCGAATATGACGGGCAGGGCCTGCGCGAGGATTTCTCCAGCATCGGCGCCCGCGTCGAATACAAATTAACCCGGACCTTCTCGGTGCGCGCCAGCTTCACCCATGAGCGCCTGAACTCGACCGCCCAGGGCTCGGACTACACCGCCAATGTCGCGCAGGTGGGGTTGAGGATACAGTTCTGAGGACGAGCGTTTCGCCGTCATGGTCGGGTCAAGCCCGACCATGAGGGGAGTTTGCTTTACTCCATCCCCTCCAGCTCGATGATCATCCCCTCGATCATCTTCAATCCGATCTGCCAGAAGGCGGGATCGCGCGCGTCGAGGCCGAAGGGCGCGAGCAGCTCGGAATGGTGCTTGGTGCCGCCGGCCGAGAGCAGAGCGAAATAGCGCTCCTGGAAGCCCTCGGCCGCGTTCTGGTAGACGCCGTAGAGCGAATTCACCAGGCAATCGCCGAAGGCATAGGCGTAGACGTAGAACGGCGAATGGATGAAGTGCGGGATGTAGCACCAGAATGGCTCGTAGCCCGCTTCCAGCCTGATCGCCGGCCCCAGGCTCTCGGCCTGCACGCTCATCCAGAGTTCGCAGAGGTTCTCGGCCGTCAGCTCGCCACCCTTGCGCGCCTCATGGACCTTGCGCTCGAAGGAGTAGAACGCGATCTGGCGCACGACCGTGTTGATCATGTCCTCGACCTTGGCGGCCAGCATCGCCTTGCGCTGCTTTGCGTCCCTGGTGCCGTCGAGCAGCCGGCGGAAGGTCAGCATCTCCCCGAAGACGCTGGCGGTCTCGGCCAGCGTCAACGGCGTCGGCGCCATCAATGCGCCATTGGGGCCGGCCAGCACCTGGTGGACGCCATGGCCGAGCTCATGGGCGAGCGTCATCACGTCGCGAGGTTTGCCCTGATAGTTCACGAGCACATAGGGATGTGCGGATGGCACGGTCGGATGAGCAAACGCGCCCGGCGCCTTGCCGGGGCGGGCCGGTGCGTCGATCCAGTGTTCGTCGAAGAAGCGCCGCGCGATGCCGGCCATCTCGGGCGAGAAGGCGTGATAGGCGTCGAGCACGGTGTCGCGCGCTTCGGTCCAGGGAATGGTGCGCTGCTCGACCTGCGGCAGCGGTGCGTTGCGGTCCCAGAAATCGAGCTGTTCGCGGCCGAACCATTTGGCTTTGAGCTTGTAGTAGCGGTGCGACAGGCGCGGATAGGCCTCGCGTACGGCTGAAACCAGCGCATCGACTACCTCGCGCTCGACGCGGTTGGCCAGATGGCGGGAATCCGCGACATCCTCGAATTTGCGCCAGCGGTCGGAAATCTCCTTGTCCTTGGCCAGCGTGTTGGTGATCAGCGCGAAGGTGCGCAATTGCTCGCGGAAAACCGCGCTCAGCGCTTCGGCCGCCGCCTTGCGGACCGCGCCGTCGGCGTCCTGCAGCTTGTTCAGCGTGAGTTCGAGCGTCAATTCCTCGCCGTCGAGCCTGAAGCGCAACGAGGCGATGGTCTCGTCGAAGAGCCGGTTCCAGGCTGCTTGCCCGGTCATCGACTTCTCGTGGAACAATTCCTCGATCCGGTCCTCGAGCTGATGCGGCTTGTCCTTGGCGAGGTCGTCGAGCCAGGGCTTCCAATGTGAAAGCGGAGCCTGGCCCGAGATGTGCGCCATCAGCGCAGGGTCGATCCGGTTCAGCTCCAGCTCGAAGAAGAGCAATTCCGTCACGGCTGCGTTCAGGCGGTCCTGCGTGTCGCCATAGAATTTCGCGCGCTGCGGGTCGGTGGTGTCGCCGGAATAGACCAGGCCGGCATAAGCGCCGATCCGCCCGAGCAGGTCGCTGAGCGTCTCATAACCGGCGACCGCCTCGGCCAGCACGGACGCGGCGTCCTCGCGCTGGGCGAGCGGGCCGAGCTTGCCGCGATAGAGCTCGGCGAAGCGCTGCGATTCGCTCAAAGCGCGTTCGAGATCGGCCTTGAAGGCGGGCGAATCCATCGCCGGGTAGAGGTGGCTCAGATCCCATTCCGGCAGCGGGCCCAGCGCCTTGGCGCTGCGCGCCGAGCGCTCGGCAGCTGTGGCGAAAGCGGCGGACTCGACCATCCCTGTCACGGCGAAATTCATCTCTGCAACACCTCGCTGGCCCGATAGGCCTTCCCACTCATATGCGCGGAGCAGCGTTTGCGATCAACGCCGGAGCGTCGGGCAGAGGTGGTTTGACGCAGGCTGTGGCGCTTAAGCGCCGCTTAACCGTTCTGGCCGAGGATGACCCAGAACGGAACAGCCGATTCTGTCTCGCGATATCGTTTTCGCTCTGCCTGGCCTTCGAGGTTTCATGTCCGCCACCGTTCTCGTCGTCGACGACGATCCCGTCCAGCGCCGTCTGCTCGACGCGATGCTGAAGCGTTTTGGCTACGATGTGGTCGTCGTCGAGAGCGGCAGCGAAGCGGTCAATCTGCTTGGCCATGGTGAGGGCGAGAGGTTCGATGCCGTGGTGCTCGACCTCGTCATGCCGGAGCTCGACGGCATGGGCGTGCTCGCGGCGCTGCGCGAGCGCGGCATCGAGACGCCGGTCATCGTGCAGACGGCGCATAGCTCGATCGAGACCGTCGTCTCGGCGATACGCGCCGGCGCGGTCGATTTCGTGGTCAAGCCGGTCGGCGCGGAGCGCCTGCAGATATCGCTCAAGAATGCGCTGAAGCTGGGCGCGCTCGAACATGAATTGCGCCACATCAAGCGGCGTGTGTCCGGCACGCTCGGTTTTCGCGACCTCGCCACCAAGAGTGCCGACATGGCGCGCGTGGTGCGCCTGGCCGAGCGCGCCGCCAAATCCAACATCCCGATCCTGGTCGAGGGCGAATCGGGCGTCGGCAAGGAGGTGCTGGCGCGCGCGATCCAGGGCACCAGCGATCGCAAGGGCAAGCCTTTCGTCACGGTCAATTGCGGCGCGATCCCGCATAATCTCGTCGAGTCGATCCTGTTCGGCCATGAGAAAGGCGCCTTCACCGGCGCGACCGAACGCCATATCGGCAAATTCGTCGAGGCCAATGGCGGCACGCTCTTCCTCGACGAGGTCGGCGAATTGCCGCTCGACGCGCAGGTCAAGTTGTTGCGCGCCATCCAGGAAGGTGAGGTCGACCCTGTCGGCGCCAAGAAGTCGGTGCGCGTCGATATCCGCATCATCTCCGCGACCAATAAGAGCCTGCTCGACCAGGTGAAGCAGGGCGAGTTCCGCGAGGATCTGTATTACCGCCTCAACGTCTTCCCGATCACGCTGCCGCCCTTGCGCCAACGCCGCGAGGATATCGCCGATCTGGCGCGCGGGTTCCTGGCGCGCTTTGCCGCCGAGGAAGGCAAGAAGCTGCGCGGGCTCAGTGCCGAGGCGCTCGGGCTGATCAGCGGCTATGACTGGCCGGGCAATGTCCGCCAGCTCGAGAACGCGATGTTCCGCGCGGTGGTCCTGGCCGATGGCGACGAATTGACCGTGGCCGAGTTCCCGCAGATCGCGGCCCAGATGGAGGGCTTCGACATCCGTATCCCGCCGGTGTCGGCCTCGCTGATGCGCCAGGACATGCGCAACGACACGCCGCGCATCATCCAGATGCCGGTGCGCGATCCCAATTCGCTCGAACTCGTCGCGGGTTCCGACATGCGCAAGCTTGATGATCTCGAGCGTGAGATCATCAAATTCGCGCTGACGCATTATCGCGGTCACATGTCGGAGATTTCGCGCAAGCTCGGCATCGGCCGCTCGACGCTCTATCGCAAGCTCAAGGATTACGGGCTGATCGAGAACGAGTCCGGTGCTGAAGGCGAGGATGCGGCCTGACGCATGAGGCCGAATCGCAGCTCCCTATTCGTGAATGGCGGGGGCGGTTTCGGCCGAGGTCACACTAAAAATTTAAAGCCGATCGGCACTGTCTGAATAGCGGGGGCTGTTGCGCCGCCGCATCTTGTCCAAATCCGCTGACTCACGCAGAAGCGGTGAGATCTCGGCGAACATTCGAGGATAGCGAGCATGCGTCGTCGCCACTGGGCGGGCTTGGGTTCAGCCTCGGTTCTGGCGCTTGCGCTGGGGCTGACGGCAGCAAGCGCACAAGCGCCTTCTGCCCAAACACCTTCTACCCAAGCGCCTTCTACCCAAGCTCCTGCTACCATAGACCCCACGCTCGGTATCCCGCTGCCGGAGCAGCCGGCCCTGGTCATCCTGCGCGACGAGCGGCCGGCCGAGGCCTCGCGTGAAGAGCCCGGCATGGTGACGGGCACGGTCGCACCATCAGGGGTGCCGCAGAACAATCTCGTGACCTCCGAGCCGCAGCCCACGCCTGCGACGACGCTCGGGGTCGATGATCGTCCCGCAGCGCTCGATATCCCTGCTTCGGATATTCCTGCCACCAACATCCCGGCCGTCGATCTGCCGCCGCTCGATCCGGCGCTGTCGCCGCCCGAGCGCTTGCGCTCGGCTGCGCCCAGCGAGGTCACGATTCCCCCGCCGGACCTGCCCAAGGTCGTGGTCGAATTGCCCTCCGGCTCCACTCTCGCCGGTGATATCGCAGCGCGCATGACCGAGGGGCTGGCGCTGCCGCGCCTGGCCGAGCGTGAGCGCAACGAGATCCTCGCCGCCTATCAGGCGCAGGAGAACCGGCCGCTCTGGATCGACGGCAAGGGCTGGAGCGAGGCCGCAAGGCATCTTGTCGCCCAGCTCGGCCGCGCCGCTGAGGACGGGCTGAGGCCGACCGATTATCCGCTGCCGGTGTTCGAGGCGAGCGACAAGGGCAAGCTCGCGGAAGCCGATGTCAGGCTCTCGGCGTTGGCTGTGCTCTATGCCCGCGACGCGCGCGGCGGCCGCATCGATCCGCGCCGCCTGTCGAAGCTGATCACGCCGACGCTCTATTTGCCCTCGGCGACCGAGGTGCTGTCGGAACTGACGGCGGTGCAGGATCCGGGCACTGCGCTCGCTGCCTATAATCCGCCGCATGAGCAGTATCGCCGTCTCAAGGCCAAGCTCGCCGAGTTGCGCGAGCATCTCGACGATACGCCACTGGTGCGCATTCCGGCCGGCCCGCCGCTGAAGCTCGGCATGCGCGACGAGCGCGTGCCGCTGGTGCGGGCGCGGCTGGGCCTGGGCCCGTCAGAGGAGCCTGTCTTCGACCATTCGACCGCGCTGGCGCTCGCCGATTTCCAGAAGAAGGCCGGGCTGCCGGCCAATGGCGTGCTCAGCGAGCGCACGCTGGCCGCACTGGGCACGCCGGCGACCGCGCGCGGCGAGCAGGACATCATCGCCCAGATGGAGCGCTGGCGCTGGCTGCCGCCCGATCTCGGCGAAAGTCACATCATCGTCAACGTGCCGGAGTTCATGGTTCGCGTCGTGCGCGACGGCAAGGTCGTGCACCAGACCCGCGCCATTGTCGGCAAGCCGGATACGGCGACGCCGATCTTCTCGCACAAGATGGACCACGTCATCGTGAATCCGTCCTGGAACGTGCCGCCTTCGATCCTGAAGAAGGAGTTCCTGCCGGGGCTCGCTGCCGATCCGAACTATGCCGCCAAGCGCGGCTATGTGGTGACGCGGCACGGCAACAACATCTCTGTCCGCCAGCCCCCGGGCGAGCGCAATGCGCTCGGCTGGATCAAGTTCATGTTCCCCAACGACCATGCCGTCTATCTGCACGACACGCCGAACCGCCGGCTTTTCGCCAGCGAACGCCGCGCCTTCAGTCATGGCTGCGTGCGCGTCGACAATCCCTTCCTGCTGGCGGATCAGGTGCTCGGGCCGGACTGGTCGCATGAGCGGCTGAAGCGCCTGATCGGCTCGGGCGAGCGCATGATCAAGCTGCCGCAGCCGCTCCCGATCCATCTGGTCTACAACACCTATGTCGTGGGCGCCGATGGCCACATGACGGTTTTCGACGATCTCTACGGCTTCCACCGGCTCGTCCGGCAGGCGCTGGAGCAGCGTGGCTGAAGCCATGCGGCGGGATGGGCACGGTTTCGCCACGTTCCGCCGTTAGCGGAATTCGGCGGAAAAGTCGGGGTATGGCGATTGCCGACCTAGTAACCTTGGATTAACTCTTCTCCGCAACTGTTCGTTCACGTTCATCGCGCCGCGTCAGGCGCGCACCGAGACGGGTCAAGCAGATTGGGCATGTCCATCGCCACGCGTTCGAGACGGCTTTCGGTGCTGCCGAAGCCGGGCTTCCGCCAGTTCCTGGCGCTGAGCGTGGCGGCCACGGCTCTGATGCTCGGCGTGCGCGGCACGCAGGATGCCGTCGCCAATGGCGATACGCGCACCATCACCATCACGCATATGCACACCAAGGAGGAGACGACCGTCACCTTCAAGCGTGACGGCCGCTATGATTCCGCGGCGCTGGAGAAGCTGAACTGGGCGCTGCGCGACTGGCGCACCGACGAGCCGATCCGGATGGACCCGCGTCTCTTCGACCTTGCCTGGGAGGTGCAGCGGGCGGTCGGTTCGCAGGAATCCTTCCACGTCGTCTCCGCCTATCGCTCGCCGGGCACCAATTCGATGCTGCGCCGGCGCTCGCGTGCCGTCGCCAAGAACAGCCAGCACATGCTGGGCAAGGCGATGGATTTCTATCTGCCGGATACGCCGACAGCCAAGATCCGCGAGGCCGGCATGCGGCTGCAGCGCGGTGGGGTCGGCTTCTATCCCGGCGCGCACACGCCCTTCGTCCATCTCGACGCCGGCTCGGTGCGGTCCTGGCCGCGCATGACGCGCGATCAATTGGTGCGATTGTTCCCGGACGAGAAGACAGTGCATCTGCCGGCCGACGGCCATCCGCTTGCGGGCTATGAACTGGCCAAGGCCGATGTACTGTCGCGCGGTGGCTCGGTCGCCGGTTACGCCTCTGCCGATTCCGATGAAGGCGCAGTGATCTCGTCTGGCCGCAAGAGCCTGTGGGCGGCGCTCTTCGGTGGCGATGACGAGGAGGCGGATGCACGCCCGACGCGCGGCCGCGGCAATTCGCCAAAACCCCAGCCGACAGTCATGGCCTATGCCACCCCCGCCCGGGATGACAGCAATTCCAATGATGGCGGGCGTTACGCCGTTGCCGTGCAGGCTTCCGCTCCGGACCCCGTCGCCCGCACGGTCGTGCGCGAGCGCTCCGAGCGGCTGACGCCGAGAATCGCCGAGCCACAGCCACAGCCGGCGCAGGTCGCCGCCGCGGCGCCTGCCGCTGCGCCGCCCCCGGTCGACGACAAGCGGCCGAGATTGATCGACGCGCCGGTTCCGCTGGCGCGGCCGCGCGGCCTGACCATGCCGCTGCAGCCCGGCGATTCGATCCAGGTCGCGGCCTTGCCGGCCTCTGGCGGCGCGCTCGCCTTCGCCCCGCAAGGCGCGGCCGCAGAGGATCAGAAGCTTGTCCTGGCCTCGCTGCCGCCGCGCCGGCCCGACCAAATGGTTTCGCTGATCGCGGCCGTGGTGGAAGGCAAGCCGATGAACGCGCCTTTGCCGCCGACCCGTCCTGCGGCCTTTGCCAATCTGATGCTCGCGGACCTGCGCGGCGGAGCGGGAGCCTCCGCCGAGACGCCGGAGATTCAGCCGGCCGGACGTCTGGTCACGGTCACGCATCCGCTGCCGCCCGGCCGTCCGCGCGATGACGGTTTTGTGCTCGCGTCGATGCCCTCCGTCAGCCGGCATGCGCCTAGCCCGGCTCCGACCCCGATCGTCGCGCAATATGACGCCGACCGGACGGGGCTCGATTCGCTCTTCGCGACGGTCGCGCGCAGCCCAGCCTCCGCCGGCAAGGCGGTTACGGTCGCCACTGCTCGCACCAAAGCCGGGCCAGCCAACACTGCCGAACCGATTCAGGCTCCGGGACCGGCGGCGTCGCTCGGCTTCAGCCATGCCGAGCCGAGCGACGCCAAGACGGGCTCGTTCAGCGGCCCGGCGGTCCGGCCGCTGCCGACGAATTTCGTCCAGAACTGAGCGCAGTTCGTTTTGACGGCCGTCTGACGCGGTTGTCTGCGCTTCCGGTGCTCACGGACTTTAGTCCGCTCCGCTCCGGTTCTCGACAACCACGCCAGCCGACTCGCCAGAACGAACTGCGGGCGCGACCTACGGCTCCTCGCGGTCGATCGGCCAGTGCTTGAACACGTCGAGCGCCTCGCAGGCTTTCGCTTGCGCGGCCAGTGCCGGCCAGCGTTCTTCCGGTGCGAATTCCGGGATCACGAAGCGGCAGAAGCCCCAGGCGATCGCGGCGGAGATGTCGCCGGGCCGCAGGTTCGGTCCCGCGCCGAGTTCGCCGCGCCTGGCTGCCGCATCGAGCAGGTCGAGCGCGGTGTCGAGCTGGGCGACGATGCGCTCCTGCCAGGGCGCGTAGCGCTGGGCGTCCGGCCGCTTGCGCTCATATTCGATCGAGACCGCCTTGTCGGCGGCAACGATGCCGATGCCGGTCAGGCCGAGATCGCGCGCTCGCGCTGCCGCATCGCTTGGGCGCAGCGAGCGGCCGGAGACATCCTCGAAATGCTGGATGATCAGGTTGGAATCGGTGATCACCGTGCCGTCGTCGCAGACGAGCGAGGGCGCCTTGATCAGCGGGTTGATCTTGGCGAAGGCCTCCATATGCCGGAACACCGAGACCGAGCGGTGCTCGAAATCGAGCCCCAGGAGCCTTCCCGTGACGGCGGCGCGGCGGACATAGGGGCTGTCCAGCATTCCTACGAGCAGCATGGCGGTCTCCGGTTCGGGTGCGCCGCAACCATGCCGCGAGGCCGGCGGGAAGCCACGCGAATTCGCGTGATTTCACGCATCACGGGACGTGATGGAGCCGGGCGTCACGCGAGGGAAAATCCTTGCCCGGGCAAACAAACGCGCTAGCCTGCGGGACAAACTCCCAGGCTGGACGAGGTGCGCCCATGTCAGTCGCCGAAAAACGGTTTGCCGCCGAAACCCTGTCTTCGCCGCCCGCCGAGCCCGCGCCCTCCAAGATCCCCGAGCAAGGCCATCTCCACGAGACCGGTGTCGTCGCCTCCAGCGTCTATGCCCATGGCGTGCGCATCGCCGACATACCCATCGAGGAAGCTGGCGCATGGTCCCGCAAGGACGGGCATGTCGTCTGGATCGGCCTGCTCGAGCCCGATCCCGATCTGCTCCACCGCGTGCAGCAGCAGTTCAACCTGCATCCGCTCGCGGTCGAGGACGCGACGAATGCCCATCAGCGTCCGAAGCTCGAACAATATGGCGACGCGCTCTTCGTCGTCGCGCGCACGGCCCAGCTGGTCGACAAGCGCATCGCGTTTGGCGAAACGCATATCTTCGTCGGCAACGGCTATATCGTCAGCGTCCGCCACGGCGCCTCCACCTCCTACAAAACGGTGCGACAGCATTGGGAGACCTGCCCCACTTCATTGGCCAAGGGGGAGGATTTCATCCTCTACGCGATCCTCGATTTCATCGTCGACAACTACATGCCGGTGCTCGAGGCGATCCATGAGGAGGTCGAGGAGATCGAGGACAAGGTGCTGGCGAAGCCGATGATCCGCGACGATATCGAGCGGCTCTACATGCTGCGGCGCGATCTTCTGCGCCTGCGCAATGCAGCCGCGCCTTTGGTCGATGTCTGCCAGCGCCTCGCCAATGCGAATGTGCCGCAGGTGCGCCCGACGCTCGCGCCGATGTTCCGCGACGTGACCGACCATGTCCGCACGGTTCAGGAAAAGATCGACAGCCTGCGCGAGGTGCTCGCCTTCGCCTTCGAGGTGAGCCTGCTCATCGGTCAGAGCCAGGAAAATGCGATCACCAAGAAACTCGCCTCATGGGCCGCCATCCTGGCGGTGCCGACTGCGGTCGCCGGCATCTATGGCATGAACTTCAAGAACATGCCGGAGCTCGAACTCCAGTTCGGCTATCACACCGTCCTGGTGCTGATCGTGATCTCCTGCACGGTGCTCTATTGGCGCTTCCGAAAGAATGGCTGGCTGTGAGCAGGCCTTCGCGCTCCGAAATCGGCAACACCCGCTCAGTCATCCCGGACAAGCGGCGCAAGCCGCGCTGATCCGGGATTCATTCCTGAACTGTTCCGGAATGGATCCCGGGTCTGCGCGGAGTTTATCCTTGGGCCGATCGAAGATCGGACCCGGGGGCTCCGCCCCGGATGACATCGAGGGTGGATAAATGGCTCAGGCGCTCTCGCCGACGGCTTGCAGATAGAGGTCGAGGATCGCTTCCTCCTCGGCGCGCTCATTGGCGTCGCGCTTGCGGATGGCGATCACCTTGCGCAGGACCTTGACGTCGTAGCCATTGCCCTTGGCTTCGGCATAGACCTCCTTGATGTCGTCGGAGATGGTCTTCTTCTCTTCCTCGAGGCGCTCGATGCGCTCGACGATGCTCTTGAGCTGGTCGCCAGCAACCGGATCTTCCATCTGCATATCCTTAAGCGGTGGGGGAATTTGGCCGGAGGGTTCGCACCGCGCGGGGGCCGGCGTCAAGCCGCAACAGCTGTCTTTGCTGTTGAGCGGCGCTCTTCCGAAAGCTGTGCTGCAACTTCTCTGTCACTGGTTGTCAGGATCGGTTTTCTCATCGTTGGCCGGGCTACCTGCGGCGAAATCCAGGCCATGTCCCCAGCGCACAGGGAGAATTCTGTCTTCCTGGAGATCGAGGGCCAGAGTTCGGAGGAGGCTGATGTCCCACCGGCGCGTGCCGTCGGCATAGCAGTCTTTCCAACCCTCTAGGATGTCTTCCGCAAGCTGCTTCAGCTCTACAGAGACCTCTTCCTTGGACAGTAATTCCTTGGAGTCCAAGTGTTTTATGATGGTTCGAAATATCAATCCGTAGCCATTCATGAGAGCTACGAATTCGGATTCAGAAGTCATGGCTCTCTCCATCACGTCGCCTCAGCTAGCTCTCAAGGTCGCCAAGCAACCGGGCAGGATTGCGGCCAGTCGCTCCCCCCAATCGCGCGCGGTGGCGTCGCTGGCGATCAGATCCTGCCGTACCTCGATCAGCGTTTCGTGCAGGCCCCGGCGCGTGGCGTGGCGGTCGATCGTGTCACCGGGCAGGCCGCCGCGATAGGGTTCGTTGTCGCCGACCACGAGGTCGCTCTGGCGCTGCAGAGCGGCGATCAGCAGCTGCGACAATGCGCCTTCACCGTCCCAGAGCACGCCGACATGCCAGGGCCGCGCCGCAGCCTTCCAGAACGGCGTGAAGGAGTGCAGCGAGACGATCGCGGGCGGGTGGCCGGCGGCGAGTGCGGCCTCTACCGCTGCATCGATCGCCGCGTCATAGGGCTCGTAGTAGCGCGCCACGCGCTCAGCGATGCCGGCTTGATCGATATGGCGGTTGCCGGGCACGATCGCACCGTCGGAGAGGCGCATCACCAGCGTCGGGTCGTCCAGGCCGCGATTGGGGTCGATCAGCAGGCGCGAGAAATTGCTCAGCACGGCGGGTGCATCGAGCGCCCGCGCCATGGCGCGCGTCATCTCGGCCGCGCCGATGTCGTAGGCGATATGGCGTTCGAGCTGGGCCGGCGGCAGGCCCAGCGATGCCAACTCGGGCGGGATCGCGTTGGTGGCGTGGTCGCAGATCAGCAGGATGCCGCTCGCGAGATCGCCTGGAATGACCTCGACCTCGCCGGGCGCGCGGGGCGCCGCCGGCTTCAGCGCTATGGTCGGTCGGGTCTTGGCCGGTTGGGTCTCGGCCGGATCGATCCGCATGCGTCCCTCAAAAAGTATGATTATATCGGGAAAAGGCTGATGACGTTCGCCCGGCCGCGACTTAAAAGAATCAGCAACGAAAGTCGATGAAATCGACAGGAAAGTTCGGGCGGAAGGCGGGGCGGCGGTGCAGGCGAGACATGACGATACGGCAGGCTCTCGCGCAACTGCCCGTGCGATCTTCGATGCCGCCGTCGCGCGCGCCCATCCCGCCGGCTGCTTGCCGGCGCATCTGCCGGCTCCTCCGGCTTCGGGTCGCCTGATTCTGCTCGCCGCCGGCAAGGCGGCGGGCAGCATGACCGCGCTGGCCGAGGCACATTATCTCGATTCAGGCTTTCCGCAGGACCGGCTCACCGGCCATGCCGTCGCGCGCCATGGCTATGAGACGGCGACCCGCCACATCCCGATGGTCGCAGCCGGCCATCCCGTGCCCGATCAGGGCAGCGTCGACAGCGCGGCAAAGGCGCTGGAACTGGCGGCCTCTGCCACTGCCGACGATCTCGTGCTCGTGCTGCTCTCGGGCGGCGGTTCGGCGAACTGGGTCGCGCCGGCCGGCAGCCTGACGCTGGCCGAGAAGCAGGCGGTGAACAAGGCGCTGCTGCGCTCGGGCGCGCCGATCGGCGAGATGAACATCGTCCGCAAGCGGCTCTCGCGGATCAAGGGCGGCAGGCTGGCGCTCGCCGCCGCTCCGGCGCGTATGCTGACGCTGGCGGTCTCCGACGTGCCCGGAGACGAGCCGACCGCCATCGCCTCGGGACCGACCGTGCCCGACCCGACCACGCTGGCGCAGGCCCGCGCCATCGTCGCCCAATACAAGCTCGATCTGCCGCCCGCCGCGCGTGCGCTTCTCGATGACGACGCCAGCGAGACGCCCAAGCCCGGCCATCCCGCCTTCGCCAACAGCGAATTCCGCATCATCGCCCGCCCGGCCGATGCGCTGGCGGCGGCGCGGGAGGCTGCAGAAGCTGCAGGCTATATGGTGCATGATCTTGGCGCCGATCTCGAAGGCGAGGCACGCGATGTCGCCGCCGCCCATGCAGCGCTTGCGTGCGAATTGAAAGCGCTGGGCAAGCGCACCGCCATCCTGTCCGGCGGAGAATTGACGGTGACGCTGCGCGGGCAAGGCCGGGGCGGGCCGAATCAGGAATATGCGCTGGCGCTCGCCATCGCGCTCGCCGGCGAACCGGGCATCGTCGCGCTCTCGGGCGATACCGACGGCACTGATGGCGGCGGCGGCGAGGCGACCGATCCGGCTGGCGCGGTGATCGACCCCACGACCTTGACGCGCGCTGCCGCGCTCGGCCTCGTTCCTGCCCAATCGCTCGCCGACAACGATTCGACGGGTTTCTTCGAGCCGCTCGGCGATCTGCTGCGGACGGGGCCGACCTTGACCAATGTGAATGATTGCCGCGTGATCCTGATAGACCCTTGAAATGACCCGCATCAGCCCGACGACTTTGCGTTCATGCCTGCTGGCGGCCTGCCTCGTGGCTGGGGCTTCGCCCGCCTTGGCCGATCTGCGCATGTGCAACACCACAGGCAGCCGCGTCGGCGTTGCGATCGGCTATCGCGACGCGCAGGGTTGGACCACGGAAGGCTGGTGGAACCTCAGCCCGCGCGGCTGCGAGACGCTGCTGCGCGGCACCTTGGCGGCGCGCTTCTACTATGTGCATGCGGTCGATTACGACAAGGGTGGCGAGTGGACGGGAAAATCCGTCATGTGCACGCGCAACAAGGAGTTCACGATCCGTGGCATCGAGGATTGCCTGGCGCGCGGTTTCGACCGCGCCGGCTTCTTCGAGGTCGATACGGGCGAGCAGAAAAGCTGGACGATCCAGCTCACCGACACCACCGGCAATGCGCCGCAACGCCCCTGAGGGATTGAACAAGAATGAAGCGGGAACGCCGGATCAAGATCATCGCCACGCTGGGGCCTGCCTCCGCGACCGAGGAGATGTGCGCAAAGCTGTTCGAGGCGGGCGTCGACGTCTTCCGCATCAATATGAGCCACACACAGCGCGAGACCTTGCCCGAGAAGATCGCGATGTTGCGCTCGCTGGAGACGAAGTTCCGTCGCCCGGTCGGGATCCTCGCCGATCTGCAGGGGCCGAAGCTGCGCGTCGGCCAGTTCGGCGGCGATGGCGGCGTGATGCTGGAGAAGGGCGCGAAGTTCACGCTCGATTCCGATCCCGCGCCCGGCACGCTCAAGCGGGTGCATCTGCCCCATCCCGAGATCCTGACCGCGCTGGAGCCCGGCCACAACCTCATCCTCGACGACGGCAAGATCCGGCTCGTGGTCGAGAAGGCGACGCCGACCCAGGCCGTGACCCGCGTCACGATTGCCGGCCGCCTGTCCTCGCGCAAGGGCGTCAGCCTGCCGGATACGACGATCCCGGTCTCGGCGATGACGGATAAGGACCGTTCGGACGCTGAAGCTGCGGCTGCCGCCGGCGTCGACTGGATCGCACTCTCCTTCGTGCAGCGGCCCGAGGACATGGCCGATCTGCGCAAGATCGTGCAGGGCAGGGCGCTGGCGCTCGCCAAGATCGAGAAGCCCCAGGCGCTGTTGCGCCTGGAGGAGATCATCGAGGCCTCCGACGCGATCATGGTGGCGCGCGGCGATCTCGGCGTCGAGATGCCGCTGGAGAAGGTGCCGGGCACGCAGAAGCGCATCGTCCGGATGGCGCGGCGCAAGGGCAAGCCGGTCGTTGTCGCGACGCAGATGCTGGAGAGCATGATCACCGCTCCGGTGCCGACGCGCGCCGAGGTCTCCGACGTCGCCACCGCCGTGTTCGAGGGGGCCGACGCAGTGATGCTCTCGGCTGAGAGCGCGGCCGGACAATATCCGATCGAGGCGGTGACGATGATGAACCGCATCGCCGAGGAGGTCGAAAGCGAATCGGTCTACCGCACCATCCTGGAATCGCAGCGTGCCGAGCCCGAGGCGACGGGCGCCGACGCGATCGCCAAGGCCGCCCATGAGATCGCCGACACGCTGAACCTCAAGGCCGTCTGCGCCTGGACCTCTTCGGGCTCGACGGCGATGCGGCTCGCGCGCGAGCGGCCGAATTCGACGGTGATCGCCCTGACCCCGAACCGGGCCACGGCGCGTCGCCTCACCCTGGTCTGGGGCGTGCATGCGGTGGTGACCAAGGACGCCAGCGATATCGACGACATGGCCTCGCGCGCCTGCAAATTCGCGGTGCGCGAGAAGTTCGCCAAGCTCGGCGACCGCATCATCGTGGTGGCCGGCGTGCCGTTCGGCACGCCGGGCGCGACCAATATGGTGCGCATCGCCTTCGTGGCGAAGGAGCATGTCGAGCAGGCCTGAACGGGGCGCCCCGCGTCGCACGGGTCAGTTCAGCGCCAACCCCGATCTGGGGCCGACCATCTGGTCGATTGCCTCGACGACGATCTCCGGCGCGGCGTGGTGAGGCATATGGCCGACGCCTGGCAGCAGGATGAGCCGGCCCTGCGGCGCCTCGCGCGCGATCGCGGCGGAATGGATCGTCGGTGAGACGATGGCGTCGCTGTCGCCGGTGATTGCGGTCACCGGCACCTTGAGTTCGCGATAGCGCGGAGCCTGCGCCGTGACGAAATCAAGGGTTGCGGCGATATCCTGTGAATTGGCCTGGAAGTCGTCCGGGCGCAGCAGCAATCTGATCTCGCCCGTCTCGAGATAGCCGGGTGTCACCGCACGCGGTGCAAACACGCTGCTCGCACCCTCGTCCAGCATGAGGTTCGCGGCGGGCAAGGCGACGAGCCTGGTGAAGAGCGGGCCGATCAAGGGCCATGTCGCGAGGTGGTGATACCAGGCGATGCCGCCCGGCCAGGGATGGGTGACGCCGCCGAGCAGGACGAGGCCCTTCAATCGCTCCGGCCGCTCGAGCGCGATGCGGGTCGAGAGCGCGCCGGCGAGCGAGTGCGCCACCAGCACGAAGCGCTCGGGCGCGATCCGGTCGAGCGCCTGCGTGATCGCCGCGGCCTGGCGTGCGGGATCGGCCATCGCCGCGCCTTCCAGCCTGTCGCTCCAGCCATGGCCCGGCCGGTCGAGCGCGATGATGCGGTAGTGCCCGAGCTCGGGTCCAAGGGTCGCCAGCAGATCGGCATGGTTCGAGGAGGCGCCATGGACCAGGACGACCGTGCCATGGCTTTCGCCGGAGGGCTGGAACTCGCGGTAATGCAGCCGGCCGCCGGGGAGGGCGACGAAAGCGCCCTTGGGCGGGTAGAGCCGGGCGACCTCGGCGCCGAGCCATTCGGTTCGCAGCATCAGGCCGCAGGCGAGGAGAAGGGCGAGGGTGACGAGGACGCGGATCAGCATGTTTCGCTTACGCCGCTGCGCCGGCTTCGGTTTCGCCAGGGATCACGAGGCGTGCTTCAGGCGTCGCGTCCGTCGACTTCGCTCGCCAGCGATTCGACCGCGCTCTTGATCGCTTCCAGCTGTGGATAGATCGCGAGCGCGCGGCGATAGGCCACCATGGCGTGCCTGTCGTCGCCCTGCTGCCGCAGGATCGAGCCGAGGCCGATCATCGCACCATAGTGGCGCGGCTCGCGCTTCAAGGTCTCGCCAATGTCGAGCATCGAGCGAATCGGGTCGCCGGCGATGAAGAGCGCATTGGCGCGCTGGTTCCAGGCCTCGGCCCAGTCGGGCTCCAGGCTGATGACGCGGTCGAGCAGTTCGATCGCGAGTTCGGTCTGCTTGTCGCGCAGCGCCGTCTGGGCACGCGTCATCAGCAGATCGGCGGTGTCGGAGCCCGAGCGCGCCCAGCGGCGCTGGATCAGATTGGCGATGCCCTTGGCTTCCTCGGGCGATTTGGCGGCCGCGAGGCGCTCGAACAGGCGGTCGAGCGTGGCAGCCGGCGTCCTTGGCGGGGCGGGCGTTGGCGCAACCGGATTGTCGTCCTTGTCGGCGGGCGGGATGAAGCCGGGGCGCGGCGGGCTTTCCTGAGCGCGTAGCGGGGCGACCGAGAAGGGAGCGGCTGCGGCCAGCGCCAGCGCGAAAGCGACGGGAAGCATGCGCGAATTGATCATGCAATGCAGTGTAAAGGAGCAGCTGCGCGCGTCAATTCACGGAGAGGCGAGTAGGCCACGCGCAAAGACTTGGCCACAGCGCGAAAAGGCGGGATACGCCCGAGGGCGCCCCGCCATGCCGTCCAACCGGAGCGAGAGCCGCGCGACGAAGCCGCCGCGCGCCAAATCTCAGCCCTGGCGCGCCTTGAAGCGCTTCTGGACCTTGTTGATGATGTAGACGCGGCCCTTGCGGCGCACGAGCTGGTTGTCGCGATGGCGCGCGCGCAGCGACTTCAGCGAATTGCGGATCTTCATGGTCTCAACTCCGTCGATCTGCCTTTGCGGGCAAACCGGTCAAAAACTAAGCCTTCCGACGCGAACCGGAGACCGGTCCTCATCGACCACGCGAATGGTGCGGCTGATGCGATGCCGGCTGTATACGGATTTTTCCGGATATCGCAAGGGCGAAGCCGGCTCGAAGCACCAAAAAACCTCAGGCGATCGCTGCCAGATAACGCTCGAAGGAGCGCTCCAGCGCGGCCTTGGCGCCGCCGGCGATGACCCGGCCCTCGAAGGCGCCATAGACCTTGTCGAAAACGTAAGGCTCCAGGATCGCCGCGATCCGGCGGATCGTCGCGGCGTTGACCGGGATCATGTTGGGGTAGGAGTAGAGCACGCTGACATGGCTGCGGTCGGGGGTGACCTGCAGCACGTCGCCGGTATAGAGCGCGCCTGTCCCCGCCGCGTGATGCAGCACGGTCGCGCCAGCGAAATGCCCGCCGCAGCGCAGCAGGGTGAGCGAGGGGCCAAGCTTCAGCGCCTCGCCGTCCCAATGCCTGATCGCCGGGTCGGGCTCAGTCACCCAGACCCGGTCGTCGGCATGAAGATGCACGGGCACGTCGAGCGCCCGCGCCCATTCGGCCATCGCGGTGTAGTAATGTGGATGCGAGATCGCGATGCCGATGATCGTGCCGCGCGCCCGGATCGCATCGAGCGCGGCCTGCGTGACCAGGCCAATGCAGTCCCACAGCAGATTGCCGCCCTCTGCCTCGATCAGCAGCGCGCGCTGGTCGATGGCGAAGGCGGGCTGGATGCGCAGGCCGAGCACGCCATGGTCCGGCGCGCAGGCGATATGGTGATCGGCGGCCAGCGCGTCCGGCGTCAGCCAGTCCTGCCCGCCCCAGCGAACATATTGCCGTTCGTCGAGGCAGATCGGGCAGCCGGGCGGAGGCGCCGGGGCATCGGGAAAGCGCGCGCCGCATTGGCGGCAGAGGAAGCGGGGCATGGCAAGCGCTCCGGGACGGCAAGGCTACGATGCTAATCTCAGCGGCGCGGCGGCGTTATCTGTCGCGAAGCTGGGCCGGCATGCAGGGGCGCGACGCAACCATGGCGCCGGCATGGCCTAAGCAAGGGAACTTTCGGGCATCGCCGGGCGTTTCCAACCATCGATACTCTTTTGGGAAAATCATCGTGAAAACCCTGACCTTGACTCTGCTTGCTGTGACCGCACTCGCGCTTGGAGCCTGCGGCAACCGGACGGAACAGCGCATCGGCGGCGCGGCCGTGGGCGCGGGCACCGGCGCGGTCGTCGCCGGCCCTGTCGGAGCGGTGGTCGGCGGAGCAGCTGGCGCGATCGCGGCGCCGACGGTTGTGCGCGAGACGCGTCGCTCCACACGCTGAGCCCCCGCACAGCGCAATATCGGCAGAAACCGGAAAGGCCACCCTTGCGGGTGGCCTTTCGTCATTGTTGGTATGGGGCGTTGCCTCTCACGCACCGACGAATTTGAAGTGGCCGCCGAAGCTTCGATAGGATGATTCGAGGATGGCGACGCCGCCGCGAAGCCGCAAGGTCTCGGCGGTGGCGAGCCCGAGTTCGACGGCCCGTTCGGCGGTGTCCTCTTCCGTGGCGACGATGCGCTCCCGCCCGTCGAGCGAGGTGATCTGGGCGTGCAGGACGAGGTGCCCGTCCTTCCAACTGGTGCAGACGCCGACAGGCAGGCTGCAGCCCGCTCCCAGGGCATGCAGCATCGCCCGTTCGCAATCGACCTCAGCGCGGGCCTTCGGGTCTTCGATGTCCTTCAGGATCGCCAGCACATCGGCGTCGTCGCCTCTGGCCTCGATACCGAGCGCACCCTGGCCGACGGCGTGGGGAAAGAACTGCGGATCCAGAAGCTCCGTCGTGGCGCCCGCTAGCCCCAGGCGCTGAAGCCCGGCCTGGGCCAGGATGACCGCGTCCAAGCCATGCTCCCCATCGATCTTGGCGAGCCGGGGGCCGACATTGCCGCGGATCGGCACGACCTCGATATCCGGGCACAGGCTCATGATCTGGGCGCGCCGGCGCAAGGAGCCGGTGCCGACCTTGGCGCCGGGCTTGAGATTGTCCAGCGTCGCGCCGCAGAGAACGTCGCGCGCATCCTCGCGCTCGGGCACGGCGGCCAGGACCAGCCCCTCGCGCAGCGTCGTCGGCAGATCCTTCAGGGAGTGGACGACGATGTCGACTTCCCGGGAGACCAGCTGCTCCTCATGCTCGGTCGAGAACACGCCGATGATGCCGAACTGGTGGAATTCCGAGACGCGGTCCTTGTCCGCGATCGTCGCGATCGGATGCAGCGAGAACTCGGTCTCGGGGTGCATCGCCTTGATCAGGCCGATGATGTAATTGGTTTGCGCCATCGCCAACGGGCTGCGCCGCGTGCCTATCTTGATGTGCATGGGGACGGTTCACCTGGGCTGGAAGCCCGCTCGCGGCCATTGATTTGAAGCGCTCTATATCAGGGGCGGGTGGCGGCGACGAGTGCGGCGTTCCACCGCCCTCCGATCGGTTGGGACGGGTCGGCAGGCCACCAACGGCGCGGCGTCATGCGTATTCCGGGCGAGAGCCCGCTTCAAACGTCGCTGGCGGCGCCCCGGCTGCGGTGTAAACCTCGCGGCCCCACGCTGCCAAGGCCATTCCATGCTCGTCTTCAAGCCGCTCGCGGAGCGCCGCATCGCCTTGCTGTGGGGCAGCCAATTGTTCTCCGCGACCGGGGCCGAGTTCTACATGGTCGCGGTGGTGTGGATCGCGACCGCGCTGATCGGGCGCGATGCCGGCTACATCTCGGCGCTGCAGGCGGGAGCGCTGCTCGCTGGTAGCCTGTTCGGCGGCGTCCTGACCGATCGTTGGCGCTTCAAGACGACGATGATCGCGACCAGCCTGATCCGGGCGCTGCTGCTGGTCGTCCTGTCCGTGGCCGGCATGCTCGGCCTGATGAGCCTGCCGCTGCTTGCGATCATTGCCGGGCTCGTGGCGCTGGCGACCTCGGCCTTCGATCCGGCACTGCAGGGCACGCTTCCGGTGCTGGCGCCCGAACCGCGCTTGCGCCATGCGGTCAACGGTCTGTTCGATGCGACGCGGCGCATGGCGCGCATCCTCGGCCCGAGCCTGATCGCGCTGGTCAACGGCATCGTGCCGATCGGGCAGTTCTTCACGATCACGGCGGCGGGCTTCCTGCTCTCGGCGATCGGCGTTGGGCGCAGCCTGAAAGGCGTCGAGATTCCGCCGACCTCGACCGGACGGGGTTTGGCTGCGGTGATCGACGCGCTGTCGGGAGGCCTCCGCGCGGTGCACGGACACGCCGTCATGCGCTACGGCCTGATCGCCGATTTCGTCGGCAATATCGGCTGGTCGATGGGCGTCCTGCTCGGCATGGCCTTGTATCTGCGCGCGACCAGCACCGACCCGCTCACGGATTACAGCCTGATGATGACCGCCTATGGGCTGGGCAATCTCGGTGCGAACCTCGTCCTGGCGAGCCTGCGCCCGCAACGCCCCGCGCTATGGCTCGTCGGCTCGAAATTGATCTTCGGTGCCGGCGTCATGCTGCTGCCTTTCGCGCCCGACCGCGCCTGGCTGATGGCGTTCGCCGCCTTTGCCGCCATCAACGGGCCGCTCGAGAACCTCGCCTTGCTCCACATCATGCAGCATGATTTTCCGCCGCAGCGCCTGTCGCAGGTCTATCGCTTGCTGATGTGCGCCGTCTTCGCCGGTTCGCTGATCGGCTATCTCGCGGCGCCCATCCTGTTTGGCCAGTTCGGGGTCGGCGTAATGATCACGGCGACGGGCGCTGCGACCTTCGCCATGGGCGTCATTGGCCTGGCGCTCTTCGCGCGGCGCTGACCGGCCTTACCCGCAAAACGTTTTTTTCAACCGCAGAAGGCTCTGGCCTTGTCGGTCCATTGGCCGAAACCGGTCGCGACCATGTTGCGGATGACGGTGCAGACATAGCGCTGCTGGGCTGGATTGTTGTTGGGCCCGGCGTGGTAGCGGGCGACCGCCATGGTCCAGCTGTCATGGCGCGCCTTCAGGCGCTTCAGGAATTTTGCGGAATATTCGACATTCAGCCCCGGCTCGAACATCGCGTCGAGGCTGGGGAACTGATCGCGGTGGTAATGGTGGTTGATCTGCATGCAGCCGATATCGATCAGCTTCTTGCCCTCGGCGCGGGCCGCGTTGAAGGCGCTCAGGGCCTCTTCCTTGGTCGCGCCGAAGAAGGGCCGGCCCTGGATGTTGAGCGCATAGGGCTGCAGCGAGCTGCGCCGGCCGCTCTCGGTGAGGCCGACCGAATAGAGCACGCCGACAGGAATGTCGTAAGCCTTGGCGACGCGGATCATGTGCTCCTCGCAGACGGTCTGTGCTTCCGCCGGCGAGGCCAGGCTAAAGACAGCGAGCAGGCTAAAGATAGCGCGAGGGATCGCGGCCCTTGCTGCGGGCATCATCCAGGTCATGGGATTCGTCCTTGCTGGAGGCGATGTCGGCAACCCAGCCGCGCTGGCGCGGTTCCTGCCGGTGTTCGCCCTGTCGGGATTGATCGAAGCCGCGCCCGTCTCCGTCGCGCCCGCCCGGGCGCTCGTTGGAGGCGTTGCCCTGTCCGGCCTGGCGGTCCGAGGCCGGGGCATCGATGTGGACCGTTTCCACGGAGACGGCGTCAATCGAATAGCCGCTCGCCTTGATGACCTCGCGCAAGGCATCCTTGTCATTGGCGAGCATCTGCGCCGTCTCGGCGCGACTGGCTTCGAGCCGGATCTCCATGCCGCCCTGCGACAGCCGCAGCTTGACGGTGATGCTGCCGAGCTCGACCGGGCGCAGTTCGATATGGAGGATCTTGGTGGGCGCGGAGATTTCGTTCGGCTTGTCCGATCCGAGCTCCGGCACGGCCTCGGCGCGCGAGGCGGCCAGATCGACGGCTGCCTGCCTGATCGGCTCGACCACTTGCTGGAACGGCGACAGTCGCATGACCGGCGGCAGATAGGTCTCCTGGCGCGTGATGCTGATGGAGAGCGGTTTTGCCGGCTGGCCGTCGTCCTTCATGGCTTCGGTGGCGCCGGCCTTGTCGTCGATCAGGTCATTGAGCTGGGACAAGGCCGTCGACCCCGGCAGATCCGGGCCGGGCTCATCGTCGCTCGGCATGGCGGGGCCCTGCTCTGCGGCGAGCTGTCGGGCGGTGCCCTTGGCGGTGTCGGCGCCGGCCATTCGACCGGCCTGCGCCAGGGCGCTGCTCAAGCTGGCGAGCGAGGCGTCGCGCCTGGTCGGTTCCTTGCGCGGCTCCGGAGCGTCGCGGGCAGGGGTCTGCAGGGCGCCCAGCAGCAGCCGCGCCGCCGCATCCGGCGAGGTTGCGGCTTCCGGCTGCGGCGGCGTGGCTGCCGCGGCGGTCACGTCGGGCCCGGCTGCGGCGCTATCCTCGCCCGATTCCGCGAAGGCCACTTCCGCGCCCTTCTCGGCGGGGGCGAGCTTTCCCTGCGGCGCCGTGTTGGTGACGCTCTGGAGCAGGGCGCGAAAGGCGGAACCCCGCTCCTCGCGCCCGCCGATCCCGCCTCGCGCCTTGGCATCCTTGCCGGTCGTATTCGCGGCGGTGCGGGCCTGTGGAAGGGCTGGCGTTTCGAGGCTGCTCATGGCGTTTTCCTTGCCTTCGGCGGAGGATCGAGCAGGGCTTGCGATTCACGCAGGCTTCTCTCCGCCATGGTCACGAGCCGCTTCATGCCGGGGTCGATGCCGGCGGGCTCGGACTCGGCGTTCGGCGTCGTGGTGGGGCGGGCCGGCGCATCGACGATATGCGAGGCGACGCGCAGGGCCGTCTGCAGGATCTCGGTCTCGGCGGGAGGCAAGCGGGCCGGGTCGATCGTCTTCAGCGTGACGAGCGCGCCGTCGGCACGGTCGACCGCGATGCGCGCGGCGGCGGCGTAGAGCGAGGTGCGGGCGGCCGTGTCGGGGGTGGCGCCCGGCAGCCTGGCCGCCTCGTCGGCGGCGCGGCGCGCCTGTTCGAAACGGCCCTTGAGCAGGGCGTCACGCGCGATGATCAGCAGGACGGCGCGCTGCTGCTCGCGGTCGAAGGCCTGCAGCGTGGCGACGAGCCGGGGAAACTTGTCGGCATCGCGGCCGATATCGAAGCGGATCAGTCCGGTCGCGAAGCTCTGGCGGAAATTCTCGGCGTAGACCGAGCGGTCGAAGCGGCGGATATATTGCGCGGTCGCCTTTTCCAGGCGGTCCAGCTCGTTGATCTCGGCCGCGATGAAGACCGCGCGGCGCAGTGCGCCTTCCTCCACCAGCGAACCCGGAGCGAGCAGGCGAGCCTGGTCGAGCAATTCCAGTGCGCGCTTCTGGTCGCTGCGCATGATCAGGCTGGCCTGGATGAGCGCGAGGTGGCCGGCGAGCGTTTCGTGCAGGGTCGCGGGGTCGAGCGGCAGCAGCAGCGTGCGCGCCTTGGCGCTGTCGCCAGTGACATAGGCCAGTGCGCCCTCGGCCAGGCCCTGCGGCAGGCCGACGGGTTCGCCGCGTGCGAGCAATTCGCGCAGCACGGTGGGCTGGCCGCCACTCAGCACATATTGCACGACCGCGCGGGTGTTGCGCGGATCGGCCCAGATCTCCGGCGGTTGCTGCAGCAAGGGCTGCTCGACATCCAGCAGCAGCCTGGCCTGCGCCGCATGGGCGGCCTTGCTGCCGGCCGCCGCCTCATTCTGAAGCGACTGCAAGGTTCGCACGATCTGATAGGGCTGGGGGCCCTCGACCGGGGCGGCCTCGGCCTGGGCCCATGCCGGCGACGTCGCTAGGCAGATCGCGGACGCGATCCACAGGCCTCGTGCGATGCGCCTCATGCCCGCTTCTCTCTGACGAGGATTTCGATCCGGCGGTTTTCCGCTGCGTTGGGATCGGTCGCGCGCGGCTTGCGGCTGGCATAGCCCTCGACATGCTCGATGCGGGCCTCGTCGATGCCGCCCTGGATCAGCAGGTCCTGCGCGGCATGGGCGCGAGCGGTCGAGAGCCGCCAATTGTCGTTCTGCCGGCCGCGGAAGAGCCGCCCATCGGTATGGCCGCGGATGATGATCGCACCCTCGCGCTTGTTCAGGACGGAGGCGATGCGCTGCATGGCCTTGACCGTCTCCTGATGCGGGTCGGCCGAGCCGATCGCGAACATCCCGAAATTGGCATCGTCGGTCAGGCTGATCAGCAGGCCCTCATCGGTCTGGCGGACATCGACCTGGGGGCTGTCGCGGCGCAGGCCGTCCTCCTTGCCGCCTGCGATCGCAGCGGCGATCGCCTTGGCGACGGCGGTGTCGGCGGGGCTCTGCTCGGCGCCGGGCTTGACGCTCAGGGCCGGCTCCGGCCGGGCGATGTTGCGCGGGCTCATCGGCAGCGCCGCCGGGCCGGAGGTGGCGACGGCTCCCAACTGCTCTGCGCCGGCCTCCTTCGCCTGGGCGAGAACCGGGGCGGTTTCCGGCTCCGTCCGCCTCAGTGCCGGGGCAATCGGCACGGGCTGAGGCGCGGGCGGGGCAGTTGTCGGCGGGACGGTCGCGACCGCTCTGGTGTCCGGCTTGGTGGCGGGGTCGCCCTGCAGCGCCTGACGCCAGAAATTCGGGTCGAACGGGTCGCGCGGTGCCTCGTCGCCCCTCACGCCGGGCGCACCCGTCGCGGCCAGGGGCTGGGGCAGGGCCTTGTCCGCCCTCGGCTCGGCCTTGCTCGCTGCGACCTCGGCCAGGACCGCGTAAGGATCCTCGAAACCCGCCGCACCCTGCCTCGGATCCTTAGCCGGGATGCTCGGGCGGCGTTCGGAGCCGGAGCCGGCCGCCCCGATCTCGTGGCCTTCATGGCGGATGGCGTGCTCGGCTTCGCCGGGGTCGGCATCCTGGGGATTGCGCACGCCCTTGCGGTCGGCGGTCGTGTCCGAGAGCCGGATCGGGTTGAAATACTGCGCGACGCGCGAGCGGGTTTCGCGGTTCGTGGAGTTCACCAGCCAGAGCACCAGGAACAGCGCCATCATCGCCGTCATGAAGTCGGCATGGGCAATCTTCCAGACGCCGGTCTTGGGCTGGTCTGCGACCCTCCCTGCGGAGCGGCGGACGATGATGATGTCCGGCTGGTCCTTGCTCATGCTCACGCGTTCCGTTTCGTTGCTGGGCCGAGAGGGTCGGATCGGCGGCGCCGGCGGTCGGGGCCCTTGCCCTCAAGCCGGGCGACCCAGGCTTCGATCCGGGTCTCGATGACGGTGTCCTGCGTCACGATGGCGACCTCGACTGCGTCGCTCTCAGCGAATTCCACCGCCCGGCCTTCCGGGAAGACTGAGCGCAGCGTCGTCAGGAGGCGGGCTGGACCGCTGATGCGGATGAGCGAGCCGTCGCTTCCGGCGAGCAGCGGCGTGATCTGCTCGATCAGCGCCCGGCTCGCGGCATCCCTCAGCTCCGCCTCCAGGAACGGGCGCAGCAGGCGGCCGACCGTGTCGGACAAGGTCTCGCCGAGCGCCTCGAGCGCCTTGGGAAGCTCCGCCTCCAGCCGGCTGGCGACATCGTCGGACCAGCTCCGGCGCTCGCCGTCCAGCGTCGCGGCGGCCTCCTGGCGCAACGTTGCTATCTGCTTCTCGGCCTCAATGCGTCCCTCGACGAGGCCGGCCTGGCGGCCATCCTCGAAGATCTGAGCGAGATCGGGAGCCGGTTCGCGCGGCAGCTTGAGCAGGAAGGGTGGCAATTCGACCGCGGCGTGCTCAGTGGCTGCGCTCTCGGCCGTGACGTCCGGGGGGTTGATCTCCTCAATGTCGAAGCTCGGGATGAAATCGCTGGCGGGAAGGTGCTTCACGCGCGCGCTCCTTCCTGGATCCACTGCTTGAGGACGGCGGCCGCCTGCGCCTCATCGAAGTCGATGAGCTGCTCCAGCTTCTTCAGCGGCGAGCGCTGCGAGGCCTGGGTGAGATCGCCGATCAGGTTAAGGCCGAGCTCGGGCCCCGCGATCTGGGCCGGGCTGTCGCCGGTCGTGACCGAGGCGATGACCGGCGCGGGCTCGGGGCGCTTGAGCAGGGCGCCGATCGAGGGCCGCAGGCCGAACCAGATGATCAGCGCCGCCAGGGCCAGGATCGTGACCGCGTTGATCAGCGTCCCGGACTGGCGCAGCAGCGCCTCGCCGATGCCGATGGGCGCGGCGGGCTCGAGCGTGCGGCTGCCTTGCAGGAAGTCGACGGCCAGCACCTTGATGTTGTCGCCGCGCTGATTGCTGATGCCGGCGGCCGAGCTGACGACCTGCCTGACCTCGTCGAGCCGCTGGTCGATCTGCTCCTGCGTGGGCGCGGCCCCGAGCGATTCGACCAGGCGCGGCCGGTTTATCAGCACTGCGATCGACATCTTCGCGATCGAGTAGCCGTCGCTGATCGTCTGCGTCTTCTTCGAGGAGATCTCGTAATTCGTCAGCTCCTCGCGGCGCTGCTTCTCCTCGCTGGAGCGCTGGCCGCCATCGGCGCGCACCGCGCGCTCGGGAACGTTCTGCTCGACCGTGGTCGGCTCCTGGGTTGCGGCATTCTGCGAGGTGTCGTTCTCGCGCACCACGCGGACCGAGCGCTCGACCTTGGAATCGGGGTTGAAGACGGTCTCGCTGGTCTCCTTGCGGTCGGTGTTCAGGTCGGTTGCGACGCTGATCTCGAAATTCTCCAGGCCGAGATAGGGGGTCAGCGCCTTGCGGACATTGTCCTGGACCTCGCGATTGACGGTCTGCTGCAGCCCGGCGAGCTTGCCCGCCTGCATCTGGCCGGGTTCGCCGCCGGCGGCGAGCACGGTGCCGTCGGTGTTCAGCACCGTTACCTTCTCGGTGGTGAGGCCGGGCACCGCGGAGGCGACGAGATGGCGCACGGCCTGGGCGATGTTGCCGGCGCCCGAGCTCTCCGTACGCACCACGACGCTGGCCGAGGCCGGCTGCTGGTCGCGGCGGAAGGAGCCCTTATCGGCCAGGACGAGATGCACGCTTGCCGCCTTGACGCCGCGCATGAGCTGGATCGTGCGCGCGAGCTCGCCTTCCAGCGCGCGCACGCGGGTGATCTCCTGCATGAAGGAGGTCAGCCCGAGCGAGCCGAGCTTGTCGAAGAGCTCGTAGCCGCCGCTGGTGCTGCGCGGCAGGCCCTTCTCGGCGAGCAGCATGCGCGCCTGGCCGGCCTGCGACGGCTTGACCAGGATCTGCGACCCTTCAGCGTTGACGTCGAAGACGACCCCGGCCTCCTGGAGGGCGGCGCCGATGCGGTTGACGTCCTCGCGCTGGAGGCCGCTGTAGAGGACCGACATCTCCGGCCGGCTGAGATAATAGGCGCTGGCGCCGATCGCGCCGAAAACGAACAGCCCGATCGCTGCGAGCGCTGCGAGGCGTTTATGCCCGAGCTGCTGGAGGTTGAGCCAAATCTCTTCAGCGTATTGCCGACCCGGCATCGTCGTTCCTTCGAGCTTCGGAGGTTATGACGGAAGTATTCTTCGCCAGCCTTGCGCGAGCATTGTGTCGCGCAACGAAAAGGCCACGCTCCGTGAGGAGCGTGGCCCGTTGGCGTCGGCGGTGGCGCGGAGGCGTCAGCTGCGGAACAGCGAGAGGATGCTCTGGCTGCCGGAGTTGGCGATCGACAGCGCCTGGATGCCGAGCTGCTGCTGCGTCTGCAGAGCCTGGAGACGGGTCGATTCGGCATTCATGTCGGCGTCGACGAGCTGGCCGACACCGCGATCGAGCGAGTCGGTCAGGGCCTGCACGAAGTCCTGCTGAAGGCCGATGCGGTTCTTGATGGCGCCCAGATTGGTGGCGGCATCGGTAATGTCACCCAGAGCATCGTCGACGGCCGAGATATAGGTCTCGAGCTTCGCGAGGTCGGCGGCGTTGTCGGTCAGCGCCGAGATGTCGAGATCGTTGACGCTGAAGGTTTCCCACGCCGTCCCGTTATAGGCATCATAGGACTTGTCGAGGATGCCCTTGCCGGTCTGCGTCGCCGGAGCCGTCGCCAGCGCGGCAGGTGCCGTCAGACCACTGTTCAGGGTGATCGTGACGCCTTGGGCGTTACGGTTGGCGAATTCCAGCTGCCCGCCTGCCGTGTCGACAGCGACGGTCAGCCCCTCGATGCCAAGCTTCATGATGTCCTTGGCGATGCTGTCCAGCGTCGAGGTCGCCGTCGTGGCAACGTTCAACGTGGCGCCAGTGCCGACCTGGACGGTGATGTTGCCGGCCGCGGCGACAAAGGTGCCGGTGCTGGCGCCGGTGACCACGTTGGTCGCCGGGGTCGCATCCGCCTTGCTGTCGTAGAGCTTGATCGCCTCGAGGTCGACGGTCACCGTGTCGATCTGGACCACGCCACCGGCGCGGGAGAAGGACGAGACGACCGACTTCGTCGAGTTGTAGCTTGCCGAAGCGGAGTCGACGGAGATCCAGTTCTCGCCGTTGAACACAGCGGAGTCGCCGGTGTTCTTGAGCTGCTTCTGGAGTTCGGTGATTTCGCTCTGGATCTTGTCGCGGTCGACGCCGGGGGTACGGGCGGCGACGAGCTTGGCCTTGATCTCCGAGACGACGTCGACCGTACCGTTGAGGCCGGTATACATCGTGTCGATGGTCGCAGCGCCCAGGCCGAGAGCGTCCTTGACGGCGCCGAGAGCCTTGTTGTCCGAGCGCATGGTGGTGGCGATCGACCAGTAAGCGGCGTTGTCCGAAGCGGTGGAGACGCGCTGGCCGGTGGCGATGCGGTTCTGCGTGGTGGCGAGGTTCTTGTTGGTCATGGACAGCGTCTGCAACGCGGTCATGGCCGAGGAGTTCGTGAGAAGGCTGGTCATGGTTTCTGTTCCTCTATCGATGAATGATGGGGAACATTCCGGACTTTAACCGGTATGGCAGGGCGGCATCATGCCTTCGACGATGTGGGACGCGCCCATCAGGTCAACCTGCCATGCCGTGACCTTAGCCTGCGGAAGCTTGCGTGGAGCTTACCGGATTGCGGAGGATTTTCGAGCCGAGTGCAGATGTGGTGATTGCTGCCGGGGAGGCGCTGTCATCCCGGCGGGAGTGCAAGGTAGTGCCGGCTCTCATCAAGGAGTTAGAGCAGGATTGATGCGAAAAAACGGGTTCCCACTTTTTCGCATCCTGCTCTGGGATGACGCGCTTTATTGGGTGCCTGATCAGCTATAGGCTGGTCGCTCAGGCTACCTTGCGGGCATAGACCAGGCACAGCAGCTCGGCGACGACCTTGTAGAACTCCGGCGGGATCATCTGGTCGATCTGCACGCCGGCATGGAGCGAGCGCGCCAGGACGCGGTCCTCGATCACCGGAATGTCGTTGGCCTCGGCGATCTCGCGGATCTTCAGGGCGATCAAGTCGATGCCCTTGGCGAGCACCAGCGGCGCGCCGCCTTCCTCGGGCACATAGCGCAGCGCCACCGCGTAATGGGTCGGGTTGGCGATGAGCATCGTAGCGCGCGGCACGGCGGCCATCATGCGGCTTCTGGCGCGGTCGCGGGCCAGCGAGAGCCGGCGCGATTTCAGGATCGGGTCGCCCTCGGCCTGCTTGTGCTCGTCCTTGATCTCCTGCTTCGTCATCCGCAGCGAGCGGCGCCAGGATTTCTGCGTCCAGACGAGGTCGGCGGCGACGATCACGATCGTCGCGACGCAAGCCGCCGACAGCAGCCTGGTCGCGATGGTGAGGACCAGTTCCGGAATCGTGCTTGGGTCCTGCAGCATCGCCGTCACCACCGTGTTCTTGTCCGATTTGAGGATCAGCCAGGTCGTCACCGCGATGGCGGCGAATTTGGCCAGCGACTTTCCGAATTCCATCAGGCCTTGCGCCCCGGCGATGCGCGACCAGCCCTTCCCGGGAGAGATGCGCGACCATTGCGGGCTGATCCGTTCCAGCGAGAACTGCGGCGCGTGCTGCAGGAACGAGGCGCTCAGGCCGAAGACCATGAAGAGCAGCAGGATCGGCCCGACGAAGAGGCTGGCCTGAACGGCGACATAGACCAGGAGCGTCGTCGCGTTCTTGTTCGTCGAGATGTCGAAGCCGGCGGGATCGCTGAGGAAGTTCGAGAGGAAGCGTGCGAGCTCGCCGCCGCTGGCGCGGATCAGGAAGACGCTTGCGATCAAGGTTGCGGCGATGCTGGCGAAGATCGGCGCCTCCTTCGAGGAGGGCGTGTTGCCACGCTCGACAGCGTCCCGAATCTTCTTCTCGGAGGCCTCCTCGGTCTTGCTTTCCTGGTCTTGCTCGGACAACGCCGGTCACCGTCTCATTGGAAGTAAGCGCCGTCCTCGCGCTCCGAATTGAGCTCGATCTCGCCGCGGCCCGCCATGTCGAGCGCGATGTCGGTGATGGCGCGGCGCGCCTCGATGACGTCGCGCTGCAGGGCCGGCTCGCCGTTCTCGAGATCCTGCTGCACGATGCGGCGCGCGCGCGTCGCCAGGGAGGACAGGATCTGCTCCCGAAACAGGGTCTCGGTTCCCTTGAGCGCCAGGACGAGGCGGTCGGTCGGGACCTGGTCGAAGATCGCCATGCGGTCGCGCGGCGAGAGCTTGACGATGTCCTCGAAGACGAACAGCAGCCCCTTCAGCATCTCGGCCGATTCCGGGCGCACGCGCTGCAGGCTGTCGAGCGCCTCCTCCATGTCCTGGCTGTCCATCTTGTTGAGGATGTCGGCCATGCGGGCATGGGTGTCGGCGCCCTTGTTGCGCGCCAGGTTCAGGGTGAAGCCTTCATAGAGCGCCTTCTCGACGATCGCGCCCGGCTGCTCCGCCACGGGCTTGAGGTTCAGCATCCGGCGCATCAGCTCGTGGCGCTGGCCGGCCGGCCATTGCGTCATGATCCGCGAGGCGCAGGACGGGCTGAGCTTGGACAGGATGAAGGCGATGGTTTGCGGATGCTCCTTGGCGAGATAGCCCGCCAGCACGCTTTCCGACATCATCGAGACGCGGTCCCAGATCGAGCGGTTCGCCGCATCCGCCGTCTCGCCGATGATCTCGGTGATCTCCTCGGCGGGCAGCATGCCGGTCAAGAGCTTTTGGACCTCGCGCGGCGAGCCGACCAGGTTCACGCCGCTGGAAAAGCGATCGCTGAACTCTTCCACCAGCATCGCGATATTGTCGGCCGGGACCGGTCCGAGCTCGGCGGCGCAGCGCATCAGCAGGCGGATCTCGCCGGGCTCGAAATGCTTCAGCATCCGCCCGGCGAGGGGCTTGCCCATGGCCAGGACCAGGACGGCCGCCTTCTGCGCTCCGCTGAGCCCGTCACCCGCCGGGACGATGGCTGGCGTGGCGTTCGCCCTGTTGTCCTTCGCAGTCCCCGTCATCGACATGATCCACTCACGCTTCGAACTTGCCACTCACGCTTCGAACTTGGCTTGGACGCCGACGATCTCGGTGAGCGAGACACCGAAGCGGCTGTTGTCGTCCTCGACGATCACGACCTCGCCTCGCGCGACGATCCGCCCGTTCACGACGACATCGACCGGTTCGCCGACGCGATGGTCGAGCTGCACGACGGCGCCGCGGCGAAGCTTCATCAGATTGGCGACCTGCATGGTGGCACTGCCCAGCACGACCTGGATATTCACGGGAATGCGCATGACGGCGTCGAGATTGAGCATCTCATTCGCCTCGGTGACGGCTCCGGCCGTTCCGTCCGCCGTGGCCGAGGCGTTCTCGGTTTCCGCCTCCGCCACGCCGGCGGGCATGTCCTCCGACGTCAGCTCGGGCAGCTTCACGGATTTGTTGGGCTTCGTCATGGGGTTCTCCGGAGACTATGGGAACGCTCTGCCGGTCGCATCCGGCAGCGGGGATGAAGGCATTTCAGGCGGCGTTGGCGTCTCGGCTCGCGCGGGGCGAGATGCGCTCGGCGCGCGTGTTGGCCGATTTCAGCTCGCGCAGGAGATTGCAGCCCGTGTCGATCCGCTGTCCGAGCTCCTCGACGACCTCGCGGCCGCTGGCCTGGAGATCGCGGACGGTGGACTGGATCGCGCCCAGCGCCGCCTCGGTCTGGAGGAAGACGCTCTGGAATTCGGCATGGAAGCTGCGCATGCGCTTGAGCTCGCTGCGCATCCGCAGGACCTGGAGGCTGGTGAGCAGCAGCGCCGCGAAGAGTACGACTTCACCGAGATAGAAGGTCATCTAGAAACTCCTGTTCCTCGTTGGCGTGGTCCTGGATGCGCAGCACATAGGAGCCGTTGCGCTGCCCGAGCTGGCACCAGAAGACGGTCTCGTCATTGCATTGGAGCTGGATCTTGGATTGCGGCGAGGCCTGCAGCTCGATCACCTGCCCGATCTGCAGCGAGCCGATCTCGCCCAGCGTCATGGCGCGCTCCTCGAGGATCGCCGAGAGCTTGACCTCGGTCCTTTGCACCTCGGAGCGGATCTGCTTGGTCCAGCGCGGGTCCCGGGCGGTGGACTGGCCGGAATGGACATGGGCCAGGTTCTGGCGGATCGGGTTCAGCGCGGTCTGCGGGATGACGACGAACATCTGGCCGCAATTGTCGAGGCCCTGGACCAGGAACTGGGCCTTGACGGCGAGGTTGCTGCGGCTGCCGATCGTGGCGAAGTACATGCGCGTCTCGACGCGCTCGAAATCGAAGGAAACGTCGCAGACCGGGGCGAAGGCGCTCTTCAGATTGCGGGCCGCGAGTTCGAACAGCGCCTGGGCCACCTGGATCTCGATATTGGTGTAGGGGCGCTCGTCATCGGGGAAGTCGGGCTCGTATTTGAACGGCGCCTCGCTGCCATCGGCCCCGAACATCACCTCCAGCAGGGTGAAGATGAAATCGCGGTCGAAGCCGATCAGGATGCGCGAATCCCATTCGCGCGCATGGAAGATGCCGGCGATGGCGTTGTAGGCATGGGCGTTGAGCGCGTCGCCGATGCGCTGGCTCTGGACGCCGGCGAGCGAGAAATAGGCCGGCGAGGAGGACATCTGCCGCACCGCGTCGGCGCAGCTCGTCGCGAGCCGGTCGAAGACCATCTGCAGCATCGGCAGCCGGTCGATCGAGATGCCCGTCGAGTCGAGCAGCTTGTCCTCGCGGAGGGGCTGTGCAGCTGTGCTCATGTCAGGCGGCTTCCTGCTGGGGACGGTCGTTGGCGGCTGTGGCGACGGCGGCAGCGCCGCGCGGCGGAGCTGCGCTGATCGTCTTGTCCTCGACCTCGTCGATCGAGGGCCTCTCGCTGGCCGAGATGACCTTGCGGCCATATTCGAGCGCGACCTGAGGGGCGGCGCCGCCGATGAAGGCGAGGATGGTCTGCTTGACGACGATGTAGACCCGCGCCTGCTTCTCCCGCGTCGTCTTGATCTTCTGGGCGATCGGCCCGATCACCGCGTAGGAGAAGAAGATACCGGCGAAGGTGCCGACGAGCGCTGCCCCGATGAAGCCGCCGAGCAGGGCCGGTGACTGGTCGATCGCGCCCATGGCCTTGATCACGCCCAGGACGGCGGCAACGATGCCCAGCGCGGGCAGGGCCTCCGACACCATGCCCAGCGCGTAATAGGGCTTCAGGCTGTCCTGGAGCTGGCTCGTGATCTCCTCGTCAAGGAGGGCCTCGACCTCATGGGCCTGCGCCTTGCCGACGATGACCAGGCGGAAATAATCGCAGATGAAGGTCGTCAGCCTGGCGTCCGCCAGGACGCTGGGCGCATTCGCAAAGAGCGCGGATTCAGCGGGAGCCTCGACATGCGCCTCGACCTCGGCGCGGCCCTTGTTGCGCAATTCGCGCATCAACGCATAGAGGACGCCGAGGATCTCGAAGTAATGCGCCTGGCTCGGCACGGCGTTTCGCAGAGCTTCCGTCACCGCCGCGCCGGTATCGGAGACGGTCTTCATCGGGTTAGCGATGATATAGGTTCCGATCGCGGTTCCCAGGATGATGACGAGCTCCCATGGCTGCCAGAGCACGGCGACGTGCCCGCCCATGGCGGCAAAACCACCGATCAGCGAACCCACTGCTATCGTCAGTCCGATCAGTACGCTCAACGCGTCGCTCCTTCTCGAAATCTACATGGCGAGGAGTAGACGAGGTGGCTTGCGTGAGGCTGAAACCGGCGCGCTCATCTCGGTCAGGTCCGCGCAAGCCTTGCGCGGGACCGTGATCGGTGAAGATCGCAATAACCCCGTTGCTGCGGAGGCGCCGATGACCACGACGATGATCGCTTATCAGGCGGTGACGCGGAACCTGACTCAGTCGCTCGCGCGGACGGCGGCAAAGCCTGAGGTCGCCAATGATTCAGCCTATTTCGAGAAGAACATCGCCAAGGTGAAGACGCTCGACGACTTCATGAAGGACGATCGGCTCTACCGCTATGCAGTGGAGGCCTTCGGCCTGGGTGACATGGCCTATGCCAAGGCCTTCATGCGCAAAGTCCTCGCAGGTGGGGTCAAGGATTCCGACAGCTTCGCCAACAAGCTCACGGACCCGCGCTATCGTGAACTGGCGGCGGCATTCGATTTTTCAACCGAGACAGCCGACACGACCTATTTCCAGACCAATATCGGCAAGGTGAAGACGGTTACCAGCTTCACGGACAAAAGCGCCTCGCGCATGTTCGATTACGCGATCAAGGCGTTCGGCCTGGAGTCCATCGTCGACACGCCAAAGGAGAAGGAAGCCGTAACCCAGGCGCTCCATCTCGGAAAGGATTCGCCGCTTCACTTCGACGATCCGGCGATCGACAAGCAGTTTCGCGCCTTCCTGAAGGCCTTCGATTTTGCCGATAAGGGCTCAAAAGCAACCAGCGACAAGGCCATGATGCAGCAGACGGTCGATCGCCACAACGCGGCCGTCAGAAGCGACCAGACGAAGACCACGATCGAGAAATACACGCGCCAGAGGCTCGAGCAGGATGCGGGCGCCAGCGATGACAATGTTCGTCTCGCGCTCTATTTTGAACGCAAGGCGCCAACGATCAAGACCGCCTACCAGATCCTGGCGGATGCCGCCCTGTTGAAGGTCGTCCAGACGGCGCTCGGCATCCCCGCGGAGACCTCCGCGATGCCGATCGACAAGCAGGCGGCGATGATCGAGAAGAAGCTCGACCTCAAGTCACTGCAGGATCCGGATGGGCTCAAGCGCTTCATGCAGCGCTTCACCAGCCTGGCGGGTGCGGAGAGCGGCGCTTCCTCGAACCCGACCATGCTGCTCTTCAGCCAACCCTCCTCCGCCTTGATTGGCCAGGACGTGCTGGCGAGCCTGCAGAAACTTCGCCTTGGAGGCATCTGACCATGCAGTCCGCCATCTATGTCGGCCTCTCGGCCCAGCTCGTCCTGGAAAAGCGGATGGAGACGCTCGCCCGCAACGTCGCGAACATGAACACTGCCGGCTATCGCGCCGAGGAGGTCAAGTTCAGCACCTTCCTGTCGAAGAAGGGGCCCGACGGCGTCAACTTCGCCTCGGAGGGCGAGAGCTTCATCAACCGGATGCAGGGTGGCGTCGACAAGACCGGGAACCCGCTCGACGTGGCGGTGGAAGGCGACGGCTTCCTCGCCATCTCGACGCCGGCCGGCACGGTCTATACGCGCGACGGCCGCATGAAGATCACGGCCCAGGGCGAATTGCAGACGCATTCGAATTATCCGGTCCTCGATGCCGGCGGTTCGCCGATGCTGCTTGACCCGGAGGGCGGCCCGCCCGTGATCGCCAAGGACGGCATGATCTGGCAGGGCAACCAGCAGGTCGGAGCGCTCGGCCTGTTCACGATCGACCCCAATGCGAAGCTGCAACGCTACGAGAATTCCGGCGTGATCCCCGACAAGGCGGCGACGCCCATCCTCGATTTCGTCACCAATGGTGTCCGCCAGGGCTTTGTCGAAGGTTCCAACGTCAATCCCATCCGCGAGATGGCGAAACTGATCATGGTGACGCGCGCCTTCGAGAGCGCCGCGAATGCGATCGACAAGGGTGAAAAGTCCGTCGACGGCGCCATCCGCTCGCTCGGTGAGACCAACTGACCGCCGGCCGGACCTGGAGAAACTTCCGGATCCGATTGGATCGTTCAATAGCTCCAGACCCTTGTTTTAACGCGTTTTCCCGGCGCGAACCGGTATCCACTTCGCTCGAAAACGCTCTGACCCTTTCGCCCCTCTGCACAGGATTGCGATGAACGCGCTCGCCCGTCTCGAACAAGCCGTCGCCGGTGGGCCGCAAACGCATGAACTGGTGCGGATCAGCGGCGCGGTCAGCGAAGTCACGCCGGCTGCGGTGCGCGTCGCGGGGCTCTCCCGCTTCGTCCGGCTGGGCGAACGCATCGCGCTCTCCGCGAATGGGCGGGAGGAATTCGGCGAGGCCATCCGCATCGACCGGGACGGCGTGCTGGTCAAGCCGTTCGCCACCACCGTCGGCGTCGGGCTGGGCGCGCGCGCCAGCGTCGCCGGGGCGATGACGCTGCGGCCGGCGCAGAGCTGGAAGGGCCGGGTGATCAACGCCTTCGGCGAGCCGCTCGACGAGGCCGGGCCGCTGCTGCCTGGCGATACCGCGATGCGCGTCGACGCGCCGCCGCCGGAAGCGATGAAGCGCGCCCGCGTCACACGGCCGATCCGCACGGGCGTGAAGGTGATCGACCTGTTCACGCCGCTTTGCGCGGGCCAGCGCATCGGCGTTTTCGCCGGCTCCGGCGTCGGCAAATCGACCTTGCTCTCGATGCTGGCGCGGGCGCCGGGCTTCGGCACGATCGTCATCGGGCTCGTCGGCGAGCGCGGACGCGAGGTGCGTGAATTCCTCGACGACACCTTGGGCGCGATGCGCGCCAACGCCGTCGCGGTGGTCTCGACCAGCGACGAGAGCGCGATGATGCGCCGGCTCGCCCCGAACACGGCGATGGCGGTGGCGGAATATTTCCGCGACCAGGGCGAGGACGTCCTGCTCATCATCGATTCGGTGACACGTCTCGCCCATGCCGCGCGCGACGTCGCCCTGGCGGCGGGCGAGCCCGCGGTTGCGCGCGGCTATACGCCAAGCGTGTTCAGTGCCTTGCCCAAGCTCCTCGAACGGGCCGGCCCGGGCATCGAGGGAGCGGGCGCCATCACCGGGATCTTCTCGGTGCTGATCGACGGCGACGACCATAACGACCCCGTCGCCGACAGCATCCGCGGCACGCTGGACGGACATCTCGTACTCGACCGCGCCATCGCCGATCAGGGCCGCTATCCGGCAGTGAACGTGCTGTCCTCGGTTTCGCGCCTGGCGCACCATGTCTGGACGCCAGAGCAGCGCGTCCTCGCCACCCGGATGAAGGGCCTCGTCGCGCGCTTCGAGGATACGCGGGACCTGCGCCTGATGGGCGGCTACCAGGCCGGAGCCGATGCCGAGCTCGACACGGCGATCGCGCTCGTGCCGCGCATCTACACGGCGCTGCACCAGGATATGGGCGCGCCGCTGAGCGCCGACGTGTTCCAGGATCTGGCGAGCGCGTTGCAGCAGGGGTGAGAGGGCATTTTCGTAACGTCATTGCGAGCGCAGCGAAGCAATCCAGAGGGACGTAAAGTGAGCCCCTGGATTGCTTCGCTACGCTCGCAATGACGAATGCGTTCTGGCCGAAACTCAGCTGCGCAATTGCTCCCTGCGCACATAATTGAATTCCTTGACGAGCACGTCCTTGATCAGCTCGCCGCCGAGGCGGCTGTTGACATTGGTCTTCACGCTTTTCAGCAACGCGTCGATATCGACCCGCTCCAGCCGCGAGAAATCGATCTGGGTATTGGAGTAGATCGCGCGCAGCGCCTCGTCCCGGACGAAGGGATGAGGCTTCACCGTCATCTGCCGCAAGGTGTGGGCGTCGGCGGTGAAGACGAACTGGGCCGCGACATAGCCCTTGACCTCGCCGCCGGCCAGGATCGGAACATGGATCAGGCTGGTTTCCTCATATTCCAACCCCTCGAAGAAGGGGGTCTCCGTGGCGGGGGCCCGTTCGGCCCGCCAGGTCAGAGCGAGATGGCCCGAGATCAGGGTCACCCCGCAAACCCAGGCGCCGAGCAGGAAGAGGCGCGCTGTCGTCATATCGCGGGCGCTTTGGCGGGCATCGGCGCGGCGAGCTGCGAGGTGACCGTGGCGGAGTAGGTGCCGTCCGAATCCGCATCCATCAAAGTGGTGGCCATGGCGGCGGCGATCTCGCGCACCGCGTCGAGATGCATGGCGATGGCGAGGCGGTTGTGCTCGAGCTTCAATCGCAGCGTCGACAATCGCGCCAGGAGCGGGCCGTCGATGGTTTCGTTGCTGATCGCCCGCACGGCGCGGCTGGCGTCGAGGAGCAGGCGGCTCTTGGTCTCGTTGAGGCGGTTGAGGTCGGCGTTCCTGAGCGCCATCAATTCGCAGGTCTCGTGGTCGAGCACCTGTTCGAGATGATCCAGCACGGTCCACATGGCGCGCCCGGCCTCCGAGGGCGCTTCCGGTGCCGCCGGGCTCGTGCTCCTGAGCGCGATGGCGCCAGTCGAGCCCCAGGCCTCCGGCGTGTCCTGAGCCAGCGGGTGCGGGTCGAGGATAGCGATGTCGTCTTGCTGTTCGCTCATGATGCGTCACACCTGTCGGGTTGTGGAGGTTCGACCTACGCCGATCGCGCTGGGCCGGGTGATGTTCAGGAGCTTGCGCTCGACCGTGAGCGGAATGGCGAGGTCGCGCGAACTCGCGCCGGCGCTGGCCGTCGGGGCCAAGCTCTTCTGGGTCGTCGCGACGACTGTGCCGGGCTCCGCGCCGGCGGTGTTGCCGGACCGTGCCGCGAGCGCGGCCATGACCTTGCTGCGGATGCCGAGCCCGCCCGTCTTGGCGATCTCGCCGGCGATCTGCTCGGACAGCATCGAGCGCCAGACGCCGCCCGAGAGCCCGCTGCCGAAGGTGTTGGTCGTGGCCTCCGGCATCATCTGCTCGATGAAGGTCGAGATCACTTGCGCCTCGAATTGGCGCAGCGTCTTGGCGGTGGCGCTCTGGTCGCCTGCTGCTGCGGCAGACGGCTTGGCAAATGATGGTTTGGCAAATGACGGCTTGGTGAGCGTCAGACTGGCGAATTTGTCGCGCGCGCTGGCCAAACCCGGAGCCTGCAGGGCGGCGCCGGCGCCTTCGACGGCCGAGGCGAACTGCGTGGTGGCAGCGCCGGGCACGGCCATGCGGGCAAGCCGGTCGAAAGCTGCGCGCTGACGCTGCGGATCGGCGGCGAGAGCGACGTCGAGAACGATGTCGGATGGAGGAGAAATCGCCATGGTCGCCTTTCCAAGGTCATTGAACGATCACGCCGGGAGATTGCACCCGCAGGCTTATTCGAGGCTTGCCGCTCGCTTGCCCTCGATGCTGTCGATGATCTCGACCAATACATCGTCCTGGTCGGCGCGAAGCTTGATCCGCCGGACATGATCGGCGAGGCGCGCGGTCTGTTTCTCGCGCCCGGTTTCCGCGACGACGCGCTTTGCTTGCTCGGCGGCGGCGGCCTGCAGCTCCCAGAGCGACAGCGAGACCCGGTGCAGGCGCTTGGCCGTCATATCCGCGAACAGCCCGTCGACGAGACCGTCACCATTGAGCGAGGCGAGGAGTGCCTGCGCCTCACCCTTGGTCTCGGTGGCTTTCCGCTCGATTGCCTTCTGGCGCCATTCGGCGAGGCTACGGATCCGCGACTGGATCGCCAGTATCCGCTCGATCGATTTCAGGCGCTTGCGCGGCATCTCGGTTCAGCCATGCGCGAGCCAGGAGGAGAAAGCCGTGATGAACAGCCGCAGCGCCTCGGGCCCCGTGAAATAGAGCAGGAACAGGCCGCCGGCGATGACGAAAGGCAGCGAGATGAAATAGACCGGGATCTGCGGGGTGAGCTTGTTCATCAATCCGATGGCGAGGTTGACCACCACCCCATAGATCATGAACGGACTGCCGATCCTCAAAGCCAGGAAGAAGCTGTCCGAGGCGCGGTCGGCGAGCTGAATCAGGCCGGCTTGTGCATCGAATGCGGTGCCGGGCGCGATGCGCGCATAGGAGCCGGCCAGCGCCCGGATGACCTCGGCATGCTGGTTCGTCACGAACATCAGCGTCGCCGCGGTCATGGTGATCAGCGTGACGAAAGGCGCCGACGCCTCCGCCTCGTCGATCGGCAAGCCCGGCAATTGTCCAAGCCCCGTGGCGGTCGCCATCGCGGTTGCGATCGTCTGCAGGGCGAGGAAGAAGAAGCGGGCCATCAGCCCGATCAGGGCGCCGGTCATCGTCTCGGAGACGATGAACCGCAGCAGCGTCGCCGGGCCTGGATCGGCACTGAGAGCCGCGAAGGCGGGCAAGGCGAAAGGCGTCAAGGCCAGGGTGATGCCGCCTGCCATGAGCAGGCGCAGCCGCACCGGCACGCGCGGGCTGGAGAAACCCGGCATCAGCATCAGGCATGCGCCGATGCGGCAGAAGATCAGGAAGGCATGCAGCAGGATTTCGGGCGTGACCAGCGTCACGAGATCGTGCCCAGCAGGTTGACCTCGAGCCCGCGCGCGATCTCGACATGGGAGAGGACGGGCAGCGCCGGGAAGATGCGCTCGACGATCATGCGGACGTAAGGGCGCGCGTCGGGGCTGGTGACCAGGACGAAGTTCTGCGCCTGGTCCATCCGGCTGCGGATCGCGGTCGTCGCCTCGGCGGCGAATTCCTCGATGAGGCGCGGATCGATGTCGAATTCGATGACGTCGCCCTTGGCGTCGCGCCGGAGGCTTTCATGGAAGGCGAGGTCCCAGCGATTGCCCAGCCGCAGCATGTTGAGCACGCCGCCCTCGGCAAGATCGCCGCAGATCTGCTGGGCCATGCGCATGCGCACATGTTCCACGATCGGTTCGGCCCGGCGCACATGCGGCGCGATCTCGGCGATCACCTCCAGGATGAGATGCAGGTTGCGGATCGAAACCCGTTCCGACAGCAGCAGACGCAGTACGGCTTGCAGGCTCGACAGCGACATATGCGCCGGGCAGATCTCGTCGAGCAGCTTCTTGTATTCGGGGCCGAGCCGGTCGAGCAGGCCGCGCATGTCCTTGTAGGACAGGAGCTGGCCGAGATTCTTGCGGATCGTCTCGCTGAGATGGGTAAGCAGCACCGAGAGGCGGTCGACCGGGTGCATGCCCTCGCGCTTCACCTCATTGGCGTAGCTCTCGGAGACCCACATCGCCTTGACGCCGAAAGCCGGCTCACGAACCTCCTCGCCGGGCAGATCCGGCAGGCGGCCATCGCCGACGACGACCAGCATGCTGCCGGGGCGCATTTCGCCGGAGGCGACGACCGTGCCGTGGATGCGGAACTCATAGGCCTTGGGCGGCAGGCGCAGGCTGTCGGAGAGCTTGATCTCCGGCACGACGAAACCGTATTGCGCCGCGAATTTCTTGCGCATCTTGGCGACGCGATGGGCGAGCTCGCTATGGGCGTTCAGCATCTCGGCCGACAACTGCTTGCCCAGGCTCAATTCGATCTCGCAGATCGCCAGCGAGTCCTTGATCGTGTCCTTGCTGTCATGGACGGCCTGCTCGGCCTCCATGGCGCGGATCTCCTCGGCGGCCGCCTCGCGCTCCGCCAGGCGCTTGGGAATGGTATAGCCGACGAAGGCCATCAGCCCGCCGAGCAGGGCGAAGGGCAGGAGCGGCAGTCCCGGCACCAGCGCCAGGATCAGCATCAGGAAGGCGGCGACGAAGAGCGCGCGCGGATAATGTCCGAGCTGGCCGAGGATCGCCTGCTCGGCTGTGCCGCGCATGCCGCCCTTGGAGACGAGCAGGCCGGCGGCGAGCGAAACGATCAGGGCCGGGATCTGCGTGACGAGGCCGTCGCCGACTGCGAGCTTGACGAAGACGTCGGAGGATTCCGACAGCGACATGCCGTGACGCGTCACGCCGATGATGATGCCGCCCAGAATGTTGACGGCGGTGATGATCAGGCCCGCGATCGCATCGCCGCGGACGAATTTCGAGGCGCCGTCCATCGAGCCGAAGAAGGAGCTTTCCTCCTCCAGCTCGCGCCGGCGCTTCTGGGCCTCGGGCGCATCGATCAATCCGGCCGAGAGATCGGCGTCGATCGCCATCTGCTTGCCGGGAATGGCGTCGAGTGTGAAGCGTGCGCCGACCTCGGCGATGCGGGTCGCGCCCTTGGTGATCACGATGAAATTGACGGTGACCAGGATGATGAAGACGATCAGCCCGATGACGAAATCGCCGGCGATGACGAAGCGCGAGAAGCCGTCGATGATGTAGCCCGCGGCGTTCGAGCCCTCATTGCCATGCGAGAGGATGACGCGCGTCGTGGCGATGTTGAGGGAGAGCCGCAGCATCGTAGCGACCAGCAGGATCGTCGGAAACGAGGAGAATTCGAGCGGCTTCTGGATCCAGAGCGAGACCATCAGGATCAGCACCGACAGGGAGATCGAGAAGGCGAGCCCGAGGTCGATGGCGAAGGCCGGGATCGGCAGGAACAGGATCGACAGGATGCCGATGATGCCGACGGCGAAGCCGACATCGCGTCCGCTGTTGGGCACAGTCGCGGCCTTGCCCGATGAGACGTCCTGGATCGTCATGCTGAGTTTTGTCCTGCCGCCGGAAAGGGTTGCGGGTGCAACGCTCTAGAATCCGCGCTCGATGCGCCCGTAGACGCGCTCGGTGAAGGCGAAGATCTGCGCGCCGGTGAAGGAACCGGTGGTCGCCATCACCACGAGGATGACGACGATCTTGGGCACGAAGGTCAGCGTGGCCTCCTGCACCTGGGTCAGGGCCTGCATCAGCGCGATCGTGATCCCGATCGCCATCGCGGCGCCCACGGCCGGCCCGGCGCCGAGGATGACCGCCCAGACCGCGTCGCGCATCATGTCGAGCGCATCGGCCTCGTTCATGGCGTGCTCCTCAGGTCGTGGTCGTCGTTTTCAGGCTGTCGAGGCTCGCGATGATCTGGTCGAGCTTCGAATTGGTCGAGACCGACTGCTCGACCTGCGACAGCGCGGCGAATTGCTGGACATATTGGGCCGGGTCCGTCGGATTGGTCGGATCCTGGTTCTTCGCCTGCGCGATCAGCAGCTTCAGGAAGGTGTTGTAGTCGGCCATGCCGCTTGAGGTGGTCGATTTGGTCGTGCTGGTGCTCGCAGTCGAGCTCTGCGCGCTGGTTGTGCTGGCCACGTCCATGATCGCCTCCTAAGCAACCTGTGAAGTGAGTATCGGGGCTGCGATCGCCTTGGTCGGGACCACATTGTCGAGCTTAGACGCCGGAGCCTGTCCGGAGCTTGCGAGGATGGCGGCCTCGATGGGGTAGAGGCCGCGCAAATACTTGAGCGCCTCGAAGAAGCGGTCTTCCGTCACGAGGAGGTCGACGTGCTGGAGCCCGGCGAGTACGGTCGCGTCCTCGAACATCCGCGCCGTCGTCATCAGCATGCGCTCGAACATCAACTTGATGACGCCGCTGTTCTTGGGCTCGATCAGCATGGCCTGGATGGTGAAGTAGAGCTGCCGAAGCGGCGTCGTGGTTTCATCGGCCTGGATGACATGGCTCTCGAGCAGGAAGGTCGCGTCGTTGAGCAGCTCGAGGCTGACCTTGCGATCGAATTTGAGGATCGCTCCGTTGATGTAGATCTTCTCGTTGGCGCGCAGGGACAGGTTCATCGTCTTCCTCACCTCCTGTCTCACGCCAGGCCGTCCCTGATCATCCGGTTGACGTCGATGATGGAGTCGAAGTCCTCGGACTGGCCGAGGCGCAGCAATTCCCCCTGCTTGAGCGCGAACAGGCCAATCGAGATGAGCGAGGCGCGCAGCGCCTCAGGGAGCGCGTTGTCGGAGTTCGCGAGATCCTCGATCAGCAGCGTCCAGAGACGTCCGACGAAGGAGATCGCCTCGATCGTCTCGCGTGAGGCCGATCCAGTCGGTCGGGCCGTTTCGAGCAGCTTGACCGCCTGGTCCAGCGCTCGCCATTCGGTTGCTCGCGCGACGGTGCAATCGTCCTCGGCCGCGGCGATGTACGAGCTGTGATACATGGGTGTCCTCCAGCTTGATCGGGGAATGGGCGGAGCGGGGCGCTCAGCGCATGTAGTTGAGGATGCTGAGGCTCTGCAGCTTCACGGTCAGCGCGTAGGCCGTCTCCACCTGGGTGGTGAGCTGGTCGACGCGCACCTTCGCCTCATAGGGGTCGACGCCCTCATTGGAGATGATCTGCTGGGCCAGGATGTCGCGCTGGGTCGTGAGCCTTTCGCTCGCGGTGGTGACCCTGGCCTGTGCCGAACCCAATTGCGCCTGATTGGCGATGAGGCCCTGGATGGCGCCGTTGACCACCTTGATCGCCTCGTCGACCAGCGCCTGGTAGGCGTTCTGGTTCAAGCCCTTGGTGCCGGTATCCGCGACCATGGTGTAGACCTTCGCCAGATCGCGCATCTGCTGCGAATTGGCGTTGGCCGAGACCTCGACGACCTCGTTGGGGGAAATCCGGCTCTGGATGTTCTTGTCGAGTGCGGTGGACCAGTTCGTGCCCCAGGCGGGGTCAGTGAATTCATTGGAGAAGTCGGTCTGCAGGAAGGTCGTCATGTCGGCGGCCGTGATGTTGGCGGCGGCCGGATCGTCCTGGGCGAAGCCGAAATAGCTGGTGAAGGCCGCATCGGCCGCCGCCTTGCTGGGGGCGGTGGCGCTCGAGAAATAATCCGTCAGCGGCTGCTGCTGCGTGTTGATGCCGGCGAAGATGTATTGCCCGCCCATCGAGCTGTTGGCCGCGCCGATGGTGGCCTGAAGATTGTTCGTGGCCTCGGAGACGAGGACGTCGACGCCGCTCTCGCCATTGCGGACGCTGAGCAGGGTCTTGAGGAAATTCTGGGCCGTGTCGAGCATGCCGCCGAGCGCCTGCTGCGTCACCTGGAGCCGTTGCGAGACGAGCCCGTTGGTGTCGATGATCCCGGCGGTGCGATCGTGCTGGTTGCGCAGATTGACCGTCGTGCCGGTGCGCGCGCCGAGGCTGACGCCGATATCGGCATAGCGGCCCGTCGTCATCTCCTTGTTGGCGCCGACCAGTTTCTCCTGCGCCTTCAGGATCGTGCTGCGCAGCATGGTCGACAATGAGGATGAGGAAACAGAACTTGTCTTCATGACGTCACCTCACGGCCTCGAGCAGGGAATTCAGCATCTTGTCGATCGTCGTGATCAGGGTCGAAGAGGCGCTGTAGGAGCGCTCCAGCTCCATCATCAGCGTCATCTCCTCGTCGATATTGACGCCGGTGGCGTTCGACAGGGATTCAGAGGTGCGCTCCAGCAAGGCCTTTTGGTAGCCCAGCGTGGTGGTGCTGGACTGGCGCTGCGCCTCCAGCCAGCCGACCGAAGAACTGGCGAAGCCGGCCAGGCTGGTGCTCGGGTCGGCCTTGGTGGCCGGGTCGAAGGAGCGATCGGCGCTCAAGGCGGTCAGCAGGCCCTGGATCCGGTCCGAATAGCTGGCCGCGCCGCTGGAATTGTAGATGTAGTTCGGGTTCGACGGGTCGGAGATGCCGCCGTCCCGGAGACGGTCGAGATCGCCGCCCTGGGTGGGATCGGCATTCGGGTTGATGCGGATCGAAGCCGCCAGGCCTGGCGAGACGGTGCCTGTCGCCGGAACAGCCGGGCCGCCGGCCCAGGTGAAGAGGCCGGCCTGGTCCGGCAACGTCGCCGGCGTACCCTGGTCGCTTTCCGCGAAGGCCTCGACGAGGCCGCGGGCGATCTCGTCGAGCTGGTTCTGGTAGGTCACCGCGACATCGTCGCGGATGATGGAGGAGCCGTAGATCTGGCCGGATTTCAGCGGCATCACGGAGTTGGCGCCGGTCACGGCGACACCGTCGATGAAGACCGCGTTGCCGGAGGCGCCGGCACCGAGGGCATAGCTTGGCGCCATCGTCACGCTGCGCGGCGTCGTCTCGAACAAGGTGACGCCGCTATCGGTGTAGATCACCATGTCGTTGCCCGAGCGGGTCGAGACGCTGATGCCGATCTCCTCCGAGAGCTGGGACAGGATGCGGTCGCGCGAATCGAGCTGGTCGGTGATGTCGGAGCCGGCCTGGGTGCCCTTGACGAGCGCCCGGTTCACTTGCTCGAACTCGGTGAGGAGGCCGTTGACGCGGTCCACGCCGGCGGCCATGTCGGCATCCGCCTGCTCGCGGACGCCGCTGACCGTGTCGCTGGCCTGGTTGAGCGCGCGGGCCAGCGCGTCGGCGCCGCTCAGGACATTCTGAGCCAGCAAAGGATCGTCGGGCGTGACGCTGTATTGCTGCAGCGCGTTATTGAGGCTGCCGAGCTTGGCGGCAACCGACTGGTCGAGCTCGGGATCGTTCACTGTCGCTTCGAGCTGATTGAGCCCGTCGACGATCGCCTGCTGGGCGGAGGTCGTGGAGGTCGCGCTGAGCTTGTTGGTGAACAGCACGGTGTTCATCGTCCGCCCGATCGAGGCGACCTTCACCGCACCGCCATAGGTCGTGACCACGAGGCCGCTCTTGCGGTTGTAGTAGTCGCTGTCGGCGCCCGCGACATTGCGCGAGATGACGGCGGTCTGCAGTCCGGTCACGGAGAGCGACGACTGGGCCACGTTCAGGGCGGATGACAGGCTCATGGGGTTGCTTTCCGTTATTCTTCGTCTCGTATTCTTGTCGTCCGGTATTCCTGGCCGCGGCTCAGCGCTTCAGGTTGACCAGGACGTCGAGCAGTTCGGAGCCGGTCTGGAAGACCTTGGAATTGGCGGTGTAGCTGCGCTGCGACTCGATCATCGCCGTCAGCTCGGTCGCCAGGTCGACATTCGACTGCTCGAGCGCCTTGGAGTTGATGGAGCCGAGACCGCCGCTCCCGGGGAAGCCGACGATGACGTCGCCCGACAGCTGGCTGACCGCATAGACGTTGCCCGATAGCGGGGTGAGCTGGTCGACGCTGGGCACCGTGGCCAGCGGGATCTTGTAGGTGGCGATCCGGTTGCCGTTCTCGAACACAGCGTAGACCGTCCCGTCCGCGGCGATGTCGACGCTGTCTACCGCGCTTGGCGCGTTTCCGTTGACGGCGAGCTCCATGTTCGTGTCCATCGCGACCTGGGAGGTCGCGCTGAAATCGAGCGTCATCGTGCTGCCGCCGGGAATGGCGACACCGACCGTGGCCGGCGCGGTCGTCAACTGGCCCGCACCGTCAAAGCTCAGCGCCGCCGTCGCCAGGGGAGCGGAGCCGGCCGCGCCATAGGGGAAACCTCCAGTGGCGGGGTTGGCGTCGGCCTTGGCGAAGATCGCGGCCTGCCATGTATCGGGGCCCGTGCCGGTCTTCGTCATGTATACGTCGAGATAAACCTTGTTGCCCAAGGTGTCGTAAGTCACGATCGACGCCTTGCTCGAATAAGTGCTTCCGGCCACGTTGTCCGATGGCAAGCTGCCCGCCGCGACGACCGTCGCGTTAGAGTTAAGAACGCCCTTGAGCGTTCCGCTCGTGGTGGCGTTCGCCTCATAGGCGACATTGGCCAGATTGACGCGCTGCAGCCCGTCCAGGCTGTTGGCCACCACGGAGACGTCGCCATTGGTGATCGGATAGCCCATCAAGTAAAACCCGGCCGAATTGACCAGGTCATGGTCGCCGTTCTCGACGAAGGCGCCGGCGCGGGTCAGATAAGGCGTGCCGCCGGCATCCGAGACGACGAAGAAACCTTCCCCGTTGATGGCGAGATCGGTGGTGGAGGTCGTCCCCATGATCACGCCCTGATTGGAAATGGCGTAACGGGAGGTCGTCGACACGCCGCCGGAATTGTATTCGCCGGCGCCTCCTTGAGAAATGAACGAGGAGAATTCTGTCGAGGCGCGCTTGTAGCCTGTGGTGTTGACGTTGGCGATATTGTCGCCGACCGCGCTCATCTTGCTTGCCTGCGCCGCCATACCGGACACGCCGGTTCGCATGATGCCGAAAATGCTCATCGCCACTCTCCAAGCTCAAATCTCGAATGGCATTACGCAATGATTTGCTTGTGTGGAGCTTTCGTCTTGTTTCTTGTAAATCTTTAATAAATTTCTCATCGCGCAGGCAGAAAATATACTGGATTCCACTCATTATATAATAGGGTCGCTTTTGCGCGGCACCGAGGCCTCGTGGTGGAGGCTCGCCCATGGTCGGTTCGCTCGGTCGCGGCGATGCGGGAATCTCACATACTTAATGATTGGTTTATCCAACAAAATAAATACGTATCTGGATATTCATTCCGGGTTTTCGCAGCGTTGTTGTTGTTTTGCGTTGCAGCAATATTATATTGACGGGCAACAGTCCGACACACAATCTGCTATTGTTCCTGCCTCCTGCGAGGTGGGCTGAGCCTGACGCTGGGGGGTGTCGATGTATATTGTTGTCGATGATCGAATTTTGGTGACGGAGGGGTATCAATCCCTTTTCACCGGCGAGGGCGTGCCATCAATCGGTTTCTCGCCATCCCGTTTCCAGGAGTGGGTCGAGGATACACCTGCCGACCATATCAAGAATGTCGAGGCCTTCCTTCTTGGTGATTGTGAAGGTCGCGCAAGTTTCCCCATGATGATCCGTCGCCGCTCGCAGGCTCCGGTCATCGCGATGAACGAGGCGACCTCACTCGAGAAGACCCTCGAGCTTTTCGCCGCCGGCGTCGACGATGTAGTCCGCAAGCCGGTTCATGTCCGCGAAATCCTGGCGCGGGTCCACGCGATGCGGCGCCGGACCGACAAGCGGCGCTCCACCGACGATGAGATCAACCGGGGCGATATCACGGTGTATTTCGATGGCCGCGATCCCGATGTCGGTGGCAAGGTCATGATGTTGCCGCGGCGTGAGCGCCGCATCCTCGAATTCATGATGCGCAATCGCGGACGCTGGGTCACCAAGTCGCAAGTCTTCAACGCGGTCTATGGCCTGTTCGACGCGGAAGTGGACGAGGCCGTCGTCGAAAGCCATGTGAGCAAGCTGCGGAAGAAACTTCGTGCTAGACTTGGCCACGATCCGATCGATTCCAAGCGTTATCTCGGCTATACGATACTCTGATCTTTCGGACGCCGACCTTAAGGCCGGCGTCCCGCGATGAAGCCAAAACGCTTTGGCTCGGTGTCGCCGCTCAATTTGAGCCGATGTTTTCCCTAAAATCCACAACAACAGCTTCGCACAAGTAACGCTTCGTATTGTTGCATTGCAACGATTTCGGGAGCGCCCCAGGTGGAGCCGATTTACCTCTTCGATATTGCCGCCAAGAAAGCGAATTGGCTTGCCGTTCGACAGAACGCCGTGGCGCAGAACGTCGCCAACGCCAATACGCCGCGCTACGGAGCGGTCGATGTCGAGCCTTTCGACGCCATCGTCAGGAAAACCACGCTCACTGTGGCGGCGACATCGCCAAACCACATCACCACGACGCCGGCCGAGACGATGACGGCCAAGCAGCGCAAGGGCGAGAGCTGGTCGGTGGTCCATTCCGGCAATTCGGTCAGCCTTGAGCAGGAAATGCTCAAGGCCGGCGATATCGGCCGCAACTACGCGCTGATGACGAATCTCGTGAAAAGCTTCCACCGCATGATGATGACCGCGGTCAAGAGCTGAGCCGATTGGATTTAAGCTTGAAAAGGCAAGGTTAGACCATGATCGATCCTATTGACGCATCGCTCCGCATCGCCGGCGCCGGCCTCCAGGCCCAGTCGACGCGTGTACGCGTCGTCTCCGAAAACCTGGCCAACGCGCAGTCGACCGGCAAGACCGCCGGCGCCGATCCTTACCGGCGCAAGACCGTGACCTTCGAGAATACTATGGATCGCGCGCTCGGCGCGGCCTTGGTCAAGATCAAGGGCGTCGGCGTCGACAAGTCGGCCTTCCGCGTCGAGTTCGAGCCGAGCCATCCGGCAGCCGACGCGAAGGGCTACGTCAAGCTGCCCAACGTTTCGATGCTGCTCGAAATGGCCGACATGCGCGAGGCCAATCGCTCCTACGAGGCCAACCTGCAGATGATCAAGCAGGTGCGCTCGATGCAATCCATGACGATCGACCTGCTGAGGAACGGCTGATGCTGAACGCAATTTCCGCGCTTGCCCCGGTCGCGGGCCAAATCGGGCAGGGGCTGCAGAGCCTCGGTGCCTCGGCCGTCCGGCCGGGCTTTGCGGGCGAGGCCGCGACCCAGGCTCCGGGCGCCGATTTCGGCTCGGTCTTCGCGAGCGTCTCGCAGGGCTTCGTCGACAATCTGGCGCAGGGCGAGGCCGCGGCCGTCGCCGGTGTCCAGGGCAAGGCTGCCGTTCAGGACGTGGTCCAGGCGGTGATGTCGGCGGAGCAGTCGCTGCAGCTGGCGATGGCCGTGCGCGACAAGGTCGTCTCCGCCTATCAAGAATTCATCCACATGGCGATCTGAGAGCCGTCCCGAAACTCCACTCCGGAGGCCGTCTGACGCGGCTTTCTGCGCTTCCGGTGCTCTCGGACAAGAAGTCCGCTGTGCTCCGGTTCTCGAAATCCGCGCCAGCCGACTCACCGGAGCGAGTTTCAAAACAGACTCTGAGGAGCCAATTCCATGAAAGTCCTTGCCCCATGAAAGTTCTTGCCATCGCCGCGACGGGAATGAGCGCTCAACAGTTGAATGTTGAGGTCATCGCCAACAACCTCGCCAATATCAACACGACCTCGTTCAAGCGCGCGCGGCCTGAATTCACTGATCTGCTCTACCAGACCGAACGCTCTCGCGGCGTGCCCAATCGCGGCGGCGACGGCTCGATCCCGGAAGGCGCCTCGCTTGGTCTTGGTGTGCGCGCCGCGGCGATCCGCAACCTGCACATCCAGGGCGCGTTGACCCAGACCGGCAACAAGCTCGACCTCGCCATCGACGGCCGCGGCTGGTTCAAGGTCACGGCGCCGGAGGGCGAGACGCTCTATGCTCGGGCTGGAACCTTCAACACCAATGCCGATGGCGACATCGTCACGGCCGATGGCTATCTGCTCGACCCCGTCATCCGCGTCCCCGCCGATGCGACCGACATCACGGTCAACGAATCCGGGCTGGTGCTGGCCAAGATCCCGACCGAGGTCCAGCCACGGCAGCTCGGCCAGATCACGCTGGTCAACTTCGCCAATGATGCCGGCCTGGAACCGCTGGGCAGCAATCTCTACCGGGAGACCGTGGCCTCGGGCCAGCCGGTCGACGGCACGCCGGCGAGCACCAGCTTCGGCAAGCTGCGCCAGGGCTATCTCGAGGCGTCCAATGTCGATCCCGTGAAGGAGATCACGGCGCTCATCGCGGCCCAGCGCTCCTATGAGATGAACGCCAAGGTGATCACCGCCGCCGACCAGATGGCCGGCACCGTTTCCACCGGCATCCGGTAAGGAAGCCCAGCCATGACCCGAGTTCCGGCGCGATCATCGCTTCTGGCCGCCACCCTGTTCTGCCTGGGTGCAAGCTGCGCGCAGGCGGCGCCCGGCGACATCATGCTGCCGGTGCCCGTTGTCACGCTTTATCCCGGCGATGTCATCACCGATTCCCATCTGATCGACCGCGCTTTCAGGCAGGCGATGCGGGTATCGGTCGACAACCGCCTGGCGCTTGTCGGCAAGGTGGCGCGGCGCACCCTGCTGCCGGGTCAACCGATCCCGATCAATGCGGTGGACGATCCGAAGATCGTGCGGCGTGGCGTGCCGACGCAAGTCGTCTTCCGCGAGAGCGAGATGGTGATCACAGGGATCGTCGAGCCGCTGCAATCGGCCTCGGTCAACGAGATGGTGAAGGCGCGCAACCCCGATACCGGTCTCACGGTCGTCGGCGTCGTCCAGGCCGACGGCACCATCCGCGTCGGAGGCGAGTGATGGCGCTCCGGTCGAGACTTATCGTCTTCATCTGCACGCTCATGATGGCGGCTCATGGCGCCACCCCGGCGAGGGCGACCGTTCGCATCAAGGACATCGCCGGGCTCCAGGGCGTGCGCGACAACCAACTCGTGGGCTACGGCCTGGTCATCGGCCTGCAGGGCACGGGCGACAGCGTCCGCAATTCGCCCTTCACCGGCCAGGCGCTGCAATCCATGCTCGACCGGCTGGGCGTCAATGTCCGTAACAGCACGCTGCGCACCCGCAATGTCGCGGCGGTCATCGTGACGGCCGACCTGCCGCCCTTCGCCGGGCGCGGCAGCCGCATCGATGTCAGCGTCGCCTCGATGGGCGATGCGACCTCGCTGCTCGGCGGCACGCTCGTGGTGACCTCATTGCTCGCAGCCGACGGGCAGACCTATGCGCTGGCGCAAGGCCGGCTCAATGTCTCCGGCTTCTCGGTCCAGGGCGAGGCGGAGCGGGTGACGCAGGGCGTCGCCACGGCGGCGCGGATTCCGGGCGGGGCCTTGGTCGAGCGCCAGGTGGCCGATCAGCTCGCCAGCCTGCATGTCCTGTCGCTCGAATTGCGCAACCCGGATTTCGCCACGGCCGAGCGGGTCGCGGGCGCGATCAACGCCTTCAGCCGCGAGCGCTACAAATCGACCGTCGCCTTCGCGCTCGACCACCGCACCATCAGCCTGACGCGGCCAGTCAATCTCTCGACCACCCGCTTCATCGCCGAGATCGAACGCCTGACGCTGGAGCCGGATTCGCCTGCCCGCGTCGTCGTCGACGAGCGCACCGGCACGGTTGTGATCGGCCGCGACGTCAAGATTTCCACCGTTGCCGTGACGCATGGCAATCTCACTGTCCGCGTCACCGAGACGCCGACGGTGTCGCAGCCCGAGCCGCTGAGCAATGGCGAGACGGTCGTCGTGCCCCGGACCACGGTCACGGCGACGCAAGGGGGAACGGGCCGGCTCGCCATCATCAATGGGGCAAACCTGCATACGCTGATGCGGGGGCTCAACCAGATCGGGCTGAAGCCCGCCGGCATCATCGCGATCCTCCAGGCGATCAAGACCGCAGGCGCCCTGCAGGCAGATCTCGTCGTTCAATAGCTTCGCTGCACGCTCAATAAGCGCCGGGATCATGTGTTGATCTCGGCGTTTTTATTGGATTCAGCCGGGTTTCCTTCGTTGAGGTCAGCCCCGCGAAAGCATCGCACCCAATAGTCTCATCATATCACTCAAGCGAGTTGCTCGTAATGCTGCTGAGGACATCTCTGGGCGGTCCGTTGCTGTCAGTCGCCATCCTGGCGTCGGCCGGCATGCCGCTGGCCTCGCACGCGCAGGCGCAGACGCCGAGGACGACGCCGCCCGCTGCAGCCTCCGGGACCTCCGACGCTGCGAATTTCTGCGCCAGCATCCGCGATTCCGCGGCCGAGGCCCGTTTCGCATGGCAGGCCAATACCTTGAAGACGCTCGAAACCAAGCTGACCGACACGCTCAAGAAGCTCGAGGAGCGGAAAGCCGAGCTCGAAGCCCTGACCGCCAAGCGCGATGCCGAAATCCAGCAGACCGAGACGCGCATCACCGAGATCTTCGCGCGGATGCGCCCCGAGGCGGCGGCGCTGCAATTGGCTGCGATGGATGAGGCGATGGCCGTCTCGCTCCTGGGCAAACTGCCGCCGCGCACGGCCAGCGCCGTACTCAACGAAATGGAAGCCGCACGCGCGGCCCAACTCGCCGAAGCCCTGGGCGGCCGCCGTGCGCCCGCCAACAGAACGCCAACAACCGGAGTCCAGACCCGATGAAGGCTCTCATCCTCGCGGCCTGCGCCGTCACACTCGGCGGCTGCTCGCAAGACCTGGCCGAACTCAACCGCGAACCGCAATTGTCCCGCGTCGGGAGCGGCCTGTCGACGCCGCGCGAGGCGATCCCGGTCGGCCAGCAATCGGGCCGCCCGGTCGATGTTTCGTTCAACTCGATCTACACGCGCCATAGCGAGGATCTGTTCCGCGACACCCGGGCGATGAAGCTTGGCGACGTCGTCACGGTGCGCATCTCGATCAAGGACAAGGCCAAGCTCGACAACAACTCCAACCGCTCGCGCAATTCGGTCGCCAAGTTCGGGCTCGATTTCCTCGCCGCCTTCGGCGGCAATTCGAGTTCGGCCAATATCAGCTCGAATGTCGATTCCGAATCCTCGTCGCGCGGCAAGGGGCTGACCGATCGCTCGGAGGAGGTCGATCTCTCCGTCGCCGCAGTCGTCACGGAAATCCTGCCCAACGGCAATCTCATGATCAACGGTTCGCAGGAGGTGCGCGTGAACTACGACATGCGCGTCCTCAATATCGCCGGCATGGTGCGGCCGCGCGACATCACCGGCACGAATACGATCTCCTACGACAAGATCGCGGAGGCGCGGATTTCCTATGGCGGCCGCGGTCGCGGCATGGAGGTGCAGCAGCCGGGCTGGGGCCATCAGGTCTATGACCGGGTCATGCCGTTCTGATGGCCACACCCAAGCTCAAACTGCCGGCTGGCCGGAAACGCTCCAGACGCTCCCTGCCGGCGCTGCGGGCAGCAGTGCCGACCGTGCTGCTGACCCTGCTGGCGGCCGGCGCCGGCGCGCTCTGGGGCACCCGTGTCATCGGCACGGTCGAGACCACCGTGATGAAGCGGATGGAGGAGGCTTCGCCCCATCTCAGCGTCAATCCTGCGATGGCCGGTGGGCTGGTGCTCAAGCGGCTCACGCCGATCGTGACCAATCTTGCCGCGCCGGCGAATGCCTGGGTGCGCATCGAGGCGGCGCTGGTGCTGGAACAGAAGGCGGCGCTCAGCGCCGAGCCGCTGATCGGCGCCATCACCGAGGACATCCTGGCCTTCCTGCGCAGCGTCACGGCGCGGCAGATGGAGGGCGCCGCGGGCCTGCGAAACCTGCGCGAGGATCTCACCGAGCGGATCGCCGTGCGCTCGAAAGGCCTCGTCCGCGACATCGTCATCGAAACCCTGGTCGTCCAGTGATCAAGTCAGCCGCGACGCTCATTTTCCTGTTGGCCGGGGTTGCCGCCGCCGGCGCCCAGTCGCTCGGGCTCGACGGGCTGTTGCCCCCGGGCGGGGCCTCGGCTTCTGGCCGCATCGTGCAGATCGTGGCGATGCTCACGATCCTTTCGGTCGCGCCCGGGCTCCTGATGATGGTGACGAGCTTCAGCCGCTTCGTGATCGCCCTGTCATTCCTGCGCTCGGGGCTCGGCCTGCAGAGCACGCCGGCCAATCTGATCCTGATCAGCCTGGCCCTGTTCATGACCTTTTTCGTGATGGCGCCGACCTTCGACAAGGCCTGGCAGAACGGCGTCCAGCCGCTGGTCGAGAACAAGATCAGCGAAGGCGAGGCCTATACCAAGATCACCGAGCCGTTTCGGGATTTCATGCTGACGCAGACCCGCCCGGCCGATCTGCGCCTCTTCGCCGATATCGCGCCGCAAAGCATCCGGCCGACCGACCCGACACAGAGCGTCGATCTGCGGATCCTGATCCCGTCCTTCATGATCTCGGAATTGCGGCGTGCCTTCGAGATCGGCTTCCTGATCGCCCTGCCATTCCTCGTCATCGACATGATCGTCGCGACGGTGGTGATGTCGATGGGCATGATGATGCTGCCGCCGACCGTGATCTCGCTGCCCCTGAAGGTGATCTTCTTCGTCCTGATCGACGGCTGGAATCTCCTGATCGGCGGCTTGGTCAGATCCTTTTCCTAGGCTGTCGGGGACATGTCCGAGTTGTTCCGTGGCTGTCCAAATCAGATGACCGGCGCGTCATCGAAGCGCGCCCGTTCTGGAGTGAGGTGAATGAAGATCCTGGCCATCGACGACACCAAGACCCTGCTCAGCCTGCTTTGCCTGACATTGCGCAATGCCGGCCATGACGTGGCGGCGGCTGAGAACGGCGAGGAAGGCCTGGCGACCTTCGACAAGTTCAAGCCGGATCTGGTGATCACCGACCTCAACATGCCTCTGATGGACGGCATCGAGTTCACCCGCGCCTGCCGGGCGAGGCCCGAGGGGGAGAACATCCCGATCATCATGCTGACCACCGAGAACGGCGCCGAGATCAAGGCGGAGGGTCGTCGCGCCGGCGCCAGCGCCTGGATGGTCAAACCTTTTGAGCCCTCGACCCTGCTTGGCATCGTCGCCCGCTATCAGGGCTGAGGGCGAGAACAGGGGCGTCGATGGCGGGGCTTGCTTCGGCAGCTGCCCGTCAAAGCCAGTCGGACCAGCACTCCTGATGGCTCTCCCAGCGCTCGACCGCTTCGAGCAAGGCGAGGAGCTCGGCCTCCTCGCGCGAGCCCGGCGAGGCATGCGCGATCTCGTCGATCCGCTGTGTGGCGCGTTCGTGGTCGTCTTCGGTGTGAATGCGCACGCGTTGCTGCAAGGTCATCGGCAACTCCACTGATCGCGGGCTCATAGCCTGCGTTCGATGTCAGTTTCACGAAGACGATGGTGTGCAAAAAGGATGCCGGCGGTGGGTTTTCCGTTGCTCTATCAAGCTCGCCCGAGCCGGCCGGCTTGCATGGACCGCGCTCCGGCGGTCTGCCCTTGCGAATCGATGCCCCCAGGGTTCGTCCGCAGTGAATAACTTGCCTGAGCGCCGCAGAGGTTCCCGGGTCTAGCTGATCTCCGACGGCGGGATCTACTCGCCGATCCGAGAGCAGAGTTCGGCGAACCGTTCGTTCATGGCCTGCGTGTCCACGCCACTTACTGCTTGTGCGACCATGGTGACGAAGAGCGACTTCGTGGAGAAGTCGATCGTCTTCTCGCGGATGAACCAGTGGGCCAACATGCCATTGATGAAATTGAAGCGATACAAGAACGGGTCCCAATCCGCAGCGACGACTTCGCCTTCTCGGAATGCGATGAGCCATTTGAGCTCTTCCACCAAATCCTTTGGCCCCTGATCGCGCATTTGTTCGAGACACCGTTCTCGCCGAGGAAGGTCGAGATCCTGACGCGCCATGTTCGCCATGAAGGCGGAAGCAATGACAGCGGCGGTGGTCGGGGCATTCCAGCCTCCGGCCAAGCCGGCAGGTACAAAACGATCGAGTTGGCCGGCGAGCAGGTTTGAGATCTGGTTCTGTTTGAGGGGGTACATCAGGACCGAAAGGTGGAAGATCGTGCGCCGCCGCCGCCAAAATCGCTCGATCGTGCCGAACATGCCTATCCCTCTCAGCCCACCACTTTCGCAACATGTCTTCTGGCGGCGGCTAGGTCCATCAAGCGCAGCTGGGAACTGATATTTGGGCATGCCTTCGCGGGGGCTTCCAGCGCTGCTTCCGGCCCAAAGCAAAAAGGCCGCCCTTTCGAGGCGGCCTTTTGTCCCTGTATCTCAAGGGCTTCATATGGTGGGCGCGACAGGGATCGAACCTGTGACCCCTACGATGTCAACGTAGTGCTCTCCCGCTGAGCTACGCGCCCGTCTGCCGCGTCGGGATATCGTCGCGGCCGCCGGAACAAGGTGTCACCGTTGCCGGCTGACCATGTTGCGAGGTGTGCGGCTATAGCGGCTCATGCGGCGCCTTGCAAGCCGCTTGAGCTGCAAAAGCGTCAGGCCGCCAGAAGCTTTTCGACCTCGCTGACGAGCTCGCGCAGATGGAAGGGCTTGGACAGCACCTTGGCATCCTTGGGCGTCTGCGAATCGGGGTTCAGGGCGACTGCCGCAAAGCCCGTGATGAACATCACCTTGATGTCGGGGTCGAGCTCGGTGGCGCGCCGCGCCAATTCGATACCGTCCATCTCCGGCATCACGATGTCGGTCAGGAGCAGCTCGAAGGGCTCTTCGCGCAGGCGGTTATAGGCCGAGAGGCCGTTGTCGAACGAGGCCACGTCATAGCCTGCATTCTGCAAGGCCTTGACCAGGAATCGGCGCATGTCGTTGTCGTCTTCGGCGAGAAGTATCTTCGTCATGGGCCTGCTATGTCCGTCCCGAAAGGCCTGTCTCAAGATGAAGGCCGCCGGGCGCGGCGGTTTCCATCCGGTCGTATTGTCTGGCGCCTGCGCCATATCCCGGGCCGGCGAGCAGCCGGGTTAGCCGGCCGGCTGCGGGCTTGGAACCATGTCCTTCTATAAGGCATGGGCATGGTAAACAACGCGTGAATCCGGTCTTGGTTAAACAGCCACGCGGGTAATGCTTCTACAGCGCCGTTTTGTGTGCTTCAGTTCGGCGACATGAGCTCTCCAACCGCCTTCTTCAAAGCCGATCCCGAGGATGTCGTCGCCGAGATCGAGCGGCCCTTCACGCTGCATCAGCCGGCGCTGCAGGTCGTGCCCGTGGTGGTCGACGTGCCCCATGCCGGGCGGCGCTATCCCAAGGCCTTCGTCGAGGGCGCGCGATTGCCGCTGCGCAGCCTGCGCCGCTCCGAGGACGCCTATATCGACCTGCTCTTCGCCCAGGCCGTGGCGCTTGGAGCTCCGCTCCTGGTCGCCGAGTTCCCGCGCGCCTTTCTCGACGTCAATCGCGAGCCTTATGAGCTCGATCCGCGCATGTTCGATGGCCGCCTGCCGGCCTTCGCCAATACGCGCTCGATGCGGGTCGCGGGCGGGCTCGGCACGATTCCGCGAATCGTCGGCGATGCGCATGAGATCTATTTCGGCCGCATCCCGGTCGAGGAGGGGCTGGCGCGGATCGATGCGCTCTACCGGCCCTATCATGCAGGCCTGCGCAGCCTGATCCAGCGCACGCATGGCGCCTTCGGCACCTGCATCCTGGTCGATGCCCATTCGATGCCGTCGAGCGGGCTCGACCGAGACGGGCTCGCCAAGGCCGACGTCATCCTGGGCGACCGCTTTGGCACCAGCGCCTCGGGCTATATCGTCGACATCGCCGAGGAGGCCTTCCGGCGATTGGGCCTGAGCGTCACGCGCAACCGGCCTTATGCCGGGGGCTTCATCACCGAGCATTACGGCGCGCCGACCTCGGGCGTGCATGCGCTGCAGATCGAGATCAACCGCGCGCTCTACATGAACGAGGCGACGCTGGAGCCGCATGTCGGCTTTACGGAGCTGGAGCGGGGCGTGACCGCGGCGATGGCGGATTGCTTCGCGCGCTGGAGCGGTTGGCTCGACGAATGGCGCGAGGCCGCCGAATAGAGCATCGGCTGCGAAAGCGGATGCGGTTTTCGGAGCAGGTCGATGCGGGTGTAAAAATCCGTGGCGACCGGATTGCTTGCCACCGCAACCCAGAAAAAAGGGCCGCACACTTGCGTGGCGGCCCAAGTCTAGGGAGGAAACGCCCAAGGAGGGCAACGAAGGCTTGAGGTGATCGCCCCTTCGCAGTGCACAATATGACGGTGCAGCGCAAAAACGCAAGTGGTTTTGCGTAAAGTCTTATGCGCCATGCGTCAGGCGCAGGAATGTTGGCGGATTGCCGGCCGATTCCCTTGTTTTCCAATGATTCCACTTGCATGACGGGCTCGCGCGGCGGAGCTGCGGTGGGGCGCAATGCTGCGCAGCAACAAAATAACGGGAGGCTGGTATATGAGCACTGTCGATTTCGGCGCTTTCATTGCCGAACTGGCGACGCAGTCCGGCCAGGCGATTCTGCCGTTCTTTCGCGCCCATCACGCCACCGAGGACAAATCGCTCGGCGGCGTGTTCGATCCGGTGACGGAAGCCGACCGGGCCGGCGAGAATGTGATGCGCCATCTGATCAAGCGCAGCTTCCCCGCCCATGGCGTGCTCGGCGAGGAGTTCGGCAACGAGAACATCGACGCCGAATATGTCTGGGTGCTCGATCCGATCGACGGCACGCGCGCCTTCATCTCCGGCATTCCGGTCTGGGGCACGCTGATCGGGCTGACGCGCGGCGGCGTGCCGGTCTATGGCATGATGCACCAGCCCTTCACGGGGGAACGCTATTCCGGCGATGGCCGCCAGGCGCGCTACGAGGGGCCCAACGGCCCGCGCGTCCTGCGCACGCGCCAGATCACGAATCTTAGCGAAGCGACGCTGATGACCACCTCGCCGGCGCTGTTCAAGGGCGCGCAGGCTGAAGCCTATGCCCGCGTTGAAAGCCAGGTGCGGCTGCCGCGCTATGGCTGCGATTGCTATGCCTATTGCATGCTCGCGGCCGGCCATGTCGATCTGGTGATCGAAGCCGGCCTCAAGCCCTATGACATCGTCGCGCTGATCCCGATCATCGAGGGCGCCGGCGGCATCGTCACCTCATGGGATGGCGGCAGTGCCGCCGGGGGCGGCACGGTCATCGCCGCCGGCAACAAGACGCTGCATCAGGCCGCGCTCAGCCTGCTCGCCGGTTGAGCTGGCCGCAATCTGGTCCTCGCCGGGAATGAAGGCGTCGAAGGCCGCCCAGAACTGCGCGCGGATCTCGTCGCTCTCCATCAGGATCTCGTGGCGCGCGGTCGGCAGGACGAGCGCGGCGCCGGTCTTGAGCCGCGCCGCGAAACGCTCGATCGCCGGCGTGGAGACGATCGGGTCCTGGCCGGCGGCGATGACCAGCGTCGGCACGCGGATCTCGCGGGCGGCGGAGGGTGCGTTCAGGCGCGCCATCAACTGGAAGGCCGTATGCACCCAGGCGACCGTCGGGTCGCCAATGCACAGATGCGGCGCGCCCGCCGAGAGCGCGCTGTTGCGGGCATAGCGGGCGGGGTCGCTGGTCAGCCGGTTGCCCTCGAAGGGTTTGGTCGCGATCGCGGTGTCGCTGCCGCCGGGCACGAAGGATTTGCCCAGACCGAGCCAGAACAGCAGGCTTGCCAGCCGCCGCGCCATATCGGGGCGCTCGATCATCGAGAGGCCGAGCATAGGGGCGAGCGCCACCAGCCGCGAGATCGGCAAGGCGTCGCGGCGCGCGGCGTCCAGGCACAGGGCCGCGCCCATCGAATGCGCCAGGACGAAATAGGGCTCGGGCAGCGTCTCGCGCATCTGCGCCAGCGCCAAGGCGAGGTCGTGCTCATAATGTCTGAGCCAGCCGACATGGCCCTTGCGCCGGCGCCGCACGAAGCGTTGCGAGCCGCCCTGGCCGCGCCAGTCGAAGCTGATCACATGGAAGCCGCGCCGGCGTAGCTCGACGATCGTCTCGCTGTAGCGCTCGATGAATTCGGCCCGGCCCTGGACGACGAGGATGGTGCCGCGCACCAGCTTGACCGTCGGTCGCCAGCTCGCGAAGCGCAATTGCGCGCCGTCGCGCGTTTTCGCGAACCAGGCCTTGCCATGCCCGGGGACGGGATAATCGGGATGGGCGAAGAGCTGGGCCTCGGCCATCAGGGCATGGCGCGCAGAAGAGGAAACCGGACTTTCGCGTGAGCCATGCGCTTAACCCCAGCTTGTCGATCAAGTCTCGCACTCGGACATGACGGTCCGCATGCGGCGCGATCGAAGGGCCTTCGAATCGGGCGGACCTTCGCGGCGGCGCCAGTCTGTTTATGCGCGTCTCCGCGCCCCCTTGAAAAGCCGAAAAGGCGAGACCAGATCATCACTGCGCAGGCCAAGACCGGCTGCGCGAGCCTAAACCAGGCCCGTGCTCATGATGAGGCGGGCTGGACTGAACTTGTCGCTTCCCAGGAGGACATCATGCGTCACTTCGATCTTTCCCCGCTGTATCGCTCGACCGTCGGTTTCGACCGCCTGTTCTCGCTGCTTGACCAGGCTACTGCCGCCGAGGCCGCGCCGAGCTATCCGCCCTACAACATCGAGCGCACCGCCGAGAACGCTTACCGCATCAGCATCGCGGTTGCGGGCTTTGGCGAAGCCGACCTTGCCATCGAGAGCAAGGAGAATGCGCTGACGGTGCGTGGCGAGAAGCAGGGCACCGAATCCGCTGAAAAACGCGAGGTTCTGCATCAGGGCATCGCTGCGCGCGCTTTTGAGCGTCGCTTCCAGCTTGCCGATTATGTGCAGGTAACCGGCGCCAGCCTTGAGAACGGCTTGCTCCATATCGATCTCGTCCGCGAGATTCCCGAGGCCAAGAAGCCGCGCCAGATCGCGATCGGCGGGGCCAAGCCCGCCAAGGTGCTCGAGGCCAAGGTTGCCAAGGCCGCGTAACGCACGCCTGACCTGAGTCCTTGATACGAATGGGGCGTCCCCGGGTGACCGGGGACGCCCTTTTTCTTGGCCGAGGACCGTAACGCGGATTGGCGTCAGTCCAGCGGCGTAACCGGAACGGCCGGCGTCTCAGGCTTCGGCGTCGAGGGCGTCGCATCTGGAAGCTGGACCGGTGGCAGTTCGACGGGCGCGACAGTGATGCCCGACGGGTCGGCCCGAGCCAGCGGCGGCTTGCGCTCCGCCTCGTCCGTGCCGCGCACGTCATTGGGGTTGACGAGCTGGGGATTGACGAGCTGGGGCTTGTCCGCGCCGGTCGCGGGGTTGACCGGGCCGGGTGTCGGCAAGGCCGGGGCCACTGGCGAGCTCGGGGCTGTCGTCGCTGGAGCGCTCGCCGTCGCGGCCGGCTTTTCGGCCGGGATGAGCGATTCGGTCGCGCGCGGCGGCGCAGCCGGGCTTGGCGGCGGGATCGTCGCCGGCGCGCTCGCCTGGCCTGGCGGCTTCAGCGCGGGCGGGCGTTCGGGTGGGCGCGGAACCAGCCGCGGCGCCGGCCTGTCGTCGCGTGGATCGACGCGGGCGATATGCGGCGCGGGGGCGGGCCTCGGCCGTGCATCGGGCAGGGGGATGCGGTCGATCAGGTCGCCGCTATGGGCGTCGAAGATCAAGCGGGCGCGGCCGCCATTGGCGGTCTGGCCGTCGATCACATAGGAGGAGCCGGTGCGCACCATCCGGTCGACCCGGGCGAGGCCGAAGTCGCGCGCGGCAATGCGGCCGATTGAACGGGGCGGGACCGGAGCGGGAGGCAGCGGCGCGTAGCGTTCGTAATAGCCGCGCGGATAGACCTCTTCCTCCTCATAGAGGTAGTACTGCGCTGCCGCTCCGCCAACGGAACCTGCAAGCGCGCCGGCCACCGCCAGGCTCGTCAGGACCAGGCGCGAGGGCGCGGTCGATCGAAATACCATGTCGTCTCCTTTGGGCGACTGAACTGGGTCTTCAGTCTTCCTTAGGGATTACGGCGCGCGTGGGGCTGAAATCGGGGGAGAATTCAGCCTTTTGCCGCGGCGAACACATTGATCAGGCGCTCGACATCCGCCTCTCCCGTCGAGAACGCCATGACGAAGCGGCCGATGGTCTCGCCCTCTGCGAAGGGGATATCCTTCGGCAGGGCGGTCTGCGACCAGGGCAGATAGCCGACGCCGGCCGCCTTCAGCTTCGTCTGGAGGTCCGCCGACAGAATCGGAAACACTTGATTGACCTGGCAAGGCCAGGCGAGCGGGATGTCCAGGGCGATGAGCGCATCGGCCAGGCGCTTGGCCATCGCATTGGCGTGGCGCGCCAGTTCGAGCCAGTGGCCGCCACCGAGCAGGCCCTCGAACTGCGCCCCGATCAGCCTGCCCTTGGACAGGGTATGGCCCGACCGCTTGCGCCGCCACTTCATCTCGGCCGCGGCCTCGGGCTGGAAGAAGATCACGGCCTCCGCCGCCCAGGCGCCGTTCTTGGTGCCGCCGAAGGTCAGCACGTCGACGCCGGCCTGCCAGGTGATCGCGGCCGGCGAGCAGCCGAGCGTGACGAGCGCGTTGGTGAAGCGGGCGCCGTCCATATGCATGGTGAGGCCGCGCGGCGTGACGGCGTCCTTCAGAGCGCGTACCTCGGCAGGCGTGTAGATCTGCCCGCATTCCGTCGCCTGCGTGATCGAGATCGCCTGCGGCTGGACCTGATGCAGCGCGCCTTCGCGCATGCGGGCAAGCGCCTGCGTCACCGGCTCGGGTGCGATCTTGTTGCCGGCGCCCGGCAGGCCGACGAGCTTGGCGCCGTCGCTGAAGAATTCCGGCGCGCCGCATTCATCGTCGGCGACATGGCTTTCCTCATGGGTCAGCACCGCGCCCCAGGGGCGGGTGATGCTGGCGAGCGCCAGGGAGTTGGCGGCCGTGCCGCTGGCGACGAGGAAGGCTGCGACCTCATGCTCGAAGATCTCGGCGAAGAGGCGCTCGACGCGGCCCGTCCAGGCGTCGGTGCCATAGGCTGTCGCGGTGCCGTCATTGGCGGCCGCCAATGCTGCCATGACGGGGGCGCTCGCGCCGGCGGTGTTGTCGCTGAAGAAGTTCATCTCAAAGGGGTAGCGCCGGGCTGCGACACCAACAAGCGCATCGGCGGATCGCCGGTCTGCATGCAACGATGGTCGAAACGCGGCGAGGGCTGGAAAACCGGCTGAAAACAAGAAGCGTGCTGGCAATGTTGGGCTTTCGCTCCGGATATGTCCCGGGGGCGAGCGATATCGCAATAAAATTTCGGCTCGGCTCGCAATCGGCGCTTGTGCCGAGATTAGAATTCTGGCAAATTCATCGCAATAGGACAGTGTTGCTGTCCCATTTTCACTGCGCCGACCGTGAGCCGCCTAGCGCTTGCGGTGGCCGATCGCAACGGAGCGGACACATGACGAGGGGTAAGGCTACGACCGCCAAAACCAATCGTACGCGCGCCGCCCGTAAAGCGGCGGCTTAGACAGGCGCGGCAGGGCGACAAGCCCGAGGCGCCTGCGGAGGACGCGGGCGCCCCAAGACAGCGCAAGCCACCCTCCCGAGGAATGACTTGGCCACGTTGGCCCCATCCTTGCTGCATGCCCGCTCGGGCTCTGCACAAGGGCTGGCGCGGCGAAGGATGGTGTGGACTCGAAGGCGACTGTTGGCGGAAGCTGGCAGGCAGCGTGAAGCGGGGTTTGACGATGAGCGAAATCAGCAAGTCGAGCGTGGCGGCGGCAGCTGCGGCTTTCCCGGCAGTGCGTGATCCCGCAATGCCCGAGCGCCAGGGGCTCTACGATCCGTCCTACGAGAAAGATTCCTGCGGTGTCGGCTTCATCGCCGATATGAAGAACCGCAAGACCCATGCGATCGTCCAGCAGGGCCTGCAGATCCTGCATAATCTCGACCATCGCGGCGCTGTCGGGGCTGACCCCAAGCTCGGCGACGGCTGCGGCATCCTCGTGCAGATCCCGCATGGCTTCTTTATGGAGGAGTGCGCCAAGCTCGGCATCGAATTGCCGGCGGCCGGTCACTACGCCATCGGCCAGTTCTTCATGCCCCAGGAGGCCGAGGATCGCGCCGTCTGCGAGGAGATCGTGGCCCAGGCCGTCACCGAGGAGGGGCTGATCTTCCTGGGCTGGCGCGACGTGCCGGTCGACTCGTCGGATCTCGGCGAGGCGGTGAAGGAGAGCGAGCCGGTCCATCGCCAGCTCTTCGTCGGCCGTCCGGCCGAGATCGCCGATGAGGACGATTTCGAGCGCAAGGTCTATGTCCTCAGAAAGTCGGTCTCCAACAAGGTCTATAAGCGCCAGGACCGCGCCACCGCGACCTATTACCCCGTCTCGATGTCGGCCCGCACCATCGTCTATAAGGGCATGGTGCTGGTGACCCAGCTCGGCTCCTATTTCAAGGATCTGACCGATACGCGCTTCGTCAGCGCGCTCGCCCTGGTGCATCAGCGCTTCGCCACCAACACCTTCCCGTCCTGGCGGCTCGCCCATCCCTACCGGATGGTGGCGCATAACGGCGAGATCAACACGCTGCGCGGCAACGTCAACTGGATGGCGGCGCGCCAGGCCTCGGTCGATTCCGAATTGTTCGGCCCCGATATCTCGAAGCTCTGGCCGATCTCCTATGAGGGCCAGTCCGATACCGCCTGCTTCGACAACGCGCTCGAATTCCTGGTCCAGGGCGGCTATTCGCTCGCTCACGCCATGATGATGCTGGTGCCCGAGGCCTGGGCCGGCAATCCGCTGATGGATGAGGAGCGGCGCGCCTTCTACGAATATCACGCCGCGCTGATGGAGCCCTGGGATGGGCCCGCCGCGATCGCCTTCACCGATGGCCGCCAGATCGGGGCGACGCTCGACCGCAACGGCCTGCGTCCCGCGCGCTATCTCGTCACCGATGACGGGCTCGTGGTGCTGGCCTCCGAATTCGGCGTGCTGCCGATCCCCGAGGAGCGCATCGTCCAGAAGTGGCGCCTGCAGCCGGGCAAGATGCTGCTGATCGATCTCGAACAGGGCCGCATCATCGGCGACGACGAGATCAAGACGAGCCTGTGCCTCGCCAACCCCTACAGGGACTGGCTGAAGCGCACCCAGATCGTGCTGGAGGAACTGCCCCCGGTCGAGGCGCGGGCGCAGCGCACCGATGTGCCGCTGCTCGATCGCCAGCAGGCCTTCGGCTACACCCAGGAAGACACCAAGCTCCTGATGGCGCCGATGGCGGTGACCGGCCAGGAAGCCGTCGGCTCGATGGGCACGGACACGCCGATCTCGGCGCTCTCGTCGAAGTCGAAGCTGCTCTACACCTATTTCAAGCAGAACTTCGCGCAGGTCACGAACCCGCCGATCGACCCGATCCGCGAGGAGCTCGTGATGAGCCTGCTCTCCTTCATCGGGCCGCGTCCCAACATCCTCGACCTGGAGGGCACCTCGCGGCGCAAGCGGCTCGAAGTGCGCCAGCCGATCCTGACCAATGACGATCTCGAGAAGATCCGCTGCATCGGCCATTACGAGGATCGCTTCGACACCAAGACGATCGACATCACCTATCCCGCCCGCGATGGCGCGGCCGGCATGGAGCATGCGATCGAGCGGCTCTGCGAGCGCGCGGAGGCTGCCGTCAACGGCGGCTACAACATCATCATCCTGTCCGACCGGCAGGTTGGTCCGGACCGCATCCCGATCCCGGCGCTGCTGGCGACGGCGGCCGTGCACCACCACCTGATCCGCAAGGGCCAGCGCACTTCGGTCGGCCTCGTGCTGGAATCGGGCGAGCCGCGCGAGATCCATCACTTCGCCTGCCTCGCCGGCTTCGGCGCCGAGGCGATCAACCCCTATCTCGCCTTCGAGACGCTGGAGGCCCTGCTCGAGGCCGGCGAATTCCCCCGGGAGGTCGACCGTTACGAGGTGGTGAAGCGCTTCATCAAGTCGGTCGGCAAGGGCATGCTCAAGGTCATGTCCAAGATGGGCATCTCGACCTACCAATCCTATTGCGGCGCGCAGATTTTCGACGCCGTCGGGCTCAAGACCGAGACGATCGAGAAGTATTTCACCGGCACGATCTCCTCGATCGAAGGCGTCGGCCTGCCCGAGATCGCGGAAGAGACCGTACGCCGCCATCGCGACGCCTTCGGGGATTCGCCGATCTATCGCGACTCCCTCGACATCGGCGGCGAATACGCCTTCCGCCTGCGCGGCGAGGACCATGCCTGGACGCCGGAGAACATCGCGCTGCTCCAGCATGCGGTGCGCGGCAATGCCCAGGACAAGTACAAGGCCTATGCCGAGCTGGTGAACGACCAGAGCTCGCGCTTCTCGACGATCCGCGGCCTGTTCCAGATCAAGGATGCGGATGCGCTCCAGCGCAAGCCGATCCCGATCGAGCAGGTCGAGTCGGCCGCGTCCATCGTCAAGCGCTTCTCGACGGGGGCGATGTCCTTCGGCTCGATCAGCCATGAGGCGCATTCGACGCTCGCCATCGCGATGAACACGATCGGTGGCAAGTCGAACACCGGCGAGGGCGGCGAGGAGCCTGAGCGCTTCGTGCCGATGGCCGACGGGCGCTCGATGCGCTCGGCGATCAAGCAAGTGGCGTCGGGCCGCTTCGGCGTGACGACGGAGTATCTCGTCAATTCGGCGATGATGCAGATCAAGATCTCGCAGGGCGCCAAGCCCGGCGAGGGCGGCCAGCTTCCCGGCCACAAGGTCGATGCGCGCATCGCCAAGGTGCGCCATTCCACCCCTGGCGTCGGCCTGATCTCGCCGCCGCCGCATCACGACATCTATTCGATCGAGGACATTGCCCAGCTCATCTTCGATCTGAAGAACGTCAACCCGGCGGCCGACGTCTCGGTCAAGCTCGTCTCCGAGCTCGGAGTCGGCACGGTCGCGGCCGGCGTCGCCAAGGCGCGGGCCGACCACATCACCATCTCGGGCTATGAGGGCGGCACGGGCGCGTCCCCGCTGACCTCGATCAAGCATGCCGGTTCGCCCTGGGAGATCGGCCTCGCCGAGACCCACCAGATCCTGGTGATGAACAAGCTGCGCGGCCGCATCGCGCTGCAGGTCGATGGCGGCCTGCGCACCGGCCGCGACATCATCATCGGCGCGCTGCTCGGGGCCGACGAGTTCGGCTTCGCGACCGCGCCGCTGATCGCGGCCGGCTGCATCATGATGCGCAAATGCCATCTCAACACCTGCCCGGTCGGCGTCGCAACGCAGGATCCCGTCCTGCGCAAGCGCTTCAAGGGCGCGCCCGAGCACGTCATCAACTTCTTCTTCTTCCTCGCCGAGGACGTGCGCGAGATCATGGCGAGCCTGGGCGTCGCCAATTTCGACGACCTCGTCGGCCGCTCCGACTGGCTCGACAAGAAGCAGGCGATCGAACACTGGAAGGCCAAGGGGCTCGATTTCACCCGCATCTTCCATAAGCCCGATGTCGGCCCAGAGGTTGCGATCCGCCATGTCGAATTGCAGCAGCACCCGATCGACACGGTGCTCGACCGCATGCTGATCGCGCAGTCGCAAGGCGCGCTCGAAAAGGGCGACAAGGTCGTGATCGAAAGCCCGATCCGCAATGTCGACCGCTCGACCGGCGCGATGCTCTCAGGCCAGGTCGCCAAGCGCTACGGCTATGCCGGCCTGGCCGAGGACACCATCACGGTGAAGCTCACCGGCACCGCCGGCCAGAGCTTCGGCGCCTGGGTCGTCAATGGTGTCACGCTCGATCTCACCGGCCAGGCCAACGACTATGTCGGCAAGGGCCTCTCCGGCGGCAAGCTGATCATCAAGCCCTCGCCCGATGCCCGGCCGCTGGCCGAGCAGTCGATCATCGTCGGCAACACCGTGCTCTACGGCGCGATCTCGGGCGAATGCTACTTCCGTGGCGTCGCCGGCGAGCGCTTCGCGGTGCGCAACTCCGGCGCGATCGCGGTCGTCGAGGGCACGGGCGACCATGGCTGCGAATACATGACCGGCGGCGTCGTCGTCGTGCTCGGCCAGACCGGGCGCAACTTCGCGGCCGGCATGTCGGGCGGTGTCGCCTATGTGCTCGACGAGGACAAGAGCTTCGCCAAGCGCTGCAACCTCTCCATGGTCGACCTCGAACCGGTCACCGAGGAGGAGGAGCTGATGCAGCGCATCCACCACCATGGCGGCGACCTCGAATTCAAGGGCCGCATCGACGTGATGGCCAATATGTCCGGCTACGATGCCGAGCGCCTGCACCAGCTGATCAGCGATCACCTGCGCTATACCGGCTCGCTTCGCGCCAAGGACATTCTCGACAACTGGGCGGAGTACCTGCCCAAATTCGTCAAGGTCATGCCGGTCGAATATCGGCGTGCGCTACAGGAAATCGAGCAGGCGCAGGCCAGCATGTCGGTCGCGGCGGAGTAAGACGATGGGCAAGGTAACCGGCTTTCTCGAGATCGACCGCCGTGACCGGAAGTATCTTCCGGCCTCGGACCGGATCCGGAACTACAAGGAATTCGTGATCCCGCTCGGGGTCGAGGCGACGCGTGACCAGGCGGCGCGCTGCATGAATTGCGGCATTCCCTATTGTCACAATGGCTGCCCGGTCAACAACCAGATCCCGGACTGGAACGACCTCGTCTACAACGACAAATGGCGCGAGGCGCTGACCAATCTGCACTCGACCAACAACTTCCCGGAGTTCACCGGCCGCGTCTGCCCCGCGCCCTGCGAGGCATCCTGCACGCTGAACCTCGAGGACACGCCGGTCACCATCAAGTCGATCGAATGTGCGATCGTCGACAAGGGCTGGCAGGAGGGCTGGATCACGCCCGAGCCGGCCAAGGTCAAGACCGGCAAGAAGGTCGCGCTGATCGGCTCCGGCCCGGCGGGCCTCGCCGCCGCGCAGCAACTCGCGCGCGTCGGCCACGAGGTGCATCTCTATGAGCGTCAGGCCAGGGCCGGCGGCCTGCTGCGCTACGGCATCCCGGACTTCAAGATGGAGAAGTCCCATGTCGAGCGCCGCGTCCGCCAGATGGAGGCCGAGGGCGTCATTTTCCATTACGGCGTCAATGTCGGCGTCGATCTCGATCCCGCCGAGCTGCTCACGCAATATGACGCCGTCGGCCTGACGGGCGGCGCCGAGAAGCCGCGCGACCTGCCGATCGAGGGCCGCGAGCTCGACGGCGTCCAGTTCGCGATGGATTTCCTGCCGCAGCAGAACCGCCGTGTCGGGGCTGAGGCTGCGACCGGCAACGCCAAGCCGATCCTGGCTTCGGGCAAGCATGTCGTCGTCATCGGCGGCGGCGACACCGGCTCCGACTGCATCGGCACCTCGGTGCGCCAGGGCGCGCTCTCGGTGACGCAGATCGAGATCATGCCGGAGCCTCCCGCCAAGGAGAACAAGGCGCTGACCTGGCCGAACTGGCCGCTCAAGCTGCGTACCTCGTCGAGCCATGAGGAAGGCGCCGAGCGCGACTTCGCCATCGGCACGATCAAGTTCATCGGCGAGAACGGCCAGGTCCGCAAGCTGCGCTGCGCCAGGGTCGACGGTCAGTTCAAGCCGATCGAAGGCACGGAGTTCGATCTCAAGGCCGATCTCGTGCTGCTCGCCATGGGCTTCGTCTCGCCGGTCCATGAGGGCCTGCTGGCGAAGCTCGGCGTCGCGCTCGACAAGCGCGGCAATGTCGAGGCCAACACGCTCGCCTACAAGACCTCGGTCGAGAAGGTCTTCACCGCGGGCGACATGCGGCGTGGCCAGTCGCTGGTGGTCTGGGCCATCCGCGAAGGTCGCCAGATGGCCCATGCGATCGACAAGCATCTGATGGGCGAGACGATCCTGCCGCGGTGAGCCTGCCGCGTAACTCTACTCCGGCGGCCGTCTGACGCGGCTTTCTGCGCTTCCGGTGCTCACGGACATGAAGTCCGCTGCGCTCCGGTTCTCGAAAGCCACACCAGCCTACTCACCGAAGCGAGTTACGCGACAAGCTCCCAGGATTCGGCAAGGACGGAGGCGGCCAGAATTCAGCGCGGCCATTTGTAATCGTCGAGACGCCCGGGCTTCGGCTCGGGCGCGATGCCTTCGCCGAAGATGCGGTCGAGCTGGGCTGCGGCCTCGCCACGTCCGCGGGCATCCGGGATCGAGGCCAGCAACGCCTGTTCGCCCGCACTCACCTGCCCGGTCAGGGGCTGGATCGGCCCGGCCAGCGGCTTGACCTGCAAGGCGGTCGGCAGCCCCGGCGCGGCGGGCAGATTGCCGACCATGGCGTCGATCAGGCGCTCGATGCCGCCTGCCTGGAGCTCGGGGCTGGTCGGAGCGCCGGTTCCCGGCGCGACCGGCACGGCGATGAGGCCTGGCTGCGGCTGGCTTTCAATCTGCCGGCGGATCAGCACATCGACGAAATGGGCGGCCTTGCGCGCGCCCGCCGTCGTGAAATGGATGCCGTCGCCGAGCCGCAGCCGCATGGTCTGGCCCGACACATCCGGCCCCATTGCCGTGTAGCGGTTCTCGGCATCGACGAAGGCGCCCCAGAGATCGACATATTGCCCGCCGACCTTCTCGGCCTGCTGGCGGTAGAGCTCGTTGAAGGAGACGAAATCGGCGGAGAGGCGGGGGTTCTGCACGGGCGGCGCGCCGACCCAGATCAGCGGGACGCGCCTGGCCGCGAAGGCGTTGGCGACCGCCTCGATGCGGGCCTTGTAGAGTTCGCTCCAGCGCGGGCTGAGCGGCTCGTGCACGGTCTCGCCCTCGCGGATCGCCTGCCGGTCGTTGAGGCCGAGCAGCATCACGCCGAGGCTGATTTTCGAGTCACCCGCCAGCAGATCGTTGGCGACCTTGGGCCAGTCGTAGAAATCGCTCCTCACCAGGCCGGAATCGGGCTTGGCCCTGTTGACCACCGCCATGTCGGGCCTGTCGTTCAAGGCATCGTCGAGCCCGCCGGCAAGGAGCACGGCGAGCGAGTCGCCGATCACCAGGACATGATGGGCGACATCGACCTTGGGAATGACCGGGTCGTCCCTGACGATGACCGGCGGTGCCCGTCGTTTCACCACCGGCGGCGGCACGACACGCGGACGCCTCGGCACGACGACGGGAGGTGGTGGCGGCTGTTGCCAGAAGAAGGAGAAGAAACCGCGCTGCTGCGGCTGGGGCGGCGCTTGGGCGAGCGAGGATGGCCCGCCGGTCATGAACAGCAGGCAGGCCGCGCCCAGTACCGTGACGAGGGAACGCAAACGCATGAGTCTTTCGATCCTGCGCCGTGGCTTCGCAGCCATCATAGCCCAGGATCGGGACAGCGTCAGCGGGCGTCGCGCATCTTCGCGAGCAGGGCCGGGGTCGGGTAGCCGTCGGCGATCTCGCCGGTCTTGAGCTGGTATTGCCGCACGGCCTCGCGCGTGCCGGAGCCGATGCGCCCGTCGGCGTCGTGATTGTAGAGGCCGACCGCCTTGAGCCGGCGCTGCACCTCCTGCAGGCCCGTCTTGTCGAGGCGCGGCGCCTGGACCGGCCAGTCGGCCTGGATCGCCGGGCGGCCCATGATGCGGTCGCCGAGATGCCCGACGGCGAGCGCATAGGCGTCGGAGGAATTGTATTTCTTGATGACGTCGAAATTCTCGGTCAGCAGCATGACCGGCCCGCGATGGCCGGCGGGGAAGAACAAGCGTGCTTCGCCGGAAGCGGGCAGGGGCCGCCCATCCGCCCGGCGCACGCCGGCCGCGGCGAAGGAGGAGAAGCTCGTCTTGTTGATGCGGTAGTCGAACCGCTCGGGCAATGTGACCTCGAGGCCCCAGGGCAGGCCCGGCACCCAGCCATAGCCCTTGAGGTAGTTGGCGGTGGAGGCGAGGGCGTCGCTGGTCGAGGTCCAGATGTCGGCATGGCCGTCTCCGGTCCAGTCGACGGCATACTTCATGTAGCTCGACGGCATGAACTGGGTGTGGCCCATCGCGCCGGCCCAGGAGCCGCGCAGTTCTGCACGCTCGACATGGCCCTTCTCGATCAGCTCCAGCGCAGTCAGCAGTTCGTCGCGGAAGAAGTCGCCGCGATAACGGATCTGCGCCAGGGTCGCGAGGCAGCGGATCGTGTCCTTGTCGCCCTTGAACGAGCCGTAATTGGTCTCCATGCCCCAGATCCCGAGCACGACCTCCTTGGGCACGCCGTAGCGCGCCTCGACCTGCGCCAGGACGCCGGCATTCTCAGTTGCGGCGTCGCGCCCGCGCGGGATGCGCGTGCCGCCGAGCGCGCTGTTGAGATAGCCCCAGATCGGCGCGGTGAACTCGGATTGCTTCTTGGTCAGCGCCGCGATCGAGGCGTCTGGCGTCACGCCGCGAAAGGCGAGGTCGAAGGTCGCGCGCGAGATGCCGCGCGCCTGGGCCTGCGGCCAGAGCCCCTTCAGGAAGGCTTCAAAAGAGGCATTGGCCGGAGCCGTCTTGGCGTCCTTGGCGCGGGCCGCCGAGACGTTGATCGAGCCGGTGGTCTGCGCAAGCGCGGGGGCGAGGCTGATGATGGCCGTGGCGGCGATCACGGACAGGCGCATGACGAACCTCGCTCAGGCGGGCTGGGGGAAACGGAGCTTTCCCCACAGCGCCCGAACAAGATTAACCAAGGGTAAACGGCGCGCAATCGCGCGCCTATTTCGCAGGCCGTTTTACATGGCTGCGAGCTTATTTGGCGTTGCGGGTTTTCAGCTGCTCTTCCCAGGCCAGGGCCTGGCGCACGATCTGCTCGAGATCATCATGCTCGGGCTGCCAGCCGAGCTCGGAGCGGATGCGGTCGGCCTTGGCGACGAGCGAGGCGGGATCGCCGGCGCGGCGGCCGGAGAGCTTGACCGGGAAATCGACGCCGGAGACCTGCTTCACCACATCCACCACCTGCTTGACCGAATAGCCGCGACCATATCCGCAGTTCAGGGTGAGGTTGGCGCCACCTGCGCGCAGATGGTCGAGGGCGGAGAGATGCGCCCGCGCCAGGTCGGTGACGTGGATGTAGTCGCGCACGCAGGTCCCGTCGGGCGTCGGATAATCGGTGCCGAAGACCTCGAGCCCGGCGCGCTGGCCGAGTGCCGCCTGGCTGGCGACCTTGATCAGATGGGTCGCGTTGGGGCTCGACTGGCCCGAGCGGCCCGTTGGGTCGGCGCCGGCGACATTGAAATAGCGCAGCGCGACATAGGTCAGGGGGAAAGCGCGCGCCACGTCGCCCAGCATCCATTCGCTCATCAGCTTGGAGCGGCCATAGGGGTTGATCGGGTTGAGCGCGATCTCTTCCGGCACGGGGCTGACCGGCGGCTCGCCATAGACGGCCGCCGTGGAGGAGAAGATGATATGCTTCACGCCGCCGCGGACAGCGCTTTCCAGGAGCGCGCGCGTCTTCACGGTGTTGTTGAGATAGTAGCCGAGCGGGTCCGAGACGGAATCGGGCACCACGATCTTGGCGGCGAAATGCGCGATTTCGGTGATGCCGTGCTCGGCGATGACGCGCTCGACGAAGGGCTGGTCGCCCATATCGCCCTGGACGAGGGTGGCTTCCTTCGGCACGGCCCACCAGAAACCGGTCGAGAGATCGTCGAGTACGACGACGTGCTCACCACGATCGAGCAATTCCAGAACCATATGGCTGCCGATATAGCCGGCGCCGCCCGAAACCAGAATCGCCATTATACATCCTCATCCGTCACAATCGTTTCGACACATCTAAGCAAAAGATGTTGACGAGCCATCAAGGTCGTCCTGCTATTTGCCATCTTCGGCGGGCTCAGTGAACATGTGAGCCAAGTCGCCCCCTCCACCCCAACCGCCCGCCGTCACCGCACGGCTAAGCGCGCGAAATGGATTCTTCATGACGAAACGCATTCGCAAGGCCGTTCTTCCCGTCGCCGGGCTCGGCACACGCTTCCTGCCCGCCACCAAGGCGATCCCCAAGGAGATGCTGACCGTCGTCGACCGTCCGGTCGTGCAGCACGTCGTGGACGAGGCGAGGGCCGCCGGCATCGAGCATTTCGTTTTCATCACCGGCCGCAACAAGGGCGTGATCGAGGATCATTTCGACCTTGCCTACGAGCTCGACGACACCTTGCGCAAGCGCAACAAGCTCAAGGAGCTGGAGGCGCTCCTGGCCGATCTGCCGGCCGCCGGCGCGACCAGCTTCACCCGCCAGCAGGCTCCGCTCGGCCTGGGCCACGCCGTCTGGTGCGCGCGTGACATCATCGGCGACGACGAGCCCTTCGCGCTGCTCTTGCCCGACATGCTGCATCACAGCCATGGCAAGGGCTGCCTCGCCGAGATGATGGACGCCTATGAGAAGCATGGCGGTAATCATGTTGCCGTTGCGCCCGTGCCCGAGGACCAGACCCATCAATACGGCATCGTCGGCGTCGAGGATCGCAACGCCAAGGTGTCCAAGGTGACGAAGATGGTCGAGAAGCCGGCCAAGGGCACGGCGCCCTCGAACCTGCACATCACCGGCCGCTACATCCTGCAGCCGACGATCTTCAACCTGCTGGCCAATCAGGAGCCGGGCGCAGGCGGCGAGATCCAGCTCACCGATTCGATGATCGCGCTGTCGCGGCTGGAGCCGTTCTACTCCGTGCGCTTCGACGGCGATATCTACGACACCGGCTCGAAGATCGGCTTCCTGACCGCCAACATCGCCTATGCGCTCGACCGCGGCGACCTCGGCCCGCAGCTGCGGGCTGAGATCGAGCGGCTGCTGGAGCGTTGACGGGGCGCATTGGCGAGGAGCCGAGCGATTGAGCAAGAACCAGCCCGTCTTCGATCGCGATCTTAGCCGGCGCCGGCTGGCGCGGGCGCTTGCGGCCGCCTACCCGGATTTCCTGCTGGCGCGGGCGGCCGAGGATCTGGCTGAGCGGCTCGACGCGGTGCTGCGGCGCTTTACTCTGGCGGCCGATCTCGGCACGCCCTTGCCGATTGCGGCTTCGGTGCTACGTGCCAAGGCGGAGGCGCTGCTGCGCATGGCCGAGGCGGCGGGTGCGGACGCCAACATCATCGGCGATCTCGAGCGCCTGCCCTTCGCGGCCGGCTCGCTCGATCTCGCCGCCTCGCTCCTGGCGCTGCACGGCGTCAACGACCTGCCCGGCGCGCTGATCCAGATCCGGCGGGCCTTGCGGCCGGACGGGCTGTTCATCGGCTGCCTGCTCGGCGGCCGCACGCTGCAGGAATTGCGGCAGGTGCTGCTCGAGGCGGAGGCGGAAACCTCGGGCGGGGCGAGCCCGCGCGTCGCCCCCTTCGCCGATCTGCGCGACATGGGCAGCCTGCTGCAGCGCGCCGGTTTTGCGCTGCCCGTCGTCGACAGCGAGCTCGTCACGGTGCGCTATCGCGACATCTTCGGCCTGCTCGGCGATCTGCGCGCCATGGGCTGGGCCAATGCGCTGACGCAGCGCAGCCGGGCGGGATTGCGGCGTGAAACGCTGGCGCGGGCTGCCTCGCTCTATGCGGAGCGCTTCGCTGATGCCGATGGGCGCCTGCGCGCGACCTTCGAGATGGTCTGGCTCTCCGGCTGGGCCCCGCATGAAAGCCAGCAGAAGCCGCTGCGTCCGGGCTCGGCCAAGGCGCGATTGGCGGATGCGTTGGGCGTGCCAGAGATCGGGGCCGGCGACAAGGCCCCCCGATGAGCGCCCGCGAGCCTCGCCTCTCCCGCGCCGACTTCAAGCTGTTCCGTGCGATCCCGACGCGCTGGCACGACAATGACGTCTTCGGCCACGTCAATAATGTCGTTTATTACGGCTGGTTCGATACGGGTGTGAACGCCTGGCTGGTCGAGCAGGGTTTTCTCGACCCGGCGACGAGCCCGGTCGTCGGGCTCGTGGTCGAAACGGGCTGCACCTATTTCGAGAGCGTCGCTTTTCCCGAAACCGTCGAGATCGGGCTTGCCGTGGCGCGGCTGGGCACCAGTTCGGTGACCTACCGGCTCGGGATTTTCCGCCAGGGCGGGCAGGCAGCAGCGGCGCAGGGGCGCTTTACCCATGTCTATGTCGAGCGGGCAACGCAGAAGCCGGTGCCGATTCCGGCCCCCTTGCGGGCGGCGCTGGAGGCACTTTCCGCCTGAACAGCGCCATTGCAGGTCGGGAATGCGTTGTCTCGCGCCCGCAGGCGCGCTATGCCCCGCCCATCGAGGGCCGGCCCTTCTTCATGCCGGACGATCAGGAACCGTCGCGCCGTGATTCCCAACGAGATCAAGATCACCCCGCAGCTCGTGGCCGAACATGGCCTGAAGCCCGACGAATATCAGCGCTTCCTGCATCTGATCGGCCGCGAGCCGTCGATCACCGAGCTCGGCATCGTCTCGGCGATGTGGAACGAGCATTGCTCCTACAAATCCTCGAAGCTGCATCTGAAGACGCTGCCGATCAAAGCGCCCTGGGTAATCCAGGGGCCGGGCGAGAATGCCGGCGTCATCGATATCGGTGATGGTTTGGCAATCGTCTTCAAGATGGAGAGCCACAACCACCCCTCCTTCATCGAACCCTATCAGGGCGCGACCACCGGCGTCGGCGGCATCCTGCGCGACGTTTTCACCATGGGTGCACGGCCGATCGCGGTGCTCGACGCGCTGCGCTTCGGTTCCCCTGATCATCCGCGCACGCGCCATCTGGTCTCCGGCGTCGTCGCCGGCATCGGCGGCTACGGCAACTCCTTCGGCGTGCCCAATGTCGGCGGCGCGACAGGCTTCCACAGCCGCTATGACGGCAACATCCTGGTCAACGCCATGGCGGTCGGCATCGCCCGCGCCGACGAGATCTTCTACGCCAAGGCCTCGGGCGTCGGGAAAGCCATCGTCTATCTCGGCTCCAAGACCGGCCGCGACGGCATCCATGGTGCGACCATGGCCTCGGCGGCTTTCGGCGAGGGTGGCGAAGAGCGGCGCCCGACCGTGCAGGTCGGCGATCCCTTCGCCGAGAAGCTCCTGCTCGAGGCCTGCCTCGAGATCATGGCGGCCGGCCATGTCGACGCGATCCAGGATATGGGTGCGGCTGGCCTGACCTGTTCGGCTGTCGAGATGGGCGCCAAGGGCGATCTCGGCGTGGAGCTGAACCTCGACGCCGTGCCCTGCCGCGAGGACGGCATGAGCGCCTATGAGATGATGCTCTCTGAGAGCCAGGAGCGCATGCTCATGGTGATCAAGCCCGGCCATGAGGAGCCGGCCGAAGCCATCTTCAGGAAATGGGGCCTCGACTTCGCCGTGGTCGGCTACACCACGGACAATCTGCGCTTCGTCGTGAAGCATCAGGGCGAGGTCATGGCCGACCTGCCGATCAAGGAACTCGGCGACGAGGCTCCCGAATACGACCGGCCCTGGGTCGAGACGCCCAAGCTGCCGGTGATTGAGGCCGCCTCGGTCCAGCCGCCGCTGTCGCATGCCGATGCGCTGCTGAAGCTCGTAGGCTCGCCCGATCTCAGCTCCAAGCGCTGGATCACCGAGCAATACGACACGCTGATCCTGGGCAATTCGGTGATCACGCCCGGCGGCGATTCCGGCCTGATCCGCATCGAGGACGGCCCCAAGGGCCTGGCCATGACAGCCGATGTGACGCCGCGCTATTGCGAGGCCGATCCGTTCGAAGGCGGCAAGCAGGCGGTGGCCGAAGCGTGGCGCAACCTGACGGCTGTGGGCGCGACGCCGCTCGCCATCACCGACAACCTGAATTTCGGCAATCCCGAGCGTCCCGAGGTGATGGGCCAGCTCGTCGGCTGCATCAAGGGCATCGGGGCAGCCTGCAAGGCGCTCGATTTCCCGGTCGTCTCCGGCAATGTCTCGCTCTACAACGAGACCAATGGCGTCTCGATCCTGCCGACCCCGACCATCGGCGGCGTCGGTGTGCTGGCGGATGTGACCAAGCATGCGACCGTCGCCTTCAAGGCCGCGGGCGAGACCATCATCCTGGTCGGCGAGACCGCGGGGTGGCTCGGCCAGTCGGCCTATCTCGCCACGATCTGCGGCCGGGAAGAGGGCGCGCCGCCGCCGGTCGATCTCGCAATCGAGCGCAGCAATGGCGATGCCGTGCGGGCGCTGATCACCGCCCAGCGCGTCAGCGCCTGCCATGACCTGTCGGATGGCGGCCTTGCCGTCGCGCTGGCCGAAATGGCGATGGCGGGCGGCGTCGGGGCGACGATCGACGCCCTGCCGGCTGGCCCTGCCCATGCCGTGCTCTTCGGCGAGGATCAGGCGCGCTATCTTGTCACGGTGCCGGAGGCTTCGGCCGCCATGGTGCTCGCCGAACTCGAGACGGCCGGCGTTCCCGTGCTCGCGCTCGGCAAGACCGGCGGGGATGCGCTTGCTCTTCCCGGCGAGGCGGCGATCACGATTGCGGCCCTGAAGTCTGCGCATGAAACCTGGCTGCCCGCCTATATGGCTGGCAAGGCCGCCTGAGGAGAGCCACGATGGCGATGGATGCGCGCGATATCGAGGCGATGATCAAGGCGGCGTTGCCTGACGCCACCGTCGAGATCAAGGATCTCGCGGGTGACGGCGACCATTACGCCGCGACCGTGACCTCGTCAGCCTTTGCCGGGAAGAGCCGGGTGCAGCAGCACCAGATGGTCTATGCCGCGCTCAAGGGAAACATGGGCGGCGTGCTGCACGCCCTTGCGCTGACGACTTCGGTTCCCCAGAATTAGAACAAGACCATTCCAGCAGTCCTTGCCAGCGGGCCTTGAACCCGCCTCAGGAGATCAGATCATGAGCGACGTCAACGCCCGCATCGATGCCGAAGTGAAGTCCAGCGATGTCGTGGTCTTCATGAAGGGCACGCCGCAATTCCCGATGTGCGGCTTTTCCGGCCAGGTCGCGCAGATCCTCGGCTATCTCGGTGTGCCCTATAAGGGCGTAAACGTGCTTGAGGACCAGGAAATCCGCGAGGGCATCAAGGCCTATTCGAACTGGCCGACGATCCCGCAGCTCTACGTCAAGGGCGAGTTCATCGGCGGCTGCGACATCACCCGCGAGATGTTCCAGGCCGGCGAGCTCCAGGCGCTCTTCGAGGAGAAGGGCATCACGGTCAAGCAGGCGAGCTGAGGGTTCGTTCTCGTTCACCCAGGCCCGCCTCTCGCGAGCGCGAGGCGGGCTACTGGCGGCCTCAAACCGAGGGGCCGTTCAGGCGGGCTGCGCAGTTGCACGCATGGCAGGCCTTTGGGCCATCATCTCCCACCAGGCCTTGATGGCTGGCTGGTCGATGAGCAATGGGCCGGCTTCCGGCGCCAGCGTGAAATAAGCGAACATCGGCGCGGCATGCAGATCGGCCAATGTGAGCGCGGCGCCGGCGAGGCAGGGGCCGCCATCCATCAGCTCACCGAGCGCGCGCAGGCATAGCTGCGCCTTCGGCAGCGCCGCCTGGATGCGCGCCTCGTCAGGCGGACGGCCCTTCCTGGGATTGGAGACGCGCTCGACATTGGAGACGCGCTCGACATAGATGTCCCAGACCAAGGTGCGGTAGGCGTATGAGTCGAGGATGCTGATCACCTGATTGACCCTGGCCCGCTCGCGCGGAGCGGAAGGCTGCAGGGCCGGTCCCGGGAAGGCCTCGTCGACATAGCGCTCGATCGCTCCCGCCTCGTACAGCTTGAAGCCGTCATGCTCGAAGGCGGGTATGCGGCCGAAAGGTTGCCTTTCGAGCAAGGCAGCCGGTGGCCCGGTTTCGGCAAAGACATCGATCGGCTCCAGCCGATAGGGCACGCCTTTTTCTGCGAGCGCCAACCGGACTGCCCGGACATAGACACTGTAGGGCGCGCCATAGAGGACGGGTGCGGACGTCATTGCAGGTTCCTTGGCCAGTTCCTTGCCCGATCGATCATCCCCGCATGCAGGTGCTGTTCAAGCCGCTGCGCATTCCGGATGCGGCTTCCTCACCCGCTCCTGCGAGGCCGGATATGCCTCCAGCTTGCTTGCTGGCCTGACCGGCCGGCGCACCAGTTCGCCGCCGCAATTCGGGCAGGCGCCCTGGAAGCGCGTATCGGCGCAGTCCGCGCAGAAGGTGCATTCGAAGGTGCAGATCATCGCGTCGCGCGCGTCAGGAGCCAGGTCGCGGTCGCAGCATTCGCAGTTCGGGCGCAGTTGCAGCATGGCTATATCCTCCTAGTACGGAGAATGCGGCCAGTCGCGGCTATCCGCCAACGCTTCTTGCTGATGAGTTGGATCACTTCACCAGCAGCCAGTCCTCCACCACCAGCGCGTCGAGGCCGCTCGTATAAAACATCAGGATCGCGTCCTCCGCCGTGTGCAGGATCGGCTTGCCCATGATGTTGAAGGAGGTGTTCAGCACCACCGGCACGCCGGTCAGCGCATGGAAGGCCTGAATCAGCGCGTGGTAGCGCGGATTGCGCTCCGCTGTGACGCTCTGGAGCCGCCCGGTCGCGTCCTCATGGACCACGGCCGGCACGCGCTCGCGCATGCCCGGCTTCCAGACCAAGGTGCGCTCCATATAGGGCGCGTCCTGGTAGTTCTCGAACCAGTCCGGCCCATGCTCGGCCAGGATCGAGGGTGCGAAGGGGCGGAACGCCTCGCGATACTTCACCTTGGCGTTGAGCAGATCCTTGGCGTTGGCAGGGCGCGGATCGGCCAGGATCGAACGGTTGCCGAGAGAGCGCGGGCCGAACTCGGCCTTGCCTTGGACCCAGCCGATCAGCTTGCCGTCGGCCAAGAGTTGCGCGGTGACGGGGGCGACCTCTTCGGGGTCAAGCTTTCTCAGGCGCGGCTCCCAGGCCGCCATGCGCTCCAGCGGCTCGGTCGAGACGGTCGAGCCGAGATAGGGCGATTGCGGACCTTGCGGCGCGCGCCAGTCCGGATTGGCTTGCGCATGGGCGAGCCAGGCCGCGCCGATCGCATTGCCGTCATCGGCTGGCGCGGAGGGAACGTGGACGCGGGCGAAACCATGGCGCCCGACGATCTTGCCGTTGAAGGAGGAATTCAGCGCGCAGCCGCCGGCGAGCACGAGATTCTCGGCCGGCACCAAAGCGGCGGTTTCCGAGAGGAGCGCCTCCATCATCTCGGCGAAGACGTCCTGGCCGCAGCGGGCGAGATCGGCCCAGCCCTGGTCGAGAGCATCGATCGGGCGCAGCGCCAGGATCTCGGCGCTGACCTCACGCACGGTTGCGGCATCCGCAAAGGAGAGCTTGTAGCCATCGATCCGGTAGAGCCGGCGCAGCAGCGCCATCAGCGCGGCGTCGGCCGTGCCATAGGGGGCGAGCCCCATGATCTTCCATTCCTCGCCCTTGGCCTGGTCGAAGCCGGCGAGGTCGGTGACGAGGCCGAAATAGAAGCCGATCGACTCACGCCCGCGATGACGCTTCACCTCGGTGATCTTGCCGTCCGCGAGTGCGAAGATCGCCGAAGCCCCGGTCTCGCCCATGCCGTCGACGATCAGGCAGGCGGCGTCCGCGAAGGGCGAGGACCAGCAGCCATAGGCGGCGTGGCTGAGATGGTGGTCGTAGCGCGTCAGGCCGGTGACATTGGCCTTGCCGAAAGCGCGGTCGAGCCCGAGCAGGGTGCCGAGGCCCGCGCGCTGCTGGCCCAGGTGCAGCGAGGCGATCAGCGCGCGCTCGGTGCGCTCGGGCACCAGCGAGCGGTTGAGTTCGGGCGAGAGCTTGAGCAGGGCGTCGAGCGAGAAGGAGCCGGCGCGGCTCATCTGGTCGAGGAAGCCGGTGAAGTCCTCGCTCCAGCTCGTGGCGATCCGGACCTCGGCGTCTCCTGGGATGTAGCGCTTGAGCAGCCCTTCCATGCGCTGAACCGGATCCGGCTCGCAATTGGGGGCGCGCTTATATTGCAGGTAGCGCTCGGTTGCCTCGGCGAAGACGACCTCGCCATCGGGCCCGATGATGGCGAGGGCGGGGTCGTGGAAGGTGGTGGCGAGGCCGATGGTGTAGGTCATGGCCGGCAGCGTATGGCGCAGCTGCAAGCGCGAGGCAATCGACGCAGGCGGTCCAGGCTTCTGCAGCCGGCCTATTTCCCGGCCGCGAAGGCCACGCTGCCGGCAATCGCTGCGATCGTCGGCTGCAGCTTTTCGAAGCTGGCATCGTCGGCCGAGGCGATCATGCGGACGAAGCGACCCTTGGGGTCGAACGCCATATACTGCACGAACCGTTTGGTGGTCCCATTGGCGTGGTCGAACGTGCCCGACAGCAACAGCCCGTCGGTGCCGGCGAAGCGGATGCGCTCGCGGGCCGTGATCTTGGCCGTCCGGTAATCGCGCGTTTGTCTCAGCGTGGCTTCCGCCGTCGCTTCGAGCGTGCTCGCTGCCGCCGGGACGGAGAGCTGGTAGGCGACGATCAGCAGCGGCTGTTTGCCGGCGGGATCGGTATTGAGTTCGCCGGCCGTCATCAGCACGCCGGAGCCGGCGATCGTATCGATGACCCGGAACGGTTCGGCCGGTGTGAGGGTGAAGGGGAGGGCGGCGAGCCTTTCCGCAAGCGTCGGCTCCTTGCCGAGCGAGACCGACGACATCAAGGCGAGCACCGTGGCATGCCCGAGCGCCGCGGCCTTGGGAGCCTGGACCGTGACCATCACGGTCTTCTCCCCCTTGAACAGGCCGATCCATTTGTCGAGGCGAGCGCCGCCCGCCGTCTGCGTTCCGCTGATCACCGGCGCCTTGTCGCCGCCGGTGGTGGCCACTTCGTCGATGCTGGCGATGGCGATATTCTGCTTGGCGAAGTTGGTCTTGGCCGTCGCCATGTCGGAAAACAGCGGAACGAGCTGGGGATGAGCGACTGCCGGCATCTCCATGATCAGGACGCTCGCCTGCGTGGCCTGGTTCGCCAGGCCCGCGAAGCCGGTCGCCGGGGTGAAGCCCTTCGGTGCGACGAGCGAGACGCTGGTGCCGGCGATGGCTTGCCGATCCTGAGCGACGGCGTTCGGGCAGGCGCCGAAGCCGACAGCAAATGCAGTGAGCAGGGCGGCAACGAGGTGTGAGGCGCGACGGCTGAAACAGATTTTATTAGAATTCATCAATTCTCTCCTCCGCCAGTCATCGATGAGCGCAAGCGCTCCTGCAGCTGAATTTTAGCTGTGACTAGCCTTGGATTATGACGATCCGATCGCAGGCTGAACAGCAAGGCAAGCGGATACCTGCCTTGCGGGCTGTGGATAGGCTATCCGCTTCGAAGCTGCTTTATTCAGCGCCCCATCGCAGCGGCGATCAGCGCCTTGGCATCGGCGCTCGCCCAGTCCGCCGGGCCCTGGATCATGCCGAGTTCGCAGCCTTGCGGATCGACCAGCAGGCTCACCGGCATGCCTTCGATCTTCCGCGCCGCGCGCAGATCCTGGAAGACCTTGGCCTGGGCGTCGGCGTAATAGGGCAGGCGTGTGACCTTGTTCTCGGCGAGCCAGGATTTCGGCTTGTCGAGATTGCGCGTGTCGATGTTGATCGCGACCACCGCGAAGTCAGGTCCGCCAAATGCGTCCTGCAGGGCGTCGAGCGCCGGCATCTCCTTGAGGCAGGGCGCGCACCAGGTCGCCCAGAGATTGACGAGCACGGTCTTGCCCCTGAAGGCCGCGAGCGTCGTCGGCCGACCGTCGGGGCCCTCGAAGGCGAGATCGGGTGCCGGCTGCGGGCTCGTCCGAACCTCGACGGCCGCGACCTCGCCCTGCGCCAAAGGCTGCATCTTTGCCGCCCGCGCCGCCGCTGCGCCGCAAGAAGCGGAATTGCCGGCACGGCCCTGGCCGGAGTAGAAGGCCGCCATGCCCGCGAGGCCGAGCGCCGCCACGACCCCGAGGGCCAGACCTATCTTCGTTCCAGACGTCATCATACGTCCTTTGAAATCAGGAAAGACCGCCGTGAGCAATCGCATGTGGGGTGGGCGTTTCGCCACGGGTCCCGACGCCATCATGGAGGAGATCAACGCCTCCATCGATTTCGACAAGCGCCTCTGGCGGCAGGATATCCGAGGCTCGCTCGCGCATGCGGCGATGCTGGGCGAGACCGGCATCCTGACCAAGGACGATGTGGCCGCCATCAGCGCCGGACTCAAGAGCGTCGAGGGTGAGATCGAGGCGGGGAGCTTCACGTTCTCGCGCGCGCTCGAAGACGTCCATATGAATGTCGAGTCGAGCCTGAAGGACAGGATCGGCGCCGCCGCCGGCCGTTTGCACACGGCGCGCTCGCGCAATGACCAGGTCGCGACCGATATGCGGCTCTGGGTCCGTGATACGCTGGACGCCATCGACGAGCAGATGGCCGATCTCCAGCTCGCCTTGGCCGAAAAGGCCGATCTCCACGCTGGTGCAGTGATGCCGGGCTTCACTCATCTGCAATCGGCCCAGCCGGTGACTTTCGGCCATCACCTGCTCGCCTATGTCGAGATGCTGTCGCGCGATCGCGGTCGCGTCCGCGATGCGCGTCAGCGCCTCAACGAATGCCCGCTGGGGGCTGCGGCGCTTGCCGGCACCTCCTTCCCGATCGACCGCCATATGACCGCCAAGGCGCTCGGTTTCGACCGCCCGACGGCGAATTCGCTCGATTCGGTCTCGGATCGCGATTTCGTGCTCGAGACTTTGTCGACGGCCTCGATCTGCGCCATGCATCTGTCGCGTCTGGCCGAGGAGATCGTGCTCTGGGCGACGCCGCAATTCGGCTTCGTCAAGCTCTCCGACAAGTTCTCGACCGGCTCCTCGATCATGCCGCAGAAGCGCAATCCCGATGCCGCGGAATTGGTTCGCGGCAAGGCGGGCCGGGTTTTCGGTGCGCTGCAAGCCATGCTGACCATGATGAAGGGCCTGCCGCTGACCTATTCCAAGGACATGCAGGAGGACAAGGAAGGCACCTTCGACGCCCTCCAGACGCTCTCGCTCTGCCTTGCCGCCATGGCCGGCATGGTGCGCGACATGGAGCCGGACCTGAAGGTGATGAAGAAGGCGGCGGGGCTGGGCTATGCCACCGCGACCGACCTCGCCGACTGGCTGGTGCGCGTGCTCAAGATGCCGTTCCGCGACGCGCATCACGTCACCGGCCGGCTCGTCGGCATCGCCTCTGCCAAAGGCGTCGGGCTGGAGAAGCTGACGCTCGCCGAGATGCAGGAGGCCGAACCCAAGATCACGGAAGCCGTCTTCGCCGTGCTCGGCGTGACGCAGTCGGTGAAGAGCCGCGTCAGCTATGGCGGCACGGCTCCGGTCAATGTCCGCCGGCAGGCAAAGTCATGGCTCAGGCGGCTTGCGAAGGCGCGCGGCTGACGAACCCGTCACGCTCGGACTTGACCCTGGCATCTCCGCCAGGGATTTTCGGGCCTGCGCGGGGCCTCTCCCTGGGCCGGCCAAAGGCCGGACCTGAGGGCCCCGCCCGAGAATGAGGTTGCAGCGCCTTCAAAAGCTCGCAACAGGTTGCTCCATTCGTTACAGTCTCCGCCACGCTTCGTCCGAGGGTTTCCTTTCGTGCCGCATTCCAGCCTGAAATTGGGCCGTGCCGTCGTTCTGGCCGGCCTGCTCGGACTTGCCTTGACAGCTTGCGGCCGCAGAGGGCCGCTGGAGGCGCCGCCGAAGGCGACCAGCGCGCTCGACCTGCCCGACCGCGACATCGGCGGAGAGGAGCAGCAGCAAGCTGAGATCCAGGCTGGCGGCGCGCCCTTCGGCAAGCCGCCGAAAGCGGACCGGAACTTCACGATTCCCGAAAAGAGCTTCGTGCTCGACCCGATCCTCTAAACGCAACGTTTGCAACGGGAGCCCTCGCGCTTCGAGACGCTGTTCCGGTCGGAACAGCTCTTTAGCGAGGGCCATCGGCATTCTTGAACAGGCACTGAGCGTCCCATGCACCATTTCAGCTATCGCGACGGTTCGCTTTTCGCCGAGGATGTCGATCTCAGGCAGATCGCGGCCGAGGTCGGCACGCCGGTCTATGTCTATTCCTCGGCCACGATCGAGCGGCATTACCGTCTGTTCGCCGCGGCGGTGAAGGCGAACGCTCCGGCGGGGACGGCCCATGTCTTCTATGCGCTGAAGGCCAACGGCAATCTCGGCGTGCTGAAGACGCTGGCTGCGCTCGGTGCCGGGGTCGATACGGTGTCCGAGGGTGAGGTCCGCAAGGCGCTCGCCGCCGGCTTCCCGCCCGAGAAGATTGTCTTCTCCGGCGTCGGCAAGAGCGAGAGCGAGCTGCGCTTCGCTGTCGGGGCCGGCATCTACCAGGTCAATATCGAGACCGAGGGTGAGCTCGATCTGCTCTCGCGCGTCGCGGCCTCGCTGGGCAAGCGCCAGGAGGCGGTGTTTAGGGTCAATCCCGATATCGGCGCCGGCGGCCATGCCAAGATCACCACGGGCTCGTCCGAGAACAAGTTCGGCGTCTCCTTCGAGGAGGTCAGCAGGCTTTATGCCCGTGCGGCCAATATGCCAGGCGTCAGGATCATGGGGCTCGCGCTCCATATCGGCAGCCAGATCCGCGAGACCGATTCGTTCGAGGCGGCCTATGCCAAGATGGCGACGCTGGTCGGGAGCTTGCGCGCGGAGGGCCACCGCGTCGAGCGGCTCGATCTCGGCGGCGGCCTCGGCATTCCCTATGAGATCCCGAAGGATTTCGACTATGGGCCCGATCTGATCGAGGCCTATGCCGCCATGGTCGGGCGGGTCACCAAGGGGCTCGATGTCGAGCTCGGCTTCGAGCCGGGCCGCCTGATCGTCGGCAATGCCGGCATCCTGCTGACGCGCGTGCTGTATCTCAATCCGCGCCCGACCAAGCAGTTCCTGGTGGTCGACGCAGCGATGAACGACCTGATGCGGCCGGCGATGTACGAGGCCTATCACGAGATCTGGCCGGTTTCCGAGCCGGCCGCGGATGCAAGCCGCATCGCCTATGACGTGGTCGGGCCGGTCTGCGAATCAGGCGACACCTTCACGACCGGACGCGTTCTGCCCGAGCAGAAGCCCGACGACCTGATCGCCTTCATGACCGCGGGCGCCTATGGCGCCAGCATGGCCTCGACCTACAACCAGCGCCTGCTCGTCCCGGAAGTGCTGGTCAAGGGCGGACAATACGCCGTGACCCGGCCGCGCCAGAGCTATGAGGAGCTTCTCGGCACGGATCGTGCACCGCCCTGGCTGGCCTGAGCTCTCGATCACGATGCGCTGAGGCCCCTGTGGGCGGAGCGCCTTCGCTCTGGCCTTGCCACATTCACGTGTTAGCGTGTGTCGAGTGGCGAAGGTTCAGGATGGTGCGCAGGCAGCTCGGAGCGACGGCATGAATGAGGCAGAGCGCCGCAAGGCGTCTGATCCGATCGAGGGTATCCGGCAGCGGCTTGGCCGGCTCACGACCGCTTCACGCCTGTCGCTCGGCTGGGAGCGGGCCTGGCCGCGGCTCTGGCTGTCGGCGGCCATCATCCTCACCTTCCTGGCGCTCTCCTGGTTCGGCTTGTGGACGCTGCTGCCCTGGCAGGGCCGTGCGCTCGGCGTCGTGCTGTTCCTCGCCGGCCTGGCGGCGAGCCTCTGGCATGTCGCGACGACGCCGCTGCCGACGCGGCGCGACGGGCTTTCGCGGCTCGACCATTCGCTCGAGGGCGGCCATCGCCCGGCCTCCTCGCTGGAGGATAGTCTCGCTGTCGGCTCGGGTGATCCGGTCTCGCAGGCGTTGTGGAAGCTCCATGTCGAGCGCCAGAGCCGGCAGGTCGCCGGGCTCAGGCTCGCGGCGCCGCATCCGCTCATGGCCGGGCGCGATCGTCTTGCCTTGCGCGCCGTGCCGCTGCTTGCGGCGATCACCGCCTTCTTCGTCGCCGGTCACGAGGCCGCGCCGCGCCTCGGCGCCGCCTTCGACTGGCGAGGGGCTGCTTCGGCCGCGCCCGCCATCCGTATCGACGCCTGGATCGATCCGCCGGCCTATACGCGCCTGCCGCCGATCCTGATCGACTTCGCCAAGCTGGCGAGCCCCAATTTCAGCGCGCCCGAGAAATCCGTCGTCGTCGTACGCATCGCCGGCAAGTCGGGCATGGATGTCGCGACCACGGGCCGGCTCGACGCGCTGCCGGCAGCCGACGCCAAGGAGGCGAAGCCGGCCGCAGGGAACACTCCCGCCGTGCTGGAGAAGCGCTATGCGTTGGCCGGCAACGGCACGCTGCGGCTCACCGGCAGCGGCGCGCCCAATGCGACGCTGCATCTCAATGCCGTACCCGACCAGCCGCCGGACATCAGCTTCATCGAGCCGCCCAAGCCGATCACCGGCGCGCAGAGCGGCGGTCTCGGGCTGAGTTATCGCGCCAAGGACGATTACGGCGTCGCCTCGGTCGAGGTTCTGGTCTCGCGGCCGGGCCCGCCCTCGGTCGGGCGTTCGCTGGTCGAGCCGCCCAAGCAGTCGCTCAGCGCCCCCTCCTCGCCGACCGGCGAGGAGGAGATGAAGAGCACGGTCGATTTCTCGGCTCATCCCTGGGCTGGCGCCAAGGTCAGGATGACGCTGGTCGCGCGCGACGATGCCGGCCAGGAGGGCCGCAGCGAGCCGGTCGAGGTCACGCTGCCGCAGCGCACCTTCACCAAGCCGCTCGCCAAATCCCTGGTCGAACAGCGCCGCAAGCTGGTCATGGATATCGAGACCCGGAGCAAGGTCCAGCTCGCCATGGATGCGCTGCTGATCGAGCCCGAGCTGTTCATGAAAGAGACCGGCGTCTATCTCGGCGTACGGATGATCGCCGAGCGGCTGCGCCGTTCGGCCAGCGACGACCAATTGCGCGATGTCGCCGAATTGATGTGGGCGATGGCGCTGCAGCTCGAGGATGGCGATTTGTCCGATGCCGAGCGCGCCTTGCGGGCGGCGCAGGAAAATCTCCAGCAGGCGCTGGAGCGCGGCGCGTCCGAGGAGGAAATCAAGAAGCTCACCGAAGAGATGCGGCGGGCGATGGACCGCTTCATGCGCCAGCTCGCTGAGCAGATGCAGCGCCAGCAGCAGAATGGCGATCAGAAATCGGCGCAGCTGCCGGAGAATTTTCGCTCGGTGACGCCGCGCGATCTGCAGAACATGCTCGATCGCATCGAGGAGCTCTCGAAGCGCGGCGACATGGCCGAGGCGCAGCGTCTGATGGAAGAGCTCAACCAGATGCTCAACAATCTCCAGATGGCGCGCCCCGGCCAGCAGGACCAGCGCCAGCGCGAGATGAACCAGGCGCTGGGCGAGCTCGACAAGATGACGCGCGAGCAGCAGGGACTGCGAGACGAGACCTATCAGCAGGAGCAGCAGCGCCAGAACCGGACCCAGCGCGGGCAGCGCCCCGGCCAGCAGCAGGCGCGCCCCGGCCAGGGGCAACGCCAGCAAGGACAACAGGGCCAGCGCGGGCAGCGCGGCCAGCAGCCCGGTCAACAACCCGGCGAGCAGGGCGAAGGCGAAGAGGGACAGGACGGCGAGGGCCAGCAGGGGCAGGGGCAAGGCCAGAGCCTGTCCGAGCGCCAGCAGGCCCTGCGCGAGCGCCTGCAGGAATTGCAGCGGCGCATGCAAGGCATGGGCGCCCCCAGCCAGAGCGAACTCGGCGAAGCCGAGGACGCGATGCGCGAGGCCGAGGGCCAGCTCGGCCAGGGCCAGGGCGAAGGGGCGCTCGACTCGCAAGGGCGCGCTTTGGAAGCCCTGCGCAAGGGCGGCCAGAACCTTGCCCAGCAGATGCAGGGCCAACCCGGCGAGGGCGACGGCACCGAGGGCGCTTTCGGCGAGCCCGATGGCCGTCCGGCCGGGCGTCCCTCGGCGCAACAGCGCGGCCGAGAAGATCCTCTGGGCCGGCCGCAGCGCCAGCGCGACTGGGCTGATGGCCGCGTCCGCGTGCCCGGTGCCGATGAGAGCGCGACACAGCGCGCGCGTCGCATCCTGGACGAGTTGAGGCGGCGTCTCGGCGACCCGTCGCGGCCGAGCGAGGAGCTCGACTATCTGGAGCGCCTGCTCAGGCGGAATTGAGCTCTTCCGGAATCGTGAAGCGCAGGGCCCCCTCTCCCGGAAGGAGAGGTTTCCCGCGCGCGTCTCTCAAGGGCGCCGTTCCCAGCTTGCCACCAGCGCCCCGACGACGATCAGCAGGCAGGACGCTGCCAAGAGCCAGCTTGCGGGCGCATAGCCGGCGATCACCAGGATGATCGTCGAGAGCACGGGAGCAGCGTAGGAGGCGACGCCGAGCAGGGCGACGTCGCCCTTTTTCATGCCGATGTCCCAGACGACGAAGGCAAGCCCGATTGCTCCGAGGCCGAGTCCGAGCACACCGCCCCATTCGACTGATGTCAGCGACCACAAGGTCGTCTCGAAGGCGAAATGGCAGGCGAAGGCGGGGATCGCGCAGCCGAGCATGGTGACGCTCAGGCTCTCGGAAGGCACGGTGCTGAACCGGCGCGAGATCACCGAATAGCTCGCCCAGACGAAAGCGCCGAGCGCCGCCAAGCCATGGCCTAGCGAGAGGCCGCCGCCGACGCCGAGGCCGCCCGAGATCAGCAATCCGGTCGCCGCGAGGCCGATCAGCGCGCCGATGAGGTGGCGTGGCTTCAAGCGGCCGCCCGGCAGCAGGGCCGCAAACAGCACGATCAGCAGCGGCCAGAGATAATGGATCAGGTTGGCCTCGGCCGCCGGCGCGGTCTTCATCGCAGCATAATAGAGCGCCGTGTCGCCGAAGGGGCCGTAGAGCCCGAGCGCGAAGGAGGCCGGGGTCGGCATGACGCGGCGCAGCTCCCCGCGCGCTGCGGCAATAGCGAGGATCAGCAGTCCGCCGATGACGAAGGTCATGCCGACGAGCTGGAACGGCGGCACCCGGCCCGACATGGCGGCGAACAGCGCCAGCGTCGACCAGAGCAGGATGGCGATGAGGCCGGTGAGGGTGGCGCTGCGGGAGGACATGGTTGGGCAGGACTTGACTGCGGATCGAAGGAATCTTGCACCGCGATATCAGCTTCCGCGGCAAATGCCGATGGGGGCAGTAAAGGCTGACGGAGGCCTGCCGAAGACGGCTTTCTTGCACCGCAGCACGGCTTGGGCGCGATAGGCGCCATGCTCTGAGCGCCGCGCCGGGATGTTGACCGCGCCCCCGCGCGGGATCATGCGTCGGTTATGACCACGATCCCGATGCCCACTGCTGCCGCGCGGCGCCCGTTGCTTCCGGTGCTGCTGGCGCTGAGCCTGGCCCATCTGCTGAACGACCTCGTGCAGTCGATGATTCCGGCGCTCTATCCGCTGATCAAGCAGGCCTACCAGCTCGACTTCCTCCAGGTCGGCTTCATCACGCTGGCCTTCCAGGTGACGTCGTCGCTGTTGCAGCCGCTGCTCGGCTACGTCACGGACCGCAAGCCCTGGCCCTATGCGATGGTCGCCGGCATGTGCGGGACGCTGGTCGGGCTGCTGCTGCTCTCCCATGCGCACAGCTATGCGGTCGTGCTGGTCGGGGCTGCGCTGATCGGGCTGGGGTCCGCGGTGTTCCATCCCGAGGCGACGCGCATGGCGCGCCATGCGGCGGCCGGCCGGCAGGGGTTGGCGCAGGGCGTGTTCCAGGTCGGCGGCCATATCGGCTACGCAACCGGCCCGCTGCTGGCCGCGGCCATCGTGGTGCCGCGCGGGCAGGAAAGCCTGTCCTGGTTCTCCGGGGTGGTGCTCGTCGCCATGCTGGTGATGGGCTGGCTCGGCTCACGCTATTCGGCGCTGCGCCGCGACCAGAAATCGTCCAAGGACCATGTCGAGGAGATCGCCAGCCACGGCCTGCCGAAGGCGAAGGTCATCCTGGCGATGACGATGCTGATCGTGCTGCTGATGTCGAAGAACGGCTACACCTCGGCTTTCAGCTCCTATTACACCTTCTACCTGATCGAGCGCTTCGGCATCGAGATTCAGCTCTCGCAGATCATGCTGTTCCTCTATCTCGTTGTCGGCGCGCTCGGCGTGATCGTCGGCGGCATGATCGGCGACAGGATCGGCCGCTACCGCGTGATCTGGCTCTCGATCCTGGGCTCGCTGCCCTTCGCGCTGATGCTGCCCTATGCCGATCTGTTCTGGACCGGCGCGCTCAGCGTCGTCATCAGCTTCATCATGGCGAGTGCGTTCTCGGCGATCCTGATCTATGCGATCGACCTTGTGCCGCACCGCATCGGCCTCGTCGGCGGGCTGTTCTACGGCCTCTCCTTCGGTTTGGGCGGCATTGCTGCAGCAGGGATCGGCGCGCTCGCCGACCAGATCGGCATCGTCAGGGTGTTCGGGCTCTGCGCCTGGCTGCCGGCTGTCGGGCTGCTCGCCATGTTCCTGCCGCGTGCCCGGTAAGCCGTCTTTCCGGGGCCGTCAGCGGAGGCAAACCGTCACGCTACCTGCGGCCGCCAGGCGATGACGCCCTCCGTCCGCGCCCGCACCTCGGGCGAGGCCAGGCAGGTCGCGACGGCTTCAAAGCCCGGCGCGCCGGGATAGGGGGCGACGCGGCTCGGCGGGCTGTGATTGGCGGGGCAGAGGATGATCGCCTCGTCGGGGCCAATGGCGGCGAGATCCAGGATCGCGCAGGAGCGCGTGAGCAGGAAGAGCGGCCTCCCGTTCGGGCCACGGCGGCGCAGATGGGCGATCACGGCCTCCTGCGTGGCCTGGTCCAGCCCCTGTTCCACCATGTCGACGACCAGGATGGCGGGACCTTCGGCTTCCAGCCCGGCGAGCAGGGCGATGAGCGCGTCCGAGAGGACGGCGCCATCCTCGGCGAGCCAGGCCAGGGCCTGGTCGACCCGCACCTTCAGGGCAGGGTCGGCGTACAGCCGGGCGCGGGCTGCCGCGCCGCCATCGGCCAGGCGATCCAGACCGAGGAAGGCGGCCCCAGGCAAGGTCTCGGCCAGGCGCAGGGCCAGTCGCGTCTTGCCGCTGCCCAGCGGCCCGATGATGTAGTTCAGCGGCCGGATGTCGCGCAGTTCGAAGCGCTCGCCGCCCCAGGGCCAGGGCAGAACGAAGGCGACGCTGAGTTCGGGAGCGGGCTTTAGCAGGCACGCGAGCTCGCCAGCGGCCGGGGCCTTGCCCCGAGCGAGATCGCTGCGCAGCTCGCGGACCCTCTCGATCGCCCCAGTGAGCTGGCGGATCCGGTCTTCGAGCGTTGCCTGATGCGCGGCGAGCGCCGGTTCCAGGCCTTGCGGATCGCCACCCAGCACCTGCGCCACCCGGGCGAGGCTGAGGCCGAGCCGGCGCAGGGCCGCGATCTCGCTGGCGCGGGCCATCTGGTCGGGGCCATAGGCCCGCCAGCCGGCGGCGCTGCGGATGGGAGAGACCAGGCCGCGCTGCTCGTAGAGCCGCAGGGCCTTGGTCGAGACGCCAAGCCGTCCTGCGGCTTCGGAGGCGGAAAGGAAGGGGGCGGAAGCGCTCACGAATCACCTCGCTGTTGCGGACAGCCATGCTTATCGAGGCGGTCCCAGGGGCCGGGTCAACCGGCAGCGGCGCTTGTGGCCGGTGCCGGCGCTCCATAAAGATCGTAGCCCCGCGACGCCTTAGATTCCGGAGCATCCGCCAGGTGACGATATCGACAAAAAGCTATGCGCCACCGTCGGACGGTGACGCCTGGGACAGCATTTCGCCGGCGCAGGCGGGTTTCGACGCTGCTGGCCTCGCGGCTGCCGTCGATTTCGCCAAGGCGCATGAAAGCTCCTGGCCGCGCAGCCTGTATTATCCCGATGGACGCTATGTCGGCCTGGTCGAATGGAACGAGAGCGGGCCCTGGAGCGAGATCGTCGGTCCCGTCCGCGAGCGCGGCGGGCCGGCCGGGCTGATCGTCAAGGGCGGCCGCATCGTGGCCGAATGGGGCGACACGGCCCGCACCGACATGACCTTCTCCATCGCCAAGAGCTACATCGCCATCCTGGCGGGGCTTGCGGCCGCTGACGGGTTGATCGGCGATGTCGATGAGCCCGTAGCGAAGACCGTTGCTGGTCCCTGGTTCGAGAGCGCCCATAACCGCACGATCACCTGGCGCCATCTGCTGCAGCAGTCGAGCGAGTGGCAGGGCGAGATTTTTGGCAAATCCGATCAGGTCGACCATAACCGCCAGATCGGGCCCGGCGCCGACAACAGCCGCAAGGGGGAGAAGCGCGCGCTCCAGCCGCCCGGCAGCTTCTACGAATACAATGACGTCAGGGTCAATCTGCTGGCCTATTGCCTGCTGCAGCGCTTCCGCCGACCGCTGCCGGAGGTGCTACGCGAGCGCATCATGGACCCGATCGGGGCCTCGCAGGACTGGCGCTGGCAAGGCTATGACAACGCCTTCGTCGAGATCGACGGGCGCCGGGTCCAGTCGGTGCCGGGCGGCGGCCATTGGGGCGGCGGGCTCTTCATCGGTGCGCGCGATCATGCCCGGGTCGGCTTGCTGGTGGCGCGCGGCGGGGTGTGGGGCGGCAGCGAACTGCTGTCGCCGGCCTGGATCGACGCGATGCTCACGCCCTCGCCGACGCTCGCCAATTACGGCTATCTCTGGTGGCTGAACCGGGGCGCGGCGGCAAAGCCCGGCGTGCCGGCGACAGCGGTCTTCGCGCTCGGCGCCGGGGTCAATGCGATCTGGCTCGACCCGGCGCAGGATCTCGTTGCGGTGCTGCGCTGGATCGACAAGACGGCGCTCGACGGCTTCGTCGACCGCCTCATCGCCGCGATCCGCTGAGCGGGCCAACAGAGCAAAAGGTTTTCAGCATGGGCCAGACTTCACGGCGTTTCGGGCGCTACGACATCACCATCCTGCACGATGGCGTTTTCCAGGCACCGGCGGATGTCCTGATCCATGCGAGAGGCGACGAGGCGCGAAAGCAGGCTCTTGCAGGCTGGAGCAAATCCGCGATCAGCGTCGATGTGAACTGCTTCCTGCTACGGGACGATACGGGGATCACTCTCGTCGATGCCGGGACAGGCCCTTCCTGGGGCGATGCCTTCGGCCATGCCCGCGCGGCGCTCGAAGCCGTGAGTGTGACGCCGGACCAGGTTCAGCGCGTCCTGATCAGCCATCTCCATGGCGATCACGCGCTTGGACTCTTCGATGGGGAGGCGCCGTACTTTCCACAAGCCGAGATCTGGGTTCCGCAGGTCGAGCTTGCCTTCTTCACCGACGAGCAGGCGCGCGAAGCGCTGCCGGCGTCGCGGCGGAGCGGCTTCGTGATCGCAGCGAAGCTGCAAAGCCTCTATAGCGGCCGTATCCGCAGCTTCGGCGAAGGCGAGATCCTGCCGGGCATCACCGCGCGCACCTTGCCGGGGCACACGCCGGGCCATACCGGCTTCATCGTGCAGGACGCGCAGCACAGCCTGCTGCTCTGGGGCGATCTCGTGCATGTCGAGGATCTCCAGCCCGGCGACCCGGATGTCGGGCTCGTCTACGACCTCGACCCGGCCGCGGCCGCGCGCAGCCGCCACATCATCCTGAAGGAGGCGGCCCGAGACGGCTGGATCATCTCGGGAGGGCATATCACCGGTTTCCAGCGGTTGGAGGCGGTTGGGGACAGCTATCGGCTCGTGCCGGCCTGAGCCCGGAGGCGTCCCCGACTTGAACCGACCGTCGGTGTCTCGCAGACAGCCGTGCTTGCCGTGACGCGAGCCAGCGCGGCATAGTCAAAAGCCTCAACCCCGATGAGGGTCCTGCTTCATTGCCAAGCGATACGCCTGTTCCGCGCGCCCAGAGGCCGACTTTCCTCGACTGCGAAGCCGTCGCCATCGATGCCGTGCCGCGAGGCGCGATCGCCGTGGTCGGCCTTCCCGGTGCGACGCCCTATGCCGGGAATGGCGCCCATAGCGCGGGCGCTCCGGCGGCGATCCGGGCAGCAAGCGCACGACATTCCGCCCGCCGCACGCATTACGATTTCGATCTGGGCGCGCCGCTGATGACGGCCGACACGGTTTTGGTCGATTGCGGCGATCTCGCCTTCGACGAAACCGATTTCAGCGGCAATCGCGCGAGGATCGAAGCGGCTTTTGCGACGCTTCTGGGCCGTGGCGCACGGCCCGTTCTGCTGGGCGGCGATGACAGCGTCCAAATCCCCGCGCTGCGCGCCTTTGCAGCGCATGGCAGGATCACGCTGCTGCAGATCGATGCGCATATCGACTGGCGCGACGAGGTCGAGGGCGAGCGCTTCGGGCCCTCGAGCACGATGCGACGGGCTTCCGAAATGGCGGGCGTCGCAGCGATCGTTCAGGTCGGCGCCCGGGGCATCGGCAGCGCCCGGGAATCAGATGTGGCTGATGCCGTCGCGGCGGGAGCGCGACTGGTCGATATGCGCATGCTGCGTGCCAAAGGGCTCGCTTATGCCGCCGAACAGGTGCCGGAAGGCCAGCCGGTCGTGGTGTGTTGCGATGTCGATGGGCTGGACCCCACGGTGATCCCTGGCGTCGTCGGCCGGGCTCCGGGCGGGCTGGGTTACGGCGACATCGTTGAGCTTCTGCACGGTGTTGCCGCCCGCGCGCCGATCGTCGGCTTCAACCTCGTCGAGTTCACCCCTCAGCACGATCTCGGCGACCTTGGAGCCAGGACCGTCTGCCGACTCGCGATGCTGGGGGCGGGCTTTCTGGCGATGAGCGAACGGGCGCGATCGCAGCGGTCATAGGCGGCTGTTACGCAGTGCAGTGCCCACTGGTTGTATAGGTCGCGCCCGAGGCGATTGTGCTGCGCCGTTACAGCGCGTGCTTCAGAATCTCCGCCGCGGCACCGGCAAGGATGAGCGCCAGCGTCGTCGTGAGCGCCTCGGCGGGCGCGCCGTCGGCGTCACGCAGACTGTCGTAGAGCCGTTGCCTGAACTCGGAGCCTCCCGGCCATTCCGGCTCAGGCCTGCGGCCTGCTCCGGAATGACGTGTGTCTCCGACAGAGGCTCAGGCCATGTATTGCCCGCCATTGACCGCGAAGGTCGCGCCCGTCGCGAAGGCACCGCTGTCGGAGGCGAGGAAGACGACCATCTGGGCGATTTCCTCGGGCTTGCCGAGACGGCCCACGGGAATGCCGGCGACGACACGCTTCAGTGCCTCCTCGGGCATCGCCGCGACCATGTCGGTGCCGATATAGCCCGGCGTGATCGCGTTGACGGTGATGCCCTTATTGGCGTTCTCCTGGGCCAGCGCCTTGACGAAGCCGATATCGCCGGCCTTGGCGGCGGAGTAATTGACCTGGCCCATCTGGCCCTTCTGGCCATTGATCGAGGAGATCACGATGATGCGGCCGAAATTGCGGGCGCGCATGCCCTCGATCACGGGACGCGTCATGTTGAACAGCGAATCGAGATTGGTGCGGATGACGGCCGACCACTGATCCTTGGTCATCTTGTGGAAGAAGCCGTCGCGCGTGATGCCGGCATTGTTGACCAGGATGTCGATGGGGCCGAGCTCGGCCTCGACGGTGGCGATGCCCGCGGCGCAGGCGTCATAGTCGCCGACGTCCCATTTGTAGACCGGGATGCCGGTCTCGGCCTTGAATGCGGCCGCCGCCTCGTCATTGCCGGCATAGCTCGCCGCGACCTTGTGGCCGGCCTCCTTCAAGGCCTTGCTGATCGCAGCGCCGATGCCGCGCGTGCCCCCTGTGACCAAAGCGACCTTCGACATTCCCGTCTCCTCCCTCTTGGCGGCGTGAGCGCCGCGCTATTGTTCTGCAAGCTTCATCCCGGGCGAATAGGGCCCGTCGACATCCTTGATGATCGCCTGGCCGCAGATGACGCGCCCGCTCGTGGCGTCGAAGGTCAGGGTCGGGTGCCCATAGAGCACCCAGCCCTGGCTCAGGGCCTCCGAGACCCGATGACAGAACGCGGCGTCATCGGGCCCGGTGAGATAGCGATAGAGCGTCGTCTGCCTCGCCATGCGCAGGGCTCAGCGCTCGACCGTGAGCGCCACGCCCATGCCGCCGCCGATGCACAGCGTCGCCAAGCCCTTCTTGGCGTCGCGCTTGGCCATCTCGTGCAGCAACGTCACCAGCACGCGCGCGCCGGACGCGCCGATCGGGTGGCCGATCGCGATCGCGCCGCCATTGACGTTGACGATATCGGTGTTCCAGCCGAGGTCCTTGTTGACCGCCAGCGCCTGCGCCGCGAAGGCCTCGTTGGCCTCGACGAGATCGAGATCACCGATGCTCCAGCCGGCTCTCTCCAGAGCCTTGCGCGTCGCCGGAATCGGACCCGAACCCATGATCGCCGGGTCGACGCCAGCGGTTGCCCAGGAGGCGATGCGGGCGAGCGGGGTCAGGCCGCGCCTGGCGGCTTCCTTGGCGCTCATCAGCACGAGCGCGGCGGCGCCGTCATTGAGGCCCGAGGCGTTGCCGGCAGTGACGGTGCCCTCCTTGGAGAAGGCGGGGCGCAATTTGGCCATGGCCTCGATCGTCGCGCCATGGCGGGGATATTCGTCGTCGGAGACGATGATGTCGCCCTTGCGGCCGGCAATGGTGAAGGGAACGATCTCGTCCTTGAAGCGGCCGGCCTTCTGGGCGGCCTCGGCCTTGTTCTGCGAGCCGACGGCGAACTTGTCCTGCTCCTCGCGGCTGATCTGCCATTTGGTCGCGACGTTCTCGGCGGTGGTGCCCATATGGTAGCCGTGGAAGGCGTCCCAGAGCCCATCCTTGATCATCGTGTCGACGAACTTCATGTCGCCCATCTTGGTGCCGTTGCGCAGATGCGCGCCGTGCTGCGACATCGACATCGATTCCTGGCCGCCGGCGACGATGATGTCGGCATCGCCATTGACGATCTGCTGCAGGCCGATCGCCACTGCGCGCAGGCCGGAGCCGCAAAGCTGGTTGAGGCCCCAGGCGGTCGCCTCCTGCGGGATGCCGGCCGCCATCGCGGCCTGGCGGGCCGGGTTCTGGCCCTGACCGGCGGTCAGGATCTGGCCCATGATGACCTCGTCGACCTCGGCCCCTTCGACCTTGGCGCGGGCGAGCGCTTCCTTGATCGCGGCGGCGCCGAGCTCATGGGCCGCGGTGTTGGCGAAGGCGCCGTTGAAGGCGCCGACGGCGGTGCGTGCTGCGCCGACGATGACGATGTCCGTATCAGCCATGGGAGAGATCCTCGCTGTTGTCGGACGGTCCGCTCTCACGCCGGGCCGCCTGGTTCGTCGGGCACCTTCGAAGCCCGCCGCGCTTGCGTCAAGTCAGGAGAAAGGCGCGCCTGCCGGGATTCGACCGGTCCGTCACGCTCTGCCTGCTGTAAAGACGGGCAGATCAGGTCATGCTTTAGTCTTGTTTTTGCGCTGCACGCTCAAAAAACTTGCGGCAAACCACTGAGCGGCTATCGTCGGGAGGGGAGATCGTTCCGTTTGGTCCGTCGCGGGTTTCGCGGCAGGAGCCGAACCAACGTCATGTAGGGTACTGATGGCTAGCGAAAAAGAACCGACCGTCATCAAGAAATACGCCAATCGGCGGCTCTATCATACCGGCACGAGCTCTTACGTCACGTTGGAGGATCTGGCCGGCCTCGTGCGCGGCGGCGAGGATTTCGTCGTCTATGACGCGAAGTCCGGGGAAGACATCACGCGCTCTGTCCTGGCCCAGATCATCTTCGATGAGGAGGCCAAGGACGGGCAGAACCTGCTGCCGATCGCCTTCCTGCGGCAGCTCATCCGCTTCTATGGCGACAGCATGCAGGCGCTGGTACCGCGCTATCTCGAATTTTCGATGGACCATCTGACCAAGGACCAGGGTCAGTTCCGCGAGCAGATGACCAAGGCCTTCACGGGTGGGGCCTTCGGCACCGGGGCGCTCGACGCGATCCAGCAGCAGACGCGGGCCAATATGACGCTCTTCACCGACGCGTTCCGCATGTTCAACCCTTTCGCTGCCGCGGCAGCCGCCGCCAAGGCGAAGGAGGAGGGCACTGCCGCACCGGCCAAGGGCGATGATCTCGGTGATCTCAAGCGCGAGCTTGGCGAGATGCGCGAGCGCCTGGACAAGCTCACCAAGACGAAGTGAGCATCGGCCCGAAAAGTGGGAACCGGTTTTCGGGATAAGCCGATGCAGGACTACCGGAGCATCGGCCCGAGAAGTGGGAACCGATTGTCGGGGCAGGCCGATATCAAATCAAAGCTCATGCCGCATCAGACCGAATACGGTATTCGGTCTGATGCATAGAGCCCGCGCTCAGCCGGCCACGCGCTCGCGCGTCCCGGCCTGGGCTTTCGGCCGGATCGCGGCCTTGCCGATCAGGTGACCCTGCAAATAGGTCACCCCCCAATCTGTCAGCATCGTCGCCTGCAATTCGTCATCGACCCATTCGGCGACGGTCTCGACGCCGAGATGGCGGGCGAGGTCGATCAGCGTGCGCACATAGAAGCGGTCGTCGGTCGAGCGGCGCAGATTCTGGGTGAAGGCGCCGTCGAGCTTGAGGATGTCGATCGGGAAGGCGCGCAGGTGCCGCAGCGAGGTGTGGCCCGCGCCGAAATCGTCGATCGCAATGCGCGCGCCCTGGGCCTTGATCTTGCCGAGCAGCTTGGCGACCCGCACAGGGTCATCGATCGTCGCGGTCTCCGTGACCTCGACGATCAGGCGCTTGGCCACGCCGCGCGCGGCATTGGTGCAGGCGAGGAAGGCGTCGAGCCATTCGGGATCGGCAAGCGAGCGCGGCGAGACATTGACCGAGAGCGACAGGTCGGGCTCATCGACGAGCATGTCGATCGCGAGTTCGAGGACGCGGTGGTCGAACAGGCGGATCAGGCCGCGCCGTTCCAGCAGCGGAATCAGCTCCGCAGGGGCGAAGAAGAGGCCGTTCTCGCCCTGGCCGACCCGCAGCAGCGCCTCATGGAAGGCGGTGTCGCGCTGGCGGGCGCGGACGACCGGCTGCAGCGCAAGCTGCACGCGCCGTTCGTTCAGGGCGGCCACGGCCTGCAGATCAAAACCCTGCCGCGTCACGGCGGGTTCACGCATGTCGCTGCGCTTGGCGATGACGGCGGCGTCTATCGCTCCGGCCTTGGCGTTGGCGAGCGCGTTCTCGGCGCCCGCGACCAGGCTTCCGGCATGGGTCGAGAGGTCGGGCGCAATCGCTGCACCGACGCGCAGGCGCACCAGGGCGATGCCGCGCGCGGTCTCGATGGCTGACTGGGCCACGGCTTTGATGAAGCGGCGCGCAGCCGCCTCGACCTGGTTCTGCGGGCAGCCGGTGAGCAGGATGGCGAAGCGGTTGCCGGAATAGCGCACGAGATGGTCGCGCCGGCGCATCACCGAGCGCAGGCGCTCCTGCACCACGCCGATGATCTCATCGGTCGCCTCATGGCCGAAATCGTCGTTGAGCCGGGTCAGTTCGTCGATTGCCGCGACGAGCACGACGACGACGCGCTCGGCCGGCAGATGTTCGGCCAAGGCCTGTTCGACGCGCTCGACCAATGCGGTGCGGTCGCAGAGTTCGCCACTGCTGGGGCTGAGCTCGTCGGGCTTCACCGCGCGCTCCAGGCGCAGCACGCCGCGCGCGCTGGCGGGGCGGCCATCGATGCCGGCGAACCAGCGGCCGGCGTCCTCGATCCACATCTTGCGGCCGGCGAGGTCGGCGGCGTAGCGGGTGCGGTAGACCACGCCCTCGCCCTGGTCCTGGCCGCTGGCGGAGAAGATCGCATCGTAGCGGCTGCGGCCGCTGCCGGGCTCGACCAGGCCGGCGAAGGAGAGGCCGCGACTCATGACTGTGTCGGAGACGCCGGCGAGGACTTCGTGCGCATTGGGTCCCCAGCTCAGGGCGTCATGGACGATGTCCCAAGCGTAGACGACCTCGCCGATCGAGGAGAGCAGGCTGCGCGGATCGATGTGGCTGTCGTCGCGGGGGCTGAGGATCGACGGCGCAGGCATCGGGCGGGCCTCAATGGGGCTGATCGAACGATGCGGATCGATGCCGTCTCGTCCTGGCCCGGGCGGATCGGGAAATGTTTCGAAACGATGCGGCTTTCAGCCTTAACGCGCCGTTAAGTTTGGCTATAACTTTGCAAATTCAGCTCCTAGACTGACCCAATGTTTCGGAGCGGGACATGACGGATTTCGACGATCAGAGCCGCAGCCGCGCCCCGTTCGCTGCCGATTCGGCATCTGATCTCGCCATGGTGCTGCTGCAGCTTGCAGCTTGCCGGGCCGAGATCGGCCCCTTCGCCCGGTCCGGGCGGGAGACGCCGCGCGAGGCGGCGCGCGTCTATGAGGCGGCCCAAACCTTCAAGGCGACCACGATTTTCAGGGATCGCAGGCCGGTGCGCCTCTGACGGCTGAGTTCGTCTTCCAAAGAAAAAACCGGCCTCGCGGCCGGCTTGTTTCGTTAGCGTCGGGCGCAAGGCCCGGCGCTGGGCCTTGAGGCGATCAGGCCTCGGCCTTGACCTTCAGGACCTGGCGGCCGCGATACATGCCGCTCTTCAGATCGACATGGTGCGGACGGCGCAGTTCGCCGGAGTTCTTGTCTTCGATATAGGTGGGCTGCTTCAGCGCGTCGGCCGAGCGGCGCATGCCACGCTTCGACGGCGACGTCTTTCTCTTCGGAACGGCCATAGTAATCTCCATCGTGCCGCCGTCCGGAAGCGCTTGGCTCAAGGCCGCGCTGCCGTCACGACGACGGATCAATCTCGTGAGGCGTTGCCCATACACGCTGCGGCGGGCGCTGGCTAGAGCGGGATGCGAAAAAGTCGCAGGGCCAGCCCATGAATTGAAGCCATGGCCTGGGGATCAGTCCATGTCCTCCTCGCCCTCGGGCACCGCGCAGTTGCCGAGCGCACCCAATTGTCCGAGGCGTCGCTGCACGCGCGCCGCGCCTGCCTGCAGGCTGCGGCTCGGCCGGCCGGGGTCGCGCGCGCTCGGATTCGGCAAGGCGGCGGCGAGCCTGGAGGCTTCCGGCCCGGTCAGCCCTGCCGCCGATTTCTTGAAATAGCGCTGGGCCGCGGCCTCTGCGCCGAACAGCCCATCGCCCCATTCGGCGACATTGAGATAGACCTCTATGATGCGCTGCTTGGGCCAGGCGAGGTCGATCGCCAGCGCCAGCGGGATTTCCAGCGCCTTGCGGATGTAGGAGCGGCCAGGCCAGAGGAAGAGGTTCTTGGCGGTCTGCATGGTCAGGGTCGAGGCGCCTCGGCTGGGCCCGTCCTCATCGTCGAGCACTGTGTTGAGCTCGATCCAGTCGACGCCGGAATGGGCGCAGAAGCGCTGATCCTCGGCGGCGATCACGGAGCGGATCAGGGCTGAGGAAATCTGGTCGAGCGGCACCCATTGCCGTTCGACAGGCTGCAAGCTGAGCCAGCGCCCGATCATCAGGGTCGATGGCGCCGGGATGAAGCGATAGAGCAGGAGACCGAGCGCCAGCACGATCAGCAGGCCGAGCACGAGCCGGCCGATCCAGCGAATCAGGCGCGCGAAAAGTCCGCGCCGTGCCGTCCGCTCTCCTGCCGCCATGCCTTCACATCCCCTTGGTTTGCTGTCCTCGGCTTGACGGTGCCGGCCGGCTCCGGCAATCGGTGCTCTCATCACCTGGTGAGGGCAGGCTTCATGCGAGACACCGGTTGCCACCGTCCCGCATCCCGCGCTCACGGCGAATGCGAGATCCACGCATGAGTTCCGCCCTGCCCACCGCCGAGACCGGCGACCTTGCCTCCAGCCTCGCACGGACGGCGCAGGCGATCGAGTCCCTGTTGGACGCGCTGCTGTCGCCTGCGCCACGCGAGAGCGAGATCGCCAGGCCTGAGCCCTTGCTCTCGGCCATGCGCCATGGCGCGCTCGGCGGAGGCAAGCGGCTGCGGCCCTTCCTGACGGTGGAGACCGCGCGGCTGCTGCGTGGCGATGCGGGCCAGGCGCTGCGGGCGGGGGCTGCGGTCGAGCTCGTGCATTGCTACTCGCTGGTCCATGACGACCTGCCGGCGATGGATGACGACGATACGCGCCGCGGCCGTCCGACCGTGCACAAGGCCTATGATGAAGCGACGGCGATCCTGGCTGGCGACAGCCTGCTGACGCTGGCCTTCGATGTGATGGCGGATGAGGCGACGCATCCTTCGGGCGAGGTCCGCGCGGCGCTCGTGCTGGCCTTGGCGCGCGCCTCGGGGTTAGGGGGCATGGCGGGCGGGCAGATGCTCGACCTTGCGGCGGAGGGGCGCTTCGATGGCGGCCGGCCGCGCAGCCTCACCGAGGTCGAGATCCGCCGGCTTCAGGCGATGAAGACCGGCGCCCTGCTGGCGGCGAGCGTCGAGATCGGTGCGCTGATCGCAGGCGCCGCGCCCGAGGCGCGCGTCGCGCTGGTCCGTTACGGCCGGGCGCTGGGCGCTGCCTTCCAGGTGGCAGACGACATTCTCGACATCGAGGCCACGCCCGAGGCGCTCGGCAAGGCGACGGCGAAGGACCAGGACAAGGGCAAGGCGACGCTGGTTTCCGTGTTGGGGCTGGACGCGGCGAAGCGCGAGCGCGACCGCCTGAGCGCCGATGCCATCGCGGCGCTGGCCGGCTTCGGCCGTGAAGCGGACATGCTGCGCGCGGCAGCGCGTTTCGCTGCGGAGCGCACGAGCTGACGAGCCTGGTGTGACCGGAAGCCGACCTACGCCTTGAACTTCACCGGCTGGCGCAGGATCGTTTTGAGCTTGGCCGAGTCAGTCTTGCGCGGATCGCTCAGATAGATCTCGTGGTGTGGCCCGTTGAAGGCCAGCCCCTGGTTCGGCATCACCTCGCCGTGGAGCCTGGCCAGGATCGGACCTTCGTCATCATAGCTGCCCAGATGCAGGGTCTGAAGCGATAGCCCTTCGCTATGGGGTTCGAGGCGTAGGCTTTGCGGAGGCTGGCCGCGTTTTCCGCCCGTCTTGGCCACGGCGTTCTCAAATATGTCGGGGGCGACGAAATCAGGGACCATGATCATCATCGCCCAGCGCCATCGGTCCTTTTCGCGTGTGATGAAGCTCTTGGGATCGTCTGCCCACCACAATCCTTCCAGCGGCGGCACGACATAGTCCTTGCCGAGCGCTGCCTTGGCGGCGAATTTCATGGCATAGCTGACCCCGTAGAGCCATTCGACCGCCGAACGGTAAGCTGGAGCGGTGTTGGGATCGCCTCCGCCATCCACCTTGACGAACTGCATCTGCGGCACTTCGACCGAAACGAACTCTCCGGCGGGCGGGTTAAGGAGCGGCTTGAGAAGCTTTCTGAAATCAAGCTTCTCTACCATCGCCGCCATCCTCGTAGACCCCAGCTAAAAAGCGCGGCTCTAACGCCAGCGGCCGAAAGCGTCGGCCAGGGTCTGGCTGCCCGGGAAACCCTTCTCGAAGGTCAGGATGCCGCGCTTGCCCGAGGCGAAGCGGATTGGCACGTCGATCCAGTTGCGGTTCAGGATCAGATCGAGATTACGCTCGACCTCCACGGGCACGTTCGACAGGGCCGCGACGAAGAGGTTCTCGCCAAGCGCAGAGTTGATCGCCGACAAGGGCGCGCCGCGCTCGTTCTCGTCGGTCTTGAACTGCGGCACGCCGACCTCGCGGATGGTCTCCGGCGCTGTCGTGCCTGTACTGGTGAAGCGCAGGCCGATGATATGCGAGGCCGGAAAGGCCGTATCGGTATTGCGGCGGATGGTGAAGTCGAGCCCGATGCCGGCCTCCGGCACCTCGATCGTGGCACGCACGATCGTCTCGACCGGCCGGCCGGGCCCAGCGCTCTCGCTGTCCAGCCGCCAGAAGACGCGACCGTTCACGGTGCGCGGCTGCTGCGGGCTCTCGGAGACCTCGGTGTAGAGGATGGCGCGCTGCGCGACGGTGATCTCGCTGCCCTGCGCGGGGGCGCCGGCATTGCTGTTCGGCCGGGTCTGCGGCGGCGCTCCGGCATCGCCGACGCGGTCGTTCAGCTTGCCGGCGGCATCGGGCTGCGCCGGCTGGGCCGGGGTCTCGACATGGCTGCGCGCCGTGTTCTCGGGCGGCCTGATCTTGTTGACGTAGTAGGCGGCGGCTGCGATCGCCGCGACCGCGATGGCGACGCCGCCGCCGACGATGGCGGTGCGGACATGGCCGGGATTGACGCGGCGTTCGCGGCGGGGCGCGACGCGGGGACGGATCGTCTGCTGCTCGGCGGCTTCCGGAAGCGGATCCTCGAAGCGCCCGTCATCCTGGGTTTGCTCGGACTCCGGTACCGCTCGCGCGATGGCGGCCGGAGGCGTCGTGACCTCCCTGCGGGCCGGTTCGGGCGTGACGGCGGGGCGGAAGACCGGCCCGGCCTGGGCTGGCGGCTGCGCCGGTCCCTCACCGTAATCGGCCTCGACCTTCGCCACGGCCTCGTCGAGCGAGAGCCGCTCGCGCATGATCTCGGCCTCGCCGAGCGGCGGGTCAAGACTGCGCAACTGCGCGACGAGCGCGGTCCTGGCGCGGTCATAGACGGCCCGCCGCGCCGCAGACGACTTGTCGGGCAACCCAGCGATCGCACGTGCCAGGATGGGATAGAAATCGGCCATTGGCCTCACTTGTCGATGTTGGCTGGTCCCGTCAACCCTCGAAAGGGTTGTGGACGAGGATGGTGTCGTCGCGTTCCGGGCTGGTCGAAAGCACCGCCACGGGCGCGCCGATCAGTTCCTCGATGCGGCGGACATATTTGATCGCCTGGGCCGGCAGATCGGCCCATGAACGGGCGTTCGCGGTCGAGCCTTCCCAGCCTTCGATCGTCTCATAGACGGGCTCGACGCGGGCCTGGTCGCTCTGTCCGGCGGGCAGATGCTCGAGCAGTTCGCCATTGAGCCTGTAGCCGGTGCAGACCTTGATCTCGTTGAAGCCGTCGAGGATGTCGAGCTTGGTCAAGGCGATGCCGTCGATGCCCGAGGTCTTTACCGTCTGGCGGACCAGGCAGGCGTCGAACCAGCCGCAGCGGCGCTTGCGCCCCGTGACGACGCCGAATTCCTTGCCCTTCTGGCCGATCAGTTCGCCGATCTCGTCGAAGAGTTCGGTTGGGAAGGGGCCTTCGCCGACGCGGGTCGTATAGGCCTTGGCGATGCCCAGCACATAGCCGACCGCGGAGGGGCCCAGCCCCGAGCCGGTCGCTGCCTGGCCGGCGACGATGTTGGAGGAGGTCACGAAGGGATAGGTGCCGTGGTCGACATCGAGCAGGGCGCCCTGGGCGCCCTCGAACAGGATGCGCTTGCCGGCGCGGCGCTCGGCATCGAGCAACGCCCAGACGGTGTCGGCATAGGGCAGGATCTGCGGCGCGATGGTCGTGAGCTGCGCCAGCAACTCCGTTCCGTCGACCTCGGCGATGCCCAGGCCGCGCCTGAGCGCATTGTGATGGGCGAGCAGGCGCTCGATCTTAGCCTCGAGGATCGCGGGATCCTTCAGGTCGATGACGCGGATGGCGCGGCGGCCGACCTTGTCCTCATAGGCCGGGCCGATGCCGCGCTTGGTCGTGCCGATCTTGAGACCGGCATTCGAGGTCTCGCGGAAATGGTCGAGCTCGCGATGCAGCGGCAGGATCAGGGTCGCGTTGTCGGCGACGCGCAGGTTCTCAGGGCTGATCGCGACGCCCTGCTTGCGCAGCCGCTCGATTTCCTCGACCAGATGCCAGGGGTCGACGACGACGCCGTTGCCGATGACCGAGAGCTTGCCGGGCCGCACGATGCCCGAGGGCAGCAGCGAGAGCTTGTAGACATTGCCGTCGATGACGAGGGTATGCCCGGCATTATGGCCGCCTTGAAAGCGGACTACGACATCGGCCTGGCTCGACAGCCAGTCGACGATCTTGCCTTTGCCCTCGTCGCCCCACTGGGCGCCGACCACCACCACATTTGCCATGGTCCAGGTGTCCTGCTGTCTTGCCTGTTTGATCCCACGCAAGCGCCGCGCACATGAAAAACCCCGGCGCAAGACCGGGGTTTGTAAGGCAGGTTCTTGCAGGCCCTCATGAGGCAACACTGCGGCGAGGTCAAGGCTGTGCATGTCCGATGTCGCCGGTCGCGTGGTTCGGGGCGGCGTCGCAGTGCGGTCATTGGCGATCGATAAGGCTGCATGGGCGTGCCCGCAAAACACGAGCGGTACAGGCCCGACGCCGCTCAGCCCGCCAAGGAGCGACGCATATAGGCGCGCGGCGGGGTTCCCAGGCGGCGCGTGAACATCGTGGTGAAGGCGGCGACATTGTCATAGCCCGCCAGCATGGCGATCTGCGTCACCGGGGCGCCGGCGGCGAGCTTCGGCAGGCAGGCGAACAGGCAGGCCTGCTGGCGCCATGCCGCGAAGCTGAGGCCGGTTTCACGCAGGAAGAAACGTGTGAAGGTTCGCCGGCTCATTGCCAGCCTGTCCGCCCATGCGTCGAGACGCAGATGGGCGGAGGGTGCCTCCATGAAGGCCCGGCACAGCGCCGAGAGCCGGGCGTCGGTGGGGAAGGGCAGGCCGAGCGGCCGGGGCGCCAAGGTCGTGACCTCCTCGGCGAGCAGGTCGAGCACCAGTTGCGGCTTGCGGCCTTCCACCCTGGCGTCATGCAGGCGAATCGCCTCGATGATCAGGCCGCGGACGAGGTCCGTGACCGCGAGCACCTGCAGGAAGCGTTCGGCGAGCGCGTCGTCACCGGGCAGCAGATAGACCGAACGCATGCTGACGTCGCTCATCATCTCGACGGAATGTTCGAGATGGGGCGGGATCAGCAAGGCGTGGCCGGGCGGGATCATCCAGCAGCCGACCCCGGTGGCAAGCAGCACGACGCCGGAGAAGACGCAAAGCAGCTGGATATGCCTGTGGCTGTGCGGCGGCACGGTGTAGCCGGCGGGATCGTCCGAGCGATGCACGATCACGCTGCTGCCGGCATGGTAGATTTTGCCGACACTGTGCCGGTGGCTCTCGTCGAGTGCTGCGACCGTCGGCGCCGACAGTTTCGTCATAACCTTGGCCCAATCGCGAAAGTTTTTGACCAAAACACGAATGAAGGTCAGCGGCAAGGCCTGTAGAAGGAACCCGGCATGGCGCGCCGAATGGCGGCGCGAAAGAGGTTTCGAGATGGTTGCGGCATTTCCGGGGGCAGAGCCCCGCATCGAGAAGACGACGACGTCGATCCTGCTGGCGGTGAGCTTCTGTCATCTGCTCAACGACCTGATGCAGTCGCTGCTCGCTTCGCTCTACCCGCTGTTCAAGGCGAATTACGCGCTCGATTTCGTCCAGATCGGGCTTCTGACCATGGCCTTCCAGGTCACCGCGTCGCTGCTGCAGCCGCTCGTCGGCATGGCGACCGACCGCTGGCCGATGCCCTATTCCCTGCCCGTCGGCATGGGTTCGACCTTCCTCGGGCTGATCCTGCTCGGCAATGCCGGCAATTTCACACTGCTGGTGACGGCCGCCTGCCTGATCGGGCTCGGCTCGGCGATCTTCCATCCGGAGGCGTCGCGGGTGGCCCGGCTGGGCTCCGGCGGCCGGCACGGGCTGGCGCAATCGCTCTTCCAGGTCGGTGGCAATATTGGCTCGGCGATGGGGCCGCTGCTGGCGGCCTTCATTGTCCTGCCCTTCGGACAAGGCAGCGTCTCCTGGCTGTCAGGCGTCGCGATGCTGGGCGTCGTCGTGCTTTGGCGCGTCGGGGCGTGGTATGCGGCTCATCGCAAGCAGAACGCGGGCAAGCCCGCCGCCAGCCGCGCCTTGCCGCTGCCGCAGGGGCGGGTCGCCATTGCCTTCGGCATCCTCGTGCTGCTGACCGCGACGAAGAACGTCTACATGGCCAGCATCTCCAGCTATTTCACCTTCTACGTCATCGACCAGTTCGGGCTCGGTGTGCGCGAGGCGCAGCTCATGCTGTTCCTGTTCCTGGCGGCGGCCGCGGCTGGCACCTTTCTCGGCGGGCCGATCGGCGACAGGATGGGCGCGCGCTTCGTGATCTGGTTCTCGATCCTGGGCGTCATCCCCTTCGCTTTGCTGCTGCCCTACGCCAACCTGTTCTGGACGGGTGTGCTCAGCGTGGTCATCGGGCTGATCTTCGCCTCGGCCTTCTCGGCCATCGTGGTGTTCGCGCAGGAGCTGGTGCCGGGGCGCGTCGGGTTGATCGCGGGGGTGTTCTTCGGCTTTGCCTTCGGGGCCGGCGGCCTGGGCGCGGCGCTGCTCGGCAATTTCGCCGACACGCATGGCATCGCCTTCGTCTACCGCATCTGCTCCTATCTGCCGCTGCTGGGGCTGCTCACCATCCTGCTGCCGCGCCTTCCGCGCGCGGGGTAGGAGGCTGGCGGCTCCGGCTGCAGGGCAGGCCATCATCCGCGGCGGTTGCCGCGAAGGGGGCGGCTCGCAAGAGCAGGATGCGAAAAAGTGGGAGCCGGTTTTTCGCATTGATCCTGCTCTCGCTTTTAGATGAGAGACGGATTCAGATCTCAGATGTGATCACTTCGTGATTCCATCTGAGATCATCCGGCTCTATGCCGGCAGCTCTCTCCAGCCGCCGGAGCTCCCGCATGAAGACGCTCGCCATCTCGACCCTGACGATCTGCGGCATCGACGAATTGCCGGCGCAGAGCGAGCGCCGCGTCACCCATGTCCTCTCCCTGCTCGACCCGGGCCTGGCGGAGCTCGACGCTTTCGGTGCCTATGGCGAGCATCACCGCGTCACCTTGCGCTTCCACGACATCCTCGGTCCCTCGCAGGGCTACACCCATCCGCAGCCGAAGCATGTCGAGGCGATCCTGGGCTTCGGCGAGAGCCTGCGGGAGGGTGTGGCCGGCCGCGTCGAGGGCCATCTCCTGGTGCATTGCCATATGGGCATTTCGCGCTCGACCGCCGCGATGCTGTCGCTGATGGCGCAAAACGACAGCGAGGCGAGGGAGGACGAATTGTTCGAGCGCCTGCGCAGCGTGCGCCCGCAGGCCTGGCCGAATTCGGTGATGATCGGCTTCGCCGACGAGCAGCTCGACCGTGGCGGGCGATTGGTCGAAGCGCTGCGCCGCCATTACGGCCACCAGCTCAAGGTCCAGCCGCAATATCAGGACTGGATGACCCGGCTCGGCCGGCAGAGCGAGCTCAAGATGGCGCTGTGAGCGCGGTTGGCATCGGAACCACGCCGTCATTCCGGGGCGGCCCGTAGGGCCGAGCCCGGAACCTACGACCGGGTGAGCGCCCGAAACGGTCGGTGGCGGCCCAGTCGTGGGTTCCGGGTTCATGCCTGCGGCATGCCCGGAATGACGGGGGTGGTTCCGGGCTGAAGGTAGTAACCTGCCGCCTCAGCGCATCAAGCGCGGTTCCGCTATGGCCTGGGGCTGGAAGGTCACCTCGCGGTCGCCCGGCCATTTGATCCGGTAGGCGAGCTTGATCTCCTTTTCGGTCGCGGGGGCGAGGTCGAAGGTCCAGGCTTGGACGCCGCGCTTGTCGCCGACCTGTTTTTCGGTCGGCGGCGTGGTCTGCGGCAAGGTCTCGATGGTGATGGCGCTGCTCTCGGAGAAGGGCACGCGCTCGGTCACGGTGACCTTCACGGGCTGGGCGTGCAGGCTCTTCACCACGGTGCGGAACTCGCGCAGGTCGGTGCGGCTCTGGCCGAGCCAGGTCGGGTCGTTCTCGCGCCGCCTGACCGGCGCGCGCGTCACCTTGAGCTTGTCGTCGGCGCCGAAGCCGAGCTCGACCTTGTCGCCGGAGGCGACGAGGCCGATCCGGCCCTTGCCGATATAGCCGCCGTCGCGATGCAGGAAGACCTCGCCTGGCAGCAACGGGGCCTCGTCTTCATGGGTGAAGGCGGCTTCGAGATAGGCTTTCTCCTCCAGCTCGGGCGTCGTCCGCGCGCTCAGATTCGGGCTGACCTTGCTCTGGCTCAGCAGCACGGCTTTTGAGGAGCCGTCCTGCGGAACCGTGATCCGGCCGGGCACCTGGAAGCTCGCCTGATAGGCGCCGGCCTCGATCGTCGAGGCCGCGATCGTCGCCGGCCGCGCGACGCCGTCCTCCAGCGATTGCGTTGCATCGAAGCCGCGTGGCGCCGGCGCACGGGCAATGGCGGGAGCAGCGGCACGCTCCTTCGCCTGTCTGTTGGCCTGCTCCATGGCGCGCTCGCGAGCCTGATAGATTTCCTGCGGCTCGAAGAACATCACCTGCATCGGGGCAAGATCGGGCGCCCGCGTGCCGCCGGCCGAGCGGGTGGTCGAGAGGGTGATGGCGACATCGGCCCAGTCCTCGCCGCTGCGCTGTCGCAATTCGGCGCGGCGCATGAAATTGATCTCGGGCTTGGCCCCGGCGCTGCCGGTGGCGAGCCTGGCCTCGTAGAGCGGCGTCCAATTCGCCCCGGCGACGCGATAGCTCACCGTGAACTCGGCCGCGACGGGGGCAGGGGCCTCGACAGCGATGGCGACATCGCGCTTGGGCGCGCCGGGGCGCCCCGTCTGGGGGCGGGCGCGTTCGAGGGCCGCGATCTCGCTTTCGATCTCGGCGGCGCGGCCGCGCACAGTCCTGAGCTCGGCATTGACCTTGACCAGCGCGGTGCCGATCGCATCGAAAATCGCCGGCCAGTCGGCGACTGGCAGCGCCTTGCCATCAGGGCCGAGCTTGTCGGGGCCGGTCTGCGCAAAGCGTTCGATCGTGCCGCGCTTGGCCTCGATGGCGCCAGCCTGGCCGTCGAGCACGGCCTTCTCATCGCGGAGAGCCTTGAGCTTGGCCTCGATCACGCTGTCGAGCGGCTTGGCGTCGCCCGGGGCGAGGCGGACATCGACGGCGCCGATCGAGAAGGAGCCGTCGCCTTTACCCTCGACGCGGATCGAAGCCGGATCGATCGTCGCCGGCAGGCCGCGCAGGACGATCTGCGAGGCGCCCTGCAGCAGCTCGGCCCGGCCGAGACGGGTGATCACCGCCCCGTCGGGATAGACGGTGACGCGGTCGATCCGCGAGGCGAGGTCCATTTCGGCGGCGGCGGCAAAGCTCGGCGCGACGATCAAGGCAGCGGCCAGTCGGCTCATCATAACGGTGTCCCCTCCCAAATCACGATGCCCGCGATAAAGCACGCCCGATTTCGACGTGGCAAAGGCGGAATTGGGCCGGACTGCGGAAGGGTGTGACGGAGTGCGCCACAGGTGTTGACGCGGGAGCGGGTGGCGCAGAACCGTTCTCGATTGGAAGCGGCCCTCTCGCAACGTCAGGGCTTCGCGCCTGGCCGTAGGGTCAGAACGGCGGAAGGTCGATCGTGGTGCTGAGCATCGGCCGCCGATCGATCCCAGAGGGTCTACGCTGAGATAGCTCGGCTCGTCCCATTTCAAGGGTTTGACCAGATAAGTGAATCGGCGACACACCCCCATCCCTGCCCTTCTCACTGAACCCAGATATGCCCGGGTTCAGCACTTGGAGTATCGAAGTCGGGCGTACCCGACTTCGATGCGGGAGAAGGGTTCGCCGCGCCTCTCGATGAAGCGCGCGCCGACAGTCTCGCCGGCTTTCGCTACGAGGGTTTCGGGTCTGCCTAGGCATCGCCGGGAATGCGGGCGATGACCTTGATTTCGAAGTCGAAGCCGGCAAGCCAGTTGACGCCGATCGCGGTCCAGTTCGGATAGGGCGCCTGCGGGAAGACTTCGCTCTTCACGGCCATGATGGTTCCGAACTGGTTTTCGGGATCGGTGTGGAAGGTCGTCACATCGACGATATCGTCGAAGCCGCAGCCCCCTGCCGCAAGGGTCGCCTTGAGATTGGCGAAAGCCAGCCTTACCTGACCGGCAAAATCCGGTTCCGGCGAGCCATCGGAACGGCTGCCGACCTGGCCGGAAACAAACAGCAGATCGCCGGAGCGGATCGCGGCCGAATAGCCATGCGCTTCGTAGAGAGCATGGCGGTTTGCCGGGAAGACAGCAGTGCGTTGCATCATGTCATGGTCCTTTCAGATATCGCTGTCCCGCGCGAAGCCGGTGTGGCCATCGGCGCCGGGACTTCACAACAGGTGGTGCGATTTGATATACGCTTCGTATGTCGAATAATCTCACATACGGTACGTATGTCAATCCGGATGCGTCGCGTATCCGCAGTGAAGGTGAGCCATGGCCCCGAAGCGCCGGATCGAAACGATGGAGGAGAACCGCGCCAAGCTGATCTCGGCTGCGCGCAAGGCCTTTGCCGAAAAGGGGTTTGCCGCAGCCTCGATGGATGAGCTGACGGCGGATGTTGGCCTCACGCGCGGGGCGCTCTATCACAGCTTCGGCGACAAGAAGGGGCTGCTCGCCGCGGTTGTCGCTCAGATCGATGGCGAGATGGCGGGGCGCGCGCAGGAGGCCGGCGCCGCAAAGGGAGATTGGGAGGGGCTGCTCGCCGAAGGCGCGGCCTATATCGCGATGGCGCTCGACCCCGAAGTGCAGAGGATCGTGCTGCTCGATGGACCCGCTTTCCTTGGCGATCCCTCGCAATGGCCAAGCCAGAATGTCTGCCTTGAGGTGACGAAGCAGGCGGTCGCCAGGCTGGTCTCGGAAGGCACCCTGGCGCCCGTCGATGTCGAAGCCGCGGCTCGCCTGCTCAACGGAGCGGCGCTGAACGCGGCCCTGTGGGTGGCGGCGAGCGAAGAGCCGCAGTCGGTTTTGCCCAAGGCCGTTGAAGCGTTTCAGCTCATGGCGACAGGCTTATTGGCGAAGCGAAGCTGACCTCGGGGGCGCTGAGGGAGTTCCGGTGCTTTTCATGGGTCGCCAACGCCTGCCGTGTTCAAGAGTGAGAGCAGGATCAATACGAAAAACCGGCGCCCACTTTTCGCATCCTGCTCTATGAGCCGATCTGTTTGGACATTTGAGCCCTCATCCTGAGGAGCCGCGAAGCGGCGTCTCGAAGGATGCTCCAGATATCTCCGGAGCCTCCTGGAGCATCCTTCGAGACGCCATTCCCAAAGGAATGGCTCCTCAGGATGAGGGCTCAGGGAGTTTCCAAGCAGTCTCTAAGCCCTTCCCCGCGCGCTCGCCTGCGGCTGGACGCGATGCTCCAGGAAATTGCGCAATTCGGTGACGCGCCGCCAGGGATCGAGCACCTCCTCGTCGAGAGCATGCGCCCAGGCGAGGTCGCTGCGCGCCGGCTCGGCGTCGAGAGCGGTGATCTCTTCCAGCCAACTCTGCGCTGCCGCCTCGTCCTTGCGAAAGCCTTCCGCGATCAACAGCGGCGTCATCCGCTCCAGGATCGAGGCGACCTGCGCCAGCGGGAATTCGGGGTGGTACTGCACGCCCCAGAACAGGCCGCCGTCATGGGCGATCTCGCAGGCATGGACGACGCTATAGGGGTTGGAGGCGAGCACGGTCGCGCCCGCGGGCGGCTGCGCGATAGTGTCGAGATGGATCGCGGGCGCGTCGAAGGCGGCCGGCCGGCCCGCGAGCAGCGGATGGCTCTGCCCGGCCTGCGTCAGCGTAATCCTGCGGGCGAAGCCGATCTCGCGGCCCCTGGGATTGGTGACGACCGTGCCGCCGGCCGCGACCGCGCCCATCTGGACTCCCCAGCAGGAGCCGAAGCAGGGCGTGCCGCTGGCGTAGATCGCCCGCATCAATTCGATCTGGCGCGTGACCGCCGGTTCGAGATTGTAGATGTGGAGCGAGGAGCCGGTCAGGAAGATGCCGTCATAGGATTGCAGGCCGCTGCCATCGGGCAGGTTGGCGCCCTCATCGGCCGGCAGGCAGATATCTGTGATGCTGCCCGGCGCAATGCGACGCACCTCCTCGGCATAGGCGTCGGCGGGCGAGAGGCCGCGATAGCCCGCCGCATGGTTCTCGCGCTGCTCGCGCGTATTGCCGTCGACGAGGAGCAGGCGGAGCGGGCGAGGCGAAATCTGCAGCATGAGCGGAGTCCAGGCCAGGAAAGCGTGCAAAAAGGGCGTGCCGAGGGATGCGCGGGGCGACGGGCGGCCCTGCGCCTCATCTCATAGGAGGCAGGCCGCCTGCAAGGCTATTGCAGTTGCTCATTCCTGAGGCAGCCGGACGCCAGACGTGACAGAAGCCGAGACCATGCCGGCCAAGACTCCACTCAGCAAGATTCCGCTCAACAAGTCTCCCCTCAACGGGCTCGCCAGCAAGACCTTGCCGCAGCGTCTCTGGGGCAATGCCTATTTGCTGCTCAGCCTGACCACGCTGATGTGGGCTGGCAATGCGGTGGCCAGCCGTCTGGCCGTCGGCCAGATCTCGCCGATGGGCCTGACCTCGCTGCGCTGGGTTTTCGTCTGCGCCATCCTGCCCTGGCTGATGCGGCGCGAGCTTGCCGCCTATTGGCCGGTGCTCAAGGCGCGCTGGCGCTATGTCGTCATGACGGGGGCCGTGGGCTTCACCGCTTTCAATGCGCTGATGTATCTCGCGGGCTATTCGACCACGGCGATCAATATAGGCATTCTCCAGGGCGCGATCCCGATCTTCGTCCTGGTCGGGGCCTTCCTGGCCCATCGCACCGCGATCGGCCCGCTGCAGGCGCTCGGCGTCTTCGTCACCCTGCTCGGCGTCATGGTCGTCGCCAGCCGCGGCGACTATCACGTGCTGACGCAGTTCGCCTTCTTCCCCGGCGATCTCCTGATGATCCTGGCGAGCTTTTTCTATGCCGGCTACACGGTTGCGATCCATTCGCGGCCGATGATGCCCGGCCTCGTCTTCTTCACCGCGCTGGCGATCGTCGCCTGCCTCGCCTCGTTGCCGCTTTTTGGGGCCGAGATCGCGATGGGCCACAGCTACTGGCCGACGTCGAAGGGCTGGCTCATCCTCGCCTTCGTGGTGATCTTCCCCTCGCTGATCTCACAGATCTTCTTTCTGCGCGCGGTCGAACTGATCGGCCCCGGCCGCGCCGGCGTCTTCGTCAATCTGGTGCCGGTCTTCGCGCCGATCCTGGCGGTCTTCATCCTCGGCGAGCAATTGGCGCTCTATCACGGCCTGGCGCTGGCGCTGGTGCTCGGCGGCATCTTCATCGCGGAGCGGCTGGGGAAGCGGTGAGGTTCAGGACGACCTTCGACCAGCCATTATCGTCATTGCGAGCGAAGCGAAGCAATCCCGGAGGGCTCGCGCTACGTCTCCTGGATTGCTTCGTCGCGTTGCTCCTCGCAATGACGGGAGCGCCTCCGATCCGGCTGACAGTCTGAAGCGGCTTCCAGCCCCTTGGGAATCCCCCCGCGATAAATCCGCTCCAATTGCTTAATCCCGGTAACCAGCAACCTTCCAAATCGATAGCTTGCCTCATGAACATGATCTCGCAAGTCAGTTTGGTCGCCGGTTTGCTGATGATGTCGATCTGCGGCGCCTTGGCGGCGCCGCGATATCTATCCTGCGAATTCGCCCAGCCCTCGGGCAAATCCCAGATTTTCAATTTTGCGCTCGACGCTTCCTCGGGAACGCTTGGAATCCATGTTCCGAGCACCGGCAGCGAAAGACAGGTGAAGGCGGTCTTCGCCGCCAGCACAGTCACCGCGAATGAGGGGGCGGTCGCATGGGAGATCGATCCATCCAAGCTGGTTGTCGTCCGCGACAAGCGGATGGTGGGGGAGAAGGATCGCGGCGTCTGCAAGGCCATATCCGCCGGGGAAAGCGGTTTTGACCAATAGGGGGCCGGCGTGCTCAGAGCGCGCCATGACGTCAGCCCGGCCGACCCTCAACCGCCCGTCGCAGAACCCCTGAGATTCGCGACAAGATGGGCGGCTGCGGCCGGCATGCCGCGAGAACTCGCGGCCGAATGAGACACATTTTTCGAGGCAAGCCCCCTTCTACGAGGCAGCTCTCCTTACGAGGCAAGTCTCCTTACGAGGCAAACTCTGGCGGAAGCGCGATCGCCCGCTTTTGCTGCTCGGCCGCGATCAGCATTTCCACGAAAGCGGTCACCTTGCGCGGCCGGAACCGCGCTGCGGGATAGACCGTATGGATGCCGCCGGATGGCAGCGACCATTCCGGCAGGACGTGGATCAGCTGGCCCGACGCCAGTTCATCTGCAACCAGGAAATCCGGCAGGACTGAAAGACCTCCCCCGGCTCGAACGACCCCGAGCACGCCCGGCGTCGTGTCGATGGCAATTCTCGCCTGCAGGCGCACCGCGCGTCGATCGAGATCCCCGCGCGAGAATTGCCACAGCAGCGGTTCGCGCAGCGCCATGTTGGCGACGAACGGAAGGGACACGATATCGTCCGGGTCGAGGACCCCCGCGATCCGGTCCGCGAACGCCGGTGCTGCGACCAAGACTTGCTGGAAGGAGCCGATCCTGCGCGCCTGAAGGCTGGAATCCGCAAGCCAGCCGACCCGGACCGCCATGTCGACCCGGCCGGATGTCAGATCCATGGTCTGGTCGCTCAGCGTCTGCTCCACGCGGCAAGCCGGATAACGCGCCGTGAAAGCCGCGACGACCGGAGCGAGCACCGCGGCGCCGTAGTCGTTGGGCGCGGTGATCCGCAAGGTTCCGGTCGGCTCGATGGCGGCCTGGGCAAGTTCGTCGAAGGCGTCCTCCGCTTCACGCAGGATCATCACGCAACGGGCATGAAACATCACCCCGGCTTCGGTCGGGTGGACGCGCCGGGTGGTGCGCACGAGCAGGCTCGTCCCGAGATCCTGTTCGAGCTGCGCCACCTGGTGGCTGACCACGGCCTTGGTGATGCCGAGCCGCTCGGCCGCGCGCGTGAACGATCCGGTATCAACGACAGCAGCGAAATAGGCCAATCGATTGAGATTCATCGTTTCGATCAAGTCTCGCCGGCATTGATTGTCAAATAATAACAGACATTCTGTCTTATCTGTCGGTCTTTATCAATCAATGTCCGCGCGTCATATCGGGTGGCGAAGGAACCCGGATATGATCGCCACCGCCCGCATCACCTATCTCTTCGATCCGCTGTGCGGCTGGTGCTACGGCGCCTCGGCGGTGCTCGAAAAGCTCGTGGCCAGGCCGGACTTCGCTATCGATCTCGCGCCGACAGGACTGTTTGCCGGCACCGGGGCTCGTCCGATGGATGACGGTTTCGCGGCTTACGCCTGGAGCAATGATCAGCGCATTTCCCGCTTGAGCGGCCAGCCCTTCAGCGAAGCCTATCGCCGCGATGTGCTTGGCGACCATACGCGCCTCTTCGACTCCGGTCCGGCGACGCTGGCGCTCACCGCTGTCGCCGTCACCGCTCCGGGTCAGGAGTTTGCCGCGCTTAAGGCCATTCAAAGCGCCCGTTACGTGGACGGCCGCGACATCGCCGCTGTCTCCGTCCTGTCCGATATGCTGCGCGCCCTGGATCTCCAAAAGGCCGCCGAACGCCTCACAACGCCCGATGACAATCTGCTTGCCGCCTATCGCAAGCGTACCGAGGCCGCGCGCGAAGAGATGCACCGCTTTGGCGCCAACGGCGTTCCAACCCTGATTGCGGGCGTGGGAGAGAGCCGCCGTCTCGTGCCCGGAAATGCGCTCTTCGGCAGCCTTGAGGTCTTGGTCGCCAGGCTGAAGGGCGTGAGCCCGGATCTGACCGGAACAGACAGGCGGCGCGCCTGAATTTCACCTTCGCACCCCCATCGACAGGAGAGCATCATGCTCACAAGGAGAGCCATCATGACATCCAGCATCGCCGCCGGCACTGCTGCCGTCTTTGCTCCGGCGGGTCTCGGCCATGCCGCAGGGGCGCTCACCTGGAAGCATGTTCCTGCCGGACAGAACGGCTTCTACCGTGCCCCGGTCCTGGTCTCCGGCGCCACGGAAGCCGTGCTGATCGACGGCGGCTTCACATTGTCTGACGGCCGCGCCCTCGCGGACGTGATCAAGGCGACCGGCAAGAGGCTCACCACGATCTATATCAGCCAGTCCGATCCCGATTATTACTTCAGCCTCGGACCGATCAAGGCCGCCTTTCCCCAGGCGCGCGTGATCGCCGCCTCGGCTACGGTCGAGGCGATCAAGGGCAGCGTCGAGAAGAAGCTGGCCGTCTGGGGGCCGCAGCTCAAGGAGAACGGCCCGCAGACCCTCGCCGAGGTGGTCATTCCCGAAGCCTTCGACGGCAAGACGCTGACCGTCGATGGCGAGACCATCGAGATCGTCGATGCGGAGGGCCTCCCCAACCGCCGCTATCTCTGGGTACCGTCGCTCAAGGCGGTGTTCGGTGGCGTGCTTGTCTTCTCCGGTGTTCATGTTTGGACTGCGGACACCAATGGCGCCGAACTGCGAGCCGCCTGGGTCAGGAACCTCGATCTGATCGCCGCGCGCCGGCCCGCCATCGTGGTCGCCGGCCATATGACGGCCGACGCCAAGACCGATCTGTCCGGCCTCGATCACACGAAGGCCTATCTGCTGGCCTTCGAGGAAGAGCTGGCGAAGAAGCCCGATTCCGTCGCGCTCAATGCCGCCATGAAGGCGCGCTTCCCCAATTTGGGAATGAGCGTCGCGATCGATATCGGCGCCAAGGTCGCGACCGGCGAAATGAAGTGGGGCTGAGCGCCATGGGCGCCAATCTCGATCTGATCCGCTCGAGGCCTTGCGCGCTTTAGCGCAACGCCGCGACCGCCGCCTTCGCCACCGCCGCATGGGCGGCCTCGCGGGTCTTCTCGTCGGCCTTCGACCCGGCGAGATAGATCGCGATCGCGAAGACGCGGCCATTGGGCAGCGTCACGATGCCGATGTCGTTGGTGGCGTGGTTGACGCCGTCCATGGTCAGGCCGGCTCCGGTCTTGTGGGCGAAGCGCGCGCCTAGCGGCAGGCCGGCGCGGATGCGCAGCGGGCCGCTCTTCGTCTCCGTGATGACCGTATCGAGGAAGGCGGCATGGGCCGGGTCGCGCAGCCAGTTGCCCTTGGCCAGCGCCTCCAGGAACAGCGTGCTTGCCTCGGGGGTGGCGGCGTCACGCGGGTCCTTGAGGGCGAGAGCGAGCGCGGCCAAGCGCGTCTTCGGAGCGAGCGCCTTCAGCTCGGCCCGGAACGCTTGCTCGTCGACGGTCCTGTCCCAGCCGAAGCCTTGCAGGCCGAACACCTGCGGCTGGAATTCGCGCTCATAGCGATCGACCGAAATCCCCCCGATGCCGCCATCCCGGAGCATCTTCGTCACCACCTGCGGCCCGCCGATGAGGCGCATCAGAGTGTCGGCTGCGGTATTGTCGCTCTGGCCGGCGGCGAGTGCGATCAGCTCGCGTAGCGGGTAGGCGTTGCTCTCGCCCTTGAAGGCCTTGGCCAGCGGGCTATGGAACAGCGAGAAATCCTTGCGGGTGATGGTGATCGGCTGGTCGAGCTTCAGCTTGCTGGCTTCGACCGCCTGCAGCACCGCGACCGCCAGCGGCAGCTTGAAGACGCTCTGCATCGGGAAGGTCTCGGAGCCGCGATGCGACCAGCTCTTGCGGTCCTTCAGGTCGAGCAGGGCGACGCCGAGCCGGCCCTGCGACTGGCGCTCGATCGCCACGATCTCCTGGTCGAGCCTGGCCTTGTCCCAATCGGCGAGGGCCGGTGTCGCGAGCAGATTCGGCGTAGCAGTGAGGATGGCGAGGGCAAGGGCGGCGTAGCGAAGCATAAGGCATCTCCTGTGGCGGCGCCACAGGGGGGTGCGATTGGGGCGGCGATGGGGCGTGATGTGGGCATTCGAGCGCGTGGCGATGCTCGGACACGCGCCGTCATTCCGGACGCAGCGAAGGTCGACCCGGAATCCATCGGAGGGCATATCCTTTGACGGGTCTGGCTCTACGATGGATTCCGGATCTGCGCCGCTGCGCGGCTTGTCCGGAATGACGGCTGAGTTTGGCGCGCCGCGGGTGCGCTCAGGCCGCGCCGCCCGGCTCTTCCGTGCAGATCTCCAATTCGATCGGGCAGTCGCAGTCGAGATCGAGATGATCCGGCACGAGCTGCTTCAGGCGTTCGCGCAGGCCCTCCAGCGTCGGGGCTTCCGTGACGATGCCGAGATCGCAGCAGGAGACCGCGTACCAGACGCCAGCCTCCTCGTCGCGGCGGACCTCGAACTTGACGGGAACCATGGGCGCAGCCTTGCGGGGTGCGACCATGGCGCGCAGATCTGCAAAACGCATCAGCTCAGAACCTCAGCCGCCGAGCGCGCTTGACCATCGGGATCTCGTGGATCTTGTCGAGCAGCGCGTCCGAGATCGGCTCGTCGACGGCGACATAGCAGATCGCGTCGCCGCCCGGCTTGTCGCGGCCGAGCGAGAAGGTCGCGACATTGACGCCGGCCTCGCCGAGCAGCGAGCCGAACTGGCCGATGAAGCCCGGCTTGTCGGCATTGCGGACATAGAGCATGTGCGGGGCGAATTCGGCATCGACCTGGATGTCGCGGATCTCGACGATGCGCGGCTTGCCGTCCTGGAAGACCGTGCCCGAGGCGTGGCGCGGCATGTCCTCGGCCTCGACCACGATGCGGATGACGCTTTCGAGGTTCCCGGCGACTTCGCGGGTCAATTCCTCGACCACGATGCCCTTCTCCTTGGCGATCATCGCGGCGTTGACCATGTTGATCTCGGGCAGGAAGGGGCGGAGCACGCCGGTGATGGCGGCAGCCGAGATCGCCTTCAGGTTGAGATGGGCGACCGCGCCCTCATATTCGATACGGATGCCCTTGACCGGCGCTTCGGTGAGCTGGCCCAGGAACGAGCCGAGCTTCTCGGCCAGCGCCACGAAAGGCTTGATCCGCGGCGCTTCCTCGGCCGAGATCGAGGGGAAATTCACCGCATTGGTGATCGCGCCCTTGAGCAGGTAGTCAGACATCTGCTCGGCGACCTGCAGCGCGACATTCTCCTGCGCCTCATTGGTCGAGGCGCCCAGATGCGGCGTGCAGACGACGTTCTCCAGGCCGAAGAGCGGGTTGGCCTCGGCAGGCTCGACCGAGAACACGTCGAAGGCCGCGCCGGCGACATGGCCGGACTTGATCAATTCGGCCAGTGCCGCCTCATCGACCAGCCCGCCACGGGCGCAGTTGATGATGCGCACGCCCTTCTTGGTCTTGGCGAGGTTCTCCGCCGAGAGGATGTTCTTGGTCATCGCCGTCATCGGCACATGCAGCGTGATGAAATCGGCGCGCTTGAGCAGGTCCTCCAATTCGACCTTCTCAACGCCGAGCTGAACCGCCCGTTCGGCCGAGAGATAGGGGTCGAAGGCGATGACGCGCATCTTCAGGCCGATGCCGCGTTCGGCGACGATCGAGCCGATATTGCCGCAGCCGATCAGCCCCAGCGTCTTGGCCGTGATCTCCACGCCCATGAAGCGGTTCTTCTCCCATTTGCCGGCCTGGGTGGAGGTATCCGCGGAGGGGATCTGGCGGGCGAGCGCGAACATCATCGCGATGGCGTGCTCGGCGGTGGTGATCGAATTGCCGAAGGGCGTGTTCATCACGATGATGCCGCGCGCGGTGGCAGCGGGAATCTCGACATTGTCGACGCCGATGCCGGCGCGGCCGATCACCTTCAGCCTCGTCGCGGCCTCGAGCAATTTGGCGGTGGCTTTGGTCGCCGAGCGGATAGCAAGGCCGTCATACTCGCCGATGATGGCAGCGAGCTTGTCCTTGTCCTTGCCGAGGTTGGGATCGAACGTCACCTCGATGCCGCGATCCTTGAAGATTTGCACGGCGGCGGGGGAGAGGGCGTCGGAGATCAATACGCGGGGGGCTGTCATGGAATGGCTCCGGCTTACGCCGCGCTGCACGGGGAGCGTTCGGCACGTGGAAGGGAAGGCGCGCATCCTTCTCCCCTCGGGGGAGAAGGTGGCTCGGCGAAGCCGAGACGGATGAGGGCCGCGCAGGTCGGAAACGTTGATGGGGGAAAGGAGCTGGCGAACAGCGTTGCGCTGCCCTCACCCCAACCCTCTCCCCCGAGGGGAGAGGGGGCTAGGTCGAGGCTACGCCGCCTTCTTGCTCAGCCCCGCCTTGGCCTCGGCGAAGGCATAGGTGATCCAGGGCAGCAGCGCCTTGAGATCGCGCGATTGCACGGTCGCGCCGCACCAGATGCGCAGGCCGGGAGGGGCGTCGCGGTAGTGGCCGAGATCGAAACCGGCGCCCGCCTTCTCGATGATCGACACGACCTGCTTGGCAAACGCCGTCTGCGCGTCGGCCGAGAGCGCCGTCACCGCCGGGTCGGTGAATTTGAGGCACACGCTCGTATTGGAGCGCGTCTTCGGCTTCACCGCCAGGAAGTCGATCCAGTCGTTTTCGCGCACGAACTTTTGCAGCACGCGGAAATTGCCGTCAGCGCGCTTCACCAGCCCGTCCAACCCGCCGACCTTCTTCGCCCAGTGCAGCGCATCGAGATAATCCTCGACCGCGAGCATGGAGGGCGTGTTGATCGTCTCGCCCTGGAAGATGCCCTCGGAGAGCTTGCCGCCCGAGACCATGCGGAAGATCTTCGGCAGCGGCCAGCTCGGCTTGTAGGTCAGCAACCGCTCGACCGCGCGGGGCGAGAGAATGATCATGCCATGGGCCGCCTCGCCGCCGAGCACCTTCTGCCAGGAGAAGGTGGTGACATCGAGCTTGGGCCAGTCGAGGCGCTGGGCGAAGGCGGCCGAGGTCGCGTCGCAGATCGTCAGCCCCTCGCGGTCATCGGCGATCCAGCTGGCGTCGGGCACGCGCACGCCCGACGTCGTGCCGTTCCAGGTGAAGACGACGTCGCGGGTTTTCGTGTCGACCTTCTTCAGGTTCGGCAGTTCGCCATAGGGCGCGGTGATGGTGCGCACATCGGTGAGCCGCAGCTGCTTGGCGACATCGGTCACCCAGCCCTCGCCAAAACTTTCCCAGGCGACCATGTCGACGCCGCGGGCGCCGAGCAGCGACCACATCGCCATCTCGACGGCGCCGGTGTCGGAAGCGGGCACGATGCCGATGCGGTAATCCGCCGGCACCTGCAGCACCTCGCGGGTCAGGTCGATGGCAAGCTTGAGCTTGTCCTTGCCGACCTTGGCGCGGTGCGAGCGGCCGAGCGCCGCGTCAGAGAGATGTTTGAGAGCCCAGCCGGGGCGCTTGGCGCAGGGGCCGGACGAGAAATGCGGCACGCGCGGACGCGTGGCCGGAACGGTATTCGCCATCGATGTCTCCATCCTTACAGATGGGCGCGCCACGGTGGGGTGGCGTGTCCCGTCGATGGGGGTAAGGCGGGAGGGTGGGGGGAGTCAAGGGAGTGCATTCAGGCTATACCTTAGTCGACGACGGTAAGGCATGGTGTTCCGTGCCGCTAATTGTCGAACCACATTTGGAATCGCAAGGCTCAGCTGTAGTAGGCAGTTCGATTGGGATCATCGCGCGCTCGGGAGCATCCCGATACGCGTAACCCTGAGCGAATGGAGAAGAAGGCCGAACTTCAAGCTTGAAGACGGGCTCGCCACGAAAAAATTCCTGTTTGATGTCCGCATCGATCGCAAAGGCACAATACCGCATCCAACTTAGACAAATACTCTGGCATGCGGTGATAATTGCCGGGTCAGGTGATCGATAGATTGGCCGCATGTCGAAAAACGCTTTCTTGGGAAAGCCTCCGAAATTTTCGGGCAACGCGTTGATCGTGTGATGCGGATTCTCAAATTGAGTCCAGGCGGAACAAACGGCAAAATCTAGTGAGCGGAACAGTTTTCGACGCCATTCACCCACAACACCAACGTGCGTGAGCCTGGTTAGGAGATCCAGACTCATGTCGGGGTCGCCAGAATTTAGTAGCCAAACGCCCTTGGCGATAATTTTTCGACCCTGCTTCTGAGCCAGTTCTTCACTCTCTTTGAGTTGTCGTGCTGCTTTCTTTATCAAATCGAATAAATTTGGGCGAAACTCTCGATGAAAGGCGGTCCAATCGGCCGGTGTCATGGCATCTGAATTAATTCTTGTAATATTCCCAGGTAATTGTTCAAAATAGCGCGCGCGACTACGTTTTCCTTCGAAGAAACGAGCCAACGATCCTCGTGTGCTCTCACCGCTGAGTTGCTTTAACTCGAGCAAAATATCGCCGTCATCGCACGGAATGATAAAGTCGGCATTTGCGACGCCGGGCGGCACTGAAAGTATGTCGTCGAGCCGAAAGCCGCCTGAATTTTGTATCATCTCGGTGAAAGCGTCTTCGTGAAGCGGTCGAATTCTATCGATCGGCGCCAATTCAAGAAGGTTTCTGAGTTTGTTCTTTGCCATTGTCGCCTCCTTCCCCCTCGATCGTAGCTCAAATAACGTCTAGCGGGCTACGAGCTCAGAGATCAGTGCGGATGCAACCCGACCAAAGGCCGAAAGGCGCGCGAAACCCCTCTGCCGGATGGGAGAGGGGTAGGGGTGAGGGTGTGCCGCTGATCGCTTGGGCGCGATCTTGGCTGATTCAGCCAAGATACTGGCTGAAATAACCGCGTGATCGAGAATTTTGCGTTGTATCTAAGAGGCCCCTTGAGTGCTCGGAGGCCAAATTGTCATTTCTTCAGATCTCTTATGTGATGATCGCCGTATCTTATATTGTCGCTGCTGCGGCATTGTATGTGGGGCATTGATGCTCAGTTGGTTGACCTCACACCCTTATCCGGCACTCTGCGCTCTCCTCTCCCATCCGGGAGAAGGAAAGAGGGCGTCGCGGCTGCGGTGAAAAGGCGCGGGGAACCCTTCTCCTGTAAGGAGAAGGGCAGGGATGAGGTGTCGGCCCCTGGACCAGTGGGGTGCAGAACTTACCGCAGCGGACGTAAGCGTCGTGCGGAAAGCGCGCGACACCTCACCCCACCCTCTCCTTAAACGGGAGGGTTCTCCGTCGAGGTTCCAGCCGTCTCGCGGATGCGGGCAATGACGGCGTCGCGGTCGTTGAGCACCGTTTCATTGCCGAAGCGGATCAACATGAAGCCGTGGCGCTCGATCTCCTCTGATCGCGCCGCGTCGTAGTCGCGCTCGGCATCATGCTGCCTGCCGTCGAGTTCGACGACGAGCTTGCGCTCGAAGCAGAGGAAATCGACGGTGTAGCCGAGCAGCGGAGCCTGACGTCGGAACTTGAGACCGTCGAGACGGCGCGCGCGCAGTAGGTCCCAGAGGATGTCTTCCGGTTTCGTCGATTGCCGGCGGAGTGTCCTTGCGAAACTCTGCTGTTCCGTCGCCATCGCGCCTCACCGTCCAACGGCCTAAACCTCACCCCTGCCCCTCTCCTTACAGGAGAGGGGTTCCCCGCGCTTCACCTGCAGGCGAATGGGCTTGCCCCTCAATCCCCCGTCACCGTCATCTCCGCGTCGATCGCCTTCATCTTCGGGTTGGCGGCGCAGAAGGCTCTGATCCTGGCCTCGACATCATGGCTGGCCTGATGGGCCTTCGGCTTGTGACCCCCCGTTGCGCTGCTCTTGAGATAGGTGGCGCAATCCATCTCCGGGTCGGTGATCGCGGCAAGGGCCGGGGCGATGGTGAGGAGGCAGGCGAAGGCCGCGACGAGCGCGCGGGAGGCGAGGGGCATGATGGCGGTCCTGAACGAGCGGGCCGCGCGCTGCGGCCGCGCCGCTCGTGCACTGCCCCGCTGCCGCGCGCAACGGCGTTTCCGGGTGCCCCGGCGTGCAGGGAGGGCATTGCTCGGGGAAGGGCGCCTTCCTTCTCCCACCTATCTCGGGCTTGCCCGAGATAGGCAACTCAAGGTGTCAAAGTCGGCAACAGCCGACTTTGATGGGGGGAGAAGGTGGGCCGGCGAAGCCGGGTCGGATGAGGGAAGGAAGCAAGCCGGAACAAGACTTCCCTCATCCGTCAGCGCTACGCGCTGCCACCTTCTCCCCCGAGGGGAGAAGGGAAGAGACCGCGCCCCAGCCCAAAATTGACATGATCGCGGCAAAAATTGCTATTGGCAGGGGGCGCTGGGGACACGGCGATCGAGATGACCAGAGATGACGATCAGGGCGGCTTTGACGATGCGCAGCCTCAACCGCAGGACCCGGGCGACGACCCCATGGTCGCGGAGGCGATGGAATTGGTGAAGCTGTTCCGGGCGCTGCCGCCGATCAAGCGCAAGCTCGTCACCGATTTCGCCCGCGCGCTGGCCGAGGAGGCCGGGCGATAGCGGATGTGGAGAACCAGCTTAGAATTGTTGCAAGCTTGGCCGGGAGCAGCACAGTCTTTTGCGGCGCAGCAAAATGCCGGTCCGGCTTCGCGGCGATGAGGTCAATATGGCGGCACCCGCAAAGCGCGATCCAGCTCTGATCGGTCCCAGGCGCGTGCTCGGCTCGTGGCTGTGGAAGATCGAGGAGGGCACGTTGCGGGCCAGCCCCGCCATCGCCAGGGCTTTCCGGGTCGATCCCGAGCGCGCCAAGATCGGGCTGCCGCTCGACGATTATATCCACGCCGTCCATCCCGATGATCGCGAGGCTTTCGACATCGAGGTCTCGAAGGCGGTCGCCATTTCCGGCGAGTTCTGGGCCGAGTATCGCGTCGTGGCGCATGACGGCTCGGTGCGCTGGCTCTGGGATCGCGGCCAATGCGTCGTCTCGAAAGCCGGGCGGCCGATCGAATATATGGGGGTGGTGATCGACATCACCTTCGGCGCGCATCACGATCTGGACGATGCCGCCGACCATCTGATGGCGGCGCGCGAGATCGCGGCCGCTGCTGGGCAAAACGATCTGCGCTTCATGATCGACATGGCCCTGCTCGAGGTCGGCCGTGTGGCCGTGCCCGAGCCGGGGCGGCTGTCTCCAGGCAGAGAGCGCTAGAGCGAAGCCAAGGCTGCACGAGTAAGACGGCCCTTGCGCGCGCCCGGCGGGCATGGTGGGACAGGCCGACACACAAACCGGAGCCCGTCATGGCCAAGAAGACCCCCGAACAGCTAGCCAAGGAGTTCGAGGGCCGCAAAGCGAAGGGGCTCGCCAAGGGCGGGGCGGCGTTCTGGCCCAACATCATCGCCAATGCGGTGCTGAAGCTCACCGCCGCCGGCAGCGAGATCAATGCGGCCGTGCTGGTCGAGATGATCGAGCGCGAGGCGCAGACGCAGGAATTGGCGATCAAGGCCGGCGCGACGGAGGCCGTGGCGCGGTTGAAGCAGGCGGTGGCGAAGGGGGCGTAAGGGCTTTCCTTCTCCCACCCATCTCGGGCTTGCCCGAGATGGGCAACTCAAAGTGTCAAAGTCGGCAACAGCCGACTTTGACGGGGGAGAAGGGAGAGAGGGCGCTCAGGCGCCCTTCAGCCTGGTGTTGCACTGGCTGTAATAACCGCCGCCCTTCTGGATCCATTTCAGGTCGCCATTGCCGCCATTGGCCTTGTTGATGTTGTACTGGTCGTTGCAGGTCTTGAAGCGCTGTTTGCCGGCCGAGAGGGTCGAATATTTCGGATCGACCTTGGCGGGGAAGACGGCGTTGCCGGCGGCGGCCGGGGCAGCGGCTGCGGGCTTGGCGGGAGCCGCTGCCCCGGCCGATGCCGGCGCGGTGGCTGCAGCCGGGGCGGCCGTGTCGGAGCACTGGGCCTTGCGGAAATCGTTCCAGGACTGACCGCCCAGCGTGTTGCCGGTCTTGGCCGCGTTATATTTGGTGCTGCATTCCTTCATCGTCAGCGCCTGGGCCGGAGCCGAGGCTTGCAGGACGAACCCGCCGACGAGTGCGAAGACGCCGGCGGCGAGCGCGGTGCTGGTCTTTGTCATGGTCATCGTTCCCTGACGGGCATGGCCCGTTGGTGGAGCTTCGGCCGGACGGCTCATTCCGGGCGGTCGTGCTGCAAGGAAGGAGGCTAACGCCTTTAAAATGAACGGTCCATGACAGAAACCCGAGCGCTCAGCCGGGTTCTCCGGCGATCACGCCCTTGCGGAACAGGAAGCAGCCATAGGGGCGGGGATCGCCGACCTGGACGACAGCGAAGGCCGCCTTCGCCGCCTCGTAGAAGGCGAAGCGCTCGATGCCGACGAGCGGGAGGGGAGCGCCCGTCGCGCGGTCGAGCTCATGCTGCACCTGCGCCTGCACGACGGGGACCGCCTGCGCATCGCCGACCACCAGCATGCGCCGCGCGGGGGCGGGCTCGAAATCGTCGATCGGCAGCACGGAGAGGATGGCGCGGGCGGCGCGGGCCATGGTCAGCCCGGGCAGGCGCACGAGCCGGCCGCTGGTGGTGGCGCGCGCGATGGTCTCGGCGGGATGATTGGCGTCGACCAGAGCGAGATCGTCGCCATGGCCCATGGCGGAAAGCAGCCAGAGCAGATCGGCGGAGAGGACGGGATCGAGGCCCTTCAGCATGGGAAATCTTTCTGAATCCGTTTGGAAACACAGCCCTCATCATGAGGAGCCATTCCGTACGGAATGGCGTCTCGAAGGATGGTCCAGCGGATACCGGAGCCTCCTGGAGCATCCTTCGAGACGCCGCGGAGTTTATCCTTGGGCCGATCGAAGATCGGACCCGAGGGCGGCTCCTCAGGATGAGGGCTCGGAAAGAGGAGCAAACAGATAGTCAGCATGGCAGCACGGTCATAGCGGGCTGCGTCCGCGGCGCGTGAGATAGAGCTTGCGGGCGTTGCCGCCCATGATGGCGGCGCGCTCGGTCTGCGAAAGCGGCGCGAGCAGCGCCTCCACGGTCTCGATCCAGCGGCCATAGCTGGCGCGCAGGGTCAGGACGGGCCAGTCGCTGCCCCAGATCAGGCGTTGCGGGCCGAAGCTTGCAAGGAGATGTTCGATCACCGGGCGCAAGGTCGCGAGCGTCCAGTCCTCGCTGGCCTCGGTGACCAGGCCCGACAATTTGCAGAACAGGTTTGGATGCCGCGCCAGGGCCGTGATGCCCTCGCGCCAACCGTCGAGATCGCCGCTGACGAGGTCGGGCTTGGCGGCGTGGTCGATCACGGCGGCGAGTGCGGGATGGCGTTCGAGCCGGCTCAGCATCGGCGCGATGTGCCGGGGCTTGAGCAGCGCGTCGAAAACGAGGTTCTCCGCGATCAGGGCATCAAAAGCGGGGTCGAGCTCCGGCTTGGCGAGCCAGTCCACGTCGGAGATGTCATGCACCATCGGGCGCAGGCCGACGAGCAGCGGGGTCGAGGCGAGATGCGCAATGCGCAGGCTTACATCGCGCGCCTCGAAATCGGTCCAGCCGACGACGCCGGCAATGAAGGGCGTGCGGGCCGCGATATCGAGCAGGAACAGGGTCTCGGCCTCGGTCGGCGCGGCCTGGACCAGGATGGTGCGGTCGATATCATGGCCGGCGAGAAGTGGGGTCAGGTCATCAGGACCGAAATCGCGATGGATCGGTCCCAGCGCCGGCGTCAGCCAGCCATAATCGCCGCGTGCGAGTGTCCAGACATGCTGATGAGCGTCGATCCGCATCGGTTCAAACCGGCACGGGGACGTCGGCGCCGAGCAGCCCTTCGGCCTTCAGCTCGGCCCAGAGCGTGGCGGGAACGGGGGCGGAGAGTTCGGCGATCTGGTCCGCGACCTCGCGGGGCGAGACCGCGCCCATGACGAGGCTCGCGACAGCGGGATGCCCGAGCGGGAAATGCAGCGCGGCGCGTCGCAGCGGCACGTCATGGCGGAGGCAGGCGGCTTCGATTGCCGCGACGCGGGCGAGGATCTCGGGCGGGGCGGGCTTGTAATTGTATTTCGCCCCAGTGACCGGGCCGGTCGCGAGGATGCCGGAGTTGAAGACGCCGCCCAGCATCAGGCCGATGCCCTTCTCCAGCGCCAATGGCATGAAGGAGGCGAGCCCCGGCTGCTCCAGCAGGGAATAGCGGCCCGCCAGCAGCATCGTGTCGAAGTCGCCGGCGCGGGCGAAGCGCTCGCACATCTCGGCTTCGTTGACGCCGACGCCGATCGCTTTCACCGCGCCGGAGGCGCGCAAGCCTTCGAGCGCGCGATAGGCCCCCTTCATGGCTTGCGCGAAGCGCGCCTCGATCGCGTCCGTGCCATGCGTCCAGACATCGACGTCGTGAATCAGGACGATGTCGATCCGGTCGACGCCCAGCCGCAGCGCCGATTGCTCGAGCGAGCGCATCGCGCCGTCATAGGAATAGTCGAAGCGCAGCGCATGCGGCAGGCCGCCGAGATAGCCGGAGCCGTCGCCGCGCGGACCAAAGGGCTCGGCGACGCGGCCGACCTTGGTCGAGACGGCGATGTTGGCGCGGTCCACACGACGGAGAGCCGCGCCGATGCGGTGCTCGGACAGGCCGTGGCCATAGAGCGGGGAGGTGTCGAGAAGCGTCACGCCGCCCGCGATGGCGGCCTCGACCGTCGCCACGGCCTGGGCCTCGTCGAGCCGGGCATAGAGATCGCCGAGCGGTGCGCCGCCGAAGCCGAGCGTCGAGACGGACAGCCCGCTTCTGCCGAGTGTCCGGCTGGGGATCGGGATGGTCGAGGCAGGCATGCAGGGCATCTTTCGGCTGGTCGCGGCGACAGTATGTGCACGCCAACATGTTAGCTTGCAACCGTGTTGAAACACGATTAGCGTCAGCGCCGGATCGGTTGGCCTCCAGCGACATGCAGGGTGCCGACCGCATAACCAACAGGCCCGAAACGGGCCGTGACCATGTCCTGAGGGAGGGCGCCTATGACATCCATGATCCTGAAGCCGACTCGCCGCGCCTTGCTGCGCAATGCCGCTGCGCTGGGCGCCCTTGGCGCGATCGGCGCGCCGGCGATCATCCGCGAGGCCAACGCGCAATCGAGCTTCAACTGGAAGCGCTTCGCCGGGACCAAGCTCGACGTGATGCTGGTGAAGAACCCGCGTTCCGACCTGATGCAGTCCGAGGAGAAGGCCTTCACCGCGCTGACCGGCATCGAGGTCTCCTCCGAGCAGGTGCCCGAGCAGCAGCAGCGCCAGAAGGCGATGATCGAGTTCTCCTCAGGCAAGCCCGCCTTCGACGTGACCATGCTGGCGCTGCACGTCCAGAAGCGGCTCTCGGCCAAGGGCAAGTGGATGGAGGATCTGCGTCCCTATCTCGCGGACGCCTCGCTGACCTCGCCTGATTTCGACTATGCCGATTTCGCAGCCGGCGCGGTGGATTTCGGCAAGCAGGCGGATGGGTCGATCGACACGCTGCCGCACTTCATCGATTTCTGGATGGTCTATTACAACAAGGAGATGTTCGCGCAGAAGGGGCTCGAATATCCCAAGACCATGGACGAGTTGGTGGCTGCCGCCGCCAAGCTCAATGACCCGGCGAAAGGTGTCGCGGGCTTCGTGTCGCGCGGCCTGAAGAACGCCAACATCCCGGTCTGGACCTCCTGGCTGCTGGGGCAGGGGCTGGAGACGGTCTCGGCGACAGGCAAGCTGCAGACGGATGGGCCGGAAGCTGTGTGGGCTGCGGACATGTACCGCAAGCTCAACAAGGATTACGGCCCTCCGGGCACGATCGGCTTCAACTGGAACGAATGCCAGACCACCTTCATGCAAGGCCGCGCCGCGATGTGGCTCGACGGCATCGGCTTCGCCACGCCGCTGGAAGATCCGACCAAGTCGCGCATCGTCGGCAAGGTCGGCTATGGCGTGACGCCGGCTGGCCCCAAGGCGCATCACTCGGCGCTGTTCGGCGACGGGCTGGGTATCGCGCGCGGGTCGAAGAACAAGCAGGCCGCCTGGCTCTACCTCCAGTACATGTGCAACAAGGGCAATCAGCTGGCGATGATCAAGGCGGGCGCCGGTGCGCCGGGCCGGCTGTCGGCGCTAGGCAGCCCGGAGGCCTCTGCCGGCTCGCGCTTCCCGAAGCAGTATTTCGAGTGCCTGGCGGAATCCGGCAAGATCGCGCGCGCCGGCCTGCCGCAGATCATCCCGGTGACCGAGTTCCGTGACGTCTTCGGCGTGGCGATCACCAACACGCTGACCGGTGCGGACTCGGCTACCGAATTGAAGAAGGCGACCGAGACCTTCAAGCCGATCCTCGAGAAGAGCGAACAGGCTTAAAGCATCCGCGCTCGCGTCATGGCCGGGCTTGTCCCGGCCATCCACGTCTTCGCGGCTTCGATGCGGCGTTCAAGACGTGGATGCTCGCCACAAGGGCGAGCATGACGGAGTGTGCAAGACAAGGCGCAGTCGATGACGATCACCACATCCATGCCCGCAGCTGTCCCGCGACCGCCCTCCGCGGCGTTCCAGCATTCGGCCGATTTCACGCCGCGCTACTGGCTGTTCTCGCTGCCGGCCGTGCTCATCATCGCCGGGGTGATCGTCTTCCCCTGGCTGTTCACGCTCTACATGTCGACGCAGGACTGGAAGATCGGCGGCGGGCCGGAATTCGTCGGCCTGCAGAATTTCGCCGAGCTGTTTCGCGATTCCCGCTTCATCGAATCGATGGGGCACACCGCCTATTTCACGATCCTGGCCGTGGTGCTGCCGATTCTGTTCGGCACGGCCGCGGCGCTGGTCTTCCATCGCGAGTTTCCGTTCCGGGGCCTGCTGCGCACCGTCTTCGTGATGCCGATGATGGCGACGCCGGTCGCGGTCGCGCTGGTCTGGACGATGATGTTCCACCCTCAGCTCGGCGTGCTGAACTACCTGCTCTCGCTGGTCGGCATCGGCCCGCAGAACTGGGTCTATGACCCGGGAACCGTGATCCCGACGCTGATCCTGGTCGAGGTCTGGCACTGGACGCCGCTGGTCATGCTGATCGTCCTCGGCGGCCTCGCCGGCCTGCCGCGCGAGCCCTATGAATCGGCGCTGATCGACGGCGCCAACAACTGGCACATGTTCCGCCACATCACGCTGCCGCTGGTCTGGCCCTTCATCATGGTCGCGATCGTGATCCGCACCATCGATGCGCTGAAGGCCTTCGACACGATCTTCGTGATCACCCAGGGCGGGCCGGGCACGGCTTCGGAGACGCTGAACATCTTCCTCTACCTGCAGGCCTTCCAGTTCTACAAGATCGGCTACGCCTCGGCCGTGGTGGTGATCTTCTTCGTGATGATCATCATGCTCTCGCTGCTGCTGCTCTATGCGCGCCAGAAGTCGAAATGGAACGCGTGATGAAGCGCCTCGCAACCAAACTCGGCTTCTACGCCTCCGTCTTCGTGCTGGTCTCGCCGGCGGTGCTGGTCTTCCTCTGGATGATCTCGCTGTCGCTGAAGAACGAGCTCGACAACACGGCGTTCCCGCCGGTGTTCATTCCCGATCCGCCGACGCTGAAGAACTATGTCGACGTCTTCGCGCAGAATAATTTCGGGCTCTATCTCTGGAATTCGATCCTGGTGACGGGTGGGGCCGTGCTGATCGGTCTGCTGGTCGGCGTGCCGGCGGGCTACGGCATCGCGCGCGGCAAGGCGGCAAAGTTCGCGATCCTGATCCTGATTGCGCGCATGACGCCGGCGCTGTCCTATCTCATCCCGCTCTTCCTGTTGTTCCAGATCACCGGGCTGGTGGGCACGATCACGGCGCTGGTGATCACCCATCTCGTCATCACCATCCCGATCATCGTCTGGATCATGATCGGCTATTTCGAGAACGTGCCGATGGAGCTGGAAGACGCCGCACGTATCGACGGCGCCACGACCTGGCAGGCCTTCCGCCATGTCGCGCTGCCGCTGGCGCTGCCCGGCGTCACGATCGGCGGCATCCTCGCCTTCATCTTCTCCTGGAATAACTTCATCTTCTCCGTCGTGCTCGGAGGCAAGAACAGCCGCACGCTGCCTTCGGCGGTCTACAACTCCCTGACCTTCGAGCAGATTTCGTGGGGGCCGCTGGCCGCGGCCGCGCTCCTCGTCACTCTGCCGGTTCTTCTCGTCACTGTCCTGGCGCAGCGCCAGATCGTCGCCGGTCTGTCGGCCGGAGGCCTCAAGGACGGGTAATCGCCCGTCCGGCCTTGCGGCCTTCCAGCGCGCAAACTAACATGTCAGTCCGTCATCTTCCTCGAAAGACAAGTTCCATGGCTCTCAACCCCAACCGCTTCGGCCTCTCCTGCGCCATCACCACGCCGATGCGGGAGGGCGGCGCCGTCGACCTGCCGCGCCTCGTCACGCATGCGCGCCATGTCCTCGCCGAGGGCTGCGACAGCATCACCCTGTTCGGCACCACCGGCGAGGGCGCGGCGCTCGGCCTGCCGGCGCGCACGGCGATGATGGGCGCGCTGATCGGGGCGGGCGTCGATCCCGCCAAGCAGATCTATGCAGGCATCGCGGCAGCTTCGCTGCATGAGGCGGTCGAGCAGGCGCGGCTGGCGCTCGATGCCGGAGCCAAGGGCTTGCTGGTCGCGCCGCCCTTCTACTTCAAGGGCGTCAGCGACGAAGGGCTCTATGCCTGGTTCTCGCAGTTCTTCGACAAGCTCGGCGCCTCCGCGCGCAACGCCATTCTCTACCACATCCCCTCGGTGACGGCGGTCAGCATCAGCGTCGATCTCGTCCAGAGGCTCAAGACCGCGTTCCCGGGCGTCGTCACCGGCATCAAGGATTCGTCGGGCGATTATGACAGCACGGAAGCCTTCCTGAAGGCGCATGGCGAGCTCGCCATCCTGGTCGGCGATGAGCGGCAGCTCGCCCGCGCAGTGCGCGCGGGCGCGCAGGGCTCGATCTGCGGCGTCGCCAATCTCGTGCCGCATCTGCTGCGGCCGCTGGTCTATGAGGGAACCGACAGCCCGGTGGTGAACGCGCTGGTCGACGAGATCTGCAGCTACCCTGTGCTGGCCGCGGTAAAAGCCCTGGTCGGGCATGTGCATGGCGATGCCGGCTATGGCGCGATGCGTGCGCCGCTGGAGGCGCTCGACGAGGGTCAGCGCAAGCGGCTCTTCGCCGCCTTCGACACGATCACGCGCGCCAAGGCGGCCTGAGACGAGGCCGCCCCAGGGAGGACAGGTTGAACCAGCCGGAGACGGAGCCCGAACGCGAGGCCGAGCCGCTGAAACTGCGGGAGCGGGCCTATGCCAGCTTCACCGAGCGGTTGTTGGCGCGCGAGATCAAGCCCGGGCAATTCGTGACCCAGCGCGAGCTCGTGGCGCTGACCGGCCTGCCTCTGGGGGCGATCCGCGAATTGATCCCTCGGCTCGAGGCCGAGGGATTGATCAAGACGGTGCCGCAGCGCGGCATGCAGGTCGCCCATGTCGATCTCAACCTGATCCGTAACGCCTTTCAGTTCCGGCTCTTCCTGGAAAGGGAGGCGACCGCGCTCTATGCGGCGAACGCGACCGATGCGGAAATCGCCGAGCAGCGCCAGCGGCACGAGGCGATCATCATGCGCGCCGAGGCCGGCGGCGACGAGGCGCTGATCGAGGATGCCGAGGATGTCGATCGATTGATGCATGAGGCGATCATCGATCACCTCGACAACGACATCGTCTCGAAGGCCTTCCGCGTCACCTGGCTGAAGATCAGGCTGATCCGGCAATATGAGACGCGGATCCAGAACCACATCCTGGTGCCGGTGATGCGGGACCATCTCAAGATCATCACGGCGATCGAGGCGCGCGACCCGCTGCGCGCCGCCGAGGAGATGAGCCTGCATATCGGCAATGCCCGGACGCGGGCGATGAATTACTGACGCGATATGAAGCCGGCTCATGAGGGGCGGCTTCAACCCAATAGCGATCCGGACAACCGGGCATTCTCGGGAGGAGCAAAGATCATGACCAGGTTGACCAAACGCGAACTGCTCGTCGGCTCCGCGGCGCTTGCCGGAGCGAGCATTGCCATGCCGGCCGTCCTGCGGGCGCAAGCGATCGTGCTGCGCTGGGCCGACGGCCAGGCGATGACGCATCCCTCGCCGCAAAGCGCGGTGAAGGCCTCAGCCGAAGTCAAGGCGAAGACCGGCGGGCGCATCGACATCCAGACCTTCCCGGCCGGTCAGCTCGGCTCGTCACGCGACATGGTCGAATCCGTCGCCAGCGGCGCGCTCACCATGGTGACGGAGGGCGCGGCGCTGCTGGGCCAGTTCGTGCCGCAGATATCGATCATCGAGGCACCCTATATCTGGCGCGACCCGGCGCATATGACGCGGGCGCTGAAATCGCCGCTGATGGACGAACTCAACAAGGTGCTGGTCGAGAAGCGGGGTCTGCGCGTCATCGGCGTGACCTATTACGGCGTCCGCCACCTCACCAGCGGCTCCAAGCCGATCAATTCGGTGGAGGATATGAAGGGCTTCAAGCTGCGGGTGCCGGAGGTCGACACCTTCCGCGCCATGGCCGAGGCCTGGGGCGCGCGGCCGACGCCATTGAACTTCAGCGAGCTCTATCTCGCTCTGTCGCAGGGCGCGGTCGACGGCCAGGAGAACCCGCTGCCGACGATCCAGTCGGCCAAGCTCGCCGAGGTCCAGAAATACCTCATCCTGACCGCCCATATCATCACGCCGCGCCTGGTCATCGTGAACGATGCCGCCTGGTCGAAACTGAGCGAGGCCGATCGTACTCTTGTCCGGGCCGCGATCGACACGGCCTCGGCCTGGCAGGACAATGAGATCGTCACGCAGGAGAACGGGCTCGCCGAGAGCCTCGGCAAGAGCGGCATGACCGTGATCAAGCCCGATCTCGAGAGCTTCCGCAAGCCGGTGCTGGCGTCGCTGCCGGCCAAGTTCGAAAGCAAATGGGGCAAGGGCCTCTGGCAGCGCATCGAGGCGCTGTAGCTTCAAGGCCTGGTTGAGAGAACCACAAGCTGCCCGGATCGGGGCTCGCGCGATCCGGGCCGGCTGAAACAGAATCTGCTCTTCGGAGACACAGCATGATCGCCTTCGCGCGCACGGTGTTCGACCGGGCGATGGACATTCTCGCCGGCATCCTGATCGTGACGCTGCTCGTCTGCGTGACGCTGGGCATCGTCACGCGGGCGCTGGGCGATCCGCTGATCTGGACCGACGAGGTCTCGCGCTTCCTGATGCTCTGGGTTGCGGTCTGCGGCTGGGTCATCGCCAGCCGGCGGCAGGCCCATATCCGCATCCGCTTCTTCCATGACCTGTTGCCGCGGCAGGGCTGGCGAGCCGCCGAGACGGTGATGCAGATCGCCATGGTCGTCTTCGGCCTGCTGGCCGGCTGGTACAGCATCCATCTCGTCGCCGTGAACCATGATCTCGAGGCGACCACAGTGCCGATCTCGATGAGTTTGCTTTATGCGCCGATGGTCTTCGCCGGCTTCGTCACGGCTGCGCAGGGCGTGTTCGAACTGATCGCCAATCTCAGGAACTGGGCGGTCTCGCCCTATGAGCCGGCCGAGCCGCCGATCACGGGAGAGGTCCTGTGAGCACGCTGATCTTCCAGATCTCGGGCGTCTGGCTGCTTTCGATCCTCGCCGGCTTTCCGCTCTTCGCCTCGATGGGGCTCGCCGCTTTCGCCTTCGTGGCGCTGGCCGATCTCTCGGCCTCGATCGTGCCGCAGAAGATGGCGCAAGCCATGAACGCCTTTCCGATCGTGGCGGCGCCGCTCTTCATTCTGATGGGCAACATCCTGGGCGCGGCGCGGATCACCGACCGGATCGTGGAGTTCGCGACCTCGGTGATCGGCTGGCTGCGCGGCGGCTATGCCCATGCCTCGATCCTGACCAGCATGATCTTCGCCGGCATGGTCGGCTCGGCTGTCGCTGATGCGGCAGGCTCAGGCGCAATCGAGATCAGGGCTATGAAGAAGGCCGGCTACCGGCCCGAGACGGCCGCCGCGATCACGGCTGCCGCGGCGACGATCGGTCCGATCATCCCACCCAGCCTGCCGATGGTGATCTACGGCGTCACGGCCGATGTCTCGATCGGCCGGCTCTTCATCGGCGGTGTCATTCCCGGCATCCTGATGGGGCTGTCGCTGATGGCTATGGTCATGCTGATCTCGAAGCGCCAGGGTTTCCGCAAGGAGCCGTTCAAGGGTTTTCGCGAGATCGGGCGGACCTTCCTCAGCGGCTTCTTCGCGCTGATGACGCCGCCCTTGATCCTGGGCGGCATGTTCTCCGGCATCTTCACGCCGACGGAGGCCGCCGCGGTCGCCTGCCTTTACGCGCTGTTCCTCGGCTTCTTCGTCTACCGCACACTGGAGGTGAAGCAACTCGGGCCGATCCTGGTCGAGACCGTCGAGACCACCGGCCTCGTGATGGTCCTGGTCATGGCGGCGGGCGCGCTCGGCTGGTGCATGTCGATCTCGCGGGTGCCGCAGACGCTGACGCCGCTGATCGTCGAGACGATCAAGGATCCGCTGGTCTTCCTCCTGGTCTGCAACCTGATCCTGCTCCTGGTCGGCTGCTTCATGGAAGCGCTGGCGGCGATGCTGATCCTGATCCCGATCCTGGTGCCGGCCGCGCATAGCTTCGGCATCGACCCGGTCCAGTTCGGCATCATCATGATCCTGAACCTGATCCTGGGCACGATCCATCCGCCGATCGGGGTGGTGCTCTTCGTGGTGACGCGGATCGCCAATGTCTCCTTCGAGACCATGTCGAAGGCGATCCTGCCCTGGATCGTGCCGCTGCTGGTCGTCCTCGCGGCGATCACGCTCTGGCCGCCACTGACGACCTGGCTGCCCAATCTGGTGATGGGCAAGTAAGACGGCTTGGCTGCGAGAGCGGCACGCTGCTCTCGCTCTGAGCCGCGCCGTCATCCTGGGCGACCGAAGATCGTCCCGGATCCGAAGCGCGTCATGGTCGGGCCTGATGCACGACTGTCCAGTTCGCCGCGAGCGCCCTATCGAAAAAGCTCCGTTCATTGAAGGCTTTCCAGCGGGCGGGGGCGAATGAGACAAGCGCGGGGAACCCCTCTCCCGTGTGGGAGAGGGGCAGGGGTGAGGGCAGGCCAGACAACCAGATCGCGCAAGCGGCTCCGCATCGTCTCCTGCGCTTTCAGGATGAAGCCGGCGCTGCGGCGCGGTCGCGTCTCAATAATCAGCGGCAGGCCATCATCCCAGCCCTTCTCACTGAACTCGGGCTTGCCCGAGTCAGCACCCAGAGTATCGAAGTCGGGTGGACCCGACTTCGATGCGGGAGAAGGGTTCCCCGCGCCCTTCATCCGGCGCTTCGCGTCACCTTCGCCGGCGCGGGAGAGCCGTGCATGATCGGCGCAAGGGCCCAAGCCCCAACCGGACAGCGGTGGGCTTGGTCCGACCGTCTCGAAAATCGGGGCGCTCTGCCTTCCGATCGATCCCGGAGCTGCGCCTGGCGTTCTCACATGCCCGGGAATCGCGTGCAGAGGCGGGTTGCGATTGCGATTTGACCTGCCCTGACGCAGAGTCGCGGCAAGGGCTCGTCTTGCAATTGGTATTCTAGAGGGCTAGCCTTCGATGAGACCACTCCGGGCAAGGCCATAGGCCGCCCGATGCATTCGGTAGGGGAGTTGAGGCATGGCGCGTTCTCTGACCACCACGGCGCTGGCGCTGACCATGGGGCTCGCTGCGGCGGCTCTTCTGCCGGCACCGTCCCGGGCTCAGGTCCTGCAAGCGGCGGTCGACGCCTCTCCCGCCGGGCTCGACCCGCATATCATCACTGCCTTCAGCTCATTCCAGGTGGTGAACGGCTCGATCTATGAGGGCCTGACCGGGATCGACAAGGATCTGCGCGTGGTGCCGGCCCTGGCCCAGTCCTGGACGCTCTCCGGCGACGGCAAGAGCTATGTCTTCAAGCTGGTCTCGGGCGCGACCTTCCATGACGGCAAGCCGCTGGAGGCGGCCGACGTCGTCGCGAGCCTCAACCGCGTGCTCTCCAAGGACATTGCCTCGCCATTGGCGAGCCGCCTCGCGGCGATGGAGAAGGCGAGCGCCGTGGATGCCGGGACCGTCGAAGTCACGCTGAAGGAGCCGTCGGCGCCCTTCCTGACAGCGCTGGCCTCGATCGCGATCGTGCCGCGCGCTTTCGAGACCAACAAGGATGGCTTGCAGCGCCAGCCTGTCGGCACAGGCCCGTTCAAGTTCAAGGAATGGCAGCCCAACGGCTTCATCGAACTGGAGAAGCATGCCGGCTACTGGAGCAAGGGCCAACCCAAGCTCGATGGGGTGAAGTTCAACATCATCCCGGAATCGGCGACGCGCCAGGTCGGGCTGTCGAGCGGCCAATATGCGCTGCTGCCGAATATCGATGCGGCCACGGCCCTGCAGCTCAAGGGCCGGCCGAACGTCAAGATCGCCGACACGCTAGAGCTCGCCTATACGCTCGTCGGCATGAACACCTCCAAGCCGCCCTTCGACAATGCCAGGGTGCGCGAGGCGCTGAATTACGCGCTGAACCGGCAGGAGATCGTCCAGGCCGCGCTCTTCGGCGCCGGCGTCCCCGGCGGGCCGCTCTCGCCGGCGCTGAAGCAATGGGCGCTCGACGTGAAGGAGTTCCCCTGCTTCACGCCGTCCGCCGCCAAGGCGCAGGAGCTGCTCAAGGCCGCAGGGATCACGACGCCGGTTGCCGTGACGCTGCTCGTGCTGCCGCGCCAGGATATTCGCGACATCGCCCAGGTCGTGCAGGCGCAGCTCAACAAGGCCGGCTTCAAGGCAGAGCTAAAGATCCCCGAGCTTGGCCAGTTCGTGCAGGACTGGCGCAACTCGAATTTCGACGCCTTCGTCTCGACCAATGCGGGCTCGATCGATCCAGACGACTATTTCTACCGGACCTTCCGCACGGCTGGCTCGACCAATGTGTTCAAATACTCGAACCCCGAGATCGACGGCCTGCTCGATGCGGCCCGCATCGAGACCGATCAGGCGAAGCGCAAGGCGTCCTATAACCGGGTGCAGTCGCTCCTGACCTGTGACGGCCCGGCCGCTTTCATGACCTATGGCCAGCTCTTCACCGCCATGCGCACGAATGTCAGCGGGTTCGACATCGTCGCAAACCGCTCGCTGTTCTCGCTTTCCACGACGACGCAGGCGCGGTGAGGTCGGGTTGATCGTCGCGATTTTGGGATTGTGTCCAGAAACCGCGCCGTCATTCCGGGCGCAGCCCTCGGGTCCGGCCTTCGGCTGGCCCAAGGACAGGCTCTGCGGAGACCCGGAATCCCTTGTGGAGTGCGCTGCCCATCGATGGATTCCGGATCAGCGCCGCTTGCGCGGCTTGTCCGGAATGACGGGTGATCGTTCGCCGAGCGCCTGCTGGTTTCGCCAATGAATTTCCTGCGCTCCCGTGCGCTTGACCTCGCCGTCGTTTTGTTTGGCGTGTCTGTGCTGACCTTCCTGATGATCCGTTTGATCCCCGGCGATGCGGTTGCGATCATGCTGGGCGCCAATACCGAGGTGACGCCCGATCGGGTCGCGGCGCTGCGCAGCCGGATCGGGCTCGATCAGCCGGTGCTGCTGCAGTATTTTAGCTGGCTCGGCGGCGTGCTGAGCGGCGATCTCGGCGTGTCGCTGTGGACGAGGCGGCCGGTCTCGCAGGAGATCGCGGGGCATATGTGGCCGACGATCCAGCTCACCGTGCTGGCGCTGATCGTGGGAGCGGGCCTGTCGCTGCCGCTGGGCGTGCTGATGGCGCGCTTGCGTGGCAAGGCCTGGGACACCGCCTTGCGGGTCGGCTCGGTGGCGGGGCTCACCATCCCCTCCTTCTGGCTCGGCATCATGATGATCCTGGCGCTGACGACGCTGGCGCCGGACTGGCAGCTGCTCGGCTATGTCCCGTTCAGCGAGGATCCGCTCGGCAATGTCGCAAAGCTGCTGCTGCCGGCGGTGGCGCTGGCCCTGCCGATCCTGGCCAATCTCTCCCGCCTGGTGCGCTCGGCCATGCTCGACGCGCTGCAGCAGGACTATGTCCGCACCGCCCGCGCCAAGGGCCTGTCGGAAAGGCGCATCCTGTACCGGCACGCGCTGCGCAACGCGCTGATTCCGTTCGTGACGAGTGCGGGCATCATGACCGGCTATCTGCTCGGCGGCGCCATCGTGGTGGAGCAGGTCTTTGCCATTCCGGGCCTCGGGCGATTGATCCTGGGGGCCATCGCCGAGCGCAATTATCCGCTGGTGCAGGCGACCATCCTGGTCGTCACCTTCTCCTTCGTGCTGGTCAATTTCGTGGTCGATCTGCTCTATGTGCTGATCGACCCACGCGTGCGGCTGTGAGCGCTGCCATGGCCGGCAAGACGCCGAAGCTGCTGATCGTCGCGGCGAGCGCCGTGATCCTGCTCGTCCTAGTCGCGGTGCTGGCGCCCTGGATCTCACCTTACGATCCGCTGGCGCAGGACATCCTGGCCCGGTTGAAGGGTCCGAGCGCGGCGCATTGGCTCGGCGCCGACCAGTTCGGCCGCGATCTGCTGTCGCGATTGATCCATGGCCTGCGCGCTTCGCTGGGCATCTCGGCTGCGGCGGTGATCGTGGCGCTCCTGATCGGCGGCACGCTTGGCCTGGTCGCCGCCTATTATCGCGGCTGGACCGAGCGCATCGTCATGCGCTGCATGGATGTGCTCTTCGCCTTCCCGGTGATCCTGCTCGCCATCGGCGTCATCGCGATGCTGGGCCCAGGCTCCGGCCCGACCGCGATCGCGATCGCCGTGGTCTACACGCCGATCTTCGCGCGCCTGCTGCGTGGGCCGGCGCTGGTCGTGGCCGAGAGCGATTTCGTGATGAATGCGCGCGCGATCGGGGCCTCCGATGCGCGCATCATCTTCGTCCATATGCTGCCCAATCTGGCGAGCGTGCTCTTGGTGCAGACCAGCCTGTTGCTCTCGGCCGCGATCCTGGTCGAGGCCTCGCTCTCCTTCCTCGGGCTCGGCACGCAGCCACCGGCGCCATCGCTGGGCACCATGCTGTCGGAGGGGCGCAATGTGCTGCTGCTCTCGCCCTGGAGCGCAGTGTTCTCAGGGGTCGCGATCCTGATCCTGGCCTTCGCGCTCAACCTGCTCGGCGATGTGCTGCGCGACACGCTCGATCCGCGCCTGCGAGGCGAGCAGTGATCTGCCGCGACGCTACCACCGACGATGTCGCCGGAATCCGTGGGGCTCTGATCGTCACAGCGTCTCCGTGACCTTCTTCAGATGCGGTGGATTGTCGGGGTCGTAACCCATCGCGAGTGCCGTGCGCTCAATCATGCGATAGGCTGGGGCCAGCATGGCGATGGCGTCCGTGACCGGATGATCGTCGCCGATCCAGGGCAGGCGCGAGGCCGGCCCTCCGGCCAGGTGCGCCGCGAGATGCGAGGCGTCGAGATTGGCGACCAGCGCGTCGACCGCCTCGGCGGTCTCGTCTCCTACCCGCAGCGCCAGCACCGGGGTCTGGTCGGTGACGGCTGCGCGCGGCCCGTGCAGCAATTCGGCCGCGGAATAGGCGAGCGCCGGCAGGCGCAAGGTCTCGGCCATCTTGAGCGCGATTTCGCGCGCCGGGCCCAAGCCGTAGCCGCGCCCTGCGATGAAGGCGGCGCGCGCCATCGGCAGGCTCCGGCCGACCACGTCCCAATCGAGATGCAACGCCTGCGACAGCCGCCCCGGCAAGCGCTCCAGCGCCGCCACGAGCGCGTGATCATCGGCCAGAAGAGCGACCAGCAGCGCGCCCAGTGCCATCGACCCGATCACGCTCTTGGTGGCGGCAACCGAGCGCTCCAATCCGGCCTCCAGCGGCAGCACCCATTCGGCTGCGCGCGCCACGGGCGAGGCGATGTCGTTGAGGATGGCGACGGTGGCGGCGCCCTCGCGCCGGGCGGCCATCGTGGCCGCCACGAGGTCCGGGCTGCGGCCTGATTGCGAGATGACGATGAACAGCGCGCGGCGCAACGCCACCGGCCGTTTCAAGCTTGTGATCACTGACGGCGCTGTCGCGGAAACGGGCACGCCGATGCGCGTCTCCAGGAGATAGCGCAGATGGACGCCAGCATGCCCGGAGCTGCCGCGCCCGCAGATCACGGCGACATCGAAATCCATCCGCTGCAAGCGTGCGGCCAGCGCCGCGAGGCCGGCGCGCGAGGCCATGATACGGGCCACCACATCCGGCGCTTCGGCGGTTTCCTGCGCCATCGCGGAGAGAGTGGCGAGGGCCGAATTCTCTCCCTCCGGCGCCTCACCGGTCATCCAGCCGGGATCGACGAAACGGTGAGTGATGCGTTCCGTCGGCATGGCGAGGTTTTCCAGTGGCTATAGAACCACTTTAATGCCTTTCGCCATTCTAGCAATACCAATTGGGCGTATTGGGCAAAACCGCTGACACCAGTTGACCAGAGCCCGCACCGAGCTCCAGCGCTCCTCGGCCTCTCAGATCGTCCCCGCCGCCTGCAACCGTTCGATCTCGGGGGCGCTCATGCCGAGCCAGTCCGACAGGATCTCGGCGCCGTGCTCGCCGAGGCCGGGCGCGCCGCGGCGAATGACGGTGGGCGTGCCATGCAGCCGCACCGCGGGCGCCTGGAACGGCACCGAACCCATCACCGGGTGAGGCACGTCGACGATCTGCTTGCGATGCACCACCTGCGGATTGGCGATGACATCGGCGATGGTGGCGACGCGCTCGCAGGGTATGTCGGCGGCGTGGATGATCTCGAGAACGGCTTCGCCATCGAGCCCGGCTGCCCAGGCATCGATGATCGCCTCCAGCTCGGCGACATTGGCATTGCGGGCGACGAAGGTGGCGAAGCGTGCATCCTGCGCCAGCTCCGGCCGGCCCATCGCGGCGGCGAGCCGCGGGAAATGCACGTCGTTGCCGGCGACGATGTAGATCCAGATGCCGTCCCGGCTGCGGAAGCAGTGCGAGGGCGAGAGGTAGCGGTCGCGGTTGCCAAGGCGCTCCGGCTCGCGGCCGAAGAGGATGCGCTCCGGGATCGCGGTGGTCATCAGCGCCATGCCGCTATCCATCAGGGTCGCCTCGACGACCTGGCCGCGGCCGCTGGTTTCGCGGGCGTGCAGCGCAGCGAGGGTGCCGATGACTCCGTAGAGCGCGGTCGAATAGTCGCAGACGAAGACACCCGCCATGGTCGGCGCGCCGCCTGCCGGTCCGGTCATCGCCATGACGCCGGACTGTGCCTGCGCGGCGCCGTCGAAGCAGGGATGCTGGGCGAGCGGTCCTTCCTGCCCGAAGCCGGAGATGCGCACCATGATCAGGCGCGGATTCAACGCGCTCAACACGTCCCAGCCGAGCCCCATGGCCTCCATCGTGCCGGGCCGGAAGTTCTCGATCAGGATGTCGGCCGTAGCGGCGAGTTGCCGGAGCAGCGCCTGGCCCTCCTTGTCGCGGAAATCGATGGCGAAGCCGCGCTTATTGCGGTTGGCAGAGAGAAAGAACAGCGTGTCTCCCTCCACCGTCTCGCCGACGCGCCGGCCCTCCTCGCCGCCATCGATGCGTTCGACCTTCACGACATCGGCGCCGAGATCACCCAGAAGCTGACCGCAGAACGGCCCGGCAATATAGCGCGAGAGGTCGATGACCTTTACCCCATCAAGTGACGCCGACATGAATTCGCCCTTCAGTTATTGGTACTGTCCATACAAATACTACATATCTTGTTTTAGCGTGGGGATTTTTATTGACAAAAGTGTCGCCATCAGAATTTATTACGCTTGGAAACGGAGATCGATATGAAAATTTCCTATTTCTCCTGGCTCCGCACCAAGACCGGCATCCCCAATGAGGAGATCGCCTTGCCGGTGCAATGCAGGACGGTTGACGACCTCGTGCGGCATCTTGCGGCGCGCTATCCGGCCCTGGCCGAGATCGCCGACGCGCGCGGCAGCATGCGCTTCACCGTCAATCGCCGTTACGTCGAGAATTCGCACGAGCTTGCCTCCGATGACGAAGTGGGGCTGTTCCCGCCGGTGACGGGCGGCTGAGCCATCGCTTCGCAGGTCAGGCAACCCACCCGGCGCGGCAGGGCGATGGCGTCGAGCGCGCAGCGCCAGGCGTCGTACATCATCAGCGTGCCCGAGAGGCTCGGCCCCGTGCCCAGGATCTCCTTGATCACCTCGATGGCCTGCATCGAACCGAGCGCGCCGACCGCCGGGCCAAGCACGCCGATTTCGGAGCAGGATGGCGTCACCGCCGCCGGCGGCGTGTCCGGGAACAGGCACCGGTAGCAAGGGTGCGGCGGGCCGAGATAGGCCTTGAAGGTGGTGATCAGTCCGTCGGTGAGCTGTACCGCGGCGCTGACCAGCGGGATCCGTGCCGCAAGACAGGCCGAGTGCACGGCGTCCCGGGTGGCGAAATTGTCGCTGCCGTCTGCGACGATGTGGTAGCCGGCCACCAGCCTCGCCGCATTCTCCGCGCTGATGGGCATGTCGTGGCGGATGATCGCAACATGCGGGTTGAGCGCGCGCAGCGACTTCTCGGCGCTCTCGGTCTTGGGCATGTCGAGCCGCTCGACCGAATGCAGGATCTGCCGGTGGAGATTGGAGATCTCGACATAGTCGAAATCGACGATCCCCAGCGTGCCGATGCCGGCCGCGGCGAGATACAGCAGCAGCGGCGAGCCCAGTCCTCCGGCGCCGATCACCAGGACCCGGGCCGCCTTGAGCTTTTCCTGGCCGGAGACGCCGATCTCCGGCAGCACGGTCTGCCGCCGATACCATTGCAGCTCCTCGGGACTCAGCGTCTGGGGCATTCGCATTCCAGCGCTCCTCCTTGATGCGGTCCTGGCGCGCCGCCGCCGCTCATGCTTCGCGAGCCATCTGACGCCCGCCTGAAGCGGCCGCCGCGGCTGCCCTGATGCGCTTGACCACCAGATACAGCCCATTGGCGCGACTCGGCGCGAGGCTGCGGCCGACGAGCAGCCGCTCGACCACCTCGGGCGAGTAGGCCAGGATCTCGTCCGGCCGCCGATCGCCATAGAGCCTGAGCACCATGGCGAGCAGGCCGCGCATCAGCATCGCGTCGGAATCCAGCGCGAGCCGCATGCGGTCCTGGTCGGCGTCATGCTCGGCCACGACCCAGACCTGGGACTGGCAACCCTTGACGCGGTTGTCCTCGCAGCAATCCTCTGGCGCCAGACGTGGCAGGCGCCGGCCGAGGCTGAGCACATGCCCGACCCGTTCGGTGAAATCCGCGAAGGCGGCGAACTCGGCTTCGAGTTGCGCCGCGACTTCGGCGATGGGTTCCTCGATCGGGCTGTCGAGCATGGTCATGGCCGACTCCGGCTGGATGACGTTGGTCGTGCAGACGGCTTGTTCCAGGCCGGTTCAGGCCCGCCTGGCCGTGGCCGGGCGGGTCGCGATCTGCCCTCCGGTCATCGGCCCGGCAACGCCGGTGGTGAGGGGGAAGCTCAACGGCATGCCACGCAATGCGCGAACCGCGAGAAAGGCGAAGCATTCGGCCTCGACCGCGTCGCCACGGAAGCCCACCGCTTCGGCTGGAACGACCTCGACCCCGGCGCGCTTCTGCAGCGCCGCCATGATCGCCGGATTCTTGCGCCCGCCGCCACAGACGATGAGCTTCGTCGGCCGCTGCGGCAACTGGTCGAGCGAGCGCCCGACCGTGCCGGCGGTGAAGGCGGTCAGCGTCGCTGCCCCGTCTGCCAGCGAAAGCCCCTCGGCCATGTCGGCGGTGAAATCGTAGCGGTCGAGCGATTTCGGATAGGGCGCGGTCAGATAGGGGTGGTCGAGCAAGCGGGCGAGCCGCTCCTCATCGACCGTGCCGCTGAGCGCCAGTGCGCCATCGACATCCATCTCGCCCTTGCCGTGGCGCATGATCCAGTCGTTGATCGGCCCGTTGGCCGGCCCGGTGTCGAAGGCGTGGAACTCCTCGCCACCCGCCCACCAGGTGATGTTGCCGACCCCGCCGAGGTTCAGCGCGGCCGTCTCGGGCCCCGCATTGATGCCGCGCAGCAGCGCGACGTGATAGCTCGCCGAGAGCGGCGCGCCATGGCCGCCGGCGCGCATGTCGGCGGTGCGGAAGTCGTAGACGACATCGACGCCGAGGATATCGGCCATCAAGCGCCCGTCGCCGAGTTGGCGTGTGTCGCCATGCCGGCCGGGCTCGGGCGCGCGGTGCAGCACCGTCTGCCCGTGGAAGCCGACAGCGGCGACATCGGATGGCGTCAGGCCCGCCTCCGCCATGAAATCGGCCACCGCCTCGGACTGCGCCCGGGTCAACGCCGCCTCGGCTTCGGCGAAGATGGCGGGCTCTGGCCCTTCGAAGCGCCAGGCCAGCGCCGCCTCGACCGCAGCCGCGAGCAGGGCGCGGATGTCGGTCTTGTATGGAGCGAGCTTCCAGTGGCCGAACTCCGCCACATTCTCTCCGTCGGTGCGGATCGACGCCACATCGATCATCCCGTCGAGAACCGTCCCGGTCATTAACCCGATAGCCCAAACCGGCTTCATGCGTCGCACTCCCTTTCCGTTCCCAGATCCCGGTGATTCATAGTCAATTCGGCGCGGCGCGCATCACGGTTCATCGCTTCAGGCGGCCAGGCGGTGCTTGGCGTAGACCTGCCCCTCCGGCTTCCGGCAGGTCTTGCAATGGCCGACGCTGCAGCGGCCCTGCGTTTCCATGCGGTTGCGGAAGGCCAGGCCGCGCTCCAGCACCTGCTCGGCGCTCTCCTCGAAGAGATTGCCGATGACGCCGTGCTGGCCGTGGCTGATGATGCAGATCGAAACCTTGCCGTCCGGCGCCAGGCACATGACATGACCGGCCCAGAAGCACGCGCCGCTCGGCACGGGCAGTTTGGGGTTGACGTCCTGCATCATGCGCTGGTGCAGCTTCTCGTCGCTTTCGAGATCCGACAGGGAGGCGACGTCGTGATGCGCGCCGCCGGGCAGCAGCGGCGTGACCTTGACGTGGTCGTCGACGCGTTCGAGCAGGCGCAGGAAAGCGCGATCATAGCTCTCGATCGGTTCGCCGAGGTCGATCTGGTAAACGCCGACCTTGACGTGCTCGTCGCCGGCCGCCTCCTCGAGCAAGATTTCGAGCCCACGCAGCGTGCGCAGGAAGGTACCCTCGCCGCGGTTGAGATCGTGAGACAGTGCGTTGCCGCCGTCGATCGAGACGAAAATCTTGTGCCGGTGCTTCACCTCGAGCAGCTGCCGCGCCCGCTTCCTGGTCAGCATCGTGCCGTTGGTGTGCCATTGCAGCTGGGTGTCCGGCATGATGTCGCGCGTGACCGCCAGAAGTTCGTGGAAACGGTTGTTCATCAAGGGTTCGCCGCGCCAGTTCAGGTGGATGGTCTTTACCTCGAGCGCCGGCGATTCCTTGAGCTTGATCAGGGCCTGCTCCAGATCGGCCGGATCGAGGTCGAGCTTGCCGTGACTTTCCTTGGTGTAGCAAAGGCGACACGCCAGATTGCAGCGTGTCGTCGGGTCGAGCCAGAGCCAGACGGGCGAAGGAGTGGCCCCCTGGGCGGTGTTTGCATGCAGCATAGCCTTGGCCTCCGGGTTGAATTGCCCTTGCATGGTTGCCATGGCCGGCCTGCCGCCCGGCGCGCGCGCCGGGCCTGTTCTCGACGGCAGAAATACGCGCCGCCCTGCAGCGGCCAACCCTGAGCAACCTCGAAACGCCCCACCACGGCGCTCGCTGCGCCGGTCGACCTCCATTGCGTGTTCGATCATGGCCCCGCGACGCATCACGGGGACGCCGCCTTGGCAGCCGGGAGAGATTGTGTTTCGCGTATTTTTATAGGACCACTTTAGTATCGGAATAATACCACTGCGTCAAACAATCCGCCGCGCCGGACGCTCACGCCGGAGCCGGCGTCCGGAGAAGTTTCGTCTCGTCATGTGCCGGAAAACCGCCCTCGCGCGGGTAATAGATTGGTACGCACCAATGGTTTGTGGCGGCCCATTCCGTATTCGGCAGCGAGACGTCCTGGCCGAATATCCGATGGCACGGCAATTCGTAGACCTTGCCGGTCGAGACCGGGATCTCATCGAAGACGATGTATTTGTAGAAGCCGCTCGACATGCCGGCGGGCAGGTGCACGCGGTTGGGGTGGTGCTGGTCCAGCACGTCGCGGGCATAGGCCTGCTTCCAGGCCACGATCTCGCCGAGACGCCGGGTCTGCACCACGCCCAGCGCGGCGCGGAACTCGTCCAGGCGGTGATTGAGGCTGCGCACCTTGTAGCGCGAGCCGCGCCCGTAATCGCGGTAGCTGCGCAGGTGCCGTATCATTTCGTCATTGGTGCTGACGGCGATGCCGCCTTCGGCCGTGGAGATCGTCTTGGTGGCATAGAAGGAGTAGAGGCCGACCTCGCCCCAGCTCCCGGGCTTGCGGCCGTTCCAGTCCGCGCCCGCGGCATGGGCGCAGTCCTCGAACAGGACGATGCCTTTCTCGCGGCAATAGCTGGCGATGCGCTCGATGTCGAAAGCGATATGCCCGCCGATATGGACGATCCAGGCGAGTTTGGGCTTCACCCTCTCGGCCTTGGCGACGAAGTCGTCATAGGAGCCGCAGAGATCCTCGCGGTTGCAGTCGTAGAACACGATTTCGGCGCCGGCGAGCTGGGAGGCGCGTGGCGTCGCCAGGAAGGTGTTCGACGGACACAGCACCGTCTCGCCGGCGACGCCGACGAAATCCAGCGCGGCCAACGCGGCCCCGGCCCAGTTGTCGAAAGCGACGGAGGCGAGGCCGTTCCAGTCCCGCCATAGCGCTTCGAACTCCTCGATCTGTTCGCCATGGCTCCAGCGCTGCGAGCGCAGCACCTTGCGCCAGCGCGCCATGACCTCGTCCTCGTCGCGGTCGTCGAAACCGACGGTGAAGGGCATTGGCGGCGGCGTAGTGACGGACATGGGCTGTGCGCTCCGGTGCTGATCGATGACGCTTCGCGGCGCCAGATTCTCGAATCCACCAAGTTTCTGCAGTCGAAGTACGAAGACAATACGAATCTATGGTGGTAGTCAATCAGTCTATTACAGTAATTTTATGGATACTACTCTATAAAATTGGCTATAATACTGTATCTTCTACGCCAACGCCAAGCATCAATGCGCCAAGCGCGCGGCCCTGAGCTTCGCTTTGATTGGCTGCGTGCTGACGTGCGGCGGCGATGTCGGTGAGATACCGCCCGAAAGGATGGCTCTTCGCCAGCCCGGAGGCGCCACAGGCCTTGAACAGCCTCGCGGCAAGCAAGGTGCAGCGTTCGGCCGCCATCGTCGCCTGGAGGCGGTAGACCATGCGCTGCGGGATCGGCGCCTGCTCGCCGCGACGGGCATAATCCGTCAGCCGCGCGAAGTTGCGCCCCATCATGGCGGTGATCTCGTCGAGCGAGGCCTCGACCTCGGCGACGATGAGCTGGGCCACCGGATCGCGCGCCACGGCCTGGCCGGTGACGGCAACGCGGGCGCGGCTATGATCGAGGAAGGCGTCGAGGAATCCCCGCAATGCTCCCACAGCCGGCATGGTGATGGTGCGGAACAGCAGTTGCGGCAGCGGCAGCCGGTAGAGCGGGGCCGTGTTGATCGCGAGCCCTGGACTGGTGCCGAGGAAGCGGTCGACATGCCGGTGCGTGCGGTGCTCGGGAACGAAGATGCCCTCCACCGTGACATCCTGGCTGCCGGTGCCACGCAGCCCCGTGGTGTCCCAGTTGTCATGCACGAGGGCGTCAGCGCGGGGCACGAGGAAGACACGCAAATCCGGCGGCGCACCTGGGGCGCCCACTTCCGTTTCGGCCGTCTCGGCGCTGACACTGCCTGCGAGCATCAGCCAGTCGCAATAGTCGGAACCGCTGGCGAAGCCCCAGCGCCCGCTGAGCCGGAAGCCGCCGCCGACCGGCGTCGCCTTGCCTGTTGGCATGTAGCTGCAGGCGAGGAGAGCGTCGGGATCCTCGCCCCAGACGTCGTCCTGCGCGCGTTCGTCGAACAATGCGAGGTGGAAGGCGAGCACCCCCATCACGCCCTGCAGCCAGCCGGCCGACATGTCGCCTTCGGCGAGCGCCGCCTGGATCATGAAGAAGCTCTCCGGCTCGAGTTCCGGCCCGCCATAACGCTGCGGCTGCAGCAACCGGAACAGTCCGGCCGAACGCATCGCGTCCATGACGATCGGCGAGAGCCGTGCATCGCGATCACCGTCCCCGGCCTTGCTGCGCAGCAGGGGAATCAGCGTCCGGGCTCGCGTCAGCGCTGCAGCACGAGACTCCTCCGTTGCAGCATTGGGCGGGGCGGAGAATGATCGAAATACGCTAGCATTCTGCATGGCCACACTCCCTAAGATAGGACCAATTCGAATTCTCTTCGCTTTCACCTGCGACGTGCTGGCAAACGGCGGGGCCGTCTAATGATGGATAAAATATCGAATAATATCAGTAGGATTGGATTGTTCGGCTTTGGAGGGAGCCAAAATGGGAATATTTGAGATCGTACGCTGAATTCACGGCGGGCATCCGGCGGCAGAAAGCCGTCATAGATGTCGGCGAGAACCCTCTCAAGAGCAATACCTATCCTGTACCAATCTGTCTATTGCGTGGCGGGAAAGAGAACGCCATCCTGAATCGGAGCGGCGCTGCCGCAGGCATGGACTCGGTGATCGCGCTGGGTTCAGGCGGTGCCTGCCGAGAGTAATTGTTTTGACGCGTTTTCTTCACGCGAACCGGTATCCACTTCGCTCGAAAACGCTCTAGAAGCCGCTCCGGGAGAGCCGATGACCGACGCCGTTTTCGCCCTGAAGGCCGCGCTGGCCGATCCCGCTCAACTGGAGGCGCGCGCCGCATGGCTTGCCCGCGCCGGCCGGCCCATCGTGCTGGAGCTGCATACCTTCGGCGCGCGCGACATCGACACGACTGCGGGCCTCGCCGCCTCCCGCGCGACGGTCGCCCGGCTGCGGGAACGCCATGCGGTCGAGCGCCTGATTGTGCATGTGCCCGTGCAGCAGGTGCCTGTGGTGACGCAGGTCGATTTCGATGCAGGACAATGCCAGAGGGCGATCGCGTTTGCGGCGGAGATCGGCGCCGAGGCGGTCGTGATCCATCGCTATCTCGACCTGGTTTTCGGGGATGCGCCGCCCCGCGCATTCTCGAAGCCGGAGGCGATCCGGCGCTTTCATGCCATCATCCGTGACCTTGCTCGTCTCGCGCCCGAAATCAGGCTGCTGGTCGAGAATATCGGGCACTATTCGCTCTTGCCGCGCAACGGCCGGAATTACCTCAGCGGACCGCTCGACCATTTCTTCCCCTGGGAAATCAGCGCCTTCCGCCGCTTCTGCGCGCAGGAAGGACTGACCAATGTCGAGCCCTTCGTCGACGTGGCGCACGCCACGCTCTCGGCCAATCTGTTCAACCGCCGCAAGCTGCACTTCACGGAGACGGCGGATGATCCGCGCTTCGCCTGGATCACGCCGGACGATCTCGATCAGGCGGAATGGCTGGCGCCCTTCGACTTCGTCGATCCCGCGATGAGTTACCTCCATGTCTCGGATGCCTGCCTGCTTGCCGCGGCCGAACTTGCGGAGGCGGACCTGCCCGAGCTGCGTCTCGTCGAGGGCATCGTCAGCGAGGGGCTGGAAATCGGTACGGGCAATCTGCCTTTCGCGCTGCTGCCGAACCGGCTGGGACAGGGGAGGCCGACGCTTGTCGTCGAAGTCGAGCCGGGCGCCAGTGAAACGCATATCGACAACGGCGCCCAGCTCCGCTCGCTCGAACGGCTCGCGGTGCTGTTCGACCCGACGCCGGCGGTCTGACTCGGGCTGGGCGGCGCGGAAAGCTTCGCCTTTGGATAAGGGCGTCTTCGCGGAATGAATCGATATTAAAGTAGTTCCATCTGGCATAATCTCGGTCTGCGGCCCCTGAGGCTTTTCAAGCACTGGCGGGGTGGAGCGTGTTGGCTCCCGGCGCAGCAGCATCCGTCGCGAGACGCTGCGGCCGAGTTCCGGTGCGCTTTGCGTAGCGCGGACCTAACAGACGAACGGATGATGACGAAACAGCCGTCGAATCGCGCCCGGTCGACGGTCGCCGAACAAGCATCCGAAACGGGCGATGCCGTCCGGCGCAATGTGCGGACGGAGCTCCTCGCGGCACTCAACCCCGAAGGCGCTACACCGCGCTATCTGCAGCTCGCCTCGGCCCTCCGCTACCTGATCCAGCGCGACGTCTTTCGTGCCGACGAGGCGTTGGCGTCGGAGCGCGACCTGGCGGCCTGGACCAATTTCGCGCGTATTACGGTGCGCCGCGCGATCGAGGTGCTGCTGCGGGAGGGCATCCTGACACGGCGGCAAGGCTCGGGCACCTATGTCACCCGCCGCATCGAGCAACCTCTCTCCGTGCTGGCGAGCTTCACCGAGGAGATGTCCTCGCGTGGGCGCCGGGCCGGCTCGACCTGGCTCTCCAAAGAGATCGCGCGGGTCTCCTCCAGCGAGGCGCTGGCGCTGGGCCTGGATCCCGGCGAGTCCGTGCTGCGCCTCTCCCGTGTCCGCACTGCCGAGAACGAACCGCTGGCCATCGAGATCGCGGCCGTGCCCGCCTCTTTGCTGTCCTCGCCGGATCTGGTGGGGGATTCCCTCTATGCGGCGCTCGCGACCGCCGGCTGCCGGCCGGCGCGGGGCGTGCAGCGCCTGCATGCCTCGCTCGCCACCACACAGGAAGCCAAGCTGCTGATGATTCCGCCCGGCAGCGCCGTGCTCCGGATCGAGCGCCGCGCCTTCCTCGCCAATGGCCGCCCCATCGAGTTCACCATCTCTGCCTATCGCGGCGACCGTTATGATTTCGTCGCGACGCTACGTTCCAGCCCGGGCGAGGCTAATGGCGAGGGCGAGGGGGGCTGACGCAACCTTCGTGCAGAGCCAGCTTGTCCGAGAGCAGGATGCGAAAAACTGGGCGCCGGTTTCTCGCATTGATCCGGCTCTAGACTTTTTCCGCCACGATTTTTTGGGCCGGCTCCCAATGGGCCGGGGGCTGGAAGGGGGCCGCGTCTGCAGCCTGATCGGCGAAGCCGCGTACCCGGCCGCAGACGCAATCGCCCTTGCGGCGCTGCGGACGGTCGACGGCGCCGAGGCATTCGGCCACGAGATCGAGCTGGAGGCGTTCGAATTTGGGATCGAAGCGCCCGGTCAGCCAACCGATGACGAAGCCCGCCGCCAGCGTTCCCGCCGTCGTGGTGATGTAGCCCACTGTGTCGATCTGTGGGATCGCGCTGGCGATCGGGTCCGGCCGTTCACCGCGCGCGACGGCAGCCTCGGCCTCGGCCTTGGCGGCCTCGCGCTCGTCGGCCGACATCATCTCCTGTCGGAAGCGGGTCGGGTTTATCATGCCCCTGCACTGCGGACAGGGATCCTCCGGGAGGAAACGGACCAGTTGGACGATCTGCCCCGTGACCACCCCGTTCGCGCCCTCGATCAGCCCGCCAATGTCGAGCGCCGGCATGGCGTAGCGCCGGGCGATGTCGGAAACCGCGAGCCGGCTCGTATGCTGGTCGGTGCAGCCCATCAGGACATCGGCCTGGATCACGGCGTCGATGATCTCGGGTTGGGGCAGCCGGCCGATCCAGGTCTCGACCACCACATCGGGCGACATGCCGGCGACATGGCGACGCGCGATCGTGACCTTGGGCACTGCATCCGCCGCGTCCTGCGGCACGCTGCCATGCAGCCTTTCCAGATTGGATTCGCTGGCATGATCGGAATCGATCACGATCAGGCGCCCGACCCCGGCGCGCGCCAGGATCGGGATCGCGGCCGAGCCGGTGCCCCCGGCGCCGATCAGCGCCACGGTCGCGCGCTGGAGCCGCTGATAGGCCTCCTTGCCGAATGCGCTGGTAAGCCGGGCCACACGCTCGGGCGGGATCGGAGGGGCGGGTGGGCGCTCGCCGCGCGGCCAGGCGACAACGTCGGGCCGGCGCGCCGCCGCCACGCGTGTCGCCTGCCGCCAGATGCCGCCATGGAAGATTCGGCCCGAGACCGCGATCTCCTTGCCGGTGTCGCCTGCGAGCTCTGACATGATGATGCTGACATAGGGGCGGCCCGGCGCGAAATCGGCAAAATACTCCGCGTAATAGCGATCCATCTCGTCGTCGACGGAGCTTGGCCGGGGCGGAGCGCCTTCGGGATGCGAGTGGATGATACCGACGCCAAGCGCATGCCGCTCCGCTGCGAGCGCGATCCGCCGCGAATAGCCGGCCGTGATCTTCACATCCGCGACGCCGTCGTCGAGATCGCCCTCGAGCGGCTCGTCGAGCGCAGCCAGGGTCACGACGAGCCCCTCGGGTGTCTCGCGCCAGCCGAAGCGCGCGAAACCCGCCCATTCCTTGTTCGGATAGCGCCGGAAGACGAGGCGCTCGAGCAGGTCGAACTCCGGCGAGGCGAAGCGCAACAGCGCTGTCGGCTCCGCCTTGCGATGGAGGGAATTCACGCGCCGTCTCCGGCCGGCGATCCGCCCATCACATATTGGCGCGTAACCAGGAAGTGCTGGCCAGGCGCGAGCGTGACGGGCGCATCCAGCACCAACTCAGTGGGTTCGCAGTCGCCCGCCTCGATCTCGACCACGGCGTTCTCCGCCGGCACCCCGAGCAGGGCGGCGATGCCTGCGCCAGTCACCCCCGGCTTGACCTCGAACCGCCTGCGATTGACGAAGATGGCGACGGCGCCGGAGGTCGTCTCATCACCGGCGGGGTTTGTCGTGCTGCTCATCGCTTGCCTCCTGGGGACGCTGCAAAGCCTTTGGTTTGGTAAAGCCTTGGGTTTGGTAAAGCCTTGGGTTCAAACTTTGGGTTCGCGCGCATGCGTGCGGCACAGCGGCCGCTCGCGTATACTTGGGGCGAGGCAAGGCGAAATCATCGGTGCGGCTGCCTGCGGCAATACCAATATGAAACCAGATAGTCGCAACTTGGGGTAGATAGTCAAGGATGGATCGGATCATCGTTAAGGGCAGCCCAATCCGCGATGGAAGCATTGAACGATCGGCGAGGCGGAGGTAATCCTGCTCACGGCGCGTGAAGCGCTCCCTTTGCATCGATGGCGGTGGCATGAGGTGCCCGCCATGGATCGATAGGCGGCATGGGCTGTCGCTGGTGCCGGGCGATGCGATTGCGGGCGTGCCGGTTCGCGCCGGCTGCCCCTGAGAAATTTTGGAGCTGCGGGCGGGCATCGCCGTAAGTGGCTTGCAATTGGTATTATCGAGGATTACCAATTCAGAACCAGATGGACGCTGGCATCGTCCGCCCCGGCACGGGCAGTCTCCGTCCGCGCTTGCAGTCGAAACCAGGTCAGTCAAACCGCGTCATGCGCAGCTCTTTCCTTGCCAATCGTGCGCTTGATCTGGCCGTCGTTTTGTTTGGCGTGTCTGTGCTGACCTTCCTGATGATCCGGCTGATCCCCGGCGATGCGGTTGCGATCATGCTGGGCGCCAACACCGAGGTGACGCCCGATCGGGTCGCGGCGCTGCGCAGCCGGATCGGGCTCGATCAGCCGGTGCTGCTGCAGTATTTCAGCTGGCTCGGCGGCGTGCTGAGCGGCGATCTCGGCGTGTCGCTGTGGACGAGGCGGCCAGTCTCGCAGGAGATCACGGGCCATATGTGGCCGACGATCCAGCTCACCGTGCTGGCGCTGATCGTGGGAGCGGGCCTGTCGCTGCCGCTGGGCGTGCTGATGGCGCGCTTGCGTGGCAAGGCCTGGGACACCGCCTTGCGGATCGGCTCGGTGGCGGGGCTCACCATCCCCTCGTTCTGGCTCGGCATCATGATGATCCTGGCGCTGACGACGCTGGCGCCGGACTGGCAGCTGCTCGGCTATGTCCCGTTCAGCGAGGACCCGCTCGGCAATATCGCAAAGCTGCTGCTGCCGGCGGTGGCGCTGGCCCTGCCGATCCTGGCCAATCTCTCCCGCCTGGTGCGCTCGGCCATGCTCGACGCGCTGCAGCAGGACTATGTCCGCACCGCCCGCGCCAAGGGCCTGTCGGAAAGGCGCATCCTGTACCGGCACGCGCTGCGCAATGCGCTGATCCCCTTCGTGACGAGCGCGGGCATCATGACCGGCTATCTGCTTGGCGGTGCCATCGTGGTGGAGCAGGTCTTTGCCATTCCGGGCCTCGGGCGATTGATCCTGGGGGCCATCGCCGAGCGCAATTATCCGCTGGTGCAGGCGACCATCCTCGTCGTCACCTTCGCCTTCGTGCTGGTCAATTTCGTGGTCGATCTGCTCTATGTGCTGATCGATCCGCGCGTGCGGCTGTGAGCGCTGCCATGGCCGGCAAGACGCCGAAGTCAGGCAAGACGCCGAAGCTGCTGATCGTCGCGGCGAGCGCCGTGATCCTGCTCGTCCTCGTCGCGGTGCTGGCGCCCTGGATCTCACCTTACGATCCGCTGGCGCAGGACATCCTGGCCCGGTTGAAGGGTCCGAGCGCAGAGCATTGGCTCGGTGCCGACCAATTCGGCCGCGATCTGCTGTCGCGGCTCATCCATGGCCTGCGCGCTTCGCTGGGCATCTCGGCTGCGGCGGTGATCGTGGCGCTCCTGGTCGGCGGCACGCTTGGCCTGGTCGCCGCCTATTATCGCGGCTGGACCGAGCGCATCGTCATGCGCTGCATGGATGTGCTCTTCGCCTTTCCGGTGATCCTGCTCGCCATCGGCGTCATCGCGATGCTGGGTCCGGGCTCCGGCCCGACAGCGATCGCGATCGCCGTGGTCTACACGCCGATCTTCGCGCGCCTGCTGCGCGGGCCGGCGCTGGTCGTGGCCGAGAGCGATTTCGTGATGAATGCGCGCGCGATCGGGGCCTCCGATGCGCGCATCATCTTCGTCCATATGCTGCCCAATCTGGCGAGCGTGCTCTTGGTGCAGACCAGCCTGTTGCTCTCGGCGGCGATCCTGGTCGAGGCCTCGCTCTCCTTCCTCGGGCTCGGCACGCAGCCACCGGCGCCATCGCTGGGCACCATGCTGTCGGAGGGGCGCAATGTGCTGCTGCTCTCGCCCTGGAGCGCAGTGTTCTCAGGGGTCGCGATCCTGATCCTGGCCTTCGCGCTCAACCTGCTCGGCGACGTGCTGCGCGACACGCTCGATCCGCGCCTGAGAGGCGAGCAGTGATCTGCCGCGACGCTAGAGCCTGCGACGTCGCATGGCTGACAGAGGTCGCGCTCGACAATTATCGCGCGATCTTCGCGCCGCTCTTGCCGGATTGTGACTGGGCGCCTTTCGACGAGGCGCATTTCCGGATGCGCTTCAGCGAGGCCTGGCCGCGCGTCAGGATCGTTGCGGATGCCGTTCCGCTTGGCTTTGCGCTGGTCACGGATGGCCATGTCGACATGTTCTTCGTCGATCGCAGCGTGCAGGGCAGGGGCGTCGGGGCGAGATTGCTTGGCGACGCGCAGGAGCGCGGCGCAGGCTCGCTCGAAACCTTCGCGATCAACCAGGCGGCGCGGCGCTTCTATGAGCGCGCCGGCTGGCGCATCGCGGCACGCTATTCCCGGTCTTTCGCCGGGGCGGTGTGCGATTTCGTTCGTTACGAGCGGCCCTGACCGCTGTCAGGTCCCGCTCTCGACCTTGCCGCTCTCGACTTTGCCGCTGTCGACCTTGCCGCCCTCGCTGCGCAATTCGCGGACCTCGACGACGAAATCGTAGCGGTCGCCGCGATAGGCCGAGCGGGTGAACTCGACCGGCGTGCCGTTGGGCAGGAAGCCGCGGCGCTCGATCCGCAGGATGGCGGCGCCCACCGGCACGGACAGCAGTTTCGCCTCGGGCGCGGTCGCGAGCGAGGCTTGCAGGCGCTGCAGGCCGCGCACGGGCTTGGCGCCGCGCGCCTCCAGCGCGGCGTAGAGCGAGATGCCGACCTCGTCGAGCGAGGGCAGATGACGCGCGGGAACGACGGCGCGCTCGATCGCGAGCGGCTCGTCATCGGCGGTGCGCACGCGCGTCAGGCGGTGCACGGGTTGGTCGAGCGAGAGCGCCAGCGCCATGGCCTCGTCCGGCGTGGGCAGGCCGGTGGCCTTCTCCACCCAGATCGAGCCCGCAGCATGGCCGCGGATCGCCATGTCGGCAGAGAACCCGGCCAGCAGCGCTGCCGGCTGTTCGATGCGCGGGGCGATATAGGTGCCCGAACCATGCTTGCGTGAGAGCAGTCCCTCGCGCAGCAGCACATCCAGCGATTTGCGCACGGTGACACGCGAAATCCCGATCGCATCGGATAATTCGCGCTCCGAGGGCAGCGCGTCGCCGGTCTTGATCGCGCCGTCGCGGACCTGGGCGCGGATCAATTCGGCCAGTTGCAGATAGAGCGGCGTCGGGCTCACCTCGATGAGTTGGCCCTTGGTGATGCGCAGCATCAGATGGTCCCGTCGGCGATATCGGAGAGCGCGACACGCAGATTGCCGCCGCTGCGCGCGAGAATGCCGGCCGCCGCCTCGGGCGCATAGCCGAGCACGACCAGCGTCGCGAGCTTGATGTCGCCATGCGTGATCTGCAGCGCAGCGGCCGCCTCCTCGACATCGCAACCGGCGATGCGCGCGACCATCTGCTGCGCCCGCAGCTTCAGCTTGGCATTGGCGGTGCGCATATTGACCATCATGCCACGATAGACGCGGCCGAGCCGGAGCATGATGCCGGTCGAGATCAGATTGAGCACGACCTTCTGGGCGGTGCCGGCCTTCATCCGGGTCGAGCCCGCAATCAATTCGCTGCCGGTCTCGACCAGCACCGGAAACCGCGCCGCCGCCAGCAATGGCGCGCCGGCATTGTTGGCGATGCCGATCGTCACCGCGCCGCGCTCCGTCGCGCGCTGAACCGCCGCGACGGTAAAGGGCGTCGTGCCGCTGGCCGCTACGCCGATCACCACATCGGCGGGGCCGATCCGCGCTTCTTCCATGCGCCGAATGCCGTCAGCGGTGTCGTCCTCAGCGCCTTCGACGCTGGAGATCAGCGCGTCCTGGCCGCCGGCCATGGCGAAGACGATGCGTTCGAGCGGCCAGTCGAAGGTCGGCGGCAATTCGGCGCCGTCCTGCACCGCGACGCGGCCCGACGTGCCCGCCCCGACATAGACCAGTCGCCCGCTCTCGCCGAGAACTTCGGCTGCCGCAGCGGCTGCCGCGGTTAGCGCAGGCAGGGCGCTGCGGACAGCAGCGACAGCGGCCATCTGGCCGTCCCACATCGCTTCCATCGCGCTGGCGAAGGGCCAGGCGTCGAGATCGGTGAATCGGGGATCGACGTCTTCGGTCGCCATTTTGCGGCAAGCTCTCAAGATACCAGTTAAATGCCTTTTGCGAATTCAGAGATACCAATTAGTCCAAGCTATCGCAATCGCCAATCCGCTCCAGCTGGGTGCGATGCGTCGCCCAGGGACAGCCTGATCGCCCGGTTTCCCTTCGTCGCCGCCTGCTCGGCATGGCGCCGCTGACTGGCATGGACGCGCTGGCAAATGCTTCCCCAGACTCCATAACAACCGCTAGGCCGCTATCGTCCGCGCCAGGATGATCGCGCCCGAAACTGCATCGCCGTCGGCGGGCTTGAGACGATGGCGGACATCGGGCGAGAGCCAGGGTTCGATCGCGCTCGACAGGCCGCCGAGCAGCGTGACGCGCGGCGCGCCCTGGTCGAACAAGCCGCGCACGAGCCCGTCGATCTGCTCGGCTGCGCCCTGGACGATGCGCCGGCCGGCCGCGTCGCCCTGATTGGCATGGCGCATCACCAGGGGGGCGAAGGTCGCGTAATCCGTCGCCGTGGCGCGATCCATCCAGGCGACGGCTTCCGCCGGCTCGTTCTGGAAGCGCTGCATCACCTCGCCGAGCAAAGCGGTGCGTTCATGGCGGCCGTCATGAGCCCGCAAGGCGAGCTTGACGGCTTGCAGGCCGAGATCGGCGCCGCTGCCCTCGTCCGAGATCGGGAAGCCGTAGCCGCCGACACGCAGCTCGCGCCCTTCGACGCGGCCGATCCCCATCGAGCCCGTGCCGGCAATCACGATCGCGCCGTCCTGGCCGGAATGCGCGCCGAGGCAGGCGGCGAAGCCGTCGCTGGTGAAGGCGATGCCGGCGAAGGGGTGGGGCAGGGCCTGCAGAGCCTCCAGCGCGCCCTTGCGGCCGAGCCCCGCAAGCCCGATGCCGGCACGGATGGCGCCACGCGCCTCACCGGCAATACCGGCCTCCTGCAGGGCGGCCTCGACGGCGGTCATGATCGAGGCCCAGGCCTTGTCGATGCCGAACCGCGTCGCCGCCGGTCCCGACAGACCCTGGCCGAGCACCTCGCCCGTGCTTGTCTCAAGCCGCGCGCGGCAGCCCGTGCCGCCGCCATCGACGCCCAGATAATGGCGCGCTTGCCCCGACACCGCGCTCAATCCTTCAATCGGGTGATGTCGGCGCCGCAGCGGCGCAGCTTGACGTCGAGCTGCTCGTAGCCGCGGTCGAGATGATAGACGCGGTTGATGATGGTCTCGCCCTCGGCGACCAGGGCCGCGAGAACGAGGCAGACCGAGGCGCGCAGATCGGTCGCCATCACCTGGGCGCCCCTGAGGGGCGAGCCGCCGCGCACCAGCGCGGTCGTCGCCTGCAGCGTGATGTTGGCGCCGAGCCTCTGGAGTTCGGGCACATGCATGAACCGGTTCTCGAACACGGTCTCGCGGATCATTGCCGCACCGGCGGCCTGCGTCATCAGGGCCATGAACTGCGCCTGCAGATCCGTTGGGAAACCCGGATAGGGCTCGGTGCTGATGTCGACGCCGGTGAGGGCACCGTCGCCGGAGACGATCAGGCCGCGATCGCCCGGCCAGATCCTGACGCCGGCTGCCTCCAGCACCTGCGCGACCGAGGCCATCTGCTCGAGCCTGGCATGGGTCAGTTCGAGCTGGCCGCCGGTGATGGCGGCGGCGATGGCATAGGTCCCCGCCTCGATGCGGTCGGGGATGATCTGGTGTTGCGTTGTGCGGAAATCGGTGTCGCCGGCAATCAGGATGCGGTGCGTGCCGGCGCCTTCGATGCGCGCGCCCATGGCGATCAGGCAATCGGCGAGGTCGGCAACCTCCGGCTCGCGCGCCGCGTTGACGATTTCGGTCTCGCCCTTGGCGCGGGTCGCCGCCATCATCGCGGTCTCGGTCGCGCCGACCGAGGGCGAGCCGAGCACGATGCGTGCGCCCTTCAGCCCCGCCTTCGCCTCGGCGACGATCGTGCCGCCTTCGATCTCGATCCTGGCGCCCAGCGCCATCAATGCCTTGACGTGGAGGTCGACCGGGCGCGCACCGATGGCGCAGCCGCCGGGCAGCGAGACCCGCGTCGTCCCGAAGCGGGCGAGCAGGGGGCCGAGCACGAGCACAGTCGCGCGCATGCGCCGGACGGTGTCGTAGGGCGTTTCGCCGCCATTGGCCGGGCCGGCGTCGATCGTGGCGGAATGAGGATCATGGCGCGTGACCGTCGCGCCATGGGCGTGGACGACCGCCAGCATGTTGTCGATATCGCTCACGGCCGGCAGATTGGTCAGCGTTAGCGGCTGGTCGCTCAAAAGGGCTGCCGCGATCTGGGGCAGACTCGCATTCTTGGCGCCGGCGATGGTCACCGCGCCTTCCAGCCGCTTGCCGCCGACGATCCTGAGCCGATCCATGAGCTTCCTCTTGTGACGAGCTGAATGGTGTTATACTGGTCTTGTCAAGACAAGACCACAACAAGCAAGATCACAGCAAAGCGGCGTCGCGCCGCGCGAACGGTCCTCAGCCCTTGCATCGCGATCCCTCTCCTTCTTGGCAAGGCCCCCATCTGATCGCGGCGTCGCAGCTCTTCGACGGCGAGCGGATGCTGGGACCGTGCTCGGTCGAGATCGCCGGCGGCGTCATCGTCGCGCTGCATGAGCCGAACGAGGCGCCGGGGGGACTGCCGACGAGGCAACTGCCCGCCGACAGCCTGCTCGCGCCGGGCTTCATCGATATCCAGGTCAATGGCGGCGGGGGCGTCCTGCTCAATGACGATCCGTCCGTGGCGACGGTCGGCATGATGGCTGCCGCGCATCGCCGTTTCGGCACGACGGGGCTGCTGCCGACATTGATCACCGACGCGCCGGACCGCTTGACCACGCTCGCCGCGATCGCCGGCGAGGCGCTGGCGGTACCGGGCGTGCTGGGCTTTCATCTCGAAGGCCCCTTTCTGAATCCGGCGCGCAAGGGCATCCATCCGCCGCAGCATATCCGCTTGCCTGATGAGGCGGAGATCGCGCTGTTGACGCGGTTCGGCATGACGGGGCGTTCGTTCCTGACGCTGGCGCCGGAACTGGTCGACGGCGCTGTCCTGAAGCGGCTCGCTGCTGCGGGCCTGCGCATCGCGATTGGCCATAGCGATGCAACCGCGGCCGAGGTCGCGGCGGCCGTGGGTGATGGCGCGACGGGTGTGACGCATCTCTTCAATGCGATGTCGCAGATGACGCCGCGCACGCCGGGCGTCGTCGGCGCGACGCTTGCGGATGAGCGCCTCTTCGCCGGGATCATCTGCGATGGCCTGCATGTCGACCCGGTCAATCTGCGCGCTGCCTTCCGTGCCATGGGGCGCGACAGGCTGATGCTGGTCACCGATGCGATGTCGCTTATCGGCTCCGACAAGGCATCGTTCCTGCTGCATGGCCGCGCCATCACTCTGAAAGATGGGCGTTTGACCGATGCGCAAGGCACGCTCGCAGGCGCGCATCTCGGCATGATCGAGGCCGTGCGCAATGCGGTCAGGCTGATGGGCGTGACGATCGAGGATGCGCTCATCATGGCCTCGCGGACGCCGGCGCACTTTCTCGGGCTGGACAAGGAACTTGGCCGGATCGTGCCCGGCCACCGGGCCGACCTCGTCGCTTTTGATGCGACAAGCGTGCTCGCGACCTGGATCGATGGGCGACCCTGACGATCCGCGCTTGCGGCTTCGCCCGCAGGCTGCATAACTCCGGCCGCCCGATTTTGCGCCGGACCTTTACGCCCATGAGCCCAGCCTCGCATCTGATCGCCATCGACTGGGGCACCTCGTCGCTGCGCGCGGCGCTGATGGACCGCGACGGCACGATCCTCGACCGGCTGCAATCGGGCGACGGCGTCATGGCGATGCTGGGGCGCGACTATGCCGAGTGCTTCGAGAGCCTGTTCGGCCCCTGGCTCGACCGCCATCCCGCGGCGACCGTCCTGGCATCGGGCATGGTCGGCAGCCGCCAGGGCTGGCGCGAGGCTCCCTATGTCGCTTGCCCCGCCAGTTTCGAGGATCTGGCGCGCGGCATCGCCTATATCGAAGTGGAAGGGCGCGGTCGGATCGGCCTCGTGCCGGGCCTCGTCAGCGATCAGATCGGGCCAGCGCCGGACGTCATCCGGGGCGAGGAGGTCCAGGTTTTCGGCGGCATGCGCCTCAACGGGCAAGCCAGCGGCATCTTCGTGCTGCCGGGCACGCACAGCAAATGGGTCGTGGTCGAGGAGGGGAAGATCGCGCGCTTCCACACCTTCATGACCGGTGAGCTCTACGGTTTGCTCAAGCGGCATTCGATCCTGGGCAAGCTGATGCCGGAGGACAGCGAGCCGCCTTTCGCTCCCGCCGCCTTCGAAGCCGGCTGCAGGCTTGCGCTCTCCGACGAATCGGGCGCGCTGCTGCACCGCCTGTTCTCGGTCAGGACGACCGGGCTGTTCCACCGCCTCACCAGCGAGGATTTGCCGAGCTATCTCTCCGGCCTGCTGATCGGCGAGGAGGTGCGCGAGGCGAAAGCGCTGATCGGCGATCATGCGCCCGGCCCCATTCAATTGATCTGCCGCGAGGATCTGGCGCGCTCCTACCGGCTCTGCCTCCAGGCCGCCGGGATCGACAGCGCCTGGATCGACGATGCGGCCTTTCTCGGCCTGTTCGACATCGCCCGCCGCAACGCCCTGATCGCCTGAGGTTCCAGCATGAGCTTTCACGATGCGCTCCGCGCCTTTCCGTTCATCGCCATCCTGCGCGGCGTGAAGCCTGACGAGGTCGTTGGCCTCACCGAGGAACTGATCGCGGCGGGTTTTCGCATCGTCGAGGTGCCGTTGAACTCGCCCGAGCCGCTGCGCAGCATCGAGGCGCTGGCGCGCGCCTTCCCCGACATCCTGATCGGTGCGGGCACGGTGATGAGCGCTGACGCCGTGGCTTCGGTCCAGCAGGCGGGCGGGCGCCTGATCCTGATGCCGCATAGCGATGGGGCAGTCGTGCGGGCGGCCAAGGAGCGGGCCCTGACCTGCGTGCCCGGCGTCGCGACACCGACGGAGGCGTTCGCGGCGCTCGCCAACGGGGCCGATGCGCTGAAGATGTTTCCGGCCGAGCAGATGCCGCCTGCCGTCGTCGGCGCCTGGCGCGCCGTGCTGCCGGCGGGGACGCTGCTCGTCCCAGTCGGCGGGATCAGCGCGGACAAGGTCGAGGCCTATCGCAAGGCCGGCGCCGGTGGCTTCGGCCTCGGCTCGGCGCTGTACAAGCCCGGCATGACGCGCGAGCAGATCCGCACCACGGCGCAGGCCTTCGCCCAGGTCTCTGCCTGACGCGCTAAGCCTGACGTCGCCCGCTCGGGCAACCGTACCCACGAATACTCTTGCCAAGCCGCGCGCCTTCTCGCGCGGCTTTTGCATGTGGCTGGCTGTGTGAAGCACTGCCGCGGGCGAGCGGGACATGTCGGGCCGTCATGGCTCGATTGACTCCCGATCGCAGCGGCGTGTATGTTCCTGTTATTGCAACTTAAGTTCCATTTAATGGAACTTTTTGAGATGCGCTCGATTGTCCATCCTGCTCGCAGCCGCTGATGTGCTTCGTTGCTTCTCCAGCACGCGTCACGATGTGACGGTGACGGATCTGGTTGCTTTGCTCGACATGCCGAAAAGCAACGCGTCGCGCCTGCTGCGGACGATGCGCGATGCCGGGCTTCTGGAGACGGTCGGCGACAGCAAGCGCTACCGGCCCAGCGTGCTCTTGCATCAGGCCGGGCAGGTCTACCGCTTCTCGGCTTCCCTGATCGATCGCGCCGACGCGGTCGTGGCGCGGGTCTCGGCCGAGATCGGCCATACCGGCTATATCAGCGTGCGCCAGGGCACCGACATCATCGGCGTTACCGCTCATCCCGGCCGCCATGCGCTGCGGGTGGTCACAGCGATCGGCGACAGGATCGCGGCTTTCGCCTCCAGCACCGGCCGGGCTTTGCTGGCGCGGCTGCCCGATGACGAGATCCGCCGCCTCTATGCCGGAGGCTTCGCGCCGCCATCGGCCACGGCGCCGCAGAGTTTCGACGAGTTGTTCGCCCGCCTCGCGACGGCGCGTGCCCGCGGCTATGCCGAATCCGAGGACGAGGCCGTCCGCGGCGTCGGTGCGATTTCGGTCGCGGTCGGCGATCCCGTCAGCGGCGACGAGGTCGCGCTCTGCATTTCCTTTCCCGCGGCGATGGCCAGTGCGGCCGAGCGGGCCGCCATCATCACCTCCCTTGGTCAGGGGGCGGCCGAGATCGCCGCCATCACCAAGGATCCCCGCTTCATCCCCCTCTCATCCTCTATCGCGGAGTGAGCTCCATGAGCACGCGTTGGCGCATCGGCTTCGACATCGGCGGCACCTTCACCGATTTCATCCTCTATGACGGGCAGGAGCGTTCGGTCCGGCTGCATAAGCGCCTGACCACGCCGCACGACCCGTCCGAGGCGGCTCTGATCGGCCTTGAGGAACTCGTCGCCATGGCCGGCATCACGCTGGCCGATATCGGCGATATCGTCCACGGCACGACGCTGGTGACCAATGCCGTGATCGAGCGCAAGGGCGCCAAGCTCGGCCTGATCACCACCCAGGGCTTCCGCGACATCCTGGAGATGGGAACCGAGCAGCGCTACGACATCTACGATCTGTTCCTGACCTTCCCGGAGCCGCTGGTCTCACGCGAGCATCGGCTTGAGGTCACTGAGCGCATCGATCGCGACGGCAAGGTCGTTACGGCCCTCGACACGGAGGCCGTGCGCAAGGCTGCCGGCGAGCTCACTGCCGCCGGCTGCGAAGCGGTCGCGATCTGCTTCCTGAACAGCTATCGCAACACCGCCCATGAGCGCGAGGCCGGCCGCATCGTCCGCGAGGCCTTCCCGGAGCTGACCGTCTCGATCTCCAGCGAGGTCGTCGCCGAGATCTGGGAATATCAGCGCTTCGTCACCACGGCCGCCAACGCCTATGTCCAGCCCTTGATGGGGCGCTATCTCGCACGGCTGCAGCGCGAACTCGCGGCCCGTTCATTTGCCGGCGCGCTGCGCCTGATGCATTCGGCCGGCGGCCTGGTCTCGCCCGAGACGGCGCGCGCCTTCCCGATCCGCCTCCTGGAGAGCGGTCCCGCGGGCGGCGGGCTCGCCACAGCCCTGTTCGGCGAGCTCGCCGGCCACAAGGACGTGATCTCCTTCGATATGGGCGGCACCACTGCCAAGGCCTGCATGATCGAGGATGGCCGCGCCGAGATCGCGCCGATGCTCGAGGCCGGCCGCGTCAACCGCTTCGCCAAGGGCTCCGGCCTGCCGATCAAAGCGCCCGTCATCGACATGATCGAGATCGGCGCCGGCGGCGGCTCGATCGCGGCGATCGACGAGGTCGGCCTGCTCAAGGTCGGCCCGCATTCGGCCGGCTCCGATCCGGGCCCGGCCTGCTACGGCATGGGCGGCACCAAGCCGACCGTGACCGACGCCAATCTCGTGCTCGGCTATTATGATCCAGGCTTCTTCCTCGGCGGGCGCATGGCGCTCGATCTCGAAGCCGCGCGCAAGGCCGTGGCCTCGATCGCGACCCCGCTCGGCCTTTCGGTCGAGGAGGCGGCCTGGGGCATCCACAAGGTCGTGACCGAGAGCATGGGCGCCGCCGCCCGCGTCCATCTCGTCGAGAAGGGCAAGGACCCCCGCCGTTACGCCATGGTCGGCTTCGGTGGCGCCGGCCCGGCGCATGCGGTCGATGTCGCGCGCGTGCTCGGCGTCAGCCAGGTCATCATTCCCCCGGCCTCGGGCGCGGCTTCCGCGCTCGGCTTCCTGGCCGCGCCGCTGTCCTTCGACCTCGTCCGTTCGCTGCCGGTCGAATTCACTGATGGCTTCGACGCCGTCTCGGTCAACGCCATGCTGGCCGAGCTGGAGGCGGAAGGGCGCAAGCATCTTCTCGACGCCGGCGTGAAGCCGGCCGACATTGCCGTCGAGCGCTCGGCCGATATGCGCCTCGTCGGCCAGATGCACGATATCGCGGTCGATCTTCCGGCCGGGACGATCGACGCGTCGAGCCTGGAAGCGATCCGCGCCGCCTTCGCCAAGGCCTACTCGGCCCGCTACACCTCGGTTTATGAGGGCGCGCGGCTGGAGGCGATCAATTTCCGCGTCCGCTGCGTTGGCCCCGCGCCGACGCTCTCGCTCTCCGGCGCTGCCGGCGGGGCCGAGGCCAGCAACAAGGTCAAGGGCAGCCGCCAGGCCTGGTTCGAGACCGGCTGGAGCGAGGCCACGGTCTATGACCGCTATGCGCTGCGTCCCGGCGACCAGATCAGCGGCCCGGCGATCATCGAGGAGCGCGAGGCGACGACGATCGTGCCGCCGGGCGACACGGTGGCGATCGACGCGGTGTTGAACCTGCTGATCAGCGTCGCCAGCACCAGCGCGGCCGAGGTCACCATCACCGCCGACATGCCGATGGCGGAAGCGGCGCGCCGCATCGAGGCCGATCCGATCTCACTCGAGATCATGTGGAGCCGCCTCGTCAACGTCGTCGAGGAGATGTGGCTGACCGTCTGCCGCACCGCCTTCTCGCTTGTGATCTCGGAATCGCAGGACTTCGCCTGCGAATTGCTGGATCCCGAGGGCGAGACGCTGGCGCATAGCCCGCGCGCCATGCCGGTGTTCAACCTGACGCTGCCGCGCGCGGTCAAGGCGCTGCTGGAGCGCTACCCGGCCGAGACGCTGAAGCCCGGCGACGTGCTGATCACCAATGATCCCTGGCTCTGCGCCGGGCATCTCTTCGACATCGCCATCGTCACGCCGGTCTTCCTGGGCGAGCGCGTCGTCGGCCTGATGGGCACCGTCGGCCATGTCTCCGACATCGGCGGCACCAAGGACTCGTTGCGGGCCCGCGAGATCTATGAGGAAGGCTTCCAGATCCCGCCGATGAAGCTCTACGAGGCCGGCGCGATCAACGAGACGCTGGTCAGGCTGCTCGGCGAGAACGTCCGCAATTCCGAGCAGGTGCTCGGCGACCTGCACTCCTTCGTGGCGGCCAACGCTATCGGCGCCGAGCGCCTCCAGTCCTTCATGGCCGATTACGGCATGCAGGATCTGCGCGCGCTCGCCTTCGTGGTGCAGAACCGTTCGGAAAAGGCGATGCGCGAGGCGATCTCGGCGCTGCCGGACGGAACCTATCACGGCACCGTCTCGAACAACCCGTTGGGCACGCCGATGACCTATCCGCTGGCGCTGACGGTGAAGGGCGACACGATCCATCTCGACTTCGCCGGCGCACCGCCGCAGCTGGCGCAGGGCGGGCTGAACTGCACGCTGAACTATACCAGCGCGCATGCGACCTACCCGCTGAAATGCATGCTGACGCCGAATGTGCGCGGCAATGCCGGTTGCTACCGCGCCTTCACGCTCGATGTGCCTAAGGGCTCGATCCTGAACTGCGACAAGCCGCTGGCGGTCAATCTGCGCACGCGCACCGGCTGGTACATCGCGCCCAACATCTTCCGGGCGCTATCGCAGGCCGCGCCGAAACAGGTCCAGGCCTTCACCGGCCTGCCCGTGGCGGCCAATGTCTATGGCCGGGACGAGGCCGGCAGCACCTATTCCGACATGCTCTTCGTCGGTGGGGGGCAGGGCGGCTCCGCTCATGGCGACGGCAAATCGGGCCTGCTCTACCCGACCTCGGCGGCCAATACCTCGATCGAGACCTTCGAGGCGCGCGTCCCGGTGCTGGTTGTCGAGAAGACCTATCTCCAGGATTCCGGCGGCGCCGGTCAGCAGCGCGGCGGCCTCGGCCAGCGCGTCAAGCTGCGCAAGCTCGCAGCCGACGGCCTGCCGACCTTGGTCTCGCTCTATCCGGAAGGCGTCAACAACCCGATCCCCGGTCTGTTCGGCGGCAAGCCGGGCGGCGGCGCCTCGGGCCGCGTGCTCGATGAGGCCGGCGAAGTGCTCAAGGATGTCGGCACCGGCCAGCTGGTCCAGGTCATGCATCCCGATGAGATCGTCGAACTCGTCCTGGCCGGCGGCGCCGGCTATGGCGCGGCTTCCGAACGCTCTCCCGACGCCATCGCCCGCGACATCGCCCTGGGCTTCGTCTCGCCGGAGGCTGCCAGGCGCGACTACGGCGCCGCGGGCGGAGAGGCGCTGCAGGACGAGGAGAAGACCAAGTCCGGCGCGTTTGCCGCCGGCTGAGATCATCGCCAATCGGCGTTCAAGCCCGAAAGGGGCAAAGAGGGGGACTACCTATGACTGAACCTACCGGGGCAGGGCCGCAGAAGCACCCGAGCCTGTTCGAGCCGGCGACGCTGATACTGATCGGCATCCTCAGCGTTTTCGGCGCCATCATCGGCATGCAGCTTTTGGTGTCGCTCGGCGTCACCGCCAACACCTCGCTGATCGGCGCGATGGCGGCGATGGCGCTGGCGCGCCTGCCGCTCGGGCTGTTCCTGCGCTACCGCTCGATCCATGTGCAGAACCTGGCGCAGAGCGCGATCTCGTCAGCGACCTTCGGCGCCGCCAACAGCCTGCTCCTGCCGATCGGCATCCCCTTCCTGCTCGGGCGCCCCGATCTGGTCCTGCCGATGTTCGCCGGCGCCTTCATGGCGATGCTGCTCGACGCCTATCTGCTCTATCGGATGTTCGACTCGCGCGTCTTCCCGGCGACCGGGGCCTGGCCGCCGGGCGTTGCCGCCGCCGAGGCGATCAAGGCCGGCGACGAGGGTGGCCGCAAGGCGGTGCTGATGGGTGTCGGCTTCGTCACCGGCATCGCCGTGTCCTTCATCAAGATCCCGCTGGCGGCGATCGGCTTCGTCGGCTCGACTGCCGTCTCCGGCATTCCGATGTCGGCTTTCGGCGTCGCCTTCATCGGCAATATCTGGGCGCTGACGATGTTCGGCGTCGGCCTGTTGCTGCGCGGCTATTCCGGCCAGCTCTTCAACAACGAGACCTTTGCCACGTTGATCCCCAAGGGCGATCTGATGGCGGCCTATATCCCGCACGGCTTCATGATCGGCGCGGGCGTCGTCGCGCTGTTCCAGGTGGTGCAACTGCTGATGCAGCGCAACGAGGCCGCCCGGAAGGCCGAGGCTGCCGCGGGTACGTCGGATGCCGCGGTGCGCCGCGCGCTCGGGCTGGGCACTATCGGCTATCTCGTCATCGCCGTGTTCATCGCGCTCGCCGGCGGGCTGATGAGCGACATGTCGATCGGCATGCTGATCCTGTTCGTGCTTTATGCGGCCTTTGCGGCCTATGTGCATGAATTGATCGTCGGCCTGGCGGCGATGCATTCCGGCTGGTTCCCGGCCTTCGCGGTGGCGCTGATCACGCTGATCATCGGCATGCTGATCGGCTTCCCCATCCCCGCGCTCGCCTTGCTCGTCGGCTTCTCCGCTGCGACGGGGCCGGCCTTCGCCGATATGGGCTACGACCTCAAGGCCGGCTACATCCTGCGCGGCAATGGCGTCGATCCCGCCTTCGAACTCGACGGCCGCCGCCAGCAGCTCTTCGCGGCGATGTTCGCCTTCGTCATCGCCGGCATCGTGGTCCTGGTCTCCTATCAGAGCTATTTCGCCCAGAACCTCGTGGCTCCGGTCGACAAGGTCTATGCCGCGACGATCAAGGCGGGCGTGGCCCCAGGCGTTGCCTGGTCGCTGTTCATGTGGGCGATTCCGGGCGCGATCCTGCAGTTCATCGGCGGTCCCAAGCGCCAGATCGGCGTGCTTTTCGCGACCGGCCTGCTGATCAACTTCCCGATGGCGGGCTGGGCCGTGCTGACCGGCATCGTCTGCCGATTGATCTGGGAGAAGCTGCGTGGCGCGAGCGGCGAAGGCGACATGGAGGTCTTTGCCGCCGGCGTCATCGCGGGCGATGCGATCTTCAGCTTCTTCGACTCCGTGCTGAAGGGCTTCAAGCGCTGAGCTCCTGAGCCTGCGTGCCGGGGCTCCTCCCGGCACGCAGGCCGCCCCAAAACGACGAGATCCCATCATGACGATGACGGCCCGCAAACTCGGCACGCTCACCATCGGCCAGGCGCCGCGCGCCGACATCACGCCCATTCTCGACGCCGTCATCGATGCGGGGACGCCGCGCCAGCATGCCGGCGTGCTCGATGGCCTGAGCCGAGCCGAGATCGAGCGTGATTTCGCAGCCCGTCCGGGTGAGGCGATGCTGATCACCAAACTGCTCGACGGCTCCTCTGTGATCATCGACAGGAGCAAGACGGAAGCTGCGGCGCAGGCCAAGCTCGCCATGCTGGAGGCTGAGGGCTGCAGCACGATCCTGATGCTCTGCACCGGCCGTTTCGAGACGCTGACCTGTGATCATGCGCGCCTGATCGAGCCCGACCGCATCCTGCCGCCGACCGTGGCTGCCCTGACGCAGGGCGCGCGGCTCGGCATCATCGTGCCGATTCCGGAGCAGATCGCCAGCGAAGCCGGCAAATGGGCGGGGCTCGGCCAGGAGCCGCTCTATGGCGCGGCCTCTCCCTATGCGGAGCCGAGCCCGGCGCTGGCGGAGGCCGCGTGCGATCTCGCCGAGCGCGGCGCGCAAATCCTGCTGATGGACTGCATGGGCTTCGTCGAGAGCCACCGCCGCGAGGCGGCGGAGGCTTCCGGTTTGCCGGTCATCCTGTCCAACAGCCTGATCGCGAAGCTGGTCTCCGAGATCATCTAGAACCGGCTCGGCAGTGGCTACGGGTGGCGCGTGCTCGCCACGCCGAGACAGCAGATGCCTTCGCCGAGCTTGGCGGTGGCGTTGGGAAAGATGGTGAAGCCGTCATGGGCTGCCGCGACCGGGTCGCCATTGGCGCGCCGCGCGATCAGCTGGCCGGCCGCGATGCGGTCGCCGGTCTTCCAGACCCCTTCGAGACGGTCGCCCTCCGCTTCGCAGAGCACCTGATCGACCATCTCGATCACCGTGCGCTGCAAGGGCGCGGGCGGCGGCGCATCGACCAGCCCGAGATGGCTGAGCGCGTTGCGGATCGCGGCATGGCCGACATTCGCCGAGTTGGGGTCGTCATGCCGGCCGCATTCCAGCGTGACGCCGTAGCCCCCCGCGAAGCGCATGTATTCCGTGGTGCCGAAGCCCTCCGTGACCGAGAGCGGCGGGAGGTTCAACCGTTCGCGCGCGGCGATCTGGCGGGCATAGATGGGAAGCCAGCCATGGGTCAGGATGTCGGGGCCGAGGCAGGCTGCGAAAGCCGCTTCCTCCGTGGCATGACGGAAGGCTTCGAGCTCGCCGATGTTGTTCTCGGGGCCGAAGAAGACGAAGGGCTCGCCCTCGCCCTTGAAGGAGTGGATGTCGAGCAGGACATCGTGCTGGCGCAGCAGGGCGCAGAGGCGGTTGCCGATCCGATCCTCATTATCGGCGGGCAGGGGCTTCTCGCGCAGGTCGCGGTTGAGGTTGCGGTCGCCCTCACGGGTGTTCTGCCGATAGGCCTTGGGATTGGCGACGGGCAGGAAAGTGACCTCGCCGCGCAGGACCGTCAGCCGGCCCTCCCGGCAATCAGCAATGGCGCGAGCGATGGCGTTGGGTCCACAGGTCTCGTTGCCATGGACCGCGCCGAGCACGATCAGCCTCGGGCCGGCCTTGAGGCCGTGGAAGCGCACGCTTTCCAGTGGCGCGAGATCGAGGGCGGCATCAGGGGCAGGTTCGGTCGTCATGGTCTCGGTCTCGGCTTTAAGGGGATGACTGCTCAGGCGCGGCGCGATTGCGATTGCGGGTCGAGGATGTCGCGCAGGCCGTCGCCCAGCAGGTTGAGGCCGAGGACGGTCATGAAGATGGCAAGTCCGGGAAAGACCGAGATCCAGGGTGCGGTGGTGATCTGGTCGCGCGCATCCGAGAGCATCGAGCCCCAGCTTGGGAAAGGCGGGCGGATGCCCAGGCCGAGGAAGGACAGGGCAGCCTCCGCCAGCACCGCCCCGCCCATGCCCAGCGTGCCGATGACGATGATCGGGCCGGCGATATTGGGCAGGATCTGTTTGAGCATGATCCGCGTATTGCCGCTGCCGAAGGAGCGCGCCGCCTCGACATAGCCCTGCTGCTTGATCGAAAGCGTCGCCGCCCGCGAAAGTCGGCAGGTATAGGACCAGTTGGTCAGCCCGAGCGCGATCAGGAGGCTGGTCAGGCCGGGCTGCAGGATCGCCATGATGGCGAGGGCGAAGATCAGCGAAGGGATCGAGAGCATCAGATTGGTCAGGCCGTTGACGAAATCATCCCACCAGCCGCCCCAATAGCCCGCCGATAGTCCGAGTGCGACCCCGATCAGGGTGTTGATCAACTGCGAGACGATGCCGACGGTCAACGAGATGCGCGCGCCGTAGAGCACGCGGCTGTAGATGTCGCGCCCCTGCGCGTCGGTGCCGAACCAGAACTCGCTGCCGGGAGGCACCTCGGCATTCATCAGGTTGGCGTCCATGACCGGATCTGTATGCGCCAGCCAGGGCGCCAGAGTGCCACCGACGATTACAGCCGCGAAAAGCACGCCGCCGATCCAGAGATTAGCTCTAAATTTCATAGGCTTACTCGATCCTAGCTGTATTTGATGCGTGGATCGATTAACGCGCAGAGCACGTCCACGACGATATTGACGATGAGGAAGAACAGCACGAGCAGCAGGATGCAGGCCTGGACGACGGGTATGTCGCGCAACGAGACGCTATCGACCAGCAGCGACCCGATTCCCGGCCAGGCGAACAGCTTCTCGATCACGACGGCGCCGCCCATGATCGAGCCGAACTGCAGGCCGAGCGTCGTCAGCACGATGACGGCCGCGTTGCGCGCCACATGCCAGCGCATCACCCGGACTTCGCTGTTGCCTTTGGCGCGCGCGGTGCGGACGAAGTCTGCGTTCATCACCTCGAGCACGGCAGCCCGCGTGGTTCGTGCCAGCAGGGCCAGCGGCGCCACGCCGAGCGCGACAGCCGGCAGCACGAGATAGCGCGGATTGCCGTCGCCATAGCCGAAACTGGGGAACCAGCCGAGCAAAAGGGCGAAGGTGTACATCAGCATCAGGCCGAGCCAGAACTGGGGCAGAGACAAGCCGGAGACGGCGACGACCATCGACTGCATGTCGAGCCATCCGCCGGGCTTGAGAGCGGCAAGAAAGCCAAGCGGGACGCCGAAGGCGATCGCAAACAGCATCGCGGCCATGGCAAGCTGCAAGCTGGGCCAGATCCGCTCCGACAGTGAATTGATCACGGGCTGGCGTGTTCTGAAGGATGTCCCGAGGTCCAATGTCAGCAGTTTCGCGGCATATTTGCCAAAGCGCACATGCACGGGTTCGTCGAGACCGAACTGCGTGTTCATCCGCGCCACCGCCTCTGCATCGATGACCGCGCGGCCATCGGACGACTGTGTGGATGCGAAGTCGCCGGGGATCACGCTGAACATTACGAAGACCAGCGCCGCGACGGCGAGCAGGATCGGCACGGCCTGCAGCAGTCGCTTGAAGACATAGGGCAGCATGGGCAGCTCCTGGCCATGAACGCCCGGCGGAACGAGCCGCCGGGCGTAGGGACTTGGCGCGGGAGGGTTACTTCGCCGCCGGCGAGGAGGCGTCGACCCAGAGATCCTCGAAATATTGCAGGGCAAGCTCCGTCGCGTTCGGCTGCAGGCCGTGCAGCCAGGGCTGATAGGCCAGCACCGCCTTGTTGTAGTTGAAGAACCAGACCGGCGCGTCGGCATAGACGATCGCATTGGCCTGTTTGACGAGGTCGAGGCGCTTGACGGCGTCGCCGGTGGTGCCGGCCTCGTCGAGCAATTTGTCGACCGCGGGGTTCTTGTAGGTGGTGTAGTTGCAGGCGCTCTGCGGCGTCGCCGAGTGGAAGCACTTCATCGCCGTCAGCGGGTCGGGCCCCGAGGTGTTCGACCAGATATAGGCCTGGAAATCGCCCTTCGCGACGATGCCACCCAGCGCCGAGCCTTCGACCGGCTTGACCTTCACCTTGATGCCGACCTTGGCCAGCATCGGGATCGTTGCCTCGACAATCGGCATGCCCCAGCTCTCATTGGGCGTCGCCGTCCATTCGAATTCGAAGCCGTCGGGATAGCCGGCCTCGGTCAGGAGCTTCTTGGCCTTCTCGGGATTGAAGTCATAAGGCTGCATCGCCTTGTCATAGGCGGGCGAGGAGAGCGGCAGCCAGCCGGTGGCGCGATAGGCCTTGTCGCGGACGAGGCGCTTGATGATCAATTCGCTGTCGATGGCGTGGTTGATCGCCTGGCGCACGCGCTTGTCGGCAAAGGGCTTGAAGCCTGGATTCATGCCCATATTGCGGGTGAAGACCTCGGCGACCTCGAGGATGCCCTTCGACAGGTTGGGGTCGGCCTTGTAGGCGACATATTGTGTCGGCCCCAGGATGGAGACGTCGATCTCCTTGTTGCGGAAGGCGACGTCGCGGGCGGCAGCCTCTCCCATCGGCGAGATCACCAGCTTGTCGGCATAGGGCTTGCCGGGCTTATAGAACTTCTCCCAGCGCTCGAAGACCATGCGCGAGCCGGGAACATGCTCGACGAATTTGAACGGGCCGAGGCCGATCGGCTTGTTGAAGAAGTCCGGCGCCTGGGCCTCCTTGGCAGGGTAGATCGAGGTCGTCGCGAAGTTGAAGAGGAAGCCGGGCTCGGTGCGCTCGGTGAAGGTCATCTCGAGTGTGAAATCGTCGATCCTCCTGAGGCCTGCGATCTCCTTGGCCTGGCCCTTCTCGACATCGATCGCGCCCTTGAGCAGACGGACATAGCGCGCGGCAGGATAGCTCTTCGAGCCGTCCATCAGGCGCGTGAAGGTCCAGATGATGTCGTCGGCGACCATCTTGCGGCCGTTATGGAAAAGCGCGTCATCCCTGAGCTTGAAGGTGTGGACGAGGCCGTCGGCCGAAACCTCGACGCTCTTGGCGAGCTCCAGCACCGGCTTGTTGTTGGCCGAATCCCAATTGTAGAGCGAGCGGTGCAGCGCCTTGCCGTAGATGTCGTCCTGGATCTGGTTGGAGACGTGGCTGTCATTGCTGACGAAGGAGGCCGCATAAGGCGCGGTGAAGCGGATGGTGCCGCCCTTGCGTGGTTCCTGCGCCTGGGCGCCGAAGTTTTGCACGCTGAACGCTGCCAGCGTCAGCGCGGTCGTGAAGACTAATTTCTTGAGCACGGTAGTTCCTCCCAGTTTTTTAAATTCCGTCCCGGCGTTCTTGCCGGAATCGATTACTTCCATTTGGAACTATAACGGAGTTCAGGCGCGCGTCCTCCCTCTCGGAGATGGTTTCAGGCGAGACCGAGCCGATCATGGACGATCTGCCCGTTCAGGATCGTCAGATCGCAGCGCGTGTCCTTCAAGATCTCGTCGGGCGCTGCCGTCAGCAGGTCGCGCGAGAACACCGCGACATCGGCCAGGAAACCGGGGGCGAGCCTGCCCTTCACGGCCTCCTGCTTCTGCGAGAAGGCGCCGAACTCGGTGTAGGCTTGCAAAGCCTCTTCGATCGAGACGCGCTGGGCCTCGTCCATCACCGTGCCGCGCCAAGTCTGGCGGGTCAGCATGGCGTGGAAATTCGGGAAGGGATCGGGGTCGCAGACCGGCGCGTCGCTGCCGGTCGCAGGCTTCAGGCCGAGATCGAACCAGGTTCTGAACGGATAGCTCGGCAGAGCGCGTTCCGGCCCGAGCACCTTGACATAGGCATCGCCGAAATCATGGATGAAGACCTGCTGCGGGCAGGGGTAGATACCGGCCGCGACCATGCGCCCATGCTGCCTGGGCGTGGAGAAACCGCAATGTTCGACGCGATGGCGCCGGTCCGGGTCTGGATGGGCCTTTAACGCCTTCTCATAAGCCGTGATCAATTGCTCGATCGCGGCATCGCCGATGGCATGGCAGGCGAGCTGATAGCCCTTGGCATGGATATCCATGACCATGCGCTCGAGTTCAGCATCGTCCAGCATCCAGACGCCGGTGGTCTTGTCGTCGCCAAGATAGGGCTGGCTCATCCAGGCGGTGCGGCCGCCGGCCGAGCCGTCGAGGAAAAGCTTCACCGCGCCGATCATCAGCATGTCGTCGCCGGTGCCCGAGATCAGCCCGGCGGCGTAGCATTGCGGCACGATCGAACGGCCCTCGTCGCCGAGCAGGGTCAGCCAGGTGCGCACCGGCAGGCGGCCGTCGCGCTTGGCGCGGTGATAGGCGGCGATCTCGGCAAAGCCCGCCTTCTGGCCGACAGCGGCATCCATGCAGCTGGTGATGCCGAGCGAGAGCAGGTAATGCCCGGCGCGCTCGATCGCGGCGACGATCTCGGCCTCGCTCGGCAGCGGGATCGCGGCCTGGATCGGGGCACGGGCGTTCTCGGCGAGCAGGCCGGTGAGCCGGCCGTTCTGCTGTTCGATCAGGCCGCCTTGCGGCGTCGGCGAGGCTTCGTCGATGCCGCCGAGCGCGAGCGCCGCCGAATTGCAGATCGCGATATGGCCGCAGGTTCGCACCAGCATGACCGGATTGTCGGGGGCGGCGCGGTCGAGTTCCTCGCGGAAGGGATGACGGCCGGTGTCGAGCTTGGTCTGGTCGTAGCCCCGCGACAGGATCCATTCGCCGGGCTTGGCCTTGGCGGCGCGGGCCGCGATGGCGCTGAGCAATGCCTCCAGCGTCGGGGCAGCGGCGGGCTTGGAATCGACCCAGTCCATGGTCAGCCCGAGCGAGACCAGATGGAGATGGGAATCGTTCAGGCCCGGCGTCGCCAGCCGCCCCTTAAGATCGATGACCCGTGTCCTGGGGCCGATCAGCGGCGCGATCTCGCTGTCCTGGCCTGTGGCGAGCACCTTGCCCTGCCAGAGCGCCAGCGCCTGCTTGACCCCATCCTCGCGGCCGCACCAGATCGGGCCATTCCGCAATACGATATCGGCCTGCACGCTCATGGGCGGGACCTCGTTGCCACGTCGCTCGCCTTGGTCATCGCTGTCCTCCGATTGCCTTGTGGTCGCCGGCGCTTCAGGGCCGGTCGTCAGATGTCGTCGAGCGGGAAGATCGGCCGGCGCACCTTGCGGTAGGGCCGGGTCTTGAAGTTGCGGGTCGAGAGCGCGCCGGTGTCGACCTCGAGCACCTCGCATGCGACGGGCTCGAAGGCGGCGCGGAAATGCTGCATCGATTTGACGATCAGGGTCGATTTGCGGGCCGGATCGACGCCGAGCGAGGTGAACTGGGCGAGATCGGTCGCCTGGCCATTATGAGTGATCACGATGATCTCGACATCGTCGACGCGCAGCAGGGCCGAGAGGCCGTAATTGCGCCAGACGCCACCGCCCATCGGGCCATAGGCGATGAAGTGGCCGTCGGTCAGCGCCACGACATGGGCGTCGAGATCGAGCGGCCCGCCACCCGTCGACGGATCGACCTTGCCGCCGAGCTTGAGCCGGACCCGGTTGCCGACGCCGGCTGCCTGGGCTGCAAGAGCGGCCTGCGGATCGCGAATGGCGTGGAAGCCGACATTGCGGAGCCCGGTATCGAGCACGGCGCGCAGCAGATTGGTCGCGTCGCCATAGGCGCCGGAGCCCGGATTGTCGGAATAGTCCGAGATCAGCAGCGGCTTGTCATGTCGTCCTTCGCCAGCCTTGGCGCGGGCCATGGCCTCCGCCAGCGGCGTGAAGCTGATCGAGGAGAAATGCCGCTGCTCCCAGGCATAGTCCATCAGCTCTTCGGCAATGGCCTGGGCCTGGCCGCGATCATTGGCGGTAACGGCGACGGAGGGGCCGATATCGTGGACATCGGCGGAGGAGAAGCCGGCCTGCACGCTGACCACCAGTGCCTCGCCGGAGGCCTCCAGCGTGTCGCCCCGGCGCAGCAATTCCTTGAAGGGCGGCGAGGTCGTGCGGCCCCCGTCGAGCGCGTAGAGGATCGGGCGGCGGGCGACCGCAACCTTCGGCCTGATCTCGCCGGCCATGGCTCGTTCGAGCAAGCGCGCACCCTGCCAGCTCCGCTCGTACTGATCGATATGGGGATAGGTGCGGTAGGAGATCAGCGCATTGGCACTGTCGGCCATGAGCTGCGTCAGGGTGGCGTGGAGGTCGAGCACGGCGACGATCGGGATGTCGGGACCGAGCCGCTTGCGCAGCCGGGCGAGCAATTCGCCCTCGCCATCATCGGAACTTTCCGTCGCCATCGCGCCGTGGAGATGCAGCAGCACGCCGTCGACGCCGGCGCTGGCGCTGGCGTTAAGGATATGGCCGGCGAAGAGCTCGAAAGCCGCGTCCAAGACGCGGCCGGAGGGGTTGGCGCCCGTCACGAGCGGGTGAACGAGGCTCCAGCCGAAATTCTCGGCGGCCTCGAAGGCTGCGCCCATTGCGGTTCGCGTGCCACGAAACGCTTGCGGGATAGCGTTGCCGAGATAGACGCCATGCGCCTCGAAGGCGTCCTGGCCAGTGAGCTGAACGCTGAAGGTGTTCGTCTCATGCATGAATTCCGCGATCAGTACGCGCCGCCCCATCGCCTCTCCGCCCTCCCAGAGCCGGATCAAGAGCAGGTTTCACGCGAAAGCCGGTGCCGGCCCTCTCGCATCCTGCTCTGGTCGTTTCCCGTCCCAATACCCTTTTCGACTCTTGTGGCTGGTCGTTAGGGTCGCTGCCAATTCCCTTGCGTGCATGTGCTCCCTGCATCCGGGCGCTTGCCGAGCCCGGGCGGATATGCTCGCCGCCTTGTCAGGCGGCGCGGCTGGTCTCGGTCGCCGGCATGTCGCCATGGTCTTGCGCCCGGGCATAGACCTTGCCGAAGCGGTTGGCGAGGAAGGCCTGAAGCGTGATGTCCTCCTGCCGGACGAAGCCGCTTTGCGGGAGGGTTCCGCCCGCAAGCAGATCGAGCACCGTGCAGATGCCGGCCGCGGTGGTGATCTGGATGGCGCTGCGCGTCACGCCGTCGACCAGGCCGCTATAGATCTTGTGGGCGTAGGTCTCCTGCACGAGGCGGCCACCTTTGCGTCCGCTCACCGTGACGAAGACGATGACGACGTCCTGCAAGGTGCTCGGCAGCGCGTTCTCGAAGATGTCCTTCAGCACGTCGCGACGATCGGCCAGGCGCAGATCCTGCAGCAGCACTTTCATGAGGGTGCAATGGCCGGGGTAGCGGATGGTGCGGTAGTTCAGCGTGCGGACCTTGCCGGCCAGCGTCTCGCAGAGCGTGCCGAGCCCGCCCGAGGTGTTGAAGGCCTCGTAGGTGACGCCGTCGAGCGAAAACTCCTCGCGCTCCTCCAGCGCCGGGACAAGGACATGCTCGCCATTGGCGATCGCCTCGCAGGGCTCGCAATATTCGTTGATGATCCCGTCCGTGCTCCAGGTCAGGTTGTAGCCGAGCGCGTTGGAGGGATATTGCGGCAAGGCGCCGACCCGGAGCTTGAGCGAGTCCAGCGTGTCGAAATCGCGCGCCAGATCGGCGGCCACGATCGAGATGAAGCCGGGCGCAAGACCGCATTGCGGGATCAGCGCGGCCTTGGCGTCGACAGCCAGCTCCTTGACGCGCTTCGTGCTCGCGACATCCTCGGTCAGGTCGAGATAGTGCACGCCGAGCGGGGCGGCAGCTTCTGCGATCCGCGTCGTCAGATCGTAGGGGGCTGCGCTCAGCACGGCGAAGCGGCCGGCGAGCAGGCGGTTCAGGGCCGCGGCATCGGCGATGTCGATCGTCTGGGTCGAGACGGTCGCGCTCTTGCGGATGCCGGCGAGCTGAACGTCGGAGCGATCGGCCACGATGACGCGGTAATCGCCGCTTCCGCCGAGCAGATCGGCGATCGTCGCCCCGATCTTGCCTGCGCCAACCACCACCACGTCCCGCATCGTCTTCGCCCTCAGTCGCTGTTCTTGAGAGCGATGGTCGCTCGCGGCTTCATCGGATAGAAGCCATGAACGCGACGATTCATATGGTATTTTTCGGCAGATCGCCGTAAGCATTGTGCAAGATGACGATCGACCAGACTGACCGCCTCCTGCTCGTGCTCTTGACCGAGAACGCCCGCGCGCCGGTCGCCGAGCTCGGGCGCAAGCTCGGCTTGTCGCGCACCACCGTGCAAAGCCGGATCGAGCGGCTGGAGCGGCGCGGCGTCATCGCCGGCTATACCGCTCGCCTCTCCGACGATCACGAGAAGGGGCTGGTCAAGGCGCATGTGCTGATCACGGCGATGCCGAAGCTCGCGCCCAAGGTCGAGGCGGAGCTGCGCCGCATTCCGGAGGTCCGGACGCTGCATTCGGTCAGCGGGCATTTCGACATGATCGCGATCGTGGTGGCGCCCTCGATCGGCGAGCTCGACCAGCTCATCGACCGCATCGGCGGGTTGGAGGGTGTCGAGCGGACGATGTCCTCGATCATCCTCTCGACGCGGATCGAGCGCTAGCTGCTGGCGTCCGGCGCTCTATGGCTTGCCAGGCGCGGGCGCAGCGGCTTTGATCCCGGGAGGCCGTCTCTCACGATGAGCCGGGTTCAACCATACCAAACAGCTTGCATACCAAACAGCCTGCTCAAGCAGGCGGCTATCGGGAGAGAAGCATGACGGTCGTTGCATTGTTCGGCGCTGGCGGAAAGATGGGGATGCGGCTTGGGCGCAACCTGGCCGGGTCGCGTTTCCAGACGCGCCATGTCGAGGTCAGCCCGGCCGGCCGCGAGCGCGTGAAGCAGGCCTATGGCGTGGACTGTGTCGACGCGGCCGAGGCTATTATCGGCGCCGATGTCGTGGTGCTGGCGGTGCCCGATACCGCTGTCGGCGCGGTCGCGCATGATCTTGTGCCCACGCTTAGCCCCGGCACGATGGTGGTCATCCTCGATGCCGCCGCCCCGCATGCCGGCCATCTGCCTGAGCGCGCCGACATCACTTATTTCGTCACTCACCCGTGCCATCCGCCGATCTTCAACGACGAGACCGATCCGGCGGCGAAGGCGGATCATTTCGGCGGCATCGCCGCCAAGCAGCATATCGTCAACGCATTGATGCAGGGGCCCGACGCGCATTATGCGCTCGGCGAGGAGGTCGCACGCGCGATCTGGGCGCCGGTGATGCGCTCGCATCGGGTCACGGTCGAGCAGATGGCGATCCTGGAGCCCGGCCTGTCGGAAACCGTCTGCGCCACGCTGCTGGATGCGATGCGCGAGGCGATGGAAGAGGCGATCGCGCGCGGCGTGCCGCGCGAGGCGGCGCGCGACTTCCTGCTCGGCCATATGAACATCCTCGCCGCCGTGACCTTCGAGCAGGTCCAGGGCGTGTTCTCCGACGCCTGCAACAAGGCGATCGTCTTCGGCAAGGACACGATCCTCAAGCCGGACTGGAAGCGGCTCTTCGAGCCGGAGGAGATCGCCGAGAGCGTGCGCCGCATCACCTGAGGGGCTGACCGAAGTGACGAGGCTCAGCTCAATGTCTCGCGCCTAGCCCCCAAGCGCGCGGTCATCCCGGGCGGAGCCCTCGGGTCCGATCTTCGATCGGCCCAAGGATAAACTCCGCGCAGACCCGGGATCCATTCCGGAGCGCTGACCGGGGAGGTTCAGGGATGGATCCCGGATCTCCCGTAGCCTGCCATCGGGCCGGCTGAAAGCCGGACCCGGTGGGTCGCCCGGGATGACGATGTGCTTCCGAGCGGAAACTCTACGCCCTACCGCGCGCGTTTCGCGCCGACCAGCTCGTCCCATTTGCGGAAGGCCACGACCATCTTCTCGGGCTTCAGCGGCAGTTCGATCGGGTTGTTGGCGATGAGGTCGGCATATTCCGGTCGGCCGAATTCGGCGATGACCTTCTGGCTGCTTTCCGGGGCGAGCGAGAGCGGGACGTTCTTCACCGCCGGGCCCGGATAAAGATAGCCCTCGTCATAGGCATAGGCCTGCGCCTTGGGCGTCAGCACATAGGCCATCATGTCGAGCACCACGGCGAGCCGGTCGTTGGGGACGCCCTTGGGCACGCACATGAAGAAGGCGTCCGAGACCCAGTGGAAGCCTTTCAGCGTCTGGATCTTCGCCTCTTTCGGGACGATGCCGAGCGCGCGCGGGTTGATGTCCCAGCCGGTGGTGGAGATGATGATGTCGCGCGAGCCGTCGCCGAACTCCTTCATCGTCGCGCCGGTGCCGGTTGGATAATATTCGACGTATTGGCCGAGTTCCTGGAGATAGGCCCAGGTCTTGTCCCAGCCACCGAGCGGGTCCTGCGGGTCCTTGTCGCCGAGGATATAGGGCAGGCCCATCATGAAGGTGCGGCCCGGTCCCGAATTGGTCGGGCGGGCATACATGAAGCGGCCCGGATTGGCCTTGGCCCAGGCGAGCAGCTCTTCGGCCGTCGTCGGCACAGCTTTCACCCGCTCGGGGGCGTATTCGAGCAGCGGGCCTGACGGGTAGTAATTGACCACGACGCCGAAGCCGTCGCCCTGGACCTTGTGCAGGTTGAGCGCCGCCGGCTCGTAGTTCTCTTCGATCTTTGGGAATTTGTCGGCGAAATCGGGCAGGATCTTCAGCCAGAGCTTCTGGTCGAGCCCGGCGGCGAGGCCGTCGCTGCCGGTGAGGACGAGGTCGAGATCGGCGCGGCCGGCATCCTGCTGCGCCTTGATCTTGCTGGCGAGCTCAGGCGCGGGCGCCTTCACGAAGGCGATGCGCGAGACCAGCTTGGGGTTGGCCGTGCGGTAATCCTCGAAGGCTTTCTGCATCAGGGCGAGCGCGCCGCCGACATCGATGATGCTGATTGTGACCGGCGCGCTCGGCAGCGCTGGCGACGCCGCGAAAGCGCTGGGCGCACCGGCTGCGATTGCGCCCAGACCGCCTAGCACCGTGCGGCGGTTGATGCTCGTAAGATCCTGTTTCATCCGGTCTCTCCCCTGTTGTTGTGACTGGCTAGTTCCAACGCGTTTTCTTCACGCGAACCGGTATCCACTTCGCTCGAAAACGCTCTAATGCACCGTCTCGATCGTGCCGAAACGGCGTTCGATTCTGTCGATGCGCACGCGCCGGACCTTGAGGTCGTCGGACCATTCGACCTCGCTGTCCGCGAGCGCGATACCGTGAGCGGCCAAGGCCGGCGCAAGCACGGCGAGCGGGTGGTGCGAGGCCATCGCGATCGCTTCATCCGGGGTTGCGAGCCCCCAGGCGACGACGTTGCGGATTGCCGCATCGAGGCACAGCGCCGAGCCCGCGAGCAGGGCGGTCCCAGCCTGCCGGACCGAGCCGTCGGCGAGGCGCTCGACGCTCATGCCGGCGAAATCGTAGCGGCCTGGTTTGGCTGCCGCGCCGACCACTGCGTCGGTGACGAGGATCGAGCGTGCCAATCCCTTGGCCCGGATCAGCGATTGCAGGGCCTTGGGATGGATGTGGATGCCGTCGGCGATGAAGCTTGCCCACATCCGGTCCTCGGCGAGCTGGGCGAAGATCGGGTTGGCGAGCTTGTGGGCAGTCTGCGGCATGCCGTTGCCGAGATGGGTCGAGAGCGTCGCGCCGGCTTCGGCTGCAGCCGCGACCTGATCGAAATCGGCGGCGGTGTGGCCGAGCGCGACGATGCGTCCTTGCCGGGCCATGGCCTGGATCAGCGCTGCGGCGCCCGCAACTTCCGGCGCGATCGTCACCATCAGGATCGGCCGCTTGAGCCCCTTCTGCAGGCTTTCGACGAGGGTGGGGTCAGCTGCCGTCATCGCATCGGGCGGGTGGCAGCCGGCATAGCCGGCGGCGGGATTCAGGAAGGGGCCTTCGAGATGGTAGCCAGGGCACATCGCCGGCCCCAGCCGGCTGGCGGCGACCGCGGCATCGAGCGCCTTGAAGCGCGCCTCCAATTCATCAGGATGGGCGGTGATGATCGTCGGCAGGCAAGTGATGACGCCGGTTGCGAGCATCGCTTCCAGCGCCCGGTCCAGTTCGGCGGCGGTGATCGCGCCGGAGTTGAAGTCGACCCCGGCGAAGCCGTTGACCTGGAGATCGACGAGACCGGCCGAGATCCGCATCGCGCCGCCTCAGGCCTTGGCCAGCAGCGACGCCGCCGGCGGGTCGAGGAACAGCACCGTGTTGGGGTGGGTCTGCAGGATCGAGGCCGGGTGCAGCGGGCTCACCGGGCCTTCGACGGCGTCGCGGGTCGCCTTGGCCTTGCGCTCGTCGGGCACGGAGAGGACGATCAGCTTGCTCGTCATGATCTGCCGCACGCTCATCGAGATCGCGCGCTGCGGCACGGCCTCAAAGCTCTCGAACCAGCCCTCGCCGAATTGCTGGCGGCGGCAGGCTTCGTCCAGCGTCACCACGATATAGGGCTCCGTCGTCTCGAAATCAGCCGGCGGGTCGTTGAAGGCGAGGTGGCAATTCTCGCCGATACCGGCGAAGCAGACATCGATGCGCCTGCCGGCGATCAGCGCGTTCAGCTGCTGCGTCTCGGCTTGCGGGTCGCTTTCGCCGTCGACGGGGATGAAGGTGACCGCTCCACCCAGGGGAGCAACGAAACGCTCGCGCAGATAGCGGCGGAAGCTCGCCGGATGGGCCTCGCTCAGGCCGACATATTCGTCGAGATGGAAGGCCGTGACCTTCGACCAGTCGATGCCTTCGGCCGCGACGAGATGCTGCAGCACCTCGAACTGACTCGCGCCGGTGGCGACGATGATCGTCGCCTCGCCATGGCGCGCCAGCGCCTCGCGGATCGCGGCCGCGCCGAGCGCAGCTGCCTGGGCGCCGAGTGTCGCCTTGTCGGGAACGATGCGGATATCGAGCATGGTATTTTTGAACCGTTTACGCTTGTTTTTGTTTGAAAACCTGTCGTTTGAGTTTAGAAAAGTGCGCAATAAAGGCAATCGATATTTTTGAACGATATGGTTCTAAAAGGAGATGCGATGGCGCTTGCGGGCCTCGACGAGAGCGCCTTCTCCACCGCCCATGAGCGTGACCGCGCCCGGGTCTATGGGCTGGTTGCGACGGGGTTGGCTCAGTCGCGCGCCGAGGCCGGGCAGCTTTCGGGTTTGCGCTCCACCACCGTCTCGCGTGTCGTCGCCGATCTGGCGGCGCGCCGCCTCGTCGTCGAAAGCGTTGGGGAAATTGCCGGGCGGGGCCGACCGGCGGGCGTTCTGATCGCAAATGCGCGGCGCATTGGCGGCAGCGTGATCCATGTCGTCAGCCAATCGCTGATGGGGGCGTTGGTCGACCTTAACGGCCAGATAATCGCCGAGCGCACGGTCGCGCTCTCGCCCGAGGCCGACAATGAGGCGATGTCGCGCGCGATGTGCGGCCTGGCGGCCGAGCTGAAGGAGGCGACGCCGCTCGGCATGGCCCATGCCGGTACCGTGGTCTCACTATCTGGCCTGCTCGATCTGCGGGAGAAGCGCTGGCTGATGGCCTCGCGCTGGCCGCGCATGCGCAATCTCGACATCCAGGCGATGCTCGATCCCGTCGCCGGCCCGGTCGAGATCTGCCGCAATCTCGACGCCGAATTGCGCGCTCGCGTCGCGCGCGATCCCGGGCGTTTCTCGGGCGGCACGCTGCTGCTGCATTGGGGCTGGGGCATCGGCCTCGCCCATGCGGTCGATGGCGAGCCCCTGGCGCCGGCCGGCGGCCCGTTCGGGGAGATCGGCCATTGGCGTTTCTCGGCACTCGGCGAGCGGCGCTGCGGCTGTGGCAACACGGCCTGTCTGGAGACCGGCGCGGCGCTGTGGGCGCTGCTGCCGATCCTGCGCGGCCACTGGCCCGAGCTCGACGAGGATGAGGCCGATCTCGGCGAGCGGTTCTCCAGCCGCGACCTGATGAGCGTGCCCGAGATCGACGCCGCCGCGCGCATCCTGGCGCGGGCGCTGGCCAATGCCTGCCGCCTGCTCTTTCCCCAGCGCATCATCGTCAGCGGCCCACTGGTCGCCAATGCGCGGCTCTGGGCGCATTTCGATGCGCTGTTCCGGGTCGAGGGTGCGATGGAGGGGCTCGCTGTGCCGCAATTGACCAGCGTCCGCGCGAGCCAGGATCACGAGATCCAGGGCGCGGCGGCGCCGTTGCTCCGCCGCGCCACCGAGGCGCTCCTGAAGGGGGCTTGATTCAGGACAGCGGCCAGCCCTTGGGCGAGGATACGGCCCGCATCACCCCGCGCAATTCTGCCAGGCCTTTCAGCCTGCCGATGATCGGGTAGCCGGGATGGGTCGGCCTGCCGATGTCGTCGAGCAGTTCATGGCCATGGTCGGGCCGCATCGGGATGCGCCAGTTTTCGTCGCCCGCGAGGCGGCGGCGTTCCTGCTCCTCGAGCAGCACCGAGACCAGCGCGACCATGTCGGTGTCGCCGTCGAGATGGTCGGCTTCCATGAAGGAGCCGTCCGGCTCCTTGGCGACATTGCGCAGATGGGCGAAATGGATTCGATCGGCGAAGCGCTTGGCGATGGCAGGCACGTCGTTATGCGGGCCGGCGCCGAGCGAGCCCGAGCACAGGGTCAACCCGTTGGCGATGCTGTCCACCGCCCCGAGCACGAAGGCGATGTCGTCGCCGCCCGAGACGATGCGCGGCAGGCCCATCAGCGAGCGTGGCGGATCGTCGGGGTGGATGGCGAAGCGCATGCCGAGCTCTTCGGCGGTCGGGATGATCTCGCGCAGGAAGCGCGCCAGGTTCTCGCGCAGGATCGCCGGCGTGATGCCGGCGTAGCGGTCCAGCATGCGCCGGAGGCCGGGGACGTCGTAGCGGTCGAAGGCGCCGGGCAGCCCGGCCATGATCGTCGCCAGCAACTGGGCCTTGGTGCTCTCGGAGGCAGTCTTGGCCCAATGCCGAGCGGCGTCCAGGGTGGCGGGAGCGAATTCGGCTTCCGCGCCCGGCCGCTCCAGCATGTAGCAGTCGAAGGCAGCGAACTCGACGATGCCGAAGCGCAAGGCGCGGCCGCCGCCGGGCAGAGGATGGGCGAGCTCGGTGCGCGTCCAGTCCAGCACCGGCATGAAGTTGTAGCAGATCGTCTTGACGCCGCAGGCGGCGAGATTGCGCATCGAGGCGCGGTAATTGTCGAAGAGCGGGGCGAGGTCGCCCTCGTTCAGCTTGATCCGCTCATGAATCGGCAGGCTCTCGACCACGCTCCAACGCAGGCCGAGCGACGGGTCGGCGGCGATCAGCGCCTTGCGCTCCTCGATCGCGGCAATGCTCCAGACCTCGCCATAGGGGATGTCGTGCAGGGAGGTGACGATCCCGCGCGCGCCCGTCTGCCTGATCTGCGACAGCCCGACCGCGTCCTTCGGGCCGAACCAGCGCCAAGTTTCTTCCATAACGTCTCTCCCTGCGGGCGCTTGCTGCGCTACCAGTCTCTTGCAGTGTCTCGTCTCAGTCCCGTGGCGGGCCGAGCCTGCTCTTGTCGAAGGCGTCGACATGCGCTTGCGCGATCGCCTCGATCGCGTCGAAAACGGTACGCAGATGCGCGCGCATCGCAGCTTCCGCGCCGCTGGCATCGCCGCGGCCGACGCAGGCGGCGATCTCGCGGTGCTCCCTGAGGATCATGTCCGACCAGGACGGCGTCTCCAGCGAGAGGCAGCGCACCCGGTCGAGCTGCGCCTTGACGGCCTCGATCATGCTCCAGACCGAAGGATAGCCGGCAAGGCGCGACAATTCGGCATGGAAGCTCTCATCCAGGCGAAAGAAGCTCTTGCGGTCGCCTGCCGCCATGGCCTGGCCCTGCTGCGCCACGAGAGCATCGAGCCGCGCCTTGCCGGCGGCGTCGATGCGCTCGGCCGCCAGGACGACGGTGCGGCATTCCAGCGTCTCGCGCACGAACTGGCTGTCATGGACGGCGGCGAGGTCGATCGGCGCGACGAAGGTGCCGGCTTGCGGCCGCACGAGGAGGAAGCCCTCATCGACCAATCGCTTGAAGGCTTCTCGCACCGGCGTGCGGCTGACCCCGAACTGCGCCGCCATGCGCGCCTCCGACATCGCCTTGCCCGGCAAGATCGCGGCGTCGAGGATATTGGCCCGAAGCGCACGGTAAATCTGATCGGCGCTTTGTCCCGCCGTGGAGAAGGTCATTGCATTCTCACTCGCTAGTATACTAGCATACCAATGCCGCGATCAGAGCGTCAACCGTCGTCAGGCGGAAGGCGTCACGGACGTTGCAAAGGGGAGACCCGGCGCGATGTCCGAAGGAAACAACACAGCGGTAGACATTGTCGGGGAAGAGGCCATGGCACGGGACAGGACCAGCGCGGACGCATCTCGCTTCGAGTGCGATCTCCCAGCAGCAGCGCTCGCCGCCTCCCCTCTCAGCGCATGATCCTGTCCGTGTTTTCGCCCGGCCCCTTATCCTTGTTCGACGCTTCGCTCCCGCCTGCTCCAGGCGGCCTGCGCCTGCCCTCAATCCTGTGGCTTCCATGACAATACATGCAGCGAATTTCCACGAGCTCAGGCTCGATCGACTCAGTCGCGATTTCGGCACGCACAACGCGCTGAAAGACGTCTCCCTGACGATCAAGAAGGGCGAGTTCATCGCGCTTCTCGGCCCGTCGGGCTGCGGCAAGTCGACGACGCTGAACCTGATCGCCGGTCTCCTGCCCGCGACGGGCGGCGGCATCTGGCTCGACGACAAGCGCATCGACCCGCTGCGGCCCGAAGAGCGCGGCTTTGGCATGGTGTTCCAGAACTATGCTCTGTTTCCGCATATGAATGTCCGCCGCAATATCGGCTTCGGGCTCAAGATGCGCGGCCTGCCCAAGGCCGAGATTGACAAGCGCGTCGACGAGGCCGCCGCGCTGGTGCGCCTGCAGAGCCAGGTCGACAAGCTCCCCGGCCAGCTTTCGGGCGGCCAGCAGCAGCGCGTCGCGATCGCCCGCGCCATCGTGGTCGAGCCGCCGCTGGTGCTGATGGACGAGCCCCTGTCCAATCTCGACGCCAAGCTGCGCCTCGAGATGCGCGCCGAAATCCGCCGCATCCATAACACGCTGGGCGCGACCACGATCTACGTCACGCATGACCAGGAGGAGGCCCTGTCGCTTGCCGACCGCATCGTGGTGATGCGCGACGGCGAGGTCCGCCAGGTCGGGGTGCCGGAGGATCTGTTCTCGCGGCCCGATCATCTCGACGTCGCCGAGTTCATGGGTTTCCGCAACGTCGTGGCCGGCCGCATCACCTCGGTCGATGGCGGCGTGGCGCAAGTCGCGGTCGGCTCTGCCAGCGTGACCGGGCGGGTTCGCGGCGCGGTCGCTGCGGGTGCGGCCTGCCATGTCGCGATCCGGCCGGAAGACCTGAATCCGAGCGCCGAAGGCGGGCTCAAGGCGACGATCATCTCGACTGAGTTCCGCGGCCGCGAATTCGTCGGCTTCGCGCGCATGGAGGACGGCACCGACCTGTCCTTCCTGGCTCACACCAAGCTGGAACCCGGCACGAGCGTCACGCTGGGAGCCGATCCCGACCGCGTGCTCGTCTTCGGCGGGGGGGCGGCATGAGCGCTGTTCCCGACACGATCCCGCTGAAGCAGCGGCTCGCGGCTCGCGGCGTCGACGGCTTGACCCTGCTGGTGCTGCCGGCGGTGCTGTTCCTGCTGGCGCTGTTCGTCTACCCGTTCCTTTACGGGTTGGTGTTGTCCTTCAATCCCAAGAGCGGCGGCGCGCTGGCGAACTACATCAAGTTCTTCTCCGACTCGTTCCTGTACGGCACGATCGCGACGACGCTCTGGCTCGCTCTGCCGGTGACGTTCCTGACCTTGCTTTTTGCGGTTCCGATCGCCTTCCGCGTCAGGCTGCTGCAGCATCAGCGCCTGCTGACGACGCTATTGGTGATCCCGATCACGCTCGGCACCGTGCTGGTCGCGCAGGGGCTGCTGAACTATCTCGGCCCGCAGGGCTGGTTCAACCGCACCCTGCTGACGCTCGGCCTGATCTCGACCCCGATCAAGCTCCTGCACAATTACTGGGGCGTCGTGATCTCGCTGGTGATCACCGGCTTCCCCTTCACCTTCCTGCTGACGCTGTCCTATCTCTCGGGCATCGATCCTGCGCTGGAGCGAGCGGCGGCGACGCTGGGGGCCGGCCCCTGGCAGCGCTTCAAGACCATCATGTTCCCGCTGCTGCTGCCGGGACTGGCGATCACCTTCTGCCTCAGCTTCGTGCAGGCCTTCTCGGTGTTTCCCTCGGCCGTGCTGCTGGGTGCGCCGGCGGGGCCGACGCGGGTGATCTCGATTGCGGCCTATCAGGCCGCCTTCGAGGAGTATGATTATTCGATGGCCTCGGCGGTGGCGATGATCATGGGCGTCGTTCAGCTCGGGATCGTCGTCCTGGTCCTGAGCGCGCGCGGCCTGCTTTATCGCGGCCCGGCCGGCGGCGGGAAGGGCTGACGATCATGGTTGCAGATACCCGCCTCTCGACGAAGCTCTGGGCCGCCGCCAACTGGGCTGTCATCGGCTTCTTCCTGCTCAACCTCTTGGCGATGATCGCCACCGTGGTGACGAGCTCTTTTGCCACGCGCTGGCTAGGCACCTGGTTCCCAGCCGGCTGGACCATACGCTGGTACTCGGCCGCCTGGGCCGAGTTCCAGCTCGACGAGGTGCTGAGCGTCACCTTCCAGATCGTGTTCCTGGTGGTGCTCCTGTCGGGATTGATTGGCGTGCCGGCGGCCTATGCGCTGGCGCGGCGCGAATTCCCGGGCAAGCGGCTCGTCATGCTGCTGTTCCTGCTGCCGCTCCTGGTGCCGCCGATCACCTTCGGCATTCCGCTGGCGACGGTGCTCTACCGGCTCGGCCTCGCCGGGCAGATGTCGGGCGTCGTGCTCGCCAATCTGGTGCCGACAGTGCCCTTCGTCATCCTGGTGATGATCCCCTTCATCGAGCAGATCGACACCAAGATCGAGGCGGCGGCGCGCGTCTTCGGCGCCAACACCTTCAAGCTCTTCGTGCATGTGCTCCTGCCCTTGCTGATGCCGGGCATTCTCGCCTCGCTGCTGCTCGTGCTGGTGCGCACCATCGCGATGTTCGAACTGACCTTCCTCACCGCCGGTCCGACCAGCCAGACCCTGGTCGTGGCGCTCTATTACGCCGTCTTCGCGGCCGGCGTGCGCGCCGTGCAATCGATCGACGCGATGGCGGTGGTCTACATGGTCACGACGCTGATCTGGCTCGTGATCGCGCTGCGCTTCGTCAACCCGACGCAGATCGTCGGGCGGGGAGGGCGGCGCTGACAAGCGACTAGCGCAGCCGGCTCAGGGCCGGCTGCGGAGGGATGAACTCAAGGCCCCGGCGCGCCCTGTCCAAGGGGGGCGGATAGAGGGTCGAACCTTCAGGGAGATAAGCCATGACAGATTCGACATATCCGACACGCAGACGCGTCGTGGCCGGCGCGGCGGGACTTGCCGCGCTCGCAGCGACCGGGGCCCGCGCCCAGGCCGCGCCGGTGGCGCTCAACATCATCGATGTCGCGGGCAATCTGCAATTGACGCAGGCCGCGATCGAGCGCTTTGGCAAAGACAATCCCAAGCTGATCTCGCGATTGAATTTTTCGCGGGCGCCCTCACCGGAACTGCCGGCGAAGCTCAAGGCGCAGCAGGAGGCCAACCGCGTCGATATCGACCTCGTCCTGACCGGACCGGGGGCGATGTCGGACGGCATCCAGCAGGGCCTGTGGGTCGATGTCTGGAAATCTCATGCGGCGAAACTGCCCAAGGCCGAGGAGGTCTATCACGAGCAGGCGCTGATGATGCAGCGCAATTTCGGCCAGAACGAAGGCGTCGCCGTCGTCTATTCGCCGTCGGGCCCGCTCTTCGAATATGCGCCCGAACGCCTCAAGGTCGTGCCCAAGACGGCCGAGGAGTTCCTGGCCTACGTCAAGCAGAACCCGAAGCGCTTCACCTATGCCCGACCGGTCAATTCCGGCCCCGGCTGGACCTGGCTGCAAGGACTGCCCTACATCCTCGGCGATGCCGATCCGTCCGACCCGATGAAGGGCTGGGACAAGAGCTGGGCCTATCTCAAGGAGCTCGGCACCGGCATCGACTATTATCCCGGCGGCACCACGCCGACGATGAAGGAACTCGGCGAGGGCACGCGCGACGTCATCGTCTCGACCTTGGGCTGGGACATCAATCCGCGTGCGCTCGGCATCGTGCCGAAGGAGGCCAAGGTCTTCGTGCTGGCCAACACGCACTGGATTCCCGACACCCAGTTCATGTGCATCCCCAAGGGCGTGCCGGCCGACAAGATCGCCGTGTTGCTGGCGCTGATGTCGCACATGCTGAAGCCCGAGGCGCAGGCCGCGACCTATGACAAGGGCTATTTCTACCCGGGGCCGGCGGTGAAGGGCGTGACGCTCGCCATGGCGCCGCAGGAAAGCCGCGACGTCCTCAATGAATATGGCCGCCCGGAATATGACGATCTCATCGCCAAGCTGCCGACCAGGCCGCCCTTGACGCCGGAGCGTCTCGTCGCCGCCTTCCGGCGCTGGGACCAGGAGATCGGCGTCGGGCACGGAGCACCGAAATAGGATGCGCTTCGCCGCTACAGGGCTGGACCACCGCCATATCTTCCACATGGTGGGCGGACTCATCGAGGCCGGCGCGCAATGCGTCGGCTTCGATCCGCGGACCAGCGACGAGCGCGTGCTTTCAGGCTTCCGCGAGCGCTTTCCCGCTCTCGCGCCGCGCAGCACGGACGAACTGCTCGACGACCCATCGATCGAGCTGATCGTCTGCGCCGGCATTCCCGATGAGCGCGCCGCGCTTGCGATCCGCGCGATGCGGGCGGGCAAGGACGTCATGGTCGACAAGCCCGGCGTCACCACGCTGGCGCAGCTGGCCGAGGTCGAGGCGGTTGTGGCGGAGACCGGCCGCATCCTCTCGGTCTGCTTTTCCGAGCGCTTCATCGTTCCCGCGACCATCATCGCCGGCAAACTGATCGCGGACGGAGCGATCGGGCGCGTCGTGCAGACGATCGGACTTGGCCCGCATCGGCTCAATCGCGCGATCCGGCCCGGCTGGTTCTTCGACAAGGCCAGGTTCGGCGGTATCCTGACCGATATCGCCTCGCATCAGATCGACCAGTTCCTGCACTTCACCGGCTCGCGCGAGGCCGAGATCGTGGCCTCCGCCACCGGCCATTTTGGCGTGAAGGATCTGCCCGACTTCGAGGATTTCGGCGAGATCCTGCTGCGCAGCCCGCAGGCTGGCGGCTATATCCGCGTCGACTGGTTCACCGCCGATGGTTTGCCGACCTGGGGAGACGGACGGCTCACCATCCTGGGGACGGAAGGCACGATCGAGCTGCGCAAATATGTCGACATCGCAGGCCGAGCGGGGACCGACCATGTCTTCCTCGTCGACAAGGCCGGCACGCGCCATATCGATGCCTCGGGTGAACCATTGACCTATTTCCGCAACCTCGTCGCCGATATCGGCGCGCGGACGGAAACGGCCATGGCGCAGGCCCATGTCTTCACGGTCTGCCGGCTGGCGCTGGAGGCGCAGGCCAGGGCTGTTGGGTTGCAGGGGAAAACGCCAAGGAGTCTGGTCGCGTGACAGGCAAGGTCGGCATCGCCATCATCGGGCTTGGGCCGGCTTCGCTGCCGCATTCCAAGAGCCTGCTCGATCTCGCGGATCGCAGCCAGGTGCGCTGGGCGGTCAGCCGCTCGCAGGCGCGCGCGGACGCCTTTGCCGGGCAGTTTCCCTTCCCGGTGACGACCGATTTCGACGCCGTGCTGGCGGATCCCGCCGTCGATGCGGCGATCGTCCTGACGCCGCCGAGCAGCCATCTCGATGCCTCGGTGCGCTGTCTCGAAGCTGGCAAGCATGTCCTGGTCGAGAAGCCGCTGGAACTGACGAGCGCGCGCGGCGCCCGCCTCGTCGAGGCCGCGCGAAAGGCCGGCAAGGTCTTTGGCGTCGTGCTGCAGCATCGCCTCAGACCGGCGAGCCTTCGCCTCAAGGCGGCCCTGGACGACGGTGAGCTCGGCAGCGTCGAGGCCGCCTTCCTGCGGGTGCCGTGGTGGCGGCCGCAATCCTATTATGACGAGCCGGGGCGCGGCACGCTGGCGCGCGATGGCGGCGGCGTGTTGCTGACGCAGGCGATCCATTCGCTCGACCTGTTCCGTTCGCTGGTCGGTGTCTCCAAGGTTGTGGCAGCGCAGGCCCGCATCACGGCGTTGCACCGCATGGAGACGGAGGACTACGTCTCGGCCCTGCTCGAAACCGGCAGCGGTGCGCCCGCGACATTGGTCGCGACCACGGCCGCCTATCCCGGCCATCCCGAGCGCATCGAGATCATCGGCAGCAAGGGCTTTGCCGCGTTGGTCGGCGGCCGGCTGGAATTGTCATTCCTCGACGGCCGCTCCGAGATCGTCGAGGCGGAGGGCTCGACCGGCAGTGGCGCCAACATCATGGATTTCCCGCATGACGCCCATCGCGCCGTGATCGCCGATTTCCTGGATGCGATCAGGCAGGGCCGCGATCCGGTCGTGACCGGCGAGGAGGCGCTGACCTCCCAGCGGCTCGTCGATAATATCCTCGCGACAGCAGGCTGGAAGATTGGCGAGGGAGCGACCTCATGAGGCCGCATCCGCGCCGCTCACATGTTCTGCGGCAGGCGAGTCTCTGGCCGCAGCCGCACGATCTCAGCGCAGGCGAGCAGCAGGTGGTAGAGCACGCGCACCGGGACCGCCTCAACGATGGCGTGCTCGGCGCTGTCGATCTGGTTGATCCAAAGTCCGGTCTTACGATCGACGAAGCGCTCGAACATCAGGCGCAGATGGCCGTCGAGCCGGCTGGCGGCAACCTCGTCGCCCTCGAACTCGATCCGCGCGACGAGCGCCTTGAGATATTCGGTCTGGGGCCAGAGCAGCGCCGCGCCGTTCAGAACCGCTCCGTTGGGATCGATCTCGTTGATGACGGGATGCGTCGTGCCTTGATCGCGGTGCCGCTCGGCGAAGCCATAGAGCCGGCGCGCGTCGATGCGGGCGCTGGCGGAATGCGTCAGCCGCTCATGGTGATAGAGCAGCCAGGTCCACTCGTAATGGTGGCCGGGCTCGCGGACGAGGCCACGCGGCTCCGGCCAGGCGCTCCAATCCTCGCCGAAGAACTCGCCAAGCGAATCCGTCGCCTGATCGAGCATGCGTGTGCGCATCAGCGCGACGATGGCGTCTGCGCGGGCGAGCCAGCGCCTGTCGCCGCTCGCTTCAGCCAGAGCGTGGCAGGCTTCGAGCAGGTGCATATGCGGGTTCTGCCGGCGTGGCAGGGTGCCCAGCGTGTCCTCGGCGAAGCCGCCTGCGGGATGAGCGAGCTGCGTCTCGATGAAGCCCATCACCTCGTCGGCCCGCGCCAAGGCCTGGCCATCACCGCTCGCCCTGGCGAACCAGCCGAGGCAGAACAGCACGAAGGCGAGGTCGTAGAAATCGGACCTGGTATCGACGACCTCTCCGCTCGTCCTGCAGCGATGACAGAAGCGGCCATCGGGGCGCCGGCAGGTCTCCCAGAGGAAGGTCATGCCGTGGCGTGCGGCGTCCAGCGCTCCGGGCACGCCGAGCAGATGGGCGTGGCTGAAGACGTAGGTCAGGCGCGCCGTCACCAGCGTGCTGCGGATGTCGCTGCCGGAGGCCGCGCCGCCGGGCTCGAGCATCTCGACGAAGCCGGGCCGCGTGGGGTCGTAGACGCGCGCGAGCCAGCCGGGCAGCAGCGTTTCCCTCAGCCAGCCGGAAAGCGTCTCGGCGGTGTCGGCAGGCATGGCGTCGTCCTTTGCAGGTCCCGGCGTCGGGACAGCTCGACGGCGATGTATCGGGACGCCGCGACTTTCGACAAGTGCGCGGTGCGGGCGCGCGCCATCTCATTCCCGCATCCGCCTCGGCGCTGCGGCCAACGACGTCAGGCCTGACTCGACGGAGTTCCGGCCTGATGAAGCAACCAAGCAAGGGAGACAAACGATGACAGATGATCAGAGGACAAGAAAGCCGGGTGCCTCGCGCCGGCAATTCGTCGAAGGTGGCGCAGCCATGCTGGCGACCCTGCCGGCTCTGGGCGCGACAGGGGCTCTTGCTCAGACGCTAGCGCTGCCGAAATCGCCGGTCGCGATCAGCGTGATCGACGTCGGCGGCGCGCTCGCTTTGCTGCAGAAGCCGCTGGAGAATTATCGCGACGCCAAGAAGAACCTGGTCTCGCGCATGACTTTCACCAAGGCGCCGGCGCCGGAGCTGCCGGGCAAGATCAAGGCGATGCAGGAGGCCGGCCGGGTCGATATCGACCTCATCATCGGCGGCCTCGATGCGCTCTCTGCCGGTATCGAGCAGAATCTCTGGGAGCCGCTCCTGCCGGCTCACGCCGCCTCGCTGCCCGACCCGACCAAGATCCTGCTCAAGGCCGCGCTCGACATGCATAATCTCGGCGGTGGCCAGGGCATGTGCGTGGTTTACTACCCCTCCGGACCGCTGCTCGAATACATGCCGGCCAAGGTCAAGACGCCGCCGACCACGGCCGAGGAGCTGCTGACCTGGACCAAGCAGAACCCCAACCGCTTCCTGTATGCCCGCCCGGCCAATTCCGGCCCGGGCCGCACCTTCATCATGGGGCTGCCCTATCTGCTCGGTGACAAGGATCCCAAGGACCCGGTCAATGGCTGGGACAAGACCTGGGCCTATCTCAAGGAGCTCGGACAGAACGTCGAATACTATCCGACGGGAACCGGCGCGACGATGAAGGAGCTCGGCGACGGCTCGCGCGACATGATCGTCTCGACCACCGGCTGGGACATCAATCCGCGTGCGCTCGGCATCGTGCCGAAGGAAGCCAAGATCCAGACGCTGAAGGGTTTCCACTGGGTCTCCGACGCCCAGTACATGTTCGTGCCCAAGGGCGTCTCAAGCGAGAAGCTCGCCGTCATCCTCGACCTGATCAGCCACACGATGACGCCGGCGCAGCAGGCCTTCACCTATGACGAGGGCTATTTCTATCCGGGTCCGGCCGTGAAGGACGTGCCGCTTTCTATGGCGCCCGAAAGCAGCCAGAAGGCGATCGCCGAATATGGCCGGCCCGAATATGCCGATCTGATCGCCAATAATCCGATCGAGACGCCGCTGACGCCCGACAAGATGGTCGTGGCCTTCCGCCGCTGGGACGAGGAAGTCGGCACCAAGCGGAAATAGCTCTTCCGCGGGCTGAAACGAGAAGGCGGCGCGGTTCATCCGCGCCGCCTTTTTCATATAGGCTCGGTCTCTCGGTTCAGGCGGCTTGTGCGAGGAAGCGCTCGGCGTAGTGGCAGGCGACCAGGCGTTGGTCGAGCTCCCGGGCTGGCGGGCGCTCGCTGCGGCAGAGATCGGTGACATGCGGGCAGCGGGTCGAGAAGACGCAGCCCTTGGGCGGGTTCAGCGGCGAGGGCAATTCGCCCTTCAGCACGATGCGCTCGCGCTTTTCCGTGGTGACGCGCGGCGTCGAGGCGAGCAGCGCCTGGGTGTAAGGGTGTAGCGGGCGAGCGAAGATCGCCTGCTTGGGGCCGTGCTCGATGGCATGGCCAAGATACATCACCATCACGTCATGGGCGATGTGCCGGACGACGCCGAGATCATGCGAGATGAAGAGATAGGCCAGCCCGAACTCATCCTGGATATCGGCGAGCAGGTTCAGCACCTGGGCCTGGATCGAGACGTCGAGCGCCGAGACCGGCTCGTCGGCGACCAGCAGCTTCGGCGAGAGGATCAGCGAGCGGGCGATCGCGATGCGCTGGCGCTGGCCGCCCGAAAACATATGCGGGTAGCGGCTGTAATGCTCGGGGCGCAAGCCGACCTTGGCCATGATGGCGCGCGCTTTCTCGGTGCGCTCGGCCTTGCTCAGCTTGGTGTTGATCAGCAGAGGCTCCTCGAGGATCGCGCCGACGCGCTTGCGCGGATTGAGCGAGCCATAGGGGTTCTGGAAGACCATCTGCACCGTACGGCGCAGCCTGGTCTTTTCGGAAGAAGGCGGGTGGATCGCATCGAGGCCGTCGAGCGTCAGCGTGCCCGATGTCGGGGTCTCGATCAGCGTGGCCATCCGGGCGAGCGTCGATTTTCCGCAGCCGGATTCGCCGACGACGGCAAGCGTCTTGCCGGGTTCGACCGTGAAGGAGACGCGGCTGACGGCCTGCAGGCTCGCCGGCGCGCGGAACAGGCCGCGCTTGACCGGATAGGTTTGCGTCAGTTCGCGCGCATCGATGACCGGGTTTGTCACGGCGTCGTCTCCGGAGCGGCGAACTGATTGCCGCCGGCCGCGCGCAGGGCGTCGCGCTGCGGATCACCGAGCGGGTAATGGCAACGGATCTGCCCGTCCTGCCAGGGCCGCAGCTCCGGCTGGACCAGGCGGGAATGGTCGGTGGCATAGGCACAGCGCGGGCTGAACAGGCAGCCCTTGGGCCGGTCATGCAGGCCCGGCACCATGCCGGGGATGGTCGCGAGCCGATGCTCGCCCTCGCTGCGCTCGGGCAGGGCGGCCAGCAGCGCGGCGGAATAGGGGTGCTGCGGGGCCGCGAAGAGCGAGGCGACGTTGCGCTCCTCCATGATCTGGCCGGCATACATCACCATGATGCGCTGCGCCGTCTCGGCGACCACGCCCATATTATGGGTGATCAGGACCAGCGCCATGTCGCGCTCGCGCTGCAGCGAGATCAGGAGATCGAGGATCTGCGCCTGGATGGTGACGTCGAGCGCGGTGGTCGGCTCGTCGGCGATCAGCAGGCGTGGATTGCAGGCGATCGCCATGGCGATCATCACGCGCTGGTTCATGCCACCCGACAACTGGTGCGGATAGGCCTTCATCCGGCTCTCGGGAGCGGGAATGCCGACCTGCTCGAGCAGTTCGATCGCGCGCCGGCGCGCTGCCTTGCCGTCCATGCCCTCATGCTTCCTGAGCGTCTCGGCGATCTGGAAGCCGATGGTGAAGCAGGGATTGAGGCTCGTGCTCGGCTCCTGGAAGATCATCGCGACATCCTTGCCGGTGAGCTTGCGGCGCTCCCGGTCGGACATTGCGAGCAGGTCGCGTCCGCCGAACATCAGGCGGTCGGCGGTGATCTTGCCGGGATAGGCGACGAGGCCCATCAGCGCGAGCATGGTGACGCTCTTGCCGGAGCCGGACTCGCCGACGACGCCGAGGATCTCACCCTCGTCGAGGGTCAGGCTGATGCGGTCGACGGCCTTCAGCGTGCCGGCGGAGGTCGGGAATTCGACGCACAGATTCTCGATTTCGAGCAGCGGCATGGTTCTAGCGTTTCAGTTTGGGGTCGAGGGCGTCGCGCAAGCCGTCGCCGAGCAGGTTGAAAGCGAGCACGGTGATCAGGATCGCCAGGCCCGGCAGCGTCACCACCCACCAGGCGCGCAGCACGAACTCACGCGCATCGGCCAGCATCGTGCCCCATTCCGGCGTCGGCGGCTGCGCGCCAAGGCCGAGGAAGCCCAGCGCCGCGGCGTCCAGGATCGCCGTGGAGACGCCGAGCGTCGCCTGCACGATCAAGGGGGCGGTGCAGTTGGGCAGTACTTCGCTGAACATCAATCGCAGGGTGCCCGCACCGCTGACCTTGGCGGCGACGACGTAGTCCTTCGAGGTTTCGGCAATGACGGCGGCACGCGTGATCCGGACATAATGCGGCAGCACCACGATCGCGACGGCCAGCATCGCGTTCATCAGGCCCGGCCCCAGGATCGCGACGATGACGATGGCGAGCAGCAGGCTCGGCATCGTCAGCACGATGTCCATCAAGCGCATGATGATGATTTCGGTGATGCCCTTGAAGAAGCCCGCGACCAGGCCGAGCACGATGCCCAGCGCCATGGCGAGCGCCACCACGGCGATGCCGATGACCAGCGAGAGGCGCGCGCCATAGAGCAGGCGCGAGAGGATGTCGCGGCCGATCGCGTCGGTGCCGAGCGGATAGCTCCACGAGCCACCTTCCTGCCAGGCCGGCGGCTTCAGGAAGACGGCGTTGTTGGTCAGGTAGGGCGAGTGCGGCGCCAGCACCTCGGCGAAGACGGCCGCCAGCAGCACGAGGACGATGACGATAAGGCCAGCAACCGCGCCGCGATTGGCGCTGAAATAGCTCCAGAACTCGCGCAGGGGATGAGGCGGGGCGCCGGCGGGGACGGTCGCGCTCGGGGCTTCCAGGGTTTCTGCAGTCATGGTTCAGCGCCCCTCAACGTGCATGGCGGATGCGGGGGTTGATCAGGCCATAAAGCAGATCGACGAACAGATTGACGCTCATCACGACGACGCCGATCAAAAGCGTGCCGCCTTGCAGGATCGGGTAGTCGCGCCGGCTGATCGCTTCGATCAGCCATTTGCCGATGCCCGGCCAGGAGAAGATCGTCTCGGTCAGGATCGCGCCGGTGAACAGCACGCCGACCTGCAGGCCGATGACCGTGATCACCGGAATCAAGGCATTGCGCAGGGCGTGCAGCGCGACGACGCGCAAAGGCGCCATGCCCTTGGCGCGGGCGGTGCGGATATAGTCCTCGCCCAGCACCTCCAGCATGGCCGAACGCGTCATGCGCGCGATCACGGCGAGCGGCACGGTGCCGAGCACGATCGAGGGCAGGACCAGATGCGACAGCGCCGATTTGAAGGCGTCCCAGTCGCCCACCAGCAGGCTGTCGACGGTGAGGAAACCGGTGACGGGCTCGATGTAATACTGAACCGCGATGCGGCCCGAGACCGGCGTGATGCCGAGCTGGACCGAGAACAGCAGGATCAGCAGCAGGCCCCACCAGAAGATCGGCATGGAATAGCCCGTCAGCGACAGGCCCATCACACCGTGGTCGAAGATGGAGTTTCGCTTGACCGCCGCGATGATGCCGGCGGGCAGCCCGATCGCGAGCGCGATGAAGATGGCGCAGAGCGCGAGCTCGATCGTCGCCGGGAAGAGCGCGTTGAACTCCGAGATCACGCTCTCGCGGGTGACGATCGACTTGCCGAGATCGCCATGCAGCACGCGGCCGATATAGATGCCGTACTGGACCAGCAGCGGCTGGTCGAGGCCGAGTTCCTTGCGCAGCATCTCATGGCGCGTCGCGTCGATGCCGCGTTCGCCGGCCATGGTTTCGATCGGATCGCCAGGCACGAGCCGGATCAGGAAGAAAGCCAGCATCGTGATGCCGATGAAGGTCGGGATCACGAGACTGACGCGTGTGAGGATGAAGCGAAGCATCGGAGCCCCAGTCTTGTCGGCCTGTTCGCCGCGTGAACCGATCGTCGCGACAGATTTTATTTGGTCCTGTTACAACGAGGTCGAGCGCGCCTGCAAATCCTGCCTGTGGATTAGGCAATCCGGACGCGGCTTTGAGAGGACCGCGCCCGGTTTTTCAGGTCATTTCGCCAGCGACACGCCGACGAAGGGCTGGCCGCCGAAGAAGTGGATCTTGTAGTCCTTGACGTCCTTGCGCACCGGCGTGAAGGCCTGCGCATTGGCGAAGAGCAACCCGCCGACATCCTCCTGGAAGATCTCCTGCATGCGCACGAACATCTTCGTCCGCTCGGCCTGGTCGGTGATCGTGTTGGCCTTGGTCAGGAGGTCGGAGAACTCCTTGTTGCACCAGCGCGCCCGGTTGGCGCCGGATTTGACGCCGTCGCAATGCCAGCCCGAGAGCAGGATCTGGCTCGGATCGGGATAGTCCCAGGTATAGCCGAACATGCCGACCTCATGGTCGCCGGCGCGGCCGCGCTTGAGATACTCGCCCCATTCATAGCTCTGGATCTCGGCCTGGACGCCGATCTTGGCCCAGTCCGCCTGGATCAATTCGGCAGCGCGCCGGCCATTGGGCATATAGGCGCGCACCACCGGAATAGCCCAGAGCACGGTCTTGAAACCATTGGGGTAGCCGGCCTCGGCGAGCAGCGCCTTGGCTTTTTCCGGGTCGTAGGGGCGCGGCTTCAAGGCGTCGTCATGCGACCAGAGGGAGGGCGGCACGAGCGCCGCCGCCTGCTTGCCGGTGCCCTGATAGACCGCATCGATGATGGCGGGGATATTGGTGGCGTAGACCAGCGCTTCGCGCACGCGCTTGTCGTCGAAGGGCTTCTTCTGCTGGTTGAAGGCGAGGAAGCTCTGATCGGCAATGCTGCCCGAAAGCATGGTCAGGTTGGAGTCGGCCCGCATCGCCGGCAGGTCGCCTGGATTGGGATAGCGCGCGATCTGGCATTCGCCGGACTTGACCTTGGCGTAGCGCACCGAGGCGTCGGGCGTGATCACGAAGATCAGGTCGCTGACCAGCGCCATGCGGTCACGATTGCCGACGGCCTTGGTCCAATGGTCCGGCACCGCCTTGAAGCGGATCGTCGCATCCTTCTGATAGACGACGAGGGAGAAGGGGCCGGTGCCGATCGGCGCCTGATTGACCTGCTCGGGCGTGCCCGCCTTCGTCATCGCATCGGCGTATTCGGCCGAGAGGATCGACATCGGCTCGACCGAGAGCGCGCTCAGGAGCGGCGCATAGGGCTTGGTCAGCGTGACCTTGAGGGTGTAGTCGTCGAGCTTCTCGACCGCCTTCAGGCTCGGCTTCACGATCTCGCCGAAGAACTGATAATTCGAGCCGCCGACTTTGTAATAGGGGTGGTTCTCGTCGAACATCCGCGTGATCGTGAAGACCACGTCGTCGGCGTTGAAGTCGCGCGTCGGCGTGAAGATCTTGCTGGAATGCCACTTCACGCCACGGCGCAGCTTGAAGGTGTAGGTCAGGCCGTCATCCGAGATCGTCCAGGATTCGGCGAGGCTGGGGATGATCTGCGAGCCGCCGCGCTCGGTCGTGACCAGCTTGTCGTAGATCTGCGCCGCGACATCATAGGCCGTGTTCTGCGACGAGAATTGCGGGTTGAGGAAGTCGGGGCTGGCCTCGGAGCAAACGACGAGCGTTTGCGCGCCCGCGGTGCCTGGCTGCAGGAGCGCGCTCAGGCCAAAGGCCATGGCGGCGGCGAACATGCGAATGGACATGGCTGTCTCTCCGAAGACGATCAAAGGCCGAGCTGGACGCGGAAAACCGGATTCCGCTGTTATTCAGGCTGCTCTAGCAAAACGGGCGCGGCTCGAAAGCCGCGCCCAGCCGTCAATGCATCAGGCGGGCCAAGGCCTCAATTGGTGATGTCGACGCCGTAGAAGACATGGCGGCTGAAGGGCGAAAGCTTGAAGTCCTTCACCTCCTTGCGGATCGGCTTCAACTGCACCGCGTGCGCAATGGTGAACCAGGGCGACTGCTCCTTGAAGATCACCTGAGCCTGGCGATAGAGCTCGGTGCGTTGCGCGGGGTCGGAGACCGTCTTGGCCTTCTGCACCAGCTCCTCGAAGGCCGGGAAGCAGAACTTGGCGACGTTCGAGCCGTTGGTCTTGGCGGAATCGCAGCCGAGCAGGGTGTGCAGGAAGTTGTCCGGATCGCCATTGTCGCCGGTCCAGCCGAGCATGCCGGTCTGGTGTTCGCCGTTCTGCATGCGCTTGCGGTACTCGCCCCACTCAAAGCTCTTGATCTCGGCCTTGACGCCGACCTTGGCGAGGTCGGCCTGCATCAATTCGGCGATGCGCTTGGCGTTGGGATTATACGGACGCTGCACCGGCATCGCCCAGAGATCGATCTCCATGCCATTGGGGTAGCCCGCCTCGGCCAGCGCCTTCTTGGCGGCTTCCGGATCGAAGGGGTCGTCCTTGATCGTCTCGTTATAGGACCACATCGAGGGCGGAATCGGGTTGATCGCCGCGATGCCGCTCGACAGATAGACCGCGTCGATGATCGCCTTCTTGTTGATCGCCATGTTGACCGCGTGGCGGACCTTGACGTCGTCGAAGGGCTTCTTGGTCGTGTTGTAGGCGAGGTAGCCGATGTTCAGGCCCGGCTGCTCCAGGATCTGGACATTGGCGTCCTTCCTGATCGCGTCCAGATCGGCCGGATTCGGATAGGGCATGACATGGCATTCGCCCTTCTGGAGCTTGGCCCAGCGGACGGAGGCGTCAGGCGTGATCGCGAAGATCAGGTCGTCGATCTTGGCCTTGCCAGCCCAGTAATCCGGAAAGGCCTTGTAGCGGATGATCGCGTCCTTCTGGTACTGCACCAGCGAGAACGGGCCGGTGCCGATCGGATCCTGGTCGATCTTCTCGGGCGTGCCGGCCTTGAGCATGGCGTCGGCATATTCCTTGGACTGCACGCTGGCGTACTGCATTGCGAGGTCGGAGAGGAACGGCGCTTCGGGCTGGTTGAGCGTGATCTTGACGGTGTAGTCGTCGATCTTCTCAACTGATTTCAACAGCTTGGGCATGCCCATATCGTTGAAATAGGAGTGGTTCGAGCTGGTGACCTTGAAATAGGGGTCGCTCTCCTTCCACTGCCGGTCGATCATGAAGATGAAGTCGTCGGCGTTGAAGGCCCGCGTCGGCTTGAAGGCGCGAGTGTTGTGCCACTTCACGCCCTTGCGCAGGTGGAAGGTGTAGGTCAACCCATCCGCCGAGATGTCCCACTTTTCCGCCAGCGCCGGCTCGACCTTGGTGCCGCCGCGCTCGAACTGCACGATGGTGTCGTAGATCTGGGTGTTGGCGTCGAAGGAGGTGCCGGTCGTGTTGATGCTCGGCGCGAAATTCTCGGGGCTGCCTTCTGAGCAATAGATCAGGGTCTTGGCCATCAGCGGCTGCGCCGCCATCAGGGCCGACGCCGAGAGCGTGGCCAGCAAAATCTTCTTCATGATCAGCTTCCCCAGTTTGTGACCGGACGGATCAGGGTCGTTCCTGCCCAACTCCGTCCGATCTTTCATGGGACCATGGCGCGAGCCTCGGCCCCGCCGGAACTTGGTCCCGATTGGGACGGAGCTTATTGGAATGCGAGCAAGCTGGGTAGCGGATTTGCGAGGGTTGCAAAGCCAGCCGTCTTATCCAAATGGCTCAGATGCATGGTACAGGATCGCTTTGATCGCTGTTCAGCGACAGAAATCGGCGCAAGCCTGGTCCCAGAACGCAGTGTTGGCCGCCGGCTGCGGAATGGACGGTCGCGGCTTGCTGCCGGGCAGGTCGGTCGGCGTCGGGCTGACCTTGTCCCACCAGCCATGGGCGCATTGCGAGCGCCAGGCCATCTGGTCGGAGATCGAGGTGCCCTCGCGGGCGAGCGCCGCATCCAGAGCCTCGCAGCTCTGGCGCAGAATGGCATCATGCGCGTCCGAGGGGGTGTTGGCGTAGTCGTGGAACGCTTCGGTGAAAGTCTCCATCTCGCGGGCGATATGGGGCCATTGCGTGCGCTCGAGATTCCAGGCCTGCATCCACTCGCTCACGACGGTCTCCACAGCCTCGACCTTCGGTTTGCCGGCGACCTTTTTCGCGGTCGTCAGCATATGGCGCATCAGTTCGGCGCGGGCGTGGATATGGCGGGCGGCGAGCGCGGCTTGCTTCATGCGCGCGATGGCGCCTGCCGCTTCCTGCTGAAGCTCTTCGACAAAATGGGGCATGCAGGTTTCCTTGAGGGCGCGCCGACGGCTTCCGGTCAGGGGAGGGTGGCGAGGCGCGAGGTCATGCGCTCGAACAGTTCGTGGGCTTGCACGCCCGCGACGACATGGGCATTGGCCGGGCGCTTCAGCCGGCCGTTCCAGTCGATCGTCGTGCGGCCGCGCTGGGAGCCGTCCGAGGTCTCGACCGCGACGAAGCAATCGCGTCCCTCGAACAGTTCGGGCCAGAGCAGGAAGGCGATGACGCAAGGGTCGTGCATCGGGTGGCCAGCCGTGCCGAGCCCACCAGGCCGCGGCCGTGTCAGCATGCCGTGGATCGCCTTGCCGGTCGCGGTGCCGAGCGAGCCGATGGCTGCGACCTGCTGATGGCTCGCGATCGCCTGATGCGTCACGCCGAGCCCCATCATCACGATCGGCCGGCCTGAAGCGTAGACGATCGCGGCGGCATGGGGGTCGACATAGATGTTGAACTCGGCCGCCGGCGTCATGTTGCCGAGCCCGAGCGCGCCGCCCATCGAGACGATGCGCTTCACCTTCGGCAGAATGTCGGGTGCGAGGCGGAAGGCGAGCGCGAGATTGGTCAGCGGCCCGAGCGGGCAGAGCGTGACACTGTCATCGGGCGCGGCGCGGCAGAGAGCGATGATCGCCTCGACGGCATGGCCGGGCGCAGGCTCGCTTTGGGGCGGCGGCAGATCGGCGCCGGCCAGCCCGTCCGGCCCGCAGACGAATTCTGCGGTTTCGAGCGGGAGCAGCAGGGGGCTTTCCGCACCGCGGTGGACGGGTGCCCTGGCGCCGGCAAGCTCGCGGATGCGCAGCGCGTTTGCGGTGGTCCGGGCGACCGGGACATTGCCGGCGACGGTGGTGATGGCGCGCAGGTCGAGCTGCTGGGCGCTGGCGAAGGCGAGCAGCAGGGCAACCGCATCGTCCTGGCCCGGATCAGTATCGATGATGATCGTCTCGTGCATCGCTTCAGGCCGCCTTGGCATTGCCGCTCATGATCATATGGGCGATGTCGTCGGCGCTGAGATCGCCGATCGGCCGGTCGCCATATTTGCGGCCCGCTCCCATGATCACGACCCGGTCGGCCAGCGCCACGACATCGCGCATGTTGTGGCTGATCAGGATCACGGTGCGCCCGTCCGCCTTCAGCTTGCGGATCAGGTCGAGCACCAGCGCCGTCTCCTTGACGCCGAGCGCCGCGGTCGGCTCGTCCATGATGATGATCTCGGCGTTCCAGCGCAGGGCACGCGAGATCGCGACTGCCTGGCGCTGGCCGCCGGAAAGCCGCTCCACCGGGCGGTCCATGTCGGCGACGGTGACCGAGAGCTGCGCGAGAAAGCCGCGCGCCTGCTCGCGCATCCGCGCCTTGTCGAGCACGCGCAGGAAGGGCAGCAAGACCGGCCTCGTCAGCTCCGAGCCCATGAAGACGTTCTGGGCGATGGAGAGGCGCGGGGCAAGCGCGAGGTCCTGGTAGATCGTTGCGACGCCGTGCTTGAGGGCCTCCTGCGGCGAGGCGAAAGCGACTGGCTTGCCGCGCATGGCGAGCGCGCCGGCCGTCGGTTCCTCCGCGCCGGAGATGACCTTGATCAGGCTCGATTTGCCCGCGCCATTGTCGCCGCAGATCGCCACGACCTCGCCTGGGAAGATGTCGAGATCGACCTCTCGTACGGCAGCGACAGCGCCATAGCTCTTGCTGACGCCGCGCAGCGAGAGGAGGGGAGTTGCTTCAGTCATACGTCGAACCAGTTCGCAAAGGGCGTGGCGCCCTTCCCGTCATGCTCGCCCTTGTGGCGAGCATCCACGTCTTGAACACGATCCTCGACCAACGAAGACGTGGATGGTCGGGACGAGCCCCACCATGACGCGTGAGGGAGTGCACGGACCCGTTCAAGGCTTCACTTCAGGAACTTGTCGACATTGGTCTTGTCGACCAGCACGGCCTCGGTGAAGAGATAGGGACCGCTGGTCACCGTCTCCTTCGGCTTCTTGTCGATGGCGATCGTCTGGATCGCGTCGACCGCCTGCTTGCCCATCTCCTCGAAGGGGATCGAGACCGTCGCGGTGAAGGTCGAGGCCGGGTCGGCGATGCGGGCATAGGTTTCCTTGCCGCCATCGACCGAGACCAGTGGGATCTGACCCTTCTTGATCCCCTGGGCCTGCAGCAGGTCGTCGATGATGTAGGCCTGGCCGTCGAAGGAGGCCCAGATGCCGTTGATCTTGCCCTGGTTCTGCAGCAGCAGCGCCTGCATGCCGGCGCGGACATCATCCCTCCAGCTCTGAGTGCGGGCCATCGAGAACTTGCCGAGCTCCTTCACGGCCTGGTTCTCGGCCAGCACATTGTCCAGCACCTTGCCGCGAATGCGCGAGGCGACGTTGAGGTCGAAGCGGGCGGTGACGATGCTGCCCTGATAGCCGAGCTGGCCGAGCAGGTAGAGCGCGGCATCGGCGCCGATCTTGTATTCATTGCTCTGGATGTCGAAGAGCGCATGCGGGCTTGCGCCCGACTGCACGGTGATCACCGGGATCTTGGCGTCCTTGGCCGCCTTGAACTGGGCATCGGCCTCGACCGGCTTGCCCATGGCGATGATGATCGCATCGACCTTCTTGGCGATCAGCGCGTCGAACTGCTCGGCATGCTTGGGCAGCGAGCCCTCTGAGTTCAGCAGCGTCACGCCCCAGCCCTTGGCCTTGGCGGCGGCTGCGGCGGAATTGGCGACGCGCGCATGCGTCTCCGAGGAGAACTGGAAGCCGATGACGCCGACCTCGAAGGCCTCAGCCGATTGGCAAAGCGCGATCAGCGTCGCAGTCGCGACGAGGAATTTGCGAAACCCTGACATGATGAACTCTCCCCCTGTCTTTTAGACCATGAACGCCGTTAGACCTGGAACGCCGTTAGATTTGGAACGCCGCTAGACCTTGAACGCCGCCTTCTTCATCGCGCTGGCCGAGAAGGCGACCGAGCCGATGATGATGACGCCGAGAACGATATCCTGAGCGTAGTAGGGTGCGCCCATCATCACCAAGCCGTTGCCGAGAACCTTCAGCACCAGCGCGGCAAAGACCGTGCCCGGCACATTGGGCTTGCCGGGCTCGAACATGGTCATGCCGAGCAGCACGGCGGCGATCGCATAGAGCAGGTAGTCGCCCGCCATATTGGGCGCGGCCGAGGACAGGCTTGCCGCCAGCAGCATGGCCGTGATGCCGGCGAAGAGACCGGTCAGCAGCAGGCCGATCCGCTTCATCCTGCCCGTCGCGATGCCAGCGAGCCGCGCCGCTTCATCGGCCTCGCCGGTCGCCACCATATGCGCGCCGGTGCGGGTCCATTTGATGAGGCCATAGGCGAAGAGCGTGACCGCCGTCATCCAGAGGACGAGATTGGGGATGCCGAAGGTGGCGCCGCGCGCCAGGCCGGTGAAACCCACCGGCCAGCGCCCGACGAAGGCGATGCCCTGCGTGATCATGAAGGCCAGGCCCTTGGCGATCGCCGCCGTGCCAAGTGTCATGATCAGCGAGGGGATGCGCAGCACGGTGACGCCGAAACCGTTGAACGCGCCGAGGGCGAGGCCGACGCCGATCGCAGCCGCGACGGCGGCGATCGGCGGATATTGCGACTGGATCAGCCAGCCGCAGACGACGGCGGCAAGGCTCGCCGTCTCGGCGATCGAGAGATCGAGCTCGGCGACGGTGAAGGCGAGCGCGAAGCCGAGCGCCAGGATGGCGAGGAAGCTCGTATCCTTCAGTACGTTGACGATATTGATCGGGCTGGCGAAATTCGGTGCGAAAACCAGGAAGAAGGCGATCAGGACGAGCCCGGCGATCGCCGTGCCGTAATGTCCGACCACATCGCGCCAGCTCAGCCCTCGCACGGCCTCAGGCTCCCCTAGCGATGGTCGAGATCGGCGACAGGATCTCGATGCCACCGGTGATTGGGATCAGCGCGCCGGTGACGAAGGCGGCTCCGGGCGAGAGCAGGAAGGCGATCACGGCTGCGACATCCTCAGGCTTGCCCAGCCGGCCGAGCGGTGTGCGGACCGCCGCGCTTGCGACCAGGGCGTTGAACTGCTGCGCGAAGCCGCCACGCACCATCGGCGTGTCGATGATGCCGGGCGCGACCGCGTTGACCCGGATCCCATGCGGACCGAGCTGCTGGGCCATGCCATAGGTCAAGGTGGCGACGCCACCTTTGGCGGAGCCGTAGGCGAGATTTGCACCGCCATTGGCATGGGCGATCGAGGAGATGTGGACGATGGCGCCGCCTTCGCCCTGCGCGATCAATTGCTTCGTCACGGCCTTGGAGATGCGGAAGACCGCCGACAGGTTGATGTCGACGAGCTTGTCCCACTCATCGTCTTCCATTTCGACGAGCGTGATGGATCGGGAGGCTCCCGCCGCGGTGACGAGGTTGTCGAGCCGGCCAAAGCGCGCGATGGCGAGGTCGACGAGTTGCTGCGGTAAGTCGTGGTCGCGGACATCGCCGGCAATCGTCGCGACCTCACCGCCTGAGCGGGCGATCCCTTCGGCCATCTCCTCAAGCTGTGCGGTGTCGAGCCCGGAGAGGACGAGCCGATGGCCGGCAGCCGACAGCATGGCGGCGAGCGCGCCGCCGATGCCGCCTGAAGCGCCGGTGATGAGCGTGACAGGAGCGCTCATGGCGCGGGCCTCCTTGCGGTCAGGGCGTCGGTGCCGTGCGACAGGGCCGCAAGCTCGGTCGAGATCGGCGCGAGCGCCGCTTCGCTGTGGCGGTAGAGCGAAAACAGGCTGTCATAGATCGCGGTGCGCGCCGGGTCGGGCTCGAAGCGCGCGGCGACGCCGACCAGCGCGGCCTGCGCCCCGGCGAGCGAGGCGAAGCGACCAAGCCCCGTCCAGGCAATGATCGCCGCGCCCAGAATGCCGGGCTCCCTGGCATGGCCGACCACGACAGGCCGGCGGCAGATATCGGCCTTGATCTGGCACCAGATCTGGTTGGCGGATGCGCCGCCGCCGAAGCGGATTTCCGAGACCGGCGCACCGAGCGCGGCTTCCGCCCGCTCCAGCACGGTGCGGTTGAGGAAGGCGACGCCTTCCAGCACCGCCCAGGCGAGATCGGTCGCGCCATGCTGGCGGTTGAGGCCGATGAAGGCGCCACGCAGCGACGGATTCCAGTAAGGCACGCGCTCGCCCTGCAGATAGGGCAGGAAGAGCAGCGGCTGGGCGTGGCGAGCTCCAGCGAGCAGGGCGTCGATGTCGCGTCCGATGGCGGCGTGGTCGCCATCGCCGCGTGCCAGGAGCGACAGCAGCCAGGACACCGTATCGGCGCCGTTCTGGCTGGGACCGCCGAGCTGCGATACGCCGCGCCAGTCGACGGTCATCAGCCCCTCGGCTTCCGCTGCGCGCTCGCTGACGACGCCGAGCACTTCGGTTGTGCCGGAGATGTTGTAGGCATAGCCCGGCCGCATGGCGCCGAGCCCGGTGACGGCCGCCCAGGTGTCGTTGGACGAGCAGAACACCGGCACGCCCGCGATCGCGTCGAACGGTGCTGGCAAACCGGCCTGGACCGGTCCGACGACCTGGCAAGGCTCCAGCACCTCGGGCAGGATCGCCGAGGAGAGGCCGACCGCCGCGAGCGGATCAATGCCCGCGACGATCTCGGCGGAGGCGAGCAGGCGCGCCATCGAGACCGGATCGCTGGTCTGGCGGCCGGTCAGCCTGAAATTCAGATAGTCCTTCGGCTCCAGCACCGAGCCGAGGCTCAAGAATGCCTCCTCCTGGTGCAGCCAGGCGAGGCGCGCCAGGGGGTGGAAGGCGTTGATCCGCGCGCTTTCGGGGTGCGCGTCGCCGAGCCGCTGGCGCAGGCGAGTGGCGGCGGCTTCCGAGCGCGTGTCCTTCCAGGTCATGGCGGGGCGCAACGGCTCCCCATCGCGCCCGAGGAAGACTTGCGTGCGCGTGACGCCGCAGATCGCCACGGCCTGGACATGAGAGAACAGCGCCGGCTGCGCCTTCGCGATTGCGGCGCAGGCTTCGATCAGGATCTGCCACCATGCGATCGGATCGATCTCCGACCAGCCTATCCGGTCGAGGCTTGTCGGCCCCGGGATCATGCTCTCGGCCAGCGTCGCGCCCTGGGCGTCGACGAGCGCGGCGCGGAAGCTGGTGCCGCCGAGATCGCAAGCGAGGACGACGCTCATGAGGTGGCGCCTGGAGATCGGCGGTGAGCGATGAAGTGGTCGATGGCCTGGCGGATCAAGTCAGTGCCGCTCTCGATGATCGTCGCCTGTCGGCGGGAGAGAGCGCTTCAGGCTGCCGGCGATGTCCTGACGATCGATCACAATGCGGCCCCTCTCCAGCGCCGCATGTGAGGGACAAGTCCGGGATAAATCAAGCCGGTGCGCGCGGCGCCTGCCGCAGTCCCCCGGGTCGTTTGCCGAATGGCGAGATCGGAGCGCGCCGTTTCAGGCGCCGTTCTTCATTAGCTCCCTGGCGATGATCGTGCGCTGGATCTGGTTCGTGCCTTCATAGATCTGCGTGATCTTGGCGTCCCGGTAGAGCCGCTCGACCTCGAAACCCTGGATATAGCCGGTGCCGCCGAAGATCTGCACGGCGTTGGCGGTCTGGGCGACGGCCATGTCGCTCGCGAAGCATTTGGCGATCGAGGCGGCCGAGGTCGCCGAGGCTCCGGTGTCGATCAGGCCGGCAGCCCGTTCGACCAAAGCGCGGCCGGCGGCGATGTCCTTGGCCATATCGGCCAGCATCCATTGCAGGCCCTGGTTCTCGATGATCGGCTTGCCGAACTGGCGGCGCTCCCGAGCATAGCCCAGCGCGGCCTGCAGCCCCGCCTGGGCGATGCCGACCGCCAGCGCGCCGATGCCGACGCGGCCCTTCTCCAGCACGCTCATCATGATGTGGAAGCCGCGATTGATCTCGCCGAGCAAGGCCTCGGTGGGCAAGAGGACATCATCGAAGTTCAGGCCGCCGACCTGGCTCGCGCGCTGGCCCATCTTATGTTCCTTCTGGCCGCGCGAGACGCCCTTGGCGTGCAGATCGACGATGAAGATGCTCATGCCGCGATGCCTCGCCTGCGGGTCGGTCGAGGCGAGCACGAAGCCGAGATCGGCGACCGGTGCGTTGTGGATCCAGAGCTTGCCGCCGTTCAGCACCCAGCCCTCGGCCGTGGACTTCGCGGTGGTCCTGACATTGGACAGATCCGAGCCGGCCTCCGCCTCGGTGAGGCAATAGGCGACGCGGGTGCGGGCCTTGAGGATATCCGGCAGATGGCGCGCCTGTTGCGCGGCTGTGCCGTAGCGCGTGAGCAGCGTCCCTATCAGCTCGACCAGGCCGCATTGGTCGGCGACCGAGGCGTAGCCCCGGGACAACTCCTCCATGACGATCGTATAGGCCAGCGTATCGAGACCCGCCCCGCCGAGCGCTTCGGGGACGGTGATGCCGAACAGGCCGAGCTCGGCCATCTGTCGATAGATCTCGGCTGGAAAGGCCTCGCTGCGGTCGAGTTCCGCTGCCACGGGACGGATGACATCGTTTGCGAAGCGGCGCGTGGTGTCGCGGATCTGGTCGTAGATGGTGGCGTCGATTGTCATGGCGGCGGCCGGGCTTTCGAGGTTGCGAGGAGTAAGGTGGCGAGGCGGGCGTCGGAATGAGGGCGATCGTTCGGGAAATACCCCTATTGGCGAGGCGCTGCCGCCTCGTCTTCAGAGCCAGAGGAGGCTTGCCTTGTGCGCGGGATACAAGGCGGCCCTCGTTCGAAAGTCGGTTCCTCCTTTGGCGCGTCATGCTCTAAGGAACGAGTTGATGGGCCGTGCCGCTTGCCGGAGTGATGTGGTTCGCGTGACTTTAAAACACGGTGGCCGGGTTCAACCGACTCCAGACTATCTGGGAACAAGGAAACCTGGTCTTGACCGAGCCTGCGCCGCCCGCTTGTTCCTGTCGCCCCGCCTGGATGCGGCGCTGACATGGGCTATCAATTCGAATTCGCGGATGTCTTCGCCTATTGGCCGGATCTGCTTGCGGGCGCGCTCCACACGCTGGTGCTGTCTGGGTTGGCCATGGCGATCGGCATGGTCGTGGCGGTACTCGGCGCGCTGGGCAAGACATCGGGCCCGCGCTGGCTGCAATGGTTCCTCGACGGCTATATCGAGGCGATCCGCAACACGCCCTTCCTGATCCAGATCTTCATGATCTATTTCGGCTTGCCGGCGGCCGGCATCCGATTGTCCTCCGACACGGCAGCCCTGCTCGCGCTCGTGGTCAATGTCGGCGCCTATGGCATCGAGATCATCCGCGCCGGCATCGAGAGCATTTCCAAGGGCCAGATCGAGGCGGGCAAGTCACTGGGCCTGCGGCCCCTGCAGATCTTCCGCTTCATCATCCTGAAGCCGGCGATCCAGGCGATCTATCCGTCGCTGACCAGCCAGTTCATCCTGCTGATGCTGAATTCGAGCGTCTGCTCGGCGATCGCGGCGAGCGAGCTGACGGCGGCTGCCGGCGATATCCAGTCGCGCACCTTCCGCAGCTTCGAGGTCTATTTCATCGTGACTTGCATGTATTTCGCCATGTCGGTGCTGTTCTGGGGCGCTTTCGCCGCCATCGAGCGCATCTGGCTGCGCAAACCCAGCCTGCGCTAGGAGAGCCGACAATGCGCGTCCTCAGCGAAGGCGACATCCTCTTCATCGTGACGGCCGTCCGCTGGACGCTGCTGCTCTCCATGGCCGCCTTCATCGGCGGCGGCATCGGGGGGCTCGTCGTGGCGCTGGCGCGCACGGCTGAGTTCAAATGGCTGCGCTTCCTGGCGCTCGGCTACATCAAGATCTTCCAGGGCACGCCGCTCCTGATGCAGCTCTTCCTGGCCTTCTTCGTACCGGGCATCTTCGGCATCGACATCGATCCCTGGGGCGCCGCCGCGGTCGGCCTCTCGCTGCACGCCAGCGCCTTTCTCGGCGAGATCTGGCGCGGCTCGATCGAGGTCGTGCCGCGCGGCCAATCCGAGGCCGCGCGCGCGCTCGGCCTGACCTATGTGCCGCGCATGTTCCTGATCATCATCCCGCAAGCCTTCCGCATCGCGATTCCGCCGACGATCGGGTTCCTTGTGCAGTTGATCAAAGGCACCTCGCTCGCCTCGATCATCGGCTTCGTCGAGATCACGCGCGCGGCGCAGATCATCAACAACGCGACGTTCCGCCCCTTCACGATCTTCGCGCTCGTCGCGCTCGTCTATTTCCTGATCTGCTGGCCGCTCTCGGCCTATAGCAAGATCATGGAAAGGAGACTGACCGTCGCAAGCCGGTGAGCGGCAATAATTAGAAAAACACCATCGAAACCACAGGAGAAACGACCATGACCATGAAGACGATATCCCGCAGGGCCATATTCCGCAGAGCCATCAGCCTGACGCTGGCGCTCGGTCTCGCAGCGGCGTTGCTGCCGTTCAGCCGCAACGCCGCCTCGGCTGCGACGCCAGACGAGATCAAGGCGCGCGGCAAGTTTCTGGTCGGCGTGCTGACCGACTATCCGCCGTTCGGCGGCACCGACGCCAACCAGAAGCCGGCGGGCTACGATGCCGATGTCGCCGTGCTGATGGCGAAGTCGCTCGGCGTGCCGCTCGAGCTCGTGCCGGTGACCGGCCCCAACCGCATCCCCTATCTCCTGACCAACAAGATCGACGTCCTGATCGCCACCTTCGGCATCACCGCCGAGCGCCAGAAGCAGGTGCTGTTCTCCAACCCCTACAGCGCCCTGACGATCTATGTATTGGCGCCCAAGAACGTCGTCATCCAGAAGCCCGAGGACCTGAAGAACGTCTCGATCGGCACGGCGCGCGCCAGTACGCAGGACACCGCGATCAGCGCGATCATGCCTCCCGGCACGCAGCTCAAGCGCTATGACGACGATGCGACCGCCCTGCAGGCGATCATCTCCGGGCAGATCCAGGCGATCGGCGCGAGCAACACCATCCTGGCGCAGTTGAACAAGGACTATCCCCAGCTCAACATCGAGCCGAAGATCACCTTGAAGGAACAGGCCAACGGGATGGCCTTCCGCAAGGCCGATACCGCGCTGGCGGAATGGTCGAACAAGTTCATCGCCGAGATCGCCGCCAACGGCCAGCTCAGCGAGATCAACAAGCGCTGGTTCGGCATCCCGCTGTCGGCCCTGCCGCCGATGCCGACCTTCTGAGCAAGGTTGCCGATCCGCGCGGCCGCCAGGCAAGGGCGGCTGCGCGAACGGTCCGGGCTATTCAATCGCGAGTGCCGGGGATGAGCGCCTGGCAGGATTGCCTGACGACCAGCGTGGTCGGGAGCTTGAGCATACGCGAGGTGCTTGGCTTCGATTGCGAGCCGATCGATGCGCCCCTGATCTTCTATCGGGGGCAATATCGCAGCCTGGATGGTTCGCGATAAGCGGCCACGCTCGCTGAAGCCATGGTTCGCATAGGCGTTATTGCAAGCTTCGTTCTCCGAAAATGCGGCATATGGCGATATGCCGTGGACGCGCATCTTGCTAATGGAGGAGGCGCGGCGTCGATGCACTGATCCGGACTATCTTGCCGATCGTGACGCGGCTCAATCCACCACTGTTCCGCATGCAGCAGGATATGTTTCCATGACAAGCATCAATCATCGCGTCGCCGAGCATGCGATCGACCCGCTTTTCCTCGAGCGCTGGTCGCCGCGCGCCTTTACCGTCGACGGCATCTCCGAGGCCGAGCTCCTGTCCTTGTTCGAGGCGGCGCGCTGGGCCCCGTCCTCCTATAATTCGCAGCCCTGGCGGTTCGTCTATGCGCGGCGCGGCACGGCGCATTGGGACAAGCTGCTCGGCCTGCTGAACGAGTTCAACGCCTCCTGGGCCAAGCACGCCGCCGCTTTGGTCATCGTGGTCTCGAAGCAGGCCATGGCCGTTCCCGGCAAGGCCGAAGAGGTTCCGTCCTACAGCCATTCCTTCGATGCCGGGGCGGCCTGGGCCCAGCTCGCCTTGCAGGCGACGCGGTCGGGCTGGCAGGCCCATGGCATGGTCGGCTTCGATCATGCGCGCGCGGCGACCGAACTGAATGTGCCGGCCGGCTACCGCGTCGAGGCTGCGATCGCGATCGGCAAGCCGGGCGACAAGACGCAATTGCCGGAGGCGCTGCAGGCGCGCGAAACCCCGAGCCAGCGCAACCCGCTCTCGGCCAGCGTCTTCGAAGGCGCCTTTCCGGCAGGCTGACGCCATCATGATCCTCGATGAACGCACCTACGCGATCAAGCCGGCCCATGTGCGCGACTATCTCGACCTCTATGTCCGCGAGGGCATGGAGCTGCAGGTCTCGCATCTCGGCCAGCTGATCGGCTGGTTCACCACCGATACGGGCGTCGTCAACGAAGTCGTCCATATGTGGCGCTTCGAGGATGCTGGTGATCGCGAACGCCGGCGCGCGGCGATGGAGGCTGATCCGCGCTGGCAGGAGTTCCGCGCCAAGGCCGCGCCCTATGTGTTGGAGATGCGCAGCCGCATCCTGCGCCCGACGGCGTTTTCGCCGTTGCGCTGAACGTCGCGTTCCACCCGGTCTAGCTCAGCCGCGACCAAGCCGTTTATCCGCCGCCAGATCTGCCTGATCTGGCGGCGGCCTCGCATACCCACCCGTTTACAAGGACGCCCCGCGATGCCGCTTTCGATCGACCATATCGTCATCGCCGTCACTGATCTCGATCGGGCCGTTCGCGATTATGAGTCGCTGGGCTTCACGGTGCTGCCTGGCGGCGAGCACCCGCGCGGCTCGCGCAATGCGCTCGTGGTGCTGACGGACGGCGCTTATCTCGAAATTATCGCCTTTTCCCGGCCGGTGCCGGATTTCCGCTGGTGGCGCGTCCTGGATGAGGCCGGCAGCGGGCTGGTCGATTACGCCCTGCTGCCGGATTCGCTCGATATCGATCTGGCTCGCGCCCGTGCCGGCGGAATCGTGATGGATGGCCCGATCGACGGCGCGCGCTTGCAGCCCGACGGCACGCGTTTGGCCTGGCGCTCGGCGCGCCCACCTGAAAGCGACATCCCCTTCCTGTGCGAGGATGTCACGGCGCGGGCGCTGCGCGTGCCGGAGGGCGCGGCCCGCAAGCATGCAAATGGGGTCACCGGCGTCGCCGGCGTGACCGTGGCGGTTCGTGATCTTGGAACATCGACGGCGCGCTATCGCACCCTGCTCGGCATGGCGCCTGTCGCCAGCGGCGGCGTGCCGGGGCTCGGCTTCGGGCTCGTGCAGTTCCAGCTCGGTCGCCAGATCGTGTCGCTGGTCGAGGGGCGGGCCGAGGCCTGCGAAGGGCTGACGCGCCATCTCGAACAGCGTGGCCAGGGAGCCTATGCGATCTCGTTCTTCGGCGGGAAGGACCAGGTGCTCGACACCAGCCTCACTCATGGCGCGAGGCTGGAGATCGTCAGGGAGCGCTGAGGGCTTTAGCTCTTTGTTTTAACGCGTTTTCTTCACGCGAACCGGTGTCCACTTCGCTCGAAAACGCTTTAATAAGCACGCAAGCCCAGTGCCGTGGTCGCTTCCTCGATCATCCAGCCGAGTCGTTCATAGTCGCCGCGCCAGTAGACCAAGGCGGCGTCGTCGCGGCCGAGCCTGACCTCCCGGACCCGGCCGATGATGATGGCGTGGGAGTGGCGCTCGATGATCTCCTCGACCTCGCAATCGAGGCTGGCCAGGGCGCCGAGCAGGAGCGGCGCGCCGGATACACCGCTCGTCCAGTCCGCATCGGCGTAGCGTGCGGCGCCCTTCTCGCCGCCCCGGCCGGCGAAGCGATCGGCGACCTGCTTTTGGGTCGCGCTCAGGAAATTCACGCCGAAGCTGCGGTGACGCTGGAGCACGGGATAGCTCGACGAGCTCAGATTGAGGCCGAAGAAGATGGTCGGCGGCTCCGCCGAGAGCGAGGAGACCGAGGTCGCGGTCAAGCCGGTGCGATCTTCGCCGTGCCCTGTCGTGATCACGCTGACGCCGCCGGCGAGATGGCGGAAGGCGGCGCGGAAGGTAGCGGCGTCGTCGCGGACCGGGCGGATCGCCTTGGGCAGCTGGGTGATGACGGCCATCGCATTCATCTCCTTCAGATCGCGTATTCGGGCGGGTTGGCGTCCTCGCGGATCAGATCCTTGAGGATGCGCTCTTCGAGCAAGGCGAGGTCGACCGAGCCGCGCCGGCGCGGGCGCGGCAGGTCGACCGCGATGTCGAGCGTGATGCGGCCCTCGTCGATCATCACGACGCGGTCGGCGAGCGTCAGCGCCTCTGAGACGTCATGGGTCACCAGGATCGCGGTGAAGCCCTGGGCGAGCCAGACCCGCTCCAGCAGGCCCTGCATCTCGATGCGGGTCAGCGCGTCGAGCGCGCCGAGCGGCTCGTCCAGCGCCAGCACGCGCGGCCGGCTGACCAAGGCGCGGGCAAGCGCGACGCGCTGGCGCTGGCCGCCGGAGAGCAAGGCGGGCCATTGCTGCGCCTTCGCTTCGAGCCCGACGGCGCGCAGCGTCTGGAAGGCGCGCTCCTCGGCTTCGGGCAGCTTGCGCTCGGCGCCCAGCCCGACCTCGACATTGGAGAGCACGCGCGCCCAGGGCAGCAGGCGCGGCTCCTGGAACATGATGCGCGGGGTCGCGGCGGCGGTGCCGGCCTGACTGAGACTGAGCGTGCCCTCGCTTGGCGTATCGAGCCCGGCGAGGATGCGCAGCAGCGTGCTCTTGCCGCAGCCGCTGCGCCCGACGATGGCGAGGAACTGCCCTGCGGGCACGTCGAGATCGATCCCGCGCAGCACCTCGAGCTCGCCGAAGCGCTTCTTCAGGCCCCGTATCGCAATCGGCTGGCCGCGCGCGGCCCGGGCCTTCGCCGACTGGTCCTCGAACAGGGCCTCGAAAAGCCGGGCGCCGGGCGCCGGTGTTGTTGTCGCCAATGTCGCTGTCGCCATGGCAGGCTCCTCAGTGCTTCTGGAAGGCCGGGTGCCAGGACAGGCAGAGCCGCTCCAGCAGGCGCACCACGGAGTCCGCGAGCTTGCCCAGCGCTGCGTAGATCACGATCGCCAGCACGACGACGTCGACCAGCATGAACTCGCGCGCATTCATCGCCATGTAGCCGATGCCGGAACTGGCCGCGATCGTCTCCGCCACGATCAGCGTCAGCCACATGATGCCGAGCGCATAGCGTACGCCGACGAAGATCGAGGGCAGGGCACCGGGCAGGATGACGCGCCGGAACAGCTCGAAATTGCTCATGCCATAGGAGCGTCCCATCTCGACGAGCTGGCTGTCGACGGTGCGCACACCGTGGAAGGTGTTGATGTAGATCGGGAAGAAGACGCCGAGCGAGGTCAGGAAGAGCTTGGCTTCCTCCTCGATGCCGAACCAGAGGATGACCAGCGGGATCAGCGCCAGGTTCGGGATATTGCGCACCATCTGGATGGTGGTGTCGGTGACGCGCTCGGAGGTCTTGGACAGGCCGTTGAACAGGCCAAGCGCGAAGGCGAGCGAGCCGCCGAGCAGGAAGCCGGAGATGGCGCGCTTGAAGCTGACCGCGATGTTCTCGGCAAGCTGCCCATTCAGCGTCAGCCGCCAGCCGGCGGCGAGCACGTCGCTTGGCGCCGGCAGGACATTGGCGGCGATGAAGCCCAGCCGCGAGGCCGCTTGCCAGACGACGAGAATGGCGAGCGGCAACAGCCAGGGCGTCAGGCGCGCGAGCCATAGCTGCAGTGACTTGGGCTGCAGCGCTTTGAGGTCCGGCACGCGCAGGCTGGCGCGCTGCGGGCGCGGGATCGGTTCTGCGCGGTCGGTCATGAGCTTGCGGCCCGCTTCTGCTCGGGCTTGGCGTCATTGGCGATGGTCTCGCCGAAGGGGCCGTTATTGACGATGCCGTTGATCACGGGCTTGCCGTGATTGAGCGGCAGCAGCGGGAAGACCAGTTCGGCGAAGCGGTAAGCCTCCTCAAGATGCGGGTAGCCCGACAGGATGAAGCTGTCGATACCGAGCGCCATGTACTCCTTGATCCGGTCCGCTACCTGTTCGGGGCTGCCGACCAGAGCTGTGCCGGCCCCGCCGCGCACCAATCCGACACCGGCCCAGAGATTGGGCGAGATCTCGAGCTTGTCGCGGTTGCCGCCATGCAGCGCCGACATCCGTCGCTGCCCTTCGGAATCCATGCGGGCGAAGATCTGTTGCGACTTGGCGATGGTGGCGTCGTCGAGATGGCTGATCAGCTTGTCGGCCGCCGCCCAGGCCTCGGCCTCCGTCTCGCGGACGATGACGTGCAGGCGGATGCCGAAGGAGAGTTTCCGTCCTGCCGTCTTGGCTGCGGCGGAGACCGTGGCGATCTTTTCGGCGACCGCTGCCGGCGGCTCACCCCAGGTCAGGTATTTGTCGATGGTCTCAGCCGCGACATCGATGGCGGCGGGCGAGGAGCCGCCGAAATAGAGCGGCGGCCCGCCGGCCTGCGTCGCGGGGTAGAGCAATTGCCCATCCTCGATGCGGATATGCTTGCCCTCATGCCGCACGGTCTCGCCGCGCAGCAGGGCGGAATAGACCGAGAGGAACTCGCGGGTCACCTCGTAGCGCTCGTCATGCGACAGGAAGATGCCGTCGCCGGCGTTCTCGACCGGATCTCCGCCGGTGACGACATTGACGAGCAGCCGCCCGTTCGAGATGCGATCGAGCGTCGCGGTCATGCGCGCCGCCAATGTCGGCGATTGCAGCCCGGGCCTGACCGCCACGAGATAGCGCAGGTTCTGCGTCAGTGGCGCGACCGCAGAAGCGACGATCCAGGAATCCTCGCAGCTTCGGCCGGTCGGCAGCAGGACGCCGTAATAGCCCAGCGTGTCGGCAGCCTGTGCGATCTGGCGCAGATAGGCGAAATCGGTCTGGCGGCCGCCCGTGGCCGTGCCGAGATAACGGCCGTCGCCATGGGTCGGCAGGAACCAGAGGACATTGGCGCTTTGTGCAGGCGCGACGCTCATGAGCCGATCCTCTTCACGGCGCTGGCGATGGTGACGGGCTTGGGCAGCAGGCCGAGCGTGTGAAAGGTGTCGGCGATGCGCTGCTGCTCGGCGATCGTGGCCTCGTCGAGCGGCCTGATCCCGTAGCTCTGGCGCGCCAGCGCCAGCTGCAGGATTGGGGCTGGAACGCCGGTCGAGGGGCTCAGCGCCTCCGCGACGGCGGCGATGTCGGCTTTGGCCCAGTCATCGACCTCGCTCAGCTGCTTGAGGAAGACCTTCAAGGCCGCGTCGTGATTGGCGACGAGCTTCTCGCTGGCGAGATAGAACTGGTGGTTGGCGACGATGCCGGTGCCATCGGTGAGCGTGCGCGCGCCGATCGTTGTCTCGGCCGCGGCCTGGAAGGGATCCCAGATCGCCCAGGCATCGACCGAGCCGCGCTCGAATGCTGCGCGCGCATCGGCCGGGGTCAGGAACACCGGCGTGATCTCGGCATAAGCGACGCCGGCTTTCTCCAGGGCCTTGACCAGCAGGTAATGGACGTTGGAGCCCTTGTTCAGCGCGACCTTCTTGCCCTTGAGCTCGGCGACCGACTGGATCGGGCTGCCTTTGGGCACCAGGATGGCCTCGCCCTTTGGTGCGGGCGGTTCATAGGCGACATAGACCAGCGGCGCGCCCGCGGCCTGGGCGAAGATCGGTGGCGCTTCACCGGTGTTGCCGATGTCGATCGCCCCGACATTGACTGCTTCCAGCAATTGCGGGCCGGCCGGGAATTCGGTCCATGTGACCTTGTAGCCCAGTGGCTCCAGCGCCTTCTCCAGCGTGCCCTTGCCCTTGAGCAGGACGATCTTGCCGTATTTCTGGAAGCCGACGCGCAGCGTCTTCTCCTGCGCGGAGGCACCGGTCGCGGACAGGCTAAGCGCCAGGCTCGCGGCCGAGAGGGTCAGGAACGATCTCTTCGAAATCATCGGATGGGCTATCTTTCTCGGGTTCAAGATGGAGGAGGCCGATCGCTCAGGCGGTCGGCTTCCAGTCCCAGACGATGTCGCGGACATTGATCGGTTTTGGGATCAGGCCGAGCCGGTGGAAGCGGTCGGCGACGCGCTGCTGCTCGTCGAGCACGCGCGGATTGAGCGGCGCAATGACGAAGTCGGAGCGCTCGACCGAGCGCTTCCAGGGTTCGATCGGCAGGCCGGTCGCGGCCGCCTGGACGCTGGCGACCTCGTCGCGATGGCTGTCGGCCCAGCGCGCAACCTTGGCGAGCTCGTCATTGATCGCCGCGACGATCTCGGGGTTCTTCCCCGTGAAGTCGCGATTGGCGAGGTAGAACGAGTTCTGCGAGACGATGCCCTTCGACAGCGACAGGATGCGCACGCCGGGAATGGCCTCGGCGATGGCGAAGAACGGATCCCAGATCGTCCAGGCATCGACCGAGCCGCGCTCGAAGGCGGCGCGCGCATCGGCCGGCGGCAGATAGACCGGCGTGAACTCGTCATAGCCGAGCCCGGCTTTTTCGATCGCCGCGATGGTGAGGTTGTGCGAGCTCGAGGCCTTGGCGAAGGCGATCTTCTTGCCCTTGAGCTCGGCGAGCGTCTGGATCGGCGATTTCGGCGGCAGCAGGATCGCGGCGCCGGAGCCGGCGGCCTCCTGCGTCGCGACATAGAGCAGGTTCGCCTTGGCAGCCTGGGCGAAGATAGGGGGAGCATCGCCGGTCGGGCCGTAATCGATCGAGCCGACGTTCAGCGCCTCCAGCAATGGCGGGCCGAACTGGAATTCGACCCATTTGATCTCGATGCCTTGCGGCTTGAAGCGTTTCTCGAGCACGCCCTGCTGCTTGGCGATGAGCAGCACGCCGTTCTTCTGGAAGCCGATGCGCAGCTCCTTGGGCGAGGGGCTGGATTGGGCGATGGCGGCCCCCGCGGCGAGGGCGAGCGACGAGCCGGCCAGGCTGGCGATGAAATCTCTACGGTCCATGGCTTGAGGGCCCTTGTCTGGATCGAGTGGCGAAAGGGTTCAGGCGGCCTTGCGGTCGTCCTTGCGGTGGTCCTTGGCGGTGCGATGCGCGGCAGCGGTGCGGCGTGCCTGCTCGGCAGAATGAAAGCTCCGGCCGTCGAGCCTGTCGAAGGCCGGCTCGGACGAGAAGAAGCGGAAGTTACCGGGGGAGCCGACGACGATGCCGGCTGTCGCGCCGGCGATTTCGATGATGATGGCTTGAGACATGGTTTTGCCTTCGCCGAGCGGGATCGGCGCCTTTTCGTCTGCGATGATGAGTGAATCCTCGGCGGTCAGCCGGGCCGGGCGCGCAATGGGCGCGCGGTCAACATCGGGTGGAGCGCAGGAAGGCGGAAACGCGCAGCAAGCCTCGTATCACGAAGTGGCTGAGATAGATCATGACCGTGTCTCCATCCATTGGGAGCCCACGAATTCATCGTGGTGCTTTTAGCGTTGGTGACGCGGCGCAAGCTGCTCCAGCAAATCCCGCGATCGATCCGGGCGATACCGTTTCGATACTTGAGTATTTCTCGATCGATTGCGCCCGGTCAATGAAACGTCTTTTCAAAGATCGCCGTCGGGGAGGGATGATGACCTCTCCAGACGGCGCTCCGCGATAGCCTTTCGCTCGGTGCCGCTTATCCGGGCAGTCTCGTATCCCAGCAGTCTTGTGTCTCGGTAGTCTTGTATCCCGGCAGATTTGGGCGCGAGCTTTGTCCGGCTGTCAGGCGAAGAACCGGTTCGCCGGGCGGGGCAGGCCGAGATTCTCACGCAAGGTCTTGCCGGCATACTCCGTCCGGAACAGGCCGCGCCGCTGCAGCACCGGCACGACCTTGTCGACGAAGTCGTCGAGTCCTTCCGGCAGATAGGGGAACATCACGTTGAAGCCGTCGCTGCCGCGCGTCGTCAGCCACTCCTCCATCGAATCCGCGATGGTCTCGGGCGTGCCGACGAAGGCAAGCCCGCCATAGCCGCCCAGCCGCTGCGCCAATTGGCGCACGGTCAGATTCTCGCGCCGCGCCAGTTCGATGGTGCGCTCGCGGCCACTCTTGCTTTGATTGGTCTCGGGGATGTCGGGCAGCGGCCCGTCGGGGTCGAAACCCGAGGCATCATGGCCGAGCGCGATCGAGAGCGAGGCGATGGCGCTGTCGTAATGCACGAAGCTGTCGAGCAAAGCGCGCTTCTCCTGCGCCTGCTCGACCGTGTCGCCGACCACGGTGAGGACACCGGGCAGGATCTTGAGATCGTCGGGATTGCGGCCGATCGCCTCCATCCGGCCCTTTACATCGGCATAGAAGGCCTGGCCGGCGTCGAGCGTCCGGTGGGCGGCGAAGACGAGCTCGGCCGTCTCGGCTGCGAGCTGACGTCCGGGCTCGGAGGCGCCGGCCTGAACGATCACCGGCCAGCCCTGCGGCGTTCGGGCGATGTTGAGCGGGCCGCGCACCGAGAGGTGCTCGCCCTTATGCGCCAATACATGCATCTTTTCCGGGTCGAAGAAGAGCCCGCTCTCGCGGTCGCGGATGAAGGCGTCGTCGGCGAAGCTATCCCAGAGCCCGGTGACGACGTCGTAGAATTCGCGCGCCCGGTCGTAGCGCTCGCCATGGTCCATATGCTCGTCGAGCCCGAAATTCAGCGCGGCGTCGGGGTTCGAGGTGGTGACGATGTTCCAGCCCGCCCGGCCGCCGCTGATATGGTCGAGCGAGGCGAAGCGCCGGGCGATATGGTAGGCGGCATCAAAAGTCGTCGAGGCGGTGGCGACGAGCCCGATATGCTCGGTGACGCTGGCGAGCGCCGAGAGCAGGGTGAAGGGCTCGAAGGAGGTCACGGTGTGGCTGCGCTTCAGCGCCTCGACCGGCATGTTCAGCACGGCGAGATGATCGGCCATGAAGAAGGCATCGAATTTGCCGGCTTCGAGCTTCTGCGCGAAACGCTTCAGGTGCCCGAAATTGAAATTGGCATCCGGATAGGCGCCGGGATAGCGCCAGGCGCCGGTATGGATGCTGACGGGGCGCATGAAGGCGCCAAGATGAAGCTGGCGGGGAGCGGGCATGGAGCGGCCTGTCGTGAGGGTCTCGAGCGCCTCACCATTTAAGACAGGGGCATTCCGTTTTTTAGGAGAGGCTCAACAAAGCGAGATTCGCGCTCGCTACGGGGCGTAGAGAGCGCATTTATCCTGCCCCGATGCCTTGCGGTGGAGCAATGATCTACCCAGCGGACAGCAGGCGCAGGATCTCAGGGCTCCAGCGGCTCGCCCAGCGTATGCATCAGCCGGTTCGCCCAGCCGAAGATGGCAGAGGAGAGAACGAGGTCGAGCATTTCAAGCTCGTCGAGCCCTGCCTTGCGCAGGGCGTCCGCATCGCCTTGTGTGAGTTGCGATGGCGTCGTCGAGAGCCGCGCCGAAAAATCGAAGATCGCCTGGTCGCGCGGTTCGATCCTGGCGTCGAGTTCGTCCTTGAAGATCGCGTCGATGACTTCAGGGCGCTTGGTCAGGCCGTTGAAGCGCGAGGCATGGACCGCCGCGCAATAGATGCAGCGGTTGACGACGGAGGCGCCGACCGCCCCGAGCTCGCGCTCGGCGGAGGACAGGCCGTCCTTGCCATACATGATCAGGTTGAACAGCGGCGAGCGCACTGCCAGCGATTCCGGATCATGCGCCAAGGTGAGGACGTATTTCGAGACGCCCTTGTTGGAGGGCGTCACCTGCATCGCCGCCATCTGCTCGGGAGTCGCCGAGGCAAGGTCGACCGGCGTGACATAGGGCGACCAGACCGGAACCGTGCTGGTGAAGGCGTGGACGACGTTGCTCATCGGGATCCCCTCAAGGCCTTGAGGCCGGCCAGGACGCGGACCTGATAGTTCACGAAGGCGGCGAGTTCGGCGAGGCGGACAATGTCTGCCTCCTCGACGCCGGCGGCCTTCAGCGCCTCGATATCAGCCCGCGTCGCGTCGCGCGGGGACAAGGTCAGCATGTCGGCATGGCGGAGGATCGCCGCGATGCGCCGCTGGTCCGGTTCGGAGAGGGGCACGGCCTCCACTTCGCCGGTGCGAGCGAGGCAGGTCTCGTAATGCGCCGTCAGGGCAGGGTCGGCGTTCTGCCGCGCCATGCGGGCGGCGAGCGCGGCGCGCAGGCCATGGCTCAGGCCGCCCGGTTCGCGCGGAACGATCACGGCATCATGGCTCGCCTGGCTCAGGCGCATGATCTCGGCGCGGCTCGAGAGCGCCTGCGCGAGCGCGGAGCCGGGCTCGATGCCCGCAAGCTGCTCGATGAGAGTGGTGGAAGACATATTGTCCCTCTTGCGTCCTTCTTGCGATCGGGTGGAGGCTCAGGCCTCTTCGAGATGGCAGTCGAACGCGCCGCTGGCCAGCAGGGTCTCGATCCTGGCTTCATAGGGCGCGGGGTCGAGACCTTTCGAGACGACCCATTCGGGCTCGTAATAGGTCTTCAGATAACGCTCGCCGGAATCGCAGATCAAGGTGACGAGCGAGCCTTCGACGCCGTTCGCCTTCATCTCATTGGCGAGCCAGCACAGGGCGAAGAAATTCGTGCCTGTCGAGCCGCCGACGCGGCGGCCGAGCCGGCGCGACAGGACATTCATCCCCGCGATCGAGGCCGCATCGGGAATCTTGACCATGCGGTCGACGACGCCGGGAATGAAGGAGGGCTCGACGCGCGGCCGCCCGACGCCCTCGATCAGCGAGGCGCGCTCGCAGCAGCAGGCGGCGTCGCGCGTCCGGAAACCCTCGAAGAAGGCGGAGTGCTCGACATCGGCGACGCAGAGCCTGGTCGCATGGCGCTTGTAGCGCAGATAGCGCCCGAGCGTCGCCGAGGTGCCGCCGGTGCCGGCGCCCATCACCATCCAGCGCGGGATGGGGTGACGCTCGCGCTGCATCTGCTCGAAGATGGATTCGGCGATGTTGTTGTTGCCACGCCAGTCGGTGGCGCGCTCGGCGAAGGTGAACTGGTCCATGTAGTGGCCGCCCAGGCGCTGGGCGAGCGCGGCGGCCTCGCTGTAGAGCAGCCGCCCGTCATCGATGAAATGGCAGGTCCCGCCGTAATGCTCGATCGCCGCGACCTTCTCCGCCGAGGTCGAGCGCGGCATCACCGCATAGAACGGCACGCCGATCATCTCGGCGAAATAGGCTTCCGAGACGGCGGTCGAGCCGGAGGAGGCCTCCACGACCGGCGTGTTCTCGCGGATATGCCCGTTGCAGAGGGCGTAGAGGAAGAGCGACCGCGCGAGCCGGTGCTTCAGGCTGCCTGTGGGATGGGTCGATTCGTCCTTCAGATAGATGTCGATCCCGCCCAGGCCGGCGCAGCCGAGCTTGAAGAGATGCGTATCGGCCGAGCGATGCTGGTCGGCTTCGAGCACGGCGATGGCGTTTCCAACCCAGGCGCGAGGGCAATCGTCAGAACTGCGCGGGGAGCTGGAGACTTGCATTGCTGTGTCGGGCTCCAATTGGGGACGATCAGTCTCTCATTATGCGAATCTAGTATCAATATCTTCCAATCATTCAAAAATGTGCGGATCATCGGCCATTGATCAGCGTTTTATGTTTGATCTGTATCAATGCCGGCTTAGCATATCAGATATGAATAATGACGCGCTCGACATCCGGCAGCTTGAAGCCTTCGTGGCGGTGATGTCGGCTGGCAGCATCACCGGCGCGGCGCGCTTGCTGGACCGCTCCCAGCCGGCCGTGACCCGGCAGATCCGGGATCTCGAGGCGGAGATCGGCTACGAGCTTCTACATCGCAGCGGTCCGCGCATCAGTCCGACGCCGCGCGGCGTGCTGTTCCATGTCCAGGTCGAGCGCCTGTTCTTCGGCCTCAAGCATATCCGCGAGCGTGCGGCGGCGATCGGGGCCGGGGTACTGCCCGCGATCGAGCTCGCGGCGACGCCTGCACTCGCGGCCGGCATCGTACCGGATGCGCTCGCCGCGATGGACCCTGCGCTCCTGCCGCGTCAGATCCATATCGAAGCGCTTGCGGCCGAGGGCGTGGTGCAGCAGGTGCTGTCGCAATCGGCCGATTTCGGCCTGGCGACCCTGCCGATCGAGCATCCCGGCCTCGATGTGCACTGGATCGGTGAGGCGCCTTGCCTCGCGGCGATGGCGGAAAGCGATCCGCTGGCGAGCCATGGCGTCGTTGCGCTTGCTGATCTCGCCGCGCGGCGCGTCATCACCATGGCGAACCCCTACCGGCTGCGCCGGCGGGTGGACGAGGCTTTTGCGGCAGCCGGCATTGCGCCGCGCGAACTGATCGACGCCAATGCCTCCCTCACGGCGCTCGCCTTGGCGCGTCGCGGTTTGGGCGTCGCCATCATCGAGCCTGCGGCGGCCTGTGGTTTGCCCGTCAAGGGTGTCGTGCTGCGCCCGCTCGACGTGACGATCCCCTTCCTGTTCGGGGCGATCTCGCCTGTCGCGCGCCCGCTCACGCCCAGCATCGCGGCGCTGAACGAAGCGCTGCTGAAATCCGCCGCTGCGCTCATTCCAGGCTTCGTGCTGCGTGACGCGGCCGGCGCCGAGATGCTGGCCGATGCCGTCTATGGCGGGGCGGACAACCAGGAGGCGCGCTCATGACCGTGTCGTCCACGACCCCAATGGGGTTGGCCAGGCTGGAAGCCCGCTTGCGCCAGGATCTGGAATGGCTCGAGCTTCCCGCGAAATCCTGGGTGCCGCCGCGCGAGATCGACGGGCGGCGCGTGCTAGATGTCGTCGTCATCGGCGCCGGCATGGCAGGGCTTGTCGCGTCAGGCATGCTGAAGCGCCTCGGCGTCGACAATCACGTGCTTTACGACCGCGCCCCCGCAGGCCTGGAAGGGCCGTGGGTGACTTTTGCGCGGATGCGGACCTTGCGCTCGCCGAAGCAATTGACGGGGCCAGCGATGGGCCTGCCGGCGCTGACCTTTCGCGCCTTCTACGAGGCCCAATTCGGGCGCGACGCCTGGGACGCGCTCGACAGGGCGCCGCGCGCGCTCTGGATGGATTACCTGATCTGGTACCGCAAAATGCTCGACCTGCCCGTCGAGAACGAGACCGAGGTCGCCGCAATCCATGGCGGGCCCGACGGCATCCTCGCGCTCCAGATCGTCAAAGCGGGCGTGGCCGAGACCGTTCATGCGCGCCATGTCGTGCTGGCGACGGGGCGCGACGGGCTCGGCGGGCCTTATATTCCGCCGATCGCCGAGACGATCGACCGCCGCTACTGGGCCCATACCGCCGACGCGATCGATTTCGAGGCGCTGAAAGGCAAGCGTGTCGCCGTCATCGGCGCCGGCGCGTCATCGATGGACAACGCCGCCGTCGCGCTGGAGGCAGGCGCTGCGCGGCTCGACCTGTTCATCCGCCGCACCGACATACCCCGCGTCAACAAGTTCACCGGCATTGGCAGCCAGGGCGTCGTCCATGGTTTCGCCGGCCTGCCCGACGAATGGAAATGGCGCTTCCTCGACCATACGCTGCGCGCGCAGACGCCGCCGCCGCGCCCGAGCACCTTGCGGGTCTCGCAACATCCCAACGGGCATTTCCATTTGGGCAGCCCGATCCTCGACATCGAGGAGCGCAACGGACACCTCGTCCTGACGACGCCGAAGGGGCGCTACGACACTGATTTCATCATCTTCGGCACGGGCTTCCGTGTCGACCTGATGTCGCGTCCGGAACTGGCCGATTTCGCCCCCCATATCCGGCTCTGGCGCGATCGCTTCCCGGTCCCTGCCGACATGCCCAATGTGGATCTCGAAACCTCGCCCGATCTCGGCGAGAGCTTCGAGTTCCTGGAGAAGATTCCGGGTGCCTGCCCGGCGCTCCGAGCGATCCACTGCTTCAATTTTCCCGCCACCTTGAGCCACGGCAAGCTCTCGGGCGACATCCCGGCGATCAGCGAGGGCGCGGACCGCCTCGCGCGCGGAATCGTCCGCAGCCTGTTCGTCGCCGATCGCGAGACGCATTTCGCCACCCTCCAGGCCTTCGACACGCCCGAGCTCCAGGGCGACGAATGGACCGATGCAGACGCCCCCTCTCAGGACGCTTCCCATGCCGCTGAATGAAAACCCGCGCTGGATCGAGCTCAACGGCGCGACGTTCTGCTACGACGTCGCCGGCGAGGAGCATGACGAGACCATCATCGTGCTGCATGGCGGGCGCGGCATCGGCGACCATCGCGGCGAGTTCGGCGCCTATCAGGCCCTGTCGGACCGCTATCGCGTGCTGGCCTTCGACCAGCGCGGCTGCGGCCGCAGCTCGCTGACGCCGCCTTTCCTGTTCGAGCAGTTCGCCGACGATGTGGAGGCCTTCCGGCAGGCGCTCTGCGGCGGCCGCAAGATCGTGCTGATCGGCGGCTCCTTCGGCGGCATGATCGCGCTGACCCATGCGGTCAAATATGGCAGCAACAGCCTGTCGCGCCTGATCCTGCGCGGCACCGCGCCGAGCCATCACCATGAGGCGGAGGCGATCGAGCATTTCAAGGCGCGCCTCCACAAGGCGCCCTGCGCGTCGATCGGCATGGTCGAGAAGCTGTTCTCCGACAAGATCATCGACGACACCGAGCTGCGCCTGATCTGGCTTGCCTTGCAGCCGCTCTATTTCGAGAATTTCGACCCGGATTCCGCGCTGGAGAAGACGCGCACGCTGCATCTGCATGCGCAAACCCATAACGCGCTCTTCGCCACCAAGGATTACGACCTGCGCGACAGGCTCGCCGGCATCGACGTGCCGACGCTGGCGATCTGCGGCGCGGCTGACTGGATCTGCCCGCCGAGCCAGTCGCGCCTGATCGCCGAGATGGTTCCGGGCGCCGAGCTGCTGGAGATCGAGGGCGCCAACCACGCCGTCCATATCGAGGCCAATGCGCGCGTGCTGTCGGCCGTCAGGGACTTCCTCGCAAGGACGGCGCCGTGACGCGCTACTTTGCCGGAAAGCTCGGCGAGGCCCTGATCGCGATCTGGGGCGTGGTGACGATCGTGTTCTTCGTCACGCGCTTCCTGGGCGACCCGGTCGCGCTGCTCCTGCCGGTCGGTGCTTCGCCCGAGCAGATGCAGGCACTGACGGCCGAGCTGGGGCTCGATCAGCCGATCTGGCGGCAATACATCACCTTTCTCGCCCAGGCCCTGACCGGCGATTTCGGCCAGTCCTTCCAGTTCGGGCGCCCGGCCATCGGCGTCGTGCTGGAGCGGATGCCGGCGACGATCCAGCTTGCGCTGACCGCGATCATGCTCGGCGTCCTGATCGGCGGCACGGCAGGAGCGATCGCCGCGATGCGGCGTGGCTCGATCGCCGAATTCGTGGTGATGACGCTGGCCTTGCTGGGGCAGGCGACGCCGGTGTTCTGGCTCGGCATCATGCTGATCCTGCTGTTCGCGGTCGATCTCGGCTGGCTGCCGACCGGCGGCTATGGCAGCCCGGCCAATCTCGTTCTGCCGGCCTTGACGCTTGCCGTCTTCGTCTCCGCTTCGATCGCGCGGTTGTTCCGCTCCAGCATGCTCGATGTGCTCAAGGAGGATTATGTCCGCACCGCCCGCGCCAAGGGGCTGATGCCTGCGACCGTCTTCACCTGGCATGTCGCGCGCAACGCGCTGATCCCGGTGGTGACGATGATCGGCATCCTGACCGGCGAGCTTCTGGGCGGTTCGGTCGTCACCGAGACGGTGTTCGCCTGGCCCGGCGTCGGCCGCTTGATCGTCCAGGCGATCGAGACCAAGGATTTTCCCGTGATCCAGGCCGGCGTCGCGCTGATCGCGGCGATCTATGTCGCGACGAACCTGATCGTCGACCTGCTCTATGCGCTGCTCGACCCCCGCATCAAGGGGAGTGCCTGAGATGGCTGATTTCCTGCGCGCCTTGCTTCGCAGCCGGACTGGCCTGCTCGGTGCGATCCTGCTGACATTGTTCATAGGAGCGGCGATCCTGGCGCCCTTGCTGGGGCTGCCCGACCCGGTGCGCTCGGATCTGCGCGGGCGCTTCGCGCCGCCGACATGGTCGGGCCTGTTCAGCCCAGGCGCCCATCCGCTCGGCGCCGACCAGCTCGGCCGCGACATCCTCAGCCGCATCATCTATGGCAGCCAGATCACGCTTTCGGTCGCGACCTGCGCTGTGGTGCTGGGTGGCATCGTCGGCGTCTTCCTCGGCATCGTCGCCGGCTATTTCGGCGGCGTCGTCGACCGCATCCTGATGCGGCTCGTCGATATCCAGCTCGCCATTCCGCTGATGCTGCTGGCGCTGCTCGTGGTCGCGGCTTTAGGTCCCAATCTGACCAATCTGGTCATCGTCCTGGCCGTCACCAGCTGGATCCGCTACGCCCGCATCATCCGTGGGCAGGTGCTGGCGCTGCGCTCGCGCGAATTCGTGCAATCGGCCCGGGCGATCGGCGCGAGCACCTGGCGCATCATGCTGCGCCATATCCTGCCCAATGTCCTGACGCCGGCGCTCGTCGTCGCGACGCTGGAGCTGGCGCGCGTCATCATCATGGACGCGGCCCTGTCCTTCCTGGGCCTCGGCGTGCAGCCGCCCGATGCGAGCTGGGGCCGCATGCTGGCCGAGGGGCGCGTCTACATCTCCACGGCCTGGTGGATCGTCACCTTTCCCGGCCTTGCCATCCTGCTGACGGTTCTGAGCGTCAACCTGCTCGGCGACTGGCTGCGCGACTATTTCGACCCGAAATTGAGGACGTGACCATGACCCCTATCGCTCCCCGCACGGAACGCCTGCGCCAGAGGATGCACGCTGCTGGTCTCGACGTGATCCTCGCCTTCAAGCCCGAGAGCAGCTTCTACCTGACCGGCTTCAACCCGATCATCTACAGCCATCCGGTGATCGCGATCCTGCCTGCGCAGGGCAAGCCCTCGATGCTGATCCATGCGCTGCGTGACGACCATGCCCGCGCCTCGACCTTCATCGAGGACATCCGCCTCTACGGCGCCTGGTCGACCAAGGTCACGATGGGGCCGAATTGGCTCGACGCATTGAAGACGATGCTGGAGGAGGCCGGGCTCGCCAAGGCGGTCATCGGCGTCGAGGAGGACTTCCTGCCGGTTGCGCGGGCACGCCAGCTTGCCGAGCTTCTGCCCGGCGCCTCCTTCCGTGACGCGTCCGAGATGATCATGACGACCCGCCTGGTGAAGGACGCCGACGAGATCGCCAGTGCCCGCGACGCCGCCCGCATCGCCGATACCGGCATGATCGCGGCGGTCGAGGCCGTCCGGCAGGGCGGCTCGGAGCGTGACGTGTCGCTCGCGGCCATGGCGGCGATGAACCGCTTCTGGGCCGATAACTTCCCCGACAAGGAGGTCTGCGATTTCGGCAGCCTCGAAGGCGGCGCGCAGAACGGCCTCTGGGCCTGGGCGCTGGCTGGCGACCGCATGTTCATGAACTGCGACAACCCGACCAACCGCAAGCCTGAAGCCGGCGAGGCGATCAGCATCCTGATCTGGACGATCGTCAACGGCATCCATGCCGAGAACGAGCGCACGGTCGCGGTCGGCACGCTGAACGACGAGCGCCGCAGGGCGCTCGATTCGATCATCGAGATCCGCAACGAGGTCGCGACCTTGCTGAAGCCGGGCACGCCGATCAGCGCATTGTTCGACGCGACCAAGGCCGGGCTCGAGGCGCGCGGCTACGGCAAGTACCTGCCGGGCCGCATCGGCCACGGCATCGGGCTCGGCGCGCATGAGCATCCTTCCCTCGACGCCAAGACCGGCATCCTGCTCGAACCGGGCATGATCCTGACGCTCGAGCCCAATCTGCGCATGCCCGGCATCGCCGCGACCCAGCTCTCCGACACCGTCCTGATCACGGAAGGCGGTTGCGAGTTCCTGACGCGCGCGCCGGACGTCGTGTTGAACGCCTGAGGCTGACCGGCATGGCCCCGCTCCTCGAAGTCAGGAACCTGACCGTCGCCTTCGATACGCCGGGCGGGACGGTCCATGCCGTCAACGACGTTTCCTATGCGTTGGATGAGGGCGAGACGCTGGGCATCGTCGGGGAATCCGGCTCGGGCAAGAGCGTGCATGTGCTGGCGATGTGCGGACTGATTCCGCGCCCGCCCGGTCGTATCGTTTCCGGGCAGGTGCTGTTCCAGGGGCGCGACCTGCTGACCCTGTCTGAGCGGGACTTGCGCGACATTCGCGGCGGGCAGATCGGCTTCGTCTTCCAGGATCCGATGACCTCGCTCAACCCGGTGCTGACGGTGGAGCGGCAACTGGTCGAATTGATCCGCCGCCACACAAAGCTCGACGCCAAGGCGGCGCGGGCGCGGGCGATCGAACTGCTCGAGATCGTGCGCATTCCCGATGCCGCGCGCCGCATCGGCCAGTACCCGCACCAGTTCTCCGGCGGCATGCGCCAGCGCGTGATGATCGCGATCGGCGTCGCCTGCCGGCCCAAGCTCCTGATCGCGGACGAGGCGACGACGGCACTGGATGTGACCGTGCAGGCGCAGATCCTCGACATGGTCAAGGATCTGAAGCGCGAGTTCGGCACCACGGTGATCTGGATCACCCATGACATGGGCGTGGTTGCCGGCATCGCCGACAGCATCCAGGTGATGTATGGCGGGCGCATCATGGAGCGCGGCCCGGTCGATGCGATCTTCGCCGACCCGCGCAGCGCCTATAGCTGGGGCCTGCTGCAATCCTTGCCCACAGCAGAGCGCCGCACTGAGGGGCGGCTCCACCAGATCCCGGGCTCGCCGCCCGATCTCTACAAGCCGGCGCTGGGCGACCCCTTCGCGCCGCGCAATGCCTTCGCGACACCGCGCTGCCTCGTGGAGATGCCGCCTCTGCGCCAGGCCGAGGGCAGCGTGCCGGGCCATCTCGTCGCCGCGTGGTATGATCTGCCCGCCGCGCTGAAGGCCCGCAGGGAGACCGTGGCATGAGCACGTCGCCGACGCATCCGCTTCTCAGCGTTCGCAATCTGGCGAAGCATTATACCAGCGGCGGCGGCTGGTTCGGCGGGGCGTCGCATCTCGTCAAGGCGATCGACGATGTCTCCTTCGACATCGCGCCCCGCGAGATCGTCGGGCTGGTCGGGGAATCCGGCTCGGGCAAGAGCACGACCGGGCGCGTCGTGCTGCGCCTGGAAGAGCCGACCGGCGGCGAGATCCGCTTTGACGGCCACGACATCACGAGTTTGCCGGCGCGCGAACTGAAGGCCTTTCGCCGCCAGATGCAGGTCGTCTTCCAGGACCCTTACGCCGCGCTCAACCCGCGCATGACCGTGGGGGATTTCGTCGCCGAGCCCCTGATCGTGCACGGCCTCGTCACCAGCCGCTCGGAGCGCAGCGATCGCGTCGCAGCCCTGTTCAAGCAGGTCGGGCTCGATCCGCGCTTCATGACGCGCTATCCGCACGAATTCTCCGGCGGCCAGCGCCAGCGCGTCAACATCGCGCGCGCCGTCGCGATGCGCCCGCGTCTGATCATCGCCGATGAGCCGATCACGGCGCTCGATGTCTCGATCCAGGCCCAGATCATCAACCTGTTCCAGGACCTGCAGCAGGAGCTGGGCATGGCCTATCTCTTCATTGCGCATGACCTGTCGATGGTGCGCTATCTCTGCCACCGCGTCGCTGTGATGCTGCGCGGGCGCCTGGTCGAGATCGCCCCGACGGAAGCGATCTTTTCCGATCCGCGCCACCCCTATACGCGCTCGCTGCTCTCGGCGATTCCGATCCCGAACCCGGCGATCGAGCGCGCCAGGCGGCCGCTGGCCTTCGACTACGAGACGCAGAAGCCTGCCCCCGATGCCGTGCTGACCGAGGTCTCGCCCGGTCATTTCGTCCTGATTTGAGACTTCATTGCCCTTGCTCGCTGCCATTCCTTGCCACCGCCATTGGAGCCCGTGACATGACATCGTTCTGGATCAAGACCCTCAGCGCTGCCGCATTGGCCGCCGCGCTGTCCGCTCCGCCGGCGCTTGCCCAGACGGGGCGCACGGCGACGATCGCGCTCTCGGTCAACGTCAACACCTTCGACCCGCATATGACGGGCTCCTTCGGCTCCGATATGAGCCTGCTGAGCCACATCTATCCCTCGCTCGTCATCCGCGGGGCCGACCTCAAACTGGCGCCTGCGCTGGCGAAATCCTGGACGCTGGTGAACGACACGACATGGCGCTTCGACCTCGTCGAGGGCGCCAAATTCGTCAATGACGAGCCGCTCGATGCGGCAACCGTCAAATGGAACCTCGACCGCGTGCGCGACCCCAAGGTCAATGCGCGGATCAAGTCCTGGTTCGATCTGGTCAAGGAGGTCCGCGTCATCGACGCCAGGACCGTCGAGGTCGAGACCAGCGCGCCGTTCCCGGCCTTCGTCGACCAGCTCTCGATGTTCTTCCTGCTGCCGCCGCAATGGGCGGCGAGCCACAATCCGGCAACCGAGACGATGTCGGGCAGCCGCTACCGCATGACCGAGAACGTGCCGGGCGACCACATCACGCTTGCCGCCAATCCTGCAGGCTGGCAGGGCAAGCCCGATTTCGACACGGTCGTGTTCAAGACCATTCCCGAACCGGCAAGCCGCATCGCCGCGCTGCTCGCCGGCGAGGTCGATCTCGTGACCGGCATTCCGACCTCGGAGCTTGCACGGGTCAAGGCGAGCAAGAACGCCATTGCCGGCTCGGTGCAGAGCACGCGCAACGTCTTCATCAAGTTCAACACCCAGAAGGCGCCGCTCGACAACAAGCTGGTGCGCCAGGCGATGAACTACGCCATCGACAAGGATGCGATCCGGGATTCGATCTTTGACGGGCAGGCCTATATCGAGCCCTGCCAGATTCTGACCCCGTCCTATTTCGGCTTCAATCCGGACCTCAAGCCCTATCCCCATGACGTGAAGAAGGCGCAGGCCCTGCTGAAGGAATCCGGCATCGATCTCAAGCAGGTGATCGAGATGGACATCCCCGTCGCGACCTACATCCAGGGGCAGGAGGTCGCCCAGGCGGTGGCTGCCATGCTCGGCGACGTCGGCCTGAAGGTGAAGATGAACGAGATGGATTTCGGCGCCTATATGAACAAATATCTGCGGTCGCGCACCCTGGCGCAGACCTCGCTCCTGACCCATGGCTGGCCGACCCTGGACGCCGACGGCCAGTTGACCCTGCTCGCGCCCGGCAACCAGTACGCCTATTGGGATGATGCCGCCTTCGGCAAGGCGCTCGAGGCCGGGCGCTCGACCATGGATAAGGACAAGCGCCTCGCAGCCTATAAGGACGCGACCAAGATCATGTGCGAGGAGGCGCCGGTGCTGTTCCTCTATGCGCAGCCGACCACCTATGGCGTCTCGAAGCGGGTGACCTGGCAGGCGCGCGGCGACGATTGGGTCCGTTCCTTCGATATGAAGCCGGCTCAGTAGGAGTGAGATCTTGCATCTGTTCGGAACGCATTTCGGCACCTATGAGGTCGTCCGCGACGGTTCCGGGCAGGCTGCCTTGCAGGGCTTCGGGCCCGACCCGCAGCCTTCGCCGGTCGGGGCGGCCTATCTCGACCTCAAGGACCATCCGGCGCGCGTCCTTCATCCAATGGTGCGCAAGGGCTGGCTCGCAGCGCGGGAAAATCCGGAGGGGCGCGGCCGAGACCGTGGCCGTGATGGGTTCATCCGCATCAACTGGGGCGAGGCGGCGGCGCTCGTCGCCGGTGAGGTCGGGCGCGTCCGCACGGTTCACGGCAATGCCGCGATCTTCGGCGGATCTTATGGCTGGGCCAGTGCCGGGCGCTTCCACCATGCACAGGGCCAGCTCAAGCGCTTCCTCAATCTCACGGGTGGCTTCACCTCGGCCGTCAACACCTACAGTTTTGGGGCCGGCGCGGTCATCCTGCCGCATGTCATCGGCCCGCGCTTCAAATTCGCCACTGACGTCGCGCCGAGCTGGGACCAGATTGCCGCCCATGCCCGGCTGCTGGTCTCCTTCGGCGGCTTTCGCCTGTCGAATGCGCAGGTCGAGGCCGGCGGCACCGGCCAGCACCGCTCCGAGCGTGGGCTGGCGGCAGCGGCTGCAGCAGGCGTCAGGATCGTCGTCGTCAGCCCGGTGCGCACCGATGTCCCGGACCTGCCGGGCGGGACGACCGACTACATCGCGATCCGCCCCAACACCGACACGGTGATGCTGCTGGCGATGGCGCGGACGCTACTGGCGGAAGACCTGGCCGACCGCGCCTTCCTCGCGCGCTGCACGGTCGGGCTTGCGGAGCTCGAAGCCTATCTGGCGGGCGAAAGCGACGGGGTGGTCAAGGACGCCGATTGGGCTGCCGAAATCTGCGGCGTGCCGGCCGCGACCATCCGGGATCTCGCCCGCGCCTTCGCCTCGGAACCCGCACTCGTCAATGCAGCCTGGTCGCTGCAGCGGGCGCGCTTCGGCGAGCAGCCCTATTGGGCGGCGATCGCGCTTGCAGCCATTGCCGGCCATGCCGGAAGGCCCGGCTGCGGCATCGCCTTCGGCCTGACCTCCGTCAGCACCGTCGGCCAGCCGATCCGGCGGCTGCGGGGCCCGGCCTTCGATCAGGGGCGCAACCCGGTCGAAAGCTTCATCCCCGTGGCGCGGATCACCGAACTCCTGTCCCAGCCGGGCGGGACGCTGGATTATGACGGCCGGCGCCTCGTGCTGCCCGATATCCGCCTGGTCTGGTGGGCGGGCGGCAACCCGTTCCATCACCATCAGGATCTCGCCGGCCTGGCTGAGGCCTGGCGGCGGCCGGAGACGGTGATCGTCAACGAGCCGATGTGGACCGCGACTGCGCGCCATGCCGACATCGTGCTGCCGGCGAGCTTCCCGTTCGAGCGTGACGACATCGCCGCCTCCTCCCGTGACAACTGGCTCATCGCCAGCCGGCAAGTCTGCGCGCCACCGGGCGAAGTCCTGTCCGATCACCAGATCATGGCCCGCATTGCCCGCGAGATGGGCTTCGAGCATGCCTTCACCGAAGGCCGAGAACCGCGGGAGTGGTTGCGCCGGATGTATGACGGCTACCGCACAGCCCATGCCGAATTACCGGATTTCGAGGCGTTTTGGGCGCGCGGCTATGCGGCCCTCGACGAAGGCGAAGCCGCGCCGGCCCCAGTCACGCCACTGGCCGATTTCGTCGCCGACCCCGAGGGGATCCCGCTGGAGACGCCGTCCGGCCGCATCGAGATCGCCTCCGCGACGATCGCCGGTTTCGGCTATGACGATTGTCCCGGCCATCCGACCTGGCTCGCGCCCGAGGAATGGCTCGGCTCGCCTTTGGCTGAGCGCTACCCGCTGCACCTGCTCTCGCCGCAGCCGGCGCATCGCCTGCACAGCCAATTGGAATTGGCCGGGCCGAGCCAGGGGGCCAAGCGCGACGGCTATGAGGTCGTGCTGATGCACCCGGCCGAGGCGATCAAGCGCGGCCTCCGGGACGGCGACATCGTGGAGCTCTTCAACGACCGCGGCCGCTGCCTGGCGGCGCTCAGGTCGACGCGTGAGGTCGAGCCTGGCATTGCCGTGCTGCCAACCGGCGCCTGGTATGATCCGGTTTGGGAGGGTGGGGCCTTGCCGCTCGACCGCGGCGGCAATCCCAACAGCCTCACCTCCAGCATGCCGACCTCGCGCCTGGCGCAGGCGACCGCGCCCAATTCTTGCCTGATCGAGATCAAGCGGGCAGTCGCCTGATCGTCGATCGAACCTGCCACCGCCATCTCGCATCGCAAGAGGCCGACCATGCCTTCGACCGCCACCAATTCGCATGAAGCCGGGGCGCTTGATGTCGCTCTCGCCGAGGCTCGCGAGGATTACGTGCGCCGCAACCCGGAAAGCCGGGCGCGTTTCATGGCGGCTGCGGAGTCGATGCCGGGCGGCAACACCCGGACCTCGCTCTTCTACGATCCCTTCCCGCTCTGCATGCTGCGCGGCGAGGGCTGCCGCCTGACCGATGCCGACGGGCACGAATATCTGGATTTCCTGGGCGAGTTCACCGCCGGCATCTTCGGCCATTCACCCGAGGTGCTGAAGCAGGCGATCCGTGCCGCGCTCGATGACGGGATCAACCTGTCCTCGCACAACGCCATCGAGGGAAAGCTGGCCCAGCGCATCTGCGCGCGCTTCCCTTCGATGGACTTGCTGCGCTTCACCAATTCCGGCACGGAAGCCAATCTGATGGCGCTCGCCGCCGCGCTCACCTTCACGGGGCGGCGCAAGATCCTGGTGTTCGCCGGGGGCTATCATGGCGGCGTCTTGACCTTTCCGCCCGGTGGCACGCCCGTCACGGTGCCCCACGACTTCGTCGTCGCCTCCTATAACGACCTTGAAAAGACGCTCGACCTCGTCGAGCCGCATCGCAGCGAATTGGCAGCCATCCTGGTCGAGCCCATGCAGGGTGCGGGCGGCTGCATTCCCGGTGCTCCCGAATTCCTTGCCGGCCTGCGCCGGCTCGCCGACGAAACGGGCGCCGTGCTGATCTTCGACGAGATCCAGACCTCGCGGCTCTCATTCGGTGGGCGCCAGCAGCTGCTCGGCATCACGCCGGACATGACGACGATCGGAAAGTTCTTCGGCGGCGGCCTCGCCTTCGGCAGCTTCGGCGGACGGCGCGAGATCATGCAGGTCTTCGACCCGCGCCGGCCGTCCTCGATCGGCCATGCCGGCACCTACAACAACAACAGCTTGACCATGGCGGCAGGGCTTGCGGCGGTGGTGCAGCTCCTGACGGCCGAGGCGCTCGACGCTTTGAATGCGCGCGGCGACCGCTTCCGCGCCGATCTGAACGCGCTGTTCGCCTCTAAGAACGTTCCGATCACCGTGTCCGGCCTCGGCTCATTGATGAACATTCACCCGCAGGGCGCACCGCAGATCGCGAACGTAAAGCGCAGCCTGCTGTTCTTCGATCTTGTGAAGGCCGGCGTCTATTTCGCGCCGCGCGGCCTGATTGCCCTGTCCTTCCCGATCGGAGGCCAGGAGATTTCGGCTTTCCTGAACGCGCTGGATGGCATTCTCGACGCTCGCAGGAGCCTTCTGATCTGAGACCGGACGGGACGGGGCGCTGTCCTGCCCAAATAGCCGACGTCAGTAACCCGTGCGCGGATGCGGCCCGGTGTCGACATCGATCACCGCCGGCGAGGAGACGTCGACCGGCTTGGTCCAACTGCCGCCCAGCGCCTTGTTGAGGGCGATGAAATCCGTGGAGACAGCGACCCGGCTCTGCAGCAGCGTGTCCTCGGCGCTGTAGAGCGAGCGCTCCGCGTCGAGCACGTCGAGGAAGCTCGACGAGCCGGACTGGTAGAGCGTGCGGGAGAGCCGGGCTGCATCGCGATAGGAGGCAGCGGCGGAGGACAGCTTGCCCGAGCGCAGGCGTTCCTGCGCCAGCGAGACCAGCGCATTCTCGACATCCTGCATCGCGGTCAGCACCGAGAGCCTGAAGGCGGAATCATACTGGTCGCGCTGGGCCTGGGCGACCTCGACGGCGGCCCTGAGCTCGCCGCCATTGAAGATCGGCACGCTCAGCGTCGGTCCGAATGACCAGCCGATCGAGGCGTTCTTGGCCAGGTCGCCGGTTTTCAGGGCCGATGTCGCGATATTGCCGGTGAGGCTGACCGACGGATAGAGCGCCGCTTCCGCCTGGCCGATCTTGGCGGTGTACTGGGCGAGCTGGCGCTCGGCCTTGCGGACATCGGGACGATTGCGCAGGACGTCGGCGGGCAGGCCGGCAGGCGGCGTGCTGCGCGCGGCCGGGATCGGGTCACCACGCGCCATCCGGCCGGCGAGCGCGGTGGGCGCTTGCCCTGTCAGGATGCCGAGCTGATGCAGGCTCTGGGCATAGGCGGCCTCCAGGCTCGGGATCGCCGCCTCGGTCGAGCTCGCTTGCGCGGCCGCCTTGGCGACGTCGACGGCCGAGGCCGAGCCGGCCTGGAACTTGGTCCGCGTCAGCCCTTCGGTCTCGCGCTGCGAGGTTGCGGTGCGCCTGGCCAGCGCGATACGGGCCTGGTAGCCGCGCGCCTCGACATAGTTCGAGGTCACGTCGCCGACCAGCGTCAGCAGGGTCGCGCGCAGGTCCTCATCGGCCGCATCAGTGCCATAGGTCGCCGCCTCGACGCCGCGATAGTTCGCGCCGAACAGGTCGAGCTCCCAGCTTGCATCGAAGCCGGCCTGGTACAGGCTTGAGGTGATGTTGCCGCCCGTGCTGGAGGTGGCCGCGCTGGTCCGTGACCGTGTGGCCGAGCCGGTGCCGTCGAGCGACGGAAACAGCGCCCCGATGGCTTGGCGCCTGGTTGCCCGCGCCTCCCGGATGCGCGCCTTCGCCGAGGCCACGTCGAGATTGCCGGCGACGGCCTCTTCGACGATGCCGTTCAGCGTCTTGTCGCCGAGACGCTTCCACCATTCATCCAGCGCCTTGGCTGCCAATGGCCGTTTCGAGGCCGGTGCGTTGCCCCATTTCGCCGGCAGGCTCAGGGAAGGGCCGGCATAATCGGGCCCGACAGCGCAGGCGCCCAACGCCAGGCAGAGCGGCAGGGCCAGGCTGAGGCGTTTCATCGTCGCGCGGCTTCCGGTCATCATTGCGGCCATCTCAGCTTGCCTTTGCCGGCTCGGCCGCCGGCTCATCCGCGCGCTTGCCCTGCGCGTCCTTGCCCTGGACAAGGCGGCGGACGGTGACGAAGAGCAACGGCACGAAGAAGACGCCGAGCGCGGTGGCGGCGATCATGCCGCCCATCACGCCGATGCCGATCGCGTTCTGGCTGCCCGAGCCCGCGCCGGTCGCGACCGCCAGCGGCGTCACGCCGAGAACGAAGGCGAGCGAGGTCATCAGGATCGGCCGCAGGCGCTGGCGCGCGGCCTCCAATGTCGCTTCGACCAGCCCCTTGCCGGCCTGCTGCTGTTCGATCGCGAATTCGACGATCAGGATCGCGTTCTTGGCTGCAAGGCCGATCGTCGTGAGCAGGCCGACCTTGAAATAGACGTCGTTGGTCTGCCCGAACCAGGTCGCGGCCAGCAGCGCTCCAAAAATGCCGATCGGCACGGAGAGCATGACTGCGAAGGGTATCGACCAGCTCTCATAGAGCGCGGCCAGGCAGAGGAAGACGACCAGCATGGCCAGCGCATAGAGCGCTGCCGCCTGGCTGCCGGAGAGCCGCTCCTGATAGGACAGTCCGGTCCATTCATGAGCGTAGCCGGCCGGCAGCTGCTTCATCAGGGCATCGATCTCGTCCATCGCCGCACCCGAGCTGATGCCGGCCGCGGCTGCGCCCTGGATCTCCACCGCCGCCGAGCCGTTATAGCGCTCGAGCCGGGGCGAGCCGTAGGTCCAGCGCCCCGAGGAGAAGGCCGAGAACGGCACCATCGTGCCGCCGGAGTTGCGGACATACCATTTATCGACATCCTGCGGCTGCATCCGGGACGCCGCACCGGACTGGACATAGACCGATTTCACCCGGCCGCGATCGATGAAGTCGTTGACATAGGCGCTGCCCCAGGCGGTCGAGAGCGTCGCATTGATGTCGGCGAGCGAGAGCGTCAGCGCGCTCGCCTTCTCCTGGTCGATCTCGACGGAGTATTGCGGCGTGTCTTCCTGGCCGTTGGGCCGGGTGCCGGACAAGATCGCGCTCTTGCCGGCGAGGCCGAGGAGCTGGTTGCGCGCCTCGATCAACTTGTCATGGCCGGCGCCGGCGATGTCCTGCAGGTAGAAGTCGAAGCCCGCCGTGTTGCCGAAGCCCTGGATCGCCGGCGGCGCCAGCGCGAAGACCATGCCGTCCTTGATGGAGCGGAAGGCGCCCATGGCGCGCATCGCCACGGCCTGCGCCGTCGCCTGCTTGCCCTTGCGCTCGGCGAAGGGCTTCAGCCTGACGAAGGCGAGGCCGACATTCTGACCCTCGCCACCGAAGCCGAAGCCGGCGACCGTCAGCACGCCCTCGACCAGGTCCTTCTCCTTGTCGAGATAATGGGTGCGGATCTGGTCGAGCACGCGCAAGGTGCGGTCCTGCGTCGCGCCGACCGGCATCTGCACGATGGTGAACAGCGTGCCCTGGTCCTCCTCCGGCAGGAAGGAGCTCGGCAGGCGCGTGAACAGCACCGCCATGCCGACGCCAATCAGCAGGAAGACGGCGAGGAACCGGAACGGCCGCGCGATCATGCCGGCGATGCCGCTGCGATAGCCGTGGGTCGCTTTGTCGAAATTGCGGTTGAACCAGCCGAAGGGGCCCTTCTGGCTGGCATGGTCCGCCGGCGGCTTCAGCATGGTGGCGCAGAGTGCCGGCGTCAGCACGAGCGCGACGAGCACGGAGAGCATCATGGCGGTGACGATGGTGACCGAGAACTGCCGGTAGATCACGCCGACGGAGCCACCGAAGAAGGCCATCGGCACGAACACGGCTGAGAGCACGGTGGCGATGCCGACCAGCGCGCCCGTGATCTCGCCCATCGATTTGATCGTCGCCTCCTTCGGCGACAATTTCTCTTCCTGCATCACGCGCTCGACATTCTCGACGACGACGATCGCGTCGTCGACGAGCAGGCCGATGGCGAGCACCATGGCGAACATGGTCAAGGTGTTGATCGAATAGCCGGCGACCGCGAGCACGCCGAAGGTGCCGAGCAGCACCACCGGTACGGCGAGCATCGGGATGATCGTCGCGCGCAGATTCTGCAGGAAGACGAACATCACCACGAAGACGAGCACGATCGCCTCGATCAGGGTCTCGACCACCTTCTCGATCGAGAGCCGGACGAAGGGCGTGGTGTCGTAGGGGTAGACGACCTCGACACCCTCGGGGAAGGTCTGCGACAGTCGCGTGATCGCCTTCTGCACCGCCTCGGCGGTCGAGATGGCGTTGGCGCCGGTCGCCAGGCTGATCGCCAGCGCCGCCGTCGGCTGGCCGTTATAGCGGGCGGCCGTGCGATAGTCCTTGGCGCCGAGCTCGACCGTCGCAACATCGTTCAGCCGCACGATCGAGCCGGAGCTGCCGCTCTTCAGGATGATGTTCTCGAATTGCGGGACGGTCTGCAGGCGGCTCATCGCCGTCACCGTCGCGTTGAGCTGCTGGCCGGGCTTCTGCGGCAAGCCGCCGAGCTGGCCGGCCGAGACTTGCGTGTTCTGCGCCGTGATCGCGTTGGAGACGTCGCTCGGCATCAGCGCGTATTTCTGCAGCTTGTCGGGGTCGAGCCAGATGCGCATCGCATAGCCCGAGCCGAAGAGCTGGCTCGAGCCGACGCCGGGGACGCGCTTGAGCGTGTCGTTCAGCGTCGAGTCGACATAGTCGGCGAGGTCGGTCGAGGACATCTTGCCGTCGCGTGAGACGAAGGCGATGACCATCAGGAAGCCGGTCGAGGATTTCGACACGGTGATGCCGGTGTTCTGGACCGTCTGCGGCAATTGCGAGGTGACGAGCTGCAGCTTGTTCTGCACCTGCATCTGCGCGACGTCGGGATCGGCCGCGTTGGTGAAGGTCAGCGTCAGCGAGGCATTGCCCGACGAGGTCGAGGTCGCGGTCATGTATTGCAGGTTGTCGACGCCGGTCATGCCCTGCTCGATGACCTTGGTCACCGAGTTCTCGACGGTCTGGGCGTCGGCACCGGCATAGCTCGCGCTGATGTTCACGGTCGTCGGCGCGATCTGCGGATATTGCGAGATCGGCAGGGACTGCAGCGCCAGCACGCCGGCGAGCATGATGACGATGGCGACGACCCAGGCGAAGATCGGCCTTTCGATGAAGAAGCGTGACATGTTCAGTTCTTCACCGTGCCGGGCGTATCCGTCTCAGCGGCCGCGCGCTGCGCCGCCGGGCGCAGTTCCCCGCTTGCCTCGTCGATCGTGACCTCGTTGGCCGTGACCGCCTGGCCGACGCGCACGAGCTGCCCGCCCTCGACGATCACCTTGTCGCCGTCACCGATGCCGGTATCGACCAGCCAGTTGTTGCCGATGGAGCGACGGGTCAGGAGCACGCGTTCCTCGACCTTGCCGTCCTTGTTGACGAACTTGGCGGTGGCTTCGCCCTTGGTGTTGCGGCCGACGGCGCGCTGCGGCACCAGGTAATTATTCTCGGCGATGCCCTCCTGCAGGATGGCACGCGCATACATGCCGGGCAGCAGCAGCCGGTCGGGATTGGGGAATTCCGCCCGCAGGGTGAAGGTGCCGGTGGTCTGGTCGACATTGGCCTCGGCGAATTCGAAGCGTCCGTCCTGATTGTAGAGCGTGCCCGTATCGAGCCTGAGCTTGACCGCAACATTGGGGCCGCTGAGCTTCAACCGCCCCTCAGTGAGCGCGCTGCGGAACTTCAGCAGGTTGGTGCTCGACTGGGTGATGTCGACATTGATCGGATCGAGCTGGCGGATGGTGGTGAGCGCGTCGGTCTGGCTCGCCGTCACCAGGGCGCCGGGCGTCAGGGAGGATTTGTCGATCCGCCCGCCGATCGGGGCAACGACCTTGGTGTAATCGAGATTGATTTTCGCCGTGGCGAGGCTCGCCTTGGCCGAGGCGACATCGGCATTGGCCTGGGCCAGGGTCGAGATCGCGTCGTCGAGGTCCTGCTTGCTGACGGCGTTCTGGCGGACCAGATCGCGGTAGCGGTCAAGCTTTGCCTGGGCGCTGGGTACGGCGGCCTCGGCTTTCTGCAAGGCTGCGGCGGAGCTGTCATAGGCCGCCTGGTAGCTCGCCGGGTCGATCTCGTAGAGCACGGTCCCAGCCGCGACCTCGCCGCCTTCCTTGAAGAGGCGCGACTTGATGATGCCGTTGACCTGCGGACGCACCTCCGCGACGAGGCTCGCGGAAACCCGTCCCGGCAGCTCGGCCGTGATCGCGACGGGTTGCGGACGCAGGCTGACGACGCTGACCGGCATCTGCGCGGACGGCGGAGCGGGGCCGGCCGCTTTCTCGTTGCAGGCCGAGAGCAGAAGCCCTGCCGCAATGGCTGCGACCGCGCTTCGCCCACGCAATACGGTCATACCGCAGTGCACAAGGCTGGACTCGCAATGTTGCATCCTCAAGCGCTGCACGGCATCACCCTATTTTGGAAACTTAGGAGTACCTTTATGGCTTGCAATCTTCCGCTGTCAATCGCATGGAGGTGAAATAAGGGGAAACATATGGCGCAGGGTCTGACGACAAAGTGCGAGGACGCCGCAATGGCGGTCAGGGGAACGCCCGCGCGCGGGCGCCCGAAAATCATGGCCGACGAGGCTGTGCGCGCGATGATCGTGGCCCATGCCAGGGATGCTTTCCTCGAGGTCGGCTATGCCGGCACGACGATGGATCTCGTCGCGGCACGTTGCCGCATCTCGAAGCGGACGCTCTATCGCCTCTTCCCCGGCAAGACCGATCTGTTCACGGCGGTCGTCATCCTGCACCGGCAGTCGATGTTCGATCTGCCGCGTCCCGACGATGAAGATCTGCCCGTGACCGAGGCCCTGGAAGCGATCTTCAAGATCGACATCGATGAGGCCGCCGATCGTGAGCGCATCGCGTTCATTCGTCTCGTGATTACGGAATCGACCCGATTTCCCGAGATCGAGCTCCTGATCCGACGTGACGGCGCCGAGGCGTCGCGTCGCCTTCTCGCGGAATGGCTGGTGCGTCAGGTGGAGCGCGGCCTCATCGCGCTCGCCGATCCCTCAAAGGCAGCGCGGATGCTGATGGACATGGTGTTCGGTGTGTTCGCGCGCCGGCCTCACCATGACGAATGGGGTTCGAGCGAAGAGCGCCGCGCCTATGTGCGGATGTGCATCGATATCTTCGTCAACGGCGTCGCTCGCGTCTGAAGCGAGCTGCGCGTGCCAGGCGCGCCGGCTTCAGACCTTCACGGCCATGCCGTCGCGCTGCGGATCGGCGCCGCCCGACCAGCTTGCTCCCTCCGCGCGGATGCCATGCGGCGCGCCGAAGGCGAAGGACTGGTAGGACCGGTTCACGGCATAGCCTTTGGCTTCCAAGGCGGTAGTGACGCGGCGCTCGATGCGGTTGGAGACGTCGATCGTGTCGCTCAGGCAGACGATGCGCGGCGCAGCGACCGCCTCGGACATGCTCATTCCGAAATCGATGACGTTGCTCAGCGCCTGAGCGATTGCCGGCACGATGAAGGTGCCGCCTGGCGCGCCGATGGCGATGACGGGCGTCTCGTCCTTGAACATGATCGTCGGCGCCATGGCGCTGCCGCGCGCCTTGCCGGGTGCGATCGAGCCGGCGCGACCGGGACGAGGGTCGAAACCACTCATCGAGCCGTTATACATGAAGCCCAGGCCGGGCGTGATGCCGCCCGATGGCTGGCCGAGGGTGTGGGTGAGCGTCACCGCATTGCCCTCTTCGTCCATCACGCAGACGACGGTGGTGTCCGGCGGATCCCTGGACAATTCCGAGCGCGCCACGCGCGCCTTCTCGCCCGACCGGATCGCGTCGGCGTGGCCGGCGGCATGGGCCTGCGAGAGCAGCCTGTCGATCGGCACATCGACGAAGTCGGGATCGCCTATATGGGCGTCGCGGTCGATCGTCATCCACTTCATCGCCTCGGCGAGGATCGCGATGTGCTCGGCGCCGTTGTGCTCGAGGGCGCCGATCTCGAACTCCTGCAGGATATGCATGAGCTCGATCAGCGAGACGCCGCCAGCGGCGGGCGGGTTGCCGGCGATGCGCAGGCCGCGATAGGCGCCCCAGACGGGCTCTTTCTCGCGCACCTTGTATTCGGCGAGATCGCGCTTCGTCAGGAGCCCGCCTTGCCTCGCCATGTCGGCGGCAATCTCCTCGGCGATCGCGCCGGTGTAGAAGATCTCAGGGCCGGCGGCGGCGATGCGCTCCAGCGTGCGGGCGAGGTCGGGATTGGCAACGCTGTCGCCGGGGCGCTTCAGCGTGCCGTCGGGGTGGAAATAGATCGCGCGCCCGGTCTCGCTGTGGCGGAGCTTGTCCTCGGTGTTGATCTGGCCGGTGCTGCGCTGGTCGATCGTCCAGTAGTAATGGACATAGGGGCGGATGGTGAAACCGTCGCGCGCCTGCCGGATCGCCGGCGCCATGACATCCCTGAGATCCATCGTGCCGAAGCGCGACAGGGCCTCGCTGTAGCCCTTGACGTTGCCCGGCGTGCCGGCCGCGAGATGGCCGAGCTCGTTGGCGTGGTCGTTGAGCAGGAAGACGAAGCCGTCGCGCGTCTGGCCGACGAAACGGTCGGCCCACATTTCGGGCGTGGCTGCGAGCGGCGCCAGCGCCAGGAATTCGAGCACGGTGTGCACGCCGCGTTTGGGCATGCAGATCTGCATCGCGCCGAAGCCGCCAATCCCGCACATCTGTGGATCGACCACGCCCTGGCTGAAGGCGCAGGCGATGGCGGCGTCGATGGCGTTGCCGCCCCGGCGCAGGATGTCAGCGCCGGCTTCGGCAGCCTCGGGCTGGGCCGCTACGATCATGCCGCGCATCGATATCTCCCCGGTCCCGTCGCGCATCGTCGCCTTGAGCGTGCGTCGTTCTGGATGAGGCAGCATCGCGCGTTGGCTGGCGATCCACCACCCGCAAATCCGCATGCGCTTTCAGCCGACAGCGCAGGTGCCGTTTCCAACGGTTGCGGTCCATAACAAGCCCTTCGCCGCTCCGATCGGTCTCCTCGGCTGGCAACCGCCACCAGCGATTGATCGGCCCAATGCTTTTGCGACCGGATGAATGAGGACAGGACCTATGACGATCGGAGTGGGTGGATCGAGCTTCGAGGCGGAGCTCGCCAAATTGAAGCCGATGACTGATGGCATCGAGCCGATCGCGGTGACCGAGTTCAAGGCCCGCATCGCCAAGGCGCAGGCTTTGCTGCGCGAGCAGGGTCTCCAGGCGCTCTATCTCGATACCTCCACGAGCCTTGCCTATTTCACCGGCATCCAGCTGACCTTGTCCGAGCGCCTGCATGGTGCGGTCATTCCGGCCGAGGGCGAGATCGTCTATCTCAGCCCGACCTTCGAGGAGCCGAAGACGCGGGAATTGATGCGCTTCGGCGAGGAGGTGCGCTGCTGGGAGGAGCATGAGGACCCGACGGAGCTGGTGATCGAGACCATCCGCAGCCTGGGCTATGAGAGTGGCCAGGTCGCGCTCGATCCGCACACGCCGTTCTATATCGTCGAGGGGCTGCGCAAGGCCGGCAACCGCTTCTCCTTCAGCCACGGCAATGTGATCACCGCGGCTTGCCGGCAATTGAAGTCGGCCGCCGAGATCGCTCTGATCCAGCGCGCCATGGACATCACCATGGAGGTGCACAGGGCAGCGGCCCGGGCGCTGCAGGTCGGCGTCACGACCGCCCAGGTCAAGCTGTTCCTCGACCAGGCGCATCGCAAGCTCGGCATGAGCTGGACCAGCGGCGCCGCGCAGTTCGGCGAGGCGACCGCCTATCCCCATGGCGTGCCCTATGAGCAGACGCTGCAGGACGGCGACATGGTGCTGATCGACATGGGCACCAAGGTCGGCGGCTATCGCTCCGACATCACCCGCACCTATGTCTTCGGCGAGGCCAACCCGCGCCAGCGCGAGATCTGGAACCTGGAGAAGCGGGCGCAGCTGGCGGCGTTCGATGCGGCTGTCCTGGGTGCACCCTGCGAGGCGGTGGATGCAGCCGCGCGCGGCGTCATCGAGGCGGCGGGCTTCGGCCCGGGCTACAAGGTGCCGGGCTTGCCGCATCGCACCGGCCATGGGCTCGGCCTCGACGTGCATGAGGAATCCTTCATGGTGAAGGGCAACAAGACGCCGCTCCAGGTCGGCATGTGCTTCTCCGACGAGCCGATGATCTGCATCTATGGCGAGTTCGGCGTGCGCTTGGAGGACATCATCTACATGGCCGAGGACGGGGCCCATTGGTTCACCAAGCCGGCCCATTCCGTGGACGATCCCTTCGGCTACGAAGCCTGAACGCGCGGAGAGCCGTGACCAGGGCCCCGTACGGGGCTCTGATCGCCTGCCGGAGGCAGGGTCTGCCGTCTCATCAGCCCGGCCGTTGCAGCCGGGCAACGGTTTGCGGCAATTCTCCGCGCTGTCCGGAGCGCCGTTTTTTGCTGGCGGGAGCCGGCTTGAGCGAGCCGAATGCCGCTATCTCCCGGAGAATATTTGGTTTTCCCGGCGCGCAGCCGGCAAGTCCATTGTTTCTGTGACGAACAGGTTAGAATCTATCTAAATATCTGTACTTGCAGGGAAATTTGAATTCACGCTACTGCGCTGCAGCACCTGGGGCAGGTTTCACGTCGAAAGCCTCGGGATGGCGGCAAGGGCCGGCGGCCGGATCACATCCAGCTGCGCCCGAGCGCCGGCGGCATGGAGGCGGGACCGGGTGGTCTGGGATATTCAAAAGCTGTTCCGGCATCACGCCAAGGATATCGCGCGCTCGCTTCGGCGGCGTGGCCTGACGGCCGAGATGGCGGCCGACCTGACGCAGGACACCTTCCTGCGTGTGCTGTCGTCGCCGCCCAGGGACGATGCGGCGCATCATAATCCCAAGGCCTATCTCTACCAGGTCTCGCGCAATCTCAGCATCAACCACATCAGGCGCGAGCGCCTGGTCGAGCGGGTGGAGCTCGACGACGAGGCGTTCGCGCAGCTTGCCGAGCCGTTGCCGTCTCCCGAAACCATCGTCCATGACCGTCAGCGTCTGAAGCTGGTGGAGGCTGCGCTGGCGGAGCTCCCCGCCCGCACGCGCACCGCCTTCGAGATGCATCGGCTGGGGGACCACACCATCAGCGAGGTCGCCCGCGAGCTCGACCTGTCGGTGACGCGGACCTGGACTTTGATCCGGGATGCCTACCGCCATATCGTCATGCGCACCGAAAATTTGTAATTGGAAATATCTCAGGGAGAGAAAAACGCGGCCGGCCGGTTGTAGTAGAGGATGGGAGACGCAAGCCGAACAGGTGGCTGTGCCCATGCCGGAAGGACTGGCCCATGCCGGAAGGACAGGAATGACCGAGGCTGCGCCGGAGCTCGATCGCTTGCTTGACGAGGCGATCGACCTCGTCATTCGCTTGCAGAACGATCCCGGCAATCCCGTCGCCATCGAGATGGTCAGGGCATGGCGGGCGAGGGGCCCGGCGCATGAGCAGACCTGGGCGCGTATCGCCAGCGCCCATGGGATGGCCGGCAAGGTCCTGACCGATCGTCGAAAGGCCGAGCAGCGCGCGGCGCTGGGGCTGACCCGCCGTAACCTCGTCATCGCTGGCGCGATCGGCCTGGGCGCGGTGGGCGTCGGCACGCTGATGATGTCGGATGCACTGCTCCAGCCACGGGCCGACCATCTCACGGCCAAGGGCGAGATCCGCCAGGTCGCGCTTCCAGACGGCAGCATGGCGACGCTCGGCCCCGACAGTGCGCTGGCGCTCGCCTATGGGCCGGGCGAGCGGCGCGTCACGCTGCTGCAGGGCATGTCGTTCTTCGAGGTTGCGCCGGACAAGGGGCGCCCGTTCCGGGTCCAGGCCGGGCATCTGACGGCGACGGCCCTTGGAACGGCCTTCGATGTCTCCAGCGATGCGGGGATCGTGACGGTTTCCGTCGATCATGGGCTCGTCGAGGCGCGGGCTCCGGATTCGGCGCTGGTCTCGGGCGAGCGACTGGGCGCCGGAGACTGGATGGCGTTCGATGCGGCCTCGCAGAGCCTCGATCGCGGAAGGCGCGAGGCGGGCCAGGTCGCGACGTGGCGCGACCGCCTGATCGTGGCCGAGCAGGAGCCGGTCTCGGCGCTGATCGCCCGGATCGGCCGCTGGCTTCCCGGACGCATCGTCGTCGCGGGATCCTTCAGTGGCTCGCAAAAGGTGAGCGGGCTCTTCGACCTGCGCGATCCCGCGAGGGCGCTCGAGGCAGTGGTGCATCCGACCGGCGGCCATGTCCGTCGGATCTCGTCGTTCCTGACGGTGATTTCGTCCTTCTGAAAAAAACCGGGCGGAAGGGAGAAAAAATCCGCCCCCCGTTTGTATCAGCTTCAAGGGCTGCGCCATTCACATCGGCACGCCCGCCCGATGCAATCGACAGGAGCGGCTTCACCATGGGGCGAGGGGCGCAGATCAGTTCGCGCAGGACAGCCGGACGCAAAACGTTGCTTGCAGCGCTGCTGGCGACGACATCGGTTGGCGCTGCCGCCACGGCGATAGTGCCCAGCGCCTTCGCCCAGGCCGCGCGGACGAGCTACTCCATTCCCGCCGGCCCGCTGAACCAGGCCCTGACCGCTTTCGGGCGCCAGTCTGGCCTCCAGATCACCTATCTGGCCTCCGTCGCTTCCGGCAAGACCTCGCCCGGCGTCTCGGGCGCCGCGACGCGGGAGCAGGCGCTGGCGCGCATCCTCCAGGGTTCGGGGCTCGTCTACTCCTTCCCGAATCCGACCACCGTCGCGATCTCGGCGCGTACGGCAGGCAACGGCTCTGTCGGCGCAGACGGCGCCGTGGTGCTCGATACGATCGACGTGCAAGGATCGACTGACGGCAGCGTCGGCTATGTCGCGACGCGCAGCGCGGCGGGCACCAAGACCAACACGCCCCTGATCGAGACGCCGCAATCGGTCTCCGTCATCACGCGGCAGGAGCTCGACGACCGCAATGTGCAGACGTTGACCCAGTCGGTCGCCTATACGCCGGGCGTGCGCTCCGAGTCGTCGGGCTTCGATCCCCGTTTCGACGCCTTCTACATCCGCGGCTTCAACGCGACCTATAACGGGGTCTATCGCGACGGTTTGCGCCTGCCCGGCAATAATATGGCGGTGTTCAAGGTCGCGCCCTATGGCGTGGAGAGCGTCACCGTGCTGCGCGGCCCGAGCTCGGCGCTGTATGGCCTCGGTTCGCCGGGCGGGCTCGTCGACATCACCTCCAAGCGCCCGGTCGATCAGCCATTCGGCGAAGTGGAATTGCAGGCGGGCAACAAGAATCGCGTCCAGAGCAATTTCGATGTGGGCGGCCGGCTCGATCCCGACGGAACCCTGCTCTACCGCCTGACGGGCTCGGTCCGCGACAGCCATACGGCCAATGTGGTGGGCGGCGACGACAACCTGCTCAACCTCGCCCCGGCCTTCACCTGGCGCCCGAACGACCAGACGAAGCTGACCATCCTCGGCGAATTCCAGGATTCGAGGAATCCGGGCGGGCTGCCATACTACGCCTGGAGCGGCGCGCGGTCGCAGACCTTCCTGCGCAGCGACCCGGACTACAACAGCCTGGCGCAGACCCAGAACCGCATCGGCTACCAGTTCGAGCACAAGTTCAACGAGGTCTTCACGGTCCGGCAGAACCTGCGCTGGGGCCAGGTCGACACCAAGAACCGCTTCACCGGCGATTCCGGCGTCGACGCCAGCGGCACGGTCCTCAATCGCTATACCGGCTATGTGCATGACGTGCTGAATTCGTTCGCGGTCGACAATCAGGTGCAGGCTGATTTCGGCACCGGGCCGATCCAGCACCGCCTGCTCGCCGGCCTCGACTACACCCATCTCAGGCTCAGCGACCGGATCGGCTACGGCACGGCGCCGGGCTTGAGCCTGGTGACGCTGCAATCGCTCGGCCGCTTCACCGACCCTGCCTTCAGCACGATCGGCAGGCAGACCCAGGACCAGATCGGCGCCTATGTCCAGGAGCAGGCCAAGTTCGGCCGCTGGACGCTGACGCTGTCGGGACGGCAGGACTGGGTGCGGACGAAGACGGTGGATCGCGTCAGCACCAGCCGTCAGGAGGCCGACGACCAGGCCTTCACCGGCCGCGTCGGTCTGACCTATCAGTTCGACAACGGCATCGCGCCCTATGCGACCTATTCGACCTCGTTTGCGCCCAATCTCGGCGTCGATCCGACGGGCGTGCCCTTCAAGCCGACCACGGCCGAGCAGGCCGAGATCGGCGTGAAATACGCGCCGACCGGCTTCGACGGCTTCTTCACCGCCTCGCTCTTCCGGATCACGCAGGATGGCGGCCTCGTCGCCTCCGACGCCAACCCCTATGTGCAGGTCCAGCGCGGAGAGGTGCGCGGCCAGGGGCTCGAACTGGAGGCGGTCGCCAATCTCGGCGCGGGCTTCCGCGTCAGGGGCTCCTATGCCTATCTCGATCTGGAGACCATCACCGGCACCGCAGGGACGGTGGGCAAGGTACCCGTGGCGACGCCGCGCCACAGCTTCGCGGCCTGGACCGACTATACCGTGCCGGACGGGCTGACGCTCGCCGGGCTCGGGCTCGGCGTGGGTGTCCGCTACACCGGTTCCAGCTATGGCGACGCCCAGAACACTTTCAAGAATGACGCGATCGCGCTCGTCGACGCTTCACTGAACTACGATCTGGGGCGGGTGAATCCCGCGCTGAAGGGTTGGTCGGCGAAGGTCAACGCCCAGAACCTGTTCGACACCAAATACACGACCTGCGAGGCCGGCTATTGCTACAAGGGCACCCGCAGCAGCGTCATCGCGAGCCTGCGCTATCGCTGGTGAGGGCGCGGGTCCTGCCATGCGCCTGGATCGCCGGACCCTCCTCGCCGCCGCCTGCTGCTTGGCTGTGCGCGGCGGTGTGGCTCGCGCCGGCGAGCCCTCGCCGCCGGCGCGCATCGTCTCGCTTGACTATGGCCTGACCGAGACGCTGCTCGCGCTCGGCGTCGCGCCGATCGGCATGGTGCAGGTCGGCGCCTGGGCGGATTGGGTGGTCGAGCCTGCCTTGCCGGCCGGCATGATCGACCTCGGTGCGGATCGTGAGCCGAATCTCGAATTGCTGGCAGCGATCAGGCCGGATCTGATCGTGACGACGCCCTATCTCGCCGCGATCCGCCCGGTGCTGGAGCGCTTTGCCCCGACCCGGACCTTCTCGATCTATGCCCCGCCGGGCGGGCGGCCTTATGAGCTGAGCGTCGCGGCAACGCGTGAACTGGCTGGTCTGCTTGGCCGTGCGACGGAGGGCGAGGCGCTGATCGCGCGGGCCGAGGCGCGAATGGCGGAGATCCGCGCCAGGCTCCGCGATAGGGCCGATATCCCGCTGCTGATCGTGAGTTTTCTCGATGCGCATCATGTCCGGGTCTATGGCGCAGGCAGCCTCTTTGACGACACGCTGAAGCGCTGCGGCCTTGCGAATGGCTGGCGGGGCCCGAGCAATTACTGGGGCTTCGCCACGGTCGGCATCGAGGCCCTGGCGGCCGTACCGGAGAGCCGGCTGGTCTATCTGGAGCCGATTTCCGGCGACATCCTCTTGAGGCTCGCGGGCAGCCCGCTCTGGAACAGCCTGGCCTTCGTCCGCGCCGGGCGCATCCAGCGGCTGCCGGCGGCATTGATGTTCGGCATGCTGCCCTCGGCGATGCGCTTCGCCGCGCTTTTGGGCGAGCATCTTTCCGCAACGGGACGTTCCGGTGGCTGAGGCTCTCCATCGCAAGGGCCCCGCCGGCCTCGTCGTGTTCTGCCTGGTCGCGGCGGCTGCGGTGAGCCTATGGGCGCTCGCAAGGCTGCTGCCGCTGGAGCTGTGGTTCGACGCCCTGCGCAGGCCGGACCCAGCCGATGCGCGCCAGATGCTGGCGGCCTATAGCGTCCTGCCGCGGCTTGTCACCAGCATCCTGTGCGGTGCTGCGCTGGGGCTTGCCGGGGCGCTGCTGCAATTGGTGCTGCGCAATCCGATCGCCTCGCCGACCACGCTCGGGGTCGAGGCGGGGGCCAATCTTGCCTTGTCGGTCGCCATGCTGTGGGCGCCGGGGCTGCTCGCCTTCGGCCGGGAATGGACGGCGCTGGCGGGCGGGCTGCTCGCTGTCGCCGGCGTGCTCGCCCTGTCCTGGCGCAAGGGGCTGGCGCCGGTCTCGGTCGTGCTCTCGGGGCTCGTCATCGGCCTCACCTGCAGCGCCGTGGTCGCGACGCTGATCCTGTTCAAGACGCATTACCTCGCCGGCCTGTTCATGTGGGGGAGCGGGTCGCTCAGCCAGCAGGACTGGTCGGCCGCGACCTTCCTTGCGCCGCGCTTCGTCGTCGTGGCTGCGTTGAGCGCCTTCCTGGTCCGCCCCTTGACCTTGCTGAGCCTGGACGACGCCAATGCGCGCAATCTCGGGCTGTCGATCGGGGTCGCCCGGCTCGCCGCGCTTATCCTCGCCGTCGCCTTGACGGCTTGCGTCGTCAGCACGGTCGGCATCATCGGCTTCCTCGGCCTGGCCGCGCCGGCGCTCGCGCATGTCGCGGGGGCCAGGCGGGTCGGGGCGCGCTTGGCCTGGTCGGCACTGCTGGGTGCGGCTCTGCTCTGGCTGACCGATCAATGCGTGCAGCTCGCGGCCGGCGCCGACGGCACGATGCTGCCGACTGGCGTGGTCACGGCCCTGTTCGGCGCACCGCTGCTGTTGTGGCTGCTGCCGCGTTTGCGCCAGTCCCAGCAAGGCGTGCTGCTTTCCTCGGCCGGGCCGGCACCTCGCCGCAGCGCTCATGCGGGACGGGTGCTTGGCTGTCTCGGTGTGCTGCTCGTGATTGCGACCATACTCTCCGTCATGGTCGGGCGCGGCCTCGACGGCTGGCATCTGAGCCTGGGCGGCGAGCTCGATCTCCTGCTGCCTCTGCGCCTGCCGCGCGCGCTTGCCGCCCTGTCGGCGGGCGCGATGCTCGCGGTCGCCGGCTGCATGCTGCAGCGCCTGACCGCCAATCCGATGGCGAGCCCGGAGGTGCTGGGCGTCAGCGCCGGCGCGGCCTTCGGCTTTGCCGTTGCGCTGTTCACGCTGTCCGAGGTCGGGCGGGGCACGCAGCTTCTCGCCGCCTCCGCTGGCGCGCTGGTTGCGCTGCTGGCGATCCTCGCTCTGGGGCGGGGGAGGGGCGGGGCATCGGGATCGACCTTGCTCGTCGGCATCGCGCTCGGAGCGTTGTTCGACGCCGTTGTGACGGCGCTGATGGCCGACGGCGATCCCAGGGCGGTGCTGCTGCTGAACTGGATGACCGGCTCGACCTACGCGATCGACGCATGGGGTGCCGCCGTCACCCTTGCCGCGGCCGCCGGATTGCTCATCCTCCTGCCGCTGGGCGCGCGCTGGCTCGACATCGTACCGCTCGGGGCCGGGACGTCGCTGGCGCTGGGGCTTCACCCCAGGCGCAGCCAGGCGGCGATCTTGCTATCGAGCGCCGTGCTGACGGCGATCGCGACGCTCATTGTCGGCCCGCTGACTTTCGTGGGCTTGATGGCGCCGCATCTGGCGCGGCAACTTGGCCTCCGGCGGGCCCTGCCTGAGTTCATGGGGGCCGCTCTCGCGGGCGGCCTTGTTATGGTCGCGGCCGATTGGGTCGGCCGCAGCATCGCCTTTCCCTGGCAGATTCCGGCGGGGCTCGCCGCCTCGATGATCGGCTGCCCCGTGCTGCTATGGCTCCTCTCGCGAAAGTCTTCCTGATGGCGGCGCAAGCGCTCATCCCCGACACGATCCATTTCGATCTGGCGCCGCGTTCGGGCGGCGCGCCCTACCGAATCTTCCTGCGCATTCCCACAAGCGCGCGGCCACCGCAGGGCTGGCCGGTGCTCTATCTGCTCGACGCCAATGCGATGATCGCCACAGTGGCCGATATCCTGCGGGTGCAGGCGGCCTATCCGCTCGGGACCGGCATCACTGATGGCGTCGTGGTCGGCATCGGTTACCCGACGGATGGGGCCTATGACAGCGTCAGGCGCTCCTGGGATATGGGGCCGCCGCCGGGGCAGGTCTATCCGCCCCACACGCCCGGCGGTCCGGATGTGCGCACCGGCGGGGCCGACGAATTCCTCGCCTTCATCGAGGACGAGTTGAAGCCCGAGATCGATCGGCGCGTCATGGTCGACCGGCAGCGCCAGGCGATCTTCGGTCATTCCTTCGGAGGGCTCTTCGTCCTCCACGCGCTGTTTCGCCGCCCGGCTGTGTTTTCCGCCTGGGTCTCGGCGAGCCCGGCGATCTGGTGGGAGGGAGCGGGCATCGTCGCCGAGGCCGAGCGCTTCCTGGCGCAGGGCGAGATCGAGCCGCCAGGACGCGTGCTTCTGCAGGCGGGCGAGTACGAGCAGGCGCTCGCGCCGTTCCAGACAGGCGCGGCTGATGCGGAAAAGCGCATCATGGGCTTTGCCGAGAGCCGCATCGTCGACAATGCGCGGGCGATGGCGGAACGGCTCGCGCGCGCCCCAAACCTCGCGACGGAATTCCAGTTCCTTCCCGGCGAGACCCATATGTCCGTGCTGCCATCCGCGCTCAATCTGGCGGTGCGCTTCGTGTTCGGAACGCCGGCTGCGTAATGACGCCTTTGTTCGAACTCGACGCGGTGGCCTTTGCGATCGCGTCTCAAGCGACCGCGGAGGCGGCCGGCAAGGCGCTGCGCTGCGCGAGCAGCTTGTCGATCCGCTTGCCGTCCATGTCGACGATCTCGAAGCGCCAGCCCTCATAGTCGAAATGCTCACCGGCTTCCGGAAGCCGTCCGAGCTGGAACAGGGCGAAGCCGGCGATGGTGTGAAAATCGCCCTCCACCGATCCCGACCGGAAGCCGAGACGGGCGAAGGCGTCGTGCGCCAGCATCGCGCCGTCGAGCAGCAGCGAGCCGTCTTCGCGCTCGACGATGTCCGGCTCTTCGCCTTCCGTATCCGACAGGTCGCCGGCGATAGCCTCGAGCAGGTCGGTCTGGGTGACGATCCCTTCCAGGCTGCCATATTCGTCGATGACGATGGCGAGGCGGACCGGGGCCTTCTTGAACTGGTCGAGCACGCGGAAGATCGGCACGCCTTCGTGAACGATCACGGGTTCGCGGATCACGGCTATCGGGTCGAGCGTCTTGCCGTCGAGCACCTGGTCGAGCAGGTCCTTCTTCAGGATCATGCCCAGGGGCTCGCCGACATCGCCGCGCCCGACCAGGAGCTGCTCGTGGCGGCAGGCGCGGATGCTGCGCAGAATCTCGGCCAGGCTGTCATCGGCGTCGATCCACTCGATGTCGCGGCGCGGCGTCATGATGTCGCCGATGCGGCGGTCGCCGATATTGAGGACGCGTTCGACGACCTCCTGCTGCGTCTGCTGGAGGATGCCGGCTTCCTGGCTGGCCTGGATGAGGAGCTTGAGCTCTTCGGGCGAATGCAGCGCATCCTCGCCCGTACCGGGTCGCAAGCCGCATAGCCGCAGCAGGAGATTGCCGAGGCCGTTGAGCGCGATGATCGCCGGCCGGAGCAGGAACAGGAAGAGGCCGAGAGGGCGCACGACCCAGAGCGCAGTGCCTTCGCTGCGCTGGAGGGCCAGGCTCTTGGGGGCGAGTTCGCCGAGCACAATATGCAGCGTGGTGATGATGATGAAGGAGATCGCGACCGCGATCGCATGGGAGCTGGCCGTCGCCAGGGATCCGGGCAGCGCGTTCAGCAGGGGCATGATCAGATGTGCGAGCGCCGGTTCGCCGATCCAGCCGAGGCCCAGGGACGAAATCGTGATGCCGAGCTGGGTGGCTGCGAGATTGGCGTCGAGATTGTCGACGGCCCGCTTCAGGGCACGGGCATTGCTCCTGCCGGCATTGACCAGTTCGGTCACGCGGCTGCGGCGGACGGCGACGAGGGAGAATTCCGCTGCGACAAAAAAGCCGTTCGCGGCAACGAGAACAAGTACAGCGAGTATCCCGATCAGATCGGGCATACTGCCATCGGAACTAGGCATGATCTCCTTCTGGGCGGCGGGCCGCCACGGACTATTGCTGGAGCTTCCCGTATAGCACGGCTTTGCCTGATGCATGTGACCACATATGCGGCAACCGGGCTGGGGCGATGCTTCGCCCGAGCCTGAGGGCTCTTGGCGCGAAGCGATGATTATTCGGCTATTCCAGACAGCTTGCGGCAAGACGCTGGGGGTGCTGCCGTTTCAAGCCTGATAGCCGATCCGGGTTTCCGGCGGTCCGGGCACGCCAGGCTGGCATCGGCGCCTTCGGACAACGCCGCATTGAGCGACATCCCCGTCGCGAGCGTATAGGAGACGGCGCGTTTTCGGATGGAGAGCTTTCGCGATGGCGAATGCATGTTCGGCCGGTATCGACACCGGCTTCGCCGCGTTGGATTTCGGGCAGATGGTGGTGCTCGGCCTCGTGCAGGGCGTCAGCGAATTGCTGCCGATCTCCTCGACGGCCCATATGCGCGTCGTCCCGGCGGTGCTGGGCTGGCCGGATCCGGGATCGGCCTTCTCGGCGCTGATGCAATTGGCGGCGCTTGCCGCCGTGGTGACCTATTTCCGGCACGACGTCAGAGAGATTGCGAGCGGGTCCTGGCTCGCGCTGAGGCGTCGCGAGACCGGCGGGCCGCAGTTCAGACTGGCGGTCGGCATCGTGCTGGCAACGATCCCGATCGTCGTCGCGGGCGTGCTGCTCGCCCCATTGCTCAATGCCTGCGGCTCGCCCTTGCGCTCGCTCTGGGTGATCGGCGTGAGCTCGATCGTGATGGCGCTGCTCCTGGCCCTGGCCGAATGGCTGGCCCGCCATGACCGCAGCGTCGAGCAGGCCAGGCTTCGGGATTTCCTCCTGGTCGGCCTCGCCCAGGTCGGCGCGCTGATCCCCGGCGTGTCCCGCTCGGGATCGACCCTGACCGCGGCGCTGGGGCTGGGTTTCAAACGCACGGAGGCCGCGCGCCTGTCCTTCCTGATCGGCTTGCCGGCGATCGCGCTGGCCGGTCTCAAGGAGGCGGTCGAGCTTGCGAGGGCCGGCATCGATGCGCGTGCCGTGGCTTTGCTGCTGGTGGGCCTCGTCGCCGGTTCGCTGGCGTCATTTGCCGCGGTCTGGGGGCTGATGCGCTTTCTGGAACGGATGTCGAGCTGGCCGTTCGTTCTCTATCGCGGCTGCATGGGCATCCTGCTTTTGTTGGGAGTGGCTGCGGGTTGGCTGCATTAGCGGTTGAGCGATCTAGCGATAGGCGAGAGCTTGCCCTCAGCCCAGGAGCGCCTTCGCATAGGTCCGGCCGGAATTGGCGATATGCGCGGTCATCAGGCTGGTGAAGCCGGCGAAGTCGCCGGCCTGGAAGAAGCCGAGGATGGAGCGGTGCTCCTCGAAGGAGAGCGGCGTCTGGACGTCGATGGGCGAACTCAGATTGGTCCGCAGCGCCGCGACACGCCCGGCCACGAGCCGGTAGGATTCCTGCAGATAGCGATTGCCGCAATGGTTGAAGAAGGCCTCGTGCAGGGCGGTGTCGGCGCGGCCATAGGCGACGTTGTCCCTGGCCTTCAGCGCCTGTTCCATGCCGGCGATCGCCGCCTCGATCTCGGCGACGACACTGTCGCGGTCGTGGTGATAGGCGAGCTCGGCCGCCTTGGGCTCGAGGATGATCCGGAACTGGCAGATCGTGGCGATGTCCTCGGCATCGGGGCTGAAGACGAAGCTGCCGACCTGCGGCTTGATCACCACCAGGCCCTGCAGCTGAAGCTGGTTGAGCGCCTCGCGCACCGGGGTCCGGCTGACGCCGAAGGACTGCGCCAGCATCTCCTCGGCGATGAAGGCGCCGAGCGGCAATTCGCCTTCGATGATCGCCTGGCGGAGGCGCGCGACCGCCTTCTGCGCCAATGACTTCGTGGGCTGGAGCTTCAGTGACAGCATGGCGAGGTTGGTTACGCCTCGTGAGGACGGCGAGATGGAGCGGAGCAGGAATGCCCGAAGCCGGGAGAGGCTTCGGGCATTCTCATAACAGATTTGCGCGAGAACGAATGGCCGGGTCAGCTGCGACCCGTAAGCCGCTCCCGAGATTGTAAGCGCCGAAACTCAACTTCCGCGAATGCGCTTGAGATCTCCGAGGACGAGGTCGAGCGCCTCCTGCCCGATCGAGGCGGCGTTGCGCTCGTAGATGACCTTGAGCTTGTCGCGCAGCCTCGCGGTTTCCTCAGGCGAGATCTCGTTGACCTGCATGCCCGCGGCCTTGAGGTTGGCCAGGCTCAGATCGGACTTCTCGCGGTTGACCTTGCGCTGCTCGGCCTGGCCGACGATGGCGCATTCCTTCAGCACGCCTTGCTCGGCGGGCGAGAGCGTGTCCCAGATCTTCCTGGAGAACAGCACCAAGGTCGGGCTGTAGGCGTGCTTGGTCAGCGTGAGGTATTTCTGCACCTCATAGAACTTCATGTTCTCGATGTTGTTGTAGGGGTTTTCCTGCCCGTCGACCGTCTTGGTCTCCAGTGCCGAATAGACCTCGGAGAAGGCCAGCGGCACGGCATTGCTGCCGAGCTCCTTGAAGGTGTCGATGAAGATGGTGTTCTGCATCACCCGCATCTTCACGCCCTGGAAATCCTCGGCCTTGGTGATCGGCCGGCGCGAATTCGTGGTGTAGCGGAAGCCGTTCTCCCACCAGGCGAGATTGATGACGCCGACGGCCGGCAGCTTGTCCGAGAACCAGGTTCCGGCCTTGCCGTCGAGAACCTGGTCGGCTTCCTTCTCGTCATTGAAGAGGAAGGGCAGGTCGAACACGCCGAGTGCCGGCACGATGCCGGTCAGGGGTGCGGTCGAGGTCAGCACCATGTCGAGCGAGCCGGTGCGCACGCTTTGTGTCGCGGTGAGGTCGTTGCCGAGCGCTCCGTCCCAATAGGGCTGGATTTTCAGCTTGCCGCCGGATTTCGCCAATGTGCAGGCGCCCATGGCGGCAAGGCCGTTGCCCATGGGGTGTTCCTTGCTGACGCCGTTGGAGACGCGGATGCTGCGCTCCTTGAACTGGGCCGCGGCGGGGCCGGCGATACAAGCCAGGGCAATGGCCGCAAACGCGGCGGGCAAGCTCACAAGCAGCGATTTTTTCGTCATTTTCTTGATCCTCCCTTTTTGAAATCAACGCGACAGCCAGGCCAGCGGAACCATCACCAGTCCGGGGAACAGCACGAGCAGGAACAGCACGAGCAGTTCCGCCCAGAGGAAGGGCCAGAGCCCCTTCATCAGATCGCTCATCGAAATGTTGGCGACGCCGCACATCACGTTCAGCACGATGCCGACCGGCGGCGTGATCAGCCCGATGGCGTTGTTCATGATGAAGAGCACGCCGAAATAGACGGGATCGATCCCCGCCTGCTTGATCACCGGCATCAGCACCGGGGTCAGGATCATCAGGGTCGGCGCGAAATCCAACGCCGTGCCGACGACGACCACGATCGCCATGATGACGAACATCAGCAGGATCTTGTTGCCCATGAAGGGGCTGAGCATCGCCGCGACCTGCTCGGGCAGCTCCGACAGAGTGATCAGCCAGGCCGAGATCAGGGCGGCCGCGATCAGGAAGACCACGACGGAGGTGCTTTTGGCTGCCGCAACCAGCAGCGGATAGAGCTGGCGCAGCGGCAGTTCGCGATAGACGAAGGCGCCGATCACGAAGGCGTAGACGCAGGCTGCGACGCCGGCCTCGGTCGGTGTGAAGACGCCGAATTTCAACCCGCCGATGATGCCGAGCGGCATGATCAGGGCCCAGATGCCGTCGATGCCGGCGCGCGCTCGCGCGCCCCAATCCTGGCGTGGCAGCACCGTGACCTTGTCGCGCCGCGCAACCCACAGCCAGGCGATGGTCAAAGACAGGCCCATCATCAGGCCGGGCACGATGCCGGCGAGGAAGAGCTTGCCGATCGAGACATTGGCGATGACGCCGAAGACGATCAGTCCGATCGATGGCGGGATCACCGGGGCAATGACGCCGCCGGCGGCAATCAGCCCGGCCGCGCGCGGCACGTTGTAGCCGGCCTGCCGCATCATCGGGATCAGCAAGGCGCCGATCGCCGCAGCGTCTGCCGCCGCGCTGCCGGAGATCGCGGCCATGACGACGGAGGCGAAGATCGCGACGAAGCCGAGTCCGCCGCGCAGATGGCCAACGAAGGTCAGCGCGAAGACCACGATGCGCCTGGAGATGCCGCCGGCATTCATCAATTCGCCGGCGAGCATGAAGAAGGGGATCGCCAGCAGCGGGAAGCTGTCGGCGCCCTCGATCAGCTTCTGCGACAGGATCGCGGTGTCGATATTGCCCTGCATCAGCATGAGGGCGACCGCGCAGACCAGCAGCGCGAAGGCGATCGGCATGCCCAGCGCCATGGCGCCGAGCAGCGAGGTCGTGAAGACGACGACGGTCACGGGCGCAGTTCTCCGGCGACGGGCGGATGGGGCATGTCTTCGCTCTCGCTGACGTCGATCAATTCATCGTCCCGGATCACCCCGGTGGCGACGCGCCAGAGCTTGGTCGCGGCGTGCAGGCCGATGCCGAGCGCCGTGACATAGCTCACGCCATAGACCCAGATCATCGGCAGGCCGGTCACCGGTGCTGCCGTGGTGGCGTTCACCTCGTGCTGGACCCAGGTGCCCTCGAACAGCATGATGCAGCAGATCAGGATCAGGGCCTGGCTGAGGGCGAAGCAGATCAGCCGCCCGCGGCGCGACAGGGCGCGCACGACGGTGTCCATGCCGAGATGGCTTCCGTCGCGCATGGCCAGCACCGCGCCGATGAAGGTCAGCCAGACGAAGCAGAAGCGCGACAGCTCTTCCGAGACGACGATGCCGGAGTTGAAGACGTAGCGCAGCACGACATTGCCGAAGACCATCACCACCATGGCGAGCAGCAGCGCGGCCAGCAGCGCCTCGATGAGCTTGAAACCACGCGCCATGGTCAGATCACCTTGCCGGGATTGAGCAGATTGTCGGGGTCGAGCGCCGTCTTCAGCGTCCGCATCAGCGCGATTTCCGGCTCGCTGCGGGCATGGCCGAGCCATGGCTTCTTCATGGTGCCGATGCCGTGCTCGGCCGAGATGCTGCCGCCGAGTTCGCGGACGAGACCGTAGATGATCGCGTCCATCTCCGCCTTCGGCTGCTGCTCGATGGCAAGCCCCGGCACCCAGGTGACGAGATGCAGGTTTCCGTCGCCGATATGGCCGTAATAGACGCTCTCGCAGCCGGGAATGCCGGCATTCAGCGCTGCCTTGCAGCGCGTCGCGAAGACGTCCATGCGCGCCACCACGAGGCCGATATCGTAGGAGACATGCGGGCCCAGCACCTGGCCGAATTCGGCGCAGGCGTCGCGGACGGCCCAGAAGGCCTGTGTCTGTGCATGCGATTGCGCAACGGCGGCGTCAGTGAGGACGCCTTGCTCCATCATGCCTTCGAGCCAGGCCTGGAAACGCGCTCCGTCGGCGGCCTCGTCCGAGCCATGCGTCTCGACCAGCACATAGAAGCCATGGCCGCTGCCGACGGGAGCGCGCACGCCGACGCGCTCGGTGACGACCTGCCAGTAATCCGGCCACATCACCTCGAAGGCCGAGAGGTTCGGGCCGAGGCCGTTGCGGGCTTCGCCCAGCAGCGTCACCACCGCGTCGTAGTCTGAGAGCGCGCAGAGCGCGGCCATGGTCGAGCGCGGCTTGGGGAACAGCCGCAGCACCACGCGGGTGATGATGCCGAGCGTTCCCTCCGAGCCGATGAAGAGATGCTTCAGGTCGTAGCCGGCATTGTTCTTGAGCAGCTTGTTCAGATTGGTGACGACCGTGCCGTCGGCGAGCACGACTTCGAGCCCGAGCACGAGGTCGCGCGTCATGCCGTAGCGGATGACCCTGTTGCCGCCGGCATTGGTCGAGAGATTGCCGCCGATGGCGCAGGAGCCGCGCGAGCCGAGATCGAGCGGGAAGAGGAAGCCGGCGGCGTCGGCTGCGTTCTGGATCAGCTCCAGCGGCGTGCCGGCCTTCACCGTCATCGTGGCGCTGGCGGTATCGATCTCCTCGATGCCGGTCATGCGCTCGAGCGAGATGGCGACCCAGCCCGCCTCGGGCGTCGCGCCCCCGCAGAGCCCGGTCATGCCGCCCTGCGGCACGAAAGGCAGGCCCGCCGCACGGCAGGCAGTGACCGCCTGGGAAACTCCTGTCGCATCAACCGGTCGCACGACGGCCAGGGGCCGGCGAGGGAGCTGGGCGCTCCAATCGTTGCAGTTGCGCGCGGGAACATCGGCCCCGGTCAGGACTGCATGCGCCCCGAGCTTGGCCTTCAGATCCTCAAGCGCATCCTCCGCGCGACGGGGTTGGTTCATCGCAAGCATCGCGTGACCGCCCTCTTGTATGTAAGGTACAATCTTCTAGAAGGCGTGATGACGCGGGTCAAGGGGCGGCGGCGCTGGCCCTGAAAAATCCAAGGACGAGCCCGAGCTCATCGCCGATACGCTGAGCGCCTTGCCAGCAAAGGCAGTTTAGGATGTGTTCGTTTTGCTGCTCGTGGCGGCGCAGCCAAGGCCGCTCGGAAGCGCACGCCTCCCCACACTGACCTTGCTGTCAGTGTCCGTGTCCGCTTTCCGGCAATGGTTCAACTTCCGCTCCTGGCGCATAGCGGGCTTGAGGCCTTTCTCGACCGACCAGATCGGCGAATTCGCATGCTGCATGATGGTCTTTGGAACTCGCTCGCCGACACTTGCTTTGGCCGCTGACTTCTTCAAAGCCGTGTGGACTTGCGCCCTCTCGCGGCAGATTGTCTGTCGTCGTGTAGTCGGCGGGGATCGTGAATGCGCTAAGGTCGCTGGCGCGGTGTTGCGCATCGAAGGGCGACAAAAGGCAAAACGTGACATATCGCTTCGTCCACGCGGCAGACATCCACCTGGACTCGCCGCTGCGTTCTCTCGCGCTGCGTGATCCGGACCTCGCCGATCTGATCGGAAACGCCACCCGGCGAGCCTTCGTGCGCGTCGTTGATCTGTGTCTCGACGAGCAGGTCGATGCGCTGCTGTTGGCGGGCGATCTCTATGATGGCGACCAGGCCTCGATGAAGACGGCGCGCTTCCTGGCCGAGCAGCTCCGCCGGCTGCATGAAGCCGGCATCCGCGTCTTCGTCATCCGTGGCAATCACGATGCCCTGTCGCGGATCAGCAAGGAGCTGACCTTGCCGGATTCGGTGAAGCTGTTCGGCGGCCGCGCTGAAGCGATTGCGATCGAGCGGGACGGTGGCCAGTTTCCCGTCGCGATCCATGGCCTCAGCTTTGCGCAGCCCCATGCCCCCGAAAGCCTGGTTGGCAGGTACAGGCCACCCGTCGAGGGCGCCGTGAATATTGGCCTGATGCACACCAGCCTCGCCGGCACGCCCGGACATGACCTCTATGCGCCGTGCAGCCTCACCGATCTGCAGGGCACTGGCTTTCGCTACTGGGCGCTCGGCCATGTCCACAAACGTTCGATCGTCGAGGGCGGCTGCGCAATCGTGATGCCCGGCATGCCGCAGGGGCGCGACATCAACGAGGCCGGTGCCAAATCCGTGACCCTGGTGACGATCGGCGACGATCGCTCGATCCGAATCGAGGAGCGCGTTACCAGCATCGCGCAGTTCGAGAGGGTTGCCGTCGATGCGACAGGCATCGACGATTGGCGCGACCTCGTTGCGGCGCTGGCGCGAGCGCTGGAGCAGGCGCGCGGCGACGTCGCCTCAGAACATCTTGTCGCCCGTTTGCGGGTGACGGGAGCGACGCCACTGGCCTGGCGCATCCGGCGCGATCTCGATCTCCTCAAGACGGAAGCCGACGATCGGGCATCGGTCATCGGGAGCTGCTGGGTTGAGAAGCTCGAGGTCGACTGCCGGGCCCCGGCTGCGGTGGCTGGCGCTCCGGCTGATCCCCTCACCGAACTGCGCCGCCTGATCGACGAGGAGGTCATCGGCTCCGACGCATACCAGGCCGAGGTTGCGGCCATTGCCGAGGAGCTCAGGACACAGCTTCCGCAGGAATGCCGCGGCCTGCTCGGTTCAGACGAGGAAGCGTTCAAGGCCATGATCGCAGCCCTGGCGAAGGACGGGTCCGAAGACGTGCTAGCCCGACTCCATGCCGGCGCGGAAGGCGGCGTTTCCTGATGCGCCTGAAATGCCTTGACCTCACACGCTACGGCAAGTTCACCGATCATCGCATCGAGTTTGGCGAGCGGGTGGAAGGCCAGCCCGACCTGCATATCGTCTACGGTCCCAACGAGGCCGGCAAATCGACCGCTCTTGCCGGTTTTCTCGATCTTCTCTTCGGGATCGAAACGCGCAGCCGCTTCAACTTCATCCATCCCTATCCGACGATGCGCATTGGCGGGAGATTGGAGCTTGCCGGTGGTCCCCACGAGCTCGTTCGGATCAAGCGACCACAAAACAGTCTGCTCGATGCGCGCGACCAGCCGATTGCCGAAGGCGTCCTTCTGGGAGAACTCGGCGGCATCGATCGTGAATCCTATCGCACCATGTTCTCGCTCGACGATGCAACGCTGGAAGCCGGCGGCGAAAGCATCCTGTCGAGCAAGGGCGATCTCGGCCAGCTCTTGTTTTCGGCGAGCGCGGGTCTCGCGGATCTCAGCAAAGGCCTCGTCGATCTCAAGACAGAGGCCGAGGGCTTCTACAAATACCGTGCCCGCAGTGGCGAGCTGTCGGACCTCAAGGCCCGTCTCGGGGAGCTCAAGGCGGAACGGGAGCGGATCGATACTCTCGCGTCCGACTATGCCCAGCTTATCGAGGCGCGCGATCGGGCCGCGATCCATTATGAAGAGGCAATCGTCAGCCGCAGCCGTATCCAGGCGCGCATGGACGAGATCCAGCGCCATCTCAGCGCCTTGCCGCGCCTGACGGATTTGCGCGCGCTTCGAGAACGCATCGCGCCTGTGGCCGACCTTCCCGACGCTCCGCGCGGCTGGGCCGACGAGCTGCCGCAATTGCAAAAGGACGAGATCGAGCTCGGCATTCGCGCGCAAGGCCTCACCGAGGAGATCGCGGAACTGTCAGGGCAACTCGACGCGATCGTCGTGGATGAGGCGGCGTTGCGGTTGGCCGACAAGGTCGAGCGGCTCGCTGATCTGCGCGCTCGCCATGTCACGGCCGAGAAGGACATCCCTGAGCGCCACCTGCAACTGCGCGAGGCCGAACTCGCGATCTCCGCGATCCTGGGCCGGATCGATCGGACCGGAGAAGCCAGCCCCGATCGTCTTGTGCTGGGAGCCTCCATCATGGGCGCTCTTCGCGCCCTGATCGAAACGCGCTCCGGCGTCGAGGCGGCGCTGAAATCGGCGGCCGATGAGCTGTCCGAGGTTCGTCGGCGATTGGACGAGGCGCAGGCGAACCTGCGCGAGGCTGGCGGCGATCCGCAGATGGGGCAGGGACGAGAGACGCGAATGTCATCGCTCGCAGCAACCGTTGCGGCCGCGCGGGCGGATGACCACGCGGCTCGGCGCAGATTGGCCGAAAGGACTCGTGACGCCACTCGCGCGACGCTGGCGGATCGCTTGCGCGAGTTACGGCCGTGGAACGGTGACATCGACGAGCTTGTCGACCTGCCGGCGCCCGATGCGGGGGAGATTCAACGCTGGACACTGGCGACCGCTGAGGCACAGAAGCGGGTCGATCAGTATGCCGGGGAGGTCGAGCGCCTGACGACGGAGCAGATCCGCCTGACGGCCGGGTTGGATGCGCTCAGTGGGATCTCAGGTCTCGTCTCGGATCAGGAAGCTGCGAGCATTCGTGCAATCCGGGAGCAGGCCTGGGCCGCTCATCGGAACAAGCTCGACACGGCTTCTGCCGATGGCTTCGAGGCGGCCCTTCGGCGTGACGACATCATCACGAGTGGGCGACTGGGCCATATGGGAGATCTCGCAAAACTCCACCAGGCGAGCCAGGCACTGGCCATCGTCAAGGCGGAGTGCGATCGCGCCATAGAACTCCGGAATGTCGCGGCAACGGCTCTGCAAGGCATCCAGCGCGAGATTGCCGCGGCTGTAGCTGCGACCTGCCCAGCTCTGTCGGACAGCATGGCGCTGCCCCAGTTCGAAGCCTGGCTCGGTCGGCGGGACAAGGCACTGGAGGCGCGGGCGCTCGACCGTGCAGCGGAAAGTGGCCTCCGTGAGGCGGAGGCCGACGCCGTGGCCGTGCGGGATCGGTTGGCGACGGCGCTCGAAGCGGCCGGTCTGCTGCAGGACGCCGATGCCCGGTTCGAGGCGCTGCTCGTAGCAGGCCAGGGAGCAATCGATCGAGAGGTCGAATTGAAGGCGTTGCGGGCCAGCGTAGATGAACGGCGGCGCGATCTGTCGAGCCGCGAACGTGAGCTCGAAAAGGCTACGGAGGCCGACCGGGACTGGAACGCCTTATGGACGAAAGCCTGCTCTGCCTGCTGGCTGGGAGAGGGCGGCACAGTGCCGACGCTCTCGACCGTTCGCGAAATCCTCGTGGCCATCACTGAACTGGGGCCCGTGCTGGAGAAGAAGGCCAGCCTCGTCGACCGGATAGGCAAGATGGAGAAAGATCAGGCCGCATTCCGCGACGAGGCTGAAGCGCTCGCCAGTGAGATGGGGATCATTGCGCCGTCGGGCGATATCCTGGATCTGGCCCAGGCGGTCAGTGGTCAGGTTCAGCTAGCCCAGGCCGAACGCACGCGGCGGGCGACCGCCGCCCAAAACCTCGAAGTTGCTCGGACCCGACAACGCACGCTCTCCGAGACCTGGGCGATCCATGATCACCGCAAGATCGAGATGACCGCTTTCTTCGGCGTCGCGACCTTGGCGGAGGTGTCGGGCAAGCTGGCGGCCATCGAAAAGAGGGCGGAACTGACGGCGCGGATAGAGGCGGCCGAGCGTGACATCCTCGCTGCGCTTCGGCTGCCTACAATAGACGAGGCGCAAGCCACGCTCGATCGTGCCGATCACACCGCCCTGGAGGCTGAGCTTGTCGAGCTGAAGGCTCGCTTCGATGATCAGGACCAGCGCAGCCGTGACATGTTCTCCGTCCACAGCAAGGCGCTCGACCAGGTCGAGGCCGTCGGCGGCGATGGCGCCGTGGCGAGGATCGAGGAAGAGAAGCGCACGCTGCTGCTCGACATCGAGGATCGGGCGCTCCGCTATCTCAGGCTGAAGCTAGGCGCCGCCGCGGCCGAACAGGCGCTGCGCGCCTATCGCGACCGGCATCGCAGCTCGATGATGGCGCGCGCTTCCCAAGCCTTCGCGACGATCAGCCGTGGGGCCTATACCGGGCTCGCTGCCCAGCCGGAGAAGGACGGCGAGATCCTGATTGCGCTGGCAGCTGGCGGAGGTTCAAAAGAGGCTGCGGAACTGTCGAAAGGCACGCGCTTCCAGCTCTATCTCGCGCTGCGCGTCGCGGGATATTACGAATTCGTTGCCTCTCGGCAGCCAGTGCCGTTCATTGCCGACGATATCATGGAGACTTTCGATGATTTCCGCGCCGAGGAGGCGTTCCGGCTCTTCGGGGAGATGGCGCAGGTCGGGCAGGTGATCTACCTCACCCATCATCCGCATCTCTGCGAGATCGCGCGGAGGGTCTGCCCGGGCGCCCGGGTTCACGAGCTTGCCCTTGGTTCGCGATGATACTGGAAGCGACGCGTCGCAGATGAGGCAATTCTGATCCTCGCATGAGTATGCGATGAAGGTCCGCTTCCGACCGCTTATCGAACAGCTTTGCAAACATCTGGGCTTCCCACCGCCAGCGAATTGAGGCTCGAACCTTTCAAGTCGCTAACCTGGCTCGACGGGCGTTCCGCGATTCCCGATGAGCATGCTTGGCAAACGGATCAGGCTGCGACGAAACCGTGAGACTGCGGTCTCTTTTGTTGGTGGATCCAGCGCCTGCGTTCTCATTCAATGATGGACGCGGTCTCCTTATTAGGAGGCTGAATTTTCGTATCATACTGATATAACTACATTTTAACTCTCGCATTTTGCCTTTCAGACCAGCGGCGGCGGGCTAGGCAGGATGCGGCCAGCGAGGGCGAGGTCCGCCTTTCCCGCGCTGTCTCGCGCCCGTCATTGCGATAGGGTCGTTGCGACGGAGGCGATGCACAAAGCCTCAATGGCCTGACGGAGACAGGATGAGCATTCGCGCGCAGCTGATCGAGCGGTTCTTCCGCTATCTGGCGGTCGAGAGTCAGAGCGACGCCAAATCCACGGCGTTGCCGAGCACGCCGGGCCAGCAACGGATGGCCGCCTTGCTGGCGGAGGAATTGCGCGCGCTCGGGCTCGAGAAGGTCGTCATCGACGACCATGCCACCGTCACGGCGGTGAAGCCGGGCACGCGGCCGGCCGCGCCACGGATCGGCTTCATCGCACATGTCGACACGGTCGACTCCGGGCTTTCGCCAGTGATCCACCCGCAGATCCTGCGCTTCGACGGCGAGGATCTCTGCCTGAACCGGCAAGAGGATATCTGGCTGCGTGTGGCGGAGCATCCCGAGATCCGCCCCTGGGCCGGCGCGGATATCATCGCGAGCGACGGCACGAGCGTGCTCGGAGCCGACAACAAGGCCGCGATCGCCGTGATCATGACGTTGCTTGCCAATCTGCGCCCCGAGGATGCGCATGGCGACATCATGGTGGCCTTCGTGCCGGACGAGGAGATCGGCCTGCGCGGCGCCAAGGTCCTCGACCTCGCCCGGTTCGACTGCGATTTCGCCTATACGATCGATTGCTGCGAACTCGGCGAGGTCGTGATCGAGAACTTCAACGCCGCGGCTGCCGACATCGTCTTCAGCGGTGTCAGCGCTCACCCGATGTCGGCCAAGAATGTCCTGGTGAACCCGCTGCTGATGGCGCACGACTTCATCAGCCAGTTCGACCGTAGGCAGACCCCCGAGCACACCGAGGGCCGCGAAGGCTATATCTGGTTCCATGACATCGTCGCCAATGTCAGCGAGGCGCGGTTGCGGGTGATGATCCGCGACTTCGACAAAGCCTCGTTCGAGCGGCGCAAAGCGCGCCTTGGCGAGGTTGCGGCACAGATCGCCGCGCAATATCCGAAAGGCCGCGTCGACTGCCAGGTGAGCGACACCTACAGCAATATCCATGACAGCCTGGGCGATGACCGCCGCTCGGTCGACCTGCTCTTCGCGGCACTGGCGGCGCTGCAGATCGAGCCGAAGCTGATCCCGATGCGGGGTGGGACGGATGGCGCCGCACTCTCCGCCAAGGGGCTGCCGACGCCGAATTTCTTCACCGGCGCCTATAATTTCCACTCGCGCTTCGAGTTCCTGCCCGTCCCGGCCTTCGAGAAGTCGTTCGATGTCGCGCGCATGATCTGCAGCCTGGCGGCGCAGCCGGTGGGGCGGGCTGGTAAGGTCTGACAGCCTCTGGGGCGTGGAACCGATTTCGACACGGCTGCCAGCGCGTTCTTCAGGATGAAGACTGTGTTTCCAAAAGCGGTCTCGATGGCAGGCGGATGAACTGTAGAACGCGGATTTTCTGCTGATATAGTCGTTTTATTGCAGTAATTTTTGATTTTCATTCCGGAATTATGTGCGGAACTTGAAATAGACCGCTTCGGCTCTTCGAAAATAAGGCGCGGCGAAGTCGTTCAGACACCGCGCGAAATGGTCGGAAGCAATTGGAATCAATCTCGTCGATTCTTCGCCTTTAGTCGCTGGTTAGCCTGCCATCGGCGTAACCGGTGATGCAACAGGCGATAGAATGACGTGGACCTCCCCGAGCCGGGTTTTCAAGGCGTGGCTCTCTGTGTCGGCCGGGCTGGCCATGTTCCTGCTGGTTTTCGGCGGCGGCGCGGCGTTCGCGCAGGCCGTGGTCGTGCAGGGCAACAGGACCGTCGATGCGGAGACGATCCGGGGCTATGCCAGCGACCCCGAGGCGGGAACGCCCGAGCAGATTCGGCAGAAGCTGGTCGCCAGCGGCCTGTTCTCCAGCGTCCAGGTCAGCCGGCGCGGCTCGCAGATCGTCATTGCCGTGCGCGAGAACGAGGCGGTCAATCGCGTCGCCTTCGAGGGCAATCGTCGCCTGAAAAGCGACGTCCTGCTGCAGCAGATCCAGTCCAAGGCCAACGGCCCGCTGAGCCAGGCGCTGATCGATGCCGACGTTCAGCGCCTGAAGGATGCCTATCGCCGCGCCGGCTACGGCCTGGCTTCGGTCAGCGGGCGCATCAACACCTTGTCGAATGGTCGCTCGGATGTGGTTTTCACGATCTCCGAAGCTGGCAAGACCGGCATCAAATCGATCAATTTCAGCGGAAACAATGTCTATTCGTCGGACCGCCTGCGCGATCTGATGACCTCGACCGAGTCGAACTTTCTCAGCTTCATCAAGACCTCGGACGTCTATGAGGCGGACCGGATCATCTCCGACCTCGAAATCATCCGCCGCTATTATCTGAAGAACGGCTATGCCGATTTCCAGATCGTCTCGAACAAGGCCCATTTCGACGAGGCGCAAGGCGGCTGGATCATCGACATCGCGGTCGAGGAGGGGGCGAAATACCGCGTCGGCAATGTCGCGGTCGATTCCAAGCTGCCCGACATTGATCCCAATGCGCTGCAGCGCGTCATCGCGACCTCCGCCGGCGACACCTACAACGCCGAAGCGGTCGAGAAGTCGTTGCTGGCCCTGACGATGGAGGTGTCGCGTCGTGGCTATGCTTTCGCGCAGGTCCGTCCGCGTGGCGATCGCGACGCCGCCGGCCACCTCATCGGCATCACCTATGTCGTCGATGAGGGGCCGCGCGTCTATGTCGAGCGCATCAATGTGCGCGGCAACACCCGCACCCGCGACTATGTCGTGCGGCGCGAACTCGATCTCAGCGAGGGCGACGCCTACAACAAGGTCCTGGTCGACCGGGCCGAGCGTCGTCTCAACAATCTCGGCTTCTTCAGCAAGGTTCGCATCACCAACGAGCCGGGCTCGACGCCCGACCGCGTCATCGTCAACATCGATGTCGAGGACAAGGCGACCGGCTCGTTCTCGATCAGCGGCGGCTATTCGACCTCGGATGGCGTCATCGGCGAGGTCGCACTGTCGGAGGCGAATTTCCTCGGCCGCGGCCAGTTTGTGCGCATCGCCGGCACGCTCGGCCAGCGTACCCAGGGCGTCGATTTCTCCTTCACCGAGCCCTATTTCCTCGGCCATCGCGTTGCAGCCGGGTTCGACGCGTTCTCGAAATACAATGATTATTACAGCACGAGCCGCTATTCGAGCCGCGTGACCGGTGGGCAGGTGCGCCTGACCTTCCCGATAACGGAGGAGTTCTCGATCACGCCGCGCTATTCGCTCTATACGACGGAGATCAAGGTCCCGAACTCGACGGACTATCCCTATAACGACTGCTCGAACGTGATCACGGGCACGACGCCGGGGACAACGGGCGCAACTGCGGAAAGCTCAACCTATAACTGCCTCACCAATGGCGAGGCGTCGGTCGCGGTGAAGGAGGCGCAGGGCTCGACCATCACCTCCCTGATCGGGCTGAACCTGAACTACAACTCGCTCGACAACATCCAGAAACCGCGCAACGGCTTCGTCGCCGAATTGAAGCCCGAATATGCCGGCCTCGGCGGTGATTCGAAGTTCCTGCGCGTCGCTGCGGATGCGCGCTATTATCGCGAGCTCTTCGACGATGTCGTCGGTTTCGTGCGGTTCCAGGGCGGCCATGTCCAGGCGACCAGCGGCGACCTGCGCATGATCGACCATTACTCCATGGGGTCGAACCTGGTACGCGGGTTCTCCTCCACCGGCATCGGCCCGCGCGATGTGCTGACAGGCAGCGCACTCGGCGGCACGACCTATGTCGGCGGCACGCTCGAAATGCAGTTTCCGTTGCCGGGCCTGCCGCGCGATGCCGGCCTGCGCGGCGCGATATTCGCCGATGCCGGCACGCTGTTCAATTATGACGGCGGCTCGAAGACGATTACCAGCGCGAGCTATACGGGCTGCCCGACCGGCTCTGAAGCCCGGCAGTTCAAGGTCACGACGAGTTCGAGCTACCAATCCAACGTCGCCTGCGTCCGCGACAACAACGTCATTCGCTCATCGATCGGCGTCAGCCTGCTCTGGCAGTCGCCGCTCGGTCCCATCCGCTTCGACTACGCCTATGCACTGACGAAGGATGATGGCTGGCGCGACCCGACGACCGGCATCAAATATGGCGGCGACAAGATCCAAGCCTTCCGCTTCTCGGGCGGCACGCGCTTTTGAGCTCATCGCGTCTGCGGCGGATAAGCCGCCGGAGACGCGATCATTCCGCGACGATGACCTTGATGCCCTCTGCCGACAGGGCCGCAGCGAGGGCCTCGCCGGAAGCTCGTCCAGCATCAAGCGCTGAATCCGCCTGAGCTCGCAGACCTGGAAGATCGCGGTTCTCCCGAGCTTGGAGCCGTCGGCGATAACAGTCGGCGAGCGGCTCTGACCGAGCATCGCCTGGGCGATCTCGGCCTCGTCCCAAGAGGGCGCCGCACCGGTATCAGGTCCACAGCCGAACCCAGCGCTTTCTCCGTATCGGAGAACCTGTGTGCCAACCCCTATGTTCGTTGAGTTGGCCGGGTTATTGCGGTCTACACTATAGTGCCCTTCGATGATGCCCCGCGACCGAAAAGGGCAGGGATTCTTCAGGCGAAAACGAGAGGTTATCCTTGGCCCAGAACCCAGCCGACAGCATCCGCCGCACCGTGCCGCAGAGGACGCTTGGGCAACAGGTTTATGGGCAATTGCAGGCAACCATCCTGAACGGGCATCTGCTGCCCGGAACGAAGCTCACCCTGCGCGGCCTGGCGACATCCCTGAACACCAGCATCCAACCGGTTCGCGAGGCCGTCGTCCGGCTTGCGGCGGACGGCGCGCTTCACGCGACCCCCAACCGCTCCATCCTGGTGCCGGTCCTGACCCGCGCCGAGCTCGACGATCTGCACTCGGCCCGGGTCCTGGTGGAAGGGGAGGCGGCGGCGCGCTTTGCCGAACGCGCCTCCGAGGAGGACGTCGCGATCCTGTCGCGGATCAACGAGGAGCTTCGCCTTGCCTACGACAGCTCGGATGTCGTGAAGATCGTCACCTGCATCCAGTCCTGGGGTCTGCGGATCGCGCAGGGGTCATCGTCGGGCGTGTTGCAATCGGCGATCTTCACATTGCGGCTGCGTTTGGGGCCGCATCTCGCCGAGGCCATGTCCGCGCCGGCCGCGCCCGATCCCGACTTCCTGCATTTCACGGTCCATATCAACCACGAGATGGTCCTGGCCTTTCGGGATCGCGATCCGGTCAGGGCTCGCGACCTGCGGCGCGCCGACATCCTCACCTTCCAGCGCGATCTGTATCAAAGGCTCGGGCTCACGCATCGCGCGCTGGTTGCCGGCTAGTTCAAGCACTGGAATGGTGCTGCAGGCTTGCTTTGCGCGCTGCGGCTACCCGGCCGGCATGTCCTTCAGCACCTGATCCAGCGCCCGCGTCAGCCGCTCGAACAATTCGCCGATTTCTTCGATGGTGATGATCAGCGGCGGCGAGAGCACGAGGCAGTTCGCCAACGGCCGGACGATGATGCCGGCCTCCAAGCCGGCCTGATAGACCTGCGCCGGCAATCCGCCGATCCGCAGCGAGGCCGGGACGGTTTCGCCGTCGCCGGGTTGCTTCAATTGCACCGCGCCGAGGAGCCCAAAACAGCGCGTCTCGGCGACGAGCGGATGATCCTGCAGCGCGGTAAGGCCACGCGCCCAGGCCGGCATGACGTCGCGCACATGCGCGACGAGATTGCGCCGCTCATAGATCTCGATCGTCTTCAGGGCCACGGCCGCAGCCACAGGGTGGGCATGATAGGTGCCGCCATGGGCAAACCAGCCCTTCTCGGTGCTGCCGCGCTCCAGCCGGTCGTAGAAATCGCCCGACATCAGGATCGCCGAGATCGGCTGATAGGCGCTCGACAGCGCTTTTGACGAGGTCATGCAGTCGGGTTTGATGTCCAGCGTCTGGGTGCCCCAGAACTGCCCGGTCCGTCCGAACCCGGTCACGACCTCGTCGGCGACCAGCAGGATGCCGTAGGCGTCGAGCACCGCCTTCATCTTGGCGAAGTAGCCGGCGGGCGGAGCATACATGCCGGCGGATACGGAAACCGGCTCGGCGAAGAAGGCGGCGACCGTTTCCGGGCCGGCCTGCTCGATGACCGATCTGAGCTCGGCGGCAAGGCGATCGCCATAAGCCGCCTCGCTCTCGCCCGGCTCGGCGCCGCCCGGCCAATTGGGATGGCTGACATAAAGGCATTCATCCGTCGGCACCGCGAAGGAGCGATGCAGGTCGGAGCCGCCGCCGAGCGCCGTCAACTGGATCGTGCTGCCGTGATAGCTCGACCAACGGCTGATGATCTTGCGCCGCCTCGGCTCGCCGGAGAAGCCGTTTGCGTACCAGATGAACTTGATCAGATGATCATTCGCCTCGGAGCCGGTGGTGGCGAAGGTGACATGGGTTTGCGGCATCGGGGAGAGGGCGGCGAGTTTCTCGGCCAGCTCCATGACGGCGGGAACCGTGCGGTCGATCGCCGAGGGATAGATCGGCAAGGCGCGCATTTGCGCGATGGCGGCTTCGATCAGCTCCTCGTCGCTATAGCCCAGCGCGACGCAGTAGAACGACGAGACCGCCTCGATGTAGTCGCGCCCACGCTCGTCGAAGACCCTGATGCCGCGGCCGCCCGTCAGGACCAGCGGCCGCTCCGAGCGCAGCCGCTTGAGGTCGCTGAAGCCGAGCATCAAGGTGTCATTGCGGTAGTTCAGCTTGGTCGAGGCCATATCGCTCTCCTGCCGGCTTGCGCATAATCCGTGATGGGTGAATTGATGCAGCTTGGATTGCCACTGATAGTGTGATCACATCATGCCGTCTGTCGATTGTCGAGAGATTGGAGCGAAAAGCTCATGCGCTGCAAGCTTGGTCATATTGCTCAATTTTGCAGCTCAAAATGCTGAAAATGGCTGCGCCCGATAATGGCTCGACCTTGACGCTGGCGGCGATATCTCGCCTGATGTGATCACATATCTTGCTTTCGGCGCGGGTGCAGATCGCGATACGGAGAGTGACGATGGAAACTGCGACAACCCGGGACGTCGATTGGTCGAAGGGCGCTGCCTATCTCGACGGGGCCTATATGCCGGTCTCCGAGGCCAAGCTCTCGATCACTGATTGGGGCTATCGCCGCTCGGATGTGACCTATGACGTCGTCAGCGTCTGGGGTGGCGCGTTCTTTCGGCTCGACGATCACCTAGCCCGCTTCCGCGCCTCGATCGGAGCCATGCGCTTCACCCCGCAGGAGAGCGACGCGGACATCCGCGCGATCCTGCACGAGCTCGTACGACTGTCGGGCCTGCGCGAGGCCTATGTGGCGATGGACTGCATGCGTGGGAGGCCGAGCCCCGAGCAGCGCTATCATCCGGTCAATGCGCGCAGTTATCTCGCGGCCTTCGCCATTCCTTATGTCTGGCAGATGAAGCCCGATGTCATCGCGCGCGGCGCGCATATGATCATCGCCTCGACGCCGCGCATTCCCGATATCTGCCTCGACGCCCGCATCAAGAATTTCCACTGGGCGGATATGACGGCGGCGATGTTCGAGGCCGAGGAGAAGGGCGCCGACAACCCGATCCTGCTCGATCTCGACGGCAACGTCACCGAAGGCCCCGGCTACAACATCTTCTGCATCACGGACGGCAAGGTCGCGACTGCCGATCGCAACGTGCTGCACGGAATCAGCCGGCTGAGCGCGATCGATCTTTGCACCGAGCTGGGGCTGCCCTGCGAGGCGAGGGCGGTGCCGGTCGAGGAGTTTCGCCAGGCCGACGAGATCTTCGCCACGAGCACTGCAGGCGGCATCATTCCCGTGACCAGGCTCGATGGGCGCATTCTCGGCAATGACCGCCCGGGCCCGATCTCGGAGCGGCTGCGCGAGGCTTATTGGGCGAAACGGCATGAAGGCTGGCATGCCGAACCGATCGATTACAGTGCCGCCAGCTGAGCAGATTCCGGAAAAATGTCCCACGGCTTTCCGACAAGAATCTGCGACAAATCAAAGACCTAAGCAGAACATTCGTTGGCGTGCCAAGGAGTGTCTGCTTAGAGCGTTCTCGAGCGAAGTGATACCGGTTCGCATGAGGAAAACGCGTTAAAACAAGGACCCAGAGCAATCGAGCGATCCAGCTGGATCGGACATTGCTCTGGTTTTGGGGCGAGAGCCCCGCGTCGCCTTCGATTTTGTCTTTTGTCTCAGGCAGGGAGTAATCGGGTCATGACGAGCTTGCGGAAACTGGCTTATGCGGCGGCGCTCGCCGCTTGCGGACTAGGTGCGGCGGGCCTCCCCGCCGAAGCCCAGGTCAAGAGTGCGACGCTGGACGCGGTGAAGAAGCGCGGCGAGCTGAATTGCGGCGTGGATACCGGCATTCCCGGCTTCGCCTTCCAGGACTCGACCGGCAAATGGAAAGGGCTCGACGTCGCCTATTGCCGCGCCATCGCCGCAGCGGTGCTGGGCGATGCCGAGAAGGTCAAATATGTCGGTGTGACCACCAAGGTCCGCTTCACCGTGCTGCAATCGGGCGAGATCGATGTCCTGATCCGCGACAGCACGCTGACCTTCACGCGTGACACGCAGCTCAACCTCTCGCCCATCGCGGTGAATTTCTACGCCGGCCAGGCCTTCATGGTGAAGAAGAGCCTGAAGGTCGCCTCCGCCAAGGAGCTGAACGGCGCGACCATCTGCATGCTCACGGGCGCCACGCTCGAGCTCAACATCGCCGATTATGGCGCCGCCAACGGCATCAAGATCAATTCCCTGCTGTTCGACAAGCCGGAGGAGGCCTTCGCGGCGGCGGAGGCGGGGCGCTGCGATGGCTATTCCGACGATTCCGGCAGCGTCGCTGCGGCGCGCTCGACCATGAAGGTGCCCGACGACTGGATGATCCTGCCCGAGATCATCTCCAAGGAGCCGCTCGGCATCTTCGCCCGCGAAGGCGACGAGAAATGGGGCGATATCCTGAAATGGACGCATATGATCCTGCTGACGGCCGAGGAGATGGGCGTCACCAAGGCCAATGCCGATCAGATCAAGGCGAGCAAGCCGGTCGATCCCTTCATGCAGCGCCTGCTCGGCATCGACGAGGATTTCGGCAAGCCATTGGGCCTCGACGGCGAGTGGTCCTTACGCATCATCAAGGCGGTGGGGAATTATGGCGAGATCTATGACGAGTATTTCGGCCCCAAGGCGCTCGGCCTGCCGCGTGGAACCAATAATCTCTGGACCAAGGGCGGGCTTCAATATGCCCTGCCGCTGCGCTGATGGCCTTGGCTGACACCGCGGTCCTGATCGCGCGACAGCCAGCCCCGAGACAGCAAAGGCGCGGTTCTTTCCGCGCCTTTGCCTGGCAAGGCCTCTTCCTGTGCGCGCTCGCTCTCTTCGCATGGTTCATCATCGCCAACGCGTCGGATAATCTGGCGGCGCGGAACATGAATTTCGGCTTCGCTTTCCTGTCCCAGCGGACCGGTTTCGACATCCCCTTCCACGTCGTGCCCTGGTCGACGGCCGATAGCTATGGCCGAGCCTTGTGGGTCTGCCTGCTCAACACACTGCTCGCCGCGGCGATCGGCATCGTCCTGGGCTCGCTGCTGGGTTTCCTGCTCGGCGTGATGCGCCTCTCGGCAAACTGGCTGGCGCGCAGCCTGTCGCTGGCGATCATCGAGATCGTGCGCAACACTCCGCAATTGCTGCAGATCATCTTCTGGTATGTGGTGATGATCCAGGCGCTGCCGCCGCCGCGCAACGGCCTGGCCCTGCCGGGCGGCATGATCCTCAGCGTCCGCGGCCTGAACATGCCCAGTATCGAGATGGGCACTGCCGGCCTGTGGCCGTTCCTGCTGCTGGTGGCTGCCCTGTGCCTCGTCCCCGTGTTCAGGGGGCTGCGTCGCCGGCATCGCGCCTTCGGCTGGGCCGCGCCGTTCCTGCCCGCTCTCGCGCTTGTGGTCGTCCTGCTGTCGGTCGACCATCTCGATTACCCGACGCTGCGCGGCTTCAACTATGTCGGGGGCGTCGTGGTGCCGCCGGAATTGATCGCGCTGGTCGGCGGGCTGTCGCTCTACATGTCGGCCTTCGTCGCCGAGATCGTGCGCGCCTCGCTCCAGGGCATCGCCAAAGGCCAGCGCGAAGCGGCATCCGCGCTTGGCCTGTCCGGGGCGCAGGCGCTGTTCCTGGTCATCCTGCCGCAGGCATTGCGGGTGATGATCCCGCAATTGACGAACCAGTATCTCAACCTGACCAAGAGCACTTCGCTCGGCGCGGCGATCGCCTATCCGGAGCTGGTCCAGATCTATGCCGGCACGGTGCTCAACCAGACCGGGCGGGCGCTGGAAACGATGTTCCTGGTGATGATCATCTTCCTCGGCATCAACCTCGTCATTTCCGGTTTCATGGCCTGGTACAATGCCCATGTCGCGATCGTGGAGCGCTGATCGCGATGGCGCCGACGCATGTCTGGGTCAAACGGAACCTGTTTCCCTCGCTGTCCAGCGGCTTGCTGACGCTGGTTCTGGCCGGCGTGATCATTGTGCTGGTCAAAGCGATCTTCAACTGGGCGGTGACGGATGCGACGATCTCCGGCACCACGCGTGCCGCCTGCGATGCCGGCGGCGCCTGCTGGACCTTCATCAAGGTCAGGTTCGACCTGTTCTTCTATGGCCGCTATCCCTCGCCGGAGCGCTGGCGGGTCGATCTCGCCTTGGCTCTGGTCGTCGGCACCACGGCGGCGACGCTCATCGCGCCGCCGCGCTGGCAGGGATGGCTCGCGCTGATCCTGCTCGGCGTCGTGCCCGCGGTGGCCGGCATCCTGCTGGTCGGCGGGCTGTTCGGACTTGCCTACATCGCCACCAATCTCTGGGGTGGCTTGATGCTGAACGTCCTGCTCACCGCGGTGGCTGGCGGTGGCGGCTTCATTCTCGGCGTCTTCCTGGCGCTCGGCCGCCGCTCGAAATATCCGGTCATCCGCCTGTTCTCGATGCTGTTCATCGAGTTGTGGCGCGGCGTGCCGTTGCTGACCGTGCTCTTCATGGCGATGCTGCTGGTGCCGCTGTTCATGCCCAATGGCGCGACGATCGACAATCTGCTGCGCGCGATGCTGGCGCTGACGCTGTTCACGGCGGCCTATATGGCGGAAATCGTGCGCGGCGGCCTGCAGGCGATCCCGCGCGGCCAGGCGGAGGCCGCGACCGCACTTGGCCTTCGGCCTTGGGCGATCCAGTCCTTCATCGTCATGCCCCAGGCGCTCAGGCTGGTCATTCCCGGCCTCGTCAACACGGTGATCGACCTGTTCAAGGACACCACGCTCGTCAGCATCGTCGGCCTGTTCGACCTTCTCGCCGTGATCACTCAGGCCCAGAAGGACCAGGCCTGGCTCGGCATGGCGCGGGAGGGCTATGCCTTCGCGGTGGTGGTGTTCTTCCTGTGCTGCTTCGGGATGTCGCTGTTCAGCCGCCGCCTCGAGCATCGCCTGAACCGCCATCTGCGTTATTGAGTGATCGCGCGGCAATGCCAGCAAAGTTCGCCTGAGCGCCTGCCACGCCCTGCCGTCGCCCCGCGATCTTGCTCAGGGGCGATCCAGCACTTCGGCGACCAGCGAGCCGAATTTCTTTGTGCCGAGCTTGCCGTCGAGGTCGGGCGTACGGGAGGCCGGATCCGTCAGGACGGTGTCGATGGCGGCGTCGATGGCGCGGAAGGCCGCCTCGAACTGCGGCAGGCCGCGCGTCTCGCCGAGCCATTGCAGCAGCATGCCGCAGGACAGCATCATCGAGACCGGATTGGCCTTGTCCTGATTCTGGATGTCGGGCGCCGAGCCGTGCTGGGCCTGAGCGCAGCAATGGCTGTCACTCGCCATCATCGAGCCGGCGAGGCCGAGGCTGCCCGACAATTCGCTCGCCAGATCCGAGATGATGTCGCCATAGAAATTCGTCGCGCAGATCACGTCGAAGCGCTCGGGATTGCGCACGAGATGCGCCGTCGAGGCGTCGATCAGCAGGTCGTCCAGGGCAACCTCGGGAAAGTCGGCGGCAACCTTCCTGACTTCACGCAGGAAGAGCCCGTCGGTCTGGTGGAAGCTGTTGACCTTGTGGACGGCTGTGACCTTCTTCCGGCGCTTCATCGCCAATTCGAAGGCGCGGCGCGCGATGCGGTTCGAGCAATGGGCGGTGATCTTGCGCAGCGAGATCGCCATATCGGGCGAGGGCATCAGCTCGGCCCAGCCCAGATGCATGTTACGGTCGGGATAGAAGCCCTCCGTCGCCTCGCGCATGATGACGAGGTCCATCGTCTTGCCCGGCTTCATATTGGATGGAATGAATGACCGGGTGCGCGCCGGGCGGACATTGGCGTAGAGGTCGAGGCCGATCCGGAAACCGGCGGAGACGTTGCGTCCACCCTTTTCCGGCGCAGGGTAGTCGGCATGCGACTGGGTTCCGAGGATCACGCCATCATAATCGTGCCGAGCCTTCTCCAGGATGCTGTCACGCAGCGTGGTGCCGTGCTTTTCCAGGCTGGCGAAGCCGACCTCGTCATAGTCGAAGGCAAGGTCGAGGCCGAACCGCGTGCTGGCGGCTTCCAGCACCTGCATGGAGGCGGAGATGATCTCGGGACCGATGCCATCGCAGGGCAGGACGAGCAGCTTCATGAGGATTCTCCGGCACGCCGCGTTCCGTCACTGCGACACGAGGCGAATTTGTAGATTTGGTTATTGCATCTATTAAATCCAAATTAGCGTCAAGGGCGACCGCCCGAAATCATTGCTGCCGGCTGGGTGCGTTTGCACGATAGGTCGTTTCGCCATTTAGAAGCTCTTGATGAGATCAAGCCCATGTCCAACAGTCCCCTCGCGCTCCGCATCGCCGGCGATATCGTTGCCCGCATCAATTCGGGCGACCTCTCCGCGGGATCGCATCTGGCGACCGAGGCGCTTGCCAGGCAGTATCAGGTCTCCCGCTCGCCGGTCCGCGAGGCGCTGAGCGTGCTGGCCGGTGACGGCGTCATCGAGAGCCGGCCAAATCGCGGCTTCTATGTTCGCTCCGATATCGATCTGGCGGGCTTGGCCAAGCCGGCGCTGGCAGTCAGGGCGGCCGATGCCGACCCCTATTTCACCTTCGCCGAGGACTGGCTGAACGACCGGATCGAAGGCGAGCTCACCGAGCAGGCCGTGAGGGACAGGTACAAGCTCACGCGCTCCCAGGCCCAGGATCTCTTCGTGCGCGCGGTCCAGGAAGGCTGGGCCGAGCCCAAGCCCGGATATGGCTGGCGCTTGCGGCCGGTCGCCAAGACATCGGAGGCCTTCGAGCAGATCTATCGCTTTCGGGCGGTGATCGAGCCAGCGGCGATCATGGAGCCGACCTTCCGCTTCGACAGGGCAGCTGCCGCCCCTTTGCGGAGGGTTCAGGAGAAGCTGGCGCGGGGGCAGATCGGCGGGCTGACGCCCGAGGCGATGCGGAGCGCCGGCGCGGGCTTCCATGAGGAGCTGATCAGGATGGCGGGGAATCCGATGTTCCTGTTCGCACTGGAGCGCGCCAACCAATTCCGGCGCCTCATCGAGTACCGCTTGAAGGTCGATCCCCAGCGGATCGTCGCGCAGAGCATCGAGCATGTTCAGATCCTGGATCTGCTCGAGCGCGGCGACAATCTGGAGGCGGCGCATGTCATGCGCCGGCATCTGAACGGCGCGCTGGCGGTCAAATCGCCGGTCGTTCAAGCCGAGTTCGCGCCTGCGCCAAGGGGTTAGGGCGCCGCAGCCGGGATCATCTGCGTGCGTTTGGTTTTATAGATTGATAAAACCAATATTCTGAGTTAGCATCCTTGCAAGAAAAAGATCTTGGGAGGACGCTATGATCACACGCAGACATGTCGTTGCGGGCGCTGGTGCGCTCACCGCTGCAGCCATGGCCGGCAATCGTCCTGCCCTCGCGCAAGGCATTCCGGCGGGCTATTCGGCCGACTACAAGGATCTGGTCGACAAGGCGGTGAAGGAGGGTGCGGTCTCCATCTACACATCGACGGACGATGTGCAGGGCCGGCCGCTGATCGAAGCCTTCCGGGCCGCGTTCCCCGGCATCCGGGTCGACTATAACGACCTTGGAACGAACGGCGCCTATAACCGCGTCATCTCGGAAGCGGCCGCCAAGCAGGTCGGCTCGGACATCGTCTGGACCTCGGCGATGGACCTGCAGATGGTGCTGGTCTCGAAGGGGCAGGCGGAAACCTACAAATCGCCCGAGGCCGCCCAACTGCCGGCCTGGGCCAATTTCAACGACCAGCTTTACGCGACCTCGGTCGAGCCGGTCGCGATCATGTACAACAAGAGCATGCTGGGGGCGCTCAAGCCGCCCCAGACGCGCGCCGAGCTCATCGCCTTCCTGCAAACCAACAAGGAAACGCTGAAGGGCAAGGTCGCCTCGTTCGATCCGGAGAAGAGCGGCTCCGGTTTCCTGTTCTTCAACAACGACGCCCGCACCACCACCGACACCTGGGAACTCGTAAAGGCGTTCGGCGGAACGGACCCCAAGGTCTATGGCAGCTCGGGTGCGATGCGCGAGAAGATCGCCTCGGGCGAGCACTGGATCGCCTTCAACCTGATCGGCTCCTATGCGATCGAATGGGCCAAGAAAAACAGCAATCTCGGCGTCGTCCTGCCGCCCGACCATGCGGCGGCGTTCTCGCGGGTCGCCAATATCTCGAAGGGTGCGCCCCATCCCGCCGCGGCGCGCGTCTTCCTCGACTTCCTGCTGTCCCAGCGCGGACAGACGGCGATGGCCGGCAGCGGCGCGCCGTCGATCCGCACCGATGTCAGCGAAGGCCTCAACATCGCCAAGCTCAATGAGATGGCCGGCGGCAAGCTGAAGCCGATCCCCGTTTCGGCTGCGCTGCTGGAAGCATCCGATCCAAAAACGCGCGCCGAGTTCTTCCAGAAATGGAAGCAGGCGCTGCGCGGCTGACGCCGACAGCTCGAAAGCATCGCCATGTCGCTTGCCAACGACGCGCCGCGTTTCAGGGCGGGAGTCATTCTCGCCCTGTTCGCGATGGTGGCAGCGCCCGCGCTGCTCGTGATCTATCAAAGCGTCCTCGACGCGCCCTTCTTCGACGACAATGTCCGCTTCAGCCTTGATGCCTTCCGCTTCGTCCTGACCGATCCCGAGTTCTATCGGGCGCTCTGGACGACGACGCTCTACGCCTTCGGCATGGTGGTGGTCGCGGTTCCGCTCGGCGGGCTGCTCGCCTTCCTGATCACGCGGACGGATCTGAAGGGGCGAAAATGGCTCGAGCCGCTCGTGCTCGTGCCGATGTTCCTGTCGTCGATCGTCCTGGCCTTCGGCTACACCGTCTCGGTCGGGCCTTCGGGCTTCGTCACCATCGCCTTCAAGAGCCTCTTCGGCGCGGCGCCCTGGAGCATCTACACGCTGCCGGGCATCATCCTGATCGGTGGCCTGAGCCACGTACCGACGGTCTATCTCTATGTGGCCTCGGCGATGCGCCGCCTGCCATCCGACCTTGAGGAGGCGGCGCGCACCGCGGGCGCCGGAATCTGGCGGGTCTCGCTCGACGTCACCTTGCCGATGGTCCTGCCGGCATTGGTCTTCAGCGCTGCGCTCAACCTGCTGCTGGGCTTCGAGACCTTCGGCATTCCGCTGGTGCTGGGTGACCCCAACGGCATCCTCGTGCTGACCACCTATATCTACAAGGTCAACACCATCTTCGGTGCGCCGACCTATCAGGTCATGGCGGCGGTCACGGTCTTCCTGATCCTGATCACGCTGCCGCTTGTCTTCATCCAGCGCCGCTTGCTGCGCCATGCCCGGCGCTTCGCCGCCGTCGGCGGCAAGGGAGCGAGAACCAATCTGCTGCGGCTGGGCAGCACCGGCCAGGCCGTCGCGCTGGGACTGATCGGGTTGTGGCTCCTGGTCTCGGTCTTCTTTCCGGTGGGAGGCATCGTGCTGCGCGCCTTCGTCGAGAACTGGGGCGAGGGCGTCAGGCTGACCGAGCAATTGACGCTCGCCAATTTCAAGGCGGTCTTCGAGATCCCGAGCCTGTCGCGCGGCATCCTCAATACGATCCTGCTCGCCGGGGTCGGCGGCGCCATCGCGGTCGCCTTCTACCTGCTGGTCGGGCTCGCGGGGCATCGCAACCGCGGCAGAAGCGGAACCTTGCTGGACTATTCCGTGCTGATCCCGCGCGCGCTGCCCGGCCTGATCGTCGGCCTGACCTTCTTCTGGCTGTTCCTGTTCGTGCCCTTCCTGATCCCGCTCAGGGCGACGCTGATCAGTCTCCTGATCGCCTACATCATCGTCGGGCTGTCCTATGGCCTGCGGATCATCCAGTCGACGCTGCTGCAGGTCGCGCCGGAACTCGAGGAATCGGCGCGCATCACCGGCGCTTCGATCTACCGGAGCTGGCGCGACGTGGTCATTCCGCTGGTCAAGCCCGGCCTCGCCGGCGCCTGGGCGATGATCATGATCGTGTTCCTGCGCGAATACGCCACCGGCGTCTATCTGATGTCGTCGGGCACCGAGGTCATCGGCTCGCTGATGGTGTCGCTGCTGACCTCGGGCGCGATGGACCAGATCGCCGCCCTGTCCTTCATCTCCATCGCATTGACGGCTGTTGGCCTGACACTCGCCCTGCGGCTGGGAGCGAAACTCCATGACTGAAACGATCACATGACTGAGTCGATCACATGACTGAACTCGTCGTCGAAAACGTCGAAAAATGGCTGGGTGGCCTCAAGATCCTGTCCGGCGCCTGCTTCACCGCCGAGAAGGGCCGGATCGTCGCCTTGCTCGGTGCATCCGGCAGCGGCAAGACCACGCTGCTGCGCTGTATCGCCGGGCTCGAACAGCCCGAAATCGGCAGGATCGTCATCGGCGGCAAGACCGTGCTCGATGGCGAGGCCGGCATCGCATTGCCGCCCGAGGCCCGCGAGATCGGCCTCGTCTTCCAGTCCTATGCGCTCTGGCCGCATCGGACGGTGTTCGAGAACGTCGCCTATGGGCTTCGGCTTCGCAAGCGGCCGGCGGCCGAGATCAAGACGCGGGTCGAGACGATCCTCGACAAGCTCGGCCTGGCGCATCTGGCGGCGCGCTATCCCGACCAGCTCTCGGGCGGCCAGCAGCAACGCGTCGCGATCTGCCGCGCGCTCGTCTACGAGCCCAAAGTCCTGCTGCTGGACGAGCCGCTCTCGAATCTCGACGCCAAGCTGCGCGAGGAGGCACGGTTCTGGATCCGCAAGCTGATCCTCGAATTGGGGATCTGCGCCATCATGGTCACGCATGACCAAGGCGAGGCGCTGGCGATCGCCGACCATGTCCTGCTGCTCAAGGGCGGCAGCATCGTCCAGGACGGCACGCCAATCCAGATCTATGGCCAGCCGACAAGCTTCTACGCGGCCGATTTCATGGGGACCAACAACGTGTTGTCGGGCGCCTATGAAGCGCAAGCCGATGGCGGTGTGGTCATTCGTTGCGAGGGCTGGAGCCTGCCCGGGATCTGGCGCGACGCCGAGCCGCCGCGCGATGCCTCTGACATCCGTGCCGTCGTCCGGGTCGAAACCATCATGGTCTCATCCGAGCCAACCGCGACGAGCCAGCCGCTGGATGTAGAGGGCTGCATCTATCTCGGCGACAAATGGGAGTACCGGCTGAGGCGCGGCAGTGTTCGGCTGCGCGCGCAGGGCGCGTCGGAGCTGTCGTCGCTTGTGGCGCATTGCACCGTGCAGCCGGCTTCGACCTGGCTGTTCAACCCGTGACCGGAGCCCGCTGACATGAGCACCGGTCCTCGCATCGTCTTGATCCACGCGACGCCGGTCGCGATCGAGCCCATCCTTCAGGCTTTCAAGGAGCTCTGGCCCGAAGCCGAGCCGGTCAGCGTCCTCGACGATTCCCTCTCCGTCGACAGGGCCAAGACGAGCGACATCACGCCCGCCATCAACCAGCGCATCATCGCCCTGGCCGAGTACGGCTATTCGCTCGGCGCCAAGGCGATCCTGTTTACCTGCTCGGCCTTCGGTCCCGCGATCGAGGCGGCGGGCCGCGCGGTTCCGGTTCCGGTTCTCAAACCGAACGAGGCGATGTTCGAGGAGGCGCTCGGACAAGGCGAGAAGCTCGGCATGGTCGCCACCTTCGGCCCCTCGATCGCGACGATGGAGGCCGAGTTCGCGGAGGAGGCAAGGCGCCTCAGGCCCGGGGCCAGGCTCGCCACACGGCTGGCTACCGAGGCGATGGCGGCGCTGCGCGCGGGCGATGCCGAGACCCACAACGCCCTGGTGGCGCGGGAGGCCAAGGCCTTCGGGCCGGTCGATGCGCTGATGCTGGCGCATTTCTCGACAGCGCGCGCGCTCAGGGCCTGCCGCGAGGCGACATCCGTGCCGGTGCTGTCCTCGCCGGAGGCTGCCGTCCGCAAGGTCCGAAAAATGGTCGGGGGCGTGAGCGCCGAACAAAGGCCAAAAAGGGAGGAACACAGATGACGCTATTCGGGAGGAGTTGCCTCGGCCTGACCGCGATGCTCGGCGCAGCGGTGTTGCTGTCGGCTGGCGCGCGGGCCCAGACGTTCCCGGAGCGGCCGATCACCATGATCGTCCCTTTCGCCGCGGGTGGCGCGGCTGACACGACAGGGCGCATTCTCGCCGAGGCCCTGGGGCGCGTGCTGGGCAAGAGCGTGGTGGTCGAGAATATCGGCGGGGCGGGCGGAGCGATCGGCGGCTCCCGGGTCAAGAGTGCGGCGCCCGATGGCTATACCATCGGTCTTGGCCATACCGGCACGCTTGCTGCTGCGGTGACCGTCAACCCGAAGCTGCCCTATGATCCGAAATCGGATTTCGCCTATCTCGGCCTCGTCGCCTCGACGCCGAACATCGTCTTCTTCCGCAATGATCTGCCCGCAGTGAATCTGAAGGAGTTCATCGCTCTGGCGAAGCAGAAGCAGGGCGCCTTGATGATGGGGCATTCCGGCAATGGCGCGGCTTCGCACATCACCTGCCTGATGTTCTTCGGGCTCATCGATGTGAAGCCGACCTATGTGCCCTATCGCGGCTTCGGCCAGACGATCAACGACATCATCGGTGGCAAGATCGACGGCTCCTGCGATCTCGTCGCCTCCGTCAGCGGCCAGGTCCAGTCGCAATCGGTGAAGGCCTTCGCGGTTGCGGCCAAAACGCGGGCCGAGACCCTGCCGGATGTGCCGACCTCCGAGGAGGCCGGCCTGCCGGAGTTCCAGGCTGAGACCTGGACGGGGCTGTTCGTGCCGAAGACGACGCCGAAGCCCGTGCTCGATATCCTGCAGGGCGCGGTCGCCAAGGCCCTGGACGATCCGGAGGTCGCAAAGCGGCTCGGCACGATCGGGGCGCGGGCGCCGCGACCTGACGAACGCGGCGGCCCCGCCATGCAAGCGCTGGTGGCGAGCGAGGTCGATCGCTGGGCCGCGATCCTCCACAAGGCAGGCTTCAAGCCGGACTAAGATGATGCAAGCCGATCAATCAACCTCGGGGGCAGCCCGGCGTCGTCGCTTCGAAGTCGATGGGCGTTCCTACGCCTGCATCGATCTTCGGCATGCTCTGGGGGCCGATCTCCTGCGCCTGCCGCATGTGCTGCGCATCCTGCTCGAGAACGCGCTGAGGAATTCAGCCGGCGAGGCGCAGCACCTCGTTCCCGCCTTCAAAGCCTGGCTGTCGGCGCGCACCAGCGTCGCCGAAATCCCGTTCCTGCCGAACCGATTGATGATGCATGACACGACCTGCGGGCCGGCGCTGGTCGATATCGCCGCGATGCGGGATGTGCTGGCCGAGCATGGCCGCGATCCCGATTTGCTGATGCCGCGCATCGGGGTGGACGTCTCGACCGACCACTCCTCCGGCGTCGATTTCCACGCCCGTCCCGACGCGCTCCAGCTCAATCTGGAGAAGGAGTTCGAGCGCAACGCCGAGCGCTATCGCCTGATGAAATGGGCTTCGGCGGCGATGCCCAGGATCCATGTACACCCCCCGGGTTCCGGCATCATGCACACGATCAACCTCGAACGGCTTTCCAGGCTGGTCGTGACAACGCAGGAGGCGGACGGGCTCCTGGCCTATCCCGATACGCTGCTCGGTACCGACAGCCACACGCCCATGGTCAATGGGCTGGGCGTCCTGGGCTGGGGCGTCGGCGGGCTGGAGGCAGAGGGCGCACTCTTCGGCGTTCCGGTGATCCTGAGGATCCCCGAAGTCGTCGGCGTTCGCTTGACCGGGCGATTGCGCGAGGGCGTGACAGCGACCGATCTCGCTTTGACGGTGACGGAACGCCTGCGCAAGCTCGGAGTCTCCGGCTCCTTCGTCGAGTTCTTCGGTCCCGGCGTCTCGACCTTGGCCGTCGGCGAGCGGGCTGCCGTTGCCAATATGGCGCCGGAATATGGCGCTTCGACCGGCTATTTCCCGATCGACGAGGCGAGCTGCAGCTATCTTCGCGGCGTCGGCAGGGGCGAGGCCGAGCTGAACCTCATTCGCGGCTTCGCGAGGGCGGCGGATCTCTGGTTCGACCCTGATGCGGAGCCCGATTTCACCCGTGGTCTCGATATCGCGCTCGACCGGATCGAACCCAGCGTCGCGGGGCCGCGGCGCCCGCAGGACCGTCTTCCCGCAGGCGCGACCGCGGCCGCGTTCATGCCTGCGCTCGAACCTGCCTCCACGGTGCAGCTTCCTGATGGGGCCGTGGTGATCGCCGCGATCACGAGCTGCACCAACACCTCCGATCCGCGTTTGATCGTCGCCGCCGGCTTGCTCGCCCGCAAGGCGAGGGCGCTGGGGCTGAAGACGCCGGCCTGGGTCAAGACCTCGCTGGCGCCGGGTTCGCCGACCGCCGAGAGGATGTTGCGACGCGCCGGTCTCATGGCCGATCTCGAGGCTATGGGCTTCGGCATCGTCGGCTATGGCTGCACGACCTGCATCGGCAATTCCGGCGCGTTGCTTCCCCAGGTCCAGCAGGCCTTGAGCGCCAAGGATTTCCGCCCGGTCGCGGTCCTGTCCGGCAATCGCAACTTCCCCGGCCGCGTGCATCCCGATCTGGAATACGGCTTCCTGGCCTCGCCCCCGCTCGTCGTCGCCTTCGCGCTGGCGGGCACGGTCAATATCGACATCATGCAAGACCCTGTCGGCGTGACGTCGGAGGGAGCGGAGATTCGCCTGTCCGCGCTCTGGCCGAGCGGCGCGGAAATCGACGCGGCGCTCGCTTTGGGCGCTGACCGGCGCGACTACGACGCCGCCTATGGCGAGGCGGCGGTCCGGCCGCTCTGGCTCGACCTACAGGCGCCGACGGGGCCGCGCTTCCCATGGGACAAGCGTTCGACCTATCTGCGCCGCCCACCCTTCGTGCGCGCTTCCGGGGCATCACCGCCCCGGGGGCCAGCGCGGCCGCTGCTCGTCTTGGGCGACGACATCACGACCGATCATATTTCGCCGGCGAACCAGATCCGCGGCGACAGCCCGGCCGGCCGCTACATCGTCGCGGCAGGCGGGGATCCGGGGAACCTGAATGTCTTCGCCTCGCGGCGGGGCAATTTCGAGGTCATGCTGCGCGGCGCCTTCAGCAACCGCCTAGTGGTGAACCAGCTCCTGCCGGCAGCGCCGGCCGGGCTGACGCGCCACATGCCGTCAGGCGAGATCGTCAGCCTGACTGATGCGGCCGAGCGCTACCGGTTGGAGGGCGTGCCGCTCGTCGTCGTCGCGGGCGAGCGCTATGGCATGGGCTCCTCGCGCGACTGGGCGGCCAAGGCCGCCGCCTTGCTTGGCGTCCGTGCGATCATCGCTGCGAGCATCGAGCGGATCCATCGCTCCAACCTGATCGGCATGGGCATCCTGCCGCTGCTGCTGCCTGCGGGCCTTCACCCCTCCGCGCTTGGTATCGCAACTGGCGATCGCTTCCAGCTCGACTGGGATTTCGACAGGCTTTCGCCCCGCTGCGAGGTCGTGGTTTCGATCCTGCGGGAGGAGGGCGGCATCGAGACGCTTGCGCTCACGGCCGCCATCGAGACGTCGCTCGAAGTCGAGTTGCTCAAGGCCGGCGGCATCATCCCGCATGTGCTGAGCGGCTTGCTCGACCAACAAGACCTGCTCGCCCAAACGGACGACGCACGCAAAGGTGCCGCATGACGATAGCGCTCGAGCCCTTGCCGCAAGGCAGCTGCGACTGTCATGTCCATCTCTTCGGCCCGGCCGGGCGATACCCGTTCGCTTCCGAACGCGTCTACACGCCCGGCGATGCCGACGAGGGCGAGCTCCGCGCGCTGCATGCGCGGCTCGGCATCTCCCGCGTGGTCCTGGTGCAGCCCAGCCCCTACGGAACCGATAATCGGCGGATGCTCGCCGGGCTCGACCATCTCGGCAGCACAGCGCGAGGCGTGGCGGTCATCGGCCTCGGCACGCCGCGCGACGAGCTCGATCGTCTCCATGCGCAAGGTGTCCGGGGCGTGCGCGTCAACATCGCAACCCATGGGATGGATGATCCCGAGGAAGCCTGGCGGCTGATCCATGGGCAGGCGCAACAGGTCGCCCGGCTTGGCTGGCATGTCCAGATCCTGGCCCGCCTTGACGTCATTGATGCCCTGGCGGCGCGCCTGATAGAGCTGGAGACGCGCGTGGTGATAGACCATTTCGGGCTGCCCGATCTGGCGCTCGGTCCCGCACAGCCCGGCTTCTCAGCTGTCCTTCGCCTGGCGGGGTCGGGCAAGGCGACGATCAAGATCTCGGCGATCCAGCGGCTTGCGGGGCGGGGGCGTCTTGCTCGCGCCATCCCCTTCATCAAGGCTTTGTCGGCCGAGAACCTGGAGGCGCTGGTCTGGGGGTCCGACTGGCCGCATACGGGTGGCGGGCGCGGCGTGGGGCGGGCCGCGACCGAGATCGAGCCATTCGAGACGATGGACGATGCCGATGCCTTGTCCTGCCTGACGGAAGCCATTTCGGATCCGGCCCGGCGTCATGCCATTCTCGTCGACAATCCCGCGGCGCTTTACGGCTTCTGACAGGAGCGATGGCATGACGATGTTCGAGACCCCATCGGAGCTGGCCGACGGGCCGTTGCGCATCCTGGTCTGCGGCTATCCCGGCAAATCGGTCTGCCATGGCGGCTTGGGCTGGAGTTCGGTCGTGCTTCTCAGGGCCGCCGGGCGCGTCGCATTGGTGGATGCGGGCAATTTCGGCATGCGCAAATTGCTGATCGAGCAGCTTGGCCGGCAGGGCCTGAAGCCGTCCGACGTCACCGACCTGCTGCTGACGCATTCCCACTACGACCATTCCGTGAACTGGACGCTGTTCCGGGGCGCCCGCATCGTGGTCGGGGCGGTCGAACTGGCCTGGGCGCTGGGCGAGCCCTGGGGCGAGACGCCGGTGCCTGAGCTCTATATGCGGACGCTCTCGGACTGGCCGACATGCGAGAGGGTTCAGGACGGGGCAGAGGTCTTCCCCGCAATGACGGCCCATATCGCGCCCGGCCATACACCGGGATGCCTGATCTATCATCTGCGCAGCCCGGAGAGGGACGTGATCTTCACCGGCGACGCCGCCAAGAACCGCGCCGAATTGATCTCGCGCGACACTGACATGACCTATGATCCGGCGGTGAGCAAAGCGACGATCGAGATGATCTGGTCGCGCTGGCGCGAGCGGCCCGGCACCGTGGTCGTGCCCGGCCACGACCTGCCGATGATCCTCGACGACGACAAGCCGCGCTATCTCGGCAAGCGCGCGGCCTCGATCCGGGCCTGGTTCGGCAAGGACATGGCGAGCCAGTCCGAGATCGATCTCACTGCGGGGGTGTAGAGGCTGACGGCGGAGGCGTTTCTCTTGCCGTGATGAGCGCGGGGAACCCTCTCCCGGAGGGAGAGGGCAGGGTGAGGGGTCGGCCGCTTGACGCTTTGGCGTGCCCTGACCGCTGCGTCGCTCAAAGGTCGCGCTCGACTGGTCCAGGGGCCGACACCTCACCCCTGCCCCTCTCCTTACAGGAGAGGGGTTCCCCGCGCCCTTTCCTTCATGCTCGGGCTTGTCCCGAGCATTCACGTCTTGGCCCGTGCGCTGCTCCACCAGCGCTTTAGCCGGTCACCACGAGTTCGCAGCCCGCGCGCCGGATCATCGCCGAAATCTGCTCATTCGGCTTGCGGTCGGTGATCAGGGTGCTGACCTCGCTGAGATGGGCGAGGCGGGATGTGGCGACGCGGCCGAACTTGGTGTGGTCGGCCAACAGCACCTTGCGCCGCGCATTGCGGAACATGGCTCGCGCCACCACCACCTCTTCGTCCCGATATTCCAGCAGGTTTCCCTCCATGTCGATGGCGCCGATGCTGGTGAGGTGGAGATCGCAGCGGTAGTTCTCGACGAACTCGACCGCCGGCGTCCCGCCCAGGGCCCGATTGTGGCGCATCCAGATGCCGCCGGTGACCTGGATCGAAATCCCGGGGCATTGCTCGAGGATCGCGGCGGCGGCGATGCTGTTGGTGACGACGCGCAAACCGCTCGGCGCCAGCTCCACGATCGCCTTGGCGAGCGCGTCCACGGTCGTACCCGGCGTCAGGAACAGCGAGCTTCCTGGCGTCACCAGCTTGGCCGCGACGCGGCCGATCGCGGCCTTGCCGTCGGCCGTCTCGACATGGCGCAAACCATAATCGGCATTGGCGGTGCTGACATTGGCGCTGGCGCCGCCGTGATGGCGCCTGAGCAGGCCTCGGTCGGCGAGGTCCTGAAGATCGCGGCGCAAGGTCTGCGGCGTGACGTTGAAGGCAGCAACCAGCTCCTCGATCGCGAGATAGCCGCGCCGACCGAGCGTATCGAGGATTTCGCGGTGGCGCTTGCTGAGCTGGTCCATTCCGAAGGTAGCCATATAGCCAGCCCTTCGATTGGCGCAATGCGCGTTTTCGAAAATTACCATTGCGAAAGAGAAGTGTTGGTGCATCATTGTTGGCCGCAAAGGCAAATGCCGATGCGACACGACAAGGCGGCCCGGCCGGAAGGCTAGGAGCCGCCGACAAGAAACGCCACGGGAAGAAACATGCCTGAAGATCGGTGCAAGCTGGCCGCTCCGGCGCCGGCCCGTATTGGCATACAGCGCAACGGCAGGCTGCCGCGCGTGGCGGCAATTGGCCCGGAAAGTGTCGCGGTCCGCTGCCAGCCGAGCCTGCCATGAAGCGCAGGATCGTCTGCGTCGGTAATCTCGTTCATGACGAGGTCTTCCAGGTCGACGCCTTGCCCTCGTCCGGCATCAAGACCGGCGTCCTTGACTACCAATCGCGCTTCGGCGGGCCGGCTGCGACCGCCGCCGTGGCGATCTGCAATCTTGGCGGCGTCGCCTCCTATTGGGGCCGGGTCGGCGCAGATGCGGCGGGCGAGGCGGCCATCAGCATCATGAGCGGGCATGGCGTCGATTGCGCCGGCGTGGCGATGATCCGGGACTGCCGCACCTTGCGCGCCATTGTGCTCGTCGATGGCCGTGGCGAGCGCAGCATCGTCTCGGATCGGCGCAGCCTGCCGCCCGATCCGGCCATATTGCCGGTCGATCCGCTCGATGACGTCGCCGTGGTGCTGGTCGACAGCCGCTGGCCGGCGGGCGCCGAAATCGTGCTCGACCGCGCGCGAGCGGCCGGCATCCCGACGGTCCTCGATGCCGATGGCGGCACGCCGGCGGATAATGAGCGCCTCGTCGCCAAGGCCGACCATGTCGTGTTCTCGAGCGAAGGCTTGCGGGATTTCGCCGGTGAAGGCGCCCCCGACGAATTGTTGCGCCGCTGCGCAAGCGAGCCCGGCAAGGTCTTTGCCGTGACGCGCGGTGCGGCCGGCAGCCTGTGGCTGCTGGATGGAGAGATCGTCTGCGTGCCGTCCTTCAAAGTCGTCGTCGCCGATACGACCGGATGCGGCGATGTCTTCCATGGCGCCTATGCGCTCGGGCTCGGCGAGGGCATGCCTCCTCTGGAGGCTGCCCGCTTCGCGACGGCCGCGGCGGCTTTGAAGGGCGAACGCGCGCGCGGCTGGAATGGCATGGCGGATCGGGCTGCGGTTGCTTGCCTCATGGCGGCCGAGGTGGCGGCATGATCGTCGAAAACGAAAACAATAGTTGCGATATCGAAATTGAAATGCATCATGGAGGCGCGAAAACAAAAGGAGCGTGATGTCGGGAGGTGACCAGCTCTATGCCGGCGATGAGCGCTGAATCGCGTGCCGAGGGCACGACAGAGCTGAGAGGGAAGGGCATTCGCCATTCCGGGCGTCGGTCAGGCTGAGCGAGAGGGCATCTGCTCTTGTTCGGCCAGGCGTCACTGCAACGGGGTTTCGCACCAGAATTTTCGATTTCGAAGATAATCCGAGAAGGTGTCACTCATGGGCTGCTCTTCGCTCGCCGAACTCGCCGACGATCTCAGGACCCTCAAGGTCGATCTGTCCGCCGCCTCGCCCGATTTCTCGAAAGCGCTGCGGCCGCCTGCGGCGATGATCGATCGCTGGGCGGAGACGGCGGCGCTGGCCGAGCCCGAGGCGCGCGCCTTTGCGGTCTGGGCGATACGGCAGGCGGCGCTGGCGGCAGGCATCGTGCCGGCTTCGGTGCAGGAGCTCTACCTCGCGCGTGCTGCGGGCAAGTGGGAGGGCAAGACCGTCCCGGCGATGAACCTTCGCGGCTGGACCTACCATACCTGCCGCGCCGTGTTTCGTGCCGCCCGGGAGATGGATGCCAAGCTGTTCATTTTCGAGCAGGCGGTGGGGGAGGCGATCTACGCCGCCCAGCCACCGGCGGAATATACCGCAGGCGTGCTGGCCGCGGCCCTGCGTGAGGGGCATCAGGGCCCGGTCTTCCTCCAGGCCGACCATGACCAGGTCAATGCCGGCGCCTATCTCCGGGATAGCGCGGCGGAGATCCGCAGGCTGGAAGGGGTCATGCGCGAGCAGGTCGCCGCCGGCTTCTACAGCATCGACATCGACGCCTCGACCGTCGTCGACCTTTCGCTGCCGACGGTGCGGGAGCAGCAGCGCCTGAACGCGGAGCTGACCGCGCATTTCACGCAATTCGTGCGCGGCATCGAACCCAAGGGCGTCACCATTTCGCTCGGCGCCGAAATCGGCGAGGTCGGCCACGAGAACACCACGCCCGAGGAACTGCATGAATTCATGGCGGTCTATCGCGAGGAGCTCGCGGCGCGGGGCAAGGCGCTTGCGCCCGTCAGCAAGATCAGCATCAACTCCGGCACCTATCACGGCGGCAAGATGCAGCCGGACGGCAAGCTCGCCGATGTCAACGTCGATTACGCGCTGCTGAAGACGATCTCGGATATCTGCCGCGCGGAATTCGGCATGGGCGGGGCCGTGCAGCATGGCGCCTCGACGCTGCCCGGCCACCAACTCGCGAAATTCCCGGGCACCGGCGCCATCGAGATCCATCTCGCGCTGGGCTTCACCAACCTCATCTTCGACCATCCGAAACTGCCGAAGGCGATTGCCGGGGAGATCCGGGATTACACTTTCGCCCATCACGCCAATGAACGGCAGCAGGGCGAGAACGACCTGCAATTCCTCTACAACACGCGCAAGAAGGCCTGGAAGGTGATGAAGGCGCGGTTCTGGGCCTTGCCGGAGCCCGTCGGCGAGGAGGTCATGGCGTCGCTGCAGGGCATGTTCCGCGACATGTTCACCTGGATGAATGTCGGCGACACCTCGCAACTCGTCCGCGACAACACCAGCCTGACCAAGATCGCGCCGCCCTTGCCCGACACGCTCGACAGGATCGCCGCGGAGTAAAAGGCAGAGCGATAGCGACGACGACAAGAGCGGCCGCAAAAAGCGAAGCCGCCAGCTTCAAAGAAAACACCGAGGAAACGACCAACAAAATACGAGGAGGACGCTTATGCACCTGCACCGTAGGTCATCATTGCTGGCGCTCGCGGCAATGACACTCGCTTCCCTGCTCACCTTGCCCACCTCGTCCCAGGCTCAGCAGAAGGAAGTCCGCTGGGGGCAGTGGAAGGGCACCGAGGTCGGCGAGAAATTCATGTCCGAACTCAAGGCCGCCTTCGAGAAGGACAATCCCGGCATCAAGCTCGTGCCGGTCGATGCACCCTTCACCGGCTTCCATGACCGGGCCATCGTCCAGCATCAGGCCAAGAAGCTGCCCGACGTGCTGATGGTCCAGGTCGATTGGGTGGCGGAATTCGCCGATCTCGGCATGATCGATGCGCTCGACGAGCGGATCGCGAAGGAGCCCAAGGAGTTCTGGGAGAACATCCCGAAGACCTTCCACCAGGCCTGGCGCGGCAAGCAGTTCTACCTGCCCGTCGAGAGCGGCGCCGTCGCGCTGTTCTGGAACACCGATCTGTTCAAGGCGGCCGGTCTTTCCGGCCCTCCCAAGACCTGGGACGAGTTTGCGGAGATGGCGCGCAAGCTCACCAATCCCGACAAGCGCCAGTTCGCCATCACCGGCACGCTCCAGGGCGAGCCGCCGACGAACATGACCTATGAGATCTATCCGCTCATGCTCCAGGCGGGTGCGAAGCTCATCGACGCGACCACGAACAAGGCCGTCTTCAACAGCCCCGAGGGCGTGGCCGCGATCGAGTGGTATGTCGAGCGCATCAACAAGGACAAGATCTCCGTCCCCGGCGTGCTCAGCAATGGCGAGAAGGAGAAGCGCGCCAATTTCGCCTCGGGCAATGTCGCGATGATGCTCGAGGGGCCCTGGGGCATCGCGATCCAGAAGCAGCTCAACCCCAAGCTGAACTATGAGATCGCGCCGCTGCCGGCCGGCAAGGCGGCTGGCACCATGGTCCGGGGTTCGCTCAACACGCTGTCGAGCCAGGCGCAGGACAAGGAGGCCGCCTGGGCCTTCATTCGCTGGATGTCGGGTCCCAGAGGCATCGAGATGTGGGCCAAGGGCACCGGCGCCTTCCCGGCCCGGACCGATGTCGCCAATCAGGACTGGTTCAAGGAGCGCAAGGAGTTCCAGGCCTTCGTCACCCAGATGGGCCGCTCCAATGCCGAGTCGCCATTCCTCGTCATGCCCAACGCCGTCCAGATGAACAAGATCATGACGACGGAGGTGCAGAACGTCGTGCAGGGCAAGAAGTCCGCCAAGCAGGCGCTCGATGACGCGGCGGCCGAGTGGACCAAGATCCTGGCCTCGGCCAAGTAGGTGCGAGGTGACAGTCCTGCACACGGGCGCGCCGCCGTCGCGCCTGGTCACAGCTCACAAATCGGCCGGCCTGTCCCGGACAGGCGGCCGGTCCCGCATCGGTTGGTGGACGATGCTCTCGCTCAGGCGGCGATATCGTGAGGAGATCCTGGCCTATTCGTTCCTGTGGCCGGCTTTGCTCATCCTGGTCGCGCTACTGATCTACCCGCTCGTCGACGTCATCCGATTGAGCTTCCACGACAGCAACCTGCAGCGCGAGACCTGGGTCGGCTTCGGGAACTACGCCGCCTTGCTGCAAGACCCGCTGTTCTGGCGGTCCTTCGGCCAGACCGTGATCTTCACGTTGTTCAGCGTGGTGTTCCACCTCGCCATCGGCCTGGCGCTGGCGCTCCTGCTCAACATGCAGATCAACGACAGCTTCCGCGCAATCGCGCGCGGATTGCTGATCGTGCCCTGGCTCTTGGCGCCAACGGTCGCCGGCATGATCTGGGTCTTGATGCTGGCGCCTTTCGGCGTCTTCAACGGGCTTCTCGTCTCGGTCGGCGTGATCGATGCCAACGCCTCGGTCTCCTGGCTCGGCGATCCCTCGACCGCGCTGGGCTCGGTCACGGCGATGAATGTCTGGCGCGCCTTCCCCTTCTTCATGGTGATGCTGCTGGCTGGCCTGCAAGCCGTGCCGAAACAGCTCTATGAGGCAGCCGAGATCGACGGTGCGTCTTTGCCGCGCCAGTTCTGGCACATCACGCTGCCGCAGCTGCGCGGGGTGATCACCACGATCGTCCTGCTCGACTCGATCTGGAGTTTCCGCGCCTTCGATCCGGTCTTCGTGATGACCGGCGGCGGCCCGGCGCATGCGTCGGAAGTGCTCGCCAGCGCGATCTATTTCGACGGCTTCCAGAAGCTGCGCTTCGGCTACGCCTCGGCGGAGGCCGTGGTGATGTTCGTCGTCCTTTTCACCGTCAGCGCCATCTATGTGCGCCGGACAATGAGCAATGTGAATTGACATGCGCACACGCACGGCAATGCTGCCACAAACGGTCTCGCCCTATCATCTCGGCCAGCGGAATCGCGAGCGGCTGCTTAACGCGCTCGCCTATGGGCTGCTGATCCTCGCCATCGTCGTGATCTTCTTCCCGCTGGCCTGGATGGTCACGGTGTCGGTGCGCCCCAACATCGAGGTGATGAAGATGCCGCCGGACTGGATCCCGCAGGTCTTCACCCTGGAGGGCTATGCGAAGATCTTCTCCAACAAGAAGTTCCTCGTCGTCTTCTTCAACACCATGGTGGTCTCGCTGATGGTGACCGGGCTGTCGCTCGTGCTCGGCGCCATGGCGGCCTATGCGCTCGCCCGCTTCAAGTTCATCGGCCAGCGCGCCGTGCTGATGTTCCTGATCACGACGCAGATGTTTCCGCTCGTGCTGCTCTGCATCCCCTATTTCCGGATCTTCATCACGCTGGGGCTGTACGACACGCGTACCTCATTGGTGATCGTCTATCTCACCTTCACGCTGCCCTTCTGCATCCTGATGCTGCGCAGCTACTTCCTCAACATTCCCCGCGACATCGAGGAGGCGGCCATGGTCGATGGCTGCTCGCGGCTGGGGGCGATCTTCCGCACGCTGATCCCGATGTCCTATCCGGCCTTCATCGGGGCTGGCCTCTACACCTTCCTGCTCGCCTGGAACGAGTTCCTCTTCGCGGTCGTGCTGATCGAATCCTGGGAACACCGGGTGCTGACCATGGCGATCTACAGCCTGATGGCCGAGTTCGTCACGGAGTGGAACACGATGATGGCGTTCTCGGTCCTGGCGAGCCTGCCGCTCGTCATCGCCTTCATCTTCCTGCAGCGTTTCATGGTGCAGGGCATGACCGCGGGCGCGCTGACCTCGTGACACTTGCGGTCCGCGCTACCCGCCATTTCCACCGATCGAGGAGCACAGCATGATCTCCGACCTGGAAGGCAAGGTCGTTCTCGTCACGGGCGCGAGCACGGGCATCGGCGCGGCGGCCGCCAAGGGCTTTGCCCGGCACGGCGCCAAGGTCGTCGTGCATTACAATGCCAGCCGCGACGCGGCGATGGCCGTGCTCGACGCGATCAAGCGCGAGGGCGGTGACGGCCTGGCCGTGCATGGCGATGTGACGAAGCAGGAGGACGTCAAAGCGCTGGCCGCCCGGACGATGGCGCATTTCGGCCGCATCGACGTTCTCATCAACAACGCCGGCGGCATGCTCGGCCGGGTCGTGACGACCGAAATGGACGATGAGCATTACGACAAGGTGATGCGCCTCAACTGCTGGTCCGTCTTCTCCATGACCCGCGAGATCGCGCCATTGATGCCCAGCGATGGCGGCAGCTCGATCATCAATGTGACCTCGATCGCCGCCCGCAATGGCGGCGGCGGAGGCGCCATTCTCTACGGCGCCTCGAAAGGCTTCGTCAGCGCCTTCACCAAGGGCATGGCCCGCGAGCTCGTGCCGTCCAGGATCCGCGTCAACGCCGTGGCGCCGGGTGTGATCGATACGCCCTTCCACGAACGCTATTCGAATGCCGAGCAGATCGAGGCGATGCGCCGAACGGTGCCGATGGGCCGCGTCGGCACATCGGATGATTGCGTCGGAGCCTTTCTCTTCCTGGCCTCGGGGGAGCTCAGCGGCTACGTCACCGGCCAGGTGCTGGAGGTCAATGGCGGCCAATTGATGCCGTAGCCTGCTTGCGCCGGCTCAAATGGCAGGCGCTTCGCCAGCCTCGAGTGCGAGCAAGGCGAAGGTCGCGAGCCAGTGCTCGCCCATATAGTCGCCGGCGATATGCGGCAGCCCGGCCGCGAGATGGCGTTGCGCCGCCTCCAGCGCCACCGGGCGGCGTGGGTCGTCGGCAGGCAAACTGGCCGCCAGCGAGCGCCAGCACCAGGCCCGGCTGAGATTGAGACCGTCGAGATGGGCGATCTTACCGTCGCTGCGGTCGCTGACGGAGGCAGGCTCGAACAGGGTCCGGGGCTGGTTGTTCTCTATGCGCGGCAGGAAACGCGCGAGCCAGGGCAGGAACGCCTCCGGCGGCAGCAGGCGGCGCATGCATTCGGCCTCGATCAGCGCCGAGGACTGGAAATCGTCGCCGCTCGGCTCGCCCCAGGCCGGGCAGTCGGTGTCCTCGCCATACCAGCGCAGGCCGGTCTCGCGCAGCAGCGCGGAGAGCGCGGTGTCCTGCGTCGCCTGCGCATAATCGGCCGCCATCCTCAGGCCGAAGGCGGTGTTGAAATGCGTGCCGACCCGGACCGGATAGGTCGCGAGCGGCAGGAAGTCGCGGAAGCGCTGGGCGAAAGCCTCGGCGAGCGGGGCGAGCCTGACGGGCCAGTCCTGGTGCGGCAGAGCGGAGAGCTCGGCTGCGAGCTTCAGCAGCCAGGCCCAGCCATAGGGGCGCTTGAAACCGCGCGCCGTCGGCTGGGCGAGATAGTCGCATTCGGCGGCGATCTTCTCCGCGGTGAACTGTGCGTCGAACAGCGCGGTGATCTCGATGGCCACAGGCGTGTCCGGAAAGCGTCGCAGCACCCGGGCGAGCAGCCAGTAGCTGTGGACGCAGGAGTGCCAGTCAAAGCTGCCGTAGAAGACGGGGTGGAGCTCGCGCGGCGTGCGCGCATCCTGCGGCCCGGCGAGGACATGGTCGGGCTTGTTGGGATATTCGCGCCCGACATGGCCAAGCGCGATCCGGGCGAAGCGTTCGGCGATCTCGGCGGTCAGCTCACGGGGTTCTGTCGGCATGTTGTGTCTCCTTGGCGAGGCTGGAGCGGTTTCCGATCCAATTGGATCGTTCAACAGCTCCAGCGCTTTGTTTTAACGCGTTTTCTTCCCGCGAACCGGTGTCCACTTCGCTCGAAAACGATCTAGGCCTCGGCAAGGTTGACCAGACTCGCTTCGCTGGGAGGGCCGAGGAGCTGGCGGGCGACGCGGTCGCGGAACAGGTCGGAGTGCCGCGAGGCGAGCGCGTCGGCGTCGTCGGGGTTGCGCTGCTCGATGGCGCGGAAGATCTCGCGATGGTCGGTGACGATCTGGGTGATGTGGGCCTGGAACTGATCGGCCGTGTTGTCGCCCATGTCGAAGCATTGGCGGGACAGGCGCATCGCCTCGAGCTGGATGTCGGAATAGGTCCGCTCCAGGAATGAGGAATCGGCCGCCTCCGCAATCTCCTTGTGGAAGCGGTAATTGGCCTCGTTCATGATCGCGTCGCCGCCGCTTGCGAGACTTTCCTCGAAGGCCAGCATTTCCGCGCGAATCCGTTCGAGCTGCGCCGGGGTCCGGCGGATCGCCGCCAGGCGATGCAGCGTGCGCGACAACAGCCTGTTGGCCTCGAAGAAGGGGCGTAGCTGGCTGACCTCGAAGGATGAAACGCGGATCTGGCGGCCGTCCCGGCGCAGCAGGCCTTCCGAGACGAGGCGGATCACCGCCTCGCGCACCGGCGTGCGCGAAATGCCGAGCTCGCCGACGATGCGCGCCTCGTCGAAGACCGCTCCAGGCACGAGTTCGAGCGACAGGATGCGCTGCCGCAGATCGTCATAGACGCGGTCGCCGTTGCGAACGGCCGTCTCGGAACCAACCGCCAAGCTCATCGCTGTCTCCTGCTTCTCACGCCCTGTCGAATAAACAGACACAGCTTGAATTGACAATGTGTCCAAGTTGGATAATTTCAATATCCAACTGGGGGAGCGGCAATGAGTTGGACGGTCGGCGTCGATGTCGGGGGCACTTTCACCGACTTCTATCTGCTGAACGCGTCGACCCTCGACGTCTTCGTTCACAAGCTGCCCTCGACGCCTGACGACCCCTCGCGTGCCATTCTGGCCGGGCTCGCTGCCTTGGGTGAGCGTTGTGGGCTCGCCGCCGAGGACGTGTCGCGTTTTGCCCATGGCACCACGGTCGCGACCAATGCGCTGATCGAGCGCAGCGGCGGCAAGGTCGCGATGGTCACGACGGCCGGTTTCCGCGACCTGATCGAGATCGGGCGGCAGGTCAGGCCGAAGATTTATGACCTCAAGGCGGATGCGCCGGCGCCCGTCGTGCCGCGGCAATTGCGCTTCGAGGTCCGTGAGCGGATCGGCTCGCGCGGCGAGGTCGTAACAGTGCTCGATGAGGCTGAGATCGAGGCGGTGGTGGATGCGGTTGCCGCCTCCGGTGCCGATTGCTGCGCCGTCTGCCTGCTGTTCTCGTTCCTGAACCCCGAGCATGAGCGCAGGATCGGCCGGGCGCTGCGGGCTCGGATGCCGGATCTGCACATTTCACTCTCCTGCGAGGTGCAGCCGGAGTTCCGTGAGTATGAGCGCTTCTCGACGACGGTGCTCAACGCCTATCTCCAACCCAAGGTGTCGCGCTACATGGCGCGGCTCGCAGAGGCGCTTGAAAGCCGGGCCGGCAACGCCACGATCGGCATCAGCCAATCCGCCGGCGGGCTGATGGCGATCGAGCGGGCCGGCGAATTGCCCATCCGCACCGCGCTCTCAGGTCCCGCCGCCGGCGTCGTCGGCGCGGTGGCGGTGGCGGCGCGTTCTGGCGAGGCGGATCTGATCACGCTCGATATCGGCGGGACGAGCACGGATGTCTGCCTGATCGAGAACGGCGCGGCCGCCATGACCTATGGCCGCGACATCGCCGAATTCCCGGTGCGCCTGCCCTCGATCGACATCAACACGGTCGGCGCCGGCGGCGGCTCGATCGCCCATGTCGGCCCTGACGGCCTGCTCAAGGTCGGGCCAGCCAGCGCAGGCGCGGTGCCGGGCCCCGCCTGCTATGGCCGCGGCGGCACGCTGCCGACGGTCTCAGATGCCAACACCTTGCTCGGGCGCTTGCCGCAGACGCTGGTCGGCGGTGGCATGACGCTCGACCAGGTGGCATCCGAGCGCGTCATCGCGCCGCTGGCCGAGACGCTGGGGCTTGGGCTGCAGGAGACAGCGCTCGGCATCGTGCGCATCTGCGTCTCGAACATGGTGCGCGCGATCCGGGCGATCTCGGTCGAAAGAGGTTATGATCCACGCAATTTCACGCTGATGCCGTTCGGCGGGGCAGGCGGCCTCCACGCGGCGGATGTGGCCGAGGAGCTCTCGATCCGCAGGATCCTGGTGCCGCTCTCGCCGGGCATTCTTTGCGCCGAGGGTGTCGCCATGTCGGATGTTCAGGAGAGCTTCGTCGCGACCAGCCGTGTCGGGCTCGATGGAGAGCTCTCCTCCGTGGCGGAGGCGGTCGGGCGATTGGACGTGCAGGCCCGGGCCTGGCATGCCGCGAGTGCTGCAGTCGGCCGCCTGTCTCTCTCCACCACGCTCGACATGCGCTATGTCGGCCAGAATTACGAACTCTCCGTGCCGCTCGACGAGAGCGATCGCCTGCCACCGGTCGCGCTGCTGCGCCAGCGCTTCCTCGCCGCGCATCAGGCGAAATACGGGCATTGCGATCCGGCTGCCGCCATCGAGATCGTGAATGTCCGGATGAAAGCGCGCCTCGCTGGGGAGGGCAGGGCGGCTCCTCGCCTGAAGACGGCCGGAACCGCGCTGGAGCGGGCGACGGTCAGCGCCTGGTTCGACCCCTCCGCCCCGGTCGAGGCGGTGGTCGTCCATCGCTCGACGCTCGAACCCGGCGCGCGCCTCGCCGGGCCGGCGATCATCACGCAGTTCGACTCGACCACGGTGGTGCCGCCGCGCTGGTCGGCCGAGGTCGATGAGGCCCGCAACATCATCATGGAGTTTAAGCCGTGACGGCCGCCAAGCTCGATCCGATCACCCTAGAGATCGTCTGGAACGGCCTGCGCTCGACCACGGATGAGTGCTTCCTGACGATCCAGCGCTCGGCCTTCTCGACAAATATCAAGGAGCGCCACGATCATTCCGTCGCGGTCCTCGACGCCTCCGGCCGGCTCGTCGTCCAGGCCGAGAACGCGCTGCCGATCCATCTTGCCTCGATGAGCGGGCTGGTCGCGATCCTGCAGGAGCGTTTCGCCGGGGATATCCATCCCGGCGACATCTTCGTTGGGAACGATCCCCATGTCGCCGGCGGCACGCATCTGCCCGACATCAACCTCGCCGCCCCGGTCTTTGTCGACGGCAAGCTTTTGGCGTTCGTCTGCAACATCGCCCACCACGCCGATGTCGGCGGAGCGGCGCGCGGTTCGATGTCCGGCGGCCTGACCGAGATCTACCAGGAAGGCTTGCGGATTCCGGTCGTGCGCCTCTATCGCGAAGGCGAGCCGGTTCGCGATATCCTCGACCTGCTGCTGCTCAACATGCGCCTGCCGACGGAGCGCAAGGGCGACCTGAACGCGCAGATCGCGGCCTGCCGGCTTGGCGTCGAGCGCATGGGCGACCTCTGTGGCCGCTATGGCGTCGCGCTCGTGCGTGGCACCTTCGACGAGATCATCGAACGCAGCCGCGGCCGGATGCGCGCCGCGATCGCGGCGCTGCCGGATGGCGACTGGTCGTGGTCGGACGTGATGGACGACGACGGCGTCGGCCAGTCCGACGTGCTGATCGCCCTGACCCTGCGCAAGCGCGGCGGCGATGCGCTGTTCGACTTCACCGGGTCCTCGCCGCAGGTCGCGGGCAATATCAACCTGACGCTGAACGCGGTGAGATCCTCGGTCTGCTACGCGCTGAAGGCGCTGCTCGATCCGTCGATGCCCAATAATGAGGGCGTGATCCAGGCCTTCGATATCGTCGCGTCGGCCGGCACCATCGTGAACTGCGTCGCGCCTGCCGCAGTCGCGCTGCGGGCCAATACCTGCCAGCGCGTCATCGATGTCGTGCTCGGCGCCTTGTCGGGCGTACTGCCGGAGCGCGCGATTGGCTGCGCCAATGGCGCCAACACCAGCATGGTTTTCTCCGGCGCCGACCCAGTGACGGGCCAGCCCTATGTCTATCTCGAAACCCTTGGCGGCGGCATGGGCGGCCGCAACGACCGCGACGGCAAGGACGGTGTGCAGGTCCACATCACGAACACCTCGAACCTCCCGGTCGAGGCGATCGAGATGGAGTATCCGCTGCGTGTCGAGGAATACGCGCTGGTGCCCGATTCCGGCGGCGCGGGAACCCATCGCGGCGGCCTCGGCCTCAGGCGCGTCGTTCGCCCTGTCGGGCATGTCTGCGAATTCTCCGGTGTTGGCGAGCGGTTCCGTCATGCGCCGCCGGGCGTCTTCGGCGGCGAACCTGGTCGTCCCGGCCGGTTCCGTTTGCATCGGGCGGATGGGTCGGAGGCGCCGCTTGCCAGCAAGCTCACCGGGATGAAGCTTGCGCCGGATGCGTCGGTCTCGGTCGAGACGCCGGGTGCGGGCGGCTATGGCCCGGCTTCGGAGCGCGCGGCGGCTGCGATCACCGAGGATACGGTCTCGGGCAAATGCTCGCCCGCCTTCGTCGCGCGGCATTATGGCACGCAACACCAGGAGCAGGACGGCGCGGCGACGGGGTCGCCGCAGTCCGCCGATATGGAGATCACATCATGAAGGCGGCGGCCAAGGCTTATCACGGCATCATCACGGCGACGCCGACGCCGCTCACCGCCTCCGGCGACGTCGATGGCGCGGCCGTGCACAAGCTCGCCGAGCATCTCGTCGCTGAGGGCGCCGATGGTCTCGCCCCGGTTGGCGGAACCGGCGAATATGTCTCGCTGACGCCCAGGCAGCGCCGCCAGATGCTCGACGCCACGCTCGAAGCGGTGGGTGGCCGCGTGCCGGTCATCCCGGGCGTGCTCTCGGCAGGCTATGGCGAGACGATCGCGACCTGCCGCGAATTCGCGGCCGCCGGCGCCAACGCGCTCCTCGTGGTGACGCCTTATTATGCGCGGCCGACCCAGGAGGGGATCGTCGACTACTTCAAGAAGCTGTCGGATGCGGTCGATACCGACCTCATGCTCTATGAAATCCCGTACCGGACGGGCATTGCGCTGAAACCGGAGACGGTCGATGCGCTGGCGCGGCAGACGCGCATCGTCGCGATGAAGGCCTGCAACCAGGATCTCGCAGTTCAACTCCGCGCCATGGAACTCGCCGGCGCCGAAATCTCGATCCTGACCGGCGAGGAGAACGTCTTTCCGCTGCATATCGCGATGGGCGCGCGCGGTGGTCTCCTGGCGACCTCCTGCCTGTTCCCGCGGATCTGGGCGCAGCTGTACCGGCTGGCGTCGAGCGGACGCGTGGATGAGGCCAAGACGCTCCATGCCGAGATCATGCCGACGATCAACACGCTCTATCGCGAGCATAATCCGGGGCCGATCAAGGCGGCGCTGACGATGTTCGGCTTTCCGTCCGGCGAGGTGCTGCCACCGCTCCTGCCGGTCAGCGACGAGACCCGCCGCCTGCTTGCGGAAGCCATTCCGGCAACGCTGGAGCGCGAGAGGGCCTTCGCAGCTTTGAAGTCTGACGCAGCCTGACGTTCGTCCTCGACGGCGAACGCAACAAAGAGGGGACTACCATGTCGGAATATGAAACCAAGTCTGGCCTGATCCGCCCGTCGCGCCGCCGCCTGCTGACCGGTGGCGCCGCTCTCGGCATCGCTGCACCCTTCGTGCTGCGGAACGGCCGCGCGCAGGCGCAGTCGAAGAACCTCGTCTTCGTCACCTGGGGCGGGACCTATCGCAGCTCGGTCGAGGAGGGGCTGATCAAGCCGTTCATGGCCGAGACGGGCATCAACGTCACGGTGATCGACACGCCCGACCTCGCCAAGGTGAAGGCGCAGGTTACGACCGGCAATGTCGAATGGGACGTCTTCGACGCCCCGGGCGCGATGGGCACCGGCGGCTCGAAGGAAGGCTATTGGGAGCCGCTCAGCCCCTCGCTGTTCGATGCGTCGGACCTGTCGGTCCCGGCGACGAAGGATCTCGTGCCGTTCTACACCTTCGCCGGCGGCATAGCCTATGATCCCAAGCGCCATGCCGAGGGCAAATATCCCAGGAACTTCGCCGAGTATTTCGACACCAAGACCTTTCCTGGCCGGCGTACCTTCCGCAACCGGCCGAGCGAGACGCTGGAGGCTGCGCTGCTGGCCGACGGCGTGCCGCCCTCCAAGCTGTATCCGCTCGATGTCGAGCGCGCTTTCAAGGCGCTCGACCGGATCAAGCCCAGCGTCGCCAAATGGGTCGATTCCACGCCGCAGACGATCACGCTGCTGCAGACCAACGAGGTCGATTTCAGCTACTCCTACGCCTCGCGCGTCAAGACGACCGGCGCGACCGGGGCGGGAATGGCCTTCTCCTTTGCGCAGACGCTGAACGGGCTGGAATACCTCGCCGTCCTGAAGAACGCGCCGAACAAGGAGAACGCCATGAAGTTCGTCTCCTATGCGCTGCAGCCGGCGCGGCAGGCGGCCACCATGGAGCTCCTGGGCAACACGCCGGTCAGCAAGAAGGCGCTGCCGATGCTGTCGGCCGAGACGCGCAAATGGCTGCCGAACATGGAGTCGGAGCAGAACCTGATCATGGACGAAATGTGGTGGTCGGCCAATTTCGACAAGCTCAGCCGCCGCTTCAAGGAGTGGGTGCTCAGCTGAGCCCCCGATATCGTACAACGTGACCGGACCCCAAACATGACTGGTGCGGAGAGTTCGCGGGCCGCTGCCGCTTTCGTCTCGCCGGCGGCCATCGTGTCGCTGGCGATCGCGGCGGTGCCGCTGCTGTTCATTCTCTACACCAGCCTCGGTGGCGCCGCGCTGTCGCTCGAGGCCTTCGAGAACCTGTTGACGAGCACCCTGTTCAAGCGCTCGCTCTACACGACGCTGGAGATCAGCGTCTCGGCCTCTCTGATCAGCCTTCTCCTCGGCTATGTCGTGGCGCTGCATCTGGCGCGCCAGCCGCCGCGCCGGCGTGCCGTCTACATGGTGCTGGTGCTGCTGCCGTTCTGGACCAGCATCCTGGTCAAGAGCTACGCCTTCACCGTGATCCTCGGCCGCGAGGGCGTAATCAATCTGGTCTTGAGCTGGGTTTTCGGCACGCAGGTCGCGCTGCCGATGATCCTCAACCGCTTCGGCGTCATGGTCGGCATGACCAACTACCTGACGCCCTTCATCGTCTTCCCCGTGCTGGCGAGCCTTCTCGCGATCGACCCGGCGCTGTACCGCGCCGCCGACATCATGAGCGCGCGGCCAATGCGGATCTTCTTCACCATCACCCTGCCGCTCAGCCTGCCCGGCATCGTGGCGGGCGTCTCCAGCGTCATGGTGATGTCGCTCGGCTTCTTCGTCATCCCGGCGCTGCTCGGCGGGCGCCAGGACGTGATGCTCGCCAATCTGGTCGATTTCTACACGCGCGAGACGCTCGACTGGAACATGGCGGCGGCGATCGGCGTGCTGCTGCTGGCGATGGTCGTCCTGCTCTCCGCCCCGGCCCTGTGGATGCGCCGCAACCAGCTTGCCGGGAAGGCCTGAGGCGATGTCCAACGCATTCGACCTGAAGGATCCGCTCAAGCGCCGCTACCGCCGGTTCGGGACGCTGCTCGCCTGCCTGGTCTATGCCTTCATGCTGGTGCCGAGCCTGATCGTGATCCCGGTCTCGTTTGGGACGCAGCACGAGGTGCGCTTTCCCCCGCGGGAGTTCTCATTCGAACTCTACCAGATCTTCTTCTCCTCGGCGGCCTGGACAGGTCCGTTGCTGCAGAGCCTGAAGATCGCCTGCCTCACCACGATCCTGGCGCTGGCGACGGCCGTGCCCGCTGCCTATGGCATCGTCCGCCACGACTTCCCCGGCAAGAAGGCGATCACGCTCTTGCTGATGAGCCCGCTCGTCATCCCCGCCATCGTCATGGCGCTCGGGCTCTATCTCTATTTCTCCTATATCCGCCTGACCGGATCGACGCTCGCGCTGGTGCTCGGCCACACCATCTATGTGACGCCCTTCGTCATCGTCATGGTCGCGGCCGGCGTCCAGAAGCTCGATTCCAACCTCGAATTCGGTGCGACGCTGATGGGCGCCGGCCGCTACCGCATGTTCGCGACGGTAGTGCTGCCGCAGCTCATGCCCTCGATCCTGGCCGGCGGGCTCTTCGCCTTCCTGATCTCCTTCGACGAGGTGGTGATCTCCTGGTTCCTCGTCTCGGCCACGACCACGACGCTGCCGGTGAAGATGTATTCCAGCATCCAGTGGGAGATCTCGCCGGTCATCGCAGCGGTCTCGACGATGCTGACCGTGCTCTCCTTTGTCATCTGCATGCTGACCGCGGCTCTGCAGCGCTCGGGCAGGGGACAGTGACGGCCCAGCGCCCCAATCTCGCAAGGATCGACAGGCCATGAACACGATTGCCTATGGCGAAGAGGACATCGCGACGCTGCGCGCCAGGATCGCGCTCGCCAACAAATTCGCCTGGATCGTGGTCTCGGGGCTGACGGCGATCTGCTACCGCGAGCGCGGTGAGAAGGCTCTGAACGAGATCTGGTCGGCGCTGCTATCCTCTGAGCAGAAGGTTCGCTTCCAGGCGGCGCTGGTCAAGCTCGGCATCCAGAACGACCCTCCGGCGCTCGCCGCGGCCAAGTACCACTATTTCAGCAACTCGATCGGCGGGCTGAACATGCAGCTGATCGAGGAGACGCCGAAGAAGGTCTGGATCCGCTATCTCTCGCCCTGGGGCACCTATCCCGGCATCGCGGCGCTGACGGTGCCGACCTCGGTGCGCCGGACCATCCTCTCGACCTGGCATCCCCGCAATGGCGGGCTCCTGGGCTGCCCGCGGCTTGGCTGGGTGGCGACCAAGTTCGTCGCTGAAGGGCATCCCTATGATGAGGGCTATTTCCAGGAATACGACCACGACCTTGCCCCGGAAGAGCGTTTCCGCGTCGAGCATGTCGAACGGTCGCCGGAGTTCGATCCGGACAAGGCGCCCAGGCTCGACCCGGCGATCTGGCCGGAGGCGCGCTGGCTCAAGGGCAGCTACAGCTACGGCGTCGACTATGTGCAGCACACGATCGAGATCATGCACCGGCTCTTCGGCGCGCCGGCCGCGCGCGATCTGGTCGCAACCGGGATGAGACTACTGGCCGTGCAGTTCGGCCCCGACCTTGCCAAGGCGAGCGGCGAGGAGGGCGCTTCGCCTGCCGCGATCGCCGCCAGCTTCGCCGCGATCCTGCGCGCCTTCCGCAACAAATGCAGCCTCGACGCGGCGCAGGCCGACCGGATCGTACTGCGCATCCGTGGCTTCCAGCCTTTCGCGCATGCGGCCGATGACGGCCTTCGCGAGGCGGTTTTCGCGCTCTTCGCGATGATGACGCGCCTGCGCAACGGGCATGTCGCGATCACCAGACACTTCGACGCCGGCAGCCAGACCGAGACCTGGACGCTGTCGGACGAGAAGCGCTGGCTCTGGTGAGGCGGTGGTGATGCGCAAGCAGACAGCCTGGTTCTCCGAGGCCGAGACGGTGCCGCTCCTGCTCGAGCGCTGCGCCGAGACGCGGCCGGAGCATGTCTTCTGCCGGCAAGGCGATGATGTCGTGACCTGCGCCGGGCTCAACGCCCGCGTCAACCATGCGGCGCATGGTCTTGCCGCTCTCGGCGTGGTCAAGGGCGCGCATATCGCGGTGATGCTCGGGCATCATCTCGACCACATCACGATCGTCTTCGCCCTGATGAAGCTCGGCGCGGTGCAGGTTCCGATCAACGTCAACCTCAAGGGCCCCGGCCTAGCCTACATCGTCGATCACGCCGCGCCGGTGCTGATAATCGCGGATGCCGAATACGCGGGGAGCCTCGACCCCATCCTGGCGGAGCGGCCTGCCATCGCCCAGCTTTGGCGCGGGCGCGCGGGCGTTGGCACGCAGCTCGCCGATGTCCTGTCCGGTCTCGACGCGAGCAATCCAGGCACCGACCTGCGCGACAACGACTTGCGCACCATCCTCTACACCTCCGGCACGACGGGCCCCGCCAAGGGCGTCGAGATGACGGACCGGATGCTGCGCGCGTCGGCGCTCGGCTCGATCTGGATCGGTGATATCCGCCCCGGCAGCGTGCTGCACTTCTGGGACCCGATCTACCACGTCTTCGGCAGCGAGGTGCTGGTGCTGTCGCTGATGGTGCCGGTCACGCTTGCGCTGGTGCCGCGCTTCAGCGCCTCGCGTTTCTGGGGCGAGGTGCGCGAATACGGTGCGACCCATGTGCACTTCGTCGGCGGCGTGCTCCAGCTCCTGCTGAAGCAGCCGCCATCGCCGGATGACCGCAGTCACGGAGCCATGATCGCCTGGGGTGGCGGCTGCCCGGTCGGCATCTGGCGGGAGTTCGAAGAGCGCTTCGGGATGCAGATCCGCGAGGGCTACGGCATGACCGAGACCTCGAGCTTCAGCACCATCAACACCGCGGGCAAGCTGGGCTCGATCGGCAAGGCGGTCGATTATTTCGAGGTCGAGATCGTCGACGACAGCGGCGCCGTGACGAAGCCGCGCGAGGTCGGGGAGATCAAGGTCGCCCAGAACGAGCCCGGCGTGATGGTCGCCCGCTATCACAAGGACCCGGAGACGACCGCAACAACAATCCGCGACGGTTGGCTCTATACCGGCGATCTCGCTTATCGCGACGAGGACGGCTTCATTTTCTTCCTCGGACGCAAGAAGGACAGCCTGCGTCGCCGTGGCGAGAACATCTCGGCCTGGGAGGTCGAGCGGGTGATCAACGATCACCCCGCCGTCGAGGAGAGCGCCCTGATCGGCGTGACCAACGAACTCGCCGACGAGGACCTCAAGCTCTTCGTCAAGCTCAAGCCGGATCAGCAGCTCGGCGCTGCCGATCTCCTGCTCTGGTGCCAGCCGCGGCTCGCCAGCTTCCAGATCCCCCGTTTCGTCGCCTTCGTCGACGAATTCCTGAAGACGCCGACCCAGCGCATCCAGAAGCAGTTCCTCTCGAAAGCCGTCGACGATGGCTGCTTCGACCGCGAACGGGCGACGGCGAACCTTTGAGGCCATCCGAGACCACCATGCAGCTTGAGAACAAGACAGCCATCGTCACCGGCGCCGCGCAGGGCATAGGCGCCGCGATCGCACGCGAATTCATCGCGCAGGGCGCCAATGTCGTGATCGCCGATGTTCAGGACGAACGCGGAGCCGGGCTTGCCCGCGAGCTCGGCAACCGCTGTCGCTACAGCCATTGCGACGTCGGCTCGGCCGAGGACGTGGCCCGATTGATCGAGACGACCTGCGACTGGTTCGGCGGCCTCGACATCGCCGTCAGCAATGCCGGCATCAACCAGAACGCCGAGATCCTCGAGATCACGGAGGCGGATTTCGACCGCGTCCTGCGTGTCAACCTGAAGGGCGGCTTCCTGATCGGCCAGGCGAGCGCGCGCAAGATGGTCGCGCAAGGCCGCCGGGGCGTCATCATCAATATGAGCTCGATCAACGCCGTGGTCTGCAGCCCCCATATCGTGCCCTATGCGGTGAGCAAGGGCGGGCTGAACCAGCTCACGGCCGTGATGGCGCTCGGCCTCGCCAAGCACGGCATCCGCGTCAACGGCATCGGGCCGGGCAGCATCGAGACCGAATTGCTCGCCCAGATCGTCAACACCAACCCCGATGCGCTGAGCAACATCCTGGCTCGCACCCCGATGGGGCGTCTCGGGCAGCCGGAAGAGATCGCGAAGGTCGCCGTCTTCCTCGCGAGCGATGCGTCGAGCTACATGACGGGCCAGACCATCTATGCCGATGGCGGGAGATTGCCGCTCGCCTATACCGTCCCGGTGCCGGCATGAGCGTGATCGAGGTTATGGAGGCGCCTGTCATGACCATCAGCGCAACGCCTCCGCCGGAGGCCGAGATCATTAGGCTCGAAGGTCTCAGCAAGGCCTATGGCGATTTCACCGCCCTGCACAGGACGGAGATATCGGTTCGCCGGGGCGAGTTCCTGACGCTGCTCGGGCCCAGCGGCTCGGGCAAGAGCACCATCCTGAACCTGATCTCCGGGGCCGTGGCGGCGAGTTCCGGCCGCATCCTGCTCGACGGCCGGGACGTGACCGAGCAGCCGGCACGTGAGCGCGGCATCGGCATGGTGTTCCAGAACTATGCGCTGATGCCGCATATGAGCGTCTTCGACAATGTCGCCTATCCCTTGAAGATCCGCGGACTGCCCAAAAGCGAGATCGCGAGCAAGGTGCGCGACGTGCTGGCCCGCGTCGGCCTGACCGGCTTCGAGGCGCGCAAGCCGCGCCAGCTATCCGGTGGGCAGCAGCAGCGCGTCGGCATCGCGCGCTGCATCGTCTACTCGCCCAAGATCATCCTGATGGATGAGCCTCTCGGCGCGCTCGACAAGAACATGCGCGACCAGATGCAGGAGGAGATCAAGCGCCTCCACACCGAACTCGGCACCACGATCATCTATGTCACGCATGATCAGGAAGAGGCGCTGAACCTGTCGGACACGGTGTGCCTGATGGAAGGTGGCCGTGTCTCCCAGATCGGCACGCCGGAGCAGCTCTATTTCGAACCGGCCAACCTCTTCGCGGCCCAGTTCATCGGCGAGTCCAACCTCTTCGATGTCATGCCTGTCGGAGCCGGGCTGCTGCGGGCTGCAGACGGTACGACGTTTCGGCCGGCGGCCACGTCGAAGTCCGGGGCCAAGGTTCTCGTCCGGCCGGAGAAGCTCAGGATCGTGGCGCAGGAGCGGGCGCCGCCCGATGGCGTCAACATGCTCTCGGGCGCGGTCGATCATGTCTCCTTCGTCGGCGGCATGACACGCCTGACGATCCGCGCCGCGAACGGGGCGAGCTTTGTCGCGAAGAACATCTCCGAACGCGCCGCGCTGCGCGTCAAGGCGGGCGACCGGCTGCATGTCGCCTGGGATGATGGCGACGTCATTGTGCTGAACGGGTGAACGGGATGTCCGAGAGCTTTCTGGCCGCGCTCGAGGCCGTTCCGGACACGCTTGTCCTGGATGAACCGGTTGCGATGCAGCCGCATCTGATCGACTGGCGCAAACGCCATGAAGGGCAAGCCCTTGCCGTCGCGCTGCCGGGGTCGACGGAGGCCGTCGCCGCGATCGTCAGCCTCTGCGGCCATCATCGGATTCCGATCTATCCGCAAGGCGGCAACACCAGCGTCTGCGGTGGCTCGGTGCCGGACGCCTCTGGAGGTGGCATCGTCGTCAATCTGCGCCGGATGAACCGCATCCTGTCCGTCGACCCGCAGGACAATGCGATGCTGGTGCAGGCCGGCTGCGTGCTGGCGAATGTGCAGGAGGCGGCGCAGAAGGTGGAGCGGCTGTTCCCGATGAGCCTCGGCGCCGAGGGTTCGTGCCAGATCGGCGGCAATATCGCGACCAATGCCGGCGGCACGGCGGTCCTCCGCTACGGCAATATGCGCGACCTCGTCCTCGGCATCGAGGCGGTCCTGCCGGACGGGGCGATCTGGAACGGGTTGCGCACGCTGCGCAAGAACAACAGCGGCTACGATCTCAAGAACCTCTTCATCGGTTCGGAAGGCACGCTCGGCATCATCACCGCGGCAGCGCTGAAGCTTTTCCCGCTGCCGCGCCACAGCGTCACCGCCCTGATCGCAGTGGGCTCGATCGAGACGGCGGCGGCGCTGGCGCAGGCGCTGCAGACCGAGTTTCCCGGCGCCGTCTCCGCGGTCGAACTGATGTCCGAGAGCGAACTCGCACTGGTCGTGCGGCATATCCCGGGCACGGCCCACCCCTTGGCGAGCGAGGCGCCCTGGTATGTGCTCGTCGAGATCGCGGGGGCGGAGAGCGAGGCGGTTGTCTCGGAGCGCCTCACCGCGCTTCTGGAAGAGCCCATGGACGCCGGCTCCGTGACGGATGCGACCATCGCGACAAGCGAGCGCCAGCGCCAGCAGCTCTGGCATCTGCGCCACAATGTCACCGAGGCCAATGTCAGGGAAGGCATGGGCCTGACCCACGACATCGCCGTGCCGCCCGCGCGCATTCCACAGTTCGTGCATCGGGCGGAAGTTGCGCTTGCCTCTGCGTTTCCGCAGGCGGTGCCGGTCGTTGTCGGCCATCTCGGCGACGGCAATCTGCATTACATCGCGATGTTCAGTCATGCCGATTGGGGCGCGATGGCAGACAAGCCGGGCGCGACCCGGGCGGTCGGGCATCTGCTCTACGACATCGCCGCCGATCTCGGCGGCACCTTCAGCGCGGAGCATGGCATCGGCTCGATCCATCTCGGCGAGATGGCGCGCTACAAGCCGCCGGTCGAGCTTTTGCTGATGCAGCGCATCAAGGGTCTTCTCGACCCGGATGGCCTGATGAATCCAGGCCGGGTTCTACCCCGCCAATGACTGTCTGAGCGTGGGTAATGAGCGCGCCGCGGCCGGACAGATCCTGTGCGGAACGCGTCAGGCGGCCGAATAGACGGGCTGCGCGGCCCCGGTCATCAGGGCCATCAGGCGTGCCAGATCGGCACCGGTATCGAAGCTTCGGGCCAGCGCCAGGATCTCGTCCTGCGCCGCGCTGTCGAGCACGCCCTCGGCGCACATGCGGAACTTGCCGTCGAGATCGGCGTCGCTGATCGGATTCAGCGGGCCGCCGCGATAGCGCTCGTCGGCCCATTGCACCAGGGTGCGTCCGTCCTTTGTCTCGACCTCGATGCGTGAGCGGATGAGGTCGTAGCCCCTGGCGTCGATCTCGGGATCGTTGATCACATCGGTGCGGGCCTGCAGGTCCTGCATCGCCTCTCCGGCCACGAAGGCATCCTCGAATTCGTGATGGCTGGCGCGCCGGCAGAGCACGATCATCGCCAGCAGCGCCGGCATCGAGAATTTGGCCTGGAGATGGTTCCGGGCGATCGGGTAGCGGATCGGCTCGATGATGTTCTTGCCGGCGAAGAAGCGCAGGCGCTCGACCTGCTCCGGTTTCAGGTCATGATCGAGGACGAGCTTCAGCATCGCATCCATGGATTGATGCGTCAGGATGCCGGAGGGATAGGGCTTGATCGATATCCCGGGGGTCTCGATCGTGAGCCGCTGACCAAAGCCTTCTTTGGCCTTCTCCGCATCGAAGCCTTCCCCCATGACCGAGAAAAAGCCCCAGGGCCCGTCCAGCGCCGCGGGGTCGGCGTCGAAGCCCCGTGCGGCGAGGAGGGCTGCGGTGACGCCGTTCTCGCAGGCGCGCCCGACATGCAGCGGCTTGGTCATCGTGCCGAAATTGCAGCGAATGCCGGCGGCGAAGCTCGCTGCCATTCCCAGCGCATGGGCGAGCCGGTCTCCCGAGAGGCCCAGGAGATGGGCGGCGGCGACACAGGCGCCGAAGGTCCCGACCGTGCCGCTGGTATGATGGCCACGCCGGTAGTGCCGTGGCGTCATCCATTCCGAGATCTTGCACTCGACCTCAAAGCCGAGCTGGAAGGCGAGCATCACCGTCTTGCCGTCGCGGATGCCGAGCCGCTCCGCCATGACGAGAGCCGCCGTCAGCGGGGGAATGGTTGGATGCGTGAGCAGCCCGTAGATATGGGCGGGATCGTGCGAGACCTGGGTGTCGTCCCAGTCATGCGCATGGCCGGCGGTGCCCCAGATCCGGGCTGCGAGCGCGGCCGGCACGCGCCGCGCGCCGGTTGCCGGCAATGGCGCATCGGCCCGCCCGCCCTGTTCGAGGGCGTCAGCGATGAGGATCTCGAGCGAATGCTCGCGACTGCCCGCGAGATAGAGGCCGAGCGCATCGACGATGCAGCGTCGTCCTATCCGTAAAGCCTCAGGCGAGAGGTCGGCATAGCCGGTGGTTTCGACGAAGTGGAGAGCTTGGCGGGTGATGTCGCTGGCGGCTGCGCTCACGGAAGGTCCCTCTCAAGTCAGATGGTTCGCCATCAGGCGTGTCTTGGCCGTGGCCACATGGTTGAAATGAGCGGCATAGGCGCGGGCGGGGTCGTGCGCGGCGATGGCCTCGACCATCTCGTGATGCTCTTCGTTGGAGGCGTGCACGGAATCCGCCAGCATCAGGTTGCGGGTGCGGTAGAGCCGCAATTGCTTGACGAGCGCCAGGTAATGCGTGGCGAGCGTGGCGTTGCCGGCGCGGGTGACGATCGCTTCGTGCAGCGCGAAATTCTCGGCGATGTAGGTCTCGAAATCGTCGCGCGCGACGGCTTCGTCCATGGCCGCGACATGGCTGCGCAGGCGCTCCACATCCGCTGCGCTGGCCCGGATGGCGAGACATTGCCCGGCGAGGGCGAAAAGCGCGGCGCGCACGTCGTAGATCTCGGCGGCTTGCGCGGCTGTGAGCCGTCGCACGAAGACGCCACGGTTGGGAATGGTGTCGATCAAGCCGGTGCGGTCGAGTGAGCGCAGGGCCTCGCGAATGGGACCGCGGCTGATGCCGAAACGCAGGGCCAGCGCCTGCTCGTTGATCTTGTCGCCGGGGGCGTATTCGCCGCCCAGGATCACGCGCTCGATCTCCTGCTCGATCAGCATCGGCAGGGAGCGATCCCTCAACATCTCGATGGCCTGGGCGAGCATTGGCTTTCCTTCCTCGGCAATCGTGGGTAAAATGTCATCTGAAGAATGTCAACAATCTGCAAAATGAAATGCTTATTGTTGACAATCTAGCCGAGGGTCCGTAGCCTTCGGTCGATAGCTCACACAGAGGCGGACATAGCCCGGCGTAATGCCGGATGATGTGCAACGCCCGGGCTCATCTTGCGACGAAACGGCGTCTGGGAGGATGCATTGGCGTTTCTGGAGCTGGCCGACCTCACCATGCGCTATGGCGCGCTGACCGTGGTCGATCGCGTCGACCTCAAAGTCGAGAAGGGCGATCTCGTCTGCCTGCTCGGGCCATCGGGCTGCGGCAAGACGACGACGCTGCGACTGATCGCAGGCTTCATCACACCCAAGGGCGGTGAGATCCACGTCGGCGGACGCACGATCTCGTCCGCCGGATGGAGCGAGCCGCCGGAGCGGCGAGGCATGTCGATGATCTTCCAGAGCTATGCGCTCTGGCCGCATATGACGGTTCGCGAGAATATCGGTTACGGCCTGATGCTCCGGAAGATGTCGGCCGCCGAGATCGCGCGGCTCGTCGACAAGATTCTCGACGTGACGCGATTGAAGGCGCTTGCCGAGCGCTATCCCGGAGAGCTTTCGGGCGGGCAGCAGCAGCGCGTCTCACTGGCCCGCGCGCTCGTCGTCGAGCCCGAGATCCTGCTGCTGGATGAGCCGCTCTCCAATCTCGACGCCAATCTGCGCGAGGAGATGCGCTTCGAGATCCGCCGCCTGCACGATGCCTTCCGCTACACCACGGTCTATGTGACGCATGATCAGGCCGAGGCCATGACCACGGCCGATCTGATCGTCGTGATGAACCAGGGGCGCATCGAGCAGGCCGGGAGTCCCGAGGAGATCTACGAGCGGCCGCAATCGGAATTCGTCGCGCGCTTCCTTGGCGGCACCAATATCCTGAAGGGCCGCTGGCTCGATGCCGACACGGTGGAATGCGGTCCGCTGAAACTGCGCTGCGGCGCCGGCGACTTCTCCGCCGGCGGGGACGGCGTCGTCTCGGTGCGCCACCACGACATCGTGCTGGACTCTAAGCCCCAGGGCGACGGCCCCAACCGAACGCAGGGCACGGTCCTGCGCCAGGTCTATCTCGGCTCGCATCGCGACTACCTGATCGAGCTTCCAGGCGGCGCGCAGATTCGCACGGTGGCCGAGCCTCATCTGTCCATCGATCGCGGCCAGCCCGTCTGGCTGCACTTTCCGCAGGAGTATTGCCGCGCCCTGGCTCGCTGAACGAGGGGCCAAAGGCCATTTAGCCAACGATAAAAATCGGGAGAAACGAGAATGAAACGCCCAAGGTTCGACAGACGCTCCGTTATGGCCGGCCTTCTTCTCTCCACGGCTCTCGGCGGTTTGCCTGCTTTCGCCCAGGCCCCTGCACCCTATGACGTCACGCCGGCGCTGATCGAGGCGGCGAAGAAGGAGGGCACCGTCACCTTCTATACCGCCACCGATGTCGTGGTTGCCGAGCGGGTCGGCAGCGCCTTCGAGGCGAAATATCCCGGCATCAAGGTCAAGGTCGAGCGCTCAGGCGCGGAACGCGTGTTCCAGCGCCTCAGCCAGGAATATGGCAGCTCGATCTACAACGCCGATGTGGTGGAAACCTCGGATGCGGTGCACTTCGTGCTGTTCAAGCGCAATGGCTGGCTGGCTCAGGCCGTGCCGGCCGAGGTCGCCAAGGACTGGCCGAAGGAGGCCAGAGATCCGGACGGCTACTACGCCGCCTATCGCGCGCATCTCTCGGTCATCGGCTACAATACCAAGCAGGTGAAGCCGGAGGAGGCGCCCAAGAGCCATGCCGACCTGCTCAACCCGAAATGGCGCGGCCGCATCGTAAAAGCCCATCCCGGCTATTCCGGCACGGTGATGACCGGGACCGACGTGCTGAGCCAGGCGCTCGGCTGGGATTTCTTCGAGAAGCTCGGCAAGCAGCGCATCATGCAGGTGCAGTCATCGACCGAGCCGCCGAAGAAACTGGCCCAGGGCGAGCGCTCCATCGAGGCTGACGGCAACGAATACAACATGTTCATGCTGAAGGAGAGCGGCGTTCCCGTCGAGATCGTCTATGCGACGGAGGGCACGCCGATCGCCATCGGCCATAGCGGCCTGCTCAAGAACGCGCCGCATCCCAATGCCGCGAAGCTGTTCTACTCCTTCCTGTTCGACCAGGAGACGCAGCAGCTCAACAGCGATTTCGGTGGGCTGCGTTCCTTCCACCCACGCGTCAAGGAGAAGGAGACGCGCACGCCGCTCTCCAAGATCAAGCTGCTCTATTCCGACCCGGTCAAGCTCGAGCCCAATATCGAGATGATCAAGAAGAAATACGAAGAGTATTTCGGCACCTGATCCGGTCGCGGCTGTCCTTCCGCGGCGCGGGCGTTCCGCGCCGTCCTTTCGCCTGATGACGAGATCGGCGCTCGGCGTTTTTTACGTCGCGTGCTGGCTGCGCACGGAGATCCGCATGACCGCGATAACCGGGATCGACGCCGGGATTCCCACGCGCCGCATCACTTTCGACTGGTCGCGGCCGATCTTCGTGCTGCTCACGGTGATCCTGGCGGTGCTGGTGGTGTTGCCGCTCGGCTGGCTCGGCTATTACGCGGTGACGGATCAGGCGGGCAGCCTGAGCCTCGCCAATTTCAGGGCGCTGGTCACCGATGCGACGCTGCGCCGACCCTTCATCATCGCCATCACCATGTCGCTGAGCGTCGGGGCGATGTCATGCGTCATCGCGGTGCCGCTCGCCTGGATCGTGGCGCGCACCGACATGCCGGGCCGCTCCATGGTGCGCGGGCTCGTCATGGCGTCCTTCGTGACGCCGCCCTTCCTCGGCGCCATCGCCTGGGAGATTCTCGCCGCGCCCAATAGCGGCATCATCAATGCCGTTTATCGCTGGCTGTTCGGTCTGGATCCTTACGAATACCTCGTCGACATCTACACGCTCTCGGGGCTGGTTTTCGCCATCTCCTGCTACACGTTTCCCTATGTCTTCACATTGGTGACCAACGCGCTCGAACGTGTACCGACCGAGCTGGAGGAGGCCTCCGCCATCCTCGGCGGCGGCCTTTGGCCGACCTTGCGCAAGGTGACGATCCCGCTCGTGCTGCCCGCCATGCTCGCCGGCTCGCTCATCGCGATCTTGCAGGCGCTGACGATGTTCGGCTCGCCCGCCATCCTGGCCTTGCCGGCAAATTTCCATGTCATCACCACCAAGATCTGGAGCCTGTTCCAGTATCCGCCCAAGCCAGGGCTTGCTGCCGCGGCCGCGCTGCCGCTGCTTCTCGTCACCATCCTGTTGCTGTGGACGCAGCGGCGCATCCTCGGCCGGCGCGGCTACACCACGCTCGGCGGCAAGAGCGGGAGCGTGCGCATCACCGTGCTCGGGCGCTGGAAATGGCTGGCGCTCGGCTTCACTTTCCTCATCCTCTCGCTGACGGTGCTGATGCCCTATGCGGCACTTGTGAAGACCGCGCTCACCCGCACCGTGGCCGAACCGCTCACCTTCGAGAGTTTCACGCTCCATCATATCTGGTTCGTGTTCTTCGAGTTCTCCGCGACGCAACTCGCGCTGCGCAACACCTTTCTGCTCGGCTTCCTGACGGCGACCATCGGCACGGCGATCGCGCTCGTCGTGGCCTATCTCGTCACGCGCGGCACCTCGCGGGCGGCGCCTTATCTCGGCTATCTCGCGACCGCGCCGATCGCGATTCCCGGCATCGTGCTCGGTGTCGGGCTCTTCCTCAGCTATTCCAGCCCGATCCTGCCGCTTTACGGCACGCTCTGGATCCTGCTGATCGCCTTCCTGACCATCGAGATGCCGGCGGGCTACCAGCAGCTCTCCTCGGCCTTCAAAAGCGTGCATGTCGAGCTGGAGGAGGCGGGGCGCATTCTGGGTGCGACGCGGATGATGACGCTGCGCACCATCACCGCGCCGCTGCTGCGCTCCAATGTCGTGGCGGCCTGGTGCTTCGTCTTCATCGGCACGATCCGCGAACTCTCCGCCACGATCCTGCTGACGACGGCGGACACCAAGCTCGTCTCGGTGATCATCTACGACCTGAACGAATCCGGTGATCTCGGCGCGATCTCCGTGCTCGGGATCATGCTGCTGATGGTCTCGTTCGCCGTCGTGTTCCTCGCCAATCGCCTGCCGCTTCTCGGGGGCGTGAGAGTGGGACCGGTCCGTGGCTGATCAGGTGTCGGGATAATGGCCGAGTGGGCCAAACAGCGCGTTGCGGCTGATCAGGACATGCTCCTCCAATGCAGCTTCGGCCCCGGCAGGGTCACGTGCAGCGATGCGTTCGAGGATGGCGCGGTGCTCGTCATTGGAGGTCATCATCCGGCCCGGCATGTCGAGGGTGCGGCGGCGCAGCAGATGCATTTCGCGGTGGATCGCGGCGCATTCGGCCGCCAGGCGGGCATTGCCGCCGAATTCGACGATGGCCTCGTGAAAGCGCAGATTGCCAGGATAGAAGCTGTTCAGGTCGCCGGCCGCCATGGCGGCGTCCATCTCCTCGACATAGCCGGTGAGGATCGCGACCTGCTCGTCGGTGACGATCGGCGCCAGCAGCCGGCCGGCCAGGCCATAGAGCGCTGCCCGGATCTCGTAGAGTTCTGCCGCCTCGCGCCCGTCGAGCGCGCGGATGAACACGCCGCGGTTGACGACGACATTCACCAGTCCGCTCTGCTCCAGCCCGCGGCAGGCCTCGCGGATCGGCCCCCGGCTGACCCCCAGCTTGGCGGCGAGCGCATTCTCGTTGAGCCGCTCGCCGGCGCTCAGCTCGCCCCGCTCGATCATCTGCTCCAGCTCGCGGCGGATGATCGAGGTCAGCGACTGGTTGCGGCGAAGCTGCAGGGCGGAATCGATGTCGAGACTCATGCCATGGGGTTCCTGCAATGGGTTCCGTGCGGTTGCCTCAATCTATCAGCCGCGGCTCGCGGATGCCATCGAATCTCAAACTGTTGACAATCGGCAAAAGACAATTAGACGCTGATGATCAATCCTGGAGGACGCCATGAAGACGCCCGATAATCTTTCGCCTTCGGATAACGGCCTGACGCGCTATGTCGCGAGCTTCATCTGCGAGGCTTCGCCGGCGGATCTGCCCGGCGATGTCGTCGCGCTCGGCAAGAAATCGATCCTCGACGGGCTTGGGCTGGCGCTGTCGGGCTCGGTTGCCCATAGCGGCGAATATGTCCGCCGGCATTTGAGGGATCTGAACCTCGCCGAGGGGCCGGCGACCGTGATCGGCTCGAAACTGAAGGTCGCGCCGCGTTTCGCCGCCTTCGCCAACGGCGTCGGCATTCATGCGGATGATTACGACGACACCCAGCTCGCCGTGGCCAAGGACCGGGTTTACGGCCTGCTCACCCATCCGACCGCACCCGCGCTGCCGGCAGCACTTGCGATGGGCGAGGCGAAGGGCGCCAGTGGGCGCGAGGTGATGCTCGCCTATCATCTGGGCGTCGAGGTGGAGTGCAAGATCGCCGAGGCGATCAACCCGCGCCACTACCAGACCGGCTTTCACGCGACCGCCACTTGCGGCACCTTCGCGGCAGCCGCCGCCAGCGCCAAGCTGATGGGGCTCAATCTCGACCAGACCTTGCGGGCGCTTTCCATCGCCGGAAGCCAGTCGGCCGGCCTGCGCGAGAATTTCGGCACGATGACAAAACCCTTCCATGCCGGGCGCTCGTCGGAGAGCGGCGTCGCGGCAGCCCAGTTCGCCGAATATGGCTGGAGCGCCACGGACAAGATCCTGGAGGCGCCGCGCGGCTTCTTTCGCGCCGCCGGCGGCGGCTATGACGAGGCTGCGATCCTGAACCAGCTCGGCGCGCCCTGGACCTTCGCGACGCCGGGTATCTCGATCAAGCCGCATCCGTCGGGCTCGCTCACCCATCCCGGCATGACCGAGATGCTGCGCCTCATCCGCGAGAACAAGATCGTCGCTGGCGAGGTCGAGCGGGTTCGCATCGGCACCAACCACAACATGCCCAATGCCCTGATCCACCACCGCCCAACCAATGAGCTCCAGGCCAAGTTCTCGATGGAGTTCTGCATGGCGGCCCTCCTGATCGAGGGCAAAGCCGGCCTTGCCGAGTTCACCGACGAGGTGGTCAACCGCCCCGACATCAAGGCGATGATCGAGCGGATCGATTTCGTCGTCGACGAGGAGGCGGAGGCCGCCGGCTACGACAAGATGACGACCCTCATCGCCATCACGCTGAAGGGCGGCCGGACGATCTCGGGCCGGGCGGATTTCGGCAAGGGCAGCCCGACCAACCCGATGAGCTACGAGGAGGTCTCCGACAAATTCCGCGAGACCGCCGGCTTCGCCAGGCTCGCGCCGGAGCGGATCGAAGAGGTGATCGCGCTGGTGCGCGATCTGGAGACGCTGCCTTCGATCGAGCGCCTGATGGCGCCCTTGCGGCTGTGACCATGGCCCAGCTCACCATCGGCGTCCTCGACGGGGACGATATCGGCCACGAGATCGTGCCGGCGGCCGTGGCGGTGGTGAAAGCTGCCGCTGCCCGGCATGGGCTGGAGATCGACTGGCGGCCAATGCCGATCGGCCGCGCCGCGCTCGACAGCCACGGCACGACGATGCCCGAGGGCACATTGGAGACGCTCGCGACCTTCGATGGCTTCATTCTCGGCCCGATCGGCCATCAGGCCTATCCGAAGGGTCCGGGCGCGATCAATCCGCATCCGATCCTGCGCAAGCATTTCGACCTGTTCGCCAATGTCCGCCCGACGCGCTCCTATCCCGGCATCGGCTGCATCTATGACGATATCGACCTCGTCATCGTGCGCGAGAACAACGAAGGCTTCCAGCCGGACCGCAATGTGGTGATGGGCTCCGGCGAGTTCAGGCCCAATGACGACCTGACCATCTCGGTGCGCGTCATCTCGCGCAAGGGCAGCCGCAAGGTCGCACGCGCCGCCCTCGATATTGCCCGCTCGCGCAAGAAGCGCCTGACGCTCGTGCACAAGAACACCGTGTTCAAGCTCGGCTGCGGCATGTTCGTGGAAAGCTGCTACGAGGTCGCGCGCGACTATCCCGACGTCACGGTCGACGAGGTGATCGTCGATACTTTCGCCATGCGCCTGATCCGTGATCCGCAGAGTTTCGACACGGTGGTGACGACGAATATGTTCGGCGACATCCTGACCGACGAGGCTGCGGGACTCGTCGGTGGGCTCGGCATGGCGCCGGGCCTGTGCATCGGGGAGGGCGGGCTGGCCATGGCGCAGGCGACGCATGGCTCGGCCCCCGATATCGCGGGCAAGGACCTCGCCAACCCCTATGCGATGATCGAATCGGCGCGGATGCTGATCGAGCATCTCGGCCGCGCCAGGACGCTCCCGCAGGCGCGGGACGCAGCGCAAACGATGCAGGGTGCGATCGACAAGGCGCTGGCCTCGCCGGAGACGCGCACGCGCGACATCCGCGGCACGGCCGGCACGCGGGCCATGACCGAGGCGATCGTCAGCGCGATCGGCTAGGGCATCCAAAAGTGAGAGCAGGATCAACGCGAAAAACCGGTTCCCACTTTTTCGCATCCTGCTCTGAGGTCGATCGCATCCAGCCGGTACTCGTTCCGCTCGGCGTCGTCGAGCTGGGCGAGGAGGCCCATTTCCCAGGCGAGGTAGCGTCGGGCGGCATCGAGATTGCCGTCATGCCGGTCATGCACGAAGAACAGGAAGTCGATCGCCTCAGCGTCAGCGGGGGCGTCCAGTGAGGTTTCCAGGGCAAGCCCGGCATCGCGCCAGGCCTGCGCATCGCCCGCGATCCTGTGCGAGGAGACAGCGCCGGCCTCGATCAGGTCGATGGCGGCCAAGGCCGTGGTGCTCGTGTCCCCGACCAGCAGGACGCGGCGGCCGGCCACCGCCGGCGGCCGAGGCCGGATCGACCATGCAGCGCCGGGCAGATGCCCCGCGCGATAGTCGAACGAGCTGCGCAGATCGAGCAGGAGGTCGCCATTCTGGGCGCACGAGACAGCTTCGCTCGCCGTGACCTCAGGCAGTGCGGCAGGATGCAGCTGTCCAAAGGGCTCGACGGGCAGGCGCCAATCGGCGGGCCAAGTGTCGATGCCGGCGAGCACATAGGTCTCGTAGCCGAGCTGGCGCAGCCAGAAGGCGGCGAGCGCCGCCCGCAAGCCGGTGTCGTCGGCAAGGATCACGCGGGCGCGGCGCACGCCGATCCACTGGTCCGTGGCCTGGACGAGCTGGCCGCCCGGCGCGGGTGGCGCCGCGGCGTGCGGCGCGGCCGAATGCTCGGCGGGATCGCGCACATCGAGGAGATAGGTCGTCCGGCCCGGCTCGCACGCAAGCTTCTCGGCTTCGGCGCGATCGATCTGCCGGAGGCCGTGTGCCGCCATGAAGGCGTCGGCGCGCTGCCGGCTTGCCGCGGCCTGCGCAGCCGGCAGGGGCGCCGCGGCCCGGCCATGTGCCAGCGTGCGGCCCGACAAGGCCCAGCCCTGAGTGCCGTTCTCCAATGCGAGCACAGGCAATCCCGGTTGCACGAGCGCGAGGCCTGCCGCCCCGATGATGCTGCGTGTGCGCCCGGCGCAATTGATCACGACCGGGCCGCCATCCGAGGCGAGCGCCTCCCAGCGATGACCCGCCTCGCCATTGGGCATGGAGCGCGATCCGGGAATGGTCATCTTGGCGAATTCGACCGCGGGGCGGCCGTCGAACAGCTGGAAGGGCCGATGCTCGCTCCGCCACGCCTCGAGAGCATCCGGTCCGATAGCGGGACTATGCCACTGCGCCTCGACCAGCTCGCCCAGCGTCTTGCTCGGCAGGTTCACGCCCTTGAACAGGGTGTAGCCTGCGGCCGCCCAGGCCGGCGCGCCACCGTCGATCCAGTCAATCTCTGCATAGCCCAGCGCGGCCAGACGCGCCGCAGCGCGCGGTGCCACACCGTCGCCCCCGTCGACCAGGATGATCGGCACGTCACGGCGCGGCACCAGAGCCGTGACCACGGTCTCGAGCCGGCTATAGGGGCAGGGGACGGCGAGGAAGGGGTGGCCCTCGCCGTATTGGCCGTGCTCGCGCAGATCGAGGCAGGCGATTTCGGCGGGCGCATGCAGGCGCCGTTTCGCCTGATGCGGATCGATCGCAGCCATCAGGCGGCTTCGCTGTAGGGCGCGGGTTCCCGGCCTGAGAAGAACGCGTGGAAGGTGGCGTAGACGAGGTCGGGCCGGTGCTCGGCCGGGTAATGCCCGGTCGGGATCGCCCAGCCGCGCAGGTCGTGCGCCCATTCGCTCCAAGCCTCGATCGGTCTGAAATGCCGGCCGCAATGGCTGTTCGAGCCCCAGAGCACGAGGACCGGGCAGTCGATCCTACGCTTGCCGTAATCGGCCGTGTCCATGGCGAGGTCGAGGGTCACCGTGGCGCGGTAGTCCTCGCAAACGGCGTGGATCTGCTCCGGCGTCGTGCAGCGCGCATAATCGGCCAGCGCCTCGGGCGTGAAGATCTCGAGCCCGACGCCTTTCTTGTTGAGCTTGTAGCGGATGTAATAATCGAGATCGGCGCAGATCAAGCGCTCGGGGAAGGGCGCCTTCTGCGCCATGAAGAACCAGTGATAGGATTCCAGCCCCCAACCCAGGCTGACATGGGTCAGGACATGGTGGGTCGGCACGATGTCGAGCGCTGCCAGCGCCGTGACGCGATGCGGCTGGTCGAGTGCCATGCGGAAGGCGACGCGCGCGCCTCGGTCGTGCCCCGCAATCGCGAAGCTGTCGAAGCCCAGCGCGTCCATCACGTCGAAATTGTCCTCGCCCATGGCGCGGAAGCTGTATTCGGAATGGTCCCCGCCGCCCTCCGGCTTGGAGCTGTCGCCATAGCCGCGCAGGTCGGTCGCCACCACGGTGAAGCTCTGCGCCAGCGAGGGCGCGATCTTGTGCCAGCTCGCCAGGTTGAGCGGATTGCCATGGATCAGCAGGAGCGGCGGCCCGCTGCCGGCGATGGCGACCTCGATCTCGGCGCCGCGGGTGCGGATCCTGCGCCGCTCGAAGCCCGCCATCAGCACAGGGCCATGTGGCAATAAAGGTGGCCGGCTCGTGCCGCCATCCGATCGTTCCAGCATCATCGGCATTGCTCCTCGCCAGATCCCATGCGATGAATATCATATTGTCGACAATAAGCATCTTGAATCTAGGGGGACGTCATGGCCGCCATGCAAGACAAGCCTCGCCTCGGCCTCCTCCTTGGAGACGCGACCGGCATCGGCCCCGAGATCGCGGCCAAGGTGCTGGTCGATGGCGGCTGGCGCGATCATGTGCGGCTGGTTGCGATCGGCGACCGGCGCGTGCTGGAGCAGGGCGCGCGCGATGCCGGGGTGCATTTGCGCTGGAGCAGCGTCACGGAAGGCAGCGAGATCGATTGGAACGCGCCTGAGGTTCCGCTGATCGATCTCGGCAATGCCGATCCCGCTTCGCTTGGGCGGGGAGCGATGTCAGCCGAATCCGGTCGCATAACCGGTGAGACGCTGGCCCATGCGATCGGCCTCGCGCAGGCGGGCAAGCTCGACGCCATCACCTTCGCCCCGCTCAACAAGGCGGCGATGTTCGCGGGCGGCTGGCGCTTTCCCGACGAGCACAAGCTGTTCGCGCATCTGCTGAAGCATCAGGGCTATTTCTCGGAGATGAACGTGCTCGACGGCCAGTGGATGTCGCGCGTGACCTCCCATGTCTCGCTGCGCGAAGCGCTTGACCTGATCGATGCGCGCGCGATCACGGATGCGGTGGAGCTGGTGGACCGGATGATGAAAAGCGCCGGCATCGCAAAACCGCGCATCGCCGTTGCCGCGCTCAATCCTCATGCCGGCGAAAACGGCCTGTTCGGCCGCGACGAGATCGAACTGATCCGCCCGACGGTGGAGCGGATCGCGGCGACAGGCATCGCCTGCACCGGCCCCTATCCCGCAGATACCGTCTATATCCGCGCCTTCGCCGGCGAGTTCGACAGCGTCGTTGCGATGTATCACGACCAGGGCCAGATCGCGACGAAGCTGAAGGGCTTCAACCGCGGCGTCACGGTGACGGCCGGGCTCGAAATCGTTTTCACCACGCCCGCCCATGGCACGGCCTTCGATATCGTCGGCAAGGGCATGGCCTCGCCCGGCGCACTCCAGACCGCCATTGAACTGGCCGGCCGGCTGGCCGCGGCGCAAGCCCGTGGCCGTATAGGAAACCTCGTTCAAAGCCCGAGATAGGCAGCCCGCATCTTGGGATCGGCCAGCAATGACTGGGCCGCGCCCTGATGGACCATTTTGCCGGTCTCCAGCACATAGCCGCGATCGGCGATGGCCAGCGCTGCCGAGGCATTCTGCTCCACGAGGAGGATCGTCATCCCCTGATCCCGCAAGGAGACGACGGCATTCAGGATCTGGTCGACCAGTAGCGGTGCGAGGCCCAGCGACGGCTCGTCGAGCAGGAGCAGCTTCGGCGCGGCCATCAAGGCGCGAGCGATCGCAAGCATCTGCTGTTGCCCCCCCGACAGGCTCATCGCCGGTATGGCGCGCTTGTCCTTGAGGATCGGGAACATCGCATAGGCCTGGGCGAGCCGCTCAGCGAGGCCGGCATCCTGTCTGCGGAAGGCGCCCAGGCGCAGATTGTCCTCGACGCTGAGCGGGCCGAAGACCTGCCGCCCCTCGGGCGACTGCGCGATGCCGAGCCCGACACGAGCGTGGGCGGGCATGCGCTCGATCGGCCGCCCGTCGAACAGGATGCGCCCTCCCGTCAGCGGCTGCACGCCGGAGATGGTCCGCAGCAGCGTCGTCTTGCCGGCACCGTTCGAGCCGACCAGCGCGACGATCTCGCCCTGCGCCACGGTCAGGCTGACCTCATGCAAAACCGCGATTCGGCCATAGGCCGAGGACAACCCCTCAACCGCGAGCACGATCGGCCTCCCTGCTGCCGTGATCGCCGAGATAGGCCGCGATCACCGCCGGATCGTCGCGGACAGTGCGCGGCGTCCCTTCCGCGAGAGGGCGGCCCTGAGCCAGAACCAGGATCCGGTCGGAAATCTTCATCACCAGCTTCATGTCATGCTCGATCAGGACGACGGCCGTGCCCGACCGGGCGATCTCGACGATCAGCGCGTCGATCGCCTCGGTTTCGATGGCGTTGCAGCCGGCCGCCGGCTCGTCGAGCAGGAGCACCTTGGGCTCGGCGGCGAGCGCACGCGCGATCTCCAGGCGCTTGAGCGCGCCATAGGGCAGCGAGCCGGCATTCGCGTCGGCGTGGGCGGCAAGGCCGACACGCTCCAGCAAGGCGAGGGCGGCGTCGCGGGTCAGGCGGTTCTGCCTGGTGACATTGGGCAGGCCGAGAAGGTCCGACAGAAATGACGAGCGCTCAGTGAGATGGCGGCCGACCATGACGTTCTCTATCGTCGTCATCCGGAAAAAGATCTGCAGGTTCTGGAAGGTTCGCGCCATGCCGCGTCGCACCAGGAGATGCGGAGACAGTCCGACCATCGATTGCCCATCGAGCCGCACCTCGCCCCTTTGCGGGCGATAGATGCCCGTGACGAGGTTGAACAAGGTGGTCTTGCCGGCACCGTTGGGGCCGATGATGGAGAACACCTCGCCGGGCGAGACCGAAAAGCCGACGCCATCCACGGCGACGACGCCGCCGAAGCTGATGCCGAGATCGGAGACGCTGAGCAGGCTCATGCGAGGTGCTCCGCAAGCCAGTTGCGCAGCGACGGCACGATCCCGGTCGGCAGTACGATCATGAAGACCATGATCAGCAGGCCGAGCACGGCCTGCTCGTATTCCTGCAAGGAGGTCAGCGCCTGGGGCAGAACGATCAGGAACGCCGCACCGACGACTGCGCCGAGAACGGAACCGAGACCGCCGATGATCACCATCGCGACGAATTCGACCGAATGCATGAAGCTCGCGGCATCGGGCGTGATCAGGCCGTTCATGCAGGCAAGCAACCCACCGGCGATGGCAGCATAGATGGCAGCCGTCACGAAGGCGGCGAGCTTCTTGGCCGCGACATCGACGCCCGCGCCCGCCGCTGCGACCTCGCTGTCGTGCACGGCGCGCAGTGCCCGGCCGGATGGGCTGTCGGCGATGTTGAGCGCAATCCAGGCTCCGACGAGCAGCACGCCGGCGCTGACCCAGTACCATTGCATCGCGCCAGCGATGCGCCAGCCGAACACCGTGAGACGCGCCACCGCCATGCCGTCAGGTCCGCCCGTGACCGCGCTTTCGCTCTGGAAGATCAGCGCCAGGATGAGGCCGAAGCCGAGCGTCGCGATGGCAAGGTAATAGCCCTTCAGCCGCAGGATCGGCCGTCCGACGACATAGGCAATGACGCCCGACAATGCCGCAGCCAGAACCAGCGACAGCAGCGGCGAGAGGCCGAGATGGGTCGGGCCGATCGCCACGCCATAAGCGCCGATGCCGAGAAAACCGGCATGACCGAGGCTGACCTGCCCAGCATAACCCATCAGGATCGTCAGCCCGAGCGCGGCCAGCGCGAAAATCCAGACCAGCGCCGCCACGCGCAGATAGAAGGCCGACGGGGCGATCAGCGGCACGATCGCCATCACCAGCGCCAAGACGGCGAGCGTCGCCCAGCGCGACTGCAATGCGCTCTTGACCATCAGACGCGCTCCACGCTGCCGCCGCCGAACAGGCCGCGCGGCATGAAGAACAGCACCAGCAGGATGGCGAGGAAGGCGACGCCGTCCTTATAGGTCGAGCTGATATAGCCTGCTCCAAAGGCTTCCATCAGGCCGATCAGGACGCCGCCGACCACGGCGCCGAGCGGATGGCCCATGCCGCCCACCATCGCGGCGGCGAAGCCCTTCAAGGCGAACAAGGTGCCGATATCGTAGCGCGTCAGCGTGATCGGCGTGACGAGGACGCCGGCGATCGCGCCGATGGCGGCGGAGACGCCGAAGGCGAGCGCGAGGATGACCTTGACGTTGATCCCGACCAGACGCGCCGCAAGGCGGTTGGCGGCAGTGGCGAGCACCGCCTTGCCGAGCAGGGTCCGTTCCAGGAAGAGATAGAGGGCGATAAACAGCACGATCGCGCCACCGACGACCCAGAGGCTCTGCGGCAGGATGGTCGCGCCGCCCAAAGCGATCGGGTCCGAGCCGGTGAAGGCGGGCAGCGAGTGGAACTGCTTGTCGAAGACGATCTGGGCGACGCCCTTGATGAAGATCGAGGCGCCGATCGTGATCATGATCAACGCAACCGGCGAGGCGCCGCGCGCCGGCTCGATTGCCAGGCGATGCAGCAGCAATCCGACGGCGACCGCCGCCAGGATCGCGATGAAGGCGGCGAGCGGCAGGGACAGGCCAGCCGCTGCCAGAAACACCGTGCCCATGCCGCCGATCATGACGAAGTCGCCCTGGGCGAAATTGATCACGTCGGAGGCGTTGTAGATCAGCGTGAAGCCGAGCGCGACGAGGGCGTAGACCGCGCCGACCGTCAGGCCTGAGAAGAGAAGTTGCAGGAACTCGGCCATGGCGTCTCGCACATGCGCTGGCGCCGAGGCTATGCCCCGGCCGGGGAAAGGGGTGGCCAGGTCGGCGGCGCCTCAGCGCGCGCCGACCTCGACCCAGCCGCCGTTCCTGACTTCCAGCATCCGGAAGGACTCGGTGCCCAGCCCAAGATGGTCGGTCGCCGACATCGTGTAGATTCCGGTGACGCCGACATAGCCCTTGGTGGCTTCCAGCGCGTCGCGGATCTTCTGCGGGTCGGTGCCCTTGGCCTTCTGGATCGCCTCGACCACGAGTTGAATGCCGTCGAAGGCATAGCCGCCGAAGGTGGAGACGGGCTGGCCGACGGCCTTTTCGTAGGATGTCTTATAGGCGGTCACCACCGCCTTCTGCTTGTCGGCGTCGGCGAGCTTGTCGGCGACGAGCAGGGCAGGGGCCGGCAGCCTTATGCCTTCAGCGGCGGGGCCGGCGAGATCGATGAAGCTCTTCGAGGCGACGCCATGGCTCTGGTAGAGCGGCAGCCCGATGCTGAGCTGGCCGTAGTTGCGCGTCACGATCGCCGGGCCCTGACCGAAGCCGGGGTTGACCACCGCCTGAAGTCCGGCGGTGTTCTTGATCTTGTTGAGCTGCGGCGTCATGTCGGAATCGGTCGCGCCATAGCTCTCATCGGCCACGATCGTGATGCCGTAATCCTTCACCACCCGCAGGCACTGGGTGCGCATCGACTTGCCGAAGCCGTCGGTGCCCGAGATCATGCCGATCTTGGTCAGGCTGCGCGCCTTCATGTCCTCGAAGATCTTTTCGCAGGCGGTCTTGTCGGTATGCGGCGTCTTGAACACGAAGCTGCGCACGGGCTCGATGATCTCGATCGCGCCGGCGACGGAGACGAACGGCACCTTGGCGTCCTCGAAGACCGGGATCATCGCCATGGTCGTGCCCGTCGTGGAACCGCCGACCATGGCGACGACCTTGTCATCCTCGATCAGCCGCGTCGCGAAGGTGCGCGCCTTGTTGGCATCGCCGCCATCGTCATAGAGCACGAGCTCGATCTGGCGGCCCAGCACGCCGCCCTTCTTGTTCAGCTCCTCGACATAGATCTTGAGGGTCTTCGCCTCCGGGTCGCCGAGGAAAGCTGCAGGGCCGCTTGCGGAAAGGACGGCGCCGATCTTGATCGGATCGGCGGCAAGCGCCGGCAGCGACAGCAAGGTTGTGACAGCAAGGGCTTGCAGCGCGGACGCGCGCAAGGACTGCCGTCCGAAGGCGGATTTCGTCATGGGGCGTTCCTCCAAGAAGGCCTGAGCTGGATCAAGCGCGGCGGTTGGCCCGCCGTTTTATTCCCATCGACATCGTAGCTGATGCCGATACGGTAGCAAGTTAAAATTAACCGGCCGATTGGTCAATCTTAAAAGCAAGATTTGCGCGTATCATTGATCGACCAGTCGGACAGTCTTTGGTATTCAGAAGCGGCGGGACCGATTATGCAAGCTGGAAAGCGCAAGGCGGGACCCGCGGTATCAAGTCCGGTGAACAGGGCTGCGCTGGAAGCGACGACACAGGAACACGACACGCAATGGCTCGCACTCGCGCACAAGACTACGATGCCAAGCGGCAAACGATCCTGCAGCGCGCGGCTGAGCTCTTCGCCCAGTACGGCTATTCGGGAACCTCGATCACGATGATCGCGGAGGCTTGCGGGGCCTCCAAGGCGCTGCTCTACCACTACTACCCCGACAAGGTCGCGGTGCTGTTCGACATCCTGTTCGACCATCTCAACGATCTGGTGGCCGTCGTCGAGGACGCGGCTCGTTCGGCGAAAGATCCCCAGGAGCGCCTCTACGCCTTGTCTGCCGCCCTGTTGGAAGCCTATCGCGACGCCGACGCCCAGCATCAGGTGCAGATCGCCAATCTCAAATTCCTGAGCGACGACCGGCAGGAGACGCTGCGCGCGCTGGAGCGCCAGCTCGTGGCGATCTTCGCCGACGCGATCGCCGAGGCGGTTCCGGAGGTGGGACATGGGCCCCTGCTCAAGCCGCTGACCATGTCCCTGTTCGGCATGCTGAACTGGCACTATCTCTGGTTCCGCGAGGGCAAGGGCCTGTCGCGACAGCAATATGCGTTGATGGCCTCGCAGCTCATCACCGCCGGAGCTGCGGTTGCGGCAGAGGCCGTGGCGCCGGCCGATGCCAGGCCGCTTCGGCGTCAAGCTGCATCCGCCAAGCGTGGGGCGTGATGCAGCTTATCTGTCCTGCCGCTTGCGGTTGCGGCGCCGGGCGCTACTGATCGCCGATGTCCCGCGCCACCCTCGACCCGATCCTCGACCATCTTCGCGGCGAGCCTTCGCGGACCTGGTCGATCATCATCACCATCTATGGCGACGCGATCGTGCCGCGCGGCGGCTGCGTCTGGCTCGGCACCTTGCTCGCCTTCTTCCGGGCGATGGGGCTGTCCGACGGGCTTGTCCGTACGGCCATGTCCCGGCTGGCCTCCGATGGCTGGCTGGAGCGCATCAAGGTCGGCCGCAACAGTTTCTACCGGCTGGCCGATAAGGGGCGCGACACCTTCCGGCACGCGTCGGAGCAGATCTACACGCTGCATTCGCTGCCTTGGCCGGGGCGTTTCGACATGGTGCTGTTCGATGGCGGCCCTGATCGCGAGGCCGCGAAGACGGCGATGGAGAGCGCGGGCTTCGGGATTGCCTCGCCCGGTCTCTGGCTTGCGCCAGCCGGCGCCGCGCTGCCGGAACTGGCAAACGGCGCGCTGCGCTTCCAAGGGAGCGGCGACCTCTCGACCAATCGAGCACTTGCAGCGAGGAGCTGGCCTCTCGATACCATCGCCGAAGCCTATCGCCGTTTCCAGGCAGCGTTCGAGCCGCTTGCGGCCGGCCTCGAGGGCGGCGTTCGCCTGTCCGATCTCGATGCGCTCGTCGCCCGCATCCTGCTGATTCACGAATACCGCCGGGTCGTGTTGCGCGACCCCCTCCTGCCGGCCGATATCCTGCCGGAGGACTGGCCAGGCGCATCGGCACGCAGCCTATGCGCCGCGATCTACCGCCAGGTGCTGCCCGGCTCGGAACGCTGGCTCGATCAGAACGCCAGCAATGAGAGCGGCGAGCCACTGCCGCGTTCAAGCGAGACCGAGAGCCGGTTCACGACTTAACCTCAGGCCTTCGCTGCGCGGTCGCACGCTTCATCGCGCGACGACATGTTACAGAAAATTGTTGACATGAATTTTTCTGTCACATATAAATTGGACCAACGAAAAAAGAGGAGGAGCGCATGTATACGCAGGCCCTCAACACCAGCCCCGATTCCGGCGAACGCCAGCTCGAGGATGCCGGTCTCGCGGCCCGGTTCCAGGCCAGGGTCGATGCCGAGGAGCGGATCGAGCCGAACGACTGGATGCCGGCGGCCTATCGCCGGACCTTGACCCGCCAGATCTCGCAGCACGCCCATTCCGAGATCGTCGGCATGCTGCCGGAGGGCAATTGGCTGACGCGGGCGCCGTCGCTGCGCCGCAAGGCCGCCCTGCTGGCGAAAGTCCAGGACGAGTGCGGCCACGGCCTCTATCTCTATGCCGCCGCCGAGACGCTTGGCTCGTCGCGCGAGGAACTGGTCGACCAGCTTCTGAGCGGCAAGGCCAAGTACTCCTCGATCTTCAACTATCCGACGCTGACCTGGGCCGATATCGGGGCGATCGGCTGGCTCGTCGACGGCGCGGCGATCATGAACCAGATCCCGCTCTGCCGCTGCTCCTATGGCCCTTACGCACGCGCCATGATCCGGGTCTGCAAGGAGGAATCCTTCCACCAGCGCCAGGGCTACGAGATCATGCTGACGCTGTCGCGCGGCACGCCCGAGCAGAAGGAGATGGCGCAGGATGCGCTCAATCGCTGGTGGTGGCCCTGCCTGATGATGTTCGGGCCGCCCGATGCCGCCAGCCTGCACTCCGACACCTCGACGCTGTGGAAGATCAAGCGCTTCTCCAATGACGAGCTGCGCCAGAAATTCGTTGATGCCACCGTGCCCCAGGCGCGGATTCTCGGGCTTTCGCTGCCGGACCCGGAGCTTCGCTTGGATGAGGAGACCGGGCATTGGCGCTATGGCGAGATCGACTGGGACGAGTTCAAGCAGGTGATCGCCGGTAACGGCCCGTGCAATCGGGAACGGCTGGCGGCGCGGCGCAAGGCCCATGATGAAGGCGAGTGGGTGCGCGAGGCGGCGCTGGCTTACGCGCAGAAGCAACGCGGCAAGGCGCTCGCCGCCTGAGCGAGCACCGTCGGCGGACTGAGCAAACACGACAGAAAGCGCGCCGGCAAAGGCAGCGCGGCAAGGGAGATGACGCATGGCCGGGCCGATGATGCCGCTCTGGGAAGTCTTCATTCGCAGCCGTAACGGGCTCGCGCACAAGCATGTCGGCTCGCTTCATGCCGCAGACGCCACGCTGGCGCTCCAGGCGGCGCGCGACGTCTATACGCGCCGCGGCGAAGGGCTTTCGATCTGGGTCGTGCCATCGACCGCCATCATCGCTTCGGACCCGAGCGATTCCGGCATGATGTTCGAACCGGCGGAGACAAAGATCTACCGGCATCCGACCTTCTACGAAGTGCCCGACGATGTCGGGCATATGTGAGGACATCGCCATGCCCGTCGCATCGATCTCCGTCTCCGACGCGCCGCTGCTGCGCTACACCCTGCGGCGCGCCGACGACGCCCTGATCCTGGGTCATCGCCTCTCGGAATGGTGCGGCCACGCGCCGATGATGGAAGAGGACATGGCGCTCGCCAATATGGGCCTCGACCTGATCGGGCAGGCCCGCTCGCTTTACGCCCATGCGGCCAAGGTCGAAGCCGCCGGCCGCGACGAGGACGCCTATGCCTATCTGCGCGACGTGCGCGGCTACGGCAATCTCCTCCTGGTCGAGCAGCCCAATGGCGATTTCGCCCAGACCATGCTGCGCCAGTTCCTCTACTCGGCCTTCATCGATCCGTGGTGGCGGGCCATGATGGCCAGCACCGATGCGACGCTGGCTGCGATCGCCGCCAAGGCGGAGAAGGAGACCGCCTACCATCTGCGGCACGCCTCGGAATGGGTGGTGCGGCTGGGCGACGGCACGCCAGAGAGCCACAGGCGGGCGCAGGCCGCGCTCGATGCGCTCTGGCCTTTCACCGGGGAGATGTTCGAGGTCGATCCGGCCGAGCGGGAGCTGATCGCAGAAGGCGTCGCGGTCGATCCCGAGAGCCTGCGCGCCGGTTGGCGCGAGACCGTCGTCAGCGTGCTGTCCCAGGCGACGCTTGCCGTGCCGCAAAACGACTGGATGCAGAAGGGCGGGCGCAACGGCCATCATACCGAGCATCTCGGCCATCTCCTGAGCGAGCTGCAATATCTGCAGCGCGCCTTCCCCGGTGCCGTCTGGTGAACGCCGTCGCGCGCGATCGCGTTGCCGCTGTGATCGACGAGGCTCGGCTCGACGAGGTCCGGCGGATCGCCGGCGCCGTCGTCGATCCGGAAATTCCGGTGCTGTCGATCGCCGATCTCGGCGTGCTGCGCGAGGTGCGCCTCAATGACGGCAGGGTCGAGGTCCTGATCACGCCGACCTATTCGGGCTGCCCGGCGATGACGATGATCGCGCTGGAGATCGAGCTCGCGCTGGAGCAAGCCGGCTTCGGACCCGCTACGGTGACGACAGTGCTGTCGCCGGCCTGGACCACCGATTGGATGAGCGAAGAGGGCAGGCGCAAGCTGACGGAATACGGCGTCGCGCCTCCTGCCAGAAGCGCCGGGCGACGGGCGCTTTTTGGTGTGGAAGAGGTCGCCTGCCCGCAATGCGGCTCGCTCGATACATCCCGGCTCGCCGAATTCGGCTCGACCTCATGCAAGGCGCTTTGGCGCTGCAATGCCTGCCGAGAGCCGTTCGACTATTTCCGCTGCCATTAGTAGGGGCGCCATGTCCACCGCCACACCCCGCTTCCATCGCCTGGCCGTCCGCGACGTGAAGCGCGAGACGCAGGACGCCGTCTCGATCGCCTTCGCGGTGCCCGAGGATCTTGCCGCCGATTATCATTTCGCACCCGGCCAGTATCTGACCCTGCGCGCGACGATCGAAGGCGAGGACACGCGCCGCTCCTACTCGATCTGCTCGGGTCCGCAGGACGGCGAACTCAGGATCGCGGTCAAGCAGGTCGATAACGGCCTGTTCTCGACCTGGATCAACGGCAGTATCGCCATCGGCGACGCAGTCGATGTGATGACCCCGACCGGCCGCTTCGGCCTGGAACGCGATCCGGGCGATGGGCGGATCCATGTCGGCTTCGCTGCCGGCTCGGGCATCACGCCGATCCTGTCGATCATCCGCGGCGTGCTGCAGCGCGAGCCGACGAGCCGCTTCTTCCTGTTCTATGGCAACCGCTCGACGCAAGACATCCTGTTCCGGGCGAGCCTGGAGGAGATGAAGGATCGCTTCCTCGGGCGGCTTGCGATCTTTCACGTGCTGTCGCGCGAGGAGCAGGATCTGCCGATCCTGAACGGACGGCTCGACGGCGAGAAGGCGCGGCTCCTGCTGCGCAGCATCGTCCCGGCGGCGACGGTCGATCATGTCTTCATCTGCGGCCCGGCCGCGATGAGCGAGGATTTGGAAACGACCCTAAAGGAGATCGGCATCGCCGGGGACGCCATCCATGTCGAGCGCTTCGTCTCGGCGCTTGGCGGCCGGCCTCGGCCGAAACCCGTCATCGTCGAAGCGAGCGCTCCGCCCGCCCATCTCGGGGCGATGATCGTCGATGGCAAGCGCCGCGAAATCCCGATCGCCGCAGGCGAAGCCATCCTCGACGCGGCATTGCGCGCCGGCATGGACCTGCCCTTCGCCTGCAAGGGCGGCATGTGCTCGACCTGCCGGGCCAAGCTCGTCGAGGGCGAGGCGCAGATGACGGTGAACTACTCGCTGGAGCCATGGGAGCTCAAGGCCGGGTTCATCCTGACCTGCCAGGCGCATCCGACCAGTGCGCGGGTGGTGGTGGATTTCGATCAGGTTTGATCACAGCGCGCCCGTGCGTCATTGCGAACGCAGTGAAGCAATGCAGGGGCCGCCGTGCTCCACGTCCCCCTGGATTGCTTCGCCGCGCTCGCAATGACGGGAACGGCTGGCCTTACCCTTTCGGGCGCTTGTCGATCACACGCTTGGCCTTGCCGGCCGAGCGCTCCAGCGTTCCGGGAGGCTGGATGACCACTCGTGTGGTGATGCCGATCGTGTCCTTGATCCGCGTCACCAGCCGCTCCGCCTGAACGGTCAGGCCGGCACTGTCCCACATCCCCTCACGAGCCTCGGCCAGCACCGTCATTTCGTCCATGCGGCCCTCGCGCGTCAGCTCGATCAGGAAATGGCCGGCGCACCAGTCGGTGGCGAGCAGCGCTTCCTCGATCTGGGTCGGGAAGACGTTGACGCCGCGCAGGATCATCATGTCGTCGCAGCGCCCGGTCACCTTCTCCATGCGCCGCATGCCGGGTCGGGCCGTGCCCGGCAGAAGCCGGGTCAGGTCACGGGTGCGATAGCGGATGATCGGGAAGGCTTCCTTGCTGAGCGAGGTGAAGACCAGTTCGCCCGGTTCGCCGTCGGGCAGCACCGCTCCCGTCTCGGGATCGATCACCTCGGGCAGGAAGTGATCTTCCCAGACGTGCAGACCATCCTTGGTCTCGACGCATTCCTGGGCGACGCCGGGGCCGATCACCTCCGACAGGCCATAGATGTCGGTGGCGTCCATGGCGAAGGCCTGCTCGATCTCCTCGCGCATCGCATTGGTCCAGGGTTCGGCTCCGAAGACGCCGAAACGCATCGAACTCGCGCGCGGATCAAGCCCAGCCTTGGCGAAGCCGTCCAGGATGGCGAGCATGTAGCTCGGCGTCACCATGATGACCTCGGGCTTGAAATCCGTGATGAGCTGGACCTGGCGCTCGGTCATGCCGCCCGACATCGGCACGACGGTGCAGCCGAGCCGCTCGGCGCCGTAATGGGCCCCTAACCCGCCGGTGAACAGGCCGTAGCCATAAGCGACATGCACCATCATGCCCGGGCGCGCGCCGGCGGCGCGCAGCGAGCGCGCCATGACATCGGCCCACATATTGATATCGGCCAGCGTGTAGCCGACCACGATCGGCCTGCCGGTGGTGCCCGACGAGCCGTGGATGCGGGCGAGTTTCTCACGCGGCACCGCGAAAAGCCCGAAGGGATAATTGTCGCGCAGATCCTGCTTCACCGTGAAGGGAAACTTGGCGAGGTCCGAGAGCTGGCAGAAATCGGAGGGGTGGACGCCGGCCGCATCGAAGGACCGGCGATAATGCGGCACGTTCTCGTAGGCATGCCGCAGCGACCATGCCAGGCGCTCACGCTGGAGTGCCATGATCTCGTCGCGAGAGGCGCGCTCCGCCGCGTCGAGCCCGTCCTTCACCGCACCGTCATACGCCATTGCATGAAGCGCCATGGTCGCCGTCTCCTTCCCTCAAGCTTATGATCGGATCGCGCTCTGCGGCGCGTTGGCGGCAGGCTCGATGAACGAGCCGCCGATGGTGCGGGAATGCCCGCGGAACTCGGCGATCGTCTTGCCGTCGCTGGTGACGCGGACATCGTAGATCCCGGAGCGGCCGCTGCGCGAGACTTCACGGGCGGCGGCGACCAGACGGTTTCCGGCCTTGCCCGGCGCGATATAGGAGATGCTGCAATGGGCGGCGACGGTGGTCTCGCCATAGGAGTTGCAGGCGAAGGCAAAGGCGCTGTCGGCGAGCGCGAAGATGAAGCCGCCATGGGCCGTGCCGTGGCCGTTGGTCATCTCGGGCGAGATCGACATCGCCAGCACGGCCTCGCCCGGTCCGGTCGAAAGGATTTCCATCCCCAGCGCCTGGCTCGCCTTGTCGCTGGCCCACATCACCTGGGCGGCGCGACGCGCGATCTCCTCCGGCGAGGGAGTGGCGATCGGCGCGCTCACGAGTCGCGCCCGGAAAAACGCGGCGGTCGCTTCTCCATGAAGGCGCTCACCCCCTCGCGATAATCCGGTGTGCGGCCGGCCTTGCGCTGGAAATCGCGTTCAAGGTCGAGCTGCTCGTCCAGGCTATTCTCTTGCGCGGCATCGAGCGCCTGCTTGATCAGGCTGAGCCCTTGCGTCGGTTGCGTCGCAAGATGCGCGGTCAACCGTTCGGCCTCTTCCTGCAGGGTCGCGTCCTCGACGGTTTTCCAGATCAGGCCCCAGGCTTCGGCGGTCTCGGCCGGGAGAGGTTCCGCCAGCATGGCAAGCCCGCGCGCCCGCGCCGAACCGACCAGCCGAGGCAGGAAGAAGGTTCCGCCTGAGTCCGGGACAAGGCCGACCTTGACGAAGGACTGGATGAACTTGGCCGAGCGGGCGGCCAGCACGATATCGCAGGCGAATGCGACATTGGCACCAGCGCCAGCGGCGACGCCGTTGACGGCGCAGATCACCGGCTTTCGCAAAGCGCGCAGCCGCCGCACCAGCGGGTTGTAGAAGGCCTCGATCGTCGCGCCGAGATCGTGCGGTCCATCGCCGCCGAGACGGTCGCTCAGATCCTGCCCGGTGCAGAAGCCGCGACCGGTGCCGGTGAGCAGAACCGCGCGACAGCGCTCGTCTGCGCTGGCCTCGTCGAGGGCCGCGGCCAAGGCTTGGTGCATGGCTTCGTTGAAGGAATTCAACCGCTCCGGGCGGTTCAACGTCAGCTTGGTCCAGCCGTCGCGCTGGTCGACGAGAAGCACGGGCTCCAAGTCTGTCGTCGGCAAGCCTGTCTTCGGCTGCATCGCTATCCTCCCTGGGGTCGGGCTCTTCAGAGCCTCTTGAATTAACCGGCCGATCGGTTAATCTTTTACGCAAGGAGCTCGCTTGTCAACCGCGAACGCAAGGCTCCGCTGACCGGGAGGACTCTGAGCCATGACCGCCATCCTGAAAAGCTACGCGCTCGACCAATGGTTCGAGGCATCCTCGGGTCTCGTCGATATTCCCAGCGCAATCGATGGCCGGGTTGTCGCGCGCGCTTCCAGTGCCGGGCTCGATTTCGCTGCGGTGGTTGCGCATGCACGCGATGTCGGCGGACCGGCTCTGCGGGCGCTGAATTTTCATCAGCGGGCCGATCTGCTCAAGGCGCTGGCGACCTATCTCAATACGCATAAGGAGCCGCTCTACGCTTTGGCCGCCGAGACCGGTGCGACGAAGCGCGACAACCTGATCGATATCGACGGCGGCATCGGCACGCTGTTCGCCTATGCCTCGCGCGGGCGGCGGGATCTGCCGAGCGAGCGTTTCGTCGTGGAAGGCGCGAGCGAGGCGCTGTCCAAGGGCGGCAGCTTCGTCGGCGTGCATGTGCTGACCCCGCTCCAGGGCGTCGCCGTCCACGTCAACGCCTTCAACTTCCCGTGCTGGGGCATGCTGGAGAAGCTCGCGCCCGCGTTGATCGCCGGCGTTCCCGTCATCACCAAGCCTGCGACGGCGACGGCCTATGTCACCGAAGCCGTCATCCGGCTGATTGTCGAGTCCGGCATTCTGCCGGCGGGCGCCTTGCAGTTCGTCTGCGGCGCGACCGGCGACCTGCTCGACCATCTCACGGGACAGGATGTGCTCTCCTTCACCGGCTCGCTCGGCACCTCGGAGAAGCTGCGCAACCATCCGGCCGTCTCGCGCAACGCCGTACGCTTCATCGCCGAGCGCGATTCCCTCAATGCCGCGGTGCTCGGCCCGGACGCAGGTCCCGGCACACCCGAATTCGATCTCTTCGTGAAGGAGGTCGTGCGCGAGATGACGGTGAAGGCAGGCCAGAAATGCACGGCGATCCGCCGCATCTTCGTTCCGCGTGAGCTGGAGACAGCCGTCGGCGAGGCGCTGACCGCCCAGCTTGCCGCGATCAAGCTCGGCGATCCGCGCCTCGATGAGGTCCGCATGGGGCCACTGGTGAGTCTGGCCCAGCGCGAAGACGTCCGCGCGAAAGTGGCTGAGATCGCAGGCGAGGCCGAGATCCTGTGCGGCGATCCGGCAGGCGCCACCGTGATCGGCGGCGATATCGCGACGGGCGCCTTCATGCAGCCGGTGCTGCTGCGTTGCGCCAAACCGCGTGAGGCGCGCCATGCGCACACGACGGAAGCCTTCGGCCCCGTCGCCACCTTGATGGGCTATGGCAGCCTGAATGAGGCCGTCGCGCTGGTGGCGATGGGCGAGGGCAGCCTGGTGGCGTCGGTCTTCACCTACGACCAGGGGGTGGCCGAAGCGCTGATCTTCGGCATGGCCTCCTATCATGGCCGCCTGCTCGTCATCGACCGCGACTGCGCCAAGGAATCGACCGGCCACGGTTCGCCGCTGCCATATCTGCTCCATGGCGGTCCCGGTCGCGCCGGCGGCGGCGAGGAGCTCGGCGGCCTGCGCGGCGTGTTCCACTACATGCAGCGCACGGCCTTGCAGGGCTCGCCCGGGCGCCTCTCGTTGCTGACGGGCAATTGGATCAAGGGCGCTCCCGCGCCGGTCGCGGCAACCCACCCTTTCAAGCTGGACTTCGACGCCCTTACGGTCGGCGACACGGTCGAGACCGGTGCGCGCGCGATCACGCTCGACGACATCGAGCATTTCGCCCATTTCAGCGGCGACACCTTCTATGCGCATATGGACGAGGAGGCGGCCAAGGCGAACCCGTTCTTCCCGGGCCGCGTCGCCCATGGCTATCTCATTCTCGCCTTCGCCGCGGGTCTTTTCGTCGATCCGGCGCCGGGACCGCTCCTGGCCAATTACGGCCTCGACAACCTGCGCTTCCTCAAGCCGGTCTCGCCGGGCGACACGATCCGCGTCCGCCTCACGGTCAAGCAGAAGCAGGCGGCACGGAAGCCGGAATATGGCGAGGTGCGCTGGGACGCCGAGGTCTTCAACCAGGATGGCGAGACCGTCGCGCGTTACGAGCTGCTGACGATGAGCGCGCGCGTCGCAGCGTAGTCGAAGCCGTCACCGCTTGTGGCGTCTGCGGTTATTGCGGGCCGGCTGGCCACTTACCCGAGCTTCCCCGGCGCCTTTCCCTGGCGTGCGAAGGCCTCGTTTCGGGCAAGACGCCGACGTCCGCTACTGATGCAGGGCGGTTTCGTCGGCCCATTGCGGACGTGATCGGCCAGCTCTGGTCGAACGCGAATGCCCTCGCTTTTCGAACTGACGCGGCGCCTATTCGGAAGCCGCGATGGTCCGTTCGAGCAGGGCCATGGCTGCGGCGCCATCCGCCGCGCTCGGCGCCGCGGTCGGTTCGCCCCGCGCGGCCCGGACGAAGTCGCCGAGCAGAGCGTGATAGCCCTTGTGATCTTCATTGGCGGCGGCCGTGAAATTAGGCTCCCAGACCAGCGTATCCTGCCCGTCGATCAGGCTCGCCTCGGGTTTCGAGACCTTGAAGGGCGGATTGCGGAAATAACGGACCTCGTGGAGGTTGCGCACCTCGACGCGGGCATGGTCACCCATGACCTGCCACCATTCCATCGGCGTGCCGCGCGATTGGTGCGTACCCATGACGAGCGTGCCGATGCCGCCATTGGCGAAGCGGAAATCGACATGGAGCAGCAGCTTGCCCGGCGCCAATTCGTGTCGCCTTGCGCCGACCGAGGCGACCTGCCCCATCAAATGCGGCACCAGATCGAAATAATGCACGCAATGATGCAGATAAAAGCCGGAATAGTCCGGGTTGTTGGCAAAGTAGGTCGGCGCGGTCATGTACTGCCCGAGGAAGCTCGCCGTTTCCCCGAACTCGGTTGAGCCGATGACATTCGCCGCGATGCGATTGGCGGTCGAGTAGCGCTTCATGAAGCCGAGCACGACCGGTACCTTCCGGCTTGCCGCAGCGGCGGCCAGTTCGGCCGCCTGCTTGGCCGTCGGCGCCGGCGGCTTCTCGATGAAGAGCGGCAAGCTGCGCGCGATGGCCGCCAGTCCGATCTCGTGATGCAGGCCGGGGCCGACGGCAAGCCCGACAGCGTCGAGATCGTCGCGCGCGAGCAGGTCGCGCCAGTCGCGCAGACGGCTGGCCTCGGCGACGCCATAGCGCCGGCTGGTTGTGTTCAGCCGCTCCTCATCCGTGTCGCAGAGCGCGACGATTTCGACATCATGCCGTGTCAGTTGCGGCAGCAGCATTTCGTTGGCGTGGGTGCCGCAGCCGATCCAGCCGATGCGCAGCGTGCTTGGGGGGGCGGTCATGCCGTCCTCCCGGCGAAGGCGAGCGCGGCCTTGAGGAAGGCGATGCTGGCGGCCAGCGGTTCGTCCTCGTTTCCTGTCGGCGCGCGCCATTGGGCGAGCGGCGTGCCGGCCCGCTCATCGCTGCGCCGGAAGGGTTCGAGCACGATCGGCCCGCGATAGGCGACGTCGCGCAGGGCTCGCGCGATCGCGGGCCAGTCGATATGGCCGGAGCCGACGAAGCCGCGGTTGTTCTCATTGGCCTGGAAATGCACGAGATGCGATCCCGCCCTGCGGATGGCATCAGTGAGATCGAATTCCTCCATGTTCATATGGAAGGTGTCGAGCATCACGCCGACAGCCGGGCTGCCGACGCGCTCGACGATTTCGAGCGCGTGGCGGGTCGTGTTGCAGATATCGGTCTCGAAGCGGTTGAGCGGTTCGACGCCGAACAGGATGCCGGAATCGGCAGCGCGCCGGCCGGCTTGCGCGAGCCCCGCGACGATGGCGTCGATGCGGCGTTTGCGTTCGCTCTCATCGACAGGGGCGGGCGCCCGACCAGCGAAGACCAGCGGAGCGCCATAGAGTGGGCCGCCGACGATGGTGGCGCCCAAGGTAGCGGCGATATCGACGCAAGCTTCCAGATAGGCGATGCCGGCCTTGTGCGCGCCGATCTCGGCGCTGGCGAGGTCGCGGCTGAGATTGACCCGGGCGGCCAGCACGCAGGACAGGCCGGCATCCCTGATCGCTGCGCGGGTCTCCACAAGATCGAGCTCGCCCGGCTCAGGCACCAGGAGCTCGACGACATCGGCTCCGGCCCGTTTGATCCGCTGGAAGCAGTCGAAATGCTCGCGCGCGAAGGGCCGCGCATAGAACATCGAGATGACCCCGATGGAATTCGTCATCATGATTTCACCGCTCCGGCCGTGAGTCCGCCCACGAGCCGCCTTTGCACCAGGAGAAAGAGGAAGGTGACCGGCAGCGCAATCAACGTGCCGCCGGCCGTGAGAAGGCCCCACTGGATGGTGAATTCGCCGATGAAGAGCTGCAGCGCGACCGTGACGGTGCGCACCGCCTGGCCCGAGAGCATCATGGCGAAGAGATATTCGTTCCAGGAGGTGATGAAGATGTAGATGCCCGCGGTGACGACGCCGGGCATCAGCAACGGCAGGATGATGAGGCGGATGGTCTGGAGGCGGCTGGCGCCGTCGATCATCGCCGCTTCGTCGAGATCCTTGGGGATCGCGTTGAAATAGCTGGTCAGCATCCAGATCGCGAAGGGGATCGAAAAGGTCGAATGACCGAGAATGACGCCGAGAAAGGTGTCGATCAGCCCGAAACGGCGCATCATCAGGAAGAGCGGGATGATGAGCAGCACGACCGGGAACATGTTGATGACGAGGAAGCCGGTCAGCAGGCCCTGGCGGCCGCGAAAGCGGAAGCGCGAGAAGGCATAGGCCGCCGGGATGCTGACTCCCAGGCCAAGCAGGCTGGCGCCGATCGCGATCATCAGGCTGTTGCCCAGGCTGCCGGCGAAGTTCGTGCGTGCGATCAGGTCGCTGTAATGCTGGAGCGTCGGCTCGCGCGGCCAATAGGTCAGGGGCCAGGTCGAGAGCTCGACTTGGGGTTTCAGCGAGGTCAGGATCATCCAGCCATAAGGGCCAAGCGCGAAGAGGACGATCAGGAGGACGGGAAGCTCGACCTCCAGAATGCGCCGGGTGCGAGAGCGGCGCTCGATCATGTCTCGATGCTCCTCGCGGCCTGCCGGACATAGAGGAAGACGACGCCCAGCAGCATCGCTGTGAGGATCAGCGCCAGCGCCGCGCCATAGCCGAACTCCATGCTGCTCGAAGCGCGCAGGAAGGCGTAGAGGGGCAAAGTGTGGGTCGCGTAGCCTGGCCCGCCACCCGTCATGACCAGGATGACGTCGAGCGAATTCGCCACCCAGATCGTGCGCAGCAGCAGGGCGGTGGCGATCACGTCGGCGATTGCAGGCAGGGTCACGTGGAAGAGTCGTTGGGGCCCCGTGGCGCCGTCGATCTCGGCCGCTTCGTAGAGTTCGGCCGGCACGGTCTGCAAGCCAGCCAGGATGGTCACGGCGAAGAAGGGGAACCCCTGCCAGATCAGGGCCAGCATGATGGCGTAAAGCGCAGTGTCGGGCCTCGCCAACCAGGCGATCGGCGCCGCGATCAGGCCAAGGCGCATCGCGATGTCGTTGATGACGCCGAGGTTGAAGTCGTACATCCAGGTCCACATCAACCCGATGATGACGCTCGGCAGCGCCCAGGGGATGATGACGAGCGACCGCGCCAGCCCGCGCCACCAGAAGCTCTGGTTGAGCAGCAAAGCCGCGGCGAGCCCAAGCAGGAATTGCAGTCCGACGACGCCGATGATCCAGATGAAGGATTGGCCGAGCGAAATCCAGAAGACCTCGTCGCTGGCGATCTTGGCGAAATTGCCGAGCCCGATGAAGCGGGCATTGTCGGGGTCGTAGAGCAGGTAGTCCTGCAGGCTGAGCCAGGCCGTCTGCGCGACGGGGACGAGCACGACGCCTGCCGTGACCAGAATGGCCGGGAGCAGGAACCAGAATGGCATCGCGCCGCGCCCAAGGGGCGGCCTGCCTCTGTCCGTGGTGGTGAGCGAAGCCACGATGCGAGCCTGTCGAAACGAGGGCAAGGGGCGGGGGCCGGCCGTCCGGCCGCCGCCAGTCCCGTCAGCCATGGAAATGCTGCTCGATGGCGCGCATCATCTCGTCGGGCTGGATCTGGCCGAGCAGCGCTCTTTGCATGTTGGCCGGCCAGATCCTGGCGATGAAGTCCGGCGTCTTGGGCGAATCGGGCAGTGAGGCTGCGATCGGCAGCGAGGCGGCGCTCGCCTCGACGAAACGTTTGGGGTGCAGCGTCCAGTCCTTTGCCGCCGAGGAGGCGATCGGCAGTTGTCCGGTGAATTTGTTGAGCACCACGTTGTTCTCCGCGGTGGAGAGGAAGGCGCACCATTTGAAGGCGGCCTCGCGCGCCTTGCTGGCCGCGAAGACGGCGTTGGATTCATCGCCGAAATAGGTCCAGCCCTTGCCGTCGCGGCCACGCGGCACCGGCACGGCCGAGACCTTGTCGCCAAGTACGCCGACGATTTCATTCGCCGAGCCGATATGGTGGATGGTCATGGCAGTGCGGCCGGCTTTGAAGGTATCGACGATCTGGCGGAAGCTGTCGGTCGGCGCCGAGGCCGGTACCACCTTGTCCTTGAGCGTGAGATCGACGAACCAGCGATTGGCAGCGAGCGCTTTCTCGCTGAGCATGCCGCCCTTTTCGAAGCTGGCGCCGCCGCCGAGCACGAACGGCCCCCAATGGTCGAACCCGCCGGCGCCGCCGCGCAGGCCGAAGCCAGAGAGATCGGCCTTGGTCAGCGCCTTGGCCGCGCCACGGAAATCCTCGAAGGTCGCTGGCGGTTTCAGGCCCGCCTGCTCGAACAGATCCTGCCGGTAGTAGAGATAGAGCACGACATATTGCAGCGGCAGGTAATATTGCTTGCCGTCTGCGCCCTTGTTGAGCTTCCAGATGTTGTCGGCGATGTCGCTGCGTCCAGCCCAGCCGGCGATCAGGTCGTCGATCGGGGCAAGCGCCTTCATCTGCTGGAAGCGCGCGGCCCAGGACAGGCGGACCATGGCGCAATCGGGACCGTTGCCGGCGACGAGCGCAGCGAAGAGGCGGGTCTGGTAGTCGTTGCCGCCGCCCCAGGGAATGCTCTCGGCCTGAACCTTGATGCCGGGATTCTCGGCTTCGAACTTGGTGACGAGTTCAGCTGGCGAATGCTGCGGATTGTCGAAATGATACCACCAGCGCACGGTCGTCGCGCCTTGAGCGATGGCGGGGCGGGCGAGAGGGGCGACAAGCGGAACGGACAGTGCGCTTGCGCCCGCTAGCTTGATGAAAGCCCTGCGTTCCATGGTTGGTTTCCTCCGGTTTTTTTATCGTTGAGGTGGTCGGCAAGGTGTCGGCCGCCGGCCGCGAGCATGGCGGCGGCCGCAGTGAGTTCCCGGCTCATGCGCAGGCAGCCATGCACGACGCCGGGAACATGGTCGAAACGGAAGGGCACCCCGGCTTCGCCGAGGCGCCGGGCCAGCCCGATCGTGTCGTCCCGCAGCGGATCGAGCCCCGCGGCCGAAAGATAGAGCGGTGGCAGGCCGGCGAGATTCGACCGGACGGGAGCGGCTAGGCTCAGCGTTCCATCGGGCTCGCCGCCGAGAAAGTTGTTCCAGTACCAGCGCATGTTCGGGCTGGTGAGCAGGTAGTCGCCGCCGCCGAACGCCGCATGGCTCGGTGTCGAGAAATCGGGCTCGTAGCAGCCATAGAACAGCGCCGCGGCCGAGAGCGCCGGCATGCCTTCGTCGCGCCGGCGCAACAGTGCCGCGAGCGCCAGATTGGCGCCGGCGGAATCGCCCGCCACGGCGATTGCGCCGGCGGGAATGGCTTGGCCCAGGCCGCCTTGCTCCACGAAGGCGATGGCGGCCATGAGATCGTCGAGCGGCGCGGGGAAGGGGTGCTCGGGCGCGAGCCTGTAATCGACGCCGAGGACAGCGCAGCCTGCTTCCACTGCGAGATGGCGCATGGTGCCGTCATGGGTCTCGATCGAGCCGAAGGTCCAGCCGCCGCCATGGGCATAGACGATGACGGCGGAGACCGGCGCGGCCTCGGGTTGGTAAAGCCTCGCGCGCATGGCGGTGCCCGCAGTGGGAATGGCAAGATCGCGCGCCGGGATGGCTGGAGCGCCTTCGCTCCAGGGCAATGTCGCGGCATCGACGGTCGCGCGCGCCTCGGCGATCGGTGCGGCGCGGAAGTCGAAGGCCGGACCGCTGCGCATGCGCTCCAGGATCGCCTCCATCTGTGGATCGATCCAGGGCTGCATCAGGCTTCTCCGTCGCGCAGGACGATGGTGTCGATGTGCTCCGCGATCGCCCGCGACAAGCCCCCGCCGTCGCGGGCCGCGAGCAATGCGAACAGCTCCCGGTGGCGAGCGGCTGTCTCGACCAGCGGGCGGCGATGGCCCGGCGCCCAGAGCTTCGAGCGATGCGAATGCAGCGTGCAGCGGGTCAGGATCTGCTCGAGCGCGTCCAGCCCGGAGAGCCGGAAGATGGTCAGGTGGAAAGCCATGTCCAGCGCGATCAGGGCATATTCGTCGCCGGCTGCGGCGGCTGCGTCCATATCGGCCTGGATGGCCTGCAGACGCTCCAGATTGCCGCTATCGACATGCTGCGCCGCCCGCAACGCGCCGCGCAGCTCGATGCGGCGACGCAAGGCCAGAATTTCCTCCGCCTCCTCGGGGTCGAGCCGGGTGACCATGGTGCCGCGATGGCCGGAGCGGGTGACGAGTCCGTCCTCCTGCAGGCGGAAGAGCGCTTCACGGATCGTGCCCTGGCTGCAGCCATGCTCGCGCGCCATGCCGAGTTCGGTCAAAGCGCTCTCGGGGCGCAGCTCATTGATCATGATCTGTCGCTTCAGCGACTCGTAGACCACGTCGCGTGGCCTTCGGATCAGTCTGGGAAGAGGCGCGTTCATCAATATCGATAATGATAAACGCATCTTCAATGTCAAGCGACCTGTAAGCCGATGTCGGCGGGGCACCTGCACTATTCGCTTCCCGGCAGGCTATCCTGGGTGCGCGAGATCGCGTTTGCCGATCCTTCGCAGAGTGTCGAATGGGCGAACAACCTTGTTCACAGCCGCATTGCGACGTTGCTCAAGCCGAACGGGGCGCAAAAGCCTTGCAAGTTGGACCGCATCTGGACAGCGAAAGATTCAACGCTGTCGCTGCGTATCCCAGGACCGATGCTAAGTCCGTGAGAAGAATGGCGCGCCCGAAAGGATTCGAACCTCTGACCCTCAGATTCGTAGTCTGATGCTCTATCCAGCTGAGCTACGGGCGCGTACCGGGGCAAGCAGCGCGAGGCGTGCCGACCCGATGGCGCGGAGATAGCCGCTCTCGTTCGTCTTGGCAACCCTGAAATGATGCGCCGGCCAAGCTGATGTGGATGGCCGGCGGAAACAGCGGCTTGCCCGCTTGTGGAAGCGGTGAGCGAGCAGCCGCGATAAGAGCCACGTTCGATTTTGCGCCTTCGCGTCGATCCGCTTGCGGCGCCGTTTGGCTCCGCAAGCACGGAACCGGGCTGTCTGAGCGCGTCAGAAATTGACCTTGTCGGCGCCCTTGAGCTGCAGCTCCGCGCGGGCATCCTCGGGCGTCGCGACCTCGAGGCCGAGGCCTTCGATGATCATGCGGGCGGCGCGGACCTGGTCGGCGTTGGATTTCGCCAGCTGTCCCGGCCCGAGCCAGAGCGAATCCTCCAGGCCGACGCGCAAGTTGCCGCCCATCGAGACCGCCATCGCCGCGATCGGCAATTGGTGGCGGCCGGCGCCGAGCACCGACCAGTGATACTGGTCGCCGAAGAGCCGGTCGGCGGTGCGCTTCATATGGATGACGTCCTCGGGATGCGGGCCGATGCCGCCGAGGATGCCGAACACCGACTGGACGAAGAAGGGCGGCTTGACCAGGCCTTTGTCGACGAAATGCGCCAGCGTGTAGAGATGGCCGATATCGTAGCACTCGATCTCGAAACGCGTGCCGTTCTCCGCGCAGGTGGTCAGGATGTTCTCGATGTCCTGGAAGGTGTTCTTGAAGATGCGGTCCTTCGAGCCCTCGAGATAGGGCCGCTCCCAATCATGCTTGAAGTCCTTGAAGCGGTTCAGCATCGGGTAGAGGCCGAAATTCATCGAACCCATATTGAGCGAGGCGACCTCCGGCTTGAAATAAGCGCAAGGGCCCAGCCGCTCCTCGATGCCCATGGTCGGCGCGCCGCCGGTCGTGATGTTGATGACGGCGTTCGAGCGCTGCTTGATGACCTTCAGGAAAGGCTCGAAGGCCGCGGGCGACTGGTCGGGCTGGCCTGTCACCGGGTTGCGGGCATGGAGATGGACCAGCGCCGCGCCGGCCTCGGCCGCACCGACCGCCGCATCGATGATCTCATCGGCCGTCACCGGCAGATAGGGCGACATGGAGGGGGTGTGGATCGCGCCGGTGACCGCGCAGGTGATGATGACTTTGCGGTTCTTCGCCATGGCGATTCGTCCTTTCGGGCTTGGGGGCGATCTTTGGTCGATCTCAGGAGGGTTTGCGCGCGGAGGCGCGCTTATGCGCCTGCAGGGCGGCAAGCCGGGTGTCGCGCCAATCGCTCAGGTGCTTGACGCGTTCGGGCGATTGCGTGCCGGGCCATTCGCGCATGACCTCGGCGACGATGTCCTCCCCGAACGGATTGCCGAGGCCCTCGGACGATTTGACCATGCGGTTCAGGGACTCGGCATAGCGGGCGCAATAATCGGGAATGCCGCCGGGCGCATTGAGCTCGATCGTCTCGAACGGCCCCATGAAGGACCAGCGCAGGCCGAGCCCGTCGCGGATCGTCTTGTCGACATCCTCGGCGCTCGCCACCCCCTCGCCGACGAGGCGGAAGGCTTCCGCCAGCAGCACGGCCTGGAGGCGGTTGAGCACGAAACCGGGTTTCTCCTTGCGCAGCGTGATCGGCACCTGGCCGGCCTGCTCATAGAGCGCCTTGGCGCGGGCGACGATCGCAGGATCGGTCCAGGGCGCGGGCGCGAGCTCGACGATCGGCACGAGATGGGGCGGGTTGACGGGATGGGCGACGAGGCAGCGGGCGCGGCCTGCGAGGCCCTCGCTGAAGACGGACGCCATGATGAAGGAGGTCGAGGAGGCGAGGATGGTCGAGGGCGCCGCGAGCGCATCCATCTCGGCGAAGAGGGCCTGCTTGGCCTCGACCGTCTCCGGTCCGTTCTCCTGGACGAGTTCGGCGCCGGCCAGCGCGTCAGTGAGATCGGTGGCGACGCGAAGGCGGGCGGCCGAGCCCTTGGGATCGTCGACGAGCCCATGGCTGGCGAGTTCCTCGAGATTGGTCGCGATATGGGCGCGAGCCGCCTCGGCCGCGCCCGGCGCAACGTCATGCAGCGCGACCTCGAAACCGTGGCTGGCGAAGACGGTGGCCCAGGCGCGTCCGATCAGGCCGGAACCGACAATGGCGGTCTTTGTCATGCGGGGAGATCCTTCGGAATAGCTTTGAAATCCTCAGCCCTCATCCTGAGGAGCGCTCCGCAGGAGCGCGTCTCGAAGGATGCTTCAGCGCTCTCCGGAACCTCCTGGAGCATCCTTCGAGACGCTGCTGCGCGGCTCCTCAGGATGAGGGCTGCTGGTGGCGAAAGGTGCACCATCACAGCCACAGCACCTGCCGGCGCAGCGCCAGATCCTGGCTCAGCGCGCGCGAGGGGCCGGTGTGGACGACCGCGCCGCGCTCCAGCACGACGGTGCGGTCGGACAGCGCCAAGGCGAGATCGAGATGATGGTCGACGATCACGATCGCGATCTCCTGTCTCAGCTTGTCGAAGGCCTCGAACAATTCCTCGACGACGGCTGGCGCCAGACCCTCGAAGGGCTCGTCCAACAGCAGCACGCGGGTGTCGCCGGAGAGAGCGCGCGCTACCGCCACCATCTGCTGTTCGCCGCCCGAGAGGTAATCGGCCGGGGAATGCCAGCGCTGCTTGATGCGCGGGAAGAAGGCGAAGATCTTGTCGTCGTCCCAATGCGAACCATTGCCGGTCAGGCGCTTGAGCCGGCCAAGTTCCATATTGTCCTTGACGCTCATGCCGGCAAAAAGCCCGCGTCCTTGCGGTACATAGGCGATGCCGGCGCGCGCGATCACGGCTGGCGGCTGCCTGGCGATATCGGAGCCTGCGAGCGTGATCGTGCCGGCAGCCGGCGGGGCAATGCCGGTGATGGTCTTGAGCAGGGTCGATTTGCCGGCGCCGTTGCGGCCAAGCAAGGCGACGATCTCGTTCTCATGCACGTCGAGCGCGACCTGCCGCAGGATATGGCTCTTGCCGTAATAGGTGTCGACGCCGTCGAGCCCGAGCAGCACGGCTTCGCGCGCCGCGCTCTCGCGCGGCTTTTCGGCGAGCGCATGGGCGCCCGAGCCGATATAGACCTCCTGCACGCGCGGCGATGAACGCGCATCCTCGACGGTGCCGTCGACCAGTACCGAGCCCTCGTTCATCACCGTGACATGGTCGGCAATGGCGAAGACGCGGTCGATATCATGCTCGACCAGCAGCACGGGCAAATCGGTCGAGATCGACTTGATCAGATTGCCGACGCGTTCGCGTTCGGCGGCGGCGAGGCCGGCCAGGGGCTCATCGAGCAACAGCACGCGCGGCTTGGTCGCCAGCGCCAGCGACATGTCGAGCAGGCGCTGGCCGCCATAGCTGAGCGAACCTGCTTCCGCGCCCTCGATGCCGCGCAGGCCCATGGTGTCGATGACCTGGCTGGTCTCGTCATTGACCTGCGCCAGCGAGGCGGCGGCGCGCCAGGGCGCGAAGCGCTCGCCTGAGCGCGCCTGCACGGCAAGCCGGACATTCTCGGCGACCGTGAGCGTCGGGAACAGGTTGGTGATCTGGAAGGCGCGGCCGATGCCGGCCTGGGTGATCGCCTCCGGCGAGAGCCCGGCGATCTGGCGCTCGCGCAAGCGGACCTCGCCGCGATCGGGCTTGAACAGGCCCGAGATCAGGTTGAAGGCCGTGGTCTTGCCGGCGCCGTTGGGGCCGATCAGCGCATGCAGGCGGCGGTCCTGCATCGCGATGTCGACGCCCTCGACGGCCTTGATGCCGCCAAAGCTTTTGGCGAGGCCGGTTGCGCGCAGGATCGGCCCATTGACGCTGTCGACGGGTTTCATGAAGGCCGGCAGCGTCACCGCGCCAGCCTGGCGGGCCGACATCGCCGCGTCGCCATCAAGCTGCTTGCGGAAAGGGCGGAGCAGGCGCTCTCCGACGCCGACGAGACCGGTCGGGGAGAAGACGATGAAGGCGACGAAGAGCAGGCCGAACCAGAACAGCCAGTTCTCGGTCGCGCTCGAGAGATAGTCGCGGAAGATGACGAAGAAGAGCGCGCCCAGCGCCGGGCCGAGGAAGGAGCGCATGCCGCCGATGACGACCATGGCCAGCAATTCGCCGGAGAAGGCGACCGAGATCGGGTCGGCCGAGGTCATGCGGTTGTTGAACATCAGGAGCGAACCGGCAAGCCCGGTCAGCCCGGCCGAAAGCGTGAAGGCCGCAAGCTTGTAGCGGTCGGTCGCATAGCCGAGGAAACGGGCGCGCTGCTCGTTCTCGCGGATCGCGACCAGCACGGTGCCGACCGGCGAGCGCTGGAAGCGCCAGAGCGCGAAGACCACCGCCATGCCGATGGTGGCGACGAGTATGTAGAAGGGCAGGGCCGCCTCGAAATCGATGCCGAGGAAGAGCGGGCGCTTGATGCCGCCCAGGCCATCCTCGCCGCCTGTCACCGCTGTCCAGCGAAAGGCGACGGAATAGGTCATGGCGGCAAGCGCCAGCGTCAGCAAAGAGAAATACACGCCCTTGCGACGCAGGATCAGCGCCCCGAAGGCGAAGGCGATGAGCGCCACGAAGGCGACCGCGAGCAGAATCGGCAAGGCGAACTGGCCGGGGAACCAGTTGCGCTGCATCAATCCTGCGGCATAGGCGGCAAGCCCGAACCAGGCGCCATGGCCGAAGGAGACGAGCCCGGTCGTGCCGACCAGGATGTTCAGCGCCATGCAGGCGATGGCGAAGACGACGATCTCGGTTGCCGAGGTGGTGCCGAGCCCGATCGCATGCATCAGCGACGGCAAGGCGAGGAGGCCTGCGGCTGCGATCAGGAGCGGCGCATAGTCGCGCGGGGAGGGTGTCATGGCGTCCCTCACTCGAAGCGCTGGATGCGTTCGCCGAACAGGCCGCGGGGCCTGAACAGCAGAACGAGCAGCATCATCAGATAGATCACGGCGGTCGACCATTGCGTATAGCCGAGCCCGATGGTGATGCCCTTGACCAGGCCGACCATCAGCGCCGCCACCACGACGCCCCAGAAGGAACCCAAGCCGCCGATGACGACGACGACGAAGGCGGGCGTGATGATCTCCTGGCCCATGGCCGGGTGGATCGAATAGATCGGTGCCAGCAAGACGCCGGCGAGCCCCGCAAGCCCGATGCCGAGGCCGGCGACCGCGACCATATAGGGCTGCAGCGAGATGCCGAGCGCGCCGACCATGTCGGGGTTCTGCACGCCGGCGCGCACGACCCGGCCAAAGGCGGTGCGCTGGAGCAGGAACCAGAGGCCGAGCACGCAGGCTGCCGCAATCAGCAAGAGCAAGGCGCGGTAGCGGGAATAGATGAACTCGCCGAGGAAGATCTGGCCGCGCAATGCGGTAGGAATCGAGAAGGAGAGCGGCGGCGCGCCAAAAATCATGCGCAGCGACTGCTCGGCCACCATGGCGAGCCCGAAGGTCAGGAGCAGCGAGAGGATCGGGTCCGAGCGGTAGAAGCGCTGGAACAGGCCGCGCTCGACGACGATGCCGATCAGCGCCACCAGCAGCGGCGAGGCGATGATCGCGCCGCCGAAGCCGATATGGGGCGCGAGCACGATCGTGAGATAGGCGCCGATGGCATAGAAGGCGCCATGGGCCAGATTGACGATGCCGCCGAGCGAGAAGATCAGCGACAGGCCAAGCGCGATCAGGAGGTAATAGACCCCGTCGAGCAGCCCGTTCAGTACCTGCTGGATGAAGAGGGTGAGCAAGGGTTGGCCTTTGCAGTTTCGATCAATCTACCGCGCGGTCATCCCGGGCGACCGAAGGGAGACCCGGGATCCATGCCGGAACGCTTCAGGCATGGATCCCGGATCGGCGCGGCTTCGCCGCTTGTCCGGGACGACGGCGCGGATTTGGCAAAGACGGAGCGTTCTCAGCTCATCTTGCAGATGGCCTCGTCGCCTTGGGTGGCGATGACCTCGAGATCCTCGCTCGGGCCGGGAACCGGTGGCGATGAGGTGAAGAGGTCCCACTGGTTCTTCACCTGCGCCGCCGGCAGAGCGGTGATCGTGTACATCTCGCTCATCAGCTGGTGGTCGGAGGCGCGGAAATAGCCGGGCCGCGTCTTCATCACGTCGAACTTCGCGCCCTTCTCCCAATATTCGAGGATCTTTGCGGTGTCCGTGCTCTTCAGCTCGTTCATCGACTGGGCCATGATCTTCACGGCCATGTAGTCGCCCCAGGCCTGGTTCTCCGGGGGCTTGCCGTATTTCTTGGTGAAGGCCGCGACGAATTTCTTGGTCTCGGGCGTGTCGATCAGGTGATGCCAGACGCAGGGCCAGACGCCGCCGAAATTGTCCTTGCCCGCGGCCCAGGCGAGCGCCGTGTCGAAGCCGAAGCCGGCGACCGGGAAGGTCAGGCCGAATTCGGAATACTGCTTCAGGAAATTGGTGATCTGGTTGCCGGCGAGGTTGGAGATCACCAAATCGGGCTTGGCAGCGCGGATCTCGATCAGCAGCGCCGAGAAGTCGGTGGCATCGGTCGGCACCAGCTTGTCGGCGGCGAACTGGCCGCCATTGGCCTCCATGAAGCGCTTGGCGACCTTGAGCAGGTCATGGCCGAAGGCGTAGTCGGCGGTCAGCGAGAACCACTTCTTGCCCTTGACCAGTCCCTGCGCCATCAGCGAGCGGCCGCAGCTCTTCACATACATCGAGTTCTGATGCTCGACATGGAACATGTAGCGGTTGCAGCTTTCGCCGCGCAGCGCGTCGGAATTGCCGCCGGTATTGACGAAGAGCGTCTTGTTGCGGGCAGCGACCTGCGAGATCGTCAGGCAGGAGGCCGAGGAAATCTCGCCGAGGATGCAGGCGACCTTGTCGCGCTCGATCATGCGCTCGGCCTTGGTCGAGGCGGTCTGCGGATTGACCGAATCCTCCTTCAGCGCCTCGAGCTTGCGGCCGTTGACGCCGCCTGCCGCATTGATCTCCTCGACCGCGAGATCGACGGCCATCACGCCGTACTCTCCCAGCGGGCCGAGGAAGCCGGTGCGCGGCGTCAGATGCCCGTAGCGGATGGCGTCGGGCGTCTGCGCCAGGATCAGCGCGGGGCTGGCGATCAGCCCGGTGGCTGCGCCCGCGCCGATGCCGACCAGCGCCTGGCGGCGCGAGACGCGGAATTTCGATGGCTGTCGATCTGTCATAGGCGTTCCTCCCAGAACGGTTCCGCGCTTTGCGCTGGATTGTCGAGCCGTGGTCTTTTTGAATTCGCGGTCTTGGAGCCGCTTGTCGTGATCTGTGATCACAGTTAGGTTGGCAGACATGATTGGCCATGTCCAGCCCTCACCCGTTCCTGCCGCAGCGACGAGCGACGACGCCTCCGATGCGGCGGCTGCGGTGCGCGATCCCTGGGCGCTTGAGGAGGTCGGCGCGCTGGCGCGCGAGACCCTGGGCGAGCGGGTCACCGCCGAATTGCGCGCGCTCCTGGTCGCAGGCCGTCTCGCGCCGGGCGAGAAATTGTCGCTGCGCCGCGTCGCCGAGGCGCTCGGCGTCTCGATGATGCCGGTGCGCGAGGCGGTCAGTCGGCTTGCCGCCGATGGAGCGCTCGAGGTGCTGCCGGGGCGGGCGGTGCGCGTGCCGGTGCTGACGCTGGCGCAGTTCCGGGAGCTGACACGATTGCGGCTGGTCGTCGAGGGCTTCGCCGCCGAGGAGGCGGCGCGCAAGGTGACGTCGGATCAGCTCGTCCGGATCGCGGCGCATGAGGCCGCCTTCAGGCAAGCTGCGAGCGCCGAGGCACCGGATCCGGCCGGCGCTGTCGCCGCCAATCGCGACCTGCATTTTTCTCTCTACGAGGCGGCCGGCATGCCGAGCCTGGTCGAGATGATCGAGCGGCTCTGGCTCAAGGCCGGGCCGATCCTCAATCTCGATATGCGCCATGAGCCGCGCCGGCTCAAGGGCGGCCGCGCCATGCAGGAGCATGAGAAACTGCTCGCGGCCTTGCGGCGCGGCGATGCAGCGGCGGCGCGGGCGGCGCTGGAAGCCGATATCGGCGCGGCAGCGGCACATATCGAACAGACAGAGCAGCTCAAGGAATCGGGTTGATTCCACGGGAGTGTTTTCGAGCGAAGTGGATACCGGTTCCCTCGCGACAAACGCGAAGCGTTTGCGCGGAGAAAACGCGTCAAAACAAAGGGCTAGAGCCCGCAGCACAGGGAGAGAGCGTCATGGATTTGCAGATCGAGGGCTTGCGCGTGCTCGTCACCGCCGGCGCGGGCGGTATCGGGCGCGCGACGGCGCGCGCCTTCGCTGCCGAGGGGGCGAGGGTGCATATCTGCGACGTCGATCGCGATGCGTTGGCCGCGATGGCGCAAAGCGATCCGGCGATCACGCAATCGGTCTGCGACGTCTCCGACCGCAAGGCCGTGGGCGGGATGTTCGGGGAGGCGCTGGCGGCATTGGGCGGGCTCGACTGCCTGGTCAACAATGCCGGCATCGCAGGCCCGACGGGCCGCGTCGACGAGATCGACCCGGCGGATTGGGACGCTTGCGTCGCCATCGACCTGACCGGCCAGTTCAACTGCACGCGGCTTGCGGTGGAACATCTCAAGCAATCCGCCAATGCCAGCATCGTCAACCTGTCGAGCCAGGCAGGGAAGCACGGCTTTCCCCTGCGCTCGCCCTATGCTGCGGCGAAATGGGGCGTGATCGGCTTCACCAAGGCGCTGGCCGCCGAACTCGGGGAGTTCGGCATCAGGGCGAACGCGATCTGCCCGGGGCTGGTCGACGGCGCGCGCATCCAGAGCGTCATCGCTAACAAGGCGCGCAGCATGAATATCTCGCATGACGAGATGGCGGCGCGGCTCTTTGCCGGTGTCTCGATCAAGCGCTTCGTCGATCCAAACGATATCGCTAAGCAGATCGTCTTCCTGGCCTCGCCCTTCGGCAAGACGATCTCTGGCCAGGAGGTTTCTGTCTGCGGCGATACGCGGATGCTGAGCTGAGGGAGAGGGGCTGGCCGTCAGCCCACGTCGATCGGCTGGGCGAGCTTGATCGGGCGGCCCTTGGGCAGCTTCTCGGCGATGCCGTAGAGCTGCTCGCGGCGGTCGATCTCGCGCCAGACATCGTCAGGCGCGATGCCGATCTCGCTCCAGAGCACCACCAGATTATAGATCAGGTCGGCGCTTTCGAGGATGGTGCGGCGGCGGTCGCCCTGCACGGCTTCGAGGCCAACCTCGACGGCCTCCTCGGCGACCTTCTTGGCCATTTTAGGCATGCCTTCGCCGAGCAGCTTGGCGGTGCGCGAAAAGGCGGGATCGCGCGAACGTGCTGCGAGGACGGCGGCGTGCAATCTACTGACCGAATCAACCATTCCCAGAGCGTCACCCCGCCGCATGTGGGTTTCATGACAGCCGCGTCGGACTAAGTTCGACGGGCGAATCATTCGTCGGCTCAATTTAACGCGGATATGCCCAAGGGGAAGGAGAATTGGCGGCGATTGCGCAGGAGGCGCGGCCGTTACAGCATCGGTCCGATGTTGTAACTCTTTGAGTCTGCATCTACTTCTTCCGGAAACCGGATTCCACTTTTCGGGCCGATGCTCTAAGGTTGGGCGAAGGGTGCAAACAATGTCGCGACCTGGAGATAGACCTCGCGCTTGAACGGGATGATCAAGGCAGGTGTCCGCTCCAGCTTCTCCCAGCGCCAGGCATCGAACTCGGCCTTGTGGCCGCCGGCGGGGGTGAGCGTGTTGATCTCGTCGTCGGAGCCGTCGAGGCGGAAGGCGAACCATTTCTGTGCCTGGCCGCGCCAGCGCCCCCTCCAGGCTTCCTTGCCGATATCGACAGGCAGGTCGTAGCTGAGCCAGCCGGGCGCCTCGGCGAGCAGGGTCGCGGAGGTGACGTTGGTCTCCTCCTGCAACTCGCGCCTTGCCGCCTGAAGCGGTGTCTCGCCTGCATCGATGCCGCCTTGCGGCATCTGCCATTCATGGCCGTCTGCAACGTGCTCGCGCAGGCTGCGATTGGCGCGCCGTCCCATGAAGACGAGGCCCTGCGCATTGAACAGTGCGAGGCCGACGCAGGGACGATAGCCCTTGGGTGGGGAAGCGATCATCGCAGGGAGCCTGTCGAGGACGGGTTTCGGAAGCCGCGCGCTGCGCTGACCGGCACGACGAGGATGCCCTTGGCCTCGAGCGACTGGGCCCAGCGTGCGATCCGCTCGATCGAGACGGGCAGGGCGCTCGCCGAGGCGATGACGATGCCCTGCTCGCGCGCCAGCGCTTCCAGCATGGCGAGCTCCTTGTCGATCGCGTCGGCCCGGGCGACCGTGTCGATGACGCGATCGACTTTCATCGCCGGAATCTGGGCGCGCGCGGCCGAGGTCGCGAGCAGGCTACGCGAAGACGAGCCGTCATCGACGACGATCAGCCCGCGCCCGGAAATCTCGCGCAGGATCGGCGAGAGCGCGGCATCGTCCGCCGTCAGGCGCCCGCCGAGGAAATTGACGATGCCGACATAGCCGGTGAAGCGTCCGAGCACCCATTGCAGCCGGTCGATATTCTCAGCCGCCTTCGGGCCGGTCAGCAGCGTTTGCGGGCCAGGGTCGTTGTCGGGATAGTCGAACGGCTCCATCGGCACCTGGAGGAAGATCTCGTGGCCCTCGCCGCGCGCGCGCTGGACCGTGCGCTCCAACTCCGTGCCATAGGGCGCGAAGGCCAGCGACACCGCCCCCGGCAGCTTTGCTATTGCGTCGGCAGTGCCGCTCTGGCTGATGCCGAGGCCGCCGACGAGGAGGGCTATCCGCCCTGCCGGCTTGGTGGCGGGCTGCGGTCCGAGCGGGCGGGCATAGATCTGGGCCGGCGTCGCGCCGTCGGGGCCGGTCTTCGGCAGCAGGCCGTGGCGCGTGCGCTCGACCAGCCGGCTGTCGGGGGAGGAGGCGAGCTTTGTCGTCGCGGCGCTGTCGGGAATGGTGATGACGATCGAGCCCGGCGCTTCTGCGCCCGCACCCGGGCGCACCACGGTCACGCCGGCTTCGGTTTCGAGCTGGCTGGCGCTGGCCTGGGTTCGGACTTCCGGGGTGGAGGCCGCCGGCGTTGGCGATGCCGCTTGCGATTGGGGGAGGCGCTTTTCGATCAGCGCCGTCGCCATCGGTTGGCCGCCATCGGGATCGCGGCGCGTCGCGACGAGGAAGAGGAGGGCGACGACCGCAAGGCCGACAGCGCCGCTCGCGCCCAGGGCAAGCCAAAGGCCCCATGGTTTGCCATGAGGCGCGGGGCGATTCTGGCCAAGCGGCCGATTGAGCTCGGTGAGCGGCGTTCCGGCCAAGGGCAGCCGTCCTCAGCTAAGAGAGCAAAGACCTGAAGCAAGCATGCTGGTCCCCGAGAGCGGGTCCGGTTCCCGGCAGCACGATCGCGCGGTCCGAATCAACGGCCCGCGCGTCTAGTCTTGTCGTGTGGCGAGCCGCGCGTCGAGTGCCGGGCGGCGCGTCTCCCGTGCTCAGTTCGGCTTCGGCGCCTCAGGGGCGGGCGCCGGCGCAGGCGCGGCGGCGTCCTTCTTGACGCCGCGCAGCAGGTCGAGCGCCGCGATCAGCTGCGTGTCCTTCAACGGATCGTTGGGCACGTAGGAGGCCGAGCCGGACTGCTCTTCCTTGCCGTCGACCGTCTTGAGATGGCCCTTGAGCGAGGCCTCGCCCTTGCTCTCGCCGAGCTTGTCCTTGAGCTCGGCCGGGATCTCCTGCGCGACCTCGACATCGGGCGTGATGCCCTTCGCCTGGATCGAGTTGCCGGACGGGGTGTAGTAGCGCGCCGTGGTCAGGCGCAGGCCGCCATTGGCGCCGAGCGGGATCACGGTCTGGACCGAGCCCTTGCCGAAGGAGCGCGTGCCCATGATGGTCGCGCGCTTGTGGTCCTGCAGCGCGCCGGCGACGATCTCGGCTGCCGAGGCGGAGGAGCCGTTGATCAGCACCACGACGGGCTTGCCCTTGGTCAGGTCGCCGCCGGGCTTGGCGTTGAAGACCTGCGTCTCCTCGGCGTTGCGGCCGCGCGTCGAGACGATCTTGCCACGCTCGAGGAAGGCGTTGGAGACCAGCACGGACTGGTCGAGACGGCCGCCGCGATTGTTGCGGAGGTCGATGACGTAGCCCTTGATCTTGTCCTTGCCGATCTCGGTGTTGACCTTCTCGATGCCCTTGCGCAGACCCTCATAGGTCTGTTCGCTGAAGGTGCCGATGCGGATATAGCCGACGTCGTTTTCGACGCGTTCCTCGACAGCCGGCACCACGATGGTGGTGCGGGTCAGGGTGAATTCGAGCGGGTCGGTCTTGCCCGGGCGCTCGATCTTGAGTTTGACCTGGGTGTTGATGATGCCGCGCATCTTCTCGACGGCCTGGGTCAGGCTCAGGCCCTTGACCTCGTCGCCGTCGATCTGGCGGATGATGTCGTTGGAGAGGATGCCGGCCTTGGAGGCGGGCGTGTCGCGGATCGGCTTGGCGACCTTGAGGACGCCGTCCTCCATCGTAACCTCGATGCCGAGCCCGCCGAACTGGCCGCGCATGTCGGTGTCCATGTCGCGGAAGCTCTTGGCGTCGAGATAGCCTGAATGCGGATCGAGCGAGGAGACCATGCCGTTGATCGCGGCCTCGATCAGCTTCTGTTCATCCGGCTTCTCGACATAATCGGTGCGGATCTTCTCGAAGATGTCACCGAACAGGTTGAGACTGCGATAGACCTCGGCGGAAGCCGCGACCGCGCTGGTCGAGGTGAACAGCTTTGTCTGGGTGACCAGACCGGTCAGGCCGGCGCCCATGACCGCACCGGCGAAAACGAGGGAAACCTTGCGCATCATCCGCGAACCTTTTCGCCTTGCGATTTCGTCCACCACGGCGTCGGATCGACCGAAACGCCGTCTTTTCTGAACTCTATATAAAGAACCGGTTGTCCGGTCCCAGAACCTACGATCGTCGCGGCAGCTTCCGACGTTTCGCCCATCACCGCAACCGGTTCCCCCGCGAGGACGAACTGATTCAGCGATACGTCGATGCGCTGCATTCCGGCCAGCAGTAGATAGTACCCCCCGCCGGCATTCAGGATCAAGAGTTGCCCGAAGGAGCGGAAGGGACCCGCATAAACTACCCAAGCGTCCGAAGGTGCCGAAACTAGGGCATTGGGGCGCGTACTCACAGATATTCCACGCGTCGTGCCGCCTGCGCCGTCACTTTCGCCGAAACCACGCAATTGTGATCCCGCAGCCGGCAATGGAAGCAAGCCCCGTGCCTCGGCGAAGGCGATCTTGGGCGCGAGCCGTGCGGGGTCCTTGAAGGCGAGCGCGGCCATACGCTGGCGCTGCTCGCGGGTTTCCGATTCGAGGGCCTGGCGCGCGGCCTCGGCGGCGCGATTGGCCGTCGAAATCTCTTTTTCCATGCGCTCGACAAAATCGCGCAGGGAGCGCGCTTGCGCCGCGAGCTCGCCACCGACGCTGCGCTGCTCCTCGACGTCGCGGGCTGCGCCCGCTTCACGCTCGCGCCTGGCCTCGATCAGCGAGGCCAGGCGCTGACGTTCCGTCGCCAGGCCTTCCAGCTCGGTGGTGATGGCCTTGCGGTCCCCGGTGATGTTCTCGCGCAGGCGCACCAGTTCGCCGAGATCGGAACCCAGGATCTCGATCTCCTGGCGCAGATCGGGCACCACCGCGCCCAGCAGCATCGAGGCCCGCACCGCTTCCAGAATATCCTCGGGGCGCACCAGTACCGCCGGCGGCGGACGCCGGCCGATGCGCTGCAGCGCCGCCAGCACTTCGGAGATCAAGCCGCGCCGGCCTTCGAGCGAGCGCCGGATCGCCGCTTCGCTGGATTGCAGCAGGCCGAGCCGGTCCTCGATCGCACCGATGCGCCGCTCGACAGCCTGGGTGCGCTGGGTCGCCTCGAGCAGGGCCTTGTTGAGGGCGGCGCGGTCGGCGCGGATGCCGGCGATCTCGGCCTCCAGCTTGCCACGCGCCTCGGCATTGCCGGCCAGGCGCTGCTCGATCGCCTTGAGCTCTGTCTCGCGGGCCTGTTTCTCGACCTGCTTGGCCTGTGCCTCGCGGGTCAATTGCTCGGGATCGGGGGATTGGGCGGCGGCAGGGAGAGAGGCGATGACCAAGGCCAGTGACAGGGCGACAAAGGCTTTGCAGGCCTGCCTGCAGGACGTGCGGAAGTCTTTATCCGACGGCATGCCGCGATGCCGTGAGCAGGCCGGGCTGCGCCATCCGCGAATCAGGGGCCGGAATAGTCTCATGCGCGATGATAGGGGTGTCCGGCGATGATCGTCATGGCTCTGTAGAGCTGTTCGAGCACCAGCGCGCGCACGATCTGGTGCGGGATGGTCAAGGCCCCGAAGGCGATCGTCAGATCGGCCCGATCGCGAATCTCGTCGCTGAGCCCGTCGGCGCCGCCGATGACGAGGGTGGCTGCCGCCGTGCCGGCATCGCGCGCGGTCGCGATCCTGGCTGCGAAGGCGTCGCTGGTCAGGCTGCGGCCGCGCTCGTCGAGCGCGATCAGCAGCCCGGGCATGAGCTTGGCGGTGATGGCCTGGGCCTCGTCGCGCTTGCGCTCGTCGGGCCGGCGGCCGCGGCTCTCGGCGAGCTCGACGATCTCGGGACCGGACAAGCCCAGCCCGCGCCCGAGCGCCAGCGCGCGCTCGCGATAGCGCTCGCACAACTCACGTTCCGGCCCGTCCTTGAGCCGGCCTATGGCGATGATGGCGAGGCGCAACGGCGCGCGTCTCTCGTTCCGGAAAGTTGGAGCAGAATGCGAAAACCGGTTCCCGCTTTTCGCATTCTGCGTTGGTCAGCTGACGAGGCGCTCGTTGGGCCTGTCGGCGCCCCACATCTTCTCGAGATTGTAGAACTGGCGCACTTCCGGGCGGAAGACGTGGACGATGATGTCGCCGGTGTCGATCAGCACCCAGTCGCAGGCCGGCATGCCCTCGACCTTGGGCGTGGGCAGGCCTGACGCCTTGAGGGCTTCGACCAGGCTGTCGGCGATGGAGGCGACATGACGGTTCACCCGGCCCGACGCGATGATCATCGCATCAGCCAGTGAGGTCTTGCCGACCAGGTCGATGACGGTGACGTCTTCGGCCTTCATCTCTTCGAGAACATGCAATGCGAGGGCTACGCTGTCGGCGGATGGGTTTTCCGACACAGCGGCCTGGGGAAGCGGCTTGGGCTCGGCTTCACCAAGGGTTGAACGGTTCAGTTCCGTATCCTCTCGATCACGACGCGCTCACAGCGCGACCTGATCAAATTACGCTCAGCGAGGCCAAAATTCAATCGGATTCGGCCTGTTCGCGTAATTGCGTGGAGGAGAGACCGGAGCGGCGGCCATGCAGGAAGATCCAGGCGGGGGGCTTCGCACCGGCGAGCGCGGCGCCCTGGCTTTCCGAAATCCGCCAGCGCGAGAGCCAGTTGGCGGCGGGCGAGGCGACTGAACTATGGGTCGAGCCCGGCCGGTCGATGATCGCGATCGGCATCATCCGGGCGATCGCGCGCCACTCGTTCCAGCGGTGGAAGCTGGCGAGATTGTCCGAGCCCATCAGCCAGACGAAGTGGACGCCGGGGCAGCGCAGCTTCAGGGCGCGCAGCGTGTCGGCGGTGTAGCGGGTGCGCAGCCGCGCCTCGATCCCGGTGACATGGATGTGGGCGTGGTCGGCGATCTCGCGCCCGAAGGCGACGCGCTCAGCCAAAGGCGGCAAGGCGGCGTTGTCCTTGAGCGGGTTGCCGGGCGTCACCAGCCACCAGACGCGGTCGAGCTGGAGTCGGCGCAGCGCGGTCAGGCTCGCCATGCGGTGGCCGTCATGGGCCGGGTTGAAGCTCCCGCCGAACAGGCCGATGCGCAGGCCCGGCGCATGGGGCGGCAGCCGCAGGTGATCGCTGCTCAAGGCTAGATTCTGCGTCACGAACGAATCTGGCCGTCGCCATGGACACGGTATTTGAACGAGCAGAGCTGCTCGACGCCGACAGGCCCGCGCGCATGCATGCGCCCTGTTGCGATGCCGATCTCGGCGCCGAAGCCGAATTCGCCGCCATCGGCGAACTGGGTCGAGGCATTGTGCAGCACGATTGCCGAATCGACCTCGGCGAGGAAGCGCCGGGCCGCCTGCGCGTCGCTGGCGATGATCGCCTCGGTATGATGCGAGCCATAGCGCTCGATATGGTCGATCGCGGCGTCGAGGCCGGCGACGAGCTTCACCGCAATGATGCGGTCGAGGAATTCCGTCGCCCAATCCTGCTCGGTCGCGGGGGTGACGCGGGCGTCGAGTTCTTGCGTCGCGACGTCGCCGCGTACGGCGCAGCCGGCGTCGAGCAGGGCGCTTACCAGCGGTTTCAGATGCGTTGCCGCACAGGCCTCGTCGACCAGCAGGGTCTCGGCCGCACCACAGACGCCGGTGCGGCGCAGCTTGGCGTTGAGGGTGATGTCGCGGGCCATTGCGAGATCGGCGCTGGCATGGACATAGACATGGCAGTTGCCGTCGAGATGGGCGAAGACCGGCACGCGGGCATCGCTCTGGACGCGGGCGACGAGGCTCCTTCCGCCGCGCGGCACGACGACGTCGACATGGCCGTCGAGCCCTTTGAGGATTTCGCCGACAGCCGCGCGGTCGCGGGTCGGCACGAGCTGGATCGCGTCAGCCGGCAAACCCGCCGCTTCCAGCCCCTGGCGTAGGGCGGCGGCGATCGCCGACGAGGTGCGGAAGCTGTCGGAGCCGGCGCGCAGGATCGCGGCGTTGCCGCTCTTCAGGCAGAGCGCGCCGGCATCGGCCGTGACATTGGGGCGGCTCTCGAAGATCACCGCGATGACGCCGAGCGGCGTCGCGACACGTTCGAAGCGCAAGCCGTTGGGCTGCGTCCAGCTCGCCAGCACGCGGCCGACCGGGTCAGGCAGGGCGGCCACGGAAGCGACGGCCTCGGCCACGCCGTCGAGGCGGGGCTGGTCGAGCAGCAGCCGGTCGATGAAGGCGGCGTTCTGGCCGCTCGCCTTGGCGTCGGCGATATCGAGCGCGTTCGCTGCGAGGATATCCGCGACGTTTGCGCGCAGGGCCGCGGCCATCGCGACGAGCGCGGCATCGCGTTTCGCCGCCGGGGCGAGCGCGGTCAGGCGCGCGGCGGCGCGCGCGCGCCGGCCGAGATCGCCCATCAGCGCCGCGACATCGCCGCGCTCCTTGTCGGAAGAGACCACGCGCAGGGCGCTCTCGCTCGTCATGACCGGCCTATCCAAACCCTTTATGCCTTCAGACCTTAACCGACGCCCAGCGCCATGTCGTCCCGGTGGATCATCTCGGCGCGGCCGGGATAGCCCAGGACGGCCTCGATGTCGCGCGAGGCCTTGCCGAGCACCAGCGCCGCCTCGCTTGCATCATAAGCGACGAGGCCGCGTCCGAGCACCGCACCGTGCGGATCGCGGATCAGCACGGCGTCGCCACGCGCGAAATCGCCCTCGATCCGGCTGACGCCGACCGGCAGCAGGCTCGCCCCGCCGCGCAGGGCCCGCGCCGCGCCCTCGTCGACATGGAGCGCGCCGCGCGGCTCGAGCGAGCCGGCGATCCAGGTTTTCCGCGCGGTCGCGGGCGTGGAGGCGGTCAGGAACCAGGTGCAGCGCGCGCCATCGGCGATGGCGCTGAGCGGGTTCTTTCCCCGCCCGTCGGCGATCAGCATATGCGTGCCGCCGGCGGCCGCGATCTTGCCGGCCTCGATCTTGGTGCGCATGCCGCCGCGCGAAAGTTCGGAGGCAGCCCCGCCTGCCATGGCGTCGATCTGCGGCGTGATGCGCTCGACCAGCGGGATATGGCGTGCGCCGGGATCACTGAGGGGCGGGGCGGTATAGAGACCGTCGATATCGGAGAACAGCACCAGCAGGTCGGCACCGGCCATGGTCGCGACGCGGGCGGCGAGCCGGTCATTGTCGCCATAGCGGATCTCGGCGGTGGCGACGGTGTCGTTCTCGTTGATTACGGGGATCGCACGCAGATCGAGCAGGCGGCCCAGCGTCGCACGTGCATTGAGATAGCGCCGGCGCTCTTCGGTGTCGGCGAGCGTCAGCAGAATCTGGCCGGCGGTGAGGCCGTGATGACTGAGCGCCTCGGCCCAGGTCCGGGCGAGCGCGATCTGGCCGACGGCCGCCGCCGCCTGGCTTTCCTCCAGCCGCAGCGGGCCTGCGGGCAGGCCGAGCACGGTGCGCCCGAGTGCGATGGCACCTGATGAGACGACGAGCACATCGGCGCCGCGCTGATGCAGTTCGGCGAGGTCCTCGGCCAGCGCGGCGAGCCAGGCCTGGCGCAAACGGCCGCGCGCCCGGTCGACGAGCAGGCTGGAGCCGACCTTGACGACGATGCGGCGGAACTGGTTCAGTGACGGCGTCTTCACGGCTGCGACCGGTTTGAACTTTCAGGACTTGTTGAACTTTCAAGACTTGCGGCTTTGGCTGTTGGCGAAAACGGCGCGCTTGTAAAGCACTGCCAATGGCGGCGCGGCCATGCCGAAAGCGGTTTCATCTGCTGGTTGCATTGACAAGGGCGATTCAAGCGCCCATATGACGCCTGTCGATATTTAGGCCGAACGACGTGGCCCCGCGCATGAGAGTGCGCCTGCTGACGACCTTCACCGCTCAAAAAATCGAAAATTTGCGCGTGAGCGATCACGCGCTCCCACATACTTAGCGAAAGGTTTCGTTATGGCCGCTGGCACAGTTAAATGGTTCAACTCCACCAAGGGTTTCGGCTTCATTCAGCCGGATGATGGCGGGCAGGACGTGTTCGTCCACATCAGCGCCGTCGAGCGCGCTGGCATGCGCGATCTCCGGGAAGGTCAGAAGATCTCCTACGAGATGGTTCAGGACAAGCGCTCGGGCAAGATGTCTGCCGACCAGCTCCGCGCTGAGTGAGCCGCTAAGCCGCATCTGTCGGCATCGGAATTTGGGTTCGGCGACCACGGATGTACTGGCGCCTGAACCTTCCGGTCCAACGACGATGCGGTTCGACGAGGGGTCGGGGTTCATAGCCCGGCCCTTTTTCCGTCACTATAAACGCAGGAGACAGGCATGCAGGTTCTCGTCCGCGACAATAATGTCGACCAGGCCCTCCGGGTCCTGAAGAAGAAGATGCAGCGCGAAGGCGTCTTCCGCGAAATGAAGCGCCGTTCGGCTTATGAGAAGCCGTCCGAGAAGCGCGTCCGTGAAAAGGCCGACGCCATTCGCCGCGCCCGCAAGGTCGCGCGCAAGCAGATGCAGCGCGAAGGCTTGATCGCCGCGCCGAAGCCCAAGCCGAAGCCGGTCCGCGCTGGAGGCGCAGCGCCTGCGCGTTGATTTGGATACCAATTCGGCGCGATCTGGATTATTGGCCCCTCGCGGGGCACGGATCGCGCCCGTGACAACACGAGAGAAGGCTAGCCTTGAAGAACCCGAACGACCGCAGCTTCACTGATCGCAAGGCCAATTCGGCGGCCGCCAAGCAGGCGCTCCTTGAGCGTTTCAAGGCGAGGCCGGGGCCCGATGACCCGATCATGCAGCAGCGCCGCGCGGAGCGCCAGGCCATTGCCGATGCGCGCGCGGTTCGCGATGCAGAGAAGGCCGCCGCCCGGGTCGAAGCCGAGCGCCTGGCCGCCATCGAGGCCGCCCGCCTCGCCGAGGAAGAGCGCCTGGCCGAGATCGCCCGCGAAGTCGCCCGCAAGGCCGAGCAGGCCCGCCGCGACGCCGAGCGTCCGCGCAAGGTGCTGCTGGAAGCCGTGCAGTACGCCCAGCTCCGCGCCGCCGGCAAGGGCCGCCGCTGATATCAGACGATTGCCAGGGCGATCCGGTCCGCTTGGATCGCTCGGTTGCCCTGGATTCTTACTTTGAGTGCATTATCTTCAGGTGAAGCGGCGAGAGCTGCCTCGCTTGACGATGCTCTAGAGCAGTTTCCGATCCAAGTGGATCGTTCAACCGCTCTAGTCTTTATATCAAAGCGTTTTCTTCACGCGAACCGGTATCCGCTTCGCTTGAAAACGCTCTAGCTGACGGGGTTCTCGCTCGCGGCCGATCGGCGGCAGGAGGCTCGGCAGTCGACGATTCCGGCCTTGGCCCCTGCGCCCCGGCCGGCGTGACACGCCTCCTCTCAGAGAGACGGGTCGTTTCGGGCCGTAACGGTCCAAAACGCGAATTCGCCTCTCGGCTCAAGCGCAGCATCGGAGCGAGCCGCCATGGCGACGCGAGGACTCTCCGCCGACGAAATCAAGCGGCGGGCGCAAATGGCCTTCGACAAGGCCGACGCACGTAAACAGGAAGCATCGCGCGCGATGGAGGCCGAACAGGCCGAACGCGACGCCGTGATGCAGAAGACCGCCCGCCTGCGTGCGCAGCGCCTCGCCAAGGAAGCGGTGGAAGCCGAGACCGCGGCGATCGTTGCGGCTGAGCAGGCACAAGCCAAGGCCGAGCAGATCGAAGCCAAGGCCGCAGCGAAAGCCGCCAAGACCAAGGCGAGCACCGACAAGATCGCCAAGGCGGCGGAAAAGCTCGCCAAGGCCGCCGAAAAGGCAAAGAAGGTCGCTGCTCGGGCTTAGTGGTCGTTAGTCCGAGATCGGACACGATCCTGTCCTGATACAAGAATAGCCCGCCCGGCGTCCCAAGTCCGGCGGGCTTTTCTATTGGGCGTTCGTGAGCATGCCGCCGCATGCGCTTATCGGCCCGAAGCTCCGTTCAAGGCCACGGCAGCACGGATGAGCGCCTTGAAGGCGTCTTGAGCGATCTCTTCGCCCTCGCGGAGATCGATGGCGCGTCTGGTGTTGCCTTCGAGGCTGGAGTTGAACAGGGCTGACGGATCCGCGAGCGAGGCGCCCTTGGCGAAGGTCAGCTTGACCACGCTCTTATAGGTCTCGCCGGTGCAGATGATTCCGGCGTGAGACCACACCGGCACACCCCGCCATTTCCACTCCTCGACCACGTCTGGGTCCGCCTGCCTGATGAGCGCACGGATATGGGAGAGCGTCTTGCCCCTCCAGTCGTCCAATTCCGCGATTTTCGCATCGATCAATCGCGCAGGGGATTCGCTCGAAGGGGATTCGCCCGTGGTCGTTGCGCTCTTTTTCATATCGTCGCTCCTCCTTGGCTGCTTCTACTGCGCGTTCGCTGGCGAAGCCGGCATTCGAGGCGTGCTTTCGGCTTGGCTGACCGCGGCCGCTAGAGCAGTTTCCGATCCAATTGGATCGTAAAACAGATCTAGCTCTTTGTTTTAACGCGTTTTCTTCACGCGAACCGGTCTCCACTTCGCTCGAAAACACTCTAGGCTGGCGATGGCGTCGCAAGACACTCTGCCAGCGCCTCCGTCAGGCGGCCGAGTTCCGCTTTCGATCCGATGGTGATCCGGATGAAGTCGGATAGGCGCGGACCGGAGAAATGCCTGACGAGAACAGCGCGCTCGCGCAGCGCCGCCGAGAGCGCCTGGCCGCTGTGGCCGGGGTGGCGAGCGAAGACGAAGTTGGCGCTGGACGGCAGCACATCGAAGCCAAGCCGGACCAAAGACGCAGCCAGGCTCTCCCGATTGGCGATGATGGCCGATCGCGTCTCCTGGAAATAAGCTTCGTCCTGGATGGCGGCGATGGCGCCCGCCTGGGCCGGGCGCCCGAGCGGGTAGGAGTTGAAGCTGTCCTTCACCCGCGTCAGGGCTTCGATCAGCGCCTGGTCGCCAATCGCATAGCCGACGCGAAGGCCGGCGAGCGCACGCGACTTCGACAGGGTCTGGACCACGAGCAGATTGGGATGGTCGCGGATCAGGGGAATGGCGCTGTCCGCGCCGAAATCGACATAGGCCTCGTCGATCACCACAGGCGCATCGGCCCGCTTGCTCGCGAGTTGTTCGATCTCCGCCCGCGGCAGTGCGATCCCCGTCGGCGCGTTCGGGTTGGGAATGATGATGGCGCCGCCATGGTCGAGATAATCGGTAATGCGGACGCGCATCGCGCCGTCGAGCGGGACCGTCTCATGCGCGATGCCGAACAGCCGGCAGTAGACGGGATAGAAGCTGTAGGTGACGTCGGGAAACAGCAGGGGCCCAGGCTGCTTCAGCAGCGCCGCGAAGCTGTGGGCGAGCACCTCGTCCGAGCCGTTGCCGACAAAAACCTGTTCGGGCGCGACGCCGTGATGCTCGGCCAGCACCTCCCGCAGGCATGTGGATTGCGGGTCCGGATAGAGGCGCAGCGCATCAGTGGCGGCGGACCGAATGGCTTCGAGCGCCATTGGGGATGGCCCAAACGGACTCTCATTGGTGTTCAGCTTCACCAACCCTGGAATCCGGGGCTGTTCGCCCGGCACATAGGGCGACAGACCCCGGGCAAGCTCCGACCAATAGCGGCTCATGCAAGCCTCTCCTGCTGCCATGTCCACCGCGTGATGAGGGTTCGGATTCCCGCGGTCAAGTTCGCGATCCTCTGGCCGCGGCGATCAGGGCATGCGCCATGTGGAGGAGGATCGACGTCGCGTCGTCGTCGGCCAGAATCTGGGAGCTGACAAAGGCCCCATTGATGACCACCGCCAACTGGGCAGCGAGCTCGTCTGGCCGGTCGACCCGCAATCGCTCGGCGATGCCGCGCAGACGGCGACGCAGTTCCTGCTTGTGCATCCGGGCGACGATCCGGGCCGGGTGATCCTCGTCGGGAAACTCGGCGGCGACGTTGAGCTGGGGGCAGCCGCGATAATGGGGGCGGCCGACGCGCTCTCCGATCCAGGCCATCTGCGCCGCGAGCTCGGCTTCGCCGTCCTGTCCATGGCGCGCCGCCACGCCATCCCAGCACGCCCAGAAATCCTCGTCCTCCCGCTGCAGAAACGCGGCGATGAGGTCGTCCTTCGTTCGAAAGTGACGATAGAGGCTCGTTTTCGCGATGCCTGCCGCCTCGACGACCAGATCGACGCCGACAGCGCGCACGCCCCGGCGGTAGAACAGGTCGGAAGCGATCGCGAGGATCCGCTCGCGCATGTCGACCTGGCCGGTTTCCGCGGTTGGCCGGCCGCCCTCCTGCTCAGTCCTCATGTGCTGTTCTCCTGTGTCGTTCTCCTGGCGCCGGCAGAGATAGCAGCTTCGTGCTTGACGCGCTACAGACCTGTCTGTAACTAAATAGAACAGACAGGTCTGTAGCGCGGAGGACAATATGACTGATCAGCTTTTGAGAGCAGAGGGCGGCCGGCCGGCGGTTGCGGTCTACGGGGCCTCCGGACATACCGGCCGCTTCGTGGTCCGGGAGCTGTCGCGACGCGGCTTCACGGCCATTGCTATCGGGCGTGACGCAGCCAAGCTGGCGGCGGCCGGCTTTCCCAGGGGCGTCAGACAGGTCGTCGCCACCCTCGAAGATCCCGCCTCGCTCGCCCGCGCCCTCAAGGGGGCCGCCGCGGTCATCAACTGTGCTGGACCGTTCCTCGATACGGCCGAGCCCCTGGTCTCGGCGGCATTGCAGGCACGCATCCATTATCTCGACGTGACGGCCGAGCAAGGCAGCGCCCAGGCGACCTTTGCGCGCTACGCCTCGGCGGCCGAAGCGGCCGGCGTCGTCGTCATCCCCGCCATGGGTTTCTATGGCGGCCTGAGCGACCTGCTGGCGACTGCCGCCATGGGGGACTGGAGCCACGCCGATGAGGCGCGCATCGGGATCGCCCTCGACAGTTGGGAGCCGACCGAGGGGACGCGCGCCACAGGGCAGCGCAACACGGCCCGTCGCGTGACGATCTCCGGCGGGACGCTGCAGCCGCTGGCCGATCCGGCGCCGAATGCCATCTGGTCGTTTGCGGAACCCTTCGGCGCGCAGGAGATGGTCGAACTGCCCTTCACCGAGGCGGTCCTGATCGGGCGCCATCTTCAGCTCTCCGAACTCCACACTTTTCTGAACACGGCGCCGCTGCGCGATCTTCGAGACACGACAACCCCTGCGCCGGTCGCGGCCGACGCGTCGGGACGTTCGGCGCAAACCTTCCTCGTGGAGGTCGAAATCCGGCAGGGAAGTACGGTGCGCCGGGCGGCGGCCCGCGGACGGGACATCTACGCGATCACCGCGCCTCTGGTCGTCGAGGCCGCCGAGCGAATCCTGAGCAGCAAGACGGCACAAAGCGGCGTCTTCGCTCCGGGCGCGTTGTTCGACGCCCGGAACTTCCTGGCGGCGCTCGCCCCCGACCTCGTCTTGTCCTGATCAGTGGCTGCGCGGCAGGATCGTCGCCGCGGCGACCATGCGGGCATTTTGCCAGCCGTTTTCGCTGCGCCGGGCGTGTAAGTGATTTGGGCCGCCATCACGCGGGATGGCGGTATCTGCAAACGAGGTTTCCCTGCCGAGGATTCGGGAGAGAGACTCCGAAGCTCGGCCAGCGATGGTCAGGCGCGCCAGGACTGCGAGGCCGCGCTGACATCCTCCGCGAGGTAGGCCTGCAGATAGGTGGCCAGGTCACGATAGCGGGATTCGCCATTGGCGTCGTAAACCCAGAGTTCCGGCTCGTCCTCGAACTCGATCCAGAGCAGATAGATCCTCTCATAGCTGTACTCGCTGCCGGCAAAGAGGGAGAGCCGTTCTGGCCGGAACAGGGTGGAGGCGTCATTCGGCCAGCCTTCCGCCGCTGCGATCTGCGATTGCTTTATCCCGCAAAGCAGAGCGTCGGCGGCCGTATCGGCTTCCGACCAAAGGCTCTCCATGTCTGCAGCCGAGAGCCAGTCTCCGTGGCTGGCGACCGTCCAGCGGCCGCATCGCTCGAAGCGCTCCTTCAGCATGGGGCTGACGGGCCGATAGACGCCGGCCTGCAGCGTTGGAACGCCCTTGCTGAACGGCTCGGGCGGCAGCAGCTTCGGGCGAAACGCTTCGTCGGCAGTTTCCCGATATCGAGACGTCGCCGCGAACGCCATTTCGATCAATCTCTTGATCACGGTCCGCCTCTCGCTGAGCCAACGCCTTCTTATTGTTACGCGCTCCACTTGTCCCGCAACAAACGGAAACACTGGCGCAATGCGCGGGGCCGATTAATCTCGTTTCCGATTGAACCTTTCACGCGCTCGCTGCGACCAACCCTTGCGAGCCGGAATGCCGGGCCTTGAGGGCGATGCATACGGAATCGGACGACGACCTCGTCAAACGGATCGCCTCCGGCGACCGGCTCGCAATGCAGGTGCTGTTCTCGCGGCACCAAATTCGGGTCTACCGTTTCGTGCTGCGGCTCGTCCGCGACGAGACGATGGCGGAGGATGTGATCAGTGACGTCTTCATGGATCTCTGGCGCCAGGCCGATCGTTTCGAGGCACGCGCCTCGGTCGCGACCTGGCTGCTCGCGATTGCCCGCAACAAGGCCTATTCGCTGCTGCGCAAGCGGCGCGAGGCTGGGCTCGACGACGACTTTGCCGAAAGCCTCGAGGATGAAGCCGACGACCCGGAGATCGTGCTGCAGAAGCAGGATAAGGGTCTGGCGATCCGCGCCTGCCTCGGCAAGCTCAGCCTCGAGCATCGCGAGGTCATCGACCTGGTCTATTATCACGAGACTTCGGTCGAGGAGGTCGCCCGCATCGTCGGCATCCCGGAGAACACGGTCAAGACGCGGCTTTTCCATGCCCGCAAGAAGCTGGGCGAACTGCTCAAGGCGGCAGGCATCGACCGGGGCTGGCCATGACAGACCGCTCGATCATTCCACCATCGCGGCCGTCTGGCGCGATCGTCTGCGCTTCCGGTGCTCACGGACCGATGTCCGTTCCGCCCGGGTTCTCGAAAGCCACGCCAGCCGACTCACGCTGGCGAATGCTCGAACGATCTGTTGGGGAGGTACGCTATGACTGACAATATCGCGGCCGACCCCAAGCGCGTCGAACTCGAACAGCTGCTGCCCTTCTATGCCAATGGCCGGATCTCGGCGGCCGACAAGCTGCGCGTCGAGACGGCGCTCGCGGCTGATCCCGAACTGCGCCTGCGGCTCGACATCATCCGTGACGACATGGCCGAGACCATCCTGTTCAACGAGCAGCTCGGCGCGCCGTCACCTCGGGCACTCGATCGTTTGATGGCCGGTATCGAGGCCGAGCCGCGGCAGGCGCCGCTCTTGTCCCGCGCCAGGAGCGGCCTCCTGGGCTGGTTCGGGCAGTGGCTCGCGGCCCAGCCGCCGCGTCGGATCGCTTATGCCAGCGCCGCAGCGCTCGCGCTGATCGCGCTCCAGGGTGTGGCGATCACCGGTCTTGCCTTACGCGGCGGTGGCGGCGGTTTCCAGACCGCCTCGGTACCGGGCGTGCAATCCTCTGACCGCTATGTGCTCTTGAGTTTTGCTGCGGAGGCCAAGGCGGGCGACATCGCCGCCTTCTTCAAGCGCTATGATGCTTCGGTGGTCGATGGGCCGCGCGCCAATGGCTTCTTCAAGGTCCGCATCGGCGATGCGAAGCTCACGCCGGCGCAAGTCGACGCCATCGCGGCGCGAATGAAGGCGGAGGGCGCCATCGTCAGCTTCGTGGCGCCGGCACCCTGACACCGCATCATGCGCCGCCGAAACGACGTCTGTGCTACTATTATGAACCTGGAAGAGGGGCGAAGGTGATGTCACGCCTTGTCGATCGCTTCGTCATGATCCGCGCTGGTCTGCGCTTTCGGCATGGCGTTGCGCTGGCGCTCCTGCTTGGCCTGATCGCACCTGTCAGTGAGCTCCGTGCCCAGACGTATGGTGGGCGCGACTTCGACTATCCGGCGACGCGGCAGGGCGTCACGCGCGCCCAGCCGGCGCTGCGCAGCCAAACCGCGATCCCGACATCCCGTGAGAGTGCCGTGCCCGGCCGCGCCTATCCTGGCAGGGGCGGGCGCGTCGAAACCGGGCGGCCCGGCCGTCCGTCGCGCTATCCGGGCCGAGCCGGCGGCTGGGGGCGGGGAGCGGCCGGCATCGGCGCAGGAATTATCGGCGGCATCATCCTCGACCAGGCGATGCGGCGGCCGGTCTATGATCCCTATGAGCCCGAGCCGCCGCAGCCGCGCCGCCCGAGGCGTCCGATCATCCTCGATGGTGACGATCTCGACGAGCCGGTGCTGCGCCATCCGCGCCGGCCCGCTCCTGTGCAAGCCGCCGCACCAGCGCGCCGGGCGCCGCCCCCGGCGCAGACCGCGCGCCCCGCCCCCGGGCAGCCGCGCATCATCGTTCCCGCAGCAAGCGAGCGCCGTTTCGTGGCCGACGAGATCCTGGTCGAATTGGCGCCCAATGCTCAGGCCGATGCCGTCCTGCGCCGTCATCGCGCCACCTTGATGTCGAGCCGCCGCTTCGATCTGGCTGGTGTGACCATCATCCGGGCGCGTTTGAACGATGGCCGCAGCGCCCGCACCGTGCTGTCGCAGATGGCGGGCGATGCCCGCATCGCCAGCGCGCAGCCGAACTACCTCTATACGCTCCAGCAGGATGCGCTGAGGCCGGAAGCGCCCAAGGACGAGGCCGCGCAAGCCGTGCCTGAAGCCGCAAGCGCTGCCGCCGAGCCGGTCGCCTCGCTGCCGAAACCCGAGGATGCGGCGCCGGTCCTGGCCGCGCCGCCCGTCATCGCATCGCCCGATCTGCCGCCGGTCGCGCCATTGGTCTCCGTCGCGCCCAAGCGCGAATTGCAGCCGCAATACGTCGCCGAGACCTTGCATTACGACGCCATCCACAAACTGGCGCGTGGCGACAAGATCCGTGTGGCGGTGATCGATTCCGGCGCGGATCTGGCTCATCCCGAATTGCAAGGCGTGCTCGCCGGCAGTTTCGACGCGGTTGGCGGCGATACCGCGCCCCATGCCCATGGCACGGCGATGGCGGGCGCGATCATGGCGCAGGCGCAGCTGCAGGGTGTCGCGCCGGCGGCGCGCCTGCTTGCCGCGCGCGCGTTTTCCGGCAACAGCGCGCCAGCCTCGGCCAACGGCACGACCTACCACATCCTCTCGGCGCTCGACTGGGCGGCGGGGGAGGGTGCGCGGGTGGTCAATCTGAGTTTTGCGGGGCCGCAGGACCGCTTGCTGTCGCGTTCGCTCGCTGGAGCCAAGACCAAGGGCATGGTCGCGGTCGCTGCCGCCGGCAATGGCGGCGCGAATGCAGCCCCGCTCTATCCCGGCGCCGATCCCAACGTCATCGCGGTCACCGCGACCGACGCCCAGGACAAGCCCTTCGCACAGGCCAATCGTGGCAGCTATATAGCGGTCGCGGCGCCGGGCGTCGATGTGCTCGCGGCCGAGCCGGAGGGGCGCTACGCCTTCTCCTCGGGCACCTCGATCGCGGCCGCCCATGTCTCGGGGCTGGTGGCGCTGCTCCTGGAAAAGCGCCCGGACCTCGACCTGGAAGGCGTGCGCAAGCTCCTGATGGAGAGCGCCATCGATCTCGGCGGCAAGGGCCGCAACCCGATCTTCGGCGCCGGCCGCGTCGATGCGCCGGCCGCCCTGGCGCGGGTGCTGCCGGTCTCGGCGGCGCGGCCCTGAGTCCTCTTACAATCGAGCTCTGAAACACCGCGTCATCCTGGGCGACCGCAGGTCGTCCCGGGATCCACCGTAGAGCCTGGCCCTGCAAAAGATTGGCCCTCCGATGGATCCCGGCGCTCCGCGGAGCCTGTCCTCGGGCCGACCGAAGGTCGGACCCGAGGGCTTCGGCCAGGATGACGCGCGAATATGATGCTCGTTCCGGAGACTGAAAAAATAATCGTCTCCCTTTGAACCTCCCGCTCGTCCGCTGCGACCAATGCTCATGGAGGGCGAATGGTTCGCCCCCGACTGGACCTCGGGAGATACCATCATGACCAGCTTCAAGAAGACCGCGACCGCCGCTTTGGCCGCACTCACCCTCTCCACCGCCATTCTCGCCGGCGCGGGCAGCGCCGAGGCCTATCCGCGCCATCGTGGCTGGGGCGTCGGCGCCGGCATCGTCGGAGCGCTCGCCGTCGGCGGCCTGCTCGCAGCCTCCGCCAACCGCGCCTATGCCGAGCCCGTCTATGAGGAGGATGCTCCGGTGCGCCGCTGCGAGATGGTCGAGCGCGTCAACCGCTTCGGCGAGGTCACCGGCTACCGCAAGGTCTGCTCGCTCTACTGAGACCGCGCTTCACGATGGATCGTCCGATCGGCTCCCTTGGCTAAACGCCGAGGGAGCCGTCGGCGCTTTGTGGAGGAAGTCAGGCTTCGACCACAGCGAACCGTTCCAAGGCCGAAGGGCCCGAGCGGGCCTGCCAGAGTGCGATCAAGCGCTCGGCGTTCTCGTCAGGCGGCAAGGTGCTGTCGAATTCGGCGTCGTAGGCGCAATAGGCGTGGATGGCGTGATAGTCCCGGCGGGCATCGCCGATCGGTCGATCGGCTCTGGCGATTTCGCGGCGTTCCAGCTCCTCCAACGAGCAATGGATGCCTGCGAAAAACACGTCATATCCCTTGAGGAGCCGGGCGGTTCGCTGAAGCCATTCGCGATTCTCCATGATGTATTCGACGATGAGATTGTTGCCGCAATCGAGATAGGCGGTCAGCGAGCGTTCGAAGCCAGCAAAGAAGCCGCCCCTGATCTCGGCCCATTTGAATTCGCCGCTCTTGATGCGAGCGGAGGGAAGGACGCCGGCATCGCGCAGATGGTCGATGGAGATGTGCCAGAAGGGCTCGCCGATCCTGGCCTGGACAGCGCGGGCGAGGGTGGATTTCCCGCTGCTGGAGGCACCGTTGAGGAGGATGACCTTTCCGGTTGTCACTGTGCTGCGCTCAACCCGCTCTCGCCTCACTGGATGGCCGCCTGTACCGCAGCCGCCAGATGTTTCACTGGCTTGGATGAATCGAGGCGAAGAACGGGCGCGGTTTGCGTGGCGAGCCATTCCTCATGCGCGATACGGCTACGTTGCTCGGCGCCAGCAGTATCATAAGCGGCTGCCCAATTGAGAAACGCCACGCTTGTCGCGGCCATGTCTCCGTTCGGAGAGACCCGCTCGCCATAGCGCGCCAGTTCACGCTTGCGCAGCCGCTCCATGCGAAGTGCGGGATCGAGCCGCAGATAGATGATCAGCTCGTATAGCGGCTCCAATGGTTGGGCCCATTTGAGCGCGGAGCCGGACAAGATCCAGCTCGCGTCCGGCTTCAATTGATCGAGAAGCAGGGTCTGCCGCACCGAGAGCGGCCGAGGCGTCTGGAACGGAGGGTCGGTCGGGAGCCAATAGAACGCGTCAGAATCCATGTGCGGCACATCGAGAAGAATTCCGAGCGCTTCGCCGAGCGTCGTTGTTCCCGAACCGGATGCGCCGAGAATGTGTATGCGAGGCATGGAGCCCTCCGCCAAGGACACAGCCCCGAAGCCAATAAGAGTTAGCCGCCGGACTTTCTAGGGTCCACCATGGGTGGAAGCCGCAGCGCAAACCGTCTTCTCCCGATCCTCGTGCTCTCCACCCGCTTGACCTTCCGCGCCGCTTGCGCCTGATGTCGCGCCATGCGCCGCCCCAAACTCCTTTTCGTTGCCACGGAAGACTGGTTCTTCGCCTCGCATTTCCTGCCGATGGCGCGGGCTGCGCGCGAGCTTGATTTCGAGGTCGTCGTCATCGCCCGTGAGCGTCATCACCGCCGCGTCATCGAGGCGACGGGAGCCCGTCTGATCGCGCTGGAGGCCGAGCGCCGCAGCCTCGATCCGCGCGCGCTTTACCGCCAGATCACGGCGCTGAAGCGCTTGATCGAGGCCGAGCGGCCCGACATCCTGCATTGCATCGCCTTGAAGCCGATCGTGCTCGCCGGCCTCGCCGGCAAGCTCGCGGGCGTCGAGCGCCGCGTCTATGCGCTGACGGGCCTGGGCTTTCTCGGCGCCAAGCAGGGCCTGGTCGCGGGCGCGGCGCGGCTCGCCGTCCGGTTTTGGCTGCGCGCTGCGATCGACGGGCCGCAAACCCGCTTCCTGTTCGAGAACCCCGACGATCCCGTCTCGCTGGGCTTCGATCCGCAGGATGCGGGCAAGGTCGCTATCGTCGGCGGCGCGGGCGTCGATCCCTTGATCCTGATGCCGGAGCCGATGCCGGCGACCCCGCCGCTCAAGGTCGCGCTGGTCGCGCGCATGCTCTGGTCGAAGGGCGTCGATCTCGCGGTCGAGGCGGTGCGATTGGCGCGGGCAGAAGGCGCGCGCGTCGAGCTCACGGTGCATGGCGCGCCCGACCCGTCCAATCCCAAGGCGATTCCCGAGGCGACGCTGAAGCAATGGGCGGTCCAGCCGGGCATCAACTGGGCCGGCCCGACACGCGATATCGAGGGCGTCTGGCGCCAGCACCATCTCTGCATCCTGCCCTCGCGCGGCGGCGAGGGTTTGCCACGCACCATCCTGGAGGCGGCGGCCTGCGGCCGCGCGATCCTGACCACGAATGTGCCGGGCTGCCGCAGCTTCGTCCGCGACGGGCGCGACGGGATCGTGGTGCCCGCCGACGACGCCGCCGCGCTCGCCAAGGCACTGATCACCTTCGCCGGCGCCCCGGCGCTGGCTGAGCGCATGGGCACGAGCGCGCGCGCAAGGTTGATCGATGGCTATACCGAGCGCGATGTGATGAACGCGGTCAAGGCGCTCTATCGCGGCCTGCTGGACCAGCCGACGACCGAGGTCGCGGCGTGAGCGCAGTAGCCATCGGGCTCGACCGGCGCGGCTTCATCCTGGCGCAGACGCGGTTGCTGCCGGTGCCGCATGCGCCGGAGATTTTGCTCCATGTCGCCGAGGAGGCGACGGAGCTGTGGCAGAAGACCGAAGATGAGCTTGCCACCATTGGCCTGCCGCCGCCCTTCTGGGCCTTTGCCTGGGCCGGCGGACAGGCCTTGGCGCGCTATCTCATCGACCAGCCCGAAATCGTGGCCGGCAAGCGCGTGCTCGATTTCGCCAGCGGCTCGGGGCTCGTGGCGATTGCCGCCGCCAAGGCCGGTGCAGCGCGGGTCGAAGCCTGCGACATCGACGCCTTCGCCGGCGAGGCGATCGGACTCAACGCGCAGGCCAATGGCGTTCACGTCGAGGTTCTGCTCGACGATCTGATCGGCCGTGACGCGGGCTGGGAGGTCATCTGCGCCGGCGATGTCTGCTATGAGCGCGCGATGGCGGAGAGCATCATTGACTGGCTCTCGCTATTGCAGGCGCGCGGCGCGACCGTGCTGATCGGCGATCCCGGCCGCAGCTATCTGCCTCGGGACAGGCTGGAGGCGCTGGCGACCTATCAGGTTCCGGTGACGCGCTCGCTGGAGGACGCCGAGATCAAGCAGAGTTCGGTCTGGCGCTTGCGCGACTAAATCATCGGCCTCAGGCGACCCGTCGCATCGGACGGGCGGGACTGCGTGTATCCTGTGTCCGGAAGGCGCTGACGAGCCGGTTGAGCTGCGCAATGTGGTCGAGCAGCGCACGGGCGCTTGCCGCGCTTTCCTCGGCCAGCGCGGCGTTCTGCTGGGTGATCTCGTCCATATGCGCCACGGTCTGACTCATTTCGTCGATGCCGTTGGCCTGCTCACCCGAGGCGGCGGCGATCTCCTGAACCGTCGTGGAGACGCGGACCGAGGCGTCGACGATCTTCTCCAGCGTTTCGCCAGCCAGCCGCACCAGCTTCACGCCACCTGTCACCTCGGCGTCCGAGGAAGCAATCAGGGCTGTGATGTCCTTGGCCGCGGCGGCGGAGCGCTGAGCGAGCGCGCGTACCTCGGCGGCGACCACGGCGAAGCCGCGCCCTGCGTCGCCTGCCCGGGCGGCCTCGACAGCGGCATTGAGCGCCAGCAGATTGGTCTGGAAAGCGATGCCGTCGATGACCGTGGTGATTTCCGAGATTCGGGTCGAAGCCTCTTCGATCCGCGACATGGCGTCGATCGCGTCGTTGACGATGGTGCCGCCGGTGCGGGCGATGGAGCTCGCCTCGTCGGAGAGCGAAACTGACAGTCGGGAGGACTGGGCCGACGTCTTGACGGAAGGCGGCGAGTTCCTCGGTCGTGGCAGCGCTCTCCTCCAGCGCCGACGCCTGCTGCTCGGTGCGCATCGACAGGTCCTGCGAGCCGGTATTGATCTCCTGAGAGGCGCCGACAATGAGCTCCGACGTCGATTGGATGGTCGAGACCATGTCCTCCAGCCGCATCATGGCGGCGTTGAAATTATCGCGGATCAACGCGTATTCCTCCGGAATGTTTTCGGCGATCCGGAAGGTCAGGTCGCCGCCGGCAAGCGCGGCCAGTCCTTCGCTGACGGAGGCTATGGCCTTGTCGCGCTCGCCCGCCTTGGCCTGTTCGATCGCACGCGCTTCGGCCTCAATCTTGAGGCGGGCGGCTTCCGATGCCTCGAGATAGACCGAGATGGCGTAGTCCATGTCGAGCAGGGCGGCCTTGACGATGGCCGAAATCTCGCCCGAACGCTCGCTTGCGCCCGGGCTCTGCCGGCCGAAGGCGTTTCGGGGCCAGCGCGCTTCCAGCACGCCGGCGATCAGTTTCTCCAGGATCAGGGCATAGCCGCCAATATACCAGCGTGGCTCCAGCCCGATCCGGGCATGGACCTTGCCGATGGTGGTGACGGCATCGACATAGGGCTGGTCGAATGCGCCATCCGCCATTCTTTGCCAGTGGCCCTGCTGTCGTTGCTTTGCGCTTTCGATATGCTGCTCGCTGGAGAAGAAGCCGCGTGTCTGCGGGAAGGTCCTGGCTTGGCGGTAAAACGCCTCGAGCGCGCCTGGCAGCGCCCCGACGATCACCTCCTTGACGTCGCGCATGCGCTGTTGCGCGGCTGCATCGAACTCGATGAAGCTGAGGCGAGTGGAGAGGTGATCGGTAGGGTCCATCTCAACATTCCCAACGGTGACGTTTTGCCTATTTTCCGATCAGATCAAGCCGTTCTCTTGGTTAACAGTCTCTCTCCAGGCCGGTTGATATAGATCAAATTCACAACCCTGCGCTGTGCGCCGGATGATCTACCCTCCGTGCTTCTCCAGGAACGCCTCGACCGACAGGCTGCGGAAATCCGCCAGCGCCGTGCGCAGGCGCGCATGCTCCCAATCCCACCAGGCCAGTGCCAGCAAGCGCTCGGCGATCGGCTCCGGGAAACGCTGCCGGATCGGCCTGGCCGGATTGCCGCCGACGATGGTGTAGGGCGCGACATCCTTGGTGACGATCGCGCCGCCCGCGACCACCGCGCCGGTACCGATCGTGCGGCCGGGCAGGATGATCGCGCCATGGCCGATCCAGACATCGTGGCCGATGGTCACCGGCGTCGAGCGCCGCCAGGCGAAGAACGCGGCATCGTCCTCCGCATCGTCGAAATAGGCCGAAGCGCGATAGGTGAAATGCGACTGGCTGGCCCGCTGCATCGGGTGGTTGCCGGGGTTGATCCGGGTCATCGCCGCGATCGAGCAGAATTTCCCGATCGTCGTGTAGATGACATTGGAATCGTTCACGACATAGGAGTAGTCGTCCATCGTCGACTCGACGAAGGACGTGCGCGCGCCGATCTCGGTGTAGCGTCCAAGCGTCGCCTGCCGCACCTGCGCGGTCGGGTCGATCAGAGGTTCCAGTCCCAGTTTCTTTCCTGTTTCCTTGGCCACGATGTCGCTTCCTTCTCAGATCGCTTCAGGATTGCCGGCCGCAGCGCCGGGAGCTCTCATCCTCGTCGTCGGCCCGTCGGGAGCCGGCAAGGACACATTGATGGACGCCGCCCGCGCGGCGCTCGCTGGCGATGCCCGGTTCCACTTTGCCCGCCGCCTGATCACGCGGCCGGCGATGGCAGGCGCCGAGGATCACGACAGCTGCTCCCAAGCCGAATTCGAGGCGGCCGTCGCGCGCGGCGAGATGGCGCTGAATTGGGGTGCGCATGGCTTGACCTATGGCATTCCCGCGGCGGAACTCTCCGGCATCGCGTGCGGGCAGGCCGTGATCGTCAACATCTCGCGTGGCGTCATTCCGGTTGCCGAGCGGCTGGCCGGGCGGGTGAGCGTCGTCAACATCACCGCTCCGAATGCGGTGCTGGCGAAGCGGCTCGCCGCGCGAGGCCGCGAGAGCGAGGCCGATATCGCAGCCAGGCTCGCCCGTGAGGCGCCCTTGCAGACGCAGCGCGCCGAGCTGGTGACGATCCAGAACGACCGTACCGTGGCCGAGGCGGCGACAGAGTTCGTCGCTGTGCTGCGCGGGCTGATGACTGCTGGAACACCCTGAACCCTCTTCCTGAGACGCCATTCCTGGCGGAATGGCTCCTCAGGATGAGGGCTGAGGGGGTGGCCAACGCAAATGGGTCGCCCGGCCGTGCCCATCACCCCAGAACGAAACTGTCGAGCAGGCGGAAGCGGCTCTCGCGCGTGTCCTGCTTGAAGAGCGCGATCCGGTCGACCGCGACCGGGGCCGGCGGGACATGTTTGGCATAGGCCTGCGTCAGCGCCTGCTTGACGCCCAAGACCTGCTCGGTCGGTAGCGAGCCGGTCAGCGTCATGTGGAAGCGGAAGGCATCGCCGACATAAGGGTAGCCATAGGCTTCGAGATAGGCCCGGTGCGCTGGCGTCAGCGGGCTCTTGAGACGGCGCGCCAGATCGGCCGGGCTCAACGGGGCGCGGAAGGGCTCGAAGGCCTGGACGACGGAGAAAGCGAGGTCCTGCAGTGGCCGGCTCTCGGCTGAAGGCGTCAGCGCCACGAAGGACCCGAGCGCGGTGACGCTGAGACCCTTGAGCGGAACCGCATTCAGCCCCGAGGCAAAATTATGCGTGAAGGCACGCAATTGGCCTTCCTGGCGGCCGACGGCCAGTTCGAACGGAGCTTTCAGCGTCGCGTGGAAGCCATAGCGCCGGGGCTCGGCGGTGAGCGTCGGCCAGCTTTCCGCGTCGCAGCCGGCCGGGATCGTGAAAGGCGCATCCGCAGCCGCGATCGCGTCATAGCCAAGCGTCGCGCTGCCGAAGCGCCAGAGTGCGCTGTCGGCGGCGGGGGCGTAGTAGAGGGCGTAGCGCGGCGCGGTCAAAATGCCCGCTCGCCCTTCGACCAGACGGCGGCGAGCACCGGCGTCGCACCCAGCACCTTGAAGCGCACGAGGTCGGCGCGCAGGGCGGGCTTGAGATGGCCGCGATCCTTCAAGCCCAGGATGTCGGCGATTTTCCAGGTCACCATGCCCATGGCTTGCGGCAAGCTGATGCCATGGCTGGCATGGAGCTTCAGCACGGCCTGGAGCAGGCTTGCCGGGACATAGTCGGAGGAGAGCCCGTCGAGCAGGCCCTTCTCGGCCAGCTCCGCGACCGAGACGCCGCCGGAATGCGAGCCGCCGCGCACGACATTGGGTGCGCCCGCGACCGTGGCGAGCCCGCGCTGCTTGGCGGCTTCCGCGGCCTCGATCGTGGTCGGGAATTCCGAGATTACGGCGCCGGATGCGATGCCGGCCTCGACATGTTCGAGCGTGGTGTCGTCATGGGTCGCGATCGGGATGCCACGCGAGCCGAACATCTCGACGACGGCGCTCCAGTTGCGCGAGACATTGGCCGCGCCCTCCGACTGGCGGACGGCGACATCGGCCTCGAACTCGGCTTCGGTCTTGCCGTTGCCCATGGCGTAGGTCTTGAGGTGCTCGATATTGCGCCATTGCCGCTGGCCGGGCGTGTGGTCCATCAACGAGACGAGCTGGACGAGTTCGTCCTCCTGATAGGGCTCGATGTCCTTGAGCAAGTCCGGGCTCGTCAGTTCGCAGCGCATATGGATGCGGTGGTCGATGCGGAAGACGTTTTCGCGCCGGCCCTCGGCCAGCGCCTTCATCACATCGGCGAAGATGTCCTTGCGGTAGTCCTTGGCCGAGAAGGGCGTGCCGGCGCAGATCGCGTCATAGACGGTGGTGACGCCAGCAGCCGCCATCTGCGCGTCATGGACGAGAGCGGCCGCAAGCCCGTTCGGCCAGAACACCTTCGGCCGGGGCATGAAATGCTTCTCGACATTGTCGGTGTGCATCTCGACGAGACCCGGCGCGACATAATCGCCGTTCACGTCGATGGCGCCAGGCAGGGATGACTTGCCCTGATCGACCGACGTGATGCCGGTCTCGTCGAAGGCGATCGTGCCGGAGACGACATCGTTCTCGAGGATCAGTCTGGCGTTGGTGAGAACGGTTTGCATCAGGCGGCCTTTCTGAAATCGGTGATGTCGAGATAGCGCGTGGCGACGGCCTCGCGCACCGCCTCGTCATGGAAGATGCCGACGATGGCGCAGCCTTTAGCACGGGCCTCCGCGATCAGCGCGACCACGATGTCGCGGTTGGCGGCGTCGAGCGAGGCGGTCGGCTCGTCGATCAGCATGATCGGCGAGGGATCGACGAAGGAGCGGGCGATGTTGACGCGCTGCTGCTCGCCGCCGGAGAAGGTCGCCGGGGCGAGCCCCCAGAGCCGTTCGGGCAGGTTGAGTCGCGCCAGCATGGCCTTGGCCCGCTCGCTGGCTTCCACGGCATCGACGCCGCGGGCGAGCAGCGGGTCGCGCACGATGTCGAGCGCGGAGACGCGCGGGATCACGCGCAGGAACTGCGAGACGAAGCCGAGCGTGCGGCGGCGGATGTCGAGCACGGTGCGCGGTACGGCCGAGACGATGTCGATCTGGCGTCCGGCATGGGTGATGGCGATCATGCCCGCGCTTGGCCGGTAATTGCCGTACAGGATGCGCAGCAGGCTGGATTTTCCCGCGCCCGAAGCGCCCGCCAGCACCAGCGCTTCGCCGGCGGCGACGCTGAAATTGACGTTGTCGAACACCGGCAAGCGGACGCCGCCCTGATTGTGCAGGGTGAAATGCTTGGCGACGTTCTCGACGTGAATCATCGTGGTCATGATGTCAGTGCCTTGTGCGGGCGGAGTGACGAGGGTGTGACGGGTGGGCGTCACACACTCAGCACCGCCGAAGTCAGAAGCTGCGTATAGGCGTGGTGCGGATCGTCCAGCACCTGGTCGGTCAGGCCCTGCTCGACGACGCGGCCGTCCTTCATCACCATCAATCGGTCGGTAAGCAGCCGCGCGACCGCCAGGTCATGGGTGACGATGATGGCGGCGAGGCCGAGATCGCGCACCAGGACGCGAAGCAAGTCGAGCAGGCGCGCCTGCACGGAAACGTCGAGGCCGCCCGTCGGCTCGTCCATGAAGACGAGGCGCGGTTCGGAGACCAGCACGCGGGCAATCTGCAGGCGCTGCTGCATGCCGCCCGAGAACTGGCGCGGCCTGTCGTCGATGCGGTTCTCGGCGATCTCGACGCGCTGGAGCCAGTCGAGCGCGCGCTCGCGGATCTTGCCGTAATGCCGGTCGCCGCGATCCATCAGGCGCTCGCCGACATTGCCGCCGGCCGAGACGTCCATGCGCAATCCGTCGCGCGGGTTCTGGTGGACGATGCCCCAGGCGGTGCGCATCAGGCGGCGGCGCTCCTGCTCGGCCACCGAATAGATGTCGAGCGGCTGGCCCGAGCCCCGGAACAGCACCTCGCCCTCGTCGGGCCGGTCGATGCCGGCGAGGCAGCGCAGCAAGGTCGACTTGCCCGAGCCGGATTCGCCGACGATGCCGAGCACTTCACCCGGCCAGAGGTCGAAGGAGACGCCCTCGCAGCCAATCCGCTCGCCATAGAAGCGGCTGATGCCGGCAACGGAGAGCAGGGGCTCGGGATCGAGCGCCGCCTCGGGGAGAGAAACGTGGACGGTCATGGCTTCATCTCCTCGACCAGATGCAGCGCCGAGGCGTCGGCCAGCATCGTGCCGCGATGGCCGGCCTCCCGCCGCGTCTCGCAATGATGGCTGTCGGAGCAGACGAACATGCGCCCGCCCTTGTCGTCGGTGACGACCTCGTCGAGATAGCTGTCGGTCGCGCCGCAAAGCCCGCAGGGCTCGTTCCAGCTCTGGATGCGGAAGGGGTGATCCTCGAAATCGAGGCTCTTCACGCTGGTATGCGGCGGCAGGGCGTAGATGCGCTTCTCGCGACCGGCGCCGAAGAGCTGCAGGGCCGGCGACATGTGCATCTTGGGATTGTCGAATTTCGGGATCGGCGAGGGTGCCATGACATAGCGGCCATTGACCATGACCGGGTAGTCATAGGTCGTGGTGACCTCGCCGAAGCGGGCGATGTTCTCGTAGAGCTTGACTTGCATCAGCCCGTATTCGGCCCAGGCGTGCATCTTGCGCGTCTCGGCCTCGCGCGGCTCGAGCCGGCGCAGGGGTTCGGGCGTCGGCACCTGATAGACCATGATCTGGCCTGCCTTGAGCGGCGCTTCCGGGATGCGGTGGCGGGTCTGGATGATCGTCGCCTCCTCCGTCGCCTCGGTGGTGCGGGCGTCGGCCGTGCGCTCGAAGAAGCGCCGGATCGAGACGGCGTTGGTGGTGTCGTCGGCGCCCTGGTCGATCACCTTCAGCGTGTCGTCGGGGCCGATGATCGCGGCCGTGACCTGGATGCCGCCAGTGCCCCAGCCGCGCGCCAATGGCATCTCGCGCGAGCCGAACGGCACCTGGTAACCCGGCACCGCGACGGCCTTGAGCAAGGCGCGACGGATCATCCGCTTGGTCTGCTCGTCGAGATAGGCGTAATTATAAGCCGGCTTTGCATCGTCGGCCGGAAGCGTCTGATGGGCATTCATTCGGCTGCCTCCGGCAGGGTGTCCTGTTCGCGCGCCAGTCGCTGCTCGCGCTCGCGGGTGATGCGGCGGATCAGTTCGAGCTCGCCCTGGAAATCGACGTAATGCGGCAGCTTGAGATGCTCGACGAAGCCGGCCGCCTCGACGTTGTCGGAGTGGTAGAGCACGAACTCGTCCTGCTGGGCCGGGTAGTTGGCGGCCTCGCCGAACTCGCGGCATTTCAGCGCCCGGTCGACCAGCGACATCGACATCGCCTTGCGCTCGGAATGGCCGAAGGAAAGCCCGTAGCCGCGGGTGAATTGCGGGGCGACGTCCTTCGAGCCCTGGAACTGGTTGACCATCTGGCATTCCGTCAAGGTGATCTCGCCGAGATCGACGGAAAAGCCGAGCTCCTCCGGCACGAATTCGACGCAAACCTCGCCGACCCTGATCTCGCCGACGAAGGGGTGGTTGCCGCCATAGCCGCGCTGCACGGAGTAGCCGAGCCCGAGCAGGAAGCCCTCATCGCCACGCGCCATCGCCTGCAGCCGGACATCGCGATCGGCCGGGAAGGAGACCGGCTCGCGGGTGAGGTCGAAGGGACGCGGATCGCCCTCGGGCGGCGCCTCCGCCTCCATCAACCCCTCCGCGCCGAGGATGTCGGGCACGCGTGGCATGGCGGCGTCGAGGGCCGTTGCGGCCGGGCGGGCCTCGCCGGCCGAACCGTTGGGCTCATCCATCAGCGCGAAATCAAACAGCCGATGCGTGTAGTCATAGGTCGGGCCGAGCACCTGTCCGCCCGGCAGGTCCTTATAGGTCGCCGAAATCCGGCGCCGGATCGCCATTTGCGCGGTATCGACCGGCTCGGAGGAGCCAAAGCGCGGCAGCGTCGTGCGATAGGCCCGCATCAGGAAGGCGGCCTCGATCGCGTCGCCCTGCGCCTGTTTCAGCGCCAGCGCCGCAAGGTCGAGGTCATAGAGGGAGCCCTCGTTCATGACGCGGGCGCAAGCGAGGCCCTGCTGCTCGCGGATCTGCGCGACCGTGAGCTCCGGCACGGCCTCATCGCCGCGCCGCGCCTCGGCGACCAGATCATGCGTGGCGAGGATCGCGGCCTCGCCGCCTTTGACCGCGACATACATTAGTAGACCTCCCGGTGGGGCATTACGTCGTCTCCTCGATCTGCGTGGTGCGCGGCAGGCCGATCAGGGCGTCACCGCAGCTGAGGATGAGATCGACGCCGAGCGGGTAGAGCTCGGCATTGGCCGCGACCTCGGCCCAGAAGCCGGGGCGCAAGCCCCGCGGGGCGATGCTGCGGCTGCCGGCAATGCCGGGGCCGCTCAGGGTCACGCTCTCGCCGCCGGTGAGCGAGGCGCATTGCACGAGCACTGTCGCGGAACGATCGGGGAATTGGTCATGGCCGGGGTCGAAGGCGGCGAGCGGCGGGGCAGGGCTCGCTCCGTCGATGACCGCGAAGACCGCCCCGGCGGGAGCGTCCAGGATCGCCGCGCCGCAATGGAAGCGTAGCCAGGCGCCGGCCGGGCCGTCGCGCAGCTGTTGCGGCAGGAAGATCGGCGTCTCGTAGTCGGCCAATGTCAGCAAGGCGGTCGCGGTCGCGGCGCAAAGCCCGTCCGGCGGCAGGATCGCGCCGGACACTCTCTGCAGGGTGCCGGGCTCGGACAAGGCCGCGAGCACGGCGCGAAAGGCGGCCTGCGACTGGAAGACCGGATCGGTGAAACCGGCTGCGATCAGGTTTTCGGTCTGCATCACGCGCCCCTGACCAGAGTGAAGAAATCGACCTTGGTGGCGGCCGCCTTGCGCGAGGCGTGGTCGCGTGCCGCGGCCTGCGTCGCAGCGAGCTGCGTCACGCCGGCGAGAAGCGCGCCATCGGCGTCCTCGCTCTGCAATCTGGCGTCGAGGATCGCGGCGAGACGCGCCTTGCGGCCGTCGCGGCCGAGCGCGTAGGAGAAACCCATTGCGCCGTTCTCCAGCCTGACGACGCAGCGCGTCACCGTCGCTTCGCCGAGGTTGAAGCGCCGCCCGGCGCCGCCGGCGCGGCCCTCGACCATCACCGTGCCGGTCTCGGGCGCCTTGAGGATTTCATGGGTCGGCAGCGCGGCCCCAGCCAATGTCTCGATCTCGCCGCGCGAGGCACGGGCGAGGATCGCCATCCAGCGTTGCCGCGCCGTCGTCTCGCGTGCCGTCGTCTTGCCTGGATCTGTGTCGGTCATCATCATGCGCCGTCTGGTCACTCGCTAATGTCTAGACTATGATAGGCTCGTTGCCGGGAAAGGTCTATACATTTTGGATGAAATTTTGATGACGAGCGCTGCCCCGGATGTCAGCGAGGCCATCGAGGAGCACGGCACGGCCTGGCGCCGCATCGCCGGCGAGCTCGAAACTGCGATCGGCCGCGGCGATTACGCTGTCGGGGATACGCTGCCGGCCTCGGTCGTGCTGGCTGAGCGCTATGGCGTGCATCGCCACACCGTGCGCCAGGCCTTCCGCCATCTGGCCGAGCAGGGGCTGGTCACGGTCGCGCGGGGCCGCGGCACCCAGGTCAGCGCGCGGCGCGTGCCTTATCCGATCGGCCGGCGTGTCAGCATGCGCACCAATTTCGGCAAGCTCGGCATCGTCGGCTCGAGCGAGACGCTGTCGACGGCGATGGTGACGGGTGATGCCGAGACCTGCGCGCAACTCGACCTGGAGGCGGGCGCACCGCTGTGGCGGATCGAAGGCCTGAGCCGTGCCGACGGTACGCCGATGGGGACAGGCACGCATTGGCTTTCGGTCGAGCGTTTCCCGGATTTCGACCGCGTCTTCCGCGAGGCGAGCGCCTCGATGACTGCGGCGTTCAAGGCTGTCGGTATCGACGATTATGTTCGCCTCTCCACGCGCTTGACCGCGCGGCTCGCCAGTGAGCGCGAGGCGCTGCTGCTCGAGATCGCGCCCGGCGCCGCCGTGATGGTCTCGGCGGCGATAGACGCCTTGCCTGATCTGACGCCGATCCATCTGGTCAACAGCGTCTTCACCGGCGAACGCATGGAAATGGTGGTCGAGCCGTTCAAGGAGTGAGGGCTGGGGCCGTCATGGTTCCGGCCATGACGAAAGGGCGCGGGGAACCCCTCTCCTGCAAGGAGAGGGGCAGGGGTGAGGTGTAGGCCCCTGGACCAGTTGTGTGACGACCTTGCCGTCATTGCGAGCGCAGCGAAGCAATCCAGGAGGGCACGCTCTACGCCTCCCTGGATTGCTTCGCTGCGCTCGCAATGACGATGGAGCAGCGGTCAGGTTACGGCCAAAGCGTCAAACGGCCGACACCTCACCCAACCCTCTCCTTACAGGAGAGGGCTCCCGCGCTTGCTGGTTTTCGGATTGAGCTACCTTCTCTCGCGAGCGGAGGAAAAAGCCCTCACACCGCCCGTTGCCCGATGATCGCGAAGCGCAGTTTGCTGGAGAGGAAGTCGATCGCGGTCACAGCGGCCAGGATCAGCAGGATCAGGAACGAGACCTGCTGCCATTCCAGGGTGCGGATGGTCTCGGCCAGATAAAGCCCGATGCCGCCGGCGCCGACAATGCCGATGATGGTCGAGGAGCGGGTGTTGGATTCGATGTAGTAGAGCACCTGGCTCGCGATCACCGGCAACACCTGCGGGATCAGCCCGAAGCGAATCTCGTGGAGCTTGCTGCCGCCCAGCGAGGTCACGCCCTCGACCGGCTTGCGGTCGGCCGATTCGATCGCCTCGGAGTAGAGCTTGCCGAAAGCGCCGAGATCGCTGGTCATGATCGCGAGCATGCCGGCGAAAGGTCCAAGGCCCACGACATTGACCCAGATCAAGGCCCAGATCAGCGCATCAACGCCGCGCACCGTGTCGAGCGAGCGCCGCGCCAGGAAATGTACGACGCGGTTGGCGACGACGTTCTTGGCTGCGATGAAGCCGAGCGGGAAGGCCAGGATCGCCGCCAGGATGGTGCCGAGGAAGGCAATCGCGATGGTTTCGAACAAAGCCTTGACGAAGAGCAGCGCCCGCCCGAACGAGCCCGGATCGGGCGGCAGCATCAAGGCGACGAAGGTGCCGAGATTGCCGAGCCCATTCAGGATCTTCCAGAGCGAGACCTCAAGCGTCGTCAATCCGTAGAGGAACAGGCCAAGCAGCCCGGTGACGATCGCGATCGTGACGATCCCGGTCTTGAGCGAACCGTCGATCGCGGCCTTGTGGCGGGCGACGAGCGAGGCGCGGTCGTCGGCGGAGAGAGCGAGCGTCATCGGCCGTGCTCCAGGCTGAGAAGGGCGTGGCGCAGCCGCTCGGTGCCGTAGTCGATCAGCATCACGGTGACGATGATCAGCAGCAGGATGGCGCTGATGTCGGTGAAGTAGAATTTGCGGATGGCTTCGATCAGGTCCTGGCCGATGCCGCCGGCGCCGACGAAGCCCATGATCGAGGCGCCACGGACATTGATCTCGAAGCGCAGCAGCGAATAGCTGGCGAAATTGGAGAGGACTTGCGGCACCACGGCAAAGCGGATGATCTGCCACCAGCCGGCACCTGTCGCGGTCATGCCATCGACCGGCTTCATGTCGATGTTCTCGACCACTTCGGAGAACAGCTTGCCCATGGCGCCCATGGTGTGGATCGCGATGGCGAGCATGCCGGGCAGCGGTCCCAGGCCGAAGGCGATGACGAAGATCAGCGCGAAGACGATCTCGGGGACGGTGCGGGAGAATTCGAGGAAACGGCGGGTGGCGAAGCGCAGCCAGCTCGATCTGCCGAGATTGGCGGCGGCGACGAAGCAGAGCAGGAAGCCGCCGAGCGCGCCCAGGATCGTGCCGGTATAGGCGATCAGGATGGTCTGCCAGAGCAGCTTGAGCCAGCCCTTGATGCCCCAGAACCATTCGGCCATGTCGGCACTGAGCGTCGCGAAGCGCAAGGTCGGCATGGTCTCGAGGATGTATTTCGGGAAGCGCCAGGCGTTCTCGACGAACTTGCCGGGGTCGACCTCGGAGCCGAGCGCCGCGAGCCAGACGCAGACGAGGAAGATCGCCGCGCCGATCAGAGTCTGCCGACGCTTCGCCGACATGGCGCGGCGATAGCTCTCGGCATGGCCGCTGATCACAGGGTCGTTGCGTTCGATCGCGAGGGTCATGAAGGGTCGTTCCCTTGCCGCGTCAGGCGCGGGGAACCCCTCTCCTGTAAGGAGAGGGGCAGGGGTGAGGTGTCGGCCGTCGGAGTAGTGGAGCGCCGACATGGCAGCGGGCTGCGGTGAGGTTATGGCCAAGGCGTCAAACGGCCGACCCCTCACCCTGCCCTCTCCCTCCGGGAGAGGGTTCCCCGGGCCTCTTACGGCTAAGCCAAAGCTTACGAGGACTTCTTCTTGCGGAGCGCGTCGACGAACTTGTTCAGTTCGATGATCGGGTCGTAGGCCTTGTTGTCGACGGCGACGAGCGGGCCCTGCTTGCCTTCATAGATCTTGTCGAAGGCGACCTTGTCCTTGGTGGCGAGGTTCAACACCGCGTCGCGGATCGAGGCCTTGAGCGGCTCCGGCAGCTCCGAGAGATAGGCCATCGGCGAGTTCACGATCTGCGCGGATTTGTAGATGATCCGGAAATCCTCGGCCTTGACCATGTTCTTGCGGGCCATGCGCAGGAGGTTCGATTCCTGCTCGTCGTTCCACCAGTTGGCGGCGACGTCGACGGTGCCCTGGCCGAGCGCGATCACGGCGTTCTCATGGCTGCCGGTGTAGACGACCTTGGAGAAATAGGTCTCGGGCTCGATTTTCATGCCGTCGAGGGCAAAGCGCGGGACGTTATTGCCCGAGGTCGAGTTCGGGTCGACCAGGCCGAGATTCTTGCCCTTGAGATCCTCGATCTTCTGATAGGGCGAATCCTTCTTCACGTAGAAGACCGAGTAGTAGCCCTTGGTGCCGTCGAGATTGGTCTCGATCGCGAAGGCGTCGATCTTGGCGCCGGTCATCAGCGCGCGGGCGAAGGAGGAGGGGCCGTACATGCCGATATGGATGTTGCCGGCGCGCTGGCCCTCGATCAGGGCGGCATAGTCGCTGGCGATGCGCAGCGTGACCTTGGTGCCGAGCTCCTTGGCGAGATAGTTGACGAAGGGGGTGTAGCGTTCGACGACACCGGACGCGTTCTCGGCCGGGATGATGGCGAAGATGATCTCGGGATATTTCGCCTTCCAGTCCTGGGCGAAGGCGGGGGCGGCGAGCGAGGCGGCGAAGGCCGCGGTCGCGAGGGTGAGCGTATGACGACGGGTCAGCATGGTGAGCTCCTGTTGCGGGTTCATTGAGTTTTCTGGGCGGGCGTTCCCGACCGGGCTGGCCCGGTCAGGCGACGTTCTGCTTGGCGCGCTGGGCCTCGGAAGCCGCGATGGCATCGAGCGCATCGAGCGCCTCGGCGCCGGCATCCTTGGCCTCGATGCCGTAGAGCTCGGCCGCGATCTCGGTGGTCAGAGCATGGGGCGGGCCGTCGAAGACGACCTTGCCGGCAGCCATGCCGATCAGGCGGTCACAATATTTCGAGGCGATGTCGAGATGGTGCAGATTGCAGACGACGGTGATGCCGTCCTCGCGATTGATGCGGAACAGCGCATCCATCACGACCTGGGTGTTGCGCGGGTCGAGCGAGGCGATCGGCTCGTCGGCGAGGATGACCTTGGGTTCCTGGACGAGGGCACGCGCGATGGCGACGCGCTGCTGCTGTCCGCCCGACAGCGTTTCGGCGCGCTGGGCAAGCAGATGGCCCATGTCGAGCCGCTCGAGCGCGGCGATGGCGCGGATCTTGTCATCCTGCGAGAAGCTCTTGACCAGGGTCAGGGCCGCCGAGCGATGGTTCAGCCGGCCGAGCAGGACATTGGTCAGCACGTCGAGGCGGCCGACGAGGTTGAACTGCTGGAAGATCATCGCCGTGTCGCGGCGCCAGGCCCGCAGGGCGGCACCCTTGAGCGCGGTCACGTCGCGCTCCTCGCAGAAGATGCTGCCGCTGGTCGCGTCGGCGAGGCGGTTGAGCATGCGCAGCAGCGTCGACTTGCCGGCGCCGGAGCGGCCGATGACGCCGACCATCTCGCCCTTGGGGATGGACAGCGTGACGTTGTCGACGGCGTTCTTGTCGCCGAAGCGTTTGGTCAGGCCTTCGATCCGAAGCATGCCGAATTCCGTTCGTCGGCCAAGCGCAACATCGCCCGGAGCGGCCGAGGGCCGTCCAGGGTCGCGCTTTCGAACGGGATGATCAGCTAGCCAGCGCAGATGACAGGGCAGTGACAGGGAGAGGAGCTGTCCCCGCTTGCTACAATCCCAAGCCCGTCAGCCCTGGATGATCCGTCGGCCTGACCCGTCCTTCCCAGAGGAATTTGCGGTCGTTCTGCTGGATCGGCACGTCGTTGATGCTGGCTTCACGCCGGCGCATCAGACCGTTCTCGTCAAACTCCCATTGCTCGTTGCCATGCGAACGGAACCAGTTTCCGGCGTCGTCATGGTGCTCGTAGGCAAAGCGCACGGCGATGCGGTCGTTGTGGAAAGCCCAGACCTCCTTGATCAGGCGGTACTCGATCTCCGTGGCCCATTTGCGTTGGAGGAACGCGACGATCGCCTCGCGGCCCGAGAAGAACTCGGCCCGGTTTCGCCAGCGGCTGTCCTGGGTATAGGCGAGGGAGACGCGCTGCGGATCGAGCGAGTTCCAGGCGTCCTCGGCCATGCGGGCCTTCTGGGCGGCGGTCTCGACCGTGAAAGGTGGCAAGGGCGGGCGTTGCTGCGACATCTCGGCTCCTCCGGTGAAGGGCCGATCAGAGGTGGAAACCGCAGCCCGCGCAATCTCCTTGAAAAGCAGGTTCCACTCAGGCCGGCGCAACACCGCGCAGGAGCATCTCGACGCAGGAGCGGACATAGGCCTTGCGCTCGCCGGCGGGGATGGCGGGCATGCCGAGCAATCCGCGAAGCTGATGAAAGCCGCGCAACATGCCGATGAACTGCTCGGCCATGCGCCTGGCCTGCGCATTGGAGATGGGTTGCGCCAGCCCGTCACGCAGTTGTGATTGCTGCATCAGCAGGGTCGCGAGGTCGCTGATCATGCGCTCGACGCCGGCCTCATAGGCGGTCCGTCCGAGGTCTGGAAAGCGCGCGGCCGCGCTCAGCACCAAACGGTGCAGATCGAGCGCCGCGGGATGCAGCATCGTCGCGAGGGTATCCTCGCCGAGACGGATCAGGATGCTCGCCAGATCGGCGCCGGCCTTGCGCGGCTTGCGCAGCGGAATCGTCAGCTTTTCAGTGAGTTCGGCGCAGATTGCGCGGAACAGCGCCTGCTTGTCGGTGAAGTGGCTGTAGATCGTCTGCTTGGAGACGCCGGCGCGATGGGCGATCTGGTCGAGGCTGGAGCGCTCGAAGCCTTCGGCCAGGAACATCTCGGCTGCGGCCTTGGTGATGGCGCTGTGCTTGTCGGGCCGCGACAGCTCGGCAGGCATGCGCACAGAGTCCTGCGCATCCGTCGGCGTGGCCCGCAGAGAGTTGGCCTCAGACATGCTTCCGCCCATATAGGCCCTTATCAGACTGGACCGTCCAGTCTAGGTTAGTGCCGCGATCCCGGAGCGTCCAGTGTCATGAAGCGGTTTATCCTACTCATCCTGATCGCCGGTCTGGCGGGTGGCGGCTACTATGGCTACCAGCGCTATCAGGCCAGCCTGCAGCCGACGCAGGCCCGTGCGGCTGCTCCGCCGCCGGCTGGCGTGCCGGTCGAGATCGGCAAGATCGAGGTTACGACCGTCTATGAGGAGGTCGAGGCTCTTGGCACGCTCGCCGCCGACGAATCGGTGGTGATCGCGCCCGAGATCGCGGGCCGCGTCATCGCGCTCGGCTTCAAGGAGGGTGAGCGCGTCCAGAAGGGCCAGGAGCTGGTCAAGCTCGACACGGCCATCCTCGACGCCGAACTCAAGCAGTTGCAGGCGGATCTGAGCCTGGCGCGCGACACCTTCCAGCGCAACCAGTCACTGGTGCAGCGCGGCGCCGGCACGCAGGTCGCCCTCGAACAGGCGACCGCCCAGCTTGCCTCCAACGAGGCCCGCGTCCAGCTCTCCCAGGCCAAGTTGGCGCAGTCGACCCTGACCGCTCCGTTCCATGGCGTCGTCGGCCTGCGTTCGGTCAGCGTCGGTGACTATGTCTCGGTCGGCAAGCAATTGATCACGCTGACCAATATCGACCCGATCAAGGTCGATTTCCGCGTGCCCGAGATATTCCTCGCCCGGGTCAAGGTGGGGCAGACCATTCAGGTGAAGCTCGACGCCGTGCCAGGACGGGACTTTGCCGGCAAGATTTTCGCGATCGATCCGGTCGTCGACGTCAATGGCCGCGCCATCCGGCTGCGCGCCACCATCCCCAATGCCGATCTCCTGCTGAAGCCGGGCCTGTTTGCCCGCATCGTCATCGTCATCGACCAGCGTGAGAACGCCCTGATCATCCCCGAGACGGCGGTGGTGCCCGACGGCGTCGGCAAGATCGTCTACATCGTCGAGAACGGCAAGGCCAAGCGCGTCGCGGTCGAGCTCGGCAAGAGGCTGCCGGGCAAGGTCGAGATCGTGAAGGGGCTGACCTCTCAGATGCAGCTCGTCAGCGCCGGCCAGATGCGCCTGCGTGACGGCGCAACGGTGGCGATCAAGAACGCCCAGCCGGCCTTGCAGACCAGCGCGGCCGAAACCGTCCCGGCGAGCACCCTGCGATGAGCCTGTTTGAGCTCTTCGTCCGCCGCCCCGTCCTCTCGACGGTCCTGAGCCTGCTCGTCATCCTGATCGGCGTCGTCTCCTATACGCGCCTGACGGTTCGCGAATATCCCAATATCGACGAGCCGATCGTTTCGGTGCGCACGACCTATACCGGCGCCTCGGCCGAGATCATCGAGACGCAGGTCACGCAGATCCTGGAGAACTCGATCGCCGGCATCGAGGGCATCGAGATCATCTCCTCGACCAGTCGGCAGGAGAGCAGCAACATCTCGGTGCGTTTCCGCCCGGATGTCGACCCCGATGTCGCCGCCTCCGACGTGCGCGACCGGGTCAGCCGCGTGCGCGGCCGCATGCCCACCGAGATCGACGAGCCGATCATCGCCAAGGTCGAGGCCGACGCCCAGCCGATCATGTATCTCTCGCTGATCAGCTCGCGTCATAACCCGCTTGAACTGACCGATTTCGCCGACCGCTTCATCACCGACCGCGTCCAGAACATCACCGGCGTCGCCGAGGTCCGCATCCAGGGCGAGCGCCGCTACGCCATGCGGATCTGGCTCGATCGCGCCCGGATGGCGGCCTACGCCATCACCGTGCAGGAAATCGAGGCGGCGCTGCGGGCGCAGAATGTCGAGATCCCGTCCGGCCGCATCGAGAGCAACAATCGCGAATTCACGGTGCTCTCGCAGACCAGCCTGACGACGCCCGAGCAGTTCGAGCAGATCGTCGTCAAGGATGCCAACGGCTTCCCGGTCAAGCTGCGCGATGTCGCCAAGGTCGAGCTCGGCGCGCTGGCTGAGCGCAACGCCGCCTGGTTCTCCGGCAAGCCTTCGGTCACGATCGGCATCGTCAAGCAGGCGACGGCGAACCCGCTCGACGTCTCGGCCGGCATCCGCGCCGCTCTGCCCGAGATCATCGACGACCTGCCTGATGGCATGGGGATCGAGACCTCCTACGACACCTCGATCTTCATCGATCGTTCGATCGAGGCCGTCTACCGGACGGTCGGCGAGGCGGTTCTCCTCGTCGTGCTGATCATCTTCCTGTTCCTGCGCTCGGCGCGCGCGACGCTGATCCCGCTGGTCACGATTCCGGTTTCGCTGATCGGCTCCTTTGCGCTGATGTATGCCTTCGGCTTCACCGTGAACACGCTGACGCTGCTCTCGATGGTGCTCGCCATCGGCCTCGTCGTCGACGACGCCATCGTCGTGCTGGAGAATGTCCACCGTCATATCGAGGACGGTATGGAGGCCAACAAGGCGGCGGTGCGCGGCATCAACGAAATCGCCTTCGCCGTCATCGCGATGACGCTGACGCTGGTCGCGGTCTATGCGCCGATGGCGTTCTCGACTGGGCGCACCGGCAAGCTCTTCGTCGAATTCGCCTTGACGCTGGCCGGCGCCGTGCTGGTTTCGGGTTTCGTCGCGCTGACGCTGACGCCGATGATGTGCGCCAAGCTGCTCAAGCATGAAAGCTCGCATGGGCGGCTCTACAATCTGCTCGAAGCCGGGTTCGAGGCGATGTCACGCGGCTATCGCCGCTCGCTGCGGGCGGCGCTCGCGATACGCCCGGTCATCGTCCTGCTGGCGCTCTGCGTCGCCGGCGGCAGCTATTACTTCTTCACGCATCTGCGCTCGGAGCTCGCGCCGGTCGAGGATCGCGGCTCGATCACCGCGATTGGCGTGGCGCCCGAAGGCGCGACGCTGGCCTTCACCGCCGATTATGCGCGCCGTGTCGAGGAGTTCTTCTCCAAGCTGCCGGAGGTGCAGAACTATCTCGTCATCGTCGGCTTTCCCGATGTGACGCGCGCCATCGCCTTTGCCCGGCTGAAGCCCTGGGAGGAGCGCACGCGCAAGCAGCAGGACATCGTCACCGAGATCAACAAGGGGCTCTCGCAGATCCCCGGCATCCGGCTCTTCGCAACGAACCCGCCCTCGCTCGGCCAGGGCGGCGCCAACAGCAAGCCGGTCGAGTTCGTGCTGCGCTCGTCGGAGCCTTACGAGCAGATCAAGGGCTATGTCGACCAGGTCCTGGCGGAGGTTGCGGGCTCGCCGGTGCTGACCAACATCGAATCCAACCTGATCCTCGACAAGCCGCAGCTCAGGGTCTCGATCGACCGTCAGCGCGCCGCCGATCTCGGGGTCGGCGTCGATGTGATCGGGCGCACTATGGAGACGCTGCTGGGCGGCCGGCAGGTGACGCGCTTCAACATGAATGGCGAGCAATACGACGTCGTCGTCCAGGTCGCCGGCCAGGACCGCAACACGCCCCAGGCGATGCAATCGATCTATCTGATGGGCCGCAACGGCGTGACGGTGCAGTTGTCGAGCTTGGTCTCGATCGAGGAGAACGTCGCTCCCAAGGAGCTGATCCGCTTCAACCAGCTCCGCTCCGCCACGATCACGGCGGTGCCGGGGCCGGGCTATTCATTGGGCGATGCGCTTGCCGTGCTGGAACAGGCCTCGGCCAAGGTGCTGCCCAAGACGGTGCAGATCGACTATTCCGGCCAGAGCCGCGAGTTCAAGCAGTCGGGTTCGTCGATCGCGATCGTCTTCCTGCTGGCGCTGGGCTTCATCTATCTGGTGCTGGCGGCGCAGTTCGAGAGCTTCATTGATCCGGTCGTGATCATGGTCTCGGTGCCGCTCTCGCTGACGGGCGCGCTCGCCGCCTTGTACTTCACCGGCGGCACCATGAACGTCTACAGCCAGATCGGGCTGATCACGCTGGTCGGCCTCATCACCAAGCACGGCATTCTGATCCTCGAATTCACCAACCAGTTGCGTGAAGAGGGCAAGGAGATGGCCGATGCTTTGGTCGAGGCGGCGGAGCTGCGCCTGCGGCCGATCCTGATGACGACGGGCGCGATGGTGCTCGGCGCGCTGCCGCTTGCCTTGGCGCATGGCGCTGGCGCGGAAAGCCGCTCGCAGATCGGCTGGGTCATCGTCGGCGGCATGAGTTTCGGCACGCTCTTGACGCTCTATGTGGTGCCGGTCGCCTATACCTATCTGGCGGGGGCGAAGCGCTCGGTGCACGGTCATGCGGTGCACGAGCCGCATCCGGCGCCGGCGGAGTAGTCGGCGCTTCCCCGTCATTGCGAGCGCTGCGCTCGCAATGACGGGGAAGCGGTGAGCGCCTATTGCAGCCGCACCGACACGCTCTCGCTCGCGCCGGTGCCGTCGATCACCGAGATCCGGACGAATCCCCTTCCAGGTGGCTGCCAGGCAGCTTCACGGCGGCGGGTCGGCTCCAGGACAGGCGCGCCGTCGACGAGCCAGGTATAGGGCGGCGCGCCGCCCGCGACCTTGAGGTTGAGCTGGCTGCGGCCGTCGAGCGCGGAGGCAGTGAGATCGATCCGCGCGCCCTCCGGCGGGAAGGCGAGCTTCAGCACCGGCGTCGTCATCGCGGCGATCGTCTTGGGCACGTCCTGGCGCAGATGGCGCAAGGGCGGCGGCAGATGGGCTGCGGTCGCGATAATCGCATTGGGCGGCTGCGGGAAGGGGCGAGGGTCGATGCCGGCCCGGGCAAAGGCGTCGAACAGGATCGGCGCCGCGACCACGCGCCCGACCAGCCCCGGCACCGCGCCGTTGTCAGCCCGCCCGACCCAGACGCCGATGGTGTGCTTGCGGTCGAAGCCGACCGCCCAGGCGTCGCGATAGCCATAGGATGTGCCGGTCTTGTAGGCGATGCGCCCGGGCAGCGCGTTGAGTGGGGCAGGCGCGCCGAGCAAGGTATCGGTGACATACCAGGCCGCGACCGGGTCGACGAGGCGCGGCGAGGGCTCGCTCGCCTGAGCCTCGGCCTTCAACCGCAGCGGGGTCATTTCGCCGCCGCGCGCGAGCCCGACATAAAGCCGCGTCAGATCCTGCAGCGTGATGCCGAGGCCGCCCAGACCGACGGCCAAGCCCGGCGCACCGCCCTCCTTCGGCATGGCAATGGCCGCGCCGGCGTCGCGCAATCGCGACAGGAAGCGCTGCGGCCCGAGCGCGGATAAAAGCTCGACGGCGGGGACGTTGAGCGAGAGCTGCAAGGCTTTTCGTGCGCTCACCATGCCCTGGAAGCTCAGGTCGAAATTCTCCGGCACATAGATGCCGTAGCGCGCCGGCCGGTCCTCCAGCATCGTCTCGGGATGGGCGATGCCGTTGTCGAAGGCGAGCGCATAGATGAAGGGCTTCAGCGCCGAGCCGGGCGAACGCAGCGCCCGCGTCAGGTCGAGCGAGCCGGCGCGCTCGGCCGCGAAATAATCGACGCCGCCGACCGAGGCGCGGATCTCGCCGGTCTCATTGTCGGCGACGAGGATGGCGATCGAGACCTGGGCTGCGAGCCCCGCGCTGCGCTCGCGGGCGAGGTTTTCCAGATTGGCCTGGAGGCGGCCATCGATGGCGAGCCTGTGGGCATGGGCGTCGGGCGCCTCCGCCACGACCTGCTCGGCGACATGGGGAGCGAGGTTGGGGAAGGGCTTTCGCGTCGTCGGGATCGGCTCGGCCCGGGCGGCTGCGACCTCCGAGGTCGTCGCCAGCCCCGCCGCCTCGACGCGCGCCAAGACCCGCTCGCGGGCCTTGCGGGCAGCCTCGTTGAGGCGGTCGGGCCGGCGCGTCTCGGGCGATTGCGGCAGGGCGACGAGGAGTGCGGCTTCCGCCGTCGAGAGGCGCTTCGGCTCCTTGCCGAAATAGGCGAAGCTCGCGGCGCGTACGCCTTCGAGATTGCCGCCGAAGGGGGCGAGTGTCAGGTACAGGTCGAGAATGCCTCGCTTGTCGAAGCTGCGTTCGAGCTCGATCGCGCGGATGACCTGGCGCAGCTTGGCGGATAGCGAGCGCTCCTCGCGTGGCTCCAGCAGGCGCGCGACCTGCATGGTCAGGGTCGAGCCGCCGGAGATCACGCGCCCGCTCAGCAGCATCTGGCCGGCGGCGCGAGCAAGCCCGAGCGGGTCGATGCCCCAGTGACTGTCGAAGCGCTTGTCCTCATAGGCTTTGAGCATGGCGAGGTAGCGCGGATCGACATCCTCAGTGGTGACGGGGAGCTTCCAGCGCCCGTCATCGGTCAGGAAGGGCCGCAGCAGCTTGCCCTCGCGGTCGAGTACGACGGTCGAGCGATCAGATGCGGCGGCGAGGTCGAGCGGGGGCAGGGAGGCGGCGTAGGCGAGGAGGGCGGCGATGGAGGCTGTCGCGACGAGCCCAAGAGCGGCTGCGGTGATCTTCAGCTTGCGAAGGCGGTAGGGGCCTATCCCTTCTCCCCTCGGGGGAGAAGGTGGCAGCGCGAAGCGCTGACGGGTGAGGGAAGGGAACATGCGGTCGAGGTGATGGCGCAGTCGGCTGAAGCGCGGCAAGGTCTCGCCCTCCCTCACCCCAACCCTCTCCCGCGCCAAAGTCGGGTGTTCCCGACTTTGGCACTCCTCTTTGCCCATCTCGGGCAAGCCCGAGATGGGTGGGAGAGGGGGTTCTGTCGCGCCCGTCTCGTCGTCCTGTGCCTTCACGGCGAAGCCTCTACCGCGCCGACGAAATATCCACCGTTCCGAACGCGGTCCGCCCGAAACGATCCGGCCTGTACATGTCCTCGATCACGCCCGCCGGCGCGACATAGCGGCCGGGCGAGACGGCCCGGACGATGTAGGCGATGGTGAAGGCGAGCTTCTGGCTTGAGCTGCCGTCGCGATCGAAGGCCGCGACATAGCGGTCGTCGCGGGCTTCCGTGTGCACCGGCGTCACCTCCTGCTTCAGCCAGTCGAGCCCGGCGACGGAAGCGCCCTCGGTCAGGTTGGCGTTCTCGATCTCGAGCCCGGCGGGCACGGGATCGACCAGCAGCACCCGGCCATAGCGCAAGGCGGGTTCGGTGACATTCAAGGCCACGACGTAGCGCTCGTTCTGGCGCAACCGAGCCGGATCGGCCTTCTCGCCCTTCATGGTGTAGATCACCCGCTCCAGGCCAAAGCCCTGGTTCAGCGCCGGCTCCGCGCCGGTCGGAATGCCCGAGACGGTGATCACGGCCTGCGCCGTGGCCGCGCCTGGATTGGCGACGGTCAACGGCTTGGCCTCCAGCGCTTCGGCGGAGATGGTGCGGTAGAGCGGCCCTTTGCGCTCGGCGCCATCGACCGTGAGCGTCATGCCCTCGGCGTCCTTGGCCAGCGCCTGGGCGGCGACGACCATCCACATCTGCTCCTGCGTCGAGGTGTAGCGCGCGCTGCCGCGCGCCGTGTCGACGATCGTGGCGGCGCGGCTGATATCGGCGCGCTCGCCATTGGCTTCGGCGATCAAGGCGAGCACACCCGCGCCGTCGCGCAGGCGCGTGCCGTAATCGGGGCGCGAGAGACCATCGTCGCGCGCGTCCTGCAACAGGCCGAGCGCGCTGGTGAAGGCGGCGCGACCACGGCCGCGATCGCCCAGCGCCGAGAGCGCGGCGCCGATCTGCCCGCGCGCCAATGGCGTGGCGAAATCGGCGAGCTTGTTGTCGGCGAGATAGCGCAGATCGCCCATCACCGGCCGGCCGTTGCGGGCGAGCACATAGAGCGCATAGGCGATGCCGGCGGCCTCCTCCTTGTTGACCTCGCTGGTGTTGACGACCTGATTGCGCAGGCGGTCGAGCGCGAGGTTGAAGGCGATCTGCGGCACCTGAAACTGGCGTTCGCGGGCCCGCGTCAGGAAATCCGCGACGAAGGCGTCGAGCCAGAGATCCTCGCCGCCGACGCCCCAGAGCCCGAAGGAGCCGTTGGCGCCCTGGCGGGCGAGCACGCGCTCGATTGCGCCATTGACCCGCTCATCGGCATTGGCGTCGAGCGCAAGGTTCTCCAGCGTGGCGAGCTTGTTGACCGAGAGCAGCGGCAAGGCGCGGCTCACTGTCTGCTCGGTGCAGCCATAGGGGTAACGGTCGAGCGCCTTCAGCAGCGCCGGCACGTCGAGCGAGGCGAGCGGCGAGACCGAGACGGAGACCTGCCCGGAATTCGGCACGAGATCGGCCATCAGGTCGGACGAGACCGTGATCGAACCGCCATTGCCGGGGATCGGCCTGACGATGCGCCGCGCGATCGTATTGGCCGAGGGCTGCACACGCACGGCAAGATTCTGCACAGTGCCGATGCCGCCAGGCCCGGTGATGCGGACATCGAATTCGGCGCGGCCGAGACCTGCCGCGGTGACGGGAATGGTGAGCTCGCTCTTGGCGCCGGCCGCGAGCTGGAGCGTTTTGCGCGTCGCGTCGGCAGCGACCAGAACGGGGCCCCTCACATCGAGATCGACGACATAAGGGCCGGCCGGACCCTCGACATTGTTGATCGCGAGATGGAAGCGCGACTGGTCGCCGATGGCGAGGAAGCGCGGCAGCGTCGCCTGCGCGACGATCTGGTCGCGGATGATCACATCGGCGCTGGCCTGCCCGGTGCGTCCGGCCGACCAGGCCACGGCCATGACGCGGACCGAGCCGTTGAAGGCCGGCAGGTCGAAATCGACCTTGGCCATGCCGTCGGCGCCGACCTTGACCACGCCGGAATAGCGCGCGAGCGGCTCCTGCGTCGGCTTTTCGCCGCCAAGTGCAGGCGCGCCGTCGCCGCCGGTGCGGATCGCGCCGCGTACGCCCTGCATGCCGTCGATCAGATAGCCATAGAGGTCGCGCAGTTCGTGACCGATCTGGCGCTGGCCGAAGAAGAACTTGCTTGGATCGGGCGATTCGAAGCGGGTCAGGTTGAGGATGCCGATATCGACGGCGGCGACCGTGACGAAGGCGTCCTCGCCCGCTCTCGCACCGGTGACCTTGACCGGCAAGGACAGCGTCGTCAGCGGGCGCACCAGGGGCGGTGCGCCGAGATCGATGGCGAGCGTGCGGTTCTCCTTGCCGATCGCGAACCAGGACAGGCCGATGGCGCGGCCGGGCAGGCGTTGGGCGGCGGTGTCCATCGGGCGGTGCGCCAGCACGACGAGATAGGCGCTCGCGCCCCATTCGGCCTTGATCGGGATGGAAGCCGTCGAGCCGCCGGCGGCGACATCGATGGTACGGATCTCGTTGACGCGGTCGCTGATCACGGCGAGCGTCGCCTTGCCGGCGAAGCGCGGCGCCAGGCGCACCTGCATGGTCTCGCCATCGGCATAGGCGTTCTTGTCGAGCGCGACGTCGAGGACATCGGGCGTATCGGCGGTCTTGTCGGCCTCGTAGCCGACGGTGAAGGACAGCGAGCTCTCGGTGGAATCAGGGCCGTCGGCGGCGACGTCGAGGCGATAATTGCCCCATTGCACCTGGGCCGAGATCGAGGCGGCGGCATTCGCGCTGACCGCGACCTCGCCATCGGCGACGCGGCGGGTCTGCTTCACGCCCTCAAAATTCCAGCGCCCGTCCTGAAAGAACCATTGATAGTTGCGGGTGACCTTGGACAAGGTCCATTTCACGCCGGGACGCGCGAGGCGGCGACCATCGCCGTTGGCCATGATGACCTCGAAGCCGGCGGTCTGGCCGTTGCCGAGCTCGCCATCCTTGAACAGCGGCTTGATGCCGATCGCAGCGCCCTTGGGCACGATCGGCAGCGTCACGGAACGGGCGATGGCGCGCCCGCCCGGTTCGCCGACGCGGATGGTGAATTCAGCCTCGAGCGGGCGGTTGGTCTCGGGCTGGGCGACGGGGTTCGAGACCGTGACCTTGCCTGAGGCGTCGGTCGTGGTGCTTTCCTCGAAATCGGTCTGGACCGGCTGGAATTCCTCGTCGGTGAGGCCGACCTGATAGCCGGCGAAGCCGGGGATCGCGCTTTGGGCGGCGGCGCGGATCGTCATCGAGCCGTTGACGTCGAGCTCGGAGCCCGGCGCGCCATAGAGATAGCGCGCATTGACGTCGATCTCGGCCGGCTCGCCCGCCTGCAGCAGCGGGGTCTTGGGCGTCAGCGTCAATTCCAGGCGCTCGGGGACATAATCCTCGACCAGGAAGGAGGCCTCGCCGATCGCGGGGCCTTTCGGATCGGCATAGGCCTGGACGCGCCAGGTACCGGTCTGCGCGCCCGAGAGCAGCGGGATCGAATGGGCCCGGCCGCCGGCGCCCTGATCTTCGACCTGGCGGCGGCGATACTCGACGCCGTCGGGCCGCTTGACCACGATGGTCAATGGCAGGCCGGTCACAGCCGCGCCCTTGGCATCGCGCAGGAGGCTGGTCAGATAAACCGTCTCGCCGGAGCGGTAGACGCCGCGCTCGGTGTAGAGATAGGCGTCGAGGCCTGAAGGCGCGACACGGCCCTTGACGCCGCGATCGGAGAGATCGAACGCGGTCTGCTTCAAATCGAGGAAGCCGTAATCTTCTCCCAGCAACGCGGTGACGAGGCCCGGCGCATTGCCGCCCTGGCCCTTGCCCAGCCCGGCATCGAAGCGGGCATAGCCATTGGCGTCGGAGCGCACCGTCCCCAGAACTTCGTTGTTGCGGGCGAGCAGCCTGAGTTCGGCATTGGCGACGGGCGAGGCGTCGGCGAGCGAGCGCACCAGCACATGCACGCCGTCGGGCCCCGAGAAGGAGGTCAGGCCGAGATCGGAAACGACGAACCATTGCGTCGCGCGCGTCGTGCCGTCGTCATAGTCGCTGTCGGAATCGGTCTGCGCTGCTGCCGCCTTGCCGCCGGTGGGCTTGGCGAACATCACATAGACGCCGGGCTGCAGGCGGCCGACCGCCTCGATCACCGGGAAGGCCGTGATCACGTCCTTGTTCAATTCGGACTTCACCTCCATCGAGCCGGTCCAGACGCTCTGGCCCTTGTCGCTGGCGATCTGCTTCGAGGCGTAGGAGCCGAGCTGGCCGAGGAAATCGTCGGAATGGACCGAATTGATCAGGTTGCGGTCGCCGATCCGCATGACCTCGAGGTCGAGCCGGTCGGCATTGACGGAGACGACGGGGATGCCCTGCTGGCCGGTGCGCGGCAGGACATAGTTCTTGCCGGTGAAACGCACCGAAGGCGTGCGATCGCGGACATAGATCTCATAATCGGCCGATTTCTGCAGCTTCTCGTCGGGTATGGCCGAGGGCACGCCCTGGCGGATGACGAAAGCGTAGCGCTCGCCATGACGCAGTCCGTCGACGCAGATCTGGCGCTCCTCGGCCGAAACAGCGAAATCACCCTTACCGCCGGAGATCGCGACATAAGGCGCGAAATCGACGCGGCCGCGCGCCAGCGGCTCGGAGAACTCGAAACAGGCGCGGGGCGAGGCGGCGTCGGCATCGACCTTGTTGGAGAGGAGGCGGAAGCCGCGCTTGTCGCGCAGGGATTCATAGGCGGTGCGCAGGCCGGCATTGTCGGCGAGATCGAGGCTCAGCCGATAGGTCGTCAGTGCCGGCCGCCAGAGTTCGTTCTTCTCGAAGGTGCGGGCGAGCACGCCGAGCGACGCGGCCTCCTCGGGGCGCGAGCTGGCGCGCTGATAGGCGAGATAGGCGGCCGAGATCGCGCGTTCGCGCAGCTCCCAGCGTTCGCGATAGTCGCGCGGCTCGATCGCGTTGGCGGCATTCGCCATCAAGCGCCATGCGGCGGCGTTGTTGGGCTCGGCGACGACGGCGGCATTGGCCTGGGGCAAGGCGGAGCGGGCATCGCCGCGGGCGAGTGCGGAGGCACCGATCCGCAGGGCCTCAGTCGCCTGCCTGCCGCTGACCGAAACCTCGCGCTTCAAGCGCTCCTCCAGCCGCTGCCCGTCGGCGGCGAGGTCGTTGCGGACATAGGCCTTCTGGGCGAGGGCCGGTTGCGCCGCGAGCGCCAGACCAAAAAGCAACGCGAGACGGGCGAGCAGGGTCATGATCTTACGTCCTCTTCGGTCGAGTCTGCGCGTCAATCTCGGTGCGATCCGCGTCCGCCCGATGACAGCCTAGAGCCCGCGGGCAAGCTAGCATCAGCGCTTGCCGGCGCAATACGAAAGGTGCGGTCTGCCGGATGAGGCGGGCTCTCACTTGATCTTGCACGCGATCTTGTTCCGCTTCGTCATCGCAGTTGCGGGCGCGCGCGATCTGACGCTCAATGCGGCCTCCTTGCTGGGGCGGAGGTATGCGATGGCGAAGGCGAACAGAACCCGTTTCGGGCGGGCGGTGGGGCTGCGGCTGGCTCTGGCCGCTCCTGCTTTCGCGCTCTTGCCATTGATGGCGCTGGCGCAGGCTCCCGCGCCGGCGCCCAATCCCCAGCTTGCCGCGGCGCAGGCGAGTTTCGAGGCGCTGCCCGAAGCCGAGCGCAAGGCGATCCAGAGCGACCTGATCTGGGCCGGCCTGTTCAACGCAGCGGTGAGCGGCTCCTATGGCCCGCTGACCTTCCGCGCCATCAATGCGCTCAAGGCCGGGCGTGGGGAGCCCAATGGCGTGCTCGCACCCGCCGAGCGCGCGGCGCTTGCACAAACGGCGCGCGGCGCGCGCGAAGCGGCGGGGTTTCGCCTGATCGATGACGCGCGCACCGGCATGCGGATCGGCATTCCTGAAAAGGTGCTGCCCAAGCGCGAGGCGACGCCGACCGGCGGCAGCCGCTGGCAGAGCGCCGACGGCAAGATCACGCTCGACGCGACCACGAGTCCGCCGGGAGAGACGCTGGATTCGGTCTTCGAGAAAGCGACCCTGGTCAATCCCAACAATCCCGGCCGCAAGATCACCTACAAGCTGCTGCGCCCGGATTTCTTCGTGGTCACCGGCGAGACCGCCACGGGCAAGTTCTACCGCCGGCTGGCGTCGGGGCCGCAGGGCCTGCGCGGCTTCTCGATCGGCTACGACAAAACGCTGTCGGCGAGTGTCGACAAGCTGGTGATCGCCATCGCCGGGAGTTTCGAGCCCTTCCCGACCGGACCCGCGCCGGCGAGCCCGGCGAGCGCGATCGCCAGCGTGGCGGGCTCGCCGCTGCCCGCTGCTCGCCCGGCCGCGCCCCCGACCGAGCGCTATGGCGTCGGCCTCGTCGTAGCGGACAAGGTCGTGGCCACGGCGGCTTCCGCGATCGAGGGCTGCCGCTCGCTGCGGGTCGGCGGGCGTCCGGCGCGGTTGCGCGCCAAGGATGATGCGAGCGGGCTCGCCTTGCTCGATGTCGATGGCGGGCCGGCACTGACCGCGCTCGGCTCGCGCTCCGAGGCGCTGGGCGAGCGCGAAAACCTCGTCCTGGTGGCGTTCGGCGATGATGCCGGCAAGCGCGCCGCCCTCGCCTTGCCGGGGCAGGCTGTGCGGATCGGGGCGAGCGCCGCCGTGTTCGCGCCGCTCCAGCCGGGCCAGGCCGGCAGCCCGGTCTTCGACCGGCAGGGCCGCCTGGCGGGGTTGGTCACGGCCAACCCCTCCGACAAGATCCTGATCGCCGGCGTCGCGCCGCAACGGGCCTATGCGGTGGCGGGCGCGACGGCCTTGCAGGCCGTGATCGCGAAGGCGGGGCTTTCGCTTCCCGCCGCGGTTGCCGGCGGCGAGCTCAGCACCGGCAGGATCGTCGAGAAGGTCGGCAAGTCGGTGTTGCCGGTGGTGTGCGGCCTTTGATGAACCCGACCCCGCGGCCTTGAACTACCCGATCACGCCGTTGCCCTTGAGCGTGGCGACCCGATCCGGCGATAGGCCCAGCTCGCCCAGCACCGCGTCCGTATCCTGGCCCAACCCAGGCGGGCGGTGGCGCAGGGGCGCGCGCTTGCCGTCGAGGCGGTAGGGCGGGGCGAGCACGGCGGGCGTGTCGGCATTGCCGGCGTCGTCGCTGACCATGCCGGCCTGCGTTGCGCGCTCCGAGCGCAGCGCCTGGTTCAGGCCCAGCACCTCGCCGCAGGGAATGCCGTTGGCGGCGAGCCTTTGCAGCAGCAGCGCGCGCGGCCTCGCCCGCAGCTCCGCCTCGATCATCGGCAGCAGCTCCGGGCGGTTCTGGGTGCGCAGCAGGTTGGTGGCGAAGCGCGCATCCTCCGCCAGGTCCGGCCGCTCGATCACGGTCCGGCAGAAGCGCTCATACTGGGCGTTGTTGCCGACGGTGATGACGAGCGGGCCGTCGGCGGCGTCGAAGACGCCATAGGGCACGATCGAGGGATGAGCGTTGCCGTAGCGTGGCGGGTTCTCGCCCAATGCCAGCGCTTCCAAACCGTAATAGGAGGTGACCGAGAGGCCGCAATCGAACAGCGCCATCTCGATATGCCGACCCTTGCCGGTACGCCCGCGCTGGATCAGCGCGGCGAGCACGGCCTGGGCCGAATATTGCCCGGTGAAGAGGTCGACGATGGCGACGCCGAATTTCAGTGGCGGCTGGTCGTCATTGCCATTCATCCCCATGAGCCCGGATTCGCCCTGGATGACGAGGTCGTAGCCGGGGCGAGAGGCCTCCGGCCCATCCGAGCCGTAGCCGGCGATCGAGCAGTAGACCAGGCCGGGGTTGAGCGCGCTCAGCGCCTCGTAGCCGAGGCCGAGCTTATCGGCGCCGCCGGTCTTGAAGTTCTGGATCAGCACGTCGCTCCTGGCGGCGAGGTCGCGCACGATCGCCAGCCCCTCGGGCTTGCCGACATCGACGCCGATCGAGCGCTTGTTGCGGTTGACGCTGTTGAAATAGCAGGTGTTGCGCTCGCCCAGCCGAAAGCCCCAGTCGCGCGTGTCGTCGCCGCGCAGGGGGTGCTCGACCTTGATCACCTCGGCGCCGAGATCGGCCAGCACCTGGCCGCACCAGGGGCCGGCGAGGATGCGCGAGAGATCGAGCACGCGGATGCCGGACAGAGGGAGGTCGAGGTCGGTCATCGGCATGTCACGCTGCTTGTTGGGGCTGCTCAGGTACGAGATAAGCCATCAGATCGCGGTCTTCATACCCGTCCTCGGCCATGATCGCGTTTCGCTGGCACCCTTCATGCACGAAGCCCAGTTGCGCATAGAGGGCTATGGCGCGCTGGTTGGAGCTGCGAACGGTCAACTCTATGCGCTTGAGCCCGGACGCGGCAGCGCCTGCCATCGCCTGTTGCATCAGCAAACGACCCAGCCCCAAACCGCGATATTGCGCGAGGATGCCGATGCCGAGCGTGCCGCAGTGGCGCCGTGTCGGTCTACTGACGTCGCGGACGATGTCGCACCAGCCGACGAGCATATCGTCGACGAGCCCGACAAGATGTGTGTTTCCAGTCGCAATATTGGCTTCGACAAAGACGGCGATGCGCTCGATCGGCGGAGCCTCTTCGAAGGCCAGGTAGCGCCGCTCACGCGCAACCTCATCGAGCACCTCTCGGAAACGCGGCGCGTCAGCGGCGGCGATAGGACGGACCGTCACAACCGCCCTCACGAACCCATCACTCCCTCCAGGCTTGCGGCGAGCGCGATCAGCCGCGGCCGGACCTCGTCCATCAGGAAATTCCGGTCGAGGATCACGGTCGGCGCGCCGCAATTGATCGACATCGGTGGCAGGCCGCCGCCGGGGTGGAAGGCGACCGCGATGGCGCTCACCGTCGGCTGCCACTCGCCGAAGGAGCGGGCGCAGCCCCAGGTCGCGTAGTCTTCCAGCGCCCGGTCGATGCCCTCGCGCAAGCGCGGCCAGGCGGCATCGTCGACCGAATGGATATCCTCCATGATCGCGCGCCGCTCGGTTTCGCTGCAGACGGCGAGATAAGCGCGGCCCATGGCGCTGCGCGCGAGCGAGAGCCTGGAGCCGGTATCCATGTTGAGCGCGATCGCGGCTTCGCCGCGGCAGCATTCGATATAGCGCATGCTGAGCCGCTCACGGACGCCGAGCCCCACCGTGGCGTTGGCGAAGCTCGCGAGGTCGCGCATGCCGACCCGCGCGAGGCGACGGACATCGAGCCCGGCAAGCGCATTGGCGCCGAGCGCGATCAGCGCCGTGCCGAGCCGATAGCTGCCGGATTCCGGGACATGGTGGAGATAGCCGAGCTTGGTCAGGGTGTAGGTCAGGCGCGAGACGGTCGAACGGGCCAAGCCGCAGCGCGCGGCGATCTCGGAATTGGCAAGCGCCGCCTCGCCGCGCCTGAAGCAGGCCAGCACCTCAAGGCCGCGCGCCAGCGCCGTGACGAAATGGCGGTCCTCCCTGGGACCGGCGAGATCGTCGGTGTGCGCGTCTGCGTCGGAGTGAGAGCTTGCTCGCAGGATGGCCTCCACCGGCTAACCTTTTATTTTAACGCGTTTTCTTCACGCGAACCGGAGTCCACTTCGCTCGAAAACGCTCTAGCGCTTCAGGAAGGCGGCGAAAGCGGCCTTGGCCTCGGCCGAGAGCAGCCGCTCGCCGAAGAGCCGGCCTTCGGTGGCGATCGTCTCGGCGACATGGACAGCGTTGCCGCGCTTCAGCAGCGATTTCGTCAGCGCGACCGATTCCGGCGGCAGGGCGGCGAGCGCCCTGGCCTTCTCCAGCGCGATGGCGAGCGCGCCGCCCTCCGCGGTCACGGCATTGACCAGGCCGGCTTCAGCCGCGGTTTCAGGCCCGAAGGCCTCGCCCAGCATCAGCAGTTCGGCGGCGCGCTTGCTGCCGGCGACCAAGGGCAGGAGGTAGCTCGATGCGCCTTCGGGGCTCAGGCCCAGCGCGACGAAAGGCAGGCGGAAGCTCGCGCCCTTGGCCGCAAAAGCGAGGTCGCAATGCAGCAGCATGGTGGTGCCGATGCCGACGGCAAAACCCTCGACCGCGGCAACGACCGGCTTCTTCGCGGTCGAGATCGCATTGAGGAAATCCATGGCGACGCGCGGGCCGCTGTCGCTGACCGCGGCAAAGTCCTTGATGTCGTTGCCGCTGGTGAAGCAGCCGCCAGACCCCGTCAGCACGATCGCGCGGATCTGCGGATCGGCTTCCGCCGCCCCGATCGCGTCGATCAGCCCCTGATAGCTGGCACGGTCGAGCGCGTTCTTGCGCTCGGGCCGATTCATCGTGACCTGGACGATGCCGGGCAAGACGGTTTGACTCAAGACGGTTTGGCTCAGGATGGTTTCGGTCATGGTCTCATCCTTGGTCAGCGGCTGCAGAGAGCGGCTTTCGCCTGTTCATATTCGGCTTTGAGCCGGGCGATCACGGTGGCGGCGGAGGGCGCGTCGTCGATCAGCCCGACACCCTGGCCTGAGCCCCAGATGTCGCGCCAGGCCTTGGCGGTTCCCGAGCCGAAGCTCATCTTGCTCTTGTCGGCATGAGGCAGATCGTCGGGGTCGAGCCCCTGGGCCGCGATCGAGGGCTTGAGGTAGTTTCCGGGCACGCCGGTGAAGAAGGGCGTGTAGACGATGTCGGCGGCAGCGGCCTCGACGATCATCTCCTTGTAGCCCTGCGCCGCATTGCCCTCCTCTGTGGCGATGAAGCGGGTGCCGATATAGGCGAGATCGGCGCCCATCGCCTGGGTGGCGAGAATCGCCTGCCCGGTCGCGATCGCGCCCGAGAGGATGATCGGCCCGTCGAAGAAGCGCCTGACCTCGCCGACCAGCGCGAAGGGGCTCAAGGTGCCGGCATGGCCGCCTGCGCCGGCGCAGACCAGGATCAGGCCGTCGACGCCGGCTTCGAGCGCCTTCTGGGCGTGGCGGATGGTGGTGACGTCGTGGAAGACGAGCCCGCCATAGGAATGGGCGGCGTCGACGACCTCATTGGGCGCGCGCAGCGAGGTGATGATGATCGGCACTTCCTGGCGGACGCAGACCTCCATGTCGTGCATCAGCCGGTCGTTCGAGGCGTGGACGATCTGGTTGACCGCGAAGGGCGCGATCTTTCGTGCCGGGTCGGCGGCCTTGGCGGCGGCGAGCTCCGTCTTGATCCGGGTGATCCAGAGCTCGAGTTGCTCGGCCGGGCGGGCATTGAGCGCCGGAAAGGAGCCGACGACGCCATTCAGGCATTGCGCGATGACGAGCTCAGGACCCGAGACGATGAACATCGGCGAACCGATGACCGGGAGGCTGAGCGTGTCGGCGAGTGAGGCGGGCAGGGCCATTCTGGTCTCCGTTAGAAGCTTGCCGCGCCGGTTTCGCGGGCGAGGTAAAGATCGTGCAGGCGCTCCAGATCGACCTTGTCCGCCTTCTGGCTCAGGAGCAGCTTGCCCGAGCGCATGAGATGGACATGGTCGGCGACCGAGAGCGCGATATGCGTGTTCTGCTCGATCAGCGCGATGGTGACGCCCTCGCTCTTGAGCCGGCGGATGATCGAGAAGACCTCCTTGACGATGACGGGAGCGAGGCCCAGCGACGGCTCGTCGATCAGCAGGATGCGTGGCTCGCTCATCATGCCGCGCCCCATCGCCACCATCTGCGCCTCGCCGCCCGAGAGCGAGCCGGCGAGCTGGCGGTGGCGCTCCCTGAGGCGGGGGAAGAGGTCGTAGACGCGTTCGAGATTGCGGGCGCGGGCATTGCGGCAGCGGCGCGGATAGGCGCCCAGCGAGAGGTTTTCCTCGACGCTCATATCCTTGAAGACCATGCGGCCCTCGGGAACCATGACGAGGCCGGCTTCGAGCAGATCCCAGGTCCTGGCCTTGAGCGCGCGCCCGTCGAGCCTGATCTCGCCCTGATGCGGGATCAGCCCCATCAGGGCACGAAACAGCGTCGTCTTGCCGGCGCCGTTGGGGCCGACGATCGCGGTGAGCTCGCCCTGGGGAAAGCCGAGCGAGACGTCCCAGAGCACGTTGATGGCGCCGTAGCCGGCGCGCAATTGCCTGACCTCAAGCATCGGCGGCTCCCGTATAGCTCTCGACCACGGCGGGGTTCCGGAAGACCTCGGCCGGCGTGCCGTCGGCGATCATCTGGCCGAAATTCAGCACGACGGCGCGCGAGCACAGCGTCGAGATCGTCTCGATGTCGTGCTCGACGATGACGATGGCGAGCTTGTAGCGCTCATGCAGTTCGCGCAGCTTGTCGACGAAGCGGCGCTTGGCCTTGCTTTCCAGCCCCGCCAGAACCTCGTCGAGCAGCAGGAGCTTCGGGTTGGTGGCGAGCGCCTTGGCGATTTCGAGCCGCTTCAATTCCTGCAGCGCGAGTTCCGTCGCGGCGTTGCGCTCGGCATGCTGGCTCAGCTCCATCACCTCGAGGATCTCGTCGACGCGGGCGGCGTCGGCTTTGCCGGCGCCAAAGACCTGCGCGACGGTGAGGTTCTCGCGCACGGTCAGGTGATGCATCGGTTGCGGGATCTGGAAGGTGCGGCCGAGACCGAGCCGGGCGCGGGCATGCAGCGGCAGCCGGCCGATCTCGCGCTCCGCGAACAGGATGCGCCCGGTCTTCGGCCGGACCAGCCCGGAAATGGTGTTGAACAGCGTGGTCTTGCCGGCACCATTGGGACCGACCAGGCCGAGGATCTCGCCGGCGCCCATGGCGAAGGAGACATCCTTCAATGCGGTCAACCCGCCGAAGCGGACAGTGACGTCCTCAAGCCGCAGCATGGGCGGCTCCCTTGGCAGTCTTGCGCTGGAACATTCCAAAGAGCCCGTTGGGCGCGATCAGGATCATGCCGGCGAGCAGGACGCCGAGCAGGATCTCGTGGCCCACCGGCAGCAGTTCCTTGGCGACGATCTGGTCGAACAGATAGATCAGCACCGCGCCTGCGACCGGCCCCAGGATGGTGCGGTAGCCGCCGAAGATCGCGGCGATGATCGGCAGGATGCTCCAGCTCGCCGAGAAGGCGTAATCGGGCTCGAGGAAGTTGATGATGTGGGCGTTCATCGCGCCGAACAGCCCGGTGATGAAGGCCGAGAGCAGCAGCATCCAGGCTTTCAGCAAGGTTGCGTTGACGCCGACGACGCGGGTTGCATCCTCGCTCTCGGCCATGGCGCGCAAGGCCGTGCCGACATGGCTGCGCTTCACCGCAAGATAGATCGCAGCGCATATCGCCACCAGGATCACGAGCAGGCCGTAGCTGCCGACGCGGCTCGACAGATCGAGGCCCAAGATCGTCGGCAATGGCGGGAAGCGCTGGAAGCCGGCCGAGCCGCCGGTGATCGAGGTCGCCTCCGTCGCCAGGATCTTGAAGATATGGGCGTAGGCCAGGATGGCGAGCGCAAAATAGGGGCCCGACAGCCTGAGCGCCGGCAGCATCACGACCGAGCAGAGTGCGGCCCCGCAGGCGCCCGCCAGCAGCGCGAGCGGCACGGGCAGGCCGAACTTTGCCGAGAGGATCGCCGAGGTATAGGCGCCGACGCCGAAGAAGGCGGCGTGGCCGAAGGAGACCATGCCGCCGAGATTGCCGAGCAGCGCCCAGGCGAGTGCGACGCCGGCGACGATGAGGCCGGAGACCATCAGCCCCATGACGTAGGAATTGCCGCCGAAGGCGATGGGCACGGCGATCGCGACGGCGAGGATCAGGAGAGCGGGAAGGCTGCGCATCATCGGGCTCCTCAACCGCGCCTGGCGCGTGCGCCGAACAGGCCGTTCGGCATGAAGAAGAGCACGAGCAGGAAGAGCACCATGCCGACGAGCTCCTGCAATGCCGAGCTTGCCAGCGTTACCGTCATTGCCTCGGTGACGCCCAGCAGCAGCGCGGCGCAGAATACGCCGGGAATCGAACCGACGCCTGCCAGCACGGTGACGATGAAGGCCTTGATGGTGAGCCCGGGTCCGAGCGCCGGCTGTACGACGCTCATCGTATAGAGCGCCACGCCCGCCACGCTGGCGAGGATGCCCGCGACGATGAAGGCCGCGAGCTCGACGCGGCGCGGATCGATGCCCATCAGCATCGAGGCGTCACGGTTGGAGGAGACGGCGCGCACGGCGCGGCCATACCAGCTGTTCTTCAGCCACCACCAGAGGCCCGCCATCACGGCAAGGCTGATGATGAAGGCGGTGATCTCGCCCTTCATGGCGTAGACCGAGCCGAGGGAGATGGCGTCCTGCAGGAAGGGCGATCCGGTCGAGCGCACATCGCTGGCGAAGACCAGCAGGATCGCATTGGTCAGGATGATGCCGATGGCGAAGGTCAGGATCAGCGAATTCAATTCGCGGTGTTCGCGGATGCGCTCGATCAGCAGGTAGATCACGACGCTGACGATGCCGGTGACGACGAAGGCGAGCGGGATCGCGGCGTAAGGGTTCCAGCCTGTCCGGCTCTCGATGACATAGGCCATGTAGGCTGCGAGCAGCACGAGTTCGCCATGGGCGAGGTTGATGATCTTCATCGCGCCGAAGGTCAGCGCGATGCCGAGCGCGACCAGCGCATAGACCGAGCCGACGAGCAGGCCGGAGAAGAGGGATTGCTGGAGGAGTTCGAGCATGAAGCGATTGGGGCCTGTCGTCTTTCCGTGATCGGCTGTTCTCCTCAGCCCTCATCCTGAGGAGCGCTCCGCAGGAGCGCGTCTCGAAGGATGGTTCCAGTTCTCGCTGGAGCATCCTTCGAGACGCCGCTTCGCGGCTCCTCAGGATGAGGGCTGAGGGATGGCGAAACTCTCGTCACATCACCACGGCACGGCGGGGTAGGCGAGCTTGCCGGTGGCGAATTCGGCCGGCGAAACCAGCGGGATCTTGCCGTCGCGGTGCTGGCCCATGCTGAGCGCGAAATTCGGGTTGTCGCCGACGTCGTTGAAGGTGATGCGGCCGAGCGGCGAGGGACGGTTGGTCGTCTTCATCTCGGCGAGCAGTCCCGCGCTCTTAAGCGTGCCGGCATCGGCGGAGCGGGCAAGCGCCTCGCTCAGCACCATCGTCTCGACGAAGGCGAGCGTCGAGGCGTACTCGATCTCCTTGCCGAACATCTCCTTGTAGACGGCGGCGAATTTCCGGCCCTCCTCGTCCTTCACCTCGACGGGGAAGGGCAGGAAGGTGGTGCCGATGACGTTCTGCATCAGGTCGGGGAAATCGGAATACATCTTCGGCGTCGCCAGCGACCAGGCGCCGACGATGGCCTTCACCGGGGGCTTGAGGACCTTGGCGGCACGGATGATGCCGACATAGTCGTTCTCATAAGCCGACATGAAGATGATCTCGGACTTGTCCTGCAGCTTCACCTTGTTGATGATCGGCTTGAAATCGGTGATGGCGGGGTCGAAGGGGTGCAGCGTGACCTTGTAGCCCTTCTTGGCGAGGCTCTCCTCGAGCCCCTTCGCCAGCAGCATCGGCGCTTCCTTGGTGGAGGCGATGATCGAAACGCCGTTTGGCTTCACCTCTTCGATCAAGCCCTCGACGCCGCGCTGGTAGCCGGCATTGTTGTTGATCCGGAAGAAGTTCTTGTTGCCGCGCTGGACCAGCTCGTCGGAGACCGCGCCGCCGGTGATGTAGACCTTGCCGAGGCGATTGGAGGTGTCGGAGGCGGGGCCGACGATGTTGGAGCCGTAGCCGCCGATGATCGCAGCCGCACCCTCGGAGGAGAGCTTCTCGACAGCGGTGACGGCCTTGGCCGGCTGGCTCTCGTCATCGATGACCGTGACCTTGATCCTGTGCTTGCTCTGGCTCTCGTTGAAGACCTTGAGCGCAACCTGCATGCCCTCGTTGAAGGCCTGGCCCGAGCGGGCGAGCGAACCGGTCAACGGCATATGCGCGCCGATCGTGATGTCCTCGGCGCGCGCATTTGCGGCAAAGGCGATGGTCGCGGCGAGGCAGGCCGTTGCAAGACAATTCCTGCGGGTCATGAATTCCTCCGAAGTGCTTCTTCACCGGGCCGTTTCGCGGCATGATGTGGCGTTGCCAATGGCATGGCACGGGGTTTTAGGAGCGGTCAAGCGGCGGACATCAATTCCGCATTGCAGCATGATGCGAGGTGCGACATTGGCCCGGCTCCGCTAAGTCTCTAGCCTGCATCTTGACAAAGCGCTGACGAGCCACTTCCTAGGGACCATAAATGCAGACGGTCGTTCTGCAGTGCAGAACATAGATCTCGACGAGAGGAAGACGTTCATGGAGTTGGTCCAGCTTGCCCTTCGCGGCAGGGTCGCGGTCGCGACGATCGCCAATCCGCCGGTCAATGCGCTGAGCGCAGGCGTCCGCGCCGGGCTCGCAGAGGCCGTCGCGAAGGCCGGCTCCGATCCCGCAGTGGACGCGATCGTGATCGCGGCCGCCGGCAAGGCCTTCATCGCGGGCGCTGATATCAGCGAGTTCGGCAAGCCGCCGGCGGCGCCGATCCTGCCCGATGTGCTCGAGGCGATCGAGAGTTGCGCCAAGCCCGTGGTCGCGGCGATCCAGGGCGTGGCCTTGGGCGGCGGCCTGGAGGTGGCTTTGGCCTGCCATGCCCGCGTGGCTTCGCCCGCGGCCAGGCTCGGCCTGCCCGAGATCAAGCTCGGCATCATCCCGGGCGCCGGCGGCACGCAGCGCCTGCCACGCCTGATCGGTGCGGCGAAGGCGTTTCCGATGATGCTGAGCGGCGAACCGATCTCGGCCGACAAGGCTGCCGGATACGGGCTCGTCGACATGGTCGCGCTCGGCGACGTCGTCGAGGCGGCAGCAGCCCTGGCGCTGGATCTTGCGAGCCAGGGCGCGCCGCCCCGGACTGCAGACCGCGCGGAGGCGTTGACCCCGGCCGATCGCGAGGCTTTTGAGGCGCTGGCAGCCGACGCGACCAAGAAATCCGGCGACATGCCCAATGCGATGGCGCTGATCGAGGCGGTGCGTGGCGTGTTCACGCTGCCCTTCGCGGAGGGCATGGCGGCCGAGCGGGCCCTGTTCCGCACGCTCGTCGCCGATGAGCGCTCCAAGGCGTTGCGCTATGCCTTCTTCGCCGAGCGCGAGGCGGCCAAGGTGCCAGGCATCGAGGCGAGTGTGAAGCCGCGCCCGATCGCCAAAGCGGCGGTGATCGGCGCCGGCACGATGGGCGGCGGCATCGCCATGTGCTTCGCCAATGCCGGCATCCCCGTGACCTTGATCGAGACCGAGCAGGCCCAGATCGACAACGGCATCAACCGGGTCGCGGCGATCTACGAGATGTCGGTGACGCGGGGCTCGTTGACGCCGGAGAAGCGCGACGAGCGCATGGCGCTGATCACGCCTGCTGTGGGACTAGCTGCGGCAGCCGATGCGGATATCGTCATCGAAGCGGCCTTCGAGGAGATGGGTGTCAAGAAGCAGATTTTTGGGGCGCTCGACGGCATCGCCAAGCCGGGTGCGATCCTTGCCAGCAACACCTCCTATCTCGACATCCCGACGATCGCGGCTGCGACCAAGCGGCCGCAGGATGTGATCGGGATGCATTTCTTCAGCCCGGCCAATGTCATGAAGCTCCTGGAGGTGGTGCGGCCCGCCGGCGTCGCCGACGATGTCGTCGCGACCGCGGTGGCGCTCGGGCGCACGCTCGGCAAGGTGCCGGTCGTGGTCGGCAATTGCTTCGGTTTCGTGGGCAACCGCATGCTGGCGCAGCGCACGCGGGCGGCCGAGCGCTTGCTGATCGCCGGCGCGCTGCCCCATGAGGTCGATGCGGCCGTGACCGCTTTCGGCTTCAAGATGGGGCCCTTCGCGATGTCGGATCTCGCCGGCAACGATATCGGCTGGCGCACGCGCAAATCATTGGGGAAGAAGGCTGCGGTCGCTGATGCTCTCTGCGAGGCCGGGCGCTTCGGCCAGAAGACCGGCAAGGGCTATTATCTCTACCCGGCCGGGGCGCGCGCGGGCCAGCGCGACCCCGAGGTTGAGGCGTTGATCGCAAGCATCTCGGCGCAGAAGGGCGTGACGCGGCGCTCCTTCACGGCAGATGAGATCGTGGCGCGCTTGATGGACCCGATGGTCAATGAGGGCGCGCGCATCCTCGAAGAGGGCATCGCGGCGCGGCCGGGCGATATCGATATCATCTGGCTCAACGGCTATAACTGGCCGGCCTGGCGCGGTGGGCCGATGCATTGGGCCGATACGGTCGGGCTCGACGTGATCGTCAAACGGCTCGAGGCGCAAGCGGCCGAGAGCGGCGACGCGACGCTCGAACCGTCGCCGCTGCTGCGCAGGCTCGCCACTGAGGGCAAGGGGTTCTCGGAGCTGAAGGCGCAAGCCGCATGAGCGCGGCCGGGAATTTCGGCATGCGGCCGGTCTGGCAGCAGCGCTTCCCCAAAGCCTGTGACTGGCAGGCGAGCGTCGAGACCGGCATCGTGCCGTATCTGCTCGCGGCTGCCGTGGCGGCGCGCCCGGATGCGCCCGCGATCGAATTCCGCGAGCGCCGGACGAGCTATGCCGAACTTGACGCCATGGTCGCGCAGTTGGCGGCCGGACTGATCGCCGACGGCGTCAAGCCTGGCGACCGCGTCGCGCTGCTCCTGCCCAACACGCTCTGGCACCCGATCGCCTTCTTCGCCATCGCGCGCTGCGGAGCGAGCGTGGTGCATCTCTCGGCGCTGGATGCGCCGCGCGAGCTGGAACACAAGCTCAAGGCGACCAAGCCGGGCCGGTTGATCACGACCAATCTGCCGGGTTTCCTGCCGAACGCACGGAGCCTGTTGGAGGCAGGCGCCGTTCCTCGCCTGCTCGTCGGCGAGGATGGCCGCTGGGGGCCAGGCGAGGCCGCGCCATCGGCGATCCCGAACCAGGCGAGCGTCGCCCGGCTCGACGACCTCATGGACGCAGCTCCACCGGCGTCATGGCCTGTGGTCTCGCCCGACGACGTCATGCTGCTGCAGTTCACTGGCGGCACCACCGGCCTGCCCAAGGCGGCGATGCTGAGCCATGGCAACCTCGTCTCCGCCGTGAATATCTATCGGCTCTGGACCGATGGCGAGCCGCTGGAGCCCGGCGCGCAGAAGACGATCTGCGTGTTGCCGCTGTTCCATATCTACGCGCTGACGACGCTGCTGCTGCGCCATATCCGGGACGGCAACGAGATCCTGCTGCGCCAGCGCTTCGATGTGGAAACGCTGATCGCCGATATTTCGGTCAAGCGCGCGACGCTGTTCTCCGGCGTGCCGACGATGTGGTTCGCTCTCTTGAACCGCGAAGGCGTCGAGACTGTCGACTTCTCCTCGCTGCGCTCCTGTGTCTCCGGCGGCGCGCCGCTGCCCTTCGAGGTGCAGACGAAGCTCGAAGGCATTCTCGGCGTCCGGCTCAATAATGGCTGGGGCATGACCGAGACCGCGCCGGCGGGCTCGCGCGTGCCCGGCGACGCCAAACCGCGGCCGGGGCTGATCGGCGTGCCCCTGCCGGGCATCACCATGAAGATCGTCTCGCTCGAGCCCGAGCGCGACGACTTTCCGCCCGGCGAGATCGGCGAGATCGCGATCAAGGGCCCCAATGTCTTCAAGGGCTATCTCGACGACGAGGCCGCGACGCAGGAGGCCTTCCATGAGGGCTGGTTCCTGACCGGCGATCTCGGCCGGATGGACGAGAACGGGCTGTTCGAGATCGTCGACCGTCGCAAGAACATGATCATTTCAAGCGGCTACAACGTCTATCCCGTCGCGATCGAGAGCGCGATCTACGAGCACCCGGCGGTGCAGGAGGTCGTCGTGATCGGCGTCGATGACGCTTATCGCGGCCAGGCGGCGAAAGCCTTCGTCAAGCTCAAGACCGGCCATGCGCCGTTTTCGCTGGAAGAGCTCACCGTCTTCCTGAAGGACCGGCTCGGCCGGCACGAAATGCCGCGCGCGCTCGAATTCCGCGAGAGCCTGCCGCGCAGCGCCGCCGGCAAGCTGCTGGCCAAAGTGCTGGTGGCCGAGGAAAAACAGAAACAGGTGGCTTCGGCCGCTACCGATTCCGCCGCATAGGACAAAGCTCAGCCATGACCGAAGCCGTCATCGTCTCCACTGCCCGCACGCCGATCGGCAAGGCCCATCGCGGCGCCTTCAACCAGCTCCGCGGCGCCGATATGGCCGCCCACGCGATCCGTCACGCGCTCGCCCGCGCCAAGGTCGAGCCTGAGACGATCGAGGAGGTGGTGCTGGGCTGTGGCTACCCGGAGGCCGCGACCGGTGGCAATGTCGCGCGCCATGCCGCGCTTGTCGCCGGCATCCCGGTGCAGTCGGCCGGCGTCACGGTCAGCCGCTTCTGCGCTTCCGGGCTGGAGGCGATTGCGCACGCGGCGCGGCGCGTGATCCTGGACGGCGTGCCGGTTGCGGTCGGCGGCGGCGTCGAGTCGATTTCGCTGGTGCAGCCGGTGGTCCGGCGCGAGCTGACCCAGAATGATTGGCTGATGGCCAATAAGCCGACGATCTACACCTCCATGATCGAGACCGCCGACAATGTCGCGAAGCGCTACGGCATCTCGCGGCAGGCCCAGGATGAGTTCTCGCTGGAGAGCCAGCGCCGTACGGCCTCGGCCCAGCAGCGCCAGCTCTTCGATGACGAGATCGTGCCGATGAGCGCGGTCATGGCCGTGACCGACAAGGCGAGCGGTGAGGTGCGCCAGGAAGAGGTGACGCTGTCGAAGGATGAGGGCAACCGGCCCGATACGACGCTGGAGGGCCTGCTCAAGCTCAAGCCGGTGCGCGGCGAGGACCAGTTCGTCACCGCCGGCAATGCCAGCCAGCTCTCGGACGGTGCCTCGGCCAGCGTGGTGATGTCGGCCAAGGAAGCGGCGCGGCGTGGCCTTGCGCCGCTTGGCACCTTCCGCGGCTTCGCCTCGGCCGGTTGCGAGCCCGACGAGATGGGCATCGGCCCGGTCTTTGCGGTGCCGCGCCTGCTGGAGCGCAATGGCCTGACCGTCGCCGACATCGATCTCTGGGAGCTGAACGAGGCCTTCGCCTCGCAGTCGCTCTATTGCCGCGACGTGCTCGGCATCGATCCCGAGAAGGTCAACGTCAATGGCGGTGCGATTGCGATCGGCCATCCCTTCGGCATGAGCGGGGCGCGCCTTGTCGGCCATGCGCTGCTGGAGGGCCGCCGCCGCAAGGCGCGCTACGCGGTCGTCACCATGTGCGTCGCCGGCGGCATGGGCTGCGCCGGCCTGTTCGAGATCAATCAAGGCTGATGAGCTTGCGCTGGAACCACGCCGTCATCCTGGGCGAGCGAAGCTCGGCCCGGGATCCATTATAGGGCGATGTCTAGTCCTATGATGGATCCCGGAGCTGCGCCGCTTCGCGGCTTGTCCAGGATGACGGGGTGTTTACGAGCGAAACGATAAGAGGACGATGACGATGGACCTTCGCTTCACGCCCGAGGAGATCGCTTTCCGCGACGAGGTGCGGCAGTTCTTCCGTACCGAAGTCCCGGCCGAGATCCGCAAGAAGGTCTCCGAAGGCCGCGGCATGACGCGCGAGGACTACATCACCTCGCAGCGCGTGCTGAACGCCAAGGGCTGGGCCGTGCCGCATTGGCCCAGGGAATGGGGCGGGCAGGACTGGACGCCGATCCAGCGCTACATCTTCACCGAAGAGATGCTGCTGGCGGCCGTGCCGCTGCCGTTGCAGTTCAACTGCTACATGGTCGGGCCGGTGATCGCCGCTTTCGGCAATCAGGCGCAGAAGGAAAAGCACCTCGCCAAGATAGCCAATCTCGACGAGTGGTGGTGCCAGGGCTTCTCCGAACCGGGTGCGGGTTCCGACCTCGCCTCGCTCAAGACCAAGGCGGTGCGCGAAGGCGCCCACTACATCGTCAACGGCCAGAAGACCTGGACGACGCTTGGCCAATACGCCGACTGGATCTTCTGCCTGGTGCGCACCGACCCCGCCGCCAAGAAGCAGGCCGGCATCTCATTCATCCTGATCGACATGAAGACGCCGGGCATCACGGTGCGCCCGATCATCACGCTTGAGGGGCGCCACGAGGTCAACGAGGTCTTCTTCGACAACGTCAAGGTGCCGGTCGAGAACCTGGTCGGCGAGGAGAACAAGGGCTGGGACTACGCCAAGTTCCTGCTTGCCAATGAGCGCACCGGCATTGCCCGCATCGGCCTCTCCAAGGAGCGGCTGGCGCGGATCAAGCGCCTGGCCCGGGAGATGCCGGCCGGCGAGGGCACGCTCTGGGACGATCGCGATTTCCGCGAGCGGGTGGCCGAGGTCGAGATCGAATTGAAGGCGCTGGAGATCACGCAGATGCGGGTCGTCGCGGCGCAAGGCAAGCGCGACCCCAACAAGCCCGATCCGGCCTCCTCGATCCTGAAGATCAAGGGCTCGCAGCTGCAGCAGGCGACGACGGAGCTTTTGCTCGAAGTGGCCGGGCCCTTCGCGCTGGCGGCTCCCGTGCGCTCGGGCGACCTGACCAATGACTGGCCCTTCGACTATGATTGGGCCGATGCGGCGGCGGCGAGCTATTTCAACAACCGCAAGGTCTCGATCTATGGCGGCTCGAACGAGATCCAGAAGAATATTATCGCGAAAGCCGTCTTGGGGCTCTAGCGGCATCGGCTGACGGGCCTCTCCCGTCATGCTCGGCCTTGTGCCGAGCATCCACGTCTTGCGACGCGGATGAAGGAAGACGTGGATGGTCGGGACAAGCCCGACCATGACGATGTGGCGACCGCTGCTGAACATGGAACGGCATCATGGATTTCGATCTCTCCTCCGAACAGACGCAGCTCAAGGACGGCGTCGAGCGGCTCGTGGCTGCGACCTATGGCTCGCTCGAACAGCGCAAGGCGCAAGGCGCCGGCCCGCTCGGCTTCAGCGAGAAGAGCTGGGCGCAATTCGCCGAGATGGGACTGCTCGGCATTCCCTTCACGGAGGAGGAGGGCGGCTTCGGCGGCGGGCCGGTCGAGACGCTGGTGGTGATGGAGGCGCTGGGCAAGGGGCTGGCGCTGGAGCCTTATCTCGCAACCGTCGTACTCGGCGGCGGCGCGGTCAGGCTCGGCGGATCGGATGAGCTCAAGCAGCGCGTCATTTCCGGCATCGTCGAGGGCAGCTCAAGGCTGGCGCTGGCCTTCACCGAGAAGCAGTCGCGCTACGACCTCAACGACGTTGCCACCACAGCGCGCAAAGCGGGCGACGGCTTCGTGCTGGAAGGCGCCAAGAGCGTCGTCATCAATGGCGACAGCGCCCAGCATCTCGTCGTCAGCGCCCGCACCTCCGGCAACCGACGCGACAAGGCTGGCATCAGCCTGTTCCTCGTTACGGCCGACGCGCCCGGTGTGAAGATCCATGGCTATGCGACGCAGGATGGCGGGCGCGCTGCCGAGGTCGCTCTGTCGGGCGTTCAGGTCGGGGCGGCCGAATTGATCGGGCCATTGGACCAGGGCCTGCCGATCCTGGAGCGCGTCTCCGAATTCGCCATCGCCGCGCTTGCGGCCGAGGCTGTCGGCATCATGGAAGCTCTGCATGGGCTGACGGTGGAGTATCTCAAGACGCGCCAGCAATTCGGCGCGCCGATCGGCAATTTCCAGGTGCTGCAGCACCGCGCCGTCGACATGCTGATCGCGCTGGAGCAGGCGCGCTCGATGGCGGCCTATGCGGCGATGATGGTGGAGCACGACAATGCCGCCGAGCGCGGCGCAGCGCTCTCGGCGGTCAAGGTGCAGGTCAACCGCTCCTGCCGCATCGTCGGCCAGGAGGCGGTGCAGCTCCATGGCGGCATCGGCATGACGATGGAGTATCTCGGCGCGCATTACTTCAAGCGCCTGACCATGATCGAGAGCCTGTTCGGCGATACCGCGCATCATCTGCGCCGTGTCGACGTGGCGGGAGGGCTAGCGGCGGGCGGGCTGGCGGCATGAGGCCGGACGACAAGCTGCCGGCGGCGACGGCTTTCCTGCTCGCGCATTGGCGCGGGGGCACGAAATGCGCGGCGATGCCGGAGGTCCTGCGCCCGGCGGATCTGCGCGAAGCCTATGGAATACAGGCGCTGTTCGAACACAGCAGCGCATCGCCGTTGTTCGGCTGGAAGATCGCCGCCACCAGCAAGGCGGGACAGGCGCATATCGGCGTCGCGGGACCGCTCGCCGGACGGATTCTTGCCGAGCGCGTGCTGGCGGATGGCGCGACGACCTCGCTCGGCGGCAACGCCATGCGCGTGGCTGAACTCGAATTCGCTTTCCGGATGGGTCGCGATCTGCCGCCGCGCGAGACGGTCTATTCGCAGGACGAGGTTTTGGCGGCGGTCGAAAGCCTTCACCCCGCGATCGAGCTGCCGGATTCACGCTTCGTGGATTTCGCCGCGGCAGGAGGCGTCCAGCTCGTTGCCGATAATGGCTGCGCCCATGAGTTCGTGCTTGGCGAAAGCACAGGCGCGGCGTGGCGTGGGCTTGATCTCGCAGCGTTCCGGCCGGTTGCGCGGATGCCGGGCCGGCAGGATCAGGAAGGGCTTGGCGGCAATGTGCTGGGCGATCCACGCATCGCGCTGACCTGGCTGGTCAACGAACTCTCCACCCTTGGCGTGGTGCTGAAAGCAGGCGAGGTGGTGACGACGGGAACCTGCCTCGTGCCAATCGCGATTTCGCCTGGTGACAGGCTCGACGGCGATTTCGGCGTGCTTGGGCGGGTTGCGGTGGCTTTCTCCTAACAACCCTGCTCCCAACGAACCTTGCTCCGGCGCTGTCATATCAGGGCCATTCATGCTTGTTTCGCTGCATTGCGGCAGAAGCGGCATGGGAGGCCCCGGTGAGTTCAGGACTGTTTGCCCTGCTCGACGATATCGCTGGATTGGCGAATGTCGCGGCGGCTTCGCTCGACGATGCCGCCTCCCAGGCTGCCAAGGCCTCGGCCAAGGCCGCGGGCATCGTCATCGACGATGCGGCCGTGACGCCGCGCTATGCGGTTGGTTTCGCGGCGGATCGCGAATTGCCGATCATCTGGCGGATCGCGCTCGGTTCGCTGAAGAACAAGCTCCTGATCCTGTTGCCGGCGGCGTTGGTGCTGACCCTCATTGCGCCCTGGGCGATCACGCCGCTTCTGATGATCGGCGGCGTCTATCTCTGTTATGAGGGTGCGGAAAAGCTGATCGAGCGCTTCCTGCCGCATGCCGGGCATGGCGAAGCGGCGGCTGAGGCTGAACCGCTCGACCCCAAGGCGCTCGAGAACCAGAAGATCAGCGGCGCGATCAAGACCGATCTGATCCTTTCCGCCGAGATCATGGCGATCACGCTCGCCAGCGTCTCGGACTCGTCGTTCTGGACGCAGGCATTTGTCCTGGCCGTGGTCGGCCTTGGCATGACCGCATTCGTCTATGGCATCGTCGCGCTGATCGTGAAGGCGGACGATGCCGGTGTGGCGCTGGCGAAGCGACGCTTTGCGCCTGTGCGCCTGCTGGGGCGGGGCCTCGTCGTCGGCATGCCGTATTTTCTCACCGGGCTTGGCGCGGTCGGCACGATCGCCATGCTCTGGGTCGGCGGCGGCATCATCATTCACGGCTTTGCCGACTATGGGCTGGCCGGGCTCGAACACGTCATCCACGATCTCGCGACGGCGGGTGGCCGCGTCGTGGCTATGCTCGCGTCGGCGGTCGAATGGCTGGTGACGGCGGGGCTCTCGGCGGTGTTGGGATTGCTGATCGGCGCGGTCGCGGTCCTCGCCATGCATTTTGGCGTTGCGCCACTCCTGAAGAGTATCAGGAAGAGCGCGCCCAAGGCCTCGCTCGGCGCCTGAACCTGATAGGCACCTGCTCTAGGCGAGCCAGGTGGTGAAGGCCTCGACCGGTTCGCGCTCCGGCACGAGGGCGTTGGCGGGCGCGTCGGGATCGGCCTTGCCGATGGCGATGCCGCAGACCACCACCTCGTTCTCGGGGATAGCGAGTTCGCGCCGTACCACCGGGTGAAAGCGGGCGAAGATCGCCTGCGGGCAGGAGTTCAGCCCATGCCCCTGTGCCGCGATCAGGATGTTCTGTACGAACATGCCGAGATCGAGCCAGGAGCCGATTTCGAGATCGCGGTCGATCGTCACCATCAGCGCGACCGGCGCGTCGAAGAAACGCAAATTCGCCGCGGTCTGGCGCCTCATGCCCGCGGTATCGCCCTTCTTGACGCCGAGCAGGCCGTAGAGGTCCCAACCGACCTTGCGGCGGCGCGAGAGATAGGGCTCGCGGAAGCTCTCGGGATAGTAGCGGTACTCTTCCGCCGCCGGCAGATCCGGCGAATCCAGCGCTGCGAGCAGGGCCGCTTCCAGCCGGGTGCGGCTGCCGGGGCCGATCACCCGGACCTTCCAGGGTTGCATGTTGGTGCCGCTCGGCGCTTGCGCTGCGACCGCCAGGATACGGTGCAGGAGTGCGGGCTCGACAGGATCGGGCAGGAAGGCGCGGACGGCGCGGCGAGCGGCGATGGCGCGTTCGACGGCTTCGGCGGCGTCGGTCATTCAAGGTCCTCCCGCTGCACTGCTTTCGTCATTGCAGGAGCGATAGCGACGAAGCAATCCAGGGGCTGCGCGAGCCTTGCTGGATTGCTTCGGCTCACGCTCGCAATGACGAATGTCACCCCGCCTTGCGCGCTTCGACGAAGGCCGCGTGTTCGCTCACCAATTCGCCGGCAAGCGCTTTGGCGATCAACGCGCGGGTCTCGGGGATGCCGTAGATCGCCACAAAAGAGCCGAAGCGCGGGCCCTGATCCTCGCCGAACAGCACCTGGTAGATCGCCTTCCACCAGTCGCCGCTGACGCCGGGCCGCTCGGGCGTCGCGCCCTTGGCGGTGAGGTTCTGGTAGCGCGGAACCGCGCGGGCGACGTCGAGCGCCGTGTCCTGGACCATTTCGGCAGTGGCGTCCTTAGGCAGGGCTGCGAGCGCAGCGTCCAGCGCGAGGAAGGCCGCGCGTTCGGTCTCGTCGGCGGGGCGATAGGTCTTCGCCGGCTTCACGAAATCACGGAAATAGGCGATCGCGTAGCCGACCAGCGCGTCGAGGCGCGGATGGGTGGCAGGCGAGATCGCAGGCGAATAGCGCTGCAGGAAGCCCCAGAGCACGCCCTTGTCCTCGGAATTCGCCACCGCGACGAGGTTCATCAGCAGGCCGAAGGTGATCTGCGCCCTGGTCGCGTTCTCGCCTTCGCCGGTGGCGATGATTTCCGGCTGCGGCGGCGCGCCATTGTGGATGTGCCAGACCGGGTTGCCGAGGCGGTTCTTCCAGTCCTGCCGCTCATAGCCGCCAAGGAACTGCAGATATTCGTCGACCGCGCGCGGAATGACGTCGAAATGCAGCTTCTTGGCCTCGCGCGGACGCGAATACATGAACAGCGACAGGCTCTCGGGGCTGGCATAGGTCAACCACTCGTCGATGGTCAGGCCGTTGCCCTTCGACTTCGAGATCTTCTGGCCTTGCTCGTCGAGGAAGAGTTCGTAGTTGAAGCCCTCGGGCGGCGTTGCATCGAGCGCGCGCGTGATCGCCGAGGAGACCTTGACCGAGTCGATCAGATCCTTGCCGGCCATCTCGTAATCGATGCCGAGCGCGGTCCAGCGCATCGCCCAGTCGGGCTTCCACTGCAGCTTGACATGGCCGCCGGTGACGGGCGTGACGAAGCGCTCGCCCGTGGCCGGATCGGCCCAGGCGATGGTGCCGGCGGCGACATCGACCTCGTCGATCGGCACCTGCATGACCACGCGGGTCCTGGGGTGGATCGGCAGGAAGGGCGAGTAGGTCGCGGCGCGCTCCTCGCGCAATGTCGCGAGCATGATCTTCATCACCGCGTCGTAGCGGGCGAGGATCTTCAGCAGCGTCGCGTCGAATTCACCAGCCTTGTAGGCATCGGTCGAGGACTTGAACTCGTAATCGAAGCCGAACTGGTCGAGGAAGGCGCGCAGGCGGGCATTGTTGTGGCGCCCGAACGAGTCATGCGTGCCGAAGGGGTCGGGCACCTCGGTCAGCGGCTTGCCGAGATTGGCGGCGAGCAGCTCCTTGTTGGGCATGTTGTCGGGCACCTTGCGAAGCCCGTCCATGTCGTCGGAGAAGGCGATCAGGCGCGTGGGAACGGCATCGCCCGTCAGCACGCGGAAGGCATGGCGCACCATCGAGGTGCGCGCGACCTCACCGAAAGTGCCGATATGCGGCAGGCCGGACGGGCCATAGCCGGTCTCGAACAGCACCTCTTTCTTGCCCGATTTCTCGATCCGCGCGACGAGCTTGCGTGCTTCCTCGAACGGCCAGGCGGCCGAACGCTGGGCGGCGTCAACAAGAGCGGGGTCGAAGGCGGGCATGATCGGGGCGGTCCTCTCCAGGAATTTGAAAAATGAGCCTCGGGCTTTGGCAGATCGCCAAGGGGGGCGTCAATGCGTGTTGCTGGGACGAGGCATCCGCTGCAGCGGCTTGTCGATGCCCTGCGCCAGTATAGGCTGACGCTTGCTTCGCCCGAAAGGATACCGCCTTGGATCGTGATCTCCTGGACAAACTGACCGCATGGCGGCGCCATCTGCATGCCCATCCCGAGCTCGGCCGGTACGAGAAGGCGACGAGCGCCTTCGTGCAGGAAAGGCTGACCGAGCTCGGCGTGCCCTTCGTCACGGGTGTCGGGGGCTATGGTGTCGTGGCGACGCTGAGGCGAGGTACGTCCGATCGTTCGGTGGGGCTTCGCGCCGATATGGACGCGCTGCCGATCCAGGAGGCGAGCGATCTGCCTTATAAATCGCGCACTGCGAACGTCATGCATGCCTGTGGGCACGACGGACATACGGTCTCGCTGCTGGGCGCGGCTGCGCTCCTCGCCCGCGACGAGAGCTGGAGTGGCACGGTCCAGCTGGTCTTCCAGCCGGCGGAAGAAGGGGCGGGCGGCGCCCAGGCGATGGTCGCGGACGGGTTGTTCGAGCGTTTCCCGATGGAGCGTATCTTCGGGCTGCACAACTGGCCGGGGCTGGAAGCCGGCGCCGTTGCCGTGCACCATGGCCCGGTGATGTCGGAGCCCGGCCGTTTCCAGGTCACACTCAAGGGCACGGCAGGCCATGCGGCGAAGCCCGACCTGACGCGCGATCCGATCATCGCGATGGGGCATCTTCTCGTCGCGCTGCAGACTATCGTGGCCCGCAATGTCGACCCGATGGATTCAGCGGTCGTCTCCGTCGGCCAGATCCATGGCGGACTTGCGCCGAACCAGATCCCGACCAGCGTCTGGATCGACGGAACCTACCGGACCTTCAAGCCCGCCGTACGTGAGCGTGTGATGGCGCGCATCCGCGGCATCTCCGAGAACATCGCTGCCACCTTCGAGATGGAGGCCGTGGTCGAATTTTCGACCGGCGGTCTCGCCACCATCAATACGCCTCTGGAGGAAGAAATGGCGGCGAGCGCTGCCAAGTCGGCCGGGTTGACCTTGCGCCGCGACATTCCGGCCAGCACCACCGGCGAGGATTTTTCCTGGATGCTCAAGGAGCGGCCCGGTGCCTATGTCTGGGTCGGCAACGGCCCGGCTAGGGATGGCGGCGAATTGCACAATGATCGCTACGACTTCAACGACGCCATCCTGCCGGCGACGGCAGGATGGCTGGCGGCAGTAGCGCGCCAGGCGCTGGAGGGCGAGCTCTCCAACGCGCCGGTCAGTCGAATTTGACCAGATTGTGGATCGGTAGCGGGCCGCCGGGGAACTGGGCGAGGTGCGCGCCGAGCGCGAGCGGGCCGAGATCGATGCCGAAGAAGCCGAGGCTGTCGATCAGGGCGGCGACCTCTGCCTTGGCCTTGGCGTCGTCGCCGGAATAGAACAGCACGCGCCGGCCGCCCTCGGCCTTGGGATCTGCTTCCAGCTGTTTCGCTATGAGATGGTTGAAGGCTTTGACCAGCCGCGCGCCCGGGACGAGATCGGCGACGATCTCGCTGGAGAGGCGTCCGTTCAGCTCAGCCGGCTTGAACAACGGCGCCTCGATCGGGTTATTGGCGTCGATCACGATGCGGCTGTTCCAGTCCGGTAGGCCGGCGAGCGCGCCAGGCAGCTTCGACCAATTGACCGCGATGAGGACGATATCGGCCTGCGCGGCTTCCTCGCGCGTGCCGGCTTTGATGGTGGGCCCGAGTTCCGCAACGAGCCCTGCGAGAGAGGCCGGGCCGCGGCTGTTGGCGATGGTGGCCTTGAGGCCGTTCCGGGCGAGGGTCCTGGCGAAGGCCTGGCCGATATGGCCTGCGCCGATGATGCCGATGGTGGTCATGGGAAAAGCTCCGTTCTGTTGGTGGAGCCGATATCGCCTGTTTCATTCTCCTGGATTAGCCGGGAATGGCTGGAATTATTTTCAAGCATATGTTGAAACTTGGCGCCAGATGTTGAAAAAGACCAGATGGAGACGCTCGCCAATCTCGAATCCTTCGTCCGCAGCGCGGAGACGCTGAGCTTCTCGGAGGCTGCGCGGCGATTGTCGCTGACGCCGGCTGCGGTGAGCCGCAATGTCGCGATGCTGGAGCGTAATCTCGGTGTCAGGCTGTTCCAGCGCTCGACGCGCAAGCTGACGCTGACGGAAGCCGGCGAGAGCTTCCTGCTGGGGATCGGCGACAATCTCGAGGCGCTCCAGGCGGCCATCTCCGGCGTGGTGCAGGAAGGCGGGGAGCCGGCGGGTGTGCTCAAGGTCAGCCTCAGCCCAACCTTCGGGATAGACCATATCCTGCCGCTGCTGCCGGCTTTCCTGGCGCGTTATCCCCGCATCCGGCTGGACTGGCGTTTCGAGAACCGGCCGGTCGATCTGATCGCGGAAGGATTTGATGCGGCGATCGGCGCTGCGTTCGCATTGTCTCCCGGCGTGGTCGCGCGGGCGCTGGCTCCGGCCCATATCATCGCGGTGGCGTCACCTGCCTATCTCACTGGGCGGGCCTGGCCCACGGACCCCTCCGATCTCGCCGGGCTGGACGGGATCGTGATGCGCTCGGCTCGCACGGGCCGCCCGCGGCACTGGACGATGCGCAACGCAGCCGGGGTCGAGATGGCGACCGCGCAGCCGGAGACGATCGTGCTGAACGATCCCAGCGCGATGTGCCGCGCGGCGCAGTTCGGCCTCGGCGTCACATTGGTCGCGGTGCCCGATGTGCTGGCGGCCCTGGAGAGCGGCGCGCTGGTCCGGCTCGTGCCGCACTGGTATGCCGATGCCGGTTCGATCTCGCTCTATTACGCCAGTCGCACGCTGCTGCCGGCGAAGACCCGCGCCTTCGTCGATTTCGTCACCGAGGCGTTCAGGCGCGAGCGGCTGGCGGAGCGGTTCGCGGGGAGCTTGGGGTAGAGCCTTTCAGAACGGGCTCACCGGGAAGAACCGGAGATAGAGCCTTGCATAGGTGCCGTCGTCCCAGAGCGATTGCAGCGCGTAGTCAAGGCCGCGCTTCAGGGCGAGGTCGTCCTTGCGGGTGAGGAAGCCGACGCCCTCGCCGAAATAGCGGCTTTCCAGAAAAGGGCTGCCGGTGAAGGCGAGCTCGCCGCCGCCGGTCCCGGCCAGCAACAGCGAGAGCGCGACGCCGTCGGCGAAGACGAACTCGGCCTCGCCGCTGCGCAGCGCCGCGATCGCGCCGGCAAGCGTGCCGGTTTCGCGGCGCTGCACGAAGGGCAGGAGCCGCTCGAGGAAGGCCTGGTGCGCGGTCCCGCCGACGACCGCGACGCGCTTGCCCTGAAGCGTGCGCGGATCGAGATCGGCCCGGGCATTGCCACGCGTGGTGACGAGGCGGGCGGTGCTGCGGAAATAGAGATGGCTGGCGGCGAAGCGGCTGCGCAGCGGCGGGGTGAGGTTGAGTGCTGCAGCCAGAACGTCGCCACGTCCCTCAGCCAGTGAATCGAGCAGGGTGTCGAAGCGGCGCGCCTGTACCGCGCAGGTCCAGCCGAGCTTTTCGCAGGCGGCGCGCGCAAGCTCGACCGAGAAGCCGGTCAGCGTGCCGTCGGCCGCCGAGAAATGCAGCGGCGGATAGTCGTCGTCTGTGAGGAAGCGGACGATGCGGGGTGGACCGGGTTCGGGCCGGTCGAGCCTGATGCGCTGATCCCAGAAATTGGGCACGACGACGCGCGATTGCGCCGCCGCCTGGCCTGCGGCCAATGTCGAGACGGCAAGAGCGAGGATGGCGAACAGGCGCATCATCGGCACATCTGGCGCGAGCTTGGCGGCGCGAGCAAGGGGCCTGTGATCGCCTGCTACATTCTGACCCAACCGCGCCGTCATTCCGGACAAGCCGCGAAAGCGGCGCAGATCCGGAATCCATCGTAGAGTTCAGCGCCCTCCGATGGATTCCAGGACGACCTTCGGTCGCCCGGAATGACGGTGGGGTTCCTCCAGCGAACTGGTTATGAAGCGAGTGCGGCCGCGGTCGCCCTGGCTCCATGCTCGAACAGTTTCGCCAGCTGTGTTTCCACTGCCCGTGTGAAGGCGGCTTCGCGCGGCAGGTCCGTGCCGAAGATGCTCTCGATCCCGAGCAATGCCCCGCTCAGAGCCTTTGCGTCGCGGCCGGCCGAAGCGGCGCGCTTGGCGAATTCGGCGGAGAGCGGGTCGCGCACGTCGATCGCGCCGCCCTTTTCGTCGGTGCCGGTGACGTAACGCATCCAGGCTGCGACGCCCAGCGCGAGATGGTCGATCGTGGCGCCGGCCTTCAGCCGGTCGCGGATCGTGCCGAGCAGGCGCTGCGGCAGCTTCTGCGAGCCGTCCATGGCGATCTGCCAGGTGCGGTGGCGTATCGCCGGATTCTGGAAGCGGGCGAGCAGGGCCGAGGCGTAATCGGCGAGCACGACGCCTTCCGGCGCGGGCACGGTCGGGATGACCTCGCTCCAGAGGCCCTGCAGGAAGCGGGCGAGGACTGCATCGCCGCTGGCTTGCGCCACCGTGTCATGGCCGGCGAGATAGCCGAGATAGGCCAGGCTCGAATGCGCGCCGTTGAGCATGCGCAGCTTCATGAACTCGAAAGGCGCGACCTCCGAGACGAGCTGCGCGCCGACCTCGCCCCAGGCCGGGCGGCCGATAGTGAAGACATCTTCGATCGCCCATTGCCGGAAGGGCTCGCCGATGACGGGGGCGGCGTCGTGCAATCCGAGCAGGCTCTCGACCTCCGCGATGTCGGCCTCGGTGGTCGCAGGCACGATGCGGTCGACCATCGTCGAGGGGAAGGCCCCGTTGGCCTCGATCCATCGGGCGAGCGTGTCGTCGCGCAAGGCGGCGAAGTCGCGGATGAGGCCGCGCAGCACCTTGCCATTATGGGGAAGGTTGTCGCAGCTCATCGCGGTGAAGGGAGCAAGGCCTTCCGCCTTGCGGATCGCAAGTGCGGCGGTGATCAGGCCGATCGCCGAGCGTGGTGCATCGGGATGGTCGAGATCATGCAGGATGTCGGGATGGTCTTCCCGGAGCCGGCCGGTCGCGGGATCGTGGCAATAGCCCTTCTCGGTGATCGTCAGCGAGACGATGCGGGTCTCGGCGGCGGCCATGCGGGCGATGAGGGTGGCAGGATTCTCGGGCGCGACGAGCACGTCGAGGACGGAGCCGATGACACGCAGCTCCGGGCCAGCCGGCGCGCGCTTCAAGAAGCTGTAGAGCCCATCCTGCGGTTTCAGCCGGTCGCGCTGGTCGGGCCGCTGCAGGCTGGCTCCAACAATGCCCCAGGCGCCGAAATCCCGCTCGAGCGCGTCTTCGGTGTATTCGGCGAGATGGGCACGGGCGAAGGCGCCCAGGCCCAAATGGACGATGCCGGGCTTGAGCTGCGAGCGCTCATAGGCCGGGCGGCGAATGCTCGCGGACAGGCCGGCGAGGCTTGTGGTCGTCAGTCTCGTCAACGGAATACACTCGGCAGCCAGAGGGACACGCTGGGCACATAAGTGACCAGCATCAGCACGGCAATGCTCGCGCCGTAGAAGGGCCAGATCGTTTTCATCGACTGCCCGATGGAGATGCGTCCGATGGCGCAGGCGACGAACTGCACCGAACCGACAGGCGGGGTGTTCAGGCCGATGCCGGCATTGAGGATCAGGATCACGCCGAAATGGACGGGGTCGACGCCGAAGGCCTTGACCACCGGCAGGAAGATCGGCGTGCAGATGATGATCATCGGCGCCATGTCCATGAAGGTGCCGAGCACCAGCAGGATGAGATTGATCATCAGCAGGACGACGATGGGATTATCGGAGACTGCCTTCATCGCGCCGATCGTCGCCTGCGGCACCTGCAGGAAGGCCATCAGCCAGCCGAAGGAGCCGGCGGTGCCGATCACGAGCAGCACCATCGCGGTGGTGCGCACGGCGCCCAGCGTCGCCTCGACGAAGCCGGTCCAGCTGAGCTGCCGGTAGACCAGCACGGTGACGAGGAGCGCGTAGACCACGGCGACGCAGGAGGACTCCGTCGCGGTGAAGACGCCCGAGCGCACTCCGCCGAAGATGATGCCGATCAGCAGGATGCCCGGCAGCGCCAGCACGACATAGCGGCCGACCGCCCTGAAGCCCGGAAAGGCTTCGGCGGGATAGCCGCGGCGGACCGCCACCGCCCAGGCCGTCACCATCAGCGCCAGGCACAGCATCAGGCCCGGGATGACGCCGGCGGTGAAGAGGTCGGCGATCGAGAGATTGCCGCCCGCCGAGAGCGCATAGATGATCATGTTGTGCGAGGGCGGGATCAGAAGCGCGATGATCGCGGCGTTGGCCGTGACGTTCACCGCATAGTCTGCGTCATAGCCGCGCTTGACCATTTGCGGGATCATCAGCCCGCCGATGGCGGAGGCGTCAGCCACCGCCGAGCCTGAAATGCCCCCGAAAAGCGTGCAGGTGACGACATTGACCTGGCCCAGGCCGCCGCGCAGATGGCCGACCATGCTGGAGGCCATCTGGACGAGCTTCTCGGCGATGCCGCCGCGGATCATCAGGTCGCCCGCGAAGATGAAGAACGGGATCGCCATCATGGCGAAGGCGCCCATCCCCGAACTCATCTGCTGGAACACCACCACCGGCGGCAGGCCCATATAGACGACCGTGGCGAGCGAGGCGATGCCGAGACTGAAGGCAACCGGCGTGCCGACGAGCAGGAAGAGGCTGAAGACGCCGAACAGGATCCAGAGTTCCACGGGTCACTCCTGCGCAGCGGCGAAATGGGAAAAGCCGATCGAAGCGCGACGCTCGCCGGTCAGGAACAGCATCAATTTCTCGAAGGAAAAGATCGCGATCAGCGCCCCGCCGGCTGCGATCGGGACATAGTCCCAGCCGCGCGAGATGCCGATGATCGGCATGCGGTCGCTCCAGGTGCCGGCAGCGAGCTGCCAGCCATAGCCGAGCATGGCCAGCCCGAAGAGCAGCACGGTGACCTCGGTCAGGATGATCAGCGCCTTGCGCAGCAATGGCGGCGACATGGCGAGCCCGACCTCAAAACCGAGATGATCGCTTTCGCGCACGCCGACGGCCGAACCGAGCAGAATGAACCAGGCCATCAGGAACAGAGAGCCGGCCTCGACCCAGATCGGCGTGTCGTTCAGCACGTAGCGGCCGAAGACGCCCCAGGCGACCATCACGGTCATCAGGACGAGCCCGACGCCCGCGAGCAGGAGCGCGGCGATGCAGAGCTTGGCTCCCAGGCGCGTCAGGACTTGTGTGAAGGCGTGCATCGGGGCTCCGGGCGTCTGTTTCGACGGGCAGGCTGGATCGTCATGGCGAGCGAAGCGAAGCAATCCAGGAGAGCTCACTCGACGGCCCCTAGACCGCTTCGTCGCTTCGGCTTCCCGCAATGGCGGGTTTTGCGTCCGATCCGGAGACCGGACGCCAGGACTTACTTAACCACGTGGCCTCACTTCACCGCCTGGATCGCCGCGACCATGTCCTTCAGCTTCGCGTCGGTGACGAACTTGTCGTAGACCGGCTTCATCGCGTCGATGAAGGGCTGCTTCTCCAGCGCGTTCACCTGGGCGCCGCCAGCTTTCACCTTGGCTTCCGATTCCTTCTCGCGCGCATCCCAGAGCTCGCGCATCTTGAGGACGGAGTCCTTGGCGGCGACCCGGATCAGCTTCTGGTCCTCGGGCGAGAACTTGGCGAAGCTGCGCTTCGACATCACCAGAACCTCAGGCGAGAGCGAGTGTTCGGTGATGGAGTAGAATTTCGAGACCTCGAAATGCCGCGTCGATTCATAAGACGGCCAGTTGTTCTCGGCTCCGTCGATGACGCCGGTCTGGAGCGCCGAATAGACTTCGCCGAAGGGCATCGGCGTGGCGTTGGCGCCGAGTGCCGAGACCAGGGCGACGAACATGTCCGACTGCTGGACGCGGATCTTCATGCCCTTCATGTCGGCGGGCGCCTTGATGGCGCGCTTGGAGTTGTAGAAGGAGCGCGAGCCGGAATCGTAGAAGGCGAGCCCAACCAGGTCGTGCTTGTCGAATTCGGAGAGCAGATTGTCGCCGATCGGCCCGTCCATGACCTTCCGCATGTGGTCGACGGAGCGGAAGATGAAGGGCAGCGATGGCACATTGGTCGCCGGGATCAGATTGTTGAACGGCGCCATGTTGATGCGGTTCAGGTCGATCACGCCGAAGCGGGTCTGGTCGATCGTGTCCTTCTCCTGGCCAAGCTGGGCGGAGTGAAAGACGTTGATCTTGATGCGGCCATTGCTGCGCTGATCGAGCAGCTGGCCCATATATTTGACCGCTTCGATCGTCGGATAGCCGTCGGGGTGGATGTCGGTCGAGCGCAGGGTGACGTTCTGGGCGCTTGCGGTGCCGGTGACGGCGGCGAACATGGCCGCGCCGGCCAAGGCCGCGAAGGTGCGTTTGGTCAACATTGTCGGTGTCCTCTCCCAATTGTCTTGCGCCGGTTTTTCCCGGTCGTTCTTGCCCGTGATGGGCGGCCAGCCGGCCCCTGCCGGTCAGGCGAAGATCAAAGAAACTCCTCCCGCATCGGCGTGAAGGAATCGACGAGCTGGCCGGCCTCGACCGCGACGACACCGTGGACGAGATCGGCAGGCACGAAGAATGTGTCACCGGTGATCAGGCGCTCGGTCCGGCCGTCGATGGTGACGTCGAAGACGCCGCTTTCGACGTAGGACGCCTGCCGATGCGGATGGCTGTGCGCCTTGCCGACCGCGCCGGCGTCAAAAACGACGCGCACGACCATCAGATCGGGGCCATAGGCCATGATCTTGCGCTTCACGCCGGGTTCGGTCGGCTCCCAGGCCAGGGTGGCCTCGTGCTGGAAGAAGGAGTTGAGACGGTTCGTCATCGCGCCAGCCAGCCTCCGTCGACGGGAAGGATCGCGCCATGCATGTAGGCCGCCGCATCGCTCGCCAGAAACACGGCGGCGCCGCCGATATCCGAGGGCTGGCCCCAGCGCGCGGCGGGAATGCGGGCAAGGATCGCCGTGCTGCGCTCCGGGTCGGCCCGCAGGGCTTGGGTGTTGTTGGTCTCGATATAGCCGGGCGCGATCGCGTTGACGTTGATGCCCTTGGCCGCCCATTCGCAGGCGAGCAGCTTGGTCAGCCCGGCAAGCCCGCTCTTGCTAGCAGTGTAGGAGGCGACGCGGATGCCGCCCTGGAAGGAGAGCAGCGAGGCGATATTGACGATGCGGGCTCCGCGGCCGGCGGCAAGAGCCGCCTTGGCGAAGGCCTGGCTGAGGAAGAATGCCGCCTTGAGGTTGACGTTCATCACCTCGTCCCAATCGGCCTCGCTGAAATCGAGGGCGTCGGCGCGGCGGATGATGCCGGCATTGTTGACGAGGATGTCGAGCGGGCCGGCCGTGGCCACCGCGCTTGCGATCGCCTCGGCCGCGCTGCCGGGCTGCTGCAGATCGAGTTGAAGCGGTATCGCGCTTGCGCCCGCCGCCTCGATCAGCCCCAGCGTCTCGCTCATATCCGAGCGTCCTGCCGCGACGATCGTCGCGCCGGCCTCAGCCAGCGCCAGCGCGATGCCCTGGCCGATGCCGGTATTGGCGCCGGTGACCAGCGCTGTGCGGCCTTCGAGCGAGAAGGGCGAGCCGCGGGCCATCAGCGCAGCGTCTCCACGGGCGCCGGATCCATGTCGGTGAACTCGACATTGTCGCCGGCCATGGCCCAGACGAAGGCGTAGTTCGAGGTGCCGCAGCCGCAATGGATCGACCAGTTCGGCGAGATCACCGCCTGTTCATTGGCGACCAGGATATGTCGGGTCTCGGTCGGCTCGCCCATGAAATGGAAGACGCGGTGGGCGGGGTCGAGGTTGAAGTAGAGATAAGCCTCCATGCGCCTGGTATGGGTGTGGCAAGGCATGGAGTTCCAGACCGAGCCGGGCTCCAGCGCCGTCATGCCCATCACCAATTGGTTGGTGCCGGTGGTGTTGGGCATGATGTATTGCCGGATGGTGCGCTTGTTGGACGTCTCGGCCGAGCCGAGATGGATGGTGTTGGCGTCGCTCTTCCGGATCAGCTGGTGCGGCGCTTCCCGGTGCGCCGGGGCGCTGGTCAGGTAGAATTTCGCCGGGTTGGCGGCGTCCGCGCTGACGAAGGAGACCTCCTTCGCGCCGAGCCCGACATAGAGCGCGTCGAGAATGGGGATGTCGAAGCGCTGGCCGTCGACGGTGACGCTGCCTGCGCCGCCGAGATTGATCACGCCGAGTTCGCGCCGCGCCAGGAAGAAGGGCGTGCCCGTCGGCGCGAAGGGCTCGAGCGTCAGCGGCTTGGCAGCGGGCGTCGCGCCGCCGACGATCATGCGGTCGTAATGGCTGTAGGTCAGCGTGACCTCGCCGGGCACGAAGATGCGCTCGATCAGGAAGTCGTCGCGCAGGGTCTGCGTCTCATAGCGCTTCACGTCGCGCGGATGGGCGGCCTGGCGCTCGTCGATCGTTTTCGTCGCGGAGGTCACAGCTTGTAGGCCTCCTTGGCCAGGCGGTAGGCGAGGTCATGGGCGACTTCTGCGGCCTCGTCCTCGTCGAGCCGGTGCTCGGCGACGAGCTTGGCGAGGTAGGTGCAGTCGCAGCGGCGGGCGACGTCGTGGCGCGCCGGAATCGAGAGATAGGCGCGGGTGTCGTCGTTGAAGCCAACGGTGTTGTAGAAGCCGGCGGTCTCGGTGGTCAGCTCGCGGAAGCGCAGCATGGCCTCGGGCGCATCGAGGAACCACCAGCCAGGTCCGAGCTTCAGCGCCGGGTAATGCCCTGCCAGCGGCGCGAGCTCGCGCGAATAGCTGGTCTCGTCGAGGGTGAAGGCGATGACGGTGAGGTTGGGCTCGTTGCCGACAGCATCGAGCAGCGGCTTCAGCGCCGTGACATAGTCGGTCTGGCGCGGAATGTCAGCGCCCATATCGCGGCCGAACTCCTCGAACAGGCTGGCGTTGTGGTTGCGGAAGGAGCCGGGGTGGATCTGCAGGACGAGCCCGTCATCGAGGCTCATCTTGGCCATCTCGGTCAGCATCTGGCCGCGGAAGAGGTCGGCATCCTCGGCCGAGGCCTTGCCCTTGGCGACCTTGGCGAAGAGCTTCTCGGCTTCGGCCTGCGAGAGGTTTGCGGTGCGGGCCGTGGCATGGCCATGGTCCGAGGAGGTCGCGCCGCGCTCCTTGAAATAGGCCCGGCGCTTGCGATGCGCCTCGAGATAGCCGGTCCAGGCGAAGACGTCCTCGCCGGTCAATTCGCCAAGGCTGGTGAGGTTCTCGGCAAAGCCCTCGAATTCGGGATCGACGACGCTGTCAGGCCTGTAGGCGGTGACGACCTTGCCGCCCCAGCCGGAGGCGCGGATCATGTCGTGCCATTTCAGATCGTCGAGCGCGCCTTCGGTCGTCGAGATCGCCTCGATGTTGAAGCGTTCGAACAGGGCACGCGGCCTGAACTCCGGCTGCTCGAGCTTCCCGGCGATGATGTCGTAGATCGCGTCGGCATTGGCGGGGGTAAGCCGCTCGTTGACGCCGAAGATGCTGGAGACGGCGTGCTCGAACCACAGCCGCGTCGGCGTGCCGCGGAAGAGATGCCAGTGGCTGGCGAAGAGCTTCCAGATGGCGCGCGGATCGCTCTTGGCCGGCTTGCCGCCCTTGCGGGTGATGCCGAGCTGCTCCAGCCGGACGCCTTGCGAATAGAGCATGCGGAAGATGTAATGGTCCGGCTTGACGAAGAGAGTCGCAGGATCGGGAAAGGCCTTGTTCTCGGCGAACCAGCGCGGATCGGTGTGGCCATGCGGCGAGATGATCGGCAGATCGCGAATGCCCGCATAGAGCCGCCGCGCGATGCCGCGCGTCACCGGATCGGCAGGAAAGAGGCGATCATCGTGCAACAACATCAAGCAAGACTCCAGGACGCGCCGGCCGGTGCAAGCCGAGCAGCGTCGGATAGATATACTAATATACTAGCGTGTCAAACCACGCCATGCTATCGCGATTGAACGCTGCGGCACGATTGCTGCGGCTTGGTGCCAAGGGGAGTTTCGCCGAGCGTGGATGAGACGAGGGCGATGTCGGAGATGGCGAGTGCGCGGGACGCGGCGGTCGATCTCGTGCGCCGGGAGCGCCGGCCGATGCGCGGTGCCGGGACATCCTCCGGCCGCTCGACGGCGGCCTCGCTGGTGCAGGATGAGATGCGGCGCGCCATTCTGGCCATGCAGATCGCGCCGGGTGCGGCTCTCGTCGAGAAAGAGCTGACGGCCCGTTTCGGCATCAGCCGCACGCCGGTGCGCGAGGCGCTGATCAAGCTGAAGGAGGAGGGGCTGGTCGAGGTCTTTCCGCAGGCCGGCACCTTTGTGGCGCGGATCCCGATCGAGGCGATTCCGGAAGCCGTGTTCATCCGGCAGGCGCTTGAATGCGCCACCGTCGACCTCGTGGCCGGCATCGCGACGCCGGAGATCGTGGCGCGGCTCGATGCGGTGATTGCGCGCCAGCATGAGGCCTTCGACGAGGGCGACCAGGAACGCTTCCACCTGTTCGACGAGGCTTTCCACGAGACAATCGCGGTCTGTGCCGGCTACCCCGGCATCTGGAAGCTGGCGCATGCTGCCAAGAGTCAGATCGACCGCTGCCGGCGCATGACGCTGCCGGTGCCGGGCCGGATGGAGATGGTGATCCGCGAGCATCTCTCGATCGTCGATGCGGTGCGGCGCAAGGACGGCCCGGCGGCGCAGGCGGCGATGCGCAAGCATCTCGGTACATTGCTGCCGGACCTCGTCCATCTGCGCGCGACGCATCCCGACTATTTCGTCTGACCGCCCTGCGCGGCGCGGAGCTTGCTAGAGGCGGGGATGACGCGCGACGCTGGCGTCGCCTGTCGCAGCCGAATCCAGGACGAGGATACCCCGATGACCAACCCCGCCGATCTGAGCGCGGCCGATCTGCTCGATGCCTATCGCGCCAAGACGCTCTCTCCCGTCGAAGTGACGGAGGCTGTGATCGCCCGGATCGACGCCTATGAGCCCAAACTTAGGGCGCTCTATGCCTATGATCCGACTGCCGCGCTTGCCGCTGCCAGAGGTTCCGAGGCGCGCTGGTTCAAGGGCGAGGCGCTGCCTCTCGACGGCGTGCCGGGTACGATCAAGGAGAACATTGCGACCAAGGGCGTGCCGATGCCGATCGGGACGGCGGCGCGCGATCTCGCCCCGGCTGCAGAGGACGCACCGGTCGCGGCCCGGCTGAACGAGGCGGGTTTCATCACGCTCGCCAAGACGACGATGCCCGATTACGGCATGCTCTCCTCCGGGCTCTCCAGCTTTCACGAACTCGCCCGCAATCCCTGGAATCTGGCGATGAACCCCGGTGGTTCCTCTGCTGGCGCAGGAGCAGCAGGCGCTGCCGGTTACGGTCCCTTGCATGTCGGCACCGATATCGGCGGCTCGGTCAGGCTGCCGGCCGGCTGGTGCGGGCTCGTCGGCCTGAAGCCCAGTTTTGGGCGCGTGCCGATCGACCCGAGCTATTACGGCCGCGTCGCCGGCCCGATGACGCGCACAGTGACCGACGCGGCGCTGATGATGCGCGAATTGTCCAAGCCCGATGCGCGCGACGGCATGAGCCTGCCGCCGCAGGAGATCGACTGGCTGTCGCTCGGCATCGATCTGAAGGGCCTGCGGATCGGCCTGCAGCTCGACCCCGGCATCGGCATCGAAGTCGAGCCCGAGACGAAGGCCGCAATCGAGGCGGCGGGCAAGGCTTTCGCAGCGGCGGGCGCGACCGTGACCTCCGCTCCGGCCTTCATGACGCGCAGCATGCTCGACGGGCTCGATGATTTCTGGAGCCAGCGCGCCTGGGCCGATATTGGTGCGCTGACGCCGGAGAAGCAGGCAAAGGTGCTGCCCTATATCTTCCAATGGGCGGAGCGCGGAAAGGCGCTCTCGGGCGAGCGGGTCTATCGCGGCATGAGCCAAATGCTGGCGATCAAGGATGCGGCGCTGAAGCAGAGCGCGCCGTTCGATTTCGTGCTGTCGCCGGTTTCGCCGGTGCCGAGCTATCCGGCCGAGCTCGCCTCGCCGATCCATGATCCGGATCGGCCCTTCGAGCATATCTGCTTCACGCTTCCCGCCAATATGTCGGACCAGCCCTCGATCTCGGTACATGCCGCAATGACCAAGGGCGGTTTGCCGATCGGGCTGCAGATCACCGGGCGGCGTTTTGATGATCTCGGCGTGCTGCGGATGGCGAGGGCCTGGGAGGGTTTGCGCGCGCCGATGCCGGCGTGGCCTTCCCTTCTCCCCTCGGGGGAGAAGGTGGCAGCGCGAAGCGCTGACGGATGAGGGAATTCTCCGCGTAGCGACAAGAAAAGGGCCGCTTCCGCGGCCCTTCCCTCATCCGTCTGCTGCGCAGACACCTTCTCCCATGAGGGGAGAAGGAAAGGCTGCGGCCGCCCTGCCTGCGATCTCGCCGAGCGCGACGGCGGTCAGCAGGCCGTTGCCGGAGAGGTAGCCCGAGGCCTGCGCACCGGAGACGCCGACCGCCGCGCCGCCGCAGGCGTGGAGATTGAGGAAGGCCCGGCCGCCCTTGTCCAGGACGCGGGCGGCGTCATCCACGCGCAACCCGCCCTGGGTGTGGAACAAGGCTCCGGTGACGCGGACTGCATGGAACGGCGCTGCCAGGGGCGGCACGTTTGAGAAGTCGCGCCTGAAGCGATCCTGTAGCTCGCCACGCTTCAGCGCCGCGACCTCGATTGCAGTGGCCGTGAGTGCGGCTTCCGGCAGGCCGGTCTTTGCTGCGAGGTCTTCGATCGAATCTGCACTGACGATTGCGCCCTGCGCCTCCGCGTTCTGGAAATCCTCGAACTGGCGGGCGATGCCGGCGATGCGGGCATCGAAGATCGTCCAGGCCTTGCCCTTGGGCTGGCGCAGGACGGTGGCGGCCTGTTCGGAATAGCCATGGCTCTCGTCGGAGAAGCGCTCGCCCAGGGCGTTGACCTGAAAACCGCCCTCCATGATCGTCGCCCAGCTGATCAGGATGCCATGCGGCTGGGCGACCGAGCCATGGCCCTGATGGCCCGACATATCGACGAGATCCGCGCCGATCTGCTCGCCCCAGAGCACGGCGTCGCCCTCATTGCCGGAATGGCCGAACCAGAGTGCGTCAGCCATTTGCGGGATGTGGCGCGCCACCAGCGCGCGGTTGCCGCCATAGCCGTTGCAGGCGAGCACGAGCGCTTTGCAGCCGATCCTCTCCTCGCCGCCATCGGGGCGGGTTCCGGCGATGCCCGCGATCACGCCGTCCGGCCTCCGGAACAGGGTGGTGGCGCGAAACCCGGTCAGGATCGGGATCTCCTGCGCCTCCACGGCCTCGCGCAAACGGTCGATCAGCTCCGAGCCCGTGCGCTTGGGCAGGCCGTGCATGCGCCGGGCGGAATGGCCGGGATAGGAGAAGTTGGTGATGACATCGAAGGGCAGGCCATGACGGTCGGCGAGCCATTCAAGCACCGGGCCGATGTGCTCGGCCAATTGCCCGACCATGGCGGTATCGGGTTCGTGATGTGCTTTTTCGAGGATGTCCCGGGCGAACAGGGCCGGACTGTCCTCAATGCCTGCCTGCCGCTGGAAGCGCGTGCCGGCGGCCGGGATGAGCCCGGCCGAAAGCGCGGTCGAGCCCGAGGGCACCGCGTCGCGCTCGACGATGACGACCTCGGCACCGGCCTCCTTCGCGGCGAGCGCCGCGACAAGCCCTGCTGCACCCGCGCCGATGATCAGGACATCGGCCTCCGCCTCGAAGGCGATGCTATCGACTGGGCGGACAGCGTTCATGACGCGACTATCTCGGCCATGGCATCTCCGATTGTTGCGATGCGCGCCACGGGCCGGAGCGCGGCGATGGCTTCTGCATGCATCGCTTCGGTGGGGGCGGCGCAGCCATCTTCCAGCACGGTCACCTCGATGTCGCGGACATGGGCGTCGCGAACCGTCGAGGCGACGCCGCCATTGGTGACGATGCCGCAGACGATCAGGTGCTCGATGGCGAGCTTGCGCAACAGCCATTCCAGCCTGGTCTGGTAGAAGGCGGAATAGGCGATCTTCTCGACTGCGATATCGATGGGCTGCAGGGCGTCGACCACCTGATGGCCCCAGCCGCCGGGCAGGAAATCGCCCTTGCGCAGGAAGGGGCGCATCTGCAGGAGATGCGGCGAGATCAGCGGCGCGCCGCCACGTCCCGGCACCAGGGTGAACTGGGTAGCGGCGACGAGCCCGCCCTTGGCGCGGACGAGATCGGCCAGCGGTTTGAGCTTGACCGGCAATGCCTGCGCCTGCGGGGAGGCGGCCTTGCCGCGCGCATAGGCGCCGTCGGGGTGGATGAAGTCGTTCTGCAGATCGACGATCAGCAAGGCGGTATGGGCGAGGGAGGTGATGGCGGCTGCCATGGTTCAGCTCCTGAGGATCACGAGATTGCCCAGCGCGTCGACCTCCGCGGTCAGGCCGGGATCGAGCAGGATCGTGGCGTCGGATTGCTCAAGCATCGCCGGCCCCTCGATCCTGGCGCCGACAGGCAGATCGAGCCGCGACCAGATCGCCGTCTCGCGCCACTGGCCTTCGAGATAGACCTGGCGCGAGCCACGCCTTGCGGCTTCCAGCGTCGCGCCCTCGGCCGGTGCCAACGCCGTCAGGTCGAAGGCCGGTCGGCGGCCGATCGCGGCCGTGCGCAGCGTGACGATGCGCACGGGAATGCCGGGCAAGAGGCGGCTGAAGGCCGCGCCATAGGCCTTGTCGAAGGCTTCGCGGATGATGGCGCCGGTCACGCCGGTGCGCCCCTCGGTGAGCGTCACCGGCAGGGGCACTGCGACGGTATGGGTCTGCCCGAGATAATGCATGTCGAGTTCGTAGAGCACGTCGATGCGCTCGACGCTCAAACCGGCATCGGCGACGATCGCATGGGCTTCTGCGCCCGCCTCGACCATGCGGGCGTCGAGCGCGGCCGCGTCGAGACCGTCGAGCATCAAATTCACCGTCTGCACGCCGTCATGGCGGATATCGGCGATGACGCAGCCGAGCGCCGAGGTGACGCCCGGGAAGCGTGGCACCAGCGCGCCGCGCAGGCCGACCTCCTTGATCAGCGCGCCGGCATGGAGCGCGCCGCCACCGCCGAAGGGCATGGCCAGGAATTTCGCCGGATCATGGCCGCGCTCGATCGAGACCAGCCGGATCGCGCCGGCCATGCGGGCATTCGCGATCTTCACGATCGCTTCCGCCGCCGTCATCACGTCGAGCCCGAGCGGCTCGGCGATCTTGCGACGGATCGCCTCGCGCGCGGCCTCGACATCCAGGCTCTGCAAGGTGCCAAGCGGTTTCGAGCCGTCGATGCGGCCGAGCACGAGATTGGCGTCGGTCAGGGTCGGGCGGTCATTGCCCCCGCCATAGCAGACCGGGCCGGGGCGCGAGCCCGCACTTTCCGGCCCCACTTCGAGCAGGCCGCCGGCATCGACGCGAGCGATCGAGCCGCCGCCGGCGCCGATCGTGGTGATCTCGATCATCGGCGTGCGGATCACCATGCCGAAATCGATCGTGCTCTGGGCGGCGAGCGCCGCCTCTCCGTCCGCGATCAGCGAGACGTCGAAGGAGGTGCCGCCGAGATCGCCAGTGATGACATCGGGGAAGCCGGCCGCGCGGGCGATCGCGGCCGCCGCGATGACGCCCGCGGCAGGGCCAGACAGGGCGGTGCGGATGGGGAGCTTGCGGGCGGTAGCCGTCGACATCACGCCGCCATTGCTCTGGACGATGTGGAAGCGGCCGGTGAAGCCGTCCTGCGCCAGTGCATCCTCCAGCCGGCCTAGATAGGAGCCGACCAAAGGCTGGAGCGTGGCGTTGAGCGCGGTCGTCGAGGCGCGTTCGAATTCGCGGATCTCGGGCAGGATCGCGCTGGAGCAGGCAAGGTGCTCGTTCGGCCAGACCGCGCGGGCCGCTTCCAGCGCAGCGCGCTCATTGGCGGGGTTGGCGTAGGCGTTGATGAAAATGATCGCCAGCGCCTCGCAGCCTTGGGCTGCAAGCGTCTTGGCCGCCTCGCGCACGGCGTCGAGGTCGACAGCCGTGCGGATCGTGCCGTCGGCAAGCGTCCGCTCGGGCACCTCCAGCCGGTTCTCGCGGCTGGCGGCGGGCGTGAAGTCACCCCACAGCCCCCAGGTCTGGCGGCGGTCGCGGCGACGCATCTCCAATGCGTCGCGGAAGCCCGGCGTGGTGATGACGCCGACCTTGGCGCCCTTGCGCTCGAGCAGGGCGTTGGTGCCGACGGTGGTGCCGTGGACGATCGAGGCGAGGCCGGAGACGGGTCCGAAGGTCGTCAAGCCGGCGATGAAGCCTTTGGCCTCGTCACCACGCTGGGAGGGAACTTTCGCGACGCGGAAGCGCTTTTCCGCCTCGTCGAACCAGAACAGATCGGTGAAGGTGCCGCCGACGTCGACGCCGACGACGGCTTTGGGGGAGGATGTGCTGGTCATGGCGCGATCTCCTTCTCCCCTCGGGGGAGAAGGTGGCCCGGCGTAGCCGGGTCGGATGAGGGAAGGGTGGATGAGTGCGGTGCGAGACTTCCCTCATCCGTCAGCGCTACGCGCTGCCACCTTCTCCCCATCAAAGTCGGCTGTTGCCGACTTTGACACTTTGAGTTGCCCATCTCGGGCAGGCCCGAGATGGCTGGGGAGAAGGAGATCGCGCTTGCTTGATGAAGCGAGATGCAAATCATCGTCTCGCCTCCGTCACCAAGCCATATAGGCGTTGCGCTTCCTCAGGGCTGACATAGCCGTTCGCCACATCGCGCCGCACCGCGGCCGCATCGCGCTCCCTTGGCTCGCCATAGCCGCCACCGCCGGGGCTTTCGAGCCGGACGCGCTGCCCTTTGGCGATATGGATGTCGGTGATCTTGGTGACGAGCGGCGGCGATGTCGGGCCGTCCGGGCCGTCATAGACGAAGCGGTTCATCGCGGCGGGGCCTCCGCCGACGACGCCGAAGGGCGGGAATTTGCCGCGCTCGCCGAGCAGGAAGACGTCGGCGCCCGACTGAGCCAGCGCCTCGATCTCGTAGATCGCGCCGCAGCCGCCGCGATGACGGCCGGCTCCGCCGGAATCGGGCCTGAGCGCCCATTGCGTGAACATCACGGGATAGGCGGCCTCCAAGATTTCCGCCGGCGGGATCGTCGCGGTCGAGATCGGATTGTTGCCGTGGTTGAGGCCATCGCCTTCGGGATTGCCACCCAGCCCGCCGCCGAAGAAGGAGAACATCACGAAGCGCGAGCCGTCGTCGCGATGGCCCGCCAGCGAGAGCGCGTTGATCGTGGCATAGGGCGAGCCATTGGTGCGCTCGGGCGCGATCTGGGCGAAGACGCCGAAGACGGTGTCGATGACGCGCAGGATAGTCTCGGTGTAGCCGCCGACGGGTTTCGGCGCCTTGACGCCGAGCAGGGTGCTGTCGGGGATGATGAAGCTGATCGGCTTGAGCACGCCGGCATTGGCCGGGACATGCGGGAAGATGTGCTTCAGCGCGACATAGCAGCAGGCGACCGCCGTGGAATAGGCGATGTTGAGCGGGCCCTGGCAGGGCGGGGCGGAGCGCGAGAAATCGAGCGTCATCAGATCGCCCGCGATCGTCAGATCGAGCGCGATCCTGAGCGGGGTGTCGGTGATGCCGTCATTGTCGAGGAAATCGTCGAAGGAATAGCGGCCATCCGGGAGAGCTGCGATCTCGGCGCGCATCAGCGCCTCGGCGCGGGCGCTGAAGGCGTCGAGCGCGGCATCGACTGTCGGCACACCGTAGTCCGCCAGGAGCGCGTCGAGGCGTTGCTCGCCGAGATCGAGCGCGTTCAGCTGGCCGTTGAGATCGCCCCAGTTCGATTGCGGCAGGCGCGAATTGGCATTCAGGATCTCGACGATGTCGTGCTGGAATTCACCCTTGCGCACGAGCTTCACCGGCGGGATGCGGAAGCCCTCCTGAAAGCTTTCCGTCGCCTTCGCGTTGAAATTGCCGGGCACATTGCCGCCGACATCGAGCCAATGGCCGACGGAAGCCAGCCAGCAGAACAGTTTGCCGTTGCGGAAGATCGGCCGCACCAGGCGCATGTCGTTGAGATGCGTGCCGCCCTCATAGGGGTCGTTGAAGAGCCAGGTGTCGCCGGGGTCGTTGGTGGCGCCAGCCTCGACCCGGTCGATCACGGCCTTCACCGCGAAGGCCATGGCGCCGACGAAGATCGGCAGGCCCGAGGTACCCTGCACCAGTGTCGCGCCGGTGGTGGCGTGATAGAGGCCGTGGCAGGCATCATGCGCCTCGGCGATGATCGGGTTGAAGGCGGAGCGGTAGAGCGTCGCGTCCATCTCGTTGGCGATCTGCTCCAGCCGGCCCTTCAGCACGGCGAGCGTGACGGGATCGAGCGTCATGGTCATGCCTGCTTGCTCTTTTCGGCCGCGGCTATGATCTGGTCGGCTTCATAGCTCCGGCCGGCCGCGATCATCTGCGGCGTGCCGATCACGGCGTTGAGCTGGTCGAAATCGAACATCTGGTTGCGGAAGGCGCCGGTCGAGCCGTCGCGCTTCAGCGTGCCGTAGAAATCCTGGGCGGCGCGGGCGAGCGCCCGCACGATGCCACCGGGGAAGATCACGAGCGAGAAACCGAGCGCCTCCAACTCCCCAGCCGATTTGATCGGCGTGCGCCCGCCCTCGACCATATTGGCCATCAGCGGAGCCAGGCCCTTCAGCTCGGCAGTGACGCGGCCAAGCTCGTCGGCGGAGCCCGGCGCCTCGACAAAGAGCATATCCGCGCCGGCCTGCGCGTAGAGATGGGCGCGTTCGAGGGCGGCTTCGAAGCCCTCCACCGCGATGGCGTCGGTGCGGGCGATGATCAGTGTTTCCTGCGAGGCACGAGCATCGACGGCGGCCTTGATCTTGCCGACCATCTCGGCGGCCGGAATCACGCCCTTGTCGGCGAGGTGGCCGCAGCGCTTGGGAAAGCTCTGGTCCTCGATCTGCAGGGCATTGGCGCCGGCGCGCTCGAACAGGCGCATGGTGCGCTGCATGTTGAGCGCATTGCCATAGCCGGTATCGGCATCGACGATCAGCGGCGTCGCTATGCGGTCGCGGATCATGGTGATGGTGTCAGCGACCTCGGCCATCGAAACGAGCCCGATATCGGGCCGGCCGAGGCGGGTATAGGCGATCGAGGCGCCGGAGACGTAGAGCGCCTCGAAGCCGGCTGCCTCAGCCAACGAGGCGGTAAGCGCGTCATAGACGCCCGGCGCCAGCACGATCTCCGCCTGAGCGAAGCGCGCCTTCAGGGAGAGGGTCATGATTGATGTCCGTTCGGGGTAGCGGGCGCGGCTGCGAGCAGGGCGTTCAGCGTGTCGAGTGTCCCGGCCTGCGGCAGGGCGTCGATTTGGGCGAGGATCGCGGCGGCATGAGCCTCGCCCCAGACCGGGCCGGCGAGATCGAAGAATTTCTCGCGAATCTCGGCTGCGCTATAGGGATCCTCGGTGTCGCCGCGATTGGTCAGCGCTTCGGCTTCCAGCACGCGGCCATCGGTCAAGGTGATCGTGACCTTGGCCGGGCGCAGCGCCGGCAGCTTGGCGGTTGCTGCCTCGTCCTCGCGGACGAAGATGCGGCGGGCGAGATCGCGGGTGACGGGTTCGAGCCGCGCCGGTTCGCGGAAGGCCTCGACGGTCGCCGCGCCGTGGACGATCGTGGTCGCGATCGAGAAGGGCAGCGAGAACTTCGCCGCCAGCATGTTGTGCGGCTCCTGGCCTGCGAGCTGCGCCGCCCAGATATAGGTGCCGACATCGATGCGGGCGATCTGCTCCGGGGCGATGCGGCCGCCCTCGCTGGCCACGATCCGGCTGAGCGCATCGAGCGCGCCGTGATTATAGCGGCAGCAGGCATGGCGCTTGAAATAATTGCGCGCGATCTCCCAGCGCTGCCCCAGCGCCTCGATCATCACGTCAGGCTGCCAATTATCGGCGATGACCGAGCCATAGACGGTGCCCAAGCCATCGGCCTCGCCGGTGAAGCCCGAGGCGACGAGACCATCGACCATCAGGCCGATCTGGTTGGAGAAACCGGCGAATGTGTTGCGGACCGTGCCGCCCTCCAGCATCGTCCGGCGGCTGGTGGTGAGGCCGAGCGAGGAGGCGACGTTGATCGTCTCGATCATCGCGGCGGCATCGCGCTTGTGCAGCCAGGCTATGGCGACGGCAGCGCCGACCGTGCCCCAGGTGCCGTGCGGATGCATGGTGATGCGCAGCTTTGAGGCGATGCCGATGCGGGCGCCGATCTCGTAGCCGAGCGCGATCGCGGTGATCACCTCCTTGCCGCTCGCCTTGGCCTGGACGGCCGCTGCGAGCACAGCGGGTACGACATGGATGCCGGGATGGCCGCGGGCGAACTGGTTACCCTCGTCGAGCTCCAGCATGGTGCCGGCCGTGCCGTTGAGAAAAGCGGCGAGGCTCGGCGTCGCCTTGCGGCCGCTGCCGATGATGGCGGCGCCCGAGAGGTCGTCGGCCGGTGCGAGCCGGTCGGAGAGCGCGATCGTCTCCGGCTCCTGAGCGCCGGCGGCGATGGCGGCGACCGAGTCGGCGATAACCTGAACGGTGCGCGAAACGACCTCGGGCGGCAGGTGCTCGAAGCGCAAGGCTGCGCAGAAGGCCGCGAGCTCGCTAAGCCAGCCCGGCGTGGCGGGGCGCTGCATCACAGGTTCGGCGCGGGACGGGGCGCTGACGGCGGCGTTTACGTTCATGACGGCCTCACAATCCGAGATAGGCGTGTTTCAGGGCCGGGTCGGCGGCGATCCGGCTTGAGGGACCTTCGACGACGATGCGGCCGTTTTCGAGCACATAGGCGCGGGCGGCGAGTTCGAGCGACTGCACGACATTCTGCTCGACCAGCAGCACGGCGAGGCCCTCGCCGGCGATGCGGGCGATCAGAGCAAACATCTCCTCGACGAGGAGCGGCGAGAGGCCGAGCGACGGTTCGTCCAGGATCAGGAGCTTCGGCTCGCCCATCAGCCCGCGCCCGATCGCGAGCATCTGCTGCTCGCCACCCGAGAGCGTGCCGGCGGCCTGGCCCATGCGTTCGCGCAGACGCGGGAAGAGCTGGAACATGCGCTCCAGATTGGCCTCGCGTGCCGGTTTGCCGCGCCGGTAGCTGCCGAGCACGAGATTGTCGCGCACGCTCATATTGGGGAAGATCCGTCGGCCTTCCGGCACATGGATCAACCCGGCGGCGACGATGGCCGAGGCCTTGAGGCCGGCGATCTCCTGACCCAGGAAGCGGATCGTGCCGGCGCGCGGCTTGATCAGGCCGGATAAGGCGCGGTTCAGCGTCGTCTTGCCGACGCCGTTGGCGCCCAGCACCGCGACGATCTCGCCCGGCTTTACCTCCAGGCCGATGCCGCGCAGCACGTCTGCGCCGCCATAGCCCGCGATCAGGTTCTCGACCTCAAGCATGGTTTGCTCCCATGCCCGCCGACCCCTGCAGCCGCTTGGCTGCGCCCTGGCCGAGATAGGCTTCTATCACCGCCGGGTCGCCGGCGATCTCGCTTGGTGTTCCCTGCGCGATGATGCGGCCCTGTGCCAGCACATGGATGTCCTCGCACAGGCTCATCACGGCCTGCATGACATGCTCAACCATCAGGATGGTGACGCCCCGATCGCGGATCTGGCGGATGACCGGGATCATGTCGCGGATTTCCGATGGGTTGAGCCCGGCCAGCACCTCGTCGAGCAGCAGAAGCCTGGGTTCCGTCGCCAGCGCGCGCGCCAGTTCGAGCCGCTTGCGGCCGGAGACCGTGAGTGAGGAGGCCGGCTGGTCGAGCATGGCGCCGAGACCGACCAGGCTTGCGACCTCGCGCGCCCGGCCTTGCGCCTCGACCCGGCCGGAATGACGCAGATAGGCGCCGACCGCGATGTTCTCGACAACGCTGAGGCCGGCGAAAGGCTGGACGATCTGGAAGGTGCGAGCGATGCCGGCCTGAGCCCGCAGATGGGCGGGCTGCGCCGTGATGTCCTGGCCCGCGAAGAGAATGCGGCCTTCGCTGGCCTTCTCGAACCCGGCGATGACGGCAAACAGGGTGGTCTTGCCGGCGCCGTTGGGGCCGATCAGCCCGGTGATCGAGCCGGCGCTGACCTTGAGGCTTGCGGCATTGACCGCGACGAGCCCGCCGAAGCGCTTGGTGATGGTCTCGACGGCGAGCATCAGGCAGCTCCTTCCGTCTTGGCGTCGATCGTCTTGGACGTGCTCTTGCCGCGGCCCAATCGCTTCAACAGCCCCATCATGCCGTCGGGCGCGAAGGCGATCGCGGCGACGAGCAGCGCGCCATAGATCACGAGATCGATGCCGGGAATGCCGCCCGCGAAGAGTTTCGTCAGCTCGCCCAGGCCATGCAGTGTTACCGCGCCGACGATCGGCCCCAATGGCGTGCCGATGCCGCCGATGATCGGGGCGATCAGCGCCTCGATCGAGATCCAGGAGCCATAGGCGATGTTGGCGTCGAGATAGAGGTAATATTGCACATAAAGCGCGCCGGCCGCGCCGGTGATGCCGGCCGAGAGCGTGATCGCCTTGAGCTTCACGGCAAGCGTGTCGACGCCGAGTGCGCGCGCCGCGTCCTCGTTTTCGCGCACGGCGGCAAACCAGGCGCCGAGGCGCGAGCAGGCGATCGCCGTCGTCAGCAGCAAGGTGAAGCCGACGAGCGCGAGCGCGATCCAGACGAAGGCAGCGCGGCTGGCGAACTGGAAGTTCTCGGGCCGGATATCGAGCTTGATCAGCGTGCCGGCCGCCCCGCCGGTAAAGGCCGAGGCATTGGCAAGGATGCGGAAGACCTCGGCGAAGGCGAGCGTCACCAGGGCGAAATAGGAGCCGCGCAGCCCCGAGCGGAAGCTGAGATAGCCTATGATCCAGCCGACCAGCGCGGCGAATCCGATGGCCGCAGCGAAGGCTGCCCAGGGATTGACGCCATAGCGCGCCTGCAGCAGTGCGGCCGCATAGGCGCCGCTGCCGAAGAAGGCGGCGTGGCCGAAGGAGAACTGGCCGCAGAGCCCGCCGAGCAGATTCCAGCCCTGGGCCGCCAGTGCGATGATCAGCGTGAAGACGATGAAGTTCAGCACCGTGTTGGCGGTGACGAAGACCGGGATCAGCGCCGCCAGCAGGAGCAGGACGAGCGCGGGAGCGAAGGCGCGCGAGGTGCTCATGCGCGCGCTCCGAACAGGCCGGTGGGCCGCACCAGCAGCACCAGGATGAAGATCAGGAAGATGCCGATCTGGCCCAGGCTCTCGCCGAAGAACAAACCGCACAGGCTCTCGACCACGCCGATGAAGAGGGCGCCCAGGAGCGCTCCGGGGATCGAGCCCATGCCGCCGAGCACGACGATGGTGAAGGCGACCAGCACGAAGGCGTTTCCCGCGCGGGGTGTGACATAAAAGGTCGGCATCAGCAGGCAGGCGGCGATGGCCACGCAAGCCGCGCCCAGGCCAAAGGTGACGGCGTAGATATGGGCGACGTCGATGCCGGCCAGCGCCGCCCCGGTCTTCTCGCGGGCAACCGCGCGGATCGCCTTACCGGTATCGGTGCGGGTGAGCAGCAGGCCGAGCAGCAGCGCGACCAGCAACGCCACGCCGAAGGCGAGTACGCGTGGCAGCGCCAGGAAGGTGAAGCCGAGATCGATCGAGGAGAAGGCGTAGGGCACGTCGATCGAGCGCGTATCGGAGCGGAAGATCGCGAGCATGGCGTTCTCGATCAGGATCGAGAGACCCAGCGTCACCAGCAGGATGTTGCGGTCTTCGCCATGGCTTGCCGGGCCGATGATGAAGCGCTGCACGCCGTAGCCCAGCCCGAAGAACAGCGGCGTGACGATGAAGAGCGCGATGTAGGGATCGAGCTTGAAGACGGTGTGCGCGACATAGACGGCGAACATCGCCGCCGTCAGCGTCGCGCCATGGGCGAAATTGATGATGTGCAGCACGCCATAGACCAGCGTCAGGCCCAGCGCGATCAGCGCATAGACCGAGCCGGTCATCAGGCCGTTCAGCACGGCTGCGAGGATGATATCTGGTGCGAACATGCTTGTTTCCCCTTCTCCCCTCGGGGGAGAAGGTGTCGCCAAAGGCGACGGATGAGGGAAGGAATGACGGGGTGAGAGTCGGCGGCCTCTGGGCGTTGGCCTTCCCTCATCCGTCAGCGCTTCGCGCTGCCACCTTCTCCCCGTCAAAGTCGGCTGTTGCCGACTTTGACATTCTGGGTTGCCCATCTCGGGCAAGCCCGAGATGAGTGGGGAGAAGGAAAGCGCGCTTCACGCCGGCACGGGGAAGATCGGCTTGGCGTCGGCGAAATCCGTCGGGAAGATCACCTTGATGTCGGCGCCCTGCACCTGGGTGTTCACCGGCGCACCGCCCTCGTTCTGGCCGTTGACGAACTTGGTCGGGCCATAGGGCATGATGTGGCCGGCGAAGGTCGAGGCCATGAGCGCCTCGGTCAGCTTGGCCTTGTCGCCGGAGCCCGCCGTCTCCAACGCGTCGGCGAGAAGCTGGACGCAGGAGTAGTTGAGCGGGATGTTGTAGGTCCAGAACTTGCCCGACGCCTCGACCTGCTTGCGCAGCGCCTCGGCGACAGGCTTGCGCGGATCGTGCCAATGGTTGCAGTCCATCACGAACTGGGCGGCGTCCTGGAATTCCTTGACGAAGCGGAAATTCGAGGCCGCGCCGTTGAGCACGGCGTAGATGCCTTTCGGCTTGATGCGCTGCTGCTGCATGGTGCGGGCGAGCAGGGCGAATTCGCCGTAATAGCTCGAGGGAATGACGAGGTCGGGGTTCTTGGCGCGGATCTGGAGCGCGACGTTCGACATGTCGCGCGAGGGCGTCGGATGGGCAATCGTGTCCAGCACCTCGAAGCCGCGCTTGGGCAGTTCGCCCTGCATCAGCTTGGCCATGCCCGAGCCGAAGAGCCCGTCCTCATGCACCAGCACGACGGTCTTCGCCGGCTTGCCGGCGGCGTCGTTGAGCTTGGAGAGATTGTCGAGCGCGGTCTTGGTCACGGTGCCGAAGCCGGGGCCGAAGCGGAAGGTGTTCTTCAGTCCCCGCGTGACGATCGAATCGGCGACGCCGACATCGACGATATAGGGCAGGTCGTAGCGTGCGGCGGCCTGGGAGGCGGCGAGGCAGATCGGCGAGGCGAAGCCGCCGACGATCGCGACCACGCCCTCGGCCTGCATGCGCTCGACCTCCGCCGTGCCGCCTTCGGGCGTCGAGCGAGCGTCGCCGAAGACCATCTGAAGTTTCGCTCCGCCCATCGACTTGATGCCGCCGGCTTCGTTGATCGCCTTGATCGCGGCCTCCGCGCCGATCTGGCCCTGCTGACCGTCATAGGCGAGAGCGCCGGTGACGGGCTGCAGGATGCCGACCTTGATGGCGGGGGCTTGTGCGCGCAGCAGGCCGGGCATGGCGATGGTCGCCGCTCCGCCGATCGCCGCCGTCTTCAACAGCGTGCGGCGGGAAAGCTCGGTGGTCCTGGTCATCTCACATTCTCCTCTGTTCTGTTTGCGGTGCGTCGGGCCCGGTCTCGCGCCGGGCTTGTCTCGTGCGATCAGCAGGCCTTGGCCGGTACTGGCGACCAGCGCCTCTCGCCAGCCTCGCCGTCGCGGTGGAGTTCCATCTGGAAGGAGTAGCGGTCGGGCCGATAGAGCGCGTGCAGATGCTCGACGCCGCTGCCGTCAGGCCCGAGGACGACGCGCGTCAGGGACAGGAGCGGCGAGCCGATCTCGAGGCCTAGCGCCTCGGCGACATCAGGACCGGCCAGGGTCGCGCTGATCGCCTGGCTGGCACGCTCGACCAACGCGCCCGAGTGTTCGAGCAGCGTCAGCAGCGGCACGGTCGCGAGATCGGCCTCCGAATAGGTCAGGCCGATGCGCTCGGGTACATGCGTCGTCAGATAGGAGAAGGGCTGGCCGTCGATCAGGCGCACGCGAACCGAGCGCTGGGTGCGCTCGCCCGGGCCAAGCGCGAGCGCCTGGGCCACCGCCTCGGGCGGCTGGACATAGGAGAAGGCGAGCAGGCGCACGCCGGTGCGGCGACCCATCTCGACCAGATGGGTCAGCATGTTCGAGAAATCCGCGACGATCGGCCGGGGCGCCTCGGGCTCGCGCACGAAGGTGCCCGCGCCGACGCGCCGATCGATCAGGCCGTCCGTCGCGAGGCTGTCGAGCGCGCGACGGATGGTGACGCGCGAGACGCCGTGCTGCAGTGCCAGGGCCGGCTCGCTCGCCAGGCGCGTGCCGGGTGAAATCTCGCCGCTGGCGATGCGCTCACGCAGCAGCAGATAGATGCGTCGCGCCTTGAGGGGTTCGAGCGAAGCGTCCACGTGGGGCCTTTCAATGGCGGATGATCTGACTGTCTATCAGAACATCTATCTGTATAGCGTATAGGACAACTTGCTTGCGTCAAGCGCCGTGTGGTCGCTATGATCGGTGTGGAGAGGGTAGGCCCGATGACAGCCGCAACCATGACCGCGGGAACGCCTGGGAGCGCAAGCAAGTCCGAAGCCGGACCGCGCACGCTGTTCGACAAGCTCTGGGACGCGCATGTCGTCGTCGAGCGGCCGTCAGGCGATGCGCTGATCTGGATCGACCGGCATTTCGTGCATGAAGGTTCGTTTCATGCCTTTGCGCAAGTCGCGGGTCGCGACGGGGTCGTCGTCGAGCCCGGCCTGACCTTCGGCATCGCCGACCATTACGTGCCGACGCGCGGCCGCGACCACATCGCCAATCCCGAGATCGCCCGGATGATCGACGATCTCGAGGCGAATACGGCGCGCCATGATGTGACACTCTTCGGGCTGAACGATCCGCGCCAGGGCATCGTCCATGTCGTCGGACCCGAGCAAGGGCTGACGCTGCCGGGGCTGACGATGGTCTGCGGCGACAGCCATACCTCGACCCATGGCGCCTTCGGCGCCTATGCCTTCGGCATCGGCGCCTCGGAGGTCGCGCATGTATTGATGACGCAGACGCTCTGGCAGAAGAAGCCCCGGCGCATGCGCATCACCATAGACGGCACGCCTGCTCCGGGCGTTGGGGCGAAGGACTTCATCCTCAGCATCATCGCCAGGATCGGCGCGGACGGGGCGCGCGGCTACGCCGTCGAATATGCCGGCGAGACGGTGCGGGCGCTCTCGATGGCGGGCCGCATGACCATGTGCAACATGTCGATCGAGGCGGGCGCGCGCTGCGGGCTGATCGCGCCCGACGAGACGACTTTCGGCTGGATTGCCGGCAAGCCCTATGCGCCCAAGGGAGCGGCGCTGGAGGCAGCCATCGCCGCGTGGCGTCAACTGCCGAGCGATGCGGGTGCCGTCTTCGATCGCGAGATCACGCTTGATGCAGGCGCGATCGCACCGATCGTCACCTGGGGGACGAGCCCGGAGGATGCATTGCCGATCGGCGCCAGCGTGCCCGATCCCGCCACGCTCGCCGATGACGGTCGTGCTGCCGCCATGCGCGATGCGCTCGCCTATATGGGGCTGCAGCCGGGGCAGAAGCTCAGCGAGATCGCGGTCGACCGCGTCTTCATCGGCTCCTGCACCAATGCCCGCATCGAGGATCTGCGCGCGGCTGCGAGCGTGCTTGCGGGCCGCAAGGCGCGCGTGCCGGGCTTGGTCTCGCCGGGCTCGAGCCAGGTTAAGCGGCAGGCCGAGGAGGAGGGGCTCGATCGCATCTTCATCGCGGCCGGGCTCGAATGGGTCGAATCCGGCTGCTCGATGTGCGTTGGCATGAATGGCGACAGCGTGCCCTCCGGCGAGCGCTGCGCCTCGACGACGAACCGCAATTTCCGCGGCCGGCAAGGGCCGGGCGCCCGCACCCATCTGATGTCGCCGGCCATGGTCGCCGCTGCGGCCGTCACCGGGCATCTTACCGATGTCCGGCCGATGCTGGAGGGCCGGTCGTGAAGCCATTGACTGGGGTCAGCGGCCCGGCTTGCCCGCTCGGCCTCGCCGGCGTCGACACCGACCAATTGATCCCGGCCCGTTTCATGAAGCGGCCGCGTTCGGAGGGCTATGGCGGCTTCCTGCTGCATGACCTGCGCCGCGACGAGGCCGGGGTCGAGACGCCCGATTTTCCGCTCAACCGCCCGGTCTGGCGCGGGGCCGAGATCATAGTAGCGCGGCGCAATTTCGGCTCCGGCTCGTCGCGGGAGGCGGCGGTCTATGCGCTGGCCGACCATGGTGTCCGCGTCGTGCTGGCGCCGACCTTCGGCGACATCTTCGCATCCAACGCGGTCAAGAACGGGCTCTTGCCGGCTGCGCTCGACGAGGCCGATATCGAGGATCTGCTGGCGGCCCTGACCGCGACGCCGGATCTGCCGGTCAGTGTCGATCTCGCGGAGCAGACGGTTGCCTGGGGCAATCGCGCGGTCACCTTCGCGATCGATCCGGTCTGGCGCGAGCAATTGCTCAATGGCTGGGACGATATCGACGTGACGCGGTCTTTTGCCGGCGAGATCACGCGATTTCGCGAGGCCGACGGCGCCAGGCGGCCATGGGCGCGGCCCTCAGCGAAAGCCTGAACCTGGCGCTTTACGGCGAGGGGGTCTCAAAACAGCAGATGCGGGGCGAACATCGCCAGACTCATGAAGCCAAGGGCCAGGGCGCCGAGGCCGCCGCCGACGAAGGCGAGCATGACGACCCCGGTGATGATCGAGGCCGAGGCGACGACGATGCCGATCTGGAGCAGGCCCGAGGCGATCTCGAAATTCTCGTTCTTGGCCTTGTAGTCGTCGCGTTCATGCTCGGCCGCTTTGGCGCGGGCCATCAGTTCCTTGCGGCCCTCATTGGTCTCGGGCTCCGAATCGTAGCGCGCGGCAGTGGCCTTCCAGCCGTCGATCCGCTTCTGCATGCGCTCGCGGGCGGCCGGGTCGATCGTGGCGGCGAGGTCGATCTCCATCGCTTCCGACGCGGTGCGCACAGTGGTGCCGCGAATGGTCTTGGCTTGGAAGAAGGCCCACAGATTCGAGGCTTCGATGTTCTTGGCGACAGCTTCGTTCTCGGCCTGCTTGCCGCCGATCTCGGCCAGCGCCAGCATGAGCGCGAGAATGGCGATCAGCAGCGCGATCTTCTTGTTGCCGCCTTCCGGCGCCTCGAAATGCTCAGACATCAATCATCCCCCGTCCCGCGATTCGCGGTTGAACGCCATGTCCTTCCTCCAAGGCGACAGGTGAATGTCGGCTGAACGGGTTCCGCGCTTTTTCCGCGTTAGAGCCGGATGATTTCAAGCGGAGTCACAAAGTGACACCGTCTGAAATCTGAATCCGTCTCTCGTCCAGAAGTTAGAGCAGGATGCGAAAAACCGGTTCCCATTTTTTCGCATCCTGCTCTAGCGCCCGGCGCGAGGATGGGCGGCGTCATAGGCCGCCATCAAGCGCGTCGAGTCGATGCGGGTGTAGATCTGCGTCGTCGAGAGCGAGGCGTGGCCGAGCAGCTCTTGGATAGCGCGCAGATCGCCGCCGCGACCCAGCAGATGGGTCGCGAAGGAGTGCCGCAGGGAATGCGGCGTTGCCGAGGAGGGCAGGCCAAGTGCGCCGCGCAAGCCCTCGACAGCGAGCTGGATGATGCGGGGCGAGAGTGGGCCGCCCTTGACGCCGAGGAAAAGCGGACCATCCGGCGGCAAGCGCCAGGGGCAAAGCGCGATGTATTCGGCAATGGCCGTCACCACGGCCGGCAGGACAGGGACCATGCGGGTCTTCTGGCCCTTGCCGATCACCGTCAGGGTGTCGCCGGCGCTTGTCGGCGCCTGGGCGCGGGTCAGCGACAGCGCCTCCGAAATGCGCAATCCGCAGCCATAGAGCAGCGCCAGCACGGCGGCATCGCGCGCCAACACCCAGGCCTCGCGCTCCTCGCCGGCGCGGATCTCGACCTGGGTCACGGCCTTGGCGGCGCGGGCGTCGAGCGGGCGCGGCAGCGACTTGCCGATGCGCGGCCCGCGCGTCGCGGCGAAGGCCGCGGCTTTCAGCTTGCCGGTGCGCTCGCCGAAGCGGGCGAAGGAGCGCAAGCTCGCGAGTTGGCGCATCAATGTGCGGTTGCCGACATTCTCGCGCCGGCGCTGGCCGAGGAAGGCGCGCAGATCGAAGGGCTTCAGCGCCGCGATGTCGGCGAGCGAGGCCGGGCCGCCGAGATGGCCCTCCAGAAAGGTGGAGAACTGGCCGAGATCGCGGCCATAGGCTTCGAGCGTCTTGGGCGAGAGCCGGCGCTCATTTGCCAGATGGGCGAGCCAGTCGCGGCGCAGGGTGTCGAAATCGGTCACGGCTCGGGGCTCCCGTCATGGTCGGGCCCGGCCCGACCATCTCGTCCCGCGTTTGGCTCTGCAAGAGATGGCAGGGGCAAGCCCGGCCATGACGCGGTTGTTCCCTGAGCATGAGGCTCCCGCCTTAACAGGTCGCGAATCGATGCTAGAGGCTGTTAGGGACTTTTGGGATGATTTGACGCTGGCGATTTTGCGCGAATGCCAGGAGTTCGAGGACGCAAGCCTTCCGGCTTGCTACGAAGAACGACGCCGCAGTCGCGCAAAAGCGCCGCGCCCTGCGGGTGAGGTGAAAACGGCGGAGCTGCAGCGTCGCATCGCTTGCCGATACCGATGGTATCGTCTGCGCAATGCTCCTCCCATCTCCGTCGTTTTGACCTCATCAAATCCTCCCCAAAGTCCCTAACAGCCTCTAGACACGGCGCCATGAATGATGAGCCAGACAGCGGGGAAGAGGGCGGTACGGTCGACGTGCTGATCCCGCTCGGACTCGACCAGGCCTATAGCTATGCGGTGCCGAACGGGCTCGCGCTCAAGCCCGGCGATGTCGTGCAGGTTCCGCTCGGCCCGCGCGAGACCGTGGGTGTGGTCTGGAGCCTGGGCTCGGGGCGCGGCGGCAATCTCAAGCGGGTGACGGGCCGGGTCGACATGCCGCCGCTCGATCCCGCTTTGATGAAGCTGGTCGACTGGGTCGCCTGGTACACGCTTGCCCCCAAGGGCTCGGTGCTGGCGCTGGTCCTGCGCCGGCAGCCCGACGATACGCCGGAGCGGCCCAAGCTCGGCGTCCGCCTCGTCGGCGCGCCGCCAGCCCGCATGACGCCGGCCCGCGCCCGCGCCATTGCCGCCGCAGAGGGCGGCCTGCTGACGGGCAAGGCGGCGCTGGCGGAGGCGGCCTCGGTCAGCATGGCGGTGATCGACTCGCTGGTCGATGCCGGCACCTTCAGCGTCGAGGCGCTGCCGCGCGATGCTGTTGCGGCGATGCCCGACCCCGATCACGCGCAGCCGGTCCTGTCGGAGGGGCAGGCGGCAGCGGCCAAGGAGCTGGTGGCTTCGGTTCAGGCTGCGGCTTTCGGCGTGACCCTGCTCGAGGGGGTCACCGGCTCGGGCAAGACCGAAGTCTATTTCGAGGCGGTGGCGCAGGCGATCCGGCAGGGTCGCCAGAGCCTGATCCTGATGCCGGAGATCGCGCTGACGGCGCAGTTCATCGACCGTTTCGAAGCGCGCTTCGGGGTCAGGCCGGGCCTTTGGCATTCGGCCGTGACGGGCCGCAAGCGCGAGCGGTTGCAGGCGGCGATCGCGAGCGGCGAGGCCAGGGTGGTGGCGGGCGCGCGCTCGGCGCTGTTCCTGCCCTATCGCGATCTCGGCCTGATCGTCGTCGATGAGGAGCATGAGGCCGCCTATAAGCAGGAGGACGGCGTCAGCTATCATGCCCGCGACATGGCTGTGGTGCGCGGGCGCATCGAGAACGCGCCGGTCATCCTGACCTCGGCGACGCCCTCGCTCGAGACGCGCGTCAATGCCGAGCGCGGGCGCTATACGCATCTCAAGCTGCCCGAGCGCTTCGGCGGGCGCGAATTGCCGACGCTGGGGCTGGTCGATCTGCGCCAGGACAAGCCCGAGCGCGGGCGCTGGATCTCGGGCGCCTTGATCAAGGCGATCGCCGACAATCTGGAGGCCAAGGAGCAGTCGCTGCTCTTCCTCAACCGTCGCGGCTACGCGCCGCTGACACTGTGCCGCGATTGCGGCCATCGTTTCCAATGTCCGAACTGCTCGGCCTGGCTGGTCGATCATCGCTTCCGGCGGGCGCTGGTCTGCCATCATTGCGGCCATGTCGAGCGCCGGCCGCATGAATGCCCGGCCTGCCATGCGACTGAGAGCCTCTCGGCCTGCGGGCCGGGTGTCGAGCGCCTGGCCGAGGAGGTCGCGACGCTGTTCCCTCAGGCGCGGGGCATCGTGCTGTCCAGCGATTTTCCGGGTGGCACCGAGCGCTTGAAGCAGGAGCTGATGGCGGTCGCATCGGGCGAGTTCGACATCGTCATCGGCACGCAGCTCGTCGCCAAGGGGCATAATTTTCCGGGCATGACCCTGGTCGGCGTGGTCGATGCCGATCTCGGCCTGACCTCGGGCGATCCGCGCGCAGCCGAGCGGACCTTCCAGGTGCTGCGGCAGGTGACGGGCCGGGCCGGGCGCGGCGAACGGCCCGGCCGTGCGCTGCTGCAGACGCATGATCCCGGGCACCCCGTGCTGAAGGCGCTGATCTCGGGCGATCCGGAGCGGTTCTACGCCGCCGAGACCGCTTCACGCGAGGCGGCCGGCCTGCCGCCTTTCGGAAGGCTCGCCGGCTTGATCGTGTCGGCCAATACGGCGGCGGAGGCGGAGGGGCATGCGCGCGCGCTGGCGCGCTGTGCCGATGCGCCTGATGGTGTCTCGGTGCTGGGGCCGGCCGAGGCGCCCCTTGCGGTGCTGCGCGGGCGCCACCGCGTGCGATTGATCGTCAAGACGACGCGCGAGGTCAATTTGCAGGATTATCTGCGGGCCTGGCTCAAGCGCGGGCCGAAGCCGAAAGGCTCGGTCAGGGTCGCGGTCGATGTCGATCCGCAGAGCTTTTTGTAAGACGTGAGAGCATTGCGCGAAACAGCGGGTACCCGATTTTCGCAGGAGCAATGCTCCAAGCTTTTAGAATCGATCACGTCGTCTCACCGCAACGGCGTGATGTTGAGGATGAGGTCGCCATAGTTGGGCACGCCGCCGGTTACCGTGCGCAAATAGAGCTTGTCGCCGATCTTGAAGAAGACCGAGGCGCGCGACGAGGCGTCCTCCATCGTCACATAGAGGGTGTTGCCGTAGCGGACCTCCCATTTGCCTCGCGTCGGCTTCTTGCCGCCTGATTCATAGAAGCCGACATGGAGCGGGCCGGAGATGGTGTAGTCGTGATTCCTGTAGAGCGAGATCACGGTCTTGTCGCGGAAGGTGAGCCGCCGGCCGCCGACCGTCTCGTCATTCAATTGCATGTAGCGGATTTCCGCTCCGTCCTGGGCGAAGGCCGGTGGCGGCGCGAGCGGCCAGGCTGCGGCAAATGCGCCGACCAGGATATGAAGGCCGGTGAAGAGCCCGAGACCGATCCTGTTCCTTGCCATGTCGATCTCCGTATCCCGGCTTGTGCCGATGCTTCGGCCGGCAGCGGGCGAGCGCGATCGATCCAGCCCGTGTCGGGGTCCGATGCATTCGATCGTCCGGTGAAGTTAGTGCATGGCGTCGAAAAGTGGAAACCGGTTCTCGATGGGTCGCGGGCTCCAATCCGGTGGCGAGAGCTGATGGATCATTGATCGCGGGGAGGCGAAAGCCTGCCCGGCGCCATCCCCAGATTGAGACCGAACTGTGGCGTTCTTCGGGTTGCGCACCCCCGGATCGCATGCTAGTGCACCGCCGCATTCTCGGTGTTAAGTGCGCTTGCCAGCGCGCATTTCGCCTGATCGATACATCGCAGCGCTAGGACGATGCACTCCGCCCTCGCAGGGGGTCGCCGGTGTGGTCCTTTGAACGAGAGACGTGACGCGTGGCTGAAGGCGGATCGCAGGATCGAGTACTGGTTTCGGGCGTCGCCGGGCGCTACGCCACGGCGCTCTTCGAGCTGGCGAGCGAGGCCAATGCCATCGACGCCGTTTCCGCCGACCTTTCCAGCTTCAACGCGATGCTGGCCGAGAGCGCCGATCTGCGCCGGCTGGTCGAGAGCCCGGCCTTCTCGGCTGAGGATCAGGTCGCCGCGATCAAGGCGATCCTCGCCAAGGCAGGCATCTCCGGCATCGCCGGGAACTTCATCGGGTTGGTCGCCAGCAAGCGCCGCCTGTTCACGCTGCCAGGCATGATCCAGGGCTATCGCAACCTTGTTGCCGAGGCCAAGGGCATCGTCAGCGCCGAGGTCACACTCGCTGAGCAGCCCACGGCCAAGCGCGTCGAGGAAATCCGGTCCGCCCTCAAGGGCGTCGCCGGCAAGGATGTCGATGTCGCGATCAAGATCGATCCGGCGCTGATCGGCGGGCTCATCGTCAAGATGGGGTCCCGCATGGTCGACGCCTCGCTGAAAACCAAACTCAATTCAATTCGTCTTGCCATGAAAGAGGTCGGCTGATGGAAATCCGCCCCGCTGAAATCTCCACGATCCTGAAGGCCCAGATTTCCAACTTTGGGTCCGAAGCCTCCGTCACCGAGGTTGGCCAGGTTCTCTCCGTCGGCGACGGCATCGCCCGCGTCTACGGTCTCGACAAGGTCCAGGCCGGTGAGATGGTCGAGTTCGAGAGCGGCGTGCGCGGCATGGCGCTCAACCTCGAGAGCGACAATGTCGGCGTCGTGATCTTCGGCTCCGACCGCGAGATCAAGGAAGGCCAGACGGTCAAGCGCACTGGCGCGATCGTGGACGTGCCGGTCGGCAAGGAGCTGCTCGGCCGCGTCGTCGACGCGCTCGGCAACCCGATCGACGGCAAGGGCCCGATCAAGGCCAAGGCCCGTGCCCGCGTCGACGTCAAGGCGCCCGGCATCATCCCGCGCAAGTCGGTGCATGAGCCGATGGCGACCGGCCTCAAGGCGATCGACGCCCTGATCCCGATCGGTCGCGGCCAGCGCGAGCTGATCATCGGCGACCGCCAGACCGGCAAGACCGCCGTGGCGCTCGACACGATCCTGAACCAGAAGGCCAATAACGAAGGCACGGATGAGAGCCAGAAGCTCTACTGCGTCTATGTCGCCATCGGCCAGAAGCGCTCCACCGTCGCCCAGTTCGTGAAGGTGCTCGAAGAGCGCGGCGCGCTGGAATATTCGATCGTCGTCGCCGCGACTGCCTCCGACGCTGCCCCGATGCAGTTCCTGGCGCCCTTCGCCGGCTGCGCCATGGGCGAGTATTTCCGCGACAACGGCATGCATGCCGTCATCATCTATGACGATCTGTCGAAGCAGGCCGTCGCCTACCGCCAGATGTCGCTGCTGCTGCGCCGCCCGCCGGGCCGCGAGGCCTATCCGGGCGACGTGTTCTATCTCCACTCCCGCCTGCTCGAGCGCGCCGCCAAGATGGGCGACGCTGCCGGCAACGGTTCGCTGACGGCGCTGCCGGTCATCGAGACCCAGGCCAACGACGTCTCGGCTTATATCCCGACCAATGTGATCTCGATCACCGACGGCCAGATCTTCCTCGAGACCGACCTGTTCTACCAGGGCATCCGCCCGGCCGTGAACGTCGGCCTCTCCGTCAGCCGCGTCGGTTCGGCCGCGCAGACCAAGGCGACCAAGAAGGTTGCCGGCAAGATCAAGGGCGAGCTCGCGCAGTATCGCGAGATGGCCGCCTTCGCGCAGTTCGGCTCCGATCTCGACGCGGTCACCCAGCGCCTGCTCAACCGTGGCGCCCGCCTGACCGAGCTCCTGAAGCAGGCGCAGTTCTCGCCGCTGAAGATGGAAGAGCAGACGGTCGTGATCTATGCCGGCGTCAACGGCTATCTCGACCCGCTGCCGGTCAACAAGGTCCGTGCCTTCGAGGACGGGCTGCTCGCGCTGGTGCGCGGCAAGCATCTCGACCTGCTCAACGCAATCCGCGACAGCAAGGATCTTTCGGACGCGAATGCCGCGAAGCTGAAGGATCTCGTCACGGACTACGCCAAGTCGTTCGCCTGAGGCCGCGCGGGGCGCTGAGCGCTCCGCCAATATGAGGATCGTCGATGCCTTCCTTGAAGGATCTACGAAACCGCATCGCCTCCGTGAAGGCGACGCAGAAGATCACCAAGGCCATGCAGATGGTCGCGGCTGCGAAGCTGCGCCGGGCGCAGGCTGCGGCCGAAGCGGCGCGTCCCTATGCCGAGCGCATGGAGACGGTGCTGGCCAATCTGGCCTCCGGCGTCTCGGGTTCGAGCGCGCCGAAGCTGATCGCCGGCACGGGCGCCGACAAGGTGCATCTGCTGGTGGTCTGCACGGCCGAGCGCGGGCTTTGCGGCGCGTTCAACTCCTCGATCGCGCGTCTGGCGCGCGACAAGGCGAATGCGCTCAAGGCCGAAGGCAAGACGGTCAAGATCATCTGCGTCGGCAAGAAGGGCCATGACGTCCTGAAGCGCCAGTTCGAGAAGGACATCATCGAGCTGATCGACCTGCGCGCTTTCAAGCAGGTCGGCTTCGTCAATGCCGAGGCGATCGCCCAGAACATCCTGGCGCGCTTCGCCGAGGGCGAGTTCGACGTCGCGACGCTGTTCTTCTCGAAGTTCAAATCGGTGATCTCGCAAATCCCGACGGCGCAGCGCATCATTCCCGCCGAAATTCCGGCCGGCACGAAGACGACCGAGGCCGTCTACGACTACGAGCCCGATGAAGGCGAGATCCTGGAGACGCTGCTGCCGCGCAACCTCACGGTGCAGGTGCTGCGCGCGATCCTGGAGAACGCGGCTTCCGAGCAGGGCGCGCGCATGTCGGCGATGGATTCCGCCACGCGCAATGCCGGCGAAATGATCAAGAAGCAGACGCAGCTCTATAACCGCTCGCGTCAGGCGATGATCACCAAGGAACTGATCGAAATCATCTCCGGCGCGGAAGCGCTCTAACGTCTAGCAATTAGGCTGGCATGCCGGCCACCTGACACGCTGTACCCGAGGTTCGAAACCATGGCCAAAGCCGCTACCAAGAAGACCGTCGCCGCAGAGAAGCCTGCCAACACCGGCACCGGCCGCATCGTGCAGGTCATCGGCGCCGTCGTCGACGTGCAGTTCGATGGTGCTCTGCCGGAGATCCTGAACGCACTCGAGACCGACAATCTCGGCAACCGCCTTGTGCTCGAAGTCGCCCAGCATCTCGGCGAGAACACGGTCCGCACCATCGCGATGGACTCCTCCGAAGGCCTGGTTCGCGGCCAGTCGGTCACCGATACCGGCGCGCCGATCTCGGTGCCGGTCGGTGACGAGTGCCTCGGCCGCATCATGAACGTCATCGGCGAGCCGGTTGACGAACTCGGCCCGATCGGCGCTGCCACGACGCGCGGCATCCACCAGCCGGCTCCGTCCTATTCCGAGCAGTCGACCGAGGCGCAGATCCTCGTCACAGGCATCAAGGTCGTCGACCTCCTGGCGCCTTACGCCAGGGGCGGCAAGATCGGCCTGTTCGGCGGCGCCGGCGTCGGCAAGACCGTGCTGATCATGGAGCTGATCAACAACGTCGCGAAGGCCCATGGCGGCTATTCGGTGTTCGCCGGTGTCGGCGAGCGCACCCGCGAAGGCAACGACCTCTATCACGAGATGATCGAGTCCAAGGTCAACGTCGATCCGAAGGAACATGGCGGTTCGGCCAAGGGCTCGAAATGCGCCCTGGTCTACGGCCAGATGAACGAGCCTCCGGGCGCCCGCATGCGCGTCGCCCTGTCGGGCCTGACCGTCGCCGAGCATTTCCGCGACCAGGGCCAGGACGTGCTGTTCTTCGTCGACAACATCTTCCGCTTCACGCAGGCAGGTTCGGAAGTGTCGGCTCTGCTCGGCCGCATTCCCTCGGCGGTGGGTTACCAGCCGACGCTGGCGACCGACATGGGCAACCTTCAGGAGCGCATCACCACTACCAATAAGGGCTCGATCACCTCGGTGCAGGCGATCTACGTGCCGGCCGACGATCTGACCGACCCGGCGCCCGCGACCTCGTTTGCTCACCTTGACGCCACGACCGTGCTCTCGCGCTCGATCGCGGAAAAGGGCATCTATCCGGCGGTCGACCCGCTCGACTCGACCTCGCGCATGCTCTCGGCGGCGATCGTCGGCGAGGAGCACTACGCCATCGCCCGTCAGGTCCAGCAGATCCTCCAGCGCTACAAGGCACTGCAGGACATCATCGCGATCCTGGGCATGGACGAGCTCTCGGAAGAGGACAAGATCTCGGTCGCCCGCGCCCGCAAGATCGAGCGCTTCCTGTCGCAGCCCTTCCACGTCGCGGAAATCTTCACCGGCTCGCCGGGCAAGCTGGTTGCGCTCGAGGACACGATCAAGGGCTTCAAGGGCCTGGTCGAGGGCAAGTACGACCACCTGCCGGAAGCCGCCTTCTACATGGTCGGCTCGATCGACGAAGCGATCGAGAAGGCGCAGCGCCTGGCCGCCGAAGCGGCGTAAGGGGCGTCATTCTCGGGCTCGTCCCGAGAAACTCTGGACGAGTGCACACTGGTTTTCGAGATGGCCGGGTCAAGCCCGGCCATGACGAGCCCGGAAGAGAGTAGCAATGGCAACCTTCAAGTTCGAACTCGTCTCGCCTGAGCGCATCCTGTTCTCGGGCGACGTCGTCAGCGTCATCATCCCGTCCGTCGAGGGCGAGATCACCGTGCTGGCCGGTCATGCGCCGCTGGTCGCCACGTTGAAGGCGGGCATCGTCTTCACCCAGACCGATGGCAGCAACGGCAAGGAATTCTTCGTTAATGGCGGCCTCGTCGAGGTCAACCATGCTGCGACGACGATCCTGGCTGAGCAGGCGAACTTCCTCGAGGACGTCGATGCCGCCGTTCTCGACAAGGAGATCCTGACCGCCGAGACCAAGCTCGCCGGTACGCATGACGAAGACGAGCGCAAGCGCCTGCACGACGTTCTGGTGCAGCTGCGCGAGTTCAAGCACGTCTTCGAGAGCCGCAAGGCGGCGTAGGCAGCAGCCTTTACCTCAGAGACTGTCGAAAGGCCGCGCGAGCGGCCTTTTTCATGCGTAGCTGATGAATTCCAGCAGCGAGCCGTCGGGATCGCGGAAATAGACGCTGGTTCCCGGACCGCCGCGGCCGAAGCGCGGAACCGGCCCGAGTTCGATTGCGACCCTTCGCGCCTGCAGATGCGCGATGGCGTCAGCGATCGGCCCTGACCAGGTGAAGCAGAGGTCGCTGCCGCCGGGCGGCACCGGCAGGCGCGCGACCGGGGTCGGGTTCAGGCCCGGCCCATGGCAGTTCAATTGCGCCGCGCCGATGCGATAGACGAAGCCCGCGCCGTTGGGGAGGATCTCGGCTCCGATCACATCGCGGTAGAAGGCGTTCGAGCGCTCCCAGTCCGAGACGTGAATGACGCAATGGTCGAAGCTGATCAGGCTCATCGCAGGCTCCAGGGGGTTAGGGCGAAATCAGGGCACCGGGGGCGGCGAAGTGCGAGAAGGCCTGCACGACCCGCTCATAGACCGGTCGCTTGAACGGCACGATGCGGGACGGCATCTCAGCCAAGGGCAGCCAGGCCCATTCACTGAACTCCGCCGGCTCGTCGCCATTGGGGCGGGTGATGTCGATCTCGCTGTCTTGCCCCTCAAAGCGGAAGGCGACCCAGCGCTGGCGCTGGCCCCGGAAGGCGCAGAGCTTATGCGCCGGGCCGTCATAGGGCGGGAAGTCGTAAGTCCACCACTCCTGCGTCAGCGCCAGGACCGTGGCGCTCGTCACGCCTGTTTCCTCAGTGAGCTCGCGACGCGCTGCCGCGACGATGTCCTCATCGGGATCGATGCCGCCTTGCGGCATCTGCCAGTCGAAACCGGGCTGCACGATCTCCGGGCCGGCGCTGTGCGAGCGGCCGGCGAAAACCAGGCCGCCGGCATTGAACAGGGCGATGCCGACATTGGGGCGATAAGGGAGGTCCATCCGGCGAGCTTAAGACACCGTGTCGGTGAGCGAAACGGGCGGGCGAAAACCTCAGTCGTTGCGGGCCGAGAGAACACAGGACAGCAGCCCCGGGAAACGGCGCTCGATATCCTCCCGACGCAATGCGTTCATCCGTGTTGCGCCCTCGTTACGTGTCCGGATCAGCCCGGCCTCGCGCAGGACCCGGAAGTGATGGGAGACGCTGGATTTCGGACGGTCGCCTTCGAGCGCCTGGCAGCTCGCCTCGCCTTCGACTGCCAGCCTGCGGACGACATCCAGCCGAAACGGATCGCTCAGCGCGTGAAAGACGTCCTCGATCGCGATCTCTTCCGAAGCGGGCAGGCGGGCATGTCGCATGGTGACGAGCCTATCACAGGGTTTTGATATTGCCAAAGTTCGAAAAATATCGAACCATCGAATAATGGAATCCCTTTAGCGCGGAGCCGCTCAATGCCCGGTCTTTTCGACCCCTTCAGCCTGAAGAACATCACGCTTCGCAACCGCATCGTGACCTCGCCGATGTGCCAGTATTCGGCGCAGGACGGCGTCGCCAATGAATGGCACCGCGCCCATCTCGCCGGGCTGGCGCGGGGTGGTGCCGGCCTCGTCGTCATCGAAGCTACCGGCGTCTCGCCGGAGGGGCGGATCACACCCGCTTGTCTTGGACTGTGGAACGACGCGCAGGCCGAAGCGCTGGCGCCGATCGTCGCCGAGATGCGCAAGGCCGGTGCGGTTGCCGGCATCCAGATCGGCCATGCCGGCCGCAAGGCCAGCGCCAACCTTCCCTGGGAAGGCGATGACCATATCGCGGTAGGGGACCCGAGCGGCTGGGAGACAATCGCGCCGTCCGCCGTCGCTCAAGGGGGCGGCCTCGGGCGTGTGCCGCGGGCGATGACGCTGGCCGATATCGAGCGCGTGCGCGGCGATTTCGTCGCGGCGGCGGAGCGGGCCCGCGATATCGGCATCCAGTGGCTGAAGCTGCATTTCGCCCATGGCTATCTGGCACAGAGCTTCCTGTCGCGCCACGCCAACAAGCGCGACGACGCCTATGGCGGCAGCTTCGAGAACCGCGCCCGCTTCCTGATCGAGACGCTCGTGGCGGTCCGCAAGGTCTGGCCGGAGGATCGCCCGCTCTCGGCCCGACTCGGCGTGATCGAATATGACGGGCAGGACGAGGAGACGCTGGCCGAGGCCATTGAACTGGTGAAGCGCCTCAAGGCCGAGGGGCTCGACTTCATCGATGTCAGTGTCGGCTTCTCGACCAACGAGGCCAAGATTCCATGGGGGCCGGCCTTCCTGGCGCCTGTTGCCGAGCGTGTGCGGCGCGAGAGCGGCCTTCCGGCCTCGACGAGCTGGTACATCAGCCAGCCCGAGCAGGCCGATGCGTTGGTGCGCGAAGGCAAGGTCGATCTCGTCACGCTGGGTCGGCCGCTGCTGGCCGACCCGCACTGGCCCTATGCGGCGGCAAAGGCACTGGGCATCGAGGACGCGGCTTGGAAGACGCTGCCGGCGCCCTACGCCCACTGGCTGTCGCGCTACCGCGCGGCGTGATGCAAGGGCGTGATGCAAGAGCCGGATGATTTCAGATGGGCTCACGAAGTGATCCCATCTGAAATCTGAAGCCGTCTCTCAACTAAGAGTTAGAGCAGGATGCGAAAAACCGGTTCCCACTTTTTCGCATCCTGCTCTAGAGGGGCCTGTGGCCCCTCCTGTCACTCCCCCATGGCGATCAAGCTGGCATTGCCGCCGGCGGCGGCCGTGTTCACGGTCACGGTCTGCTCGGTGGCAAAGCGCATCAGATAGTTCGGCCCACCGGCCTTGGGGCCGGTGCCGGAGAGGCCATGGCCGCCGAAGGGCTGCACGCCGACGACCGCACCGATGATGTTGCGGTTGACGTAGATGTTGCCGGTCGAGAGGCGACTGACGACCTCCTCGACGGTGGTTTCGATGCGCGAATGCACGCCCAGCGTCAGGCCGTAGCCGGTCGCCTCGATCGCCTCGATGACCTTGTCGAGCTGACCCGACTTCCAGCGCACGACGTGCAGGATCGGGCCGAAATGCTCGCGATCGAGCTCCGCGATGCTGTTCAGCGAGACGACGTGGGGGGCCACAAAAGTGCCGCCCAGCGCGGGCGTGTCGCCGGCCCAGACGATACGGCCGAGCTTGCGCATCGCCTCGACATGGCTATCCAGCCGCTGCTTGGCGGCGGCGTCGATGACCGGGCCGATATGGGTCTCGATCCGGCGCGGATCGCCGAGCTTCAACTCGCCGCCCGCGCCGGTGATCATCTCGACCATCTTGTCGGCGACGTCCTCCTGCACCACGAGCAGGCGCAGGGCCGAGCAGCGCTGGCCGGCAGAGCGGAAGGCCGACATCACGACGTCATCGGCAACCTGCTCGGCCAGCGCCGTCGCATCGACGATCATGGCGTTGAGCCCGCCGGTCTCGGCGATGAGCGGGACGATCGGCCCGTCCTTGGCGGCGAGCGCGCGGTTGATGGCGCGGGCGGTGGCGGTCGAGCCGGTGAAGGCGACGCCGGCGACAGCGGGATGCGCAACCAGCGCCGCGCCGAGCGCTCCGTCTCCAGGCGTGAGATGCAGGGCCGAGACGGGCACGCCGGCTTCGTGCAGCAGGCGCACGGTTACTGTGGCGATCAGCGGTGTCTGCGGGGCTGGCTTGGCGACGACGCTGTTGCCGGCGACGAGTGCGGCCGCGACCTGCCCTGCAAAGATGGCGAGCGGGAAGTTCCACGGCGCGATGCAGAGGAACGGGCCGCGCCCGCGCAGGATCAGGCGGTTTTCCTCGCCGGTCGGGCCGGGGAGGGCGGTCGGCGTGGCGAATTTGGCTTCGGCCTCGGCGGCATAATAGCGGCAGAAATCGACCGCCTCGCGAACCTCGGAGATGGCGTCGTCGAGCGTCTTGCCGGCCTCGGCCTGGAGAAGGGCGAGCAGCAGGCCGCGCTTTGCCTCCATCAGGTCGGCAGCCTTGCGCAAGGCTGCGGCGCGCGTGCGGGCAGGCGTGCGGTTCCAGTCATCGAAGCCGGCCTTGGCGGCGAGCATGGCGCGGCCAGCCAAGGCAGCGTCGGCTTCCGCGACAGTGCCGATCGCCTTGCCGTCGATCGGCGAGAGGACCGGGCGGGGTGTGCCGCCCACTGCCTTGCCGTCGATGATCGCTCTGGCGTCCGGGAATGGCTTGGCGGTGGCTGCCGCGATCTCGGCGAGCAGGGCGTCCAGGCTCTCGGCATGGCCGAGTTCGACGCCGGCCGAATTCTTCCGCGACGGGCCGTAGAGGTCGGCTGGCAATGGGATGCGGCGATGCCGGGCGGCGCCGGCATTGCCGATCAGGTCGGCGGGCGGCACCAGCAATTGCGCGACAGGCACGTCAGGATCGCCGGAGACGCTGACGAAGGAGGAGTTGGCGCCGTTCTCGAGCAGGCGGCGCACGAGATAAGCGAGCAGATCCTGGTGGCCGCCGACCGGGGCGTAGGTGCGGCAGGCATAGCCCGCCTTGTCGGCCAGCAGCTTCTCATAAAGCGCCTCGCCCATGCCGTGCAGACGCTGGAACTCGAAATTCTCGGCATCGCCAGCCATCTCGGCGACGCTTGCGACCGTCAGCGCGTTATGCGTCGCGAATTGCGGGATGATGCGCGGCCGCAGACGCAGCAATTGCGCGGCGCAGGCTTCGTAATTCAGGTCGGTCATCGCCTTGCGGGTGAAGACGGGATAGTCGGCGAGGCCGCGCTCCTGGGCGCGCTTCAACTCGGTGTCCCAATAGGCGCCCTTGACGAGGCGCACCATCATGCGACGGCCATGGGCCTCGGCCAGCGCCGCGACATGGTCGATCACGGCCGAGGCACGCTTCTGATAGGCCTGGATGGCAAGGCCGAAGCCGTCCCAGCCGGCGAGCGAGGCATCGGCCACCACGGCGTCGATGACGTCGAGCGAGAGTTCGAGCCGGTCAGCCTCCTCGGCGTCGATGGTGAAGTTGAGATCGTAGGATTTGGCCTGTTGCGCGAGCCTGATGACCTTGGGTGTCAGTTCGGCCAGCACGCGCTCGTGATTGGTCGCGTCATAGCGCGGATGCAGGGCTGAGAGCTTGACCGAGATGCCCGGCCGGTTCGGCAGCGGCTCATTGCCGGCGGAGCGGCCGATGGCGTCGATCGCGGCGCTGTAGGAGGCGAGATAGCGGTCGGCGTCGGCTTGCGTGCGTGCGCCTTCGCCCAGCATGTCGAAGGAATAGCGATAGAGCTTGCCAGTCTTGGAACCGGCGCGCTTCAACGCCTCCTCGATGGTCTGGCCGAGCACGAAATGGTTGCCCATCACGCGCATGGCCTGGCGCGTCGCGGTGCGCACTGTCGGCACGCCGAGGCGCTTGGCGAGGCTGCCGATGATGCCCGTCGGCGTTTCGCCGGGCTGGATGACGCGCGCGGTGATACCGAGCGCCCAGGCCGAAGCCGAGACCAGGAAGGCGTCCGATTTCGACTCGTGATTGGCGAAGTCGCCCTGGCCGAGCTTATCCTCGATCAGCCGGTCGGCGGTCGCCGCGTCGGGCACGCGCAGCAGCGCCTCGGCCAGCACCATCAGGGCCAGCCCCTCCTTGGTCGAAAGCGAATATTCGCGCAGCAACTCCTCGATGCCGCCCAGCCCGACCTTGCGGGTGCGGATCGCCTCGATCAGTTCGGTGGCGCGAGCGTCGATGCGCGCCTTGGCGGCGGGCTCGCGCCGGGCCCCAGTCAGCAGCGTCGCGGCGATAGCGCCATCGTCTTCCGCATAGGGAACGCGGAAAGCTGACAGGGCTGGCGCTTCGACGAAACGCGGGGTGGCGGTGGCCATGAAACGGCTCCAGATGAGCGGGCGGGATGATCTGAAGGATCGGGCCTCTTGGGCCGCATATCAATTGGCTATTTTCCGATATCGTCCGTATTAATGTTGGCTGTTAGCTTTCGCTATAGAGAATAATCCCGTGCTGGATCGCACCGACCGCCGTATCCTCTCCCTCCTGCAATCCGATGGCCGCATTGCCGGCGTCGAGCTTGCCGAAAAGGTCGGGCTCTCACCAACGGCGGTGGGCGAACGGCTCAAGCGCCTGTCGCGCGAGGGCTACATCACCGGCTATCGCGCGACGCTCGATCCGCTGAAGCTTGGGCTCAACCTGCTGGTCTTCGTCGAAGTTTATCTCGACAAGACGACGCCCGATGCTTTCGAGCGTTTCGCTGCGGCCGTGAAGCGTGCGCCCGAGGTGCTGGAGTGCCACATGGTCGCCGGCGGCTTCGACTATCTGGTCAAGACGCGTGTCGCCGACATGAATGCCTATCGCCGCTTCCTCGGCGAGGTTCTGCTGGCCCTGCCGGCGGTACGCGAGACGCGCACCTATGCGGTGATGGAGGAGGTCAAGACCGATGGGGCGCTGCCGCTCTGATCCTGTCGGAGCATTGCGCGAAAAGTGGGTACCGGTTTTTCCGTGGGAGCAATGCTCTCAATTTTTAGAAGCGATCGGGTTTTTCGTATTCGGACGGTGCCGTCCGAATACGAAAAACGTGATCGAGCGGAACGCCGCTTTTTTCTTCGCGTTCTGCTTGCACAAAGGGCGCTTTGTGCTTGACCTGTCGTGTGGCTCGGCCAGTTTGGAGGCATGATCGTTCGGCCTGCCGGTCGCCGGTTCGATCTCTACGTTCAGCCAGGTCCGCACCCGTCCGTTCCTCCGGAGTTCGAGATGCCCAACCCTTCGCATGCCCCGGCCGTGGCGTTGTCCCGGCGTGGCATCGCCCGCCTCGGTGCAGCTTTCCTGCTCGCGGCGACCGCGCCCATGGCGATGATCGGACCGGCCCAGGCGCAGACAACCGTGCGCCTCACGCTGGACTGGCGGTTCGAGGGGCCGGCGGCTCTGTTCCTGATGGGGATCGAGAAGGGATATTTCAAAGCCGAGGGGCTCGATGTCGCGATCGAGCCCGGAAATGGCTCGCGCGAAGCGATCCCGCGTGTGGCGTCGGGCGCCTATGATGTCGGCTTCGGCGACGTGAATTCGCTGATCCGCTACCGCGACGAGAATCCCAGCGTCGATCTCAAGGCCGTGATGATGGTCTATGACAGGCCGCCTTTCGCGATCGTCGGGCGCAAGAGCCGCGGCGTCAGCGCCGATGTGAAGAGCCTGGAAGGCCGCAAGTTCGGTGCGCCCGCTGCCGATGCGGCTTTCGCGCAATGGCCGATCTTCAAGACGATCAACAAGCTCGACGACAGCAAGACGCGGCTGGAGAATGTCGGCTTCCCCGTCCGCGAGCCGATGCTGGCCTCGGGCGAGGTCGACGCGGTCTTCGGCTACGCCAACTCTTCCTACATCAACCTGAAGTCGCGCGGCGTCCCGGTCGACGACATCGTCGTCCTGCTGATGGCCGATCACGGCGTCGAGCTCTACGGCAACGCCATCATGGTCTCGCCCAAATTCCTGGCGGAAAAGCCCGAGGCGGTGCGCGGACTGCTGCGGGCGCTCGCCAGGAGCATCAAGGACACGGTCGCCGATCCCGATCTCGGTGCGCAAGTGGTGGTCAAGCGCAACGACATCGCCAGGGTCGAGGTCGAGCTGGAGCGCCTGAAGATGACGCTCGACCAGAATGTGGTGACGCCCTTCGCCAAAGCCAACGGGTTCGGTGGCATCGACAAGGCGCGCTGGGAGCGCGCGCTTGACCAGATCAGCCTGACCTACAGCTTCAAGGACAAGGCAAGGGCGGGCGATGCGTTCACGAGCGCGTTTCTGCCGCCCGCCGCGGAGCGGCAATTCTGAGCGACTTCCCTCGCCGCGACCGGCGTGACCTAGCGCTAGGGTGACAGGGCAAGGCGCTCTGCCTATCGTGCCGCGCCTTTTCTCCGGACCCCATCGCCTTGATACTGCCCGACCTGCGCGACTATGACGGCTTGCGTGCGGCCTTCCGCTGGCGCATTCCCGCCCGCTACAACATCGCTGTCGACATCTGCGACCGCTGGGCGGCTGCCGAGCCGCGGCGCACCGCGATCATCGAGGTCTCACAGGACTGGCGCGTGAGCCCGGTCAGCTTCGGGCACCTGCGCGAGCAGTCGAACCGGCTCGCCAATGCGCTGCGGTCGCGCGGCGTCGAACGGGGCGACCGGATCGCGATCCTGCTGCCGCAGGGACGCAGCGTGCTGATGGCGCATCTCGCCGCCTACAAGCTTGGCGCCATCACTGTGCCGCTGGCGGCCCTGTTCGGGGTCGATGCGCTGGCCTACCGGCTGAGCGACGCCGCTGCCAAGGTCCTGATCACGGATGCGGCCGGGCTCATCAAGGTCGGGCAGATCGCCGAACCGCTGCCCGAACTCGGCCTGGTGATCTCGACCGACGGCGCGCAGGGGACGGCGCAGGATTGGGGCAGCCTGCTGGCGCAGGCGGGCCCGGATTTCACAGCCGTCGATACCGGTCCCGACGACCCGGCCCTGATGATCTACACCTCAGGCACCACCGGCAATCCCAAGGGCGCCCTGCATGGCCACCGGGTCCTGCCGGGCCATCTGCCGGGCGTGCAGATGCCGCATGAGTTCCTGCCACAGCCTGGCGATCTCGCCTGGACCCCGGCCGATTGGGCCTGGGCCGGCGGCCTGCTCAACATGCTGCTGCCCAGCTTGCATTTCGGCGTCGCCGTCGTGGCGCGGCCGGTAACGCGCTTCGAGCCGGAGGAGGCTTATCGCCTGATCGCCGATCTCGGCATCCGCAATGCGTTCGTGCCGCCGACCGCGCTCAGGATGCTGCGCAGCGTCGACAGGCCGCGCGAGCGCTTCGCGCTCAAGCTGCGCACGATCGCTTCGGCCGGGGAGGCATTGGGCGCCGAGACCCTGGCCTGGGGACGCGAAGCATTGGGGCTCACCGTCAACGAGGCCTATGGCCAGACCGAGTGCAATCTCGTGCTCGCCTCCTGTGCTGCCATCGGCGTCAGTCGGCCGGGCTGCATCGGCAAGGCGGTGCCGGGCCATGAGGTCGTGATCATCCGCCCCGACGGCTCCATCTGTATGGCTGACGAGGAGGGGCAGATCGCGGTCAGGCGACCCGACCCGGTGATGTTCCTGGGCTATTGGCGCAAGCCCGAGGCCACGGCGGAAAAATTCATCGGGGACTGGATGACGACTGGCGATCAGGGCGTGCAGGATGCGCAAGGCTATGTCCGCTTCATCGGTCGCGACGACGATGTCATCACCTCGTCGGGCTATCGCATCGGGCCGGGCGAGATCGAGGATTGCCTGCTGAAGCATGAGGCGGTGTCGCTTGCGGCTGTCGTCGGCAAGCCCGATGCGCTCCGGACCGAGATCGTCAAGGCCTTCGTCGTGTTGAAAGCCGGCCGCGAGCCGTCCGAGGCGCTCGCTGCCGAGCTTCAGGCTTTCGTGCGCAAGCGGCTCTCCGCGCACGAATATCCGCGCGAGATCGCGTTTCGCGACGAGTTGCCGCTCACCACCACCGGCAAGATCATCCGGCGGCTCTTGCGGGCGGAAGCCTGAAGCTGCGCCGCAGCGCCGCACGCGCCCGGCCGGCAAGATCGCGCGGCTTGCCTGTGGCTCGAGGTGAAAGCCGTATTTCGCCAAAACTGACGGCGTCGGGTCCGCTGGTTGGCGACATCGGCTGCAGGATCGTCCGCTCCGGCGCCGCTTGCCGCATCAGCGCAAGCAGGACTTGCCCAGGGAAGAAGGGCGCTTCGCTCTCGTCCCGCGCTGCCATGTAGAGCCAACCATCTTTCGCCCGCCCGATGACCAGCGCACCGGCGATCGGCCGTCCGTCCAGCGTCAGCAGGGCGACACGGGATTGCCTGGAACGGGCAAGCGCCCGCGTCATGGCGCGCAGGAACCCGACCTCGCGCGTGTCCTGCAAGACCGCCTTGCCGGCGCGGCCTTTCGGGCCGGAAGCCTCCAGCGCCAGCAGGATCTCGACCGCGTCGCGCAGCTCCATGCGTGATGTGGCCTCGACCAGTTCGAGTTTGCCGCGCCGCGCCAGGGCGTGCTGCATCGCCTCGATATCGTTGGGCGCTGGTATGCCGTGTCGCCGCGGAAGCGGCAGGTTAGCAGGGCTCAACGTCGTGCTCAGCCTGAGCGTTTCGGCCGCGCGCCGGATCGGCGCGACCAGGGGGCTGGTCATGTCGATCTGGCGCAGAACGAGCCCGCGCCCCTCCAGCACCCAGCCCTGGCGCAGGCTCAGCACGGCCGCGAGGACGGCTTGCGCCTGCGTGACGTCGAGCAATGGCACACCGTTGAAGATGTGCGGATCGGAGAAGCCGATCAATTCGTCGGGCACGAAGAGCCGGTTGCGCGGAAAGCAGGGGATCAGGCCAAGAAGGCGTTGCTGCGGGGAACCGGTTGATCCCTGCCAGGCGAGCAGCACCGCGACGTCGCGGAAGGCGATGAGGTGTTGCGCCGCCGCGAGCGCGAAATCCGGCTCGAAGAACAGATTGGGTTCGACCGCCCGCGCGGCGAGCTCCGTCCAGGCCTGCCGGATCTCGCCGCAGGCGGAAAGCAGGCGGATCTCGGTCGTGATGGCTGCGTCCTGGGTTCGGCTCGGCGCGGCATAGGCTGTGGAGCTGCCCGGGGAGACGCCCTTCAAAGCGATGATCTGGTTCATCCGATCCTGCCCGCCGCTGTGCTGGATCGTTCCGGCGCGGGCTTGTACCGGAACGGCACGGCGCGACGTCGGGAGCGATCCCTGGCCGGGAGGGCTTCAAGAACGAGGCCGCAAGGCTCCCGCCTCAGGCCGTGACACTATGGCTGGGGGCGCCGCAGCTCCGGCGTGGGTAGTCTGCCCGAGAAAGGCGGCCCAGAGCCGCTCCACCACGCTTGGGTCGATATCCCTGACGATGAGCACGAGCCGCGAGCGGTGGTCGGCGTCCGGCCAGGCCACGAGCAGGAGCGGTGGATGCAGGATCTGCTGGACCGCATGGACAAGCAGGGGCTGCCCGGGATGCTCGGCGAGGTTCACCAGCCCCTTCAATCGCAGCAGCTTGGGGCCATGCGTCGAGCGCAGCAAGGTCCAGAACAGATCGAAGGTCGCCTGGGCAATTGGCGCATCCGCTGTGAGTGCGAAGGCGCGGATGCTGGCGTCATGCCGGTTCACGTCGTGATGGTCATGCCCGTGATAATCTTGCCCGTGATGATGGTGATGGCCGTGGCCGTGATGGTCGTCATGGGCATGGTCGTCATGAGCATGGTCGTGGCCATGATGGTGATCGGCCTCGCCCAGCTCCTCATCTGCGAGCCATTGCCTCAGCATCTGCGGGCGTTCGGCGAGATCGTAGAGGCCGGAACCGACGAGGGCTTCCGCTGCCGCGTCGGGCTTCAGCAGGGTGATGCCCGGGTTGAGCGCTGCCAGCCTGTCGCGCAGCGGCGCGAGTTCGGCCTCGTTGGCGACGAGGTCGGCTTTGGTCAGGATGAGGCGGTCGGCCGCGACGACCTGCTTCACCGCTTCCTCATGGGCGTCGAGGGTTGCCATGCCGTTGACGGCGTCGACCAGCGTCACCACGCCGTCGAGCTTGAAGCGCATGGCGAGATAGGGGTGGTTGATCAGGACGTTGAGGATCGGCGCGGGGTCGGCAAGGCCTGTCGTCTCGATCACCACGTGCTGGAACGGTGCGATCCGGCCATTGTCCCGGCGGCGCAGCAGATCCTCCAGCGTGACGATGAGATCGTCGCGGATCGTGCAGCAGAGGCAGCCGGAGGCGAGCAGGATCATGTTCTCCTCGACGCCCTCGATCATCAGATGGTCGAGGCCGACCTCGCCGAATTCATTGACGATGACGACGGTCTCGGAGAGCGCCGGGTCCTTGAGCAGGCGGTTCAGCAGCGTCGTCTTGCCTGCCCCGAGGAAGCCGGTCAGCAAGGTCAGCGGGATTGGCGTGGGTCTGGTGTCGGGGCCGGTCATGCGTCTGGGTTTCTGGCTTCAGGCCGGCGCCAGGCGGCGTCGATTTTGTTCTAGTATTACATTAGCCATGATCGCGGCCACGACAAGGGCGCCGCCGGCATATTGCAAGGCGCCGAGGCGTTCGCCGAGCATGAAGGCTGCGACCGCGACGGCGAAGACCGGTTCGGCGCAGAAAGCGAGGCCGGCATTCCCGGGAGCGACGCGCATCAGGGCCAGAACCTGGAGCAGGAAGCCGATCAGGTAGCCGCCCATCGTGACAGCGACCGCGCCGGGCGCGAGCGTCAGCGCGCCGGGCGACAGGAATCCGCCCGTCAGGACAAGGATGCCGGCGGCGATCGGCAGGATCATCAGATGTGACCAGAACAATCTGGGCAGCAGCGGGGTGGTGGGGCTGGCATTGGCAGCGAAGAACTGCGTCGCGGCGAGCAGGCTTGCCGCCAGCGCGAGCATGAGCCCGCGCGGGTCGAGGCCGTGGAGGTCCGGCCCGACCACCATTGCGACCCCGGCAAAGGCGAGCAGCGCTACCGCCAGCCGGTCCGGGCTGAAGCGGGCCGGGGTGAGCAGAGGCTCGGCCAGGATGATCAGGATCGGGAAGGTGTAGAAAACGACGGCGGCGACGCTGACCGGGACGAAGGCGACCGAGGAGAGATAGGCGCAGCCGACCCCCGCACTGGCGAAGCCGAACAGGGCCAGGGCCCGGCGCTCGCCGCGCGGCACGGCGAGCGAGACGCGCCAGAGCAGGGCGACCAGGCTCGCGAGCGCCAGCATCAGGAAGACGCGGTAGAACACCAGCAATGGCCCGCTGAGGCCGGCTTGCCCGGCGATCTGGGCGCTGACGATATTGGTGCCGTAGGCGGCCGCCGAGCCGAGGGCGAAGAGGAACCCGTGCTGCCCAGCGGCGCGGTCGCGATCGGCGGTCAAGATATCCTGCTCAGGCGTCGTCGTTTGGCTTGGGCTTGGGAGCAGGCGTGGCCTTGGTCTTCGCCGGCGGCTTGGCGGGCTGGAGCTTGGCTGCGGCTGCGCCGGGCTTGGCCTTCTCCGCCTCGCTCTTGGGGTCGGTCTTGCTGTCGCCTTTGGGTTTGGCGAGCAGGGGCTTGGCCGGCGGGCGGGCTGCGGGTTTGATGCCGGCAGCGGCACCGGGGCGCAGGCTCGAGGCCGTCGCCTTGCCCGGCTGCACGGCGCCTTGGAGCTTGAGAGGTCCTGCCTGGAAGGCATCGGCCGGCGGTTGCGTCGCGCCATCCGTCGGCGCAAAGGCGCTGGTCGCTCCCGGGATGCCGCCATTGCTGGAGGCTGTGCGCCGTGTGTCGCTGAACAGGCCCGGCGTGCCGCCGCCGAACAGGCTGGCGGCGACAGGCTTGTCGGGCGCGATCACGGGTGCTGCGCCGCGCGCGAACTGGCTGTCGGGCCGGCCCGTGGCATTGGCCGCAAGCGGGGCGGAAGCCGAGCCTGCCGTGCGGCCGAAGGCGACGGGAACGGGCGTGGTCTCGGCACGCGGACCCAGCACGATGCGGCCCGACGGCGCGCGCGACAGCATGGCGCCGGTCGCGCGCGGCTGCGGGCTCATGGTCAGGAAGCGGTCGCCGGCGCCATCGGAGTTGCCGCCGACCCCGCCCGCCGTCGTCAGGGCGGAGATCGGCCCGGAAACATCGACATCGTCGGCGAGCGCTGCCCCGCCGCCTTTGCGGCGGACGTCGTCGCAGATATTGGGAGCACGGGTTCCGCTGGCGGGAAGGGAGGCGACGTCGTAGCCGATGCCGCCCCATTTGCCGAAACCCTCATCCAGCAGCTGCGCGGCCTTCACGGTGCGCTCGGCGCCCGAGAGTGCGCCCAGCACGACCGCGATCAAGGTGCGGCCGCCACGCGTCGCGGTCGCGACCACATTGAAGCCCGAGGCGCAGACGAAGCCGGTCTTCATGCCGTTGATGCCGGAATAGCGGCCGACGAGCCCGTTGGTGTTGTTCAACACCTGTTTGCCGAGCTGGACCGAGGGCGTGTTCCAGTAGTCGGCGTAATCCGGGAATTCGCGCATCAGCGCCATGGCGAGGATGGCGAGATCGCGCGCGCTGACCTGCTGGTCGGGGTTGTGCCAGCCATTGGGGTTGGTGAAACGGGTGTCGCGCATGCCCAGCCGCGCGGCTTCCGCATTCATCATGCCGACAAAGGTCTCGACATTGCCGCCGACGCCTTCGGCGATGACATAGGCGATGTCGTTGGCCGATTTGACCAGCATGATGCGGAGCGCGTTGTCGAGCGTGATCTCCTGCCCGGCCTTGATATAGACCTTGACGCGCGGTTGGCCGGCCGCAAGCTTCGAGACCGGGATCGCTGTCTCCAGGCCGAGCCGCCGTTCGCGCACCGCCTTCAGGGCGAGATAGGTCGTCATCATCTTCGTCGTCGAAGCCGGGTGCCAGGCCTGGCTCGGATTCTCGGCGGAGAGAACCGCGCCGCTGGAGGCGTCGATCACGAGGCTGGTGCCAGCCACTGCGGGGCCGGCGAGAAGGCCAAAGGCGAGGACGGCGGCAAAGCGGGATGAGATCATCGTGCGGTCTTGAACCTGTGGGGACGCGGAGACGGAGGCTGGCGGGTTCAACGCGACGCGTGCGGCATTTTCGAGACGGCGGAGGTTTTTGTCCGCCCGCAGACGCATACCTACCCGGAGCGGAGCGATTTGCCTAGTCGCGGCCGGGGGTCCAAAAGGCCTCTGCCCTTGTGATGGATTAAGCCGCGTGAGCCTCGCCCTTCTCTGGATTCCCGCGACGATCGCGGCCTCGCTCCTGCAGACGGCGCGCAATCTGACGCAACGTTCGCTGACCGACATCATCGGCGTCGTCGGCGCGACGCAGGTGCGCTTCCTGTTCGGCCTGCCCTTCGCGCTGCTGTTCCTGGTCCTGGTCTGCCTCGTCACGGCGCGGCTGCCGCCGGCGATCGACGGCAAGGTGCTTGCCTTCGCGCTCGGCGGCGCGCTGGCGCAGATCGCGGCGACCGCGCTGATGCTGGCGGCGATGCGCACCCATTCCTTCGCCGTGACGACCGCCTATACCAAGACCGAACCGGTGCAGGTGGCGATCTTCGGGGCGCTGCTGCTGGGCGATCCACTTGGCTGGGGGAAATTCGCGGCGATCATCGTCGCGACGATCGGCGTCATCGTCGTGTCCTGGAAGCCCGGCCAGAAACTGACCGCCGCCGGCATGCGCCCGGCGGTGCTCGGTATCGGCTCGGGAGCCTTCTTCGCGCTGTCGGCGATCGGCTTTCGTGGTGCGATCCAGGCTTTGCCGGAGGGCGGCTTCTTCATCCGCGCCACGACGATCCTGGCGCTTGGCCTCACGCTCCAGACCGTGCTGCTGACGCTCTACATGCTGGTCGCGAACCGCCCGGCCCTGGTCATGAGCCTGCGCAACTGGCGCCGCTCGCTTTCGGCGGGCTTTCTGGGCGCTGCCGCCTCGCAATGCTGGTTCCTCGGCTTCTCGCTGACCAGCGCCGCGAATGTGCGCACGCTTGCGCTGATCGAGGTGCCGCTGGCGCAGATCGCCTCGCGCCGCATCTTCGCGGAAGGCACGAGCCGCCGCGAGCTCGCGGGAATGGCGCTGATCGTTCTCGGTGTCGGCGCGTTGCTGTTGCTGGCGATTTCCTAAAGCGCCCCCGCAACCGGTTTCAATCGACAAAGAGGCGGGAAAACCCGTCTCAAGGTCCGCATCGTGGCCCCTCTTTCCGCGCACGGTAGAAATGCGCTTCTGCCGGCTTGCAGGGTGCGCTTGCGAAGCGCAATTAGACTGAAAAGCTGGTTTTTAGGGAGAATGTCATGAGCGCTGCGATCGTCGGCTGGGCCCACACGCCGTTCGGCAAGCAGGATGCCGAGACCATCGAAAGCCTGATCGTGCGGGTCGCCACCGATGCATTGGTCGATGCCGGGATCACGGCCGACCAGGTCGATGAGATCGTGCTCGGACACTACAATGCCGGCTTCTCCGCACAGGATTTCACCGCCTCGCTGGTGCTGCAGGCCGATCCGGCGCTGCGCTTCAAGCCGACCACCCGCGTCGAGAACGCCTGCGCCACCGGTTCCGCCGCGGTGCATCAGGGCGTGCGCGCGATCAAGGCCGGCGATGCCAAGATCGTGCTCGTCGTCGGTGTCGAGCAGATGACCAAGACGCCCTCCGCCGATATCGGCAAGTTCCTGTTGAAGGCCTCCTATCTCAAGGAGGAGGGCGAGACGACCGGCGGCTTCGCCGGCGTATTCGGCCAGATCGCGGCCGCCTATTTCCAGCGCCATGGCGACCAGTCGGACGCGCTGGCGATGATCGCCGCCAAGAACCATAGGAACGGCGTCGACAATCCCTATGCGCAGATGCGCAAGGATCTGGGCTACGCCTTCTGTCGCGAGGAGAGCGAGAAGAACCCCTACGTCGCCGGCCCACTGAAGCGCACGGATTGTTCGCTGGTCTCTGACGGCTCGGCAGCCATCGTGCTGGCCGATGAGGAGACAGCGATGGGCATGCGCCGCGCCGTCGGTTTCCGCGGCATGGCCCATGTCCAGGACTTCCTGCCGCTGTCGCGGCGCGACATCCTGAAGTTCGAAGGCTGCACCCTGGCTTGGAAGCAGGGGCTGGCGCAGGCCGGCGTCACGCTCGACGATCTCTCCTTCGTCGAGACGCATGACTGCTTCACCATTGCCGAACTCATCGAATATGAGGCGATGGGCCTGACCCGGGAAGGCGACGGCGCGCGCGCGATCAAGGAAGGCTGGACCCAGAAGGACGGCAAGCTGCCGGTCAATGTCTCCGGCGGCCTCAAGGCCAAGGGCCATCCGATCGGCGCGACCGGCGTCTCCATGCATGTGCTGAGCGCGATGCAGCTCGTCGGCGAGGCGCCGGAGGGCATGCAGGTGCAGGACGCCAAGCTCGGCGGCATCTTCAACATGGGCGGGGCGGCGGTCGCCAACTACGTCTCGGTGCTCGAGCGGATCAAGTGACGCGGCCGATACGCCGGTTCGCCCCGTGACCGTCTTCTTCGCGCTGCTGCCGGCCTATTTCCTCTCGATCTTCTACCGGTCGTTCCTAAGCGTCATCGCCAATCCGGTGATGGCGGATCTGGGGATCGGGCCGCGCGAACTCGGCTTTCTCGGTGCGGCCTGGTTCATCGCCTTCGCCGTCTCGCAATTCCCGATCGGCTGGGCGCTCGACCGGCTCGGGCCGCGGCGAACGGTCTCGGTCGCGATGGCGGTCGGTTCGGTCGGCGCCTTTCTCTTCGCCATGGCGAACAATGCCCTGGCGGGAACGTTCGCCATGGCGCTGATCGGCATCGGCTGCGCGCCGATCTTCATGGCCTCGCTGTTCCTGTTCGCCCGGACGGCGGAGCCGGCGCGTTTCGCCTTCCTGACTTCGGTGCTGATCGGCCTCGGCTCGCTCGGCAATCTCCTCGCAGCCGGCCCGCTGGCGGTCGCTTCGGCGCATTATGGCTGGCGGGCGGCGATGCTGGCGATGGCCGCATGCTTCCTGGTCGCGACGCTGCTGGCCGCTATGCTGCTGCGCGATCCGCCACGGGCCGAAAGCGCCTCCGGCAAGGCCGAGGGCCTGGTCGAGGGGCTTGCCAGCATCCTGCGGTTGCGGCCGCTCTGGCTGCTCGCACCGATCACCCTGATCGGCTACGCCATCGTGGCGACCGCGCGAGGCTTGTGGATCGCTCCCTTCATGGGCGACGTCCATGGCTTCGACGCCATCACCGCCGGCAATGCCGCGACCGCGATGGCGCTTGCGATGGTCGCTGGTGCGTTCCTCTATGGCGGGCTCGAAAAGGCTGTCGGGCGGGTCAAGCCGCTGGTGCTCTGGGGCACGGTCGCGACAGCGGTCGCCTTCGCCTTGCTGGCGCTGACAGGGGCCTCCTCGGCCGCGCTGGCGGTCGTGCTGTTCTCGGCGATCGGAGCCGTCGGCTTCACCTATGCGGTGCTGATGGCGCATGCGCGCATCTTTTTGCCGGCCCATCTGCTCGGGCGCGGCATGACGGCGGTGAACTTCCTGTTCATCTCGGGCGCGGCTCTGCTCCAGTCCGGCTCGGGCTGGTTCATCGCGACGCAGCGCGCCTCAGGCTTCGACGCGGCCACGACCTTCGCCAATCTGCATTGGGGTTTTGCGGCGCTGCTGCTGGGGGCTGCCGTGGTCTATGCGTTCACGCCGGAGCGGGCGGAGAGCTGAGAGGTCAAGGACTGGCGCGGCGCTTGTGCGGGAGATGGCGAGGTATTACCTTCCTCAGGGTTGGTAATACAGAGGCTGCCATGGCGACGACTGTCACGAGCAAGGGGCAAGTCACGATCCCGAAGCCGGTGCGCGATCGGCTCGGCATCGTTCCGGGCAGCGCTGTCGATTTCCGGATGGAGGCCGATGGCAGGGTCGTGCTGCTCAAGGTGGCAAGCGCGGCAAGCGAAGGCTTGATCGACAAATGGCGCGGCAGCGCCGGGCCGGGCCTGAGCACGGACGAAGTCATGGCCATGACCCGCGGTGAGCCGTGACGGTGACGCTTGTCGATACCAACGTCTTTCTCGATCTCGTCACCAATGACAGCGAGTGGGGCGAATGGTCCGCCGGCCAGCTTGGCGCCGCGCTGACCAGAGGCCGCTTGGTGATCATCGATGTGATCTATGCCGAATTGTCGGTCCGCTTCGATGATGCCGAGGGGCTCGACGCCATGCTGGCGGATTTTCGCGTCGTGATCGATGCGATGTCGCGGCCGGCGTTGTTTGCCGCCGGCAAGGCGTTTCGGCGCTACCGTTCCCTCGGAGGCCAGCGAAATGGCGTTTTGCCCGATTTCTTCATCGGCGCGCATGCGGCGGTTGCCGCTGTGTCTTTGCTGACCCGCGATCCGAAGCGCTATCGGAACTATTTTCCGTCGGTCAGGTTGATCACGCCGTGAGCGGGCTCAGCTCTCGCCGGGACCGCGCGCCATGATCGCCAGCGCATGCACGCCATCCGCCAATTCCTGCGCCAGGGCGGCGTTGACCATGCGGTGACGCTCCAATCGGCTCTTGCCGGAAAAGGCTTCCGATACGATATCAACTCTGAAATGCGTCTCGCCGCCTTCGCGCCAACCACCATGGCCCTGATGCTGGTGCGATTCATCGATCACCTTCAAGCGCTGCGGCGACAAGGCGCTTTCCAGCTTCTTGGTAATCCGTTCAGCCATTGCGGTCATGATCGCGACATTCTTCCGGTCGTCATAGAGCCGGATGATTTCAGATGGAATCACGAAGTGGTTCCATCTGAAATCTGAATCCGTCTCTACAACTTAAGAGTGAGAGCAGGATCAATGCGAAAAACCGGTTCCCACTTTTTCGCATCCTGCTCTTGGGGGGATCGGCTGGCGCATGTTGCGCCGCACTTGCCGGTTCCGATTGCGCGTCTCATAACCATTCGAGCATGAACTTCAACTCACGCCTTTTCGACCGTATCAGGATCGGCCCTTCCGAGGCGGAAGCGGTCGAGGAGTCCGATGCGCCCCGCTGCGACCACGCCGGCTGTTCCCGGGTGGGTGAATTCCGCGCGCCCCAGGGGCGTGGCCGCGAGGGCAAGTTCTTCCTGTTCTGCATGGAGCATGTGAAGGCCTATAACGCGACCTATAATTATTTCGCCGGCATGGATGACGAGGCGCTGGCCGCCTACGCCAAGCAGGAAGAGATAGGCCATCGGCCGACCTGGAAGCTCGGCGTCAACTCCAAGGCGGCGCGGATGGCCCAGCGCGGGCGCGTGGCGGGTGGTGGCGAGGCCGATGTGCAGGACGGCTTCAACATCTTCGGCTCCCGGCGCGCCCAGGAGGCGGCCAATCCGGAGCCGCGCGTCGGCGTCGTCGCCCGGAAGGCGCTCGAGGCCCTCAATCTCGACATCACCGCCGATTCCGCCGCGATCAAGGCGCGCTACAAGGAACTGGTGAAGCGTTTCCACCCCGACGCCAATGGCGGCGACCGTTCGCGCGAAGGCACGCTTCAGGAGATCCTGAAGGCCTATCAGCAGTTGAAGAGCGTGGGGATGGTTTAGGCGGCAGCGTCATGCTCGGGCTTGACCCGAGCATCTCTCGCCGAAGATTCTCCTGCATGAGATTCTCGCGTCAAGCCCGAGCATGACGCTGCGGCTCAGCCTCGCCCCTTCGCCGCCAGCCCCGCGACATCCGCGATAATGCCGTCCAGCGCGAAATCCTTCGGCGTGTAGACTGCGGCCACCCCCATATTGCGCAGGGCGTTCTCGTCATCGGGCGGGATGATGCCGCCGACCACGACGGGAGTGGTCATGCCTGCGACGCGCAGGCGGGCCGTGACATCGCGCACCAGCGGCAGATGCGAGCCCGAGAGGATCGACAGGCCGATGATGTCGGCGTCGGTCTCCTGGGCCTGCGCCACGATCTCCTCGGGCGTCTGGCGGATGCCGCCATAGCTCACGGCCATGCCTGCGTCGCGCGCGCGCACGGAGATCTGCTCGGCGCCGTTGGAATGGCCGTCGAGCCCCGGCTTGCCGACAAGGAAGCGCGGCGGGCGGCCGAGCTTTTCAGTGGCGCGAGCAACCGCTGCCTTGACCGTGGCGAGGCCCGCATCGTCGCCGAGCTTGCTCGTGTCCACGCCTGTCGGGGCGCGGTATTCGCCAAAGATCTCGCGCAGGGTCTGGGCCCATTCGCCGGTGGTGACGCCGGCCTTGGCGCAGGCGATCGAAGCCGGCATGACATTGCGCGTTTCCTTCGCCGCGGAGGCCAGTTCCGCCAGCGCGGTTTCCGCAGCCTTCGTGTCGCGGGCCGAGCGCCAGGCCTTGAGCCGGCCGACGGCCTCCAATTCGACCGAATCCGGCACGGTCACGACATTGCCTTCGCCGGCCGAGAGCGGGGAGGGCTCGCTATTGGTGAACTTGTTGACGCCGATGACGATCTGCTCGCCACGCTCGATCGCCTCGATCCGGCGGGCGCCGTTCTCGACCAGCGCCTGCTTCATATAGCCGGTCTCGATCGCCGCCAGCGCGCCGCCCATATCGGCGATCTTCGCCAGCTCCTCAAGCGCCGCAGCCTTGAGATCGGCGACCTTGGCGTCGATCACCGTGGAGCCGTCGAAGATGTCGCCGAATTCGAGCAGATCGGTCTCATAGGCCAGCACCTGCTGCATGCGCAGCGACCATTGCTGGTCGAAGGGGCGCGGCAATCCCAGCGCCTCGTTCCAGGCCGGGAGCTGAACGGCCCGGGCGCGCGCCTTCTTGGAGAGCGTCACCGCCAGCATCTCGATCAGGATGCGATAGACATTGTTCTCGGGCTGGGGCTCGGTCAGCCCCAGCGAATTGACCTGCACGCCATAGCGGAAGCGGCGCATCGCCTCATCCGCCACGCCATAGCGGCCAAGCGTGATCTCGTCCCAGAGCTCGACAAAGCTGCGCATCTTGCAGAGCTCGGTGACGAAACGCATGCCGGCATTGACGAAGAAGGAGATTCGCCCGACGACCTCGGGGAACTCCTCGGCCGAGACCTCGGGCCGCGCCCGGATCGAATCGAGCAGCGCGATCGCGGTCGCCAGCGCGAAGGAGAGCTCCTGCACCGGCGAGGCGCCGGCTTCCTGCAGATGATAGGAGCAGACATTGGTCGGGTTCCATTTCGGCAATTCGCGCGCCGTGAACACGACGATGTCGGTGGTGAGCGCCATCGAGGGGCGCGGCGGGAAGACATAGGTGCCGCGCGAGAGGTATTCCTTGACGAGGTCGTTCTGGGTCGTGCCCTGCAAGGCGTTGCGGGCCGCGCCCTGCTCATCGGCCACCGCGATATAGAGCGAGAGCAGCCAGGCCGCCGTCGCGTTGATCGTCATCGAGGTGTTCATCTGCGCAAGTGGGATGTCGGCGAAGAGAGCCCGCATATCGCCGAGATGGCTGATCGGCACGCCGACCTTGCCGACCTCGCCGCGCGCCAGCACATGGTCGGGGTCGTAGCCGGTCTGCGTCGGCAGATCGAAGGCGACGGAGAGGCCGGTCTGCCCCTTGGCGAGGTTGTTGCGATAGAGCCTGTTGGATTCCGAGGCGTCGGAATGGCCCGCATAGGTGCGGAAGATCCAAGGCTTGTCGCGTGGCGTGGGCTTATCGCGCGGCGTGGGCTGCTGGCCGTCGGGCTTCGTCGCGGTCATGGCGTTTCCCCGTATTGCAGAGCAATCTGAATGTTGCACTGCGGCGAAGATAGCGCCAGAGCCGTGGCGATGTCCCCCTCGACGTTAGGAGGACGAAAATTTGGTGCGAGCGCGTCCGGTTTTCATGGACACGCGCAATTCCTTGGTGTCCCAAAATCCGCGCCGGCCAGATGTCGAGCGCTTGGACACCGTTTGGAAACTCCAGCCCTCATCCTGAGGAGCTGCGAAGCAGCGTCTCGAAGGATGCTCCAGATGGTTCGGGAACCTCCTGGAGCATCCTTCGAGACGCACTCCTACGGAGCGCTCCTCAGGATGAGGGCTGTGGAAATTCCCGAATGGCGCTTATCGCGGGGAAAGGCTGCCCTTGATCTCGACGGTCGACGGCATAAGCGCCGCCAGGCGCCGGTCGACCTTGGGCGGAGCGGCTAAGGCGCGCTTGAGCTTGGGCAGATCGAGATCGAGCGGCCGGTCCGGCGGCAGCCGCACATTCTTGACCAGCATCACTGCGGGGGTGTCGAGCGCGAGCGTCTTGGGCGCAGGCGTCTCGAACGCAGGCGTCTTGGGCGCGAAGGCCAGCGGAGCGGATGCGAAGGAGGCGGAGGCGACAGGCGAAGCCGTTGCAACAGGCGCGGGCGCGGAGGCTTCGGCGACCTGGAATGCAGGCTCCTCGATGCGCCGACGCTCGGGCCGCTCGCCCTTAACATAGAAGGCGTTGCCGCCGGCGACCGTCATGTAGTGCATGTTGGTGTAGCCGAAGCGCAGCCCGGCCGTGTGGAAATGCTTGGCCGGTCCGATCGTCTCATTGCGGCGGCCGTTGAGGATGTCCTCGGCGATCGCCTCGATCTTCGGCAGGCTCTTCTCCGTCATCGGGCGCGTCAGGACGCCGGAGGCGAACTGGCGGGGCGCTCCGACCACGCCGCAGATCGTCTCAGGGTATTTGGGGGCTTCAACCCGGTTCATCACGACCGTGCCGACGCTGAGCAGCCCCGCTTCGCTCGACCGGTTCGATTCGAAATACATCGCGCGAACCAGGCAGTCCTTTTCCCTGGGGTCGGCCTTCGCCAGGGCGACGGCGCGCTTGCGCGCGGCGGTGGGTTCCTTCGTTGCCGGTGCGGAGACCGCGGCCGTCTGGACGGGCGAGACGCTGCAGGCGCCCAGAGCCGGTGCCAGCAGCGACATCAGAAGCGGGATCGATCTACTGCCGCGGCGGGCAACTCCGTTGGAACGGAGACCATGTGCAGCGATCACGATCCGCTTCATGCGGTAACTCCTGGGTTCGGGATCCTGAATTGCCGTGGGCGGCGCACCGAGATCACGGGCAAGGAAACCCATAACCCTTAACAGAAAGTTAATCCGGAAAGGAAGGGCAGAGGCAGGAAAGGGAGCTGCGGAGGGCGCTTCTTTCCGGCGAGAGTTCTATTAAGCTGTTATGATTAAACGAAAAATTTTAACGTTCGGAGCGAAAGGATTCCATCCATAGCGCCGCGAATGCCGCACTGGAAAAGCCCGTCATTCCAGCCGGAGCAAAGCGCCGAGCCGGTTTCCATGGAGCGCTTCTCAACCAAAGGCGAGCGCCGCTGCGGGCTGGTCGCGCGCGCTATTGCAATGAAGAGCGCTTCAATTCCCCGCGCGGGGCAGGCGGGGCAGGGGCATGAAGGCGACGCCTTCCTCCTGCAGCATCTTGGCGTCGTCAGGTGTCGCCTCGCCATAGATGGCGCGGCCGTCGCTCTCGCCGTGATGGATCTTGATCGCCTCTTCGGCGAAGCGCTTGCCGACATTCTCGGCGTTCTCGGCGACATGCTTGTGCAGGGCTACAAGCATCTCCCGGAAGGCGATCTCCTTCTCGCCCATCAGGGCGACGGGGGCCGGCGCGGCGGGGGCCTCCGTCGTGGCTGCATCCGGTCCGGTCTCGGCCGGAGCGGCCCGCTCGCGATCGGTGCGTGCGACATTGGGCGCCATGATCGCGCGCTCGACCTTCGGGCTGCCGCAGAAGGGGCAGCTCACCAGGCCACGCCCGGCCTGCTCCTCGAAGCTCGCCGAGGTCGAGAACCAGCTCTCGAAGTCGTGGGCGTTGTCGCAGATGAGGGCGTAGCGGATCATGTCAGTGCGAGGGACCGGTGCTGAATTGCATCTCCAGCAGGTAATCCCTTGCGAGCCCTTTGCAAGCAGCCTCTCCCGCCAAGCGGTTTTGCTTGCGCCTCACGCCGCCAGCAGCTTGTCGAGCTCGCCGCGCGAGTCGAGCGCGTGCAGATCGTCGGAGCCGCCGACATGGGTGGCGCCGATGAAGATCTGCGGCACCGAGGTGCGCCCACGCGCCTTGGCCGTCATCGCCTGGCGCAGCTCCGGCTTGCCGTCGACGTCGATTTCCTCGAAGGCGACGCCTTTCTTGCTCAGCAGCGCCTTCGCCGACTGGCAATAGGGGCACCAGGAGGTGGTGTAGATCGTGACGGGCGGCATGGAATGACCTTCGTGGATGGTGTGCTGCATCCTATTTAGTGCGCCGGCGCGAAAAGTGGAGTCCGGTTTTCGGACGAAGCCGACGCAAAATCAAAGAGCTACGGCATCGGGCTGAATACGGTATTCGGTTCGGTGCTGCAGTGCGCTCAGAACCCGTTTGGAAACTTCGCGAGCCCTCATCCTGAGGAGCCATTCCTTTGGAATGGCGTCTCGAAGGATGCTCCAGGAGGCTCCCGAACCATCTGGAGCATCCTTCGAGACGCTGCTTCGCAGCTCCTCAGGATGAGGGCTGGAGTTTCCAAACGGGCTCTCACGCATCCGTCACCACCCGGGCGAAGGTCAGCACATCGACCTGGGCGGCGCCCGCGCGCAGCAGGGCGCGGGCCGAGGCGTTGACGGTCGAGCCCGTGGTCAGCACGTCGTCGATCAGCAGGATGCGCCGCCCTTCGATCTGCCGTCGCGCCGCGAGCGGAACCTTGAACGCGCCCTGCAGATTGTCAGCGCGCTGCGCCCGCGTCAGCCCGACCTGCTGCTTTGTGCGCTTGACCCGCGCCAGCAGGCCTGGCGCGAGCGGGACCCGGCTCTGCCTGGCGACGACATGGGCCAGCGCCGCTGCCTGGTTGAAGCGGCGGCTCCAGAGCCGGGTGCGATGCAGGGGCACCGGCACGATCATCTCGGCCTCCCCCAGCAATTCGCGCCCGGCCTGCGTCATCATCCGGCCCAGCGTCAGCGCCAGTTCCAGCCGGTCGTCATATTTCAGCCTGTGCACCAGTTCGCGCGCGGCGCCGTCGAAGCGGCAGACCGCGCGCGCCCTGCGGAAGACCGGCGGATCGGCGATCGCGGCCGGCGAGAGCAGGCCCTCGCCGAGATCGACCGCAAAGGGCGTGCCGAGGCGTTCGCAGAAGGGACGCTCGATGAAGCCGATGCCGGCCCAGCAGGCGGGGCAGAGCGCCTGCGCTTCCCCGGTCGCAGCATGGCAGGCGATGCAACTCGGCGGATAGACGATGCCGAGCGCGGCATTGAGCCCGGCGCGCAGCGCATGGCGGCCTCCGACGAGAAGGCGGGTGTGCAATCCCGGTCTCCCCGACCCGGGTTCGGCGGTATCGATCGTCTCCAAACAGGCCTCCGCGGAGGGAATCCTTTCGGGCATGGCGGAGGCGCTCCCCACGCCCCTGCCATTCCACTGTGTCATGCCTATCTGAGCCTTGTCGAATGCCGATGCCGCCGGGCGCGGGCGCGCTGTCGGGCGTTCAATAGCTAGTCACTCACGCGGCGCCAGCCGCGATCCGAAGGACCACTCCCATGAGCCAATCCAGCTCTGCCAAACCTGCCCTGTTCACGCCGTTTCGCCTCGGCGACATCGAACTCAGGAACCGCGTCGTCATGGCGCCGTTGACGCGCAATCGCGCGACGCGCGGCAATGACGCCCCCAATGACCTGAATGTCGAATATTACCGCCAGCGCGCCGGCGCCGGGCTGATCATCACCGAGGGCACGCAGGTTTCGCAGCAGGGCCAGGGCTATGTCTGGACGCCGGGCCTGTACAGCGAGGCGCAGATCGCCGGCTGGAAGGCCGTGACCGACGCCGTCCATGCGCAAGGCGGCAAGATCATCGCGCAGCTCTGGCATGTCGGCCGCGTCAGCCATGTCTCGCTGCAGCCGGATGGCCAGGCTCCGGTCAGCCCGTCGCCGATCACGGCCAAGACCAAGACCTATATCGAAAGCGGCTTTGCCGAGGTCTCGACCCCGCGCGAGCTGGCGCTGGCGGAAATCCCCGCGATCATCGGCGAGTTCGTCACCGCCGCCGAGAACGCCAAGGCCGCCGGCTTCGACGGCGTCGAACTGCACGGCGCCCATGGCTATCTGATCGACCAGTTCCTGCGCGACGATTCCAACAAGCGCAGCGATGCCTATGGCGGCTCGATCGAGAACCGCGTGCGCTTCGCGCTCGAGGCTGTCGCCGCGGTGTCGAAGGTGTTCGGCAAGGGCCGCGTCGGCATCCGCATCTCGCCGGTCAGCCCGGCCAATGATGCGCGCGATTCCGATCCGCAGGCGCTGTTCACCCATCTGGTGACGAAGCTCAGCGAACAGGGCATCGCCTTCATCCATGTCGTGGAGGGCGCGACGCGCGAGGCGCGCGACTACCTGCCCTTCGACTATGGCGCGCTGCGCCGCGCCTTCAAGGGCGCCTATATCGCCAATAACGGCTTCAACCGCGAGCTCGCCATCGAGACGGTCGAAAAGGGCGAGGCCGACGCCATCGCCTTCGGCCGGCTCTTCATCGCCAATCCCGACCTGGTCGCGCGATTGGAGCGCAACGCCCCGCTGAACGAACCCGATGTCGCGACCTTCTATGGCGGCGATGCCAAGGGCTATACCGACTATCCCGCCCTGGCCGACAAGGCGGCCTGAGCCGCCAGGCTTCGCGGCTTCCAATGTGGTGCTGCGGCGACGGCCTTCGGCCGTCGCCGCGAATTCCTTGCGGGCTTTGCGCAAAAAGCAGTTGCAGAGCGGCCGCAGCCCGATTACACAGCAGCCCTTGCCGCGCTGCTCCCATCGTCTAGCGGTTAGGACGTCGCCCTCTCACGGCGAAAACTGGGGTTCGATTCCCCATGGGAGCGCCATCGGCCAGATAAGCCTCTGAAAGGCTTAAATTCTCGGAAAATCAACGCCTTACTCGGCTCGTGTGTCATACATTTGGCAGTCATGAGCAGCGAAATCGTGCCCAAAACACCCTACTTGATTGTCCGCAACGGCATACCCTTGCGGACTTCGGAGGTTCCATTGCTGGGCACTGCGGGTTCTGATCTACTACATATCGGATTTCGGGGAGGTCGACTTGGACGTCAGGAAAATCGATCACGAGGAGGCGCGAGTAGTCCTCGCCTACGATGAGAACCACTTTCGTGACCTGAAGCGAAAGGAGATCGCCCCCGGAAAACTCACTCAGACCATCTCAGCCTTCGCAAATACGGCCGGCGGAGAACTTTTTATCGGTATTGAAGAGATCAATCGTGGAGCAGATGTTGACCGCAATTGGAGCGGCTTCGCGAATATTGAAGCAGCCAATGGTCTCCTTCAAGCGGTCCACGGGCTATCGCCACTCGGCAACTTCTATGTTGTCCAGTTCTTGGAGTGCGACGGGCTCCCTGGGTTAGTTCTGCATCTTATTATTCAGAAGACCCGTGATCTCATTACGAGTTCTGACGGCGTTGCTTACGTTCGCCGCGGGGCGCAAAAAATACCCGTAGTGGGCGATGAAGCCCTCAAACGTCTTCGGCTCGACAAAGGTCTCCATAGTTTTGAGGACGAAACGGTCAATGTTCCACCGGACACGATCTCCAATTCCGTGACGACCATTGAATTCCTGATCGGAGAAGTTCCATCGGCAGAGCCGGAGCCATGGCTTAAGTCGCAGTTTCTGCTTCACGGGGACAAACCAACCGTTGCAGGCATCCTGTTGTTCGCGGATGAACCTCAGGCCGCGTTGCCAAAGCGGGCCGCCATCAAGGTGTTCCGCTTCAAGACCGCCGACGAGGGGATCGACAGGGAGCGCCTTGCATTCGACCCTTTGACGATTGAGGGCCCGATTTACGACCTGATCTCCAAGGCTGTCGGTACGACAAAGGACATCGTTGAGGGCATCAAACGACTTGGCGAAGACGGTCTAGAAGACATCAGCTATCCCGACGAAACTCTACACGAGATCATTACGAACGCGGTTCTTCATCGGGATTACAGCCACCCCACCGATGTGCAAATCCGCGTCTACGACGACCGGGTTGAAGTGGAGAGTCCCGGTCGCCTTCCGGGGCACATCACGGCGAACAACATCCTGGAAGAGCAGTTCGCCCGTAATCCGAAGATCGTCAGGCTGATCAACAAGTTCCCAAATCCTCCGAACAAGGATGTGGGAGAGGGGCTGAATACGGCCTTCGAGGCCATGAGGCGCATTCGCCTCAAAGACCCTGAGATCACCGAAAATGAAAACTCCGTCACGGTCTTCGTCAGGCACACCAGGTTGCATTCTCCGGCATCGATCGTGGCAGAGTACCTCGACGAGAACCCTACAATTACCAACCAGGAAGCTCGGAGGATTACCGGCATCCGTCGAGATGTTCAGATGAAGGACATCTTCGTTGGGATGCGAAAAAAAGGGGTGATCGAGCAGGTCCCGGGCAAGCGGGGTCGAGCTACGGCATGGCGCAAGGTAGAAGCGGAGCCGGGCATTGACGCCGGGGCCGGTTTGGCCATCGATCGGGTCGAAGTGGATGATGAGAGTGCCTAGACCGAAGAACTTCCTCAGCTCCTGCACCCCGGCGGGGCCATGGTGGGCTCCCAATTTCCTCCCCCCAGCGACAGATAATGCGCCTCAGAAATTTCGTCCAAAATATTTGAAACGAATTGCCTATGGCGTGTGCCTACAGATGCAGGTCTAAGTTATTGAATTTTATAAACGCGATGCGCTTGCCGCCTTCCTCTCACGGCAAAAACCGGGGTTCTATTCCTCGTGGGAGCGCCATTCGGCGCTAAGAAATCAGACGTTTTCTGATGCCTTTGCCAAATGTGATCGGCGAGGATTTGACAAAGCCCAAATTGGCTTGATCGTGTTCTTGCCCATCAATCGCACGGCATGGCCCATTCCATCGCATGCGAGCCGCTCCTGATAAGCGACCCGCGCTTAGAGTTCGGCGTGCGTAATGTCGGTATGGCCGTGGGTGTCCATGATCTGGGGCGTCGTCGCGCCGCCATCCATAGGCATCGATCCGAGCGTCTTGCGAGGCCGTGGATCGTGCATCCCGGCCCTATTCCGGCTGCTGCAGTCCATTCCACCATACGCCCTGCCTGCCCCCTCCATTGAGAATGTCTCACGATCGGCCGTTTAAAGGTCGGTCGGTCCTGGCAGGTCTGCGGCATCGAGCACTTTGCCAAGCATCGGCATGATAGGGAGGCACGTCGCGCGGCCCGCCTTGCGTTGCTTCAGTTCGATCGGATCGCTCTTGATCGCGCTGACCTTCACCGTCGCGATATCGCCTCGCCATCGAAAAAGCAGCGCTGGTCCAGAGCGCGCGTTCTGCACGCAAAAAGTGCGACGCCATGCCCTTCTTTACAGCCATCATTTTGCCGGCCTAAATCCGGCAGGGGGTAGTCCATTGATCCATTTCCATGTGATTCCTAGAAGCGGGAATTTTCCTTCCGAAGGAAAAAACGCGGCTTATCTGAAAATTGATCATTGGAACGATTATTCATTCGTTACAATGTTCGAGGTAGTCATATTTGACGAGAATTCGGCTCGACACGATCTCGGTAACGTTAAAGTTGGTTTCCAGGACCAAACCGAATCTACCTCTACGTTTTCTACACTTACTCCTGATTTCAAAGAGTTGGGGCCGAGTTATTTTTCGGTTGGTCTCGATATCGATTATTATCTGACTTTGTCACGAAAGGTTTCTCGAGAGTTTTGCGATTTTTATCTAGGTTCTCTTCGTGATGTCGCTCACGATGACGCGGTTTTGCAATTTGCTGCTGGCGAGAAGGTATTCCAGGTATCTCATCTCAGGTCCCTGAGTATCAATACAGTTGTTGATCAGTTTCGGCGCGTGCTGTCTGGCGGGGCGCCATTAACCGATTATTCGTTTCGATTTACTCAAGATGAAGGCGAGCGCCGCGCCGGTTACGTGTTGGATTTTGAGGTCAAGGCAGGGTCAACTCCGTCTACGAATATTCATGCGATAATTGGGCGAAATGGTGTCGGGAAGACAACGCTGTTAAATAATATGACCAAGTCTATCGCGCTTCAAAATAATCCAGATTCACGCTTCGAAACTTCTAGTTGGTTTCAGTATGACGTAATTTCGAGCGATTATTTTAGCGGTCTTGTGTCAATTTCATTTAGCGCTTTTGATCCTTTCAATCCGCCAGAAGAGCAATCTGATCCTTCGAAGGGAACGTGTTATTTTTATGTTGGTCTTAAGAATTATGCCGACGACAGCGGCGCATTATTAAAATCTCAGAACGATTTGTCGGATGAATTAATAGAGAGTCTAGCTATTTGTCTAAGTGAGCCCTCTCGGAATCTGAGGTGGGTAGAAGCGATACGAAATCTAGAGTCCGATGACAACTTCGCCGAAATGAATCTTACTCAGTTGTCTGAACTTCGGGGAGAGTCGCTCGAACAGCTTGCGCGCTCGCTGTTGAAGCGCATGAGCTCCGGGCACGCTATCGTTTTGCTAACGATTACTAAATTGGTTGCGAGAGTTGACGAAAAAACTCTCGTTTTATTCGATGAGCCAGAGAGCCATCTTCACCCCCCATTGTTGTCGGCCTTGGTCCGCAGCCTTGGCAGGCTGCTCTCGAACAGAAACGCGATTGCGATCTTGGCGACGCATTCTCCGGTAGTGCTCCAAGAGGTCCCCAGGTCTTGTGTGTGGAAAATCACACGTTCTGGTCTCTCGTCCGCATGGCAGCGACCAGAGACGGAGACCTTCGGTGAAAATGTCGGCTTATTGACGCGCGAGGTTTTCGGCCTTGAGGTCTCGAAGTCCGGCTTTAATGCGCTGCTGATATCGGAGGCCGACCGGAGTAGGACCTACGAGGATGTTCTCGCGACTTTCAACGATCAGTTGGGATTTGAGGGGAGGGCGATCCTGCGCTCCATAATGCACAGGGCCGAGCGGCAATAATCCGATGAAAAAACTATCGTTGCCGGCCGTGAATTTTGCCACTGCCTTGAATGAAGCTATTTCGGGAATTGGTGACGTTTCACAACGCCAAACTTACCAGAGCGCCTTCCTCGACGCGCATGCGATCGAAACCCATTACGCGGATTGCGCAACAGCCGCTACGCTGCACGCGCAGCCGAGGGTGACGACGCTGGACGACCCAATTATTATTGCACATCTTCGAAAATCTGACTTGATGAGGTTGTATACGCAGTATTTCGTCCCAAAAGATAAGGCGGCAAGACGAATTTACGAGGACATAAAGGTTACTGCTAATGGAAAGTGCCCTCTTTGCGGTGGTGTCGGTCATGTTCGAACTTTGGATCATTATTTACCGAAGTCTAACTTTCCGCTTTATTCGGTCATGCCGGCTAATTTGATCCCGTGTTGTCGGGACTGCAATTCTGAAAAGCTTAATGCTTTTGCCGGCGCGATGAAAGATCAAACCCTTCATCCCTATTTTGATCATGATCGATTCTTTGACGATAAATGGATCTATGCGAATGTCATTCAGAGCTCACCTCCCGTTCTAGAATATTTTGTTAGGCCGCCGGAGAGTTGGGATTCATCCCATAAATCTCGTGTAAAGGCGCATTTCGACGATTATGGGTTAGCGGATAAGTTTTCGGTCGAGGCGGCTGCGGATTTGCCGGAAACCATTCAAACGCGGCGAACATCGATGGTGATGAGTAGCCCACAAGAATTTTCGAACTATCTTTCTGAGAAATCTCGGACATTGTCGTTTCCTGTAAACAACTGGCGGCGAGTAATGTTTGCGGCATTAGCGGCGGACGAGTGGTTTTGCGAGCAGGAATTTTTGGAGTCGAGAGACAACTAATGGTTGTCGTCACTGGCTAGGGGTGGTTCAGAGCTTCCAACTCTACCGCCTGCCATGAGACGTTGCGTTTGTTGCCAGCCTTAAGGCGCAGCGAGCTTCGTTTGTTGTGACCGAGCTGGGCGCAGCGCAGCGCTGCGAACATCCTTATTTTCTGACTGATCCCGCCCTGGCTTGGTGGTGACCGCATCTGTTTCTCGCGCGCACTGTTCATGCTCTGAACCAAGCCGTCATCCTGGGCGATCGAAGGTCGTCCCGGGATCCATCGTAGAGAACTGCACTCCACGATGGATCCCGGGACTACGTGGCTTCACAGCTTGTGCAGGGTGACGCAGCGTTTCCGAGCCAAGGCAGCATGTTCTAGATGGCCCGATCCGCAAACTAGCTCGTCAGCACGGCGCAGGCGTCGAGGACATCGTCGATCTCCATCGCTTCATGGGGATCGTGGTTGCCGTTTTCGTTGCGCACGAAGATCAGGCGGACGGGGACGCTGTTCAGGGAGGCGTGTCGCCCACGATCGCGGATGGTCGGGCGCTGGTGGCCGTGCTACCGCGCCCCCTCGGCGATGGGGGACGTGAATGAGTTTGATAAAAGCATTTCAGATCGAAGTGACCTCGGCGACTCAGAGCTTGAAGCAGGTCTTCTTTGTCGAGGCGGATTCGGAAGACGCTGCGATCCTGGCCCTGACGGCCCATTCGGGCTTGCTGTCAGATCCGGTCTTCAAATTGCAGCGGCGCCTCAGCGACTCAGAACTTGATCTGCATCAGATCGGCCCTGGCACAATCAGTCAGTGGATTTAGGCTAGCTGCGGTACGGGTGGATCAGCTTGCCGCCGGCCAGAGCCGGCCGCGGCTGCAGTGACGGGCAAACAGCAGCGCTGACGCAGCCTCTGGCGCAGCCGACCCGTTGCCACCATCTACCGTCCGAGGGCGCCAGCGCGTCCGTGGGCGGGTGTGTGCGATGTGCGAGGGACTCTCCGATTCTGAACTGCAACGGCTCGGGCAGTTGATCTATCTTGAGATGGCCAAGCAGCTCGGTCGCGATGCGCGCAGCATGATCGACGCTGATCACGATCTCCGCGCTGTTGTCGTCGACGGGTCCGTCGATCTGGTCAAGGTCGCGGCCGTGGTGGCCAAGCGGTGCTGTGTGAGTTTGCCTGACGCCGAGATCGTCACGGAGGTGGCGCCGGTCGGCGGCCCGCGCGACGGTCGCTCAAGAGCAGCGTGAGCCGCGCGAGCACCGGCGTCGTAGCCGGATCGATCCCGGTGCCGTGCACCATGTCGCCGGGCCGCTCGTCCTGCCTGAGCCATCCGATCCAGCGTCTCCCGGGGAAGCGCTCGATTCTCCCTTTCGATAGGGCTTGCCCTGTTCTTGGAGCCGGCAGTCGGCATGCGTGGAGCGTTTGCTGCTATGTCCGAGATCCGGGCGATCTGCGCGTCCGCCCGGCGCATCGCAACTAGACAGCGATGAGCCGCAGCAGTTGCTCGCGATCCGGTTGGGACTCGGCCTCGCCGCTGAAGACGATCTGACCGCGCTCGATGACGTGGAAACGGTCGGCGACTGACAGCGCTTCATGCACGTTCTGCTCGACCAGCAGGATAATCGCGCCCTGGTCGCGCAGTTCGCGCACGATCGCGAAGATCTCGGCGACGATCATCGGGGCGAGGCCCTCGCTCGGCTCGTCGATCAGGACGAGGCGCGGCTTGCCGACCATGACCCGGGCCATCGCCAGCATCTGCTGCTCGCCGCCCGACAGGGTCGTGCCGAGCTGGTGGCGACGTTCGCCCAGCCGGTGAAAGCGGTCATAGATGCCCTCGATCGTCCGCTTCTCGTCCTTCGACGAGCGGTTCTTGACCTGCAGCAGGCCGAGCGAGAGGTTTTCCTCCACGGTCAGCCCGGGAAAGATGCGCCGGTCTTCCGGCACGAAGCCGACGCCGGCATGGCAGATGCGGTCGGGCGTCAGGCCGGTCAGCGTCTCGCCGTCGAGCGTGATCGCGCCTTCGCTGGGGCGGACCCAGCCCGCGATGGTCTTGAGCAGCGTCGTCTTGCCGACGCCGTTGCGGCCGAAGATGCCGATGACCTCGCCTGGACCCGCCGTGATATCGACGCCCTGGATGATGTGGCTATGGCCGTAATGGCTGTGCAGTCCGCTGATGGCGAGCATGGCCGGTTCCTCAAGCATGTCCGAAATAGGCGGCCTGGACGGCAGGATCGGCCCGCACCAGATCGGGTGGGCCTTCGGCCAGCTTGCGGCCCTGATGCATGACCACGACATGGTCCGACAGGTCCATGACGAGGCCGATATCGTGCTCGATCAGGAGTATGGTGACGTCGTCGGTCAGGCTGCGCACGAGCCTGGCCGTCTGCGCCGTGTCGCCATGGCTCATGCCCTGCGTCGGCTCGTCGAGCAGCAGGATCTTCGGTTCCGAGGCGAGGCAGACCGCGATCTCGAGCCGGCGCTGGTCGCCATGAGAGAGATTCCCGGCCAGATCGTCGCGCTTATGGGCGAGCTGGAAGCGCTCCAGCATCTGGCCGGTCTTGGCCAGCGCCCGCGTCGAGCGGTCGACCGGCAGAAAGGCACGCCCGGTCGGCTCCAGCACCTGCGCCGCCAGCCTGAGGTTCTCTGCGACGGTCAGTTCCGGAAACAGGCTGGTGATCTGGAAGGAGCGCGAAAGCCCGGCCGCCTTGGTGCGCTCGGGCGCAGCACCTGTCATGTCGACGCCGTCGATCAGGACCTGACCATGATGGGGCTTGAGCGCGCCGCTGATCAGGTTGAACAAAGTCGACTTGCCGGCGCCGTTGGGCCCGATCACGGTTGTGATCCTGTGGCGCTGCGCCTGGAAGCTGACCTGATCGACGGCTTTGAGCCCGCCGAAGGAGATGCCGAGATCGCGAATGTCGAGAACGGGCTTCATGGGGAGGTCCTCGCGGTTTCGGCGACGATCGCGGGCAGCCCCGCTGGGTCTGCCTGTGGGCCGGGGGCAAGGCGCCGGCGCGAGAGCCAGGTTTCGATGGCGGGACGCACGACGCCCGCCAGTCCCTTGGGCAGGAACATGACGCACAGCATGAAGAGCAGGCCGATGACGATGAGGTGGTGCTCGGTCCAGCTGCCGATGATCGATTTCAGGATGACGAGCAGGACCGAGCCGTAGATCGCGCCGATCAGCGTGCCGACGCCGCCGAGCACCACCGAGATCACCGCATTGCCGGAGGTCGCGAAGAACATCAGCTCCGGCGAGACGAAGCCGCGCAGCATCGGATACAGCGCCCCCGAAAGCCCCGCGATGACGCCGGCCAGCACATAGGCTGCCATCCGCGCGCGCCAGACCGAATAGCCCAGGAACGGCACGCGCTTCTCGTTGGCCTTCAGCGCGGTGAGGACGCGGCCGAAGGGCGTATCGAGCAGATAGGCGGTCAGCGCGTAGAGCGCCATGATGATGACGAGCACGATCAGGAAGAAGCCGACCGGGCTGCCCGCCGAGACGGAGAACGGCCCCAGCCCGATCTCGATAACGGGGATGCCGATCATGCCGTCGGAGGCGCCGAGTTCGCGGGTGTTGTAGACGACCTTGGCCATGACCTGCGCCAGGCCGAAGGTGATCAGCGCGAAATAGACGCCGCGCACCCGGTTGGCGATCAAACCGCCGATGACGGAGGCGATCAGCGTCGCCAGGAAGGCTGCAGCCATGGCGAGCCAGAAGGACGGCAGCTTCATCAGCGTCAGCGCCGAGACATAGGCGCCGATGCCGAAATAGAGTGCCTGGCCGAGCGAGAGCGCGCCGGAATAGCCGAGCAGCAGGTCGACCGACAGGGCGAGCCCGGCGAAGATCAGGGCTTCCGTGCCGAGCCGCAGATAGAAGGTGTCGCCGGTCGCGGCGCCCGTCGCGGCGAGGCCAAGCGCGGCGAGGACGAAGAGCAGCGCGAGCAGATGGCTCGCGCGCATGGATTGCGTCAGCCGGTCATGCATGGCCGAGCCTCCCAAACAGGCCCTGCGGGCGGAAAACCAGGAAGGCGACCATGGTCCCGAACACGATCGGGTCGGTCCAGACCGGCGAGATCACGAGGCTTGCCAGCGCCTGGACCTGGGTCAGCAGGAGGCCGGCGACGACCGCGCCCCAGATCGAGCCCATGCCGCCGACGATGACGACGGTGAAGGCAAGCAGGATGAAGTCGCGCCCCATGGTCGGGAAGACCGAATAGATCGGTGCGAGCAGCACGCCGGCGAGCCCGGCAAGGCTGACGCCGAAGGCAAAGGTGCCGGCATAGACCAGCGACACGGGCACCCCGAGCGAAGCCGCCATGTTGCGGTCGAAGGCCGCCGCGCGGACCATCGCGCCCAGCCGCGTCTTGTAGACGACAAAGGCCACGCCCAGCACGATCGCCGCGCCGACCAGAATGAGGAAGATCCGGTAGTTCGGCAGGATGATGCCGAGGATCTCGGTCGCGCCGGGGATCGGCGTCGGCGGGCGCTGGGTGTTGGCGCCGAAGACGATCTTCAGCACGTCTTCGACGATGAGGCCAAGGCCGAAGGTCACGAGCAGCGTGGTGACGTGGCGGTCCCTGCTGTCGAAGACCGGCCGGATCAGCAGCCGTTCCGCGGCCATGCCGAGCGGGATCATCAGCACCGGCACCAGCACCAGCAGGAACCAGAAGCCGATGCCGGCCGCGCCGAGCGCCAGCGCCGCATAGGCGCCGATCGCGTAGAACTCGCCATGGCTCATGTTGATGACGTCGAGCATGCCGAAGATGATGGTCAGCCCCAGCGCCACCAGCACGACCGCGACCCCGAGCGCGAGCCCGTTGACGACCTGCGGGGCGAGGACGAATTGAAGATAGTCGATGGGGGTCATGGCGGGGCCTCGATGAAGGGCTCGGCGCTGTCGCCCCTCCCCAGAAGGGGGAGGGGCGTGCCGTGGCGGCTCAGAACCGCGTGCAGGTGTCGGGGCCGATGGCGTTTTCCGAGGAGACGTTGTCGATGATGTCGAACTTGCCCTTGGTCACGCGCACCACATACATCGGCTGCATCGCCTGGTGGTCGCCGGCGCGGATGGTCTTGGTGCCCTGCGGGGTCTGCCAGCTCAGGCCGCGCAAGGCCTCGCGGACCTTGTCGGTCTCGGTCGAGCCCGCCTTCTCGACGGCGGCCTTGTAGGCGAAGAGCAGGCCGTAGCTGTCTGCCCCGTAGAGATCGGGATCGGTCTTGTTGGCCGCGCGGAAGGCCGCGACGAAGGTCTTGTTCGCGGGGCTGTCGATCTGCGGGGAATAGCCGACGCCGGTGGCGAAGCCCTCCGCGGCCGCGCCGATCGCGGTGATGTTCTGCGAGGTCACGGTGCCGGATGCGCCCACCACGGTCAGGCCCGTGAGCAGTCCGAAATCCTGCAGCTGCGTCAGCAGCCGCACCGTGTCGTTGCCGGCGACGGAGGTGTAGAGCACCTGCGGGCGGGTCGCGCGAATCTGGCCGAAATACTGCGTGTAATCCTTGGAATCGAGCGGCGCGAAGACCTCACCACCGGTCGCCGAGCCGGTCTTTTCGGCGCTGCTCTTGAACGCGGCGACGGTTGAGCGCCCCATCTCGTAGTCGGGCCCAAGATAGTAGACCTTGGCCTTGGGCTTCTCCTTGGCGAGCCAGGCCGCGAGCGCGACCGACTGCTGCTCCGCTCGCGCATTCACCCGGAACATGTTGGGCGAGCATTTGTCTGTGGTGATCGAGTCGGCGAAGGAGACCGTCGTTGCCGCGAGCTTGGCATTGCGCTCGGCGAGCTGGGCGACGGCGAGCGTCGAGCCGGAATTGACGGTGCCAGTCAGGAAGTCGACTTTTTCGACCTGGAAGAGCTTCTCGGCCTTCTGCACGGCAACCGACGGGTTCGCCTCCTCGTCCTCGAACAGCAGATTGACCTGGCGCCCGGCGATGCCGCCGGCCGCGTTGATTTCCCTGGCTGCAAGTTCGAGCCCCCAGCGGACCTGCTGGCCGATCGGCGTGTAGGTACCCGAGAGCGGCGTGACCACGCCGATCTTGATCGGGCCCGACTGGGCGAATGCACTCCCGCTCGGGGCTGTTGCGGCAAGCAGGCCGGCGGCGAATATCGTCTTGGCTGCGGTCTTCATGGTCGTTTCCCTCAGGTTTGTCTTGTTCTGGTTGGACAGCTTCAGGCGGTCGCGCGGCGTGTCCTTCGCCGCGCGGATGGGCTCAACGCCCGCTGAATTTCGGGGCGCGCTTGGCGTGGAAGGCCTCGACGCCCTCGCGAAAATCGTCGGACTGGCGCAGGCGGCTGTAGCAATGCCCCTCCAGTTCGATCGCGATGGCGAGCGTCGAATCCTCGGTGTCGTTGAGCAGCTTCTTGGCGGTGCGCTGGGCGATCGGCGAGAAGCCGCGCAGTTCCTCGACCAGCCGGTCGGTCGCCGCTTCCAGCTCGGCGTCGGGTACGCATTCGGTGGCCACGCCCCAGTCATAGGCCTGCTGTCCGGAGATGCGCTTCGAGCGCATCACGATGTCCTTGGTCCGGGTGATGCCGACCATCTTCTGGAGCCGAGCGGAGCCGCCCGAGCCTGGAATCTGGCCGAGCTTCTGCTCGGGCAATGCGTATTGGCAGGTCTCCGAGACGATGCGGAAATCGCAGGCGAGCGAGATCTCGAAGCCGACGCCGAAGGCGTAGCCGCGATTGGCGACGATCACCGGCTTGGTGCAGCGCGCGGGGGCGGCGATGTTCCAGGCTAGCTTGGAGACATGCTCCGGGGAGGCTTCGAGGAAGCCCTTGATGTAGCCGCCGGAAGAGAAGTTCTCGCCGATGGCGCGCAGCACGATGACGCGGACGCGATCGTCCTCGTCCAGCGCCTCGAACACCTTCCGCAACTGGTCGCGCTGCGGCATCGAGATGACGTTCATCGGCGGGCGGCCGAGGATGACGTCGGCGCGCTCGCGGGCGGCGTCGATCTCGACGCTGAAGCCGTCCAGATCGGCCAATGCGGGATGAAGCGGGGTCGGGGCGTTCATAGGGTTGGTCTTTCGCTCGTTGTGAAGGGAGACGGTCATCCGGCGGTGGCGGGCTGTTCGCGTTCGTAGGCGCCGGCCACCAGTTCGCGGCGCAGCAGCTTGCCGACGGGCGATTTCGGGATGGCCTTGACGAATTCGAAGCGGCGCGGGCGCTTGAAGTTGGCGAGCCCGGCTGCCTTGCAATGCTGGTCGAGTTCGTCAGTGGTGACCGGGCCCGCGCGCTGGACGAAGGCGACGACGATCTTGCCCCAGCGTTCGTCGGGCAGGCCGACGACGGCGACCTCGGACACGCCCGGATGCAGCGAAAGGCAGCTTTCGATCTCGACCGGGGAGACGTTCTCGCCGCCGGTGATGATCATGTCATCGACGCGGCCTGAGACGTAGAGGTCGCCATCGCCGTCGAAATAGCCGGTGTCGCCGGTGAAGTACCAACCGTCCCGCAGGGACTTGGCGTCTGCCTCGGGGCGCTTCCAGTAGCCCTCGAAGGCCTCGTCGCTTGCTGCGAGCGCAACGATCTCGCCCTCTTCGCCGGCGACGGCGAGCTCATGCGCCGAAGCCGCGCCGAGCTTGACCACGCGGATGAGCTGGTTCAGCCCGGCCCTGCCGGCACAGCCGGGCTTGTCGGCGGCCTTCTGGTTGATCGTGAAGGTGTAGATTTCCGACGAGCCGTAATGATTGACGAAGAGCTCCGGGGAAAACGCTTCGGTGAGCTTGCGGAGCAGTCCGTCGGTCATCGGCGCGCCCGCGAAGCCGAGCTTGCGCACGCTGGTCACGTCCGTCCGTGCGAAAAGCGGGTGGTGGACGACGTCATGATAGAGCGTCGGCACGAGATAGAGATTGGTGATCGCCTCGGCCTCGATCAGCGCCAGCGCCTGGCCGACATCGAAGCGCGGCTGGCAGACGAAGACGCCGCCGATCAGCGACATGGCGATGAGCGAGCGCACGCCCATGGTGTGATAGAGCGGCATGACGCCGAGCGTGCGCTCGCCGTTCGCATAGAGGTTCTGGGCGACATGGGCGAGGCCGGCCATGCGCTCGGCCCGGTGCCGGCGCGGCACGCCTTTGGGCTTGGCCGTGGTCCCGGAGGTATAGAGCATCAGCGACCAGGCATCGGCGGCGACGCGCGGAACGACCGTGGCAGCAGGCTCCGCCACCATCTCGGCGAAGCTCAGTTCGGCCTGGCCCGCATCGGCACCCACAGTGATGCGCGGGATGGATGATGCGAGCCGGCTCTCGCCGATCGCCGGCCCGGCGACGGCTTCGAACGCGATCGCACGGGCGCCGCAATTCTCGATGACGAAATCGATCTCGTCGGCTTTGGCGCGCCAGTTGATCGGCACGATCGTCAGCCCCGCGAACTGGCAGGCCCAGTGCAGGGTCGCAGCCTCCCAGCGGTTCTGCAGCACGGTCACGAGATGCTCGCCGGCCTTCAGGCCCATGCCGTCGAAGGCCGCGACCAGCGACGAGATTCGCGCGAGCCATTGCGCATAGCTCAGCCGGACATCGCCATCGACGATCGCGAGCGCATCGGGATCGCGCGCGACGCTGGCCATGAAGCTGGTGCCGAGATCAAACATGGGCAGGTTCCGGGAGGGATGGCGCATCGCGCAACTGGGCGGCTGCATCGAGGGCGGCCCGGATGATCGGCGTGTAGCCGGTGCAGCGGCAGAGATGTCCGCCAACGACCTCGCGCAGCTCATCCTCGGTCGGGTGAGGCTGCTCGCGCAGGAAAGCGTCGAGCGAGATCAGGATGCCGGCGGTACAGAAGCCGCATTGCAAAGCGTGGTGGCGGCGGAAGGCCGCCTGCATCACCGACAGCCTGTCGGCAGCGGGGCTCAAGCCTTCCACCGTCCTGACATCGCGGCCTTCGAGCTGGACCGCCAGCGTCAGGCAGGCGCGTGCCGGCGCGCCGTCGATCTGGATGGTGCAGGCCCCGCAGACGCCGTGCTCGCAGCCGACATGGGTCCCGGTGGCGCCAAGGCCATGACGCAGCGCGTCGGTTGCCAGCAGACGCGGCTCGGCTTCCAGCGACACCGGCCTGCCGTTCAGCGTGAAGGCGACGCGGTGGCGCGTCGCGGCGCTCAGGCGCGACATGACAGCGCCTCCGCGATCGTCTCACGGCCGAGCGAACGCACCAGATCGCGGCGCAGCCGCGCGGTCGCGTGGAAATCGTCGCGCGCGTCGAGATCCCAGGCAAAGGCGTTGAGCGCGTCGGACAGGGCGGACCCGTCCAGCAAAGGAAAGCTGCGGCGCTCCGGCTTGTCGGCGACGCCTGCGACGGCGAGGTGAATCGCATCCGCCGTCACCACCGCGGCACAGCCGACGATGGCGAAATCGCCGTGGCGGCGCGCGACCTCCTTGAAGGCATGGCCGGTTCCGGGGCGGGCGGCCGGGAAGACGACTGCTTCGATCAGCTCGTCATCGCCCTTGTCGGTCACCATCATGCCGGCAAAGAAATCGCCCGCTTTCACGGTTCGGCTCGCTTTGCGCGAGCGCAGCCTGATCTCGCCGTCGAGGGCCACGAGGCAGAGCGGAATCTCGGCGCTTGGATCGGCATGGGCGGCCGAGCCGCAGACGGTGCCGCGCGCCCGTGTCTGGTAATGGCCGAGCCAGGGCAGCGCGGCCGCCAGCAGCGGCTGTTTGGTACTGAGGTCGGGCCGGCGCATCAGCGCGGCCTGCCGCACGCCGGCGGGCACGACGATGGCATCGCCCTCGCGCCGAACCTTGTCGAGCCCGGGGATGCCCATCACGTCGATCAGCACGGCGGGCTTCGCCAGCCGCATATTGAGCATCGGCAGCAGCGATTGGCCGCCGGCGATGATGCGGGCATCCGATCCATGCCGGGCGAGCGCGTCCAGGGCCTCGGAGAGGTCGCCGGCACGGATATAGTCGAAAGCCGAGGGCTTCATCCGCGCCTCCCCAACAGGCGGGCGAAGAAGCCGGTCCTGGCGCTTGCAGGGGCGGCCTTGCGCGCAAGCGCCGCGAAGAACTGCCCGATGATGGCCTTGGCCGCGCCGTCGAGCAGGCGTCCACCGATGGCCGCGACCTTGCCGCCGACAGCGGCCTCGTAGCTATAGGAGATGACGGTCAGCCCGCCTTCGCCAGCCGACAGGATCACGCGGCCGGACCCGCTGCCGGTGCCGAGCGCGCCGGAGACCGAGCCGGTCAGCGTCGCGGCCTTTGGCTCATCGAGGTCCGAGAGCCTGATCTCGGCCTTGTAGCGCCCCTTAACCGGGCCGACGCCGAGCGTCACATCGGCTTTGAAATGAGTCTCCGACAGCTTCCTGACGCCGTGGCAGCCAGGGATGATCGATGCCAATTGCTCGGCGTCGAGCAGCATCGCCCAGATCGCTTCGGGTGGGGCCGCGACCTTGGCCTGTCCTTCCCCGCGCAGCGTGCGGTCGCCGGGCTTGGCTGCGCCCAGCAAGGCTGCCCGGCCGCGCTCCGATGCCGGCCTCGCCGGCTCGGGGGCGGCGACGAGCGCGGCGACCCGCGCCGGCGTCAGCGGCAAATCGAGCTCCGCCACCCCGAGTGCGTCGGCCACGGCATTGGCGAGGCAGACCGGCGTCGACATGCAGTTGCCTTCGCCGACGCCCTTGGCGCCGAGCGGCGTGAAGGGCGATGGCGTCTCGATATGCAGGATCGCGATATCGGGCGTCTCGGTCGCGGTCGGCAGCAGGTAGTCGGCGAAGGTGCCGGTCAGGAAAGCGCCGTCATCGGCATAGGCGAGTTCCTCGTAGAAGGTCGCGCCGAGCGCCTGCGCGAAGCCGCCCCTGATCTGCCCCTCGACCATGCCGGGATGCAGCACGCGCCCGCAATCATGCATGGTGACATAGCGGTCGATGCGAACCTTGCCGGTATCGACATCGACCTCGACGCCCGCCATGTCGAAGATGAAGCCATGGCAGAGCGAGGAGTTGACCTGGTCGTCCTCCGTGGGAGCCGACAGCTCCGGCGGCGTCCAGAAGGCGGTCTCGCGGATCGCCTGATCGACACCGTCGGGCAGCAGCGCCGGCGACCAGTGCGAGAGAGCGGCGATGCGGCCGAAGGGCAGTGTCTTGGTCGCGTCGCCCGCCGCGAAGACGGCGCCGCCCGCAAACCCGATCTGAGCGGGTGCGACGTCGAACTGGCTCGCGGCGATCGCAGCCAGCTTGTCGCGCAGGCGGGTGGCGGCCAGATGCGCCGTGCCGGCGACCGCAGCCGCAAAGCGGCTCGAATAATTGCCCGATGCGATCGACCAGGCGTCCTTGCCGGTATCGAGATCGACGACGACGCTGATCGCTTCGCGCGGCAGGCCGAAGACATCGGCCACGACCTGCGCCAGTACCGTGCGATGGCCCTGTCCCTGCGGCACGGAGGCGACATGGACGCTGACCGAGCCGACGGGATCGAGCGATACGGTCGCCGTCGCCTGCGCACCGTTCTTAGGGCCGGCCTTCTGCCGCTCGGCTGCGGTGAGAACCGTGGTGATGTAGCCCATATTGGAGACGCTGGGCTCGACGGTGGCCGCAAAGCCGATGCCGTAGCGCCTGCCGGCGGCGCGGGCCTCATTGCGGCGCCTCTCCAGCTCGGCGAGCCTGCCATCTGCCACGGCGAGGTCTATTGCCTTCGCATAGTCGCCGGAATCGTAGAGCGCGCCGGAGGCTGTGCGGTAGGGAAACTGCCCGCGCTGAATGAGGTTGGCACGGATCACGGCCAGCGGATCGAGCCCGAGCGCGACGGCGATGCGCTGCATCAGCCGCTCCAGCGCATAATACACCTGCGGGCCGCCGAAGCCGCGGACGAGGCCGGTCGGGGCCTTGTTGGTCAGCACGACGCGGTTGCGAATGGCGAGATTCCGGATGTCATAGGCGCCGGTCATGTTGCCGTGCATGCGGTAGAGCGTGGCGGGCTCGGGCGCGCGCGGATAGGCGCCGCAATCCTCGACCTGGTCCCAGTCCAGCGCCGTAATGCGGCCCTCGCTGGTGACTGCGGCCTTCAGCGTCGTGACGCGGTTCGTCGCCGCCACGGCGGCGCTCAGATGCTCGAGCCGATCCTCGATCCATTTGACCGGGGCCCCGGCCAACCGCGCGGCAACGCCGATCAGCACCGCATAGGGCGCGACGCCCTGCTTGACGCCGAAGCTGCCGCCCGAATCGGGCGGCATGCGCAGGCGCAGCCGGTTGCCCGGAACCTTCAGGCAGCGCGCCATCACCGCATGGATGCTGAACGGTCCCTGGAAATTGGCCAGGATCTCGTAGGCGTCCTCATGAGGGTCGTAGTCGGCGACGACGCCGAAGGTCTCCATCGGCGAGCCGGTATTGCGCGGATAGGCGATGGAGACTTCGATGCGGTGGGCGGCCTCCGCGAAGGCGGCCTCCGGCTCGCCATAGCGAAAGAAACGGTCGCTGACGAGGTTGGCTCCGGCCTTGTCGTGGAGGACCGGCGCATCGGCCCCGAGGCTCGCCAGCGGATCGACGACGCAGGGGCGCGGTTCGTATTCGATCTCGATCGCGTCCAGAGCGTCCTCGGCGAGATACCGATCCTGGGCGACGACGATAGCGACCGGCTCGCCGACATAGCGCACGCGCTCGACGGCCATCGGCCAGTTCTCGACCGCGACCTTGAGCCCGGCGACCATCGGCGTCGTCAGCCTCGCGAGGTCGCGGCCCGTGACGATCGCGGCGACGCCGGGCATGGCGGCGGCAGTCGCTGCGTCTATGGAGAGGATATCGGCATGGGCATGGGGCGAGCGCAGGATGGCGGCATGGAGTGTGCCGGGCCTGACGCCGAGATCGTCGATGAAACGGCCACGGCCGGTCAGCAGGGCCGCGTCCTCGACGCGCTCCACCGATTGTCCCGTCCATGTGATGGTCTCTGGCCGCACCGTCGCCTGCTCCCGATGACGCGCTCTTGATGGGCGTCTGGGGCGGGAGGCTCGGCGATCAGCGGTCGTAGCGCGATCCCGCAGGGTCTCGCTACTTACCGAAAAGTCTCAAAATGATGCGGCGGCGGAAGGCTTCCTATCGACCCAGCCGCGCCACCTGCCGGAAGGCGCTCGGCGCGACGCTGCAGTGATCGCGGAAGAAGCGGGTGAAATGGGCGGGCACGCTGAAGCCGAGCCGGTCCGAAATCGCCGAGAAGGTCTCCTCGCCCTCGACGATCGCACCTACCGCCATCTCGACCTTGACGACGTTCAGGAAGACATGCGGCGTCACGCCGGTCGAATCCTCGAAGATGCGAAAGAAATGCGCCCGCGAAAGACCTGCCTCCTTCGCCAGCCTGTCGATGCTGAGAGGAGCGGCCGGATCGGTCCGCATCAGCGAAATCGCCTTGCCGACGCGCCAGTCGATCGCATTGGCGCGCGCGATCTCGCGCAGCGAGGCGCCGATAGTGCGCCAGGGTGTGAAACGCTCGATCACCGCGATCATCAGTTCCGAGAGCAGGCTCTCCTGCCGATGCGAGGCGCCGGGCTCGTGAACCATCTCGGCGGCAAGGTCGAGCGCGGTCTGGCGGATATGTGCCGTAACCTCGCCAGCCGAATGCTCGAAGAACCCCGGAGCGCCGCTCGCGGCCCAGTTCGGCCTGAAGCTGCGCAGCCAGTCCGGCTCGATATACAGCGCCAGGATCAGTGCGTTCTTGCGGCGCGAATCGTGAATATAGGCGTGGCTCTCCCAGGCATTGACCAGCACCGCGAGATCATCGGTCAGGGGCGCGACATGATCGCCGACGAGGAACTGGGTATCGTCGCCATCGACCTTGAGCAGGACATGGCAATGGGGATGCGCGTGCCGGACCAGGCTTCGGTCCATGTCGAGCAACGCCACCCGCCCGAAGGCTCCATGCGCAATGCGCAAGGCATCCGACATGCCGTTTCCTCGCTCCGGCTGATTTCCAGCTCTTGATCCCCGTCCTCATACAGTAGCGGTCGCCTTACCGGTGCTGCAAGCATCGTTCCCGCGTGGGCCGTTTCGAGATCATGCCGTGGCCGCAGTCATGAAGCGTCGCTCGGCTGGCTCATCGGCTGGCTCGCCTTCCCAGTGCTGCTCCCGTGACGGCGTCCACGCCAATGGGCCGACTCTCGTAGCCGGCGGTCTGGAGGGCCGCCGCGAGCGTGCGCAGTTCGTCCTCCGTCACGGAGGGCTGCGGCGGGCGCAACACATCGTTCGGGAGGCGCCCTAGCAGCTTCAGGCAGGCCTTGAGGCGTGCGGTCGCGCGTCCGCCCGGCGCATCGCGATAGACGGCGACGGAGAGCGGATAGAGCTTTTCATGCACCGCCCGCGCCCGCGTCCAATCGCCGGCCTCGGCCGCGTTCCAGAGAGCCACCACGAGTTCCGGCACCACCGCAGCCAGGCTGACCTGGCTGCCAGCGCTGCCGATGATGTAGCTCGTCAGCAGATGCTCGTCGCCCGAGCCCAGCACGCTGAAATCGGGGCGAAGCTTCTGGATCAGCCGCAGATTTTCCTCATAGGCCGCTACTTCCCAGCTTCCCTCCTTGATCGCCAGGAAGCGTGGATCCGTCACCAGGCGCCCCAGCACGGCCGGCGAATAGGCCATGGCGCCGGCGCTGACCGGCGCGCCGTAAAGCATCAGCGGCGCGCTCGTGGCGTCGCGTACGCGCTCATGATGCTCGATCACGCAGGCATCGGCATGCCCGAGCGCCCAGCTATTGGGCGGAAACACCAGCAGCCCGTCGGCGCCGGCCTGCTCCAGCACGGCCGCTTCGCGCGCAGCCTCCAGGCTGGATTCATGGTTCACGCCGGAGACGATGAGGCACTCACGCGGGCACTGTTCGCGGGCGATCTCGACGACACGCCGCTTCTCGGCCAGCGACAGCACGAAATTCTCGCCGGCATGGCCGTTGACCAGCAGCCCATTGATGCCGGCAACGGCGGTGACGGACGCAATATGCTGCGCCAAGGCGGCCTCGTCGATCGAGAAGTCCGGCTTCATCGGCACGATCGTCGCCGCATGGATGCCGCGCAGGCGTTCGGAAAAGGACTTAGTTTCGGATAAGAACTTGGTCTCGGAAACGGATTTGGTCATGCACGGCCTCGCGCGGCGTCGCCCGGCGAAAGCAGGCGATCGATCGGAAAGAGCGGAAGTTCGGGTTCGCGCCCGAGCAGATGGTCGGCAAGCAGGCGCGCGATATAGGGGCCGCTCGTATAGCCGGAGTGGACGCTGCCGCAGACATAGGCGCCGTCAACGCCGGGAACGGGGCCGACGGCGGGCAGCGCATCCTTCGTCTCGGCCTCGAGCCCGGCCCAGGCGCGCGCCAGCCTTGCGCTCCGCAGCGCCGGAATGGCGTGGCAGGCAAGGCGGACATTGCCGATAAGCCGGTCGGGCAAGAGCTCGACGCCGCCTCGCTCGCGATCACCCAGGCCCTGCCAACCGCCGCCGATCACGACGGTGCCATGCGGATATTGCTTCAGCGAAAGCAGGCCGTTGGCGATGCCGACGACGGTGCGCATGACAGGGGCGACACGCTCGCTGACGGCGAGCTGGTTCACCAGCGTCTTGATCGGCAGATGCACGCCGAGCCAGGCCAGCATGGGTTCGAGCCAGACACCGCCCGCAAGGACGATGCGACGCGCGCGCACCAATCCGGCTGGCGTCTGCAGGGCGAAACTGCCCGCCTCACGCTCGACACCGATGACGGGCATGTATTCGCGCAGCGCGACGCCAGCGTCGAGAAGCGCGCGGCGATAGGCGAGCCCGGTCAGATAGGCGTTGGCGAAGCCGTCGACGCGGCAGTAGCCGGCCAGCCGCACCGTGTCGGAGACGCCTGGCTCGACCGCGCTGGCCTGTGCGCCCGTGATCAGCTCGATCGGCGCTCCCGCCTCGCGCCGCTTGCCGGCGCGATAGGTCAGAAGCTCCTCCTCCCGCTCAGTGAAGGCAAGCGAGAGCCCGTCGCAGATGACGACCCCGACCTCATGCCCAAGCCATTGCCGCGTCGAGGCCCACATCGCATGGGCGCGCAGCGCATAGGGAATCAGCGCGACCCGCGTCATCTGCATCGTCAGCGTGCCGGCATTGACGCCGGACGCCTCGCGGCAGAGGGCGCCGCGCTCGAGCAGGGTCACATCCATGCCGCCGCGCGCCGCGAACAACGCGACGGTCGCACCATGCACTCCTCCCCCGACAACGGCGAGATCGTGGATCACAGGGGGGCGGGCTCCGGAATGGGGATGTCGGAATAGTCGAACGCTCCCATCAGGGCGTCGAACGGCACGGGGCGCAGCGGCGGTCGCCCGGTCCAGTAGCCGGCCCGCTCGCGCGAGCCGACCTTGCTCGCCAGCAATTCGGCCGCGACGTCGCCGCACATGCGGCCCTGGCACGGGCCCATGCCGCAGCGCGTGAAATGCTTGAGCTGATTCAGGTCATGTGCGCCCGCTTCATGCGCCGCATCGATCTCGCTGCGCGTCACATCCTCGCAGCGGCAGACGACCGTCTCCGGCGCGATCGCCGCGACCTGCGCCGGGCGAAGCGCCATGATGCCGGCCATCGCGTCGGAGAAGGGGCGGGCACGCGAGATCGCGGCCAGGATCGGATCTGCGATCTGCGCAAACCGGTCGGCAGGCAGGGCGCCGGCATCATGGGCAGCAGTGAGGCCCGCCAAACGCCCGGCCTGCTCGGCGATGATGGCGCCGCGCAGGCCGGCGCCGTCGCCGCAAGCAAAAAGGCGCTCGACCGTCGTTCGGCCATAGGCGTCGAGCACCGGGACGAAACCGCCACGCAGGCGATCGAAGCGATGTTCGGCGCGCAGGAGCTTCGTGACCTCGGCGCCCGGAACGAGCCCATGGCCGATGCAGAGCGCGTCGGCCTCAAAGGTCATCTCCGCTCCGCTCGCATAAGCCCCGTCACCACCGACAGGCGCGATCACGATGCGCTCCAGCGCCTGTTCACCCTGCGCCGCCTTCACGGCATGGCCGAAATGGAGAGGAACGCGCGCGGCGCCGATCTTCACAGCCCAGCCCAGGCCGCGCCCGAGCAGCCGTGGCTGCGTCGCCAATGATGGCAGGGCCGCGAGCCAATCGCGGCGGCCGGCGAGATCGACAATTCCCGCCACGTCGCCGCCGAGCTTGAGGATGCCGGCCGCGACGGCGACGAGCAGCGGTCCGCAACCGGCGACGACGACCTTCCGCCCCGGTGTCACGCCCTGCGACTTGATCAGCACGGTCGCGGCGGCAAGGCCGATGACGCCCGGCAAGGTCCAGCCCGGAAATGGCACGACGCGCTCATGCGCGCCCGTCGCAGCGATCAGGCTTGGCGCCTCGACGGTCTCGTTGCCCTGTGGACCGAGCGCATCGACGCGAAAGCCTCCACCGACCGACCAGATGCGGCGACCGAAGCGCAAATCCACCTTGGAGGCAGCGATCCGGGCCCGCAGGGCGTCGCCGCTACGCGCCTCCGCAGAGACGGGGAGGCCCGTGAGGCCAGGCAGCGGCTGACGCCAAACCTGTCCGCCGGCACCGTCCTGCTCGTCCAGCAGGGCCACCTTCAGCCCGGCCTGCGATGCCGTCATTGCTGCATTGGCGCCGGCCGGACCGGCTCCGAGCACGATCAGGTCATGCGTCACGGCACGCCCCTCAGCTCGACCGCCATGCCGGCGCGCACCGGCGTCAGGCAGGCTTGCCGCAGGGCGCCATCGACGTGGAGCACACATTCCTGGCAGACGCCCATATGGCAGAAAGCGCCTCGCGGAGCCCCGGCATTGGGGCTCGCGCGCAAGCGCAGGCGCCCGGCCAGGGCAAGCGCCGTCGCGAGCGAATCCCCCGCGCGCGCCGAGATGCTGTCGCCATCGACCATGATCGCGACGAGCGGCCGCTCGTCCTGCACAAGACGCTTCATCACCGCGCGAACCCATCCTCGCCTGCCTGCGGATCGAGCAGGCCGTGACGCCATTTGCGACTTTACAGATCGCATGAATGTATACAAACTGTCTACCGTTCATGCAATGGCGGCGGCGCTAAATCCTGCCATCGCGCAACGGCTCTTCGGGAGAATGCAAGCATGTTGAAGAAGTTGCTCGCCGCCGGCGCTGTCGCCATCGGCTTGACGGGCCTGGCCGCCCCGGCTTCGGTCGCGGCACGGACGCTGGACGAGATCATCAAATCAGGCGCGATCCGCGTCGGCGTGAACCCGACCTTGCCGCCACTCGGCAAGTTCGACGACAAGAACGAGATCGTCGGCTTCGACGTCGATTTCGCCGCCGAGATCGCCAAGACGCTCGGCGTCAAGCTGGAGGTGGTTCAGACCGGCTCGCCGGACCGCATCCCCTTCGTGGTGTCCGGCAAGATCGACTTCGTGATGGGCGCGATGACGCGCAATCCCGAGCGCGCGAAGGTCATCGACTTCACCGTTCCGGTCCATACCGAGGTGCTCGGCGTGCTGACCACCAAGGACAAGCCCTTCACCGACTGGAAGCAGTTCAACGAGCCGTCCGTCACCTTCGTGCAGGTGCGCGGTTCGACGCCGGTCAAGTTCATCGAGGACAACCTCAAGAACGCCAAGGTCACCCTGCTCGACAATTACCCTGACGCGGTGCGCGCGCTGGCGCAGGGTCGCGGCACGGCCATGATCGACGTGATCGATTTCATGGGCGAGCACATGGCCAAGCACAAGGTCGAGTGGAAGGTCGTCGAGACGCCGATCGACATCTATTATTGCGGACTTGGCGTCTCCAAGGCCTCGACCGGCCTGAAGGACTGGCTCAACGTGGCGATCTTCGAATTGCACCGTCGCGGCAAGACCGACGAGATTTGGAAGAAGTGGTTCGGCATGGACATGATCAAGCCGGTTGGCGCCACGCCCTATTTCTGATCGCGGACAAAGCCTGTCCGGCCGGGGTCCTGCATCCCGGCCGGATCAGCCATTCGGAGCGCAATGAGCTACACGCTGCAATACGGCCAGATCTGGCCCTACCTTCCGCGCCTGTTCGACGGGGCGTGGATCGCGTTGCAGATCGCGGTCCTCGCCTTCTGCGGCGGGCTCGCCATCGGGACGGCCTGCGCGGCGGTGAAGTCCTTCGGGCCGCGCTGGCTCAGCCGCATCGTCAACCTCTATGTCGTGTTCTTCACCAACACCCCGCAGCTCGTGCAGATCTACTTCCTCTATTTCGCGCTGCCTGACATGGGCGTGCTGCTGTCCTCGTACGCTGCCGTGCTCATCGGCATGACGCTGAATGCCGGAGCCTATCTCACCGAAATCCAGCGTGCGGGCTTCGAGAGCCGGCGTGTCTCCGAGATGGAGGCGGCCGAGGTGCTCGGTTTCTCGCGGCTCCAGCAAATTCGCTACGTGATCCTGCCGCATATGGCGCGCGTCCTGTTTCCGCCGCTGTCGAACCACTTCATCATCATGACGCTGGGGACCTCGATGGCAGCCGTCTTCGGCGTCGAGGAATTGACCGGCCAGGCCTTCAACATCAATTCGCAGACGTTCCGGTCGATCGAGATATTCTCGGTCACGGCGCTGTTTTATGTCGCGCTGACGCTTGCGGCGTCCGTGCTGCTTGCCGCCATCGGCCGCTATGCCTTCCGGGCTCGCACGGGGCTGATCTGATGCTGTCGCAGATCATCGAGGAGTGGCCGCGCTTCGCGACCTATTACAACCTCGTCTTCATCGCCAAGGCGGCCCTGACGACGCTGGCCCTTTCGGCGCTCGGCTGTGTCGTCGGCTCGCTGCTCGGGCTTGTCCTGGCCGTGACGCGCCTCACTCATGGCCCGGCTCTGCTGCCGTTGCGCCTGCTTGCCATCGGCTTCACCGAGCTGTTCCGGCGCGTTCCCTTCCTGGTCACGCTGATGCTGTGCTTCTTTGCCTTCCAGGCGACCGGAGCCGATGTGCCGCTCTTCGTCGTCGCGGCGGTGACCGTGACATTGATCGCCGGCGCCTTCCTGGGCGAGATCGTTCGCGGCGGCCTGAATGCGGTCCATCGCAATCAATGGGAGGCGGCGGCGGCGATGAATTTCAGCCTGACCGAAACCATCCGCTATGTGGCGCTGCCGCAGGCCTGGCGCCTCATCCTGCCGCCCGCCTTCGGCTTCTTCGTGATGTTCATCAAGGACACGGCGCTGGCCTCGCAGATTGGCGTGGTGGAGCTCACCTTCGTCGGCAAGGTCCTCAACAACAAAGGCTTTTCGGCTGCGCTCAGCTTCGGCGCGATCCTTATCGTCTATTTCGCAATTTCCTATCCGCTGGCCCGGTTCGGCGCCAGGCTGGAGGCCAGACTTGCACCATCTCGACATCGCGGGGCTTGACGCCCATTACGGCAAATTGCCCGTGCTCTCCGGCATCGACCTGACGGTCGGCCGGGGCGACATCATCGGGCTGATCGGGCCGTCAGGCTCCGGCAAGAGCACGATCCTGCGCGTGCTGATGGGGCTGCTGCCGCCGTCGGGCGGCGCCGTCAAACTCGACGGCGAACCCGTGAACTACGCCGATCAGGCGGCGCTGCGCCGCCTCCGCGACCGCATCGCCATCGTGTTCCAGCAATACAACCTCTTCCAGAACATGACGGTTCTGGAAAACGTCACCATCGCACCGGTGAAGATCAGGAAGCGGCCGCGCGCCGAGGTCGAGGCGGAGGCCAGGGCCTTGCTGGCCAAGGTCGGCCTGGGCGACAAGCTTACGCGCTATCCCGACGAATTGTCGGGCGGCCAGCAGCAGCGCGTCGCCATCGCCCGCGCGCTGGCGCTGAAACCGGAAATCCTGCTGCTCGACGAGGTGACGGCGGCGCTCGATCCGGAGCTGGTCTCGGAAGTCCTGGACACGATCCGGGTGCTGGCGCGGGAGGGCATGACCATGCTGATCGTCTCCCATGAAATGGCCTTCATCCGCGAAGTCGCCTCGAAGGTCGTCTTCATGGCCGATGGCCGCGTCGTCGAGACCGGCTCGCCCGCGCAGATATTCGATGCGCCGCAACATCAGCGCACGCGCGATTTCGTCTCGAAGATCCTGCGTCACTGAGCCACCTGCCGCCCGTTGCCCGCGTTTGGCGCGGGCGCAGACTCAGCGCACGTTGTCGAGCGCCGACTTGCCGAGGCTGCGGATATGGTTCTGCACCGCCCGGCGCGCCGCCTTGTGATCCTCATGCTCCAGCGCCTCGACAATCGCGAGATGCTCGGTGGAATCCGGTTCGAGCCGATCGGCCAGGCGCGCGATCTCGAACAGCCGCGTCGTGACCCGTAGCTTCCGGATCAACTCGGCGAGCACATCATTGCCGCAGTGGCGGGCGAACAGCTCGTGCAGATTATCATCGGACGCCCAATGCGCATCGGTATGATAGGGCACTGTCGTCCGGAGCTGATTGATCTCCAGCTTGACCTTGACCATCTCGCCCGCCGGAATCCGGCCGGCCGCCAGCGACGCCGCCTCCGGCTCGAGAAACTCCCGGCATTTCAGGCTCTGCAGATATTCGCCGAGATCGACATTGCGCACCAGATAGGAACGCCCGGTTCCCTTGATGACGAGCCCTTCGCCTTCCAGCCGCTGCAAGGCCTCGCGCAAGGGGGTGCGTGAGATGCCGAGGCTGTCGGCCAGACGCGCCTCGACGATCATCTCGCCGCCGCGCAGATGGCGGCGGCGGACCATCTCCGAAATCGCGTTATAGGCGAGGTTCGACAAATTGAAGCCGCCGGCCCGGACGATTTCCGTCTCCCCGGCCTCCGCTTGATCGACGTCATTCATGATTGGGCCGCGCCCTCGAAACCGCGCTTCGCATAGGGTGAGCGTGCGCGTGACAAGTGAATGCCATGCCCCTTCCGGCCGACGAGAGCGCCGTCCTCGACCACGACGCGGCCACGGACCATGGTGAGAACCGGCCAGCCGATGATCTCGCGTCCTTCATAGGGCGTGTAATCGGCGCCATCCTGGATCAGATCATGGGTCAGCGTGACGCGCTTCCCGGGATCCCAGATCGCGATATCGGCGTCAGTGCCGACGGCGATCGTACCCTTGCGGGGATAGAGCCCGTAGGTCTTTGCAGGATTGGCCGCCGTGACCGCGACGAAGGTCTCGAGATCGATCCGCCCCTTCGAGACACCTTCTGAAAACAGGATCGGCAACCGCGCGCCGACGCCCGGAATACCGTTGGGCACCCAGCGGAAGCTCGTCTTGCCCTTGGGCACGAGCTTGCCGTGCGGATCGTCATAGCGGAACGGGCAGTGATCGGAGGAGAAGATCGTGAAGGCGCCGTTGCGCAGGCCCTCCCAGCACGCGTCCTGGCTGGCCGTATCGCGCGGTGGCGGCGAGCAGACATATTTCGCGCCCTCCATGCCGAGCCCGTCGAGATCCTTCTCGGTGAGGACGAGATACTGCGTGCAGGTCTCGCCGAGCACGGTCAGGCCTTTGTCCTTGGCCCAGCGGATCTGCTCCATCGCCTCGCGGTTCGAGACATGCACGATCATCACCGGCACGTCGACGAGCTCGGCAAGCGAGATCGCGCGGTGCGTCGCCTCGCGCTCGACCGCGATGGGGCGCGACGTCGCGTGATATTTCGGCGCGATCCGTCCCCCGCGCTCGAGCTGTTCGGTCATGAAGCGAATGGCATCGTAATTCTCGGCATGGACCATGACGAGCGCGCCGGTCTCGCGCGCGACCGACATCACGTCGAGAATCTGGCGATCGTTCAGGGCAAGCCCCTCATAGGTCATGAAGATCTTGAACGAGGTGTAGCCATCCTCGACCAGCGCCGGCAGCTCCTGGCCGAGAAGCTGCTCGCTCGGATCGGAGATGATCATGTGGAAGCTGACATCGACATGGCATTCGCCATCGGCCTTGGCATGATAGGCCTTCAGCGTCTCGCGCATGGAGCAGCCCTTCTCCTGCAAGGCGAAGGGCATGATGGTGGTGGTGCCGCCCAGCGCCGCGGAGCGCGTGCCGCTCTCGAAATCATCGGCCATCACGATGCCTTCGCCGGAGGGTTGCGCGATATGGACATGCGCATCGATCCCGCCCGGCAGCACGAGCTTGCCTGTGGCGTCGATCACCTGCACGGCCTCGCCGAGCCCTTCGCCCAACGCCACGACCCGTCCGTCCCGAATGCCGACGTCGCACATGATGCGGTCCGCCGCCGTGATCACCGTGCCGCCGCGGATGATGGTGTCGTAACTTGCCATGCTCGTTTCATTCCCACTTGCCGAGAGCGGAATTGTATACAAACTGCACGCAAAAGGAAGGTTGCATTCTGCCCGCTGCGGCCTTTTGACCAGGCCGGACGGCGTCATTGCAAGCGACCTCGAGACTCCGTCAGCGAAGCCTACGGAAAATAGAACCAGGCGAGCAGATCATTCAGTGCAGCCCAGGCGCCCACAACGAGCGATATCCAGATGGGGCGCCAGCCTGAAGCAGTCGAGCAGACGCTTAGAGGCCGTTTGGAACCTCCAGCCCTCATCCTGAGGAGGCGCGCAGCGGCGTCTCGAAGGATGCTCCAGAGAGTTCGGGAGCCTCCGGGAGCATCCTTCGAGACTAAGCTCCTGCGGAGCGCTCCTCAGGATGAGGGCTCGCGGAGTTTCCAAACGAGCGCTTGGTGTCGCGTCTGTCCGGCTGCGGATCGCCAACAGCCTGGGATGACGCGGCTGCCCTGGCGCGGCCGGGATCGTGCCTGTCTTCAGGCGGCCTGATCCGCGACCCAGCTCGTCAGCACGGCGCAGGCGTCGAGGAAATCGTCGATCTCCATCGCTTCATGCGGGTTGTGGCTGCCGTTTTCGTTGCGCACGAAGATCATGCCGACGGGGACGCCTGCTGCCGCGAAGGCTGCCGCATCATGCGAGGCCGGGCTTCCCATCATCGTGCCCGGCAGGCCCAGGCTCTGCGCCGCCGCCTGGAGCTGGGACGCGATCGCAGGGTCGACCATGCCGACACTGGCGGAAGCCCGCGGGCCCAGGGCGAAGCTGACATTCCGTCGCGCCTCGATCTCGCTGATGATCGCCAGCATGCGCTCCTCGAGATGCGACAGCACGGCGGGGTCATAGGCGCGCACATCGAGGCTGAAATCGAAGACGCCGGGCACCGTGGTCAAACCATGCATGCTGGGATCGGTGTGGAAGCGGCCGAAAGTGATGGCGAGCGGGATGCCGGCGGCCTCCTGCTCCGCCCAGAGCCGGTCGAGCGCCATTGCCAGCTCCGCGCCGGCCATCGCGGCGTCGCGGCGGAAGCGGCGCGGCGTGCCGACATGGTCGTGACGTCCATTGATGCGCGCGTTGGGATAGCGGAAATTGCCGGGGATGCCGCTGCAGATGGCGAGCGGCAGGCCGGCTTCGACCAGGCTTGGAGCCTGCTCGATATGGACTTCGAGGAAGGCGCGGATCGTTGCGGGATCGAGCTCCCTGCGGCCTTGCCGGAGCGCCTCGATATCGCCGCCGCATGCGGCGATATGGCTGGCGAGATCGCGCCCGGTGTCGATCCTTTTCGCGTCGAGGGCGCCATTGGGCAGCGTGCCCAGCGCCGAGCGGCTGCCGATATAGGAAACCTCGAACCAGACGCTCTCTTCGGCGCGCACGCCCATCACGGTGATGTCGCAGCGCGGGCGCAGTCCCAGCGCCTTCATGGCGGCGATGACCGTCAGCCCCGCCACGACGCCGGCCGCGCCGTCGAAATTGCCGCCATGGGGCACGCTGTCGAGATGCGAGCCGAGCAGGATGCGCGGCGCGCCCTGCTCGCTGCCCGGCCAGGTCAGATAGGTATTGGCGGCGGCGTCGCGACGGATCTGCAGCCCTTCATTCGCGCCATGCCTGGCGATGAGCGCATGCGCGAAATTCTCGCCCGCGCCATAGGTGTCGCGCATGATGCCGGGCTCAGCCTGGCTGCCTTCGGCCAGGCGGTCGAACAGGCTTTCGACGACCGGGCGCTGGGCGGCGATCGCTGTCCGGATGGCTTCGGGAGAGATGGGCTTCATGGGCATTGTCCGGCTTGCGTCTAGTCGTGTTTGGGCCTGATCGTATTTGGCGGTGAGGGATGTCGCTCACGCGTCGAGCCAGCGCAATTCACCTTGCGGCGGCGCGATGTCGGGATTGTTGGCGATCATCCGCTCCCAGACACGCTGGGTGACGGCCTGGGCTTCGTCGAGCAAGGCCTGTTCGTCGAGCGTCAGCACCTTGCGGTCGCGCATCACGAATTCGCCGTCGACAATGACGGAATGGACGATGCCGGGATGGCCGTAATGCACGAGATTGGAGACCAGGCGGATCAGCGGCCGCATCACCGGCTGGTTGAGGTCGATGAGGGTGAGATCGGCCTTCTTGCCGGCTTCCAGCGAACCGATCTGGTCCTGCGCACCGACTGAGCGGGCGCCGTTGCGCGTGATCATGTCGAGCATGTCCTGCGGCTGCGGATCGAGGCCGCCTTCGGTGTCGCGGCCGCGCCCGCCGCGATGCAGGATCAGGCCGATCTTGAGGGCATGGAACAGATCCTCGGTCATGTTGTCGGTGCCGAGCGCGATGTTGACGCCGGCGTCGCGGATCAGGCCGATGGCGACGGTGTGCGGGCCCTTGCGCGAGGAGTTGGCCGGGTTGTGTGCCATCTGCACGCCGCGCTCGGCGAGCAGCGCAATGTCGGCGGGCGTGCAATAGGTCCAGTGGGCGCAGGTCAGGTCCGGGCCTAGGAAGCCCTCGCGATCGAGATAGCCGGCAGGCGTCAGGCCATGCGCGGCCTTGACGGCTGCGACCTCGCCCGGGCTCTGCGCCAGATGGCAGGTGCGGGTGAGGCCGTGCTGCTCGGCCATCTCCTTGAGCCTGCGCAGCATGGCGGGCGAGCAATTGTCGGGGGCATGGGCCGCGATCTGGCAGTTGACGCGGCCGTTGCGGGCGCCGTTCCAATCCTCGATCAGCGCCTGCGTGCGGTCGAGGAAGCCCTGTCCGAAGGCCTCGTCGATGCCGTATTCGCCGAAGCGGATTTTTCGCGTGTCGATATCGGCGCAGCTTTCCGAAAGCCAGAGCCTCAAGCCGGTATCGGCCATCGCCCCGGCATAGGAGGGAACGTGGCGGAACGGGTCGACCAGCGTCGTCGCGCCGCTGCGGATCGCCTCCAGGCAGCCGAGCGAGGCCATCACCGCCCGCTCATGGTCGCTCATCGTATAGGAGACCGGCGACATGTAGCGGTAGATGATCTCGCCATCCCAATCCTCGACCGTGCCGCGCAGCGCGGTCAGGACGGTGTGGGTATGGGCGTTGATGAAGCCCGGCAGCACGGCGAGCCCGCGCCCGGAGATGCGCTCGCAATCCGGATAGGCCTGCTCCAGCGCTGCCGTCTCGCCGATCGCGGCGATGCGGTCGCCGGTGATGGCGATCGCGCCGCGCTCGATGACGCGCCGCTCGTCGTCGCAGGTGACGACAGTGGTGTCCGTGATCAGCAGGTTCATCGCGCGCATCCCATCAGGCCGGGCCAGATCACGTTGCATTCGGACGACGCCCTCCGAATGCAACGTGATCTATTCTAAAAGCTTAGAGCATTGCTTATGCGAAAAACCGGTATCCACTTTTTCGCGCAATGCTCTAGGTCAGCTCCGCTTCACATTCCAGAACACGGCGGTGCCGTTCATGATGCCGCTGAGGTCGGTGCGGAAGAGGGTCGGCTGCTTGTACTGGCCGATCGGGTAATAGGGCACCTCCTCGAAGGCGGTCTTCTGGATCTCGTCGCAGATGCGCTTCTGCCCGGCATCGTCGCCGGTCGAAAGCCATTGCGTGCGCAGCGCTTCGATCTTCGGACTGGAGACCCAGCCGGGGAAGGCGCCGTCGCCGCGCAAGGTTGAATGCACCAGCGGGTTGAGCCAGTCCATGCCTTGCCAGTTGCCGACAAATGCGTTCCAGCCACCCTGGTCGGCCGGGCCCTTGTTGACGCGGCGCTTGAGCACAGAGCCGAAATCGAGCGCGGTGTATTCGACATTCATGCCCGCCTGTTTCATCACATCGGCGGCGATGTCGCCGAGCGGCTTCTGCGCCAGCGAATCGGCCGGCACCAGCAGAACAACCTTCTCCCCGGCATAGCCCGCCGCCTTGAGGTCGCGCTTGACCTTGTCGTAGTCGCGCGGACCGCGGAAGACATCGAGACCGACCTCGCTGCCCATCGGCGTGCCCGGCGTGAAATAGCCGAGCGGGTTGTGCCGGAAGGCGGGGTCGTCGCCCGCAACCGCGATCATGAAGGCCTCCTGGTCGATCGCGCCGAGCAGAGCGCGGCGGATCGCCGGATTGTCGAAGGGCGGCTGCAGATGGTTGACCCGCATCTGGCAGGTGAAGCCGAGCGGATCGAGCACGGCGGTGCGGACGGATTTGCTGCGGGCGACGATGGGCAGCAGATCGTGCGGCATCGCCTCCTGCCAGTCCTGCTCGCCGGCTTGCACGGCGGAGGTGCCGGTCGCGGCATCTGGCATGGTCGTCCATTCCACGCGGTCGAAATTCACGATCTTGGGGCCCGACGTCCAGTCCGGCGTGCCGCCCTCGCGCGGCTTGTAGCCGGCGAAGCGCTCATAGACGTTGCGCGCGCCGGGCACCCGCTCATCGGCCTTGTAGCGGAGGGGGCCCGAGCCGATCACCTCGGGAATGAGCTTGAACGGATCGGTGTTGGCGAGCCGCTCCGGCATCATGAAGCAGACCGGTGCCGAGACCTTGCCGAGCGCATAGGGCAGGTAAGGGAAGGGCGCCTTGAGGCGGAAGCGGATCGTCCTGTCGTCGGGCGCGGAGAGTTCGTCCGTCGCCTGCATCAGGGCGTCGCCGGCGGCATCCCGCTTGGCCCAGCGCTTGATGCTGGCGACGCAGTCGCGCGCCGTGACCTTTTCGCCGTCATGCCAGGCGAGGCCGTCGCGTAGCGTCAGGTTCCAGAGCTTGCCGTCGTTCTCGACCGTGTGGCCCTCGACCATCTGCGGCGAGATTTCGAGCCTGGTGTTCATGCCGTAGAGCGTGTCGAAGACCATGAAGCCATGGGTGCGGGAGACCTGGGCGGTCGCGTAGATCGGGTCGGTGAAGGCGAGGTCGATCACCGGGATGAATTTCAGCGTCGTCGCCGACGCGGCCCGCACCAGAGCTGGGCGCGAGACGAGGCCCGTTGCGGCCGTGCCTGCGAGGAAGTGGCGACGATTCAGCATTATGGGTCTCATCAATCATGGCGGCATGGGCGCAAGCCATGCCTGCGCGAACGCGGTGATGCGGATCGCCGGGAGCCGACGCGGCAGGGACTGTGGAACGCCCGGCGCTGCCGGGATGATGTGCGTACCGAGACAGTGGGGCAGGTGCCCTGGCCGGGCAATGCCCGCGCCTATGCTTTATTCGGGGCCGCCATTTGCCGGGCGAATACCGTCAGGCGAGCTTGCCCGCGACCTCGCCGACAACCACGCGCACCTCGCGCAGGAAGGCTTCGGCGGCGCGCGACAAGGGCCGCTTGCGCGAGCTCACCACGGAGGCTGAAACCTGCACGGCGGGCTCGAAGGCCCGGATGGCGAGGTTGTAATGGCCGCTGAACAGCGGCGACAGAGGATCGACCACAGCGACGCCGACGCCATTCTCGGCGAGCACGCAGGCCGTGTTGCAGTAGCGGACCTCGACGGCGAAATTGAAGGGCTCTCCCGCCTCGGTGAAGGCCTGTCGCACGATGGTGCCCATCCTGCTGCCGCGTTCGAGCGCGATGAAGGGCACGCTCCTGAGATCGCTGGGGTAGATCGTATTCCTCTCGGCGAGCGGGTGGTCGGGCCGCATCACGCAGACCATCCGCTCGGAGAAGAACACTTCGGCGTTGAGCGCGCGGTTTTCGTTCAGCCCCATGACGAAGCCGAGCTCGGCGACGCCGTTCTCGACGCTGTCGATGACGTTCTCGAAGCGGCGCACATCGAAGAACACCCGCATCTTCGGCCGCTTGGCGAGGAAGCTGCCGAGCGCGCGGGGGATGACGCTGTAGCCGAGCGGCGGCGTGGCGATGAGCCGGACATGCCCGGCCCGGTTTTCCTTCAGGTCCTGGACCTTGGCTTCCAGGGCGGCATGCATCTGGAAGATCGGATCGGAGTCCTGGTAGATCGCCCGCGCCTCGGCGGTCGGGAACAGCCGGTTGTTGACCCGCTCGAACAGCGGGAAGCCGACCTGGCCTTCCAGATGCTTGATCGCGTTGCTGACGGCGGGTTGGGACAGGCCCAATTCCTGGGCGGCCCTCACCGTCGTCTCGCATCGCATGACGGCGCGCAACAGCTCGATCTGACGCAGGTTCATATTCTTGCTCTGAATAGTGTCGGGGTGACCCTATTTCAGGAGCAAATCATATGCCAGCTCGGTTGTGGGGTCGCGGCGGGGCGCCGCTCACGTCCAGCGCAGGCTGGGCGGGGAGAGTTCATCGACCGAACGGCCGGCCCAATCCAGCGAGGAGGCTTTCGCCAGCGCGCGTCGCTGGGCCTCTTCCAGCCCGGCCGATGCCGCCTGGTAGTCCATGGTCAGGACCTTGCCGTCTTGCACAATTTGTCGGCCGGCGACGAAGACATGGGCGACCGCGCGCTCGGCGGCGGCGTTGATCAGGCTCTTCAGCGGGTCGCGCGTCGGGCGCATCATCGGATGCGTCAGGTCGACCATGACGAGATCGGCCTGGGCACCTGTCGCGAGACGGCCGATATCGCTGCGTCCGAGCAGCTTTGCGCCACCCAGCGTCGCGGCGCGGAAGACCTGGCCGGTGCTGACGACGGCATGACTTTCGCCGGTGATGCGGGCATAGACACCGGCGTGGCGCAGTTCTTCCAGCATGTTGTGGGGGAAGGTGTCGGTGCCGATGCCGATATTGACGCCGGCGGACAGATAGCGGCCGAGATCGCGCAGCGTGAAACCGCGTCGGCCGAAGACTGTCGGGCAATGCGCGACCGAGGTGCCGGTTTCGGCGAGGCGCCCCAGGTCGGTGCGGGTCGGCCAGCGCACCCAGGGATGTTCGTCGAGGAAGATGGCATGGGCGATCGAGGCGTTCGGGCCGAGAAAGCCGACGCTGTCGAGCCACTGGATCGGCGAGAGCCCGCTGCGGCGCACCATCTCCTGAAACTCGCTGATCGACTGTCCCGCATGGGTCTGGATCGGGATGTTGCGCTCGGCCGCGCCGGCGATCGAGGCGCGGAACAGCTCCTCCGTGCAGGTGTCGATCTGGGCCGGGCAGGCGATGCCCGACAGCCGCCCGGATTCATGCGCCAGGGCCGTGTCGATGATCCGGAAGGCCTCCTCCATCGCCTTGCGCCCGGCGGCATCGTCGAGCTCGTATTCGACCGTATAGCCATTGCGGGTGAACCAGCGGCCGTTGCGGTACATCGGCGCCATGACCATGCGCAGGCCCGAGGCCGCGGCGCGGTCGAGCCAGCCATCGCTGGGGAAGGAGAGGTCGACCAGCGTGGTGACGCCCGACATCAGCAATTCCGACCAGGCGACATGGTTGAGATGCGGGATGCCCTCAGTATCGGCGCGGAACAGCCAGAGGAATTCGTAGAGCGAGGAATTGTAGAGCTTCGGGCTGCCGACCTCGTCGGTCATGCCCTTGTTGCCGGGCTCGCTCGACGGGTGCGAATGGATATCGACGAGCCCCGGCATGACCATGAAGCCGCGCCCGTCGATCTCGCGATCGACCGGGCCGCCCCAACCCTCGCCGAGATGCAGGATGCCGCTCTCGTCGAAGACGACGTCGCAGTCGCGGCGATAGACGTGGTCGTCGTTGGCGGCGTCATAGGCGATGACGACATCGGCGCGGGAGATGCGGGTGGTCATGAGATCCAGTCCGTGGAGGCGGGGAAACAAAAGGATCGAGCCGCGCTACGCCTTATCGGGCGTGGCGCGGCTCGGGAGCGGTGAGTTTCAGAGGCCTGCGGCCTTTTCCTGCTCGATATAGTGGGCGGCGATCTCCTGGCCGGTGGCGATCCAGACATCCCCGTAGCTTCTGGCCCGCGTGATGAAGTCGCGCAGGATGCCAAGCCGCATCGGCCGGCCGGTGACCTGGGGATGCATGACCATGGAGACGAGGCCGCCCCATTCACGGGTCTGCTCCAGCTCGCCGTTCCAGATCGACAGCACATGCTCCTTGGGGAACATCGGGCGCGGGCTGAAGCGCTGGCTCAGCCCGTAGAGCCAATCGTCGAAGGAGACGTTGACGGGCAATTCGACGGGACCGCGCGAGCCGTCGCGCAGCTTATGGCGGTAAGGGCGGATGTCGTCGCGGAAGGACGAGGAATACAGGATGCCGCGATCGCGCAGATAGCCCAGAAGCTCGTGATAGTTCTCGCCCGAGGGCGCCCGGTAGCCCACCGGCGTGACGCCGAGCACGCGCTTGAGGGAGTCGAGCGCCTTGTCGATCTCCTCCTTGTCCTCGGCGAAATCGGCGGGGTCGGGCCGCTTGTGCAGGTAGCCGTGATGGCCGACCTCATGCCCGTCCTTGACGATGCTCTCGCACATCTTCGGATGAGCATCGACGACCCAGCCCGGGATGTAAAAGGTCGCCTTGATCTCTTCCGTGCGCAGATAATCGAGGATCTTGGGAATGCCGACGCGCTCCTCATAGGCGCCGAAGGACATCGTCACGAGGCGGTCGACGTTCTTGAAGTCGTATTGCAGCCAGGCCGTCTCGGCATCGACGTCGAAAGCCGGAAAGACCGCGCAGCTTGCGCCATTGGGCCAGGGGAACTCGGGAGCGGGATCCGAGAGATTGGCTGAGATGGTCGGGATATCGGGGATCATAGGGCTTCCTTTGCTTGGCGTTGGATGCGGCTGCGGCGCGCGACCTCGACGAGGAGGAGCGCGGCGATCGAGACGATGATCAGGATGGTGGACACCGCCGTCAGCGATGGGTCGAGTTCGAACTTGACGGATTCCCAGATCTTTTTCGGCAGCGTCGTGGTCCGCGGGCCACCGAGGAACAGGGTCAGCACCACCTCGTCGAAGGACGTCAGGAAGGCGAAGGCCCCGGCCGAGATCAAAGCAGGGCGAACAGCCGGCAGCACGATATGCCAGAAGGCGCGTGGGAATGAGGCTCCGCAGGAGCGCGCCGCCAGTTCGATGGAGCCGTCGAGCCTGCGGAAGGCCGCTCCGACGATGACGATCACCACCGGCAAGGCAAGCAAGGTATGGGCGAGAAAAAGGCTCGTCGGCGTGCCGATCAGCCCCAGCTTCGAGAACAGCATGTAGAGCCCGAGCGCCAGCACGATGACCGGCACCACCATCGGCGAGATCAGCAGCGCCTCGGCGAGGCGGCGGCCGGGAAAGCGGCCCTTGGCCAGCCCGTAGGCCGCAGGCACGCCGATCAGCAGCGAGGCCAAGGCGACCAGGCTCGCGAGCCAAAGCGAGAGCCAGCCGGCCTCGCGCCAGGCGCGGCTCTCCCACAGCGCATGATACCAGCGCAGCGACCAGCGCGAGGGCGGGAAGCTGAACAGCGTCGTGTCGTTGAAGGAGACGACGATGATGACGGCGATCGGCGCCAGCAGGAACAGCATGGTCAGGCCCGCAAGGAGCCATAAGGCGGAGCGCCCGGCATTGATGCGCGGCTGCGGCGATGCGGAGGACAGGCTCATCGCCCCTCCATTCCGGCAATCCGACCGGCCCCTGCGAAAGCTGCACCGCAGGCGAAGACCAGCGCGACGAGCCCGAGCAGCGCCAGGCTCAGCATAGCGCCGAACGGCCAGTCCAGCAGATCGCGCACCACCATCTCGATCAGCGAGGCGATGGTGAGGTCGTTGGGGCCGCCGAGCAGAGCGGGCGTGATGTAGAAACCGATGGCGAACATGAAGACGAGCGTCGCGCCGGCGGCGAGGCCGGGCAGCGACAACGGCAAGGTGACATGGATGAAGGCTGCTGCAGGCGAGGCGCCGAGCGAACGGGCCGCACGCGGCAGGCCGGGATCGAGGCGCGACAGGATCGACCAGATCGGCAGCACCATGAAGGGCAGCAGGACATGGACCATGCCGATCTGCACGCCGATGCTGTTGAACAGCAGGGCGGCCGGCCGCTCCAGCAGGCCCCATCCAGTCAGCCACTCGTTCACGATACCCTTGCGCCCGAGCAGGATCATCCAAGCGAGGCTGCGGGCCAGCACGCTGGTCCAGAACGGGATCATTACGGCCGCGGTCAGCAGCATCGCCAGGCGCGGCCCCGTCGTCGCCATCAGATAGGCGTAGGGGTATCCGATCATTGCGCAGATCAGGGTGGTGATCGCTGCGATCTTGAAGGTGGTGAAGAAGGCATAGTGATAGGTGTCGTCGCCGATCAATCGCGAGAGCTGGGCCAGGCTCGCGCCTGTGCCGGCCGGCCCCTGGAATGCCCAGCCGAACAGCGACAGCATCGGGAGGAGATAGACGATCGCGCAGAAGGCCAGGGCCCCGGCGATCATCAATCCCGGCCGCGCACGCCAGGCGCGCGCGGCCTTGGCCGAGGGAACGGCGCTGGCGGCGACCAGCGTCATCCGCGCTTGACCATCCAGCGGGCGTAGCGCTCGATCTGGTTCTCGTTGTTGGTCTTGCCGTTCTCGGCGGTCTTCCCCCACCAGTCGATGTCGGTCCAGAACTGCTTGGCGAGATTGTCGGGCGAGGTGTTGAGTTCTTTGGCCTCGGCCTCGCTCAGATGCGCGAAGGCGTCCTGCGAGGACGGGCCGTAGGGGATGCGCTTGGCGAGCTCGGCCTGGACCTTGCCGTCGATGACGAAGTTCAGGAACTGGTAGACGGCCTCTGCATTGCGCGCGCCTTTGACGATCGCCCAGTTGTCGGGCGCGAGCTTGCCGCCGGCGAATTCGACATCGATCGGCGCGCCGTCCTTCTTCGCCACCAATCCGCGCGGGCCGATGGTGCAGCAGATGTCGATTTCGCCGCTGGAGAGCAGCTGGATCGCCTCGGCGTGGTTGGCGTACCACTTCGTCACCAGCGGCCTGAGCTTGTCATGCGAGGCCCAGGCGCGCTCGATGTCGAGCGGATAGACCTTGTCGGCCGGCACGCCATCGGCAATCGCGGCGAATTCGAGCTGCGGCGAAAGCCCGCCGCGGAAAGGGAAGGAGCGGGCGCCCTTGAACTTGACCCCGTCCCAGACATCGGCCCAGGTCTTGGGCTGCGTCCCGTTCGGGAAGGCCTTGGTGTTGTAGACGATGTTGAATGAGTAGATCAGGTGCCCGAGCCCGTAGGGATGGTGCAGTACGGGCGGGATCTTGCCGAGCTTGGCCTTGTCGAGCTTGGAATAGTCGATCGGTTCGAGCAGCTTGGCGTTGACCATGGCCAGGATCGCCGGGATGTCGGTGTCGAGGATGTCCCAGGTGACGTTGCCGCTGTCGACCATCGCCTTGACCTTGGCGGCCTCCGGCGGTCCGTCATCGCGCACGCGGATGCCGGTCGCCTTTTCGAAGGGCGTGAACATCACCTCGCGCATCGCGGTGGTGCGCGAGCCGCCCCAGCCCGCGACGACGATCTCGCCCTTGTCGGCGCGAGCCGGCGTGACATGGACGAAGGGGCTGGCGATGGTGAGCGAAGCGCCGGCGCCGCCGAGAAGGATGGAGCGTCGGGATAGGCCGGGGTGTCGGGATAGGCCTGGGCGATCGGTCATGATGGTCTCCCCTTGTTGTGAATCCATGCCTTGTTGTGAATCCATGGCTTTTCAGGCGGCAAGCAGCACGGCGTCGTCAGGGGCCCAGCCGATCTTCACGGCCTCCCCGATCTTGGCCTGATAGGCATCGGCCCGGTTGGGCTGCTTGATCATGAGCTCGGGCCCGCCATCGAGCCGTAGGGTGAGCCGGGAGATCTCGCCGACATAGACGATGTCCTGAACCGTCGCGCGCAGGCCGCTGCCCGGGGCGTCCGCGGCCGACAGGCTGGCCTTCTCCGGCCGCAGCAGGAAGGTCGCCTGGGCGCCTTCGCGCAGCGCGCCCGGCCGGGCCGGCAGAGGTGGGCCGCCGGCTGCCGGCAACAGGGCCTGGCCGGCCTCGCCATCGCGCACGACCTTGCCGCCGATCATCGTGCTCTCGCCGATGAAGCCCGCGACGAAGGCGTTGACGGGGCGCTCATAGAGGTCGGTCGCACTGCCGATCTGGACGATCCTGCCGCGATCCATCAGTGCGATCCGGTCAGACAGCGTCAGCGCCTCATCCTGATCATGCGTGACATAGACGATGGTGATGCCGAGCTGGCGGTGCAGCCGCCTGATCTCGGTCTTCATCGTCTCGCGCAAGGAACGGTCCAGCGCCCCCAGCGGCTCGTCCATCAGCAAGAGCCCGGGCTCGTAGACCAGGGCGCGGGCAAGCGCGACGCGCTGCTGCTGCCCGCCCGAAAGCTGCGCCGGCAGGCGCTCGCCGAGCCCGGCCAGCCCGACCCGCGCCAGCGCTTCCGCGACGCGCCTGGCGGTGTCCGCAGCGGGAACGCGGCGCATCTTCAAGGGGAAGCCGACATTGCGCGCGACATTCATATGCGGGAACAGCGCGTAGTTCTGGAACACCACGCCGATGCCGCGTCGCTCCGGCGGCAGATGCGTGATGGGCCGGCCGTCGAGCACGATCTCGCCGGCATCGGGCGGGGTGAAGCCCGCGATCATCATCAGCGTCGTGGTCTTGCCGGAGCCGGAGGCGCCGAGCAGGCTGACGAATTCGCCGGCTGCGATATCGAGCGAGACGGAGGCGACGGCCTGCGACGGGCCGTAGCTCTTGCCCAGGCTGTTGATCTGCAAGCTCGCGCCCATTGCCGCCCCCGTCAGCCTATGGGGTCCAAAGCGTCATCACGCCGGGCCGGGCCAATCTGCCTGGAGCATAACAAACAACCGGGCCGCGACGAGCCGGCCGCGATTTGCCGAGCTATCATTTATCACGCTGGCCTATTCGCGCGCTTTATAAGCTCACGCGGAGCCCAACTCGTGCGGACCTCGCGGCAGCTTCAGACCGAGCTGAGCAGGATGCTGGTCTCGCTGTTGAGAATGCCGTCGATGGTGCGCACCTCGCGCAGCACCCGGTCGAAGTCGCTGAGACTGTCGGCGCGGATCTCGGCGATCAGATCCCAGGTTCCGTTGGTGGTGTGCAAGGAATGCAGCTCGGGCAGGCCGCGCAGCTGCCTGATCACGGCCGTCGTCGAACGGCCCACGACCTCGATCATCATGATCGCCCGAATGGCCTTGGCGTCATAATCCTGCCGGAAGCGCACGGTGAAGCCGAGCACCGCGCCGGATTCGATCAATCGATCGAGCCGGCTCTGCACGGTGGCGCGCGAGACACCGAGAATGGCGCCGAGCTTGGAGATCGGCGCCCGCCCGTCCTCGCGGAGCGCCGCGATCAGGCGATGGTCCAGTTCGTCGAAAACATGCATGGCAATCTGCTTGATTGAAGTGAGCAGTTTGATCGGAAAGTCGAGCATAAACGAACTTGTTCATAATTCTCTATACAAATTGCCTTGGCCTAGAATCCCGTATCGCAACAGCATGCACGGCAACAGCATGTACGGGAGGTGCGCCATGGTTCAGTATGTCGGCGTCGAGAACATGGTTCGCTTGATCGCCTCGATCGGCATCGAGCCCTATCTGATCGGCCTGGCCGGTTATATCGAGGCGGATTTCCGGCGCTGGCCCTCCTTCGAAAAGGCGCCGCGCGTCGCCAGCCATTCCCGCGACGGCGTGATCGAACTGATGCCGACCAGCGATGGCGAGCTCTACGGCTTCAAATATGTCAACGGCCACCCGAAGAACACGCGCACCGGCCTGCAGACGGTGACCGCCTTCGGCGTGCTCTCCGATGTCGAGACCGGTTATCCGCGCCTGCTCTCGGAAATGACGATCACCACGGCCCTGCGGACGGCAGCAACCTCGGCGCTGGCGGCGCGCTATCTTGCCCGCGAGGGCGCCAGCATCATGGCGATCATCGGCCTGGGCTCGCAATCGGAATTCCAGGCGCTTGCCTTCAAGGCCCTGCTCGGCATCGACAAGCTGCGGGTCTTCGATATCGATCCGGCTGCGACCGCCAAGTTCCTGGCCAATCTCGCTCCGCACGGTTTCGAGATCGTGGTCGCGGCCAGCGCGCAGGAGGCGGTGCTCGGCGCCGACATCATCACGACGGTGACCGCCGACAAGCTCAACGCGACGATCCTCTCCGACAACATGGTCGGCGCGGGGGTCCATATCAACGCGGTCGGTGGCGACTGCCCGGGCAAGACCGAACTGCAGCGCGACATCCTCCTGCGCGCCGATGTCTTCGTCGAGTTTCCCGCGCAGACCCGGATCGAGGGCGAGATCCAGCAGATGGCGGCGGATTTTCCCGTCACCGAGCTCTGGCGGGTGATCACCGGCGCGACCGCGGGCCGCCGCGCCCGCGACCAGATCACGATCTTCGATTCGGTCGGCTTCGCCACCGAGGATTTCTCGGCGCTGCGCTATCTGCGCGACCAGGTCGACGGCACAGCCTATTATGACGAGATCGACCTTCTCACCGCGCCGGAGGACCCGCGCAATCTGTTCGGGCTGCTTGGCCAGCCTGCCGCCGCGTCGCGGGTCGGGCTGGGAGCCTGACGGCGATGCAAAAGCTTTCCGTCCAGGCGCCCAGAAGCGTCGTGATGATCCGCCCGCATCATTTCAGCCCCAACCCGGCGACCGCCGAGGACAATGCCTTCCAGGCCAATGACGCGCAGCGGACAGCCGGAGCGATCGCTGCTGCGGCGCATGGCGAGGTCAGCAAGGCGGCGCAGCGGCTGGAGGCCGCTGGCGTCCGGGTTCATCTTTTCGAGGATGAGGGGATAGCGACGCCCGACTCGGTTTTCCCGAACAACTGGTTCTCGACCCATTCGGGCGGGCATGTCGCGCTCTATCCGATGTTCTCGCCGAGCCGGCGCCAAGAGCGGCGGCAGGACGTCGTCGAGATGCTGAAGCAGCGCTATCGCGTGCAGGATGTGATCGATTATTCCGGGCTGGAACAGGATGGCGTCTATCTCGAAGGCACCGGCGCGATGGTGCTCGATCATATCGAGCGGGTCGCCTATGCCGCGCGCTCGAACCGCACCAATGAGGTGGCGCTGGAGCGCTTCTGCACGCATTTCAACTTCGAGCCGGTGATGTTCGATGCCGTCGATGCGCAGGGCCGGGCGATCTACCACACCAATGTCTTGATGTGCATCGGCACGGATTTCTGCCTGATCGGGCTGTCTACCATCCGTGATGCGGCGCGGCGCGACGAGATCGCCGGGCGCCTGGCCGAGACCGGCCGGACCGTCATCGACCTCGATCATGAGCAGATCGGCGGCTTCGCCGGCAATGCCATCGAATTGCAGGGCCGGGACGGGCGGGTCGTCGCCTTGTCGTCGCGCGCGCTTGCGGCGCTGCGACAGGACCAGCTCGCCGCGCTCGAGCGGTCGGTGGCCCTGCTGCCGCTCGACGTTCCCACCATCGAGCTTGCCGGCGGCTCGGTGCGCTGCATGCTGGCGGGCATCCACCTGGCGGCGCGCGGCGCTGTCGCGGGTTGAGCGAAGGTCCGAGACGAGCCGGTGAGCTCTCAGAGGTCGTTTGGAAACTCCAGCCCTCATCCTGAGGAGCCGCGAAGCGGCGTCTCGAAGGGTGATCCAGCTTGCACCGGAGCCTCCTGGAGCCTCCTTCGAGACGCCATTCCTCCCGGAATGGCTCCTCAGGATGAGGGCACGCGGAGTTTCTAAGCAGCCTCTCAGGGTTCGCCGACGCTGAACTCCCGGCCCGGCGCGGCGTCGATCAGGGCGCGCGTATAGGCGTGGGCGGGGTCCGAGAAGACCTGGGCGGTCGCGCCCTGCTCGACGATGACGCCCTTCTCCATCACGACGATGCGGTCGCAGATCTGGGCTGCGACGCGCAGGTCGTGCGTGATGAACAGGATGGCGAGGTTGAAGCGTTCCTGCACGTCCGCCAGCAGCGCCAGCACCTGCTTCTGCACGGAGACATCGAGCGCCGAGACGGCCTCATCCGCGATCAGGATCTCGGGTTCCATGGCGAGCGCGCGGGCGATTGCGACGCGTTGGCGCTGGCCGCCGGAGAACTGATGCGGGTAGCGGTCGAGCGCGCTCGGCTGCAGGCCGACCAGCGCCATCAGGTCGCGGGCGCGCGCCATCGCATCAGCCGGCTTCAGGCCGAAATTGCACGGCCCCTCGATGATGGAATCGCCGACCGTGCGGCGCGGGTTGAGCGAGCGATAGGGGTCCTGGAACACGACCTGGATCTTGCGGCGGTAAGCCCGCAGGCGCCGCTCCGGCAGCATCGCGATATCGATGTCGGGGACGAGGATCGCGCCGCGCGTCGGCGGCATCAACCGGGCGATGCAGCGCGCCACCGTGGTCTTGCCCGAGCCGGATTCGCCGACGATCCCGACCGTCTCGCCGCGATGGATCTTGATGTCGACATCGCGAGCGGCGTAGACGACCTGCTCCTTCTTGAACAGGCTCTTGGAGCTGTAGGTCTTGCCGAGCCCGACCGCTTCGAGCGCGATCGGCCCCGTCACGGCCTTGCGCCGCGCGGGCTTCAGGCTCGGCACGGCGCCGATCAGCATGCGAGTATAGGGGTGCTGCGGGTTGGTCAGCACCTGTGCGGCCGGGCCCTGCTCAACGACAAAACCCTTCTCCATCACCACGACCTTGTCGGCGATCTCGGCGACGACGCCGAAATCATGGGTGATGAACAGCACGCCCGTGCCGCGCCGGCCCTGGAGCTCCTTGATCAGGCGCAGGATCTGCGCCTGCGTGGTCACGTCGAGCGCTGTCGTCGGCTCGTCGGCGATGAGGAGCGCCGGGTCGAGCACGAGGGCAGCCGCGATCATCACGCGCTGGCGCTGCCCGCCGGAGATCTGGTGCGGATAGGAAGCGTGGATGCGCTCCGGATCGGGCAGGCGCATCGCCGCCATGATGCCGAGCACCTTTGCGCGCCGCTCGGCCGCGTCGAGCTCGGTGTGGATGCGCAGCACCTCCTCGATCTGGTCGCCGATTGTCAGGACCGGGTTCAGCGCCGTCATCGGCTCCTGGAAGACCATGCCCATGCGGTCGCCGCGCAAAGCGCGCAGGCGCTGGGGGGAGGCTGCGAGCACGTCCTCGCCCTCGAGCAGGATCTGGCCCGCGACGGGCTTCAGCAGCTTCGGCAGCAGCCCCATAACCGAGAAGGCGGTGACGGATTTGCCGGAGCCGGACTCGCCGACGACGCAGGTGATCTCGCCCGCGCCGACATCAAAGGAGACGTTCTCGACGGCATGCGCCCGGTCGCCGCCGCCGGGTAGGCGGATGCTCAGGCCCTTGATCTGGAGGACGGGCATGACCTGGGAGACAGGCTTGGGGGCTTCGCTCACGGGTGCGTCGCTCATCGGCCGGCCATCTTGGGATCGAGCGTGTCGCGCAGGCCATCGCCGAGCATGTTCACCGCCAGCACCGTGATGCCGAGGAAGATGCCGGGGTAGAGGATGTTGTGCGGGAAGACGCGGAAGACATTGCGGCCCTCCGCCATGATGTTGCCCCAGGTCGGCGTCTCCGGCGGAATGCCGATGCCGAGGAAGGACAGGATCGCCTCGACCAGGATGGCCGAGGCCGCGATGAAGGTGCCCTGGACGATCAGCGGGGCGATGGTGTTGGGCAGAATGTGGCGCACCATCAGCAGCGGCAGCCTTGTGCCCTGCATGATCGCCGCCTCGACATAGGGCTCCTCGCGCACCGAGAGCACGATCGAGCGCACGAGACGCACGACGCGCGGGATTTCGGGCACGATGATCGCGACGATGACCGCCGTGAGGCCGGCCCGGAACAGCGAGACCACGGCGATGGCGAGCAGGATTGCCGGGATCGCCATCAGCCCGTCCATGAAGCGCATGATCACGGCGTCGAGCGGCCGGATATAGCCGGCGACCAGACCGAGGAAGAGGCCGATCGTGATGCTGACGGCGGCGACCGAGACCGCGATCATCAGCGAGACCCGCGCGCCGTAGACGACGCGGCTATAGACGTCGCGGCCAAGCGAATCCGTGCCCATCCGGTGCTTGAAGACCGTGGTCGAGCCGTCATCGGCGCGGATGGTGCGCTCGACGCCGGGCACGCGGTTGCGTGCGCTCGGGTTGATGGCGGCGGGGTCGATCGTGCCCAGGAACGGCGCGAGCAGGCCCATCAGCGCCATGACGAGGAGCACGGTACCGCCGATCAGCACGGCCGGGTTGCGGATGAGCCGGCGCAGGGCGTTGGCGTTGGGACGACCCGCATCGGGCAGGGCGGGCGCGATCAGGCTGGGTTCGGCGCTCAATATTTGATCCTCGGATCGAAGAGGCAGTAGGCCAGGTCGATGCCGAGATTGATCGCGACATAAACGACGGAGAACAGCAGGATCACGGCTTGGATCGTGGGGTAGTCGCGCGCAAGCACCGCATCGACGGTGAGGCGCCCGAGGCCTGGTATCGCGAACACGCTCTCGGTGACGACCACGCCGCCGATCAGGAGCGCGATGCCGATGCCGACCACGGTGACGATCGGCACGGCGGCGTTCTTGAGCGCGTGCCGGAACAGGATCTTACGCTCGACCTGGCCCTTGGCGCGGGCGGTGCGGATATAATCCTCGCTCAGCACTTCGAGCACGCTGGCGCGCGTCATCCGGGCGATCAGGGCGATGTAGATCACCGACAGCGTCACCGCCGGCAGGATCAGGCGCTGGATGAAGCCACCGAACCCGCCCGAGATCGGCTGATAGCCCTGGACGGGAAACCAACCCAGCGTGATCGCGAAGACGTAGATCAGGAGGTAGCCGATGACGAAGACCGGCACCGAGAAGCCGAGCACCGAGAAGCCCATCACGATCCGGTCGATCCAGGAGCCGTGCTTGTAGGCTGCGAGCACGCCGAGCGGAATCGCGACGCAGACCGCGATCAGCATGGTGGCGATGGCGAGCGACAGCGTCGGCTCGATGCGACCCAGGATCAATTCGCCGATGCTCTTCTTGAAGAAGAAGCTCTCGCCGAGATTGCCATGCAGCAGATTGCCGGCCCAGATGCCGAACTGGGTGATGATCGGCTGGTCGAGACCGAGCTTGGCGCGGATTGCCTCGATCTGCGCGGTCGTCGCGTTGTCGCCGGCGATGACCGCGGCGGGGTCGCCCGGCGTCAGGCGCAGCATCAGGAAGACCAGCACGGCGACGATCCCCAGAACGGGAATCGTCGCGAGCAGGCGGCGCAGGATGTAGCCAAGCATGAAGCTAGCCTGTCAGCTCGGTCGCCTCACTTCTTCTCGACGTTCCAGAACACCGGCGCTGCCGCCGTCAGGATTCCGCTGATGTTGGGGCGGGTCGCGATCGGCACCGTGTACTGGCCGAGATGGACGTGGGTCACAACCTCGCGCCACCGCATCTGCACGGCTTCGACGATCGCCTTCTGCTTGGCCGGGTCGGTTTCGCGCGCAAAATCGTCGCGCAGCTTCTCCATCTGCTCGTCGCAGGGCCAGCCAAAGGCGGCCTTGTCGCAGCTCGCATTGAAGAAGCCGGCCATCACCGGGTTGAGCACGTCAGCCGAGACCCAGGCGGTCAGCATGGCGTTCCAGCCGCCATCCGCCACGGGGGTCTTGCGCACGCGGCGAGCGACCACCGACTGCCAGTCCGAGGACTGCATGTCGACCTTGAAGCCGCCCCTCTCCATCAACTGCTTGGCGACGGGCGCCAGGTTGGTCAGCGACTGCAGATCGGTCGAATGCAACAGCACCACCGGCGTGCCGTCATAGCCGGCCTCCTTCAGGAGCTCCTGCGATTTCTTGAAGTTGGACTCCAGCAATCCGTCCATCCCGGCTTCCGTCGCCAGAGGCGAGCCGCAGATGAACATGGCCTTGCAGGTCTTGTAGTAGTCGGGGTTGCCGACGACCGCCTCGAGGAAATCCTTCTGGTTCAGCGCATAGGTCAGCGCCTGCCGGATCTTGGGATTGTCGAAGGGCTTGATCGTGTGGTTGGGCCGCAGCGTGTATTGCAGGCCGAGCGGATTATAGTCGATCAGCTTGATCGCCTTGTCGCTCTTGAGCAGCGGAATCAGGTCGAAGGAGGGCTGCTCGATCATATCGATCTCGCCGGCAAGCAAGGCGTTGACCGCCTGCTGCTGGTCGGAGATCGCCAGCCACTCGACCCGGTCGAGCTTGGCGACCTTGCCGCCGGCGAGGCCCGACGCCGGCTCGGCGCGCGGCTTGTAGTCCTTGAACTTGGTGTAGACGATCTTGTCGCCCGGCTTCCATTCGTCAGTCTTCAGGACGAAGGGCCCTGAACCGATGAACTCCGAGATCTGCGTGTTGGGATCTGTCTCCGCGACGCGCTTGGGCATCATGAAGGGCACGTTCGAGGACGGCTTGCCGAGGCCGAAGATCAGCAGGCCGGTCGGCGACTTCAGCTTGATCGTGAAGCTCTTGGCATCGTCGATCGCCATCGCGTCGACGAAGGACATCAGCTTCTGGCCGATGGGGTCCCGCGCCGCCCAGCGCTTGATCGAGGCGAGGCAGTCTTCCGCCGTGACTGGCTTGCCGTCATGCCAGAGCAGGCCGTCGCGCAGCGTGAACTTGTAGGTCAGCTTGTCCGGCGACGCCGTGTAGCTGTCGACCATCTGCGGCTTCACATTGCCCTTCTCGTCGAGCGCGAAGAGGGTGTCGTAGATCATGTAGCCGTGGTTGCGGACGATATAGGCCGTGGTCCAGATCGGATCGACGATCTTCACGTCGGAATGCATGACGACCTTCAGCGTCTGCGCCTGGGCCGAGAAGCCCCCGGAGAGAACACTGCTTCCCGCCAACAGCGCGGCGGCTGCCGTGACGATCTTCCAACGCGACATCATGCACTGATCTCCCCTTATGACCCATTCGGGCGGTTATTTCGCTGATCGTGATCTGGCTGGTCGTGACTTGGTGCGTTTGTGACTTGGTGCGTTCGTGCTCTTGTGCGTCCCGATCCGTCGGCCTGCGTATGCAGGGGCCATGCCATGGGCAGGCCGGGAAGCTCCCGCGAAACGGGAGCCTCTGTCAATCGCGCTCAGGCCGAAAGCCGCGCCAGCAACCCGGCCATCAGGCGGGTGCGCTGGGTCAAGCTGTCGACCTCTATATGCTCCTCCAGCGTGTGATAGCCGGCGCCGAGCAGGCCGAGTCCGTCGAGCGAGGGAATGCCGGCCGCCCCCGTGAAATTCGCATCCGAGCCGCCACCGGCCGAGCCGTGCTCGAGTTCCCAGCCGAGTTCGCCGGCGATGCCGCGCGCAAGCTCATAGAGCTTCAGCGTTCCCGCGTCCGGCTCCCAGACGGGCCGCGTGACGCCGCGCGTGATGGTGAAGCGCGTGCCGTCGGGATGCTCGGTCGAGAGCGCCAGCATGCGCTCGACGCCACGGTCGAGATCGGATTGTCTTTTGGCCATGCTGAGCGCCTCGGCCCGGCAGGTCGTGGGCACGCAATTGACCCATTGCCCGCCCGAGATCACGCCGACGCTGAAGGTGCAGTCGTCGCCGGTCATCTCCTCGATGGCGATGAGCTGGCGCGCCATCATGTTGATGGCGGAGCGGCCATCCTTCAGGCGTGAGCCGGCATGGCTCGGCCTGCCCTCGGCGAGCAGGTTGAACCTGGCGATGGCGTAGCGGCCGGTGACGACGCCATTGCCGGGACGGCCGGGTTCGGGAACCAGGATGTAACGGTGCTGGCCGGCATGCTGCATGATCAGCTCGCGCGTGCCAGGGCTGCCGATCTCCTCGTCGCTGGTATAGAGCACGCTGACCGGTAGCGGCGTTTCGATGCCGGCCTTGGCCAGCGCCACGATCGCCTGTAGGCCGGCATAGGCGCCGCCCTTCATGTCGAGGATGCCCGGCCCGTAGCAGCGCGTGCCCTCGCGCCGGAAGGGCAGGGCCTTCAGCGTCCCGACCGGATGCACGGTATCGAGATGCGACATCACCAGGATGCCGGGTTCACCGCGCCTGGGATGGGGGAAGTCGCCACGGACGCAATCGCCCAGGCCCGGCGGGCCGGGAATGCGGGTCACGGTCGCGCCGACAGCCGCGAGATCGGCGGCGACGAGATCCATCATCCGGTTCACGGCCGCGACATCGAAGGTCGGGCTCTCGCACTCGATCCAGCGCTTCAGGCCGGCGAGCATCGCGTCGGTGTCGAAAGTCAGCGTGTCGAAGGACATGATCAGGCGGCCAGTCGCGTTTCGACGAGGCGCGCGAGCAGGCTCGCGCCCACCGGCAGGATGCCGTCGTCGAGGATGAAGGAGGGGTTGTGCACCGGCACGGTGCCGGCATGGCCGACCCAGCAATAGGCGCCGGGCACCGCGCGCAGCATGTCGGCGAAATCCTCGCTGCCCATGATCGGCTTGACCTCGGTCAGGACATTGTCGGCGCCGACGATCTCGGCGGCGACCTTGGCTGCGGCCTCGGCCTGCGGGCCGTGATTGACCAGCACGTCGAAGATGTCGCGAATGTCGACATCGATCTGGACGCCGAAGGTCAGCGCCATGCCGGCCGCGATTTCGCGCATGCGCTCGCGGATCAGCTTGGCGATGTCGGGCGAGAAGGTGCGGATCGTGCCGGCGAGCGCCGCTTCCTCGGGGATGACGTTATAGGCGGAGCCGGCATGGATCTGCGTGATCGAGAGCACGGCGGCTTCGCGTGGATCGGCATTGCGGCTGACGATGGTCTGCAGCGCGGCTGCCAGGGAGATGGCGACGATGACCGGATCGCGCCCGACATGGGGCATCGCGCCATGGCTGCCTCGGCCGGTGATCTTGATGTCGAAGAAATCCGCGCCCGCCATGGCCGGGCCGGGGAAGACGGCGATCTGGCCCGGATCGAGATTGGGGGCGTTGTGCAGCCCGTAGATCTCGTCGCAGGGGAAGCGCTCGAACAGCTTGTCGGCGAGCATGGCGCGGGCGCCGCCCAGGCCTTCCTCGGCCGGCTGGAACACGAACACTGCCGTGCCGGTGAAATCGCGATTCTCGGCGAGATAGCGCGCCGCGCCGAGCAGCATCGTGGTGTGGCCGTCATGGCCGCAGCCATGGAAGCGGCCGGGGATGGTCGAGCGGAAGGGCAGGTTGGTGGTCTCGTCCATCGGCAGCGCGTCCATATCGGCGCGCAGGCCGATGCGCCTGCCCGGCCCGCCCTTGCCCTGGAGGATGCCGACTACGCCGGTTTTGCCGACGCCGGGATGCACCTCGATGCCCCAGGATGCGAGCTTCTCGGCGACGATGCCGGAGGTGCGGACCTCCTCGAAGCCGATTTCGGGATGGGCGTGGATATCGTGGCGGATCGCGACGAGGTCGTCCTTGAAGGCTTCGATCTGGGGCAGGGTGGGCATGAACAAACTCCGAAGGACGAGGGCGTGTCGTCAGTTGTGGTTTGGCGTTGGATGAGGTCAAAAATGATCGGATGGGAGGAGCATTGCGCAGTCCAATACATTTGTATTGGCAAGCGATGCGAAGCTGCAGCCGGTCATTTTTCACCTCACCGCGAAGCGGCGGGGCGCTTTTGGTCGATTGCTGCGTCGAATATCGTAGCAAGCCGAAAGGCTTGCGGCCTCATTCTCCTTCCACTCGACCAAAATCGCTCCCGTCCAACGCCAAACCATAACTGACGACGCGCCCTAGGATCAGCCGAAGACGGGGCCAAGCGGCGCGGTGCGGATGCCGGGGCGCAGATGCTTCCACGGCAGGACTGAGGGATCGACCGGCATCGGGCCGGGCGCGGCGCAGACCAGGATCGTCTGCGCGATCGGCTCGAAATCGGCGCGGAAATGCACCGAGCTCTTATTGACCAGGATCGCCTGCTCGGTCGGCTCGATGCCGACCTGGCGATACATCGCCTGGTCGGCCATCTGCGCCTTGCGCGAGCCGACGACGATGCGCACGCCGCCGATGCGCAGCGCCGCGCAGGGGCCGAGATTGATGCGCGAGCCGCCATAGAACGGGCCGGGCGCGACGAAGCGCCCTTCGGATAATTGCTCGACCACGAACTCGCCCTCGAGCGGGAGATCGCCAGGAATGCCTGATTTGGCGCCGAGCGAGAGCCTGATGGTGGCGCCGACGCCGGCCTTGTGCGCCGCAGCGGCCGCCGCCGGATCGACGATCACGCCGATTGCGGCGCGTTGCGCGCCATTGCGCACCAGCGCGCGCGCCATGCCCATCGTGTCGGAATCGCCGCCGGCGCCGGGATTGTCCTGCGTGTCGGCGATGACGATCGGCTTTGATGCTCCCTCAGCCAGCCGCATCGCCTCCAGCACGCCCTCATCGGGCTGGAAAACCTTGCCCTTGAAGGCGGCTTCGCTTGCCATCACCCGGGCGAAGACCGCATCCGCCGCGCGGTCGGCCTCGGCTTGCGTCGCGCCATAGGCCAGCACGGTCGCGCCGCAATCGGCGAAATCGGCGGCGGGGAAGCCGGGCAGGAAGGAGAGCGTCGGCACATTTTCTCCTTCGAGCGCCGCGAGCTCGGCATAGATCGTTTTGCAGGGCTCCATTGCCGTCGCCTGCCAGGCGATCGGGATCAGATAGGGCACCTGGCGGAAGGCCTTGGCATGGCGCGTCCTGGTGCCGATCAGCTTTGCCAGATAGGTCGTGGCGCGGCTGCCGGTCTCGGCCATGTCGATATGCGGATAGGTGCGGTAGGCGACGAGTCCGTCGGCCGAATCCATCATCAGCTGCGTGATGTTGCCGTGCAGGTCGAGACTGGCGACGAGCGGAATCTCGGGGCCGATCGCGGCGCGCACCCGGCGCAGGGTTTCGCCCTCGCCATCGGGATAGGCCTCGCTGACCATGGCGCCGTGCAAATCGAGATAGACCCCGTCAACAGGCAATGCTGCGCTGATGCGTTCGACCAGCTCGTTCAGCAGGGTCTCGAAGGCGTCTGCCGTGACATGGGCCGAGGGGCTGGCCGCGCACCACAGCGTCGGCACCATCTCCCAGCCGAGCGCCTTGGCCTTCCCAACGAAGCCGGCCGCGCCGACATTGACGTTGTGCACGGCGGCGAAGATGTCGTCGCCGCGTGCAAGGGAGGGCCAGCCGCCGCCCTGGATGAAATGCTCGATCGAGGCCTTGCTCGGCGCGAAGGTGTTGGTCTCGTGCAGGAAACCGCCGAAGGCGATGCGTGGCGACATGACGGTTCCTCGATCGTTGCAGCGAGGCGGCAAGTAAGCACGCAAGGCCCATGAGGGCCAAGGTTCAATTCTGGTCAGATGCCTGCGCGATTATGCATGCGGTCGCCGCTTTAGCAGGCAGGGCCGTCGTCACTGCAAGGAGCGTAGCGACGACGCAATCCAGATGGGCGTGGAGAGAGACCTTCTGGACCGCGTCGCTGCGCTCGCAATGACGGGGAGCTGGCTCGCCTCAGTTCAGGCTGGCGCGCTTCACGAAGGCGCCGCCCTTCATGATCAGCGGCATGTGCTTGCCCTGGCGCGTCAGTAGCGAGAGATCCTTCAGCGGGTCGCCATCGACGACGATCAGATCGGCATGGGCGCCTGCCGCCACCGTGCCGATCTTGCCTTCGAGCTTGAGCAGCTTGGCGGCGATATGGGTCGCCGAGGCGATCACCTCATGGGCCGGCAAGGCGCGTCCGCGGATCACGAACTCCTCCGACTGGTAGCGATGCATCTCGCCGAGCAGGTCGCTGCCATAGGCCATGGCGAGGCCGGCCTTCTTCATGATCGCGAGCGATTCCATGCCGGCGGAGCGGACGACATCGACCTTGGCGACGGAATCGGGCGGGAAGCCGAGCTTGGGTCCGTCGCTGACGAGCTTGTCATAGGTCACGAGCGTCGGCACGGCGACCGCACCCTTCGAGGCCGCGAGCTTGGCGGTCTCGGCCTGGATCAGGTTGCAGTGCTCAAGCGAGTGCACGCCGGCCTCGACGCAGCGGCGGATCGCCTCGTCGGTGTAGACATGGGCGGAGACGTAGGTTCCCGCCATCTTCGCCTCCTCGACGATGGCCTCGAGTTCGCTGACGGAGAAGCCGAGGAAATGGATCGGGTCGGTCGGCGAGGCGCAGCCGCCATTGGCCATGATCTTGATGAAGTCGGCGCCGCCTTTCATCTCCTCGCGGGCGGCGCGGCGGACCTGGTCGAGCCCGTCGCAGATGCGCCCGAGCGCGCCGAGGCGGTGGCGGTCGCTCACTGCCGCGCGGTCGTCATAGCGGCCGCGGAAATCGGCGTGGCCGCCGGTCTGGCTCAGCGCCTTGCCGGAGATGACGAGGCGCGGCGTCGGGAAATGGCCTTCCTCGGTCGCCTGCTTCAGGCCGAAATCGGCGCCGCCGACATCGCGCACCGTGGTGAAACCGCGCAGCAGCATTTCGCGCATGATCACGAAGGAGCGGGCGGTGACGAGCGAATCCGGCAGCAGGGCGTTCTTGCCGAGATCGGCGACGCCGGCGACGACATGGACATGGGCGTCGATCAGGCCGGGCATCAGGGTCTTGCCCTTGAGGTCGACAATCTTGGCCTTGGCTGAGGTCACGGATTTGCCGACCTCGCGGATGGTGCCGCCCTCGACGAGGACGCTGACGGGAGCGCCGGCCTCGGGCGCGGTGCCGTCGACGATGCGGGCATTGGTGAAGAGGGTGGAAGCCACGGGTGTTCTCCGCTGGAGCAGGATTGGGTTCAGAGCGCGCGCGCGGCGGCGCGGGCGGCCAGGAAGCCGGGCACGATCATCGGCGCGAGACGTTCGATGGGAGCGACATGCTCCTCGCGATAATGGCCTTCGGGCGCGAGCAGGTTGATCGTACCGATGACCTTGCCGTCATAGATCGCGGGCACGTTGATGACCGAGCCGAGCCCCATGCTCTCGATCAGTTCATGGTCGAAGAAGGCCCAGCGGATGCCGGCCTTGTCCTTGCCGAGATAGGGCTTCTGGCCCTCCATGACATGCTTGCCCCAGGGCGTCGGGCCCATCGGCTTGCGGCCGGAGACGGGATATTCGGTCGGCCGGTTGGAATAGATGCGCGCGACCTCGGAGCCGTCGACGTAGAGCAGCGTGAACAGCTCGTGGCCGACAAGGCGCTTGGCGATGGTGTCGAAGGCCTTGAACACGGTGTCGGGTTGGCCGGGCTCCTTGAGCAGGGCCGAGAGGGTAGCGAGATCGTCTGACATGATGGGCTCTTCGACTTTCAGGCGGTGGGAGACGGTTGGCGAGGCGCCTTGGGAATTCGCTCAGGCATGATGCCTTGCGGGCGTAGATGCAGCACGAGGATCAGCGCGACGCCGATCATCATCTCGCGCATGGCGGCGATCTGGACGGGCTGGAGGCCGGGCAGCCATTCAGTGGCGAAGCGCGTCGCTTCCAGGAAGATCACGACGAGATAGGCGCCGAGCACCGCTCCGCTGGGACGGCCGACGCCGCCGGCGGTGACGGCGAGGAAGATGTAGATCGTGATCAGCGGCTGGAAATGATCCGGCGAGATATAGGACTGGAAATGCGCGTAGAGCGCGCCCGACAGCGCGGCGATCGCGGCCGAAAGCGCGAAGGCCTGGAGCTTGAAGCGCAGCACGGCCTTGCCGGCGAAGGCTGCAAGTTGCTGATCCTCGCGGATCGCCTTCATGGCGCGTCCGTAAGGGGAGAGATCGAGCCGCCGCAGCAGCGCCCAGACCACGAGCACGATCAGCGTGACGAGGCCGAGATAGAAGAGGCTGAACCCCTGCAGGCCGAGCTCGGCCTTGAGCGGTGCCTTGATGCCGGAGATGCCGTCCGAGCCCTTGGTCAGCCAGCGCTCGTTCAGCGCGACGAGGCGGATGACCTCTGCGAAGCCCAGCGTCACGATGGCGAGATAGTCGTCGCGCAAGCGTAAGGTGGCGAAGGTGACGACGAGGCCGACGACCGCCCCGACCACGAGCGCAGCTCCCCAGCCGATCAGGACAGGCGCACCGGCTCCCGTTGCGATCGCGGAGGCATAGGCGCCGACCGCGAAGAAGCCGGCGAGGCCGAGATTGACGAGGCCGACCCCGCCCCAGATCAGGTTGAGGCTGAGCGCGAGCAGGGCGTAGATGCCGCAGAGCGTCAGCGTGAAGATGACATAAGACAGCATCAGGTCGCCCTTTCGCCCAGGATGCCGCGCGGGCGGAAGGTCAGCATGATCAGGATCGCCACAAACCCGACGGCGGTGCGATAGGTCGCCGGCACCGCGATCAAGGCGAGCTCCTCGGCGATGCCGAGCGCGAGCGCCCCCACCACAGCGCCGGGAATGGAGCCGAGCCCGCCGAGCACCGCGGCGGCGAAGACCGAGAGCAGGACGCGATAGCCGGTGAGCGGATCGATCGAGGTGTCGAGCCCGATCAGGACGCCGCCGACGCCCGACAGCCCGGCACCGAGAAAGACCGTGACGATCGCGATCCTGGCCGGGTCGATGCCCTTCAGGCGAGCGAGGTCTGGATTGTCGGCGACCGCGCGCATCGCCTTGCCGAAGCGGGTGTAGCGCAGGAACAGGAACATCGCCGCCATGATCACGACGGAGAGGGCCAGGCTCTGGAGCTGCTGCGGGCCGATGCGCAACTCGCCGAAGCGCAGGTCGCGTGCCAGCGGCAGATCATAGCCCTTCATGTCGTTGCCGAAGATGAAACGGACGATGTTCTCCAGCACGAGGTTGAGCGCGATCGAGGCGATGGCCACGATCAGCGCGCCATTGTCGCGTAGGCGCTTCAGCGCGGTCTCCTCCGCCACGACGCCGACCACGCCCGTCACCGCAAAGGCGATGGCGAGCGCCGGTATGACCGGAAGCCCGGCCACCGCATTGGCCCACCAGGCGGCAAAGGCTCCGATGGTGGCGTAGGAGGCGATGGCGAAGTTAGGGTAGCGCAGCACCGCGAAGATCGCGGAAAAGCCGATCGCCGGGACGGCGATCAGCGCCCCGGTCATCAGCCCGTTGATGAGCGCCTGGAGGAGGAGGGTCACTGAGCCAGGTCCCGATCAGGCGATCTTGACCAGGGCGATCTTGCCGGACTGGACCTGCTCGTAGCGGAACTTCGAATCGCTGATGTCGCCGATCTCGGTGAAGTCGCAGGGGCCGCTGGCGCCGTCATAATCGACCGCCTGCTTGGCGGCGATCGCCTTCAGCCCGTCGACGGCGCTGTCGATCTTGGCGCCGCCGGGAGCCTGGCTGACCTTGCGGATATTGTCCTTGATCGCGGTGCCCGTGGCGTCGCCCGCGATCGCGATCGCCATCAGCACGAGGTTGATGTGGTCGTAGATCTGGGTGGTGTAGGGATCGGGCGAGGCGACGCCGATGAGCTTGACCAGCTTCTCATAGGCCTTGGAGCCTTCGGCCGGCGAGGGCGAGATCATGAAGGTCTTGTCGACGACCTCGGCAGGAACGCTCTCGATCAGCTTCTGGTTGACCGAATAGCCGAAGGCGATCTTCACGCCCTTGAAATCGGCGCGATAGAGATCCTTCAGCATCACCGCGGTGTCGGGGGTATAGCCGCCGAAGACGATGGCGTCGGGCTTGAAGCGCAGCACCTCGTCGATCTCGGTGCGGTAGGCCGGCTTCTTGTCGTCATAGATCAGGGAAGCCGTCTCGCCGCCGGCCTTCTTCACGGCCTCGGTGATGTTGTCGAACTGGCTCTTGGCGAAAGGCGTCTGCGGCGAGAGGAAGAAGACGCGCTTGGCGCCCTGGGCGATCGCGAACTCGCCGAATTTGCGGCCCTGCAGCGTCGTCGTCGGCTGGGTGCGGATCAGATAGCCCTGATGCGGCAGGGCCGTGATCGAATCCGCGCCGGAGGTGGTGCAGAGGAAGGTCTTCGATTCCCAGCAGAGCGGGGCGACGGCGGTGGTCACCGAGGAAGCCCAGGTGCCCAGGATCGCCGAGACCTTGTCGACGTCGATCAGCTTGCGTGCGGCGCGCACGCCGGCTTCCGGGCTGGTCTGGTCGTCTTCCGAGACGAGCTCGACCTTGCGTCCCAGCACGCCGCCGGCAGCATTGACCTCGTCGATGACCGCCTTCACCGCCTTGACCATCACTGGGCCATAGGGGCCGCCCGCACCGGTCAATGGCGTCAGCGTGCCGATCCTGATCGGCGCGCCCTGCGCCAAAGCGAGCTTCGGCAAGGCGGAGAGGCCGGCAAGTGCGGCAGCGCCGCCGAGCAGCGTGCGGCGGTCGGTCAGGAACTCGGTCATGGTTATCCCCTGTTATGATTGCTGGTTTCTTGGTCGGTCGGCTTGGATCAGGTCGGCATCGTGATCAGCCGCCGAGGAAGAGGCGGCGGATTTCGGGGTCGGCGGCGAGCGCGGGGCCTGAGCCCTCGCGGTTGTTGCGGCCGGAGATGAGGATGTAGCCGCGCGTTGAGATCTCGAGCGCTTCCAGCGCATGCTGCTCGACCATCAGGATCGGCAGGCCGCCCTTGTTCAGAGCCACGATCGCCTCGAACAGCTCCTCGGCCGCCCTGGGCGAGAGGCCCGCCGTCGGTTCATCGAGCAGGAGCAGGGCGGGCGCATTCATCAGGCCCATCGCCATGGCGAGGATCTGGCGCTGGCCGCCCGAAAGTGTGCGGGCGAGCGCGCGGCGCTTGCTCGCCAGCATCGGGTAGCGGGCATAGAGCTCCTCGCTGCGCTCGCGCATCTTGCCGGGGTCCTGGAAGCCGCTGATCTCGAGGTTCTCGGCAACCGTCATCGCGCCGAAGACATTGCGCTCCTGTGGCACGAAGCCGATGCCGTGCTTGGCGCGGCCGAGCGCGCCCTGGCTGGTCACGTCGGCTCCGTTCAAGATGATCGCGCCCTCGCGCGCAGACACCAGCCCCGCGATCGTCTTGAGCAAGGTCGACTTGCCGGCGCCATTGGGGCCGATGATCGAGACGATCTCGCCGGCCTCGACCCGCAGCGAGCATCCCTTCAGGATCTGTTCGGCCGCGCCATAGCCGGCGACGACGCCGTCGACGGCAAGCAGGCCGCCATTCGCCAAGCCGCCATTCGCCACGCTCAATGCCGCCTCCCGAGATAGGCTTCCTGCACGCGGATGTCGGAGGCGACCTCGTCGAATGAGCCTTGCGTCAGGGTCTTGCCCTCGGCCATCACGATGACGGGCGCGCAGAGCCGCTTGATCAGCGCCATGTCGTGCTCGATCAGGCAGATCGTCAGCCCGTCCCGGTTCAGCGCGATGAGGTGATCGGCGATCTGCTCGGTGAGGCTCGGGTTGACGCCGGCCATCGGCTCGTCGAGCAGCAGGATCTTGGGGTCGGCCATCAGGGCGCGCCCGATCTCGACCAGCTTCTTCTGCCCGCCCGAGAGCGCCGTTACCGGGTTGTCCAGCACATGGTCGAGCTTGAGCCGCCGGGCGATGCCGAAGGCGCGCTCGGTGAGCTCCTGCTCGCGCCGCCGCGCTGCAGCCGAGGGCAGCATCGCCGCCAGCAGGTTCTCGCCCGGCTGCCTGGCGCCATAGAGCATCAGATGCTGGAAGACGCTGAGCTTGGGAAAGCCGCGCGCAAGCTGGAATGAGCGTACCAGCCCGGCCGCCACGAGCCTTTCGGGGGGCAGGCCGGTGGTCTCGACCGAGCCCAGCCGGACCGAGCCGGCCTTGGGGCGGTAGAGCCCGGAGACCGCATTGAACAGGGTTGATTTGCCGGCGCCGTTGGGGCCGATCAGCCCGGTGAAGGAGCCGGCGGGAACGGCGAAATCGACGCCGCGCAGCACATGCACGCCATAGAAGTCGAGCTTCAGCCCTGCGATGGTAAGGGCTGCGGTCATCGCGCGCCTGCCTTGCGTCTGGAATCCTGCGAGGACGCAGCCTGGATCGGGAATTGCTGGCGGACCTGCTGCTTCCAGAAGGTCAGCATCCCCTGATAATAAGCGGGATCGTTGGGGCGCAGCACCGTCTGGCTGATCATGCCGCGCACGAGGCACATCGTCGCGTTCATGACGATGCGGGTATGATCGGGAGCGACGCCGGTGCGGGCCGCGAGCGCCGTCCAGATCGCGTCGAGACCGGCGTGGAAATCGCGGACGGTGGGGATGAGCTCGGCTCTGAAGTCGGGATTATGCCGGGCTTCGGGCAGATACTCCATGGTGACGTAGAACAGCCGGTCCTCCATCATCTGCCAGATATAGTCGACGATCTCGTCGCTGGAGCCGCCCCGGGCGATGAAATCCTCGGCGAAGCGGTGCAGGTCGCGGGTGGTCTTGCTGAGCATGTCGGCGACGGAGACGCTGATGATCGCCTCGCGGGTGGTGAAATGATGCGTCAGCGCGCCGCGTGAGACACCGGCCTGGCGGGCGATCTCCGGGGTGGTGGTGCGGGCGAGGCCCCGGTCGTGCAGCAGGTCGATCGTCGCGTTCATCAACCGCGTCGAGGTTTCCGCGCTGCGCTCCTTTTGGGATCGTCTTTTACCGGTTCCGCTCACGCCAAGCCTCAACCCCACAGGACGAGCGAAAGCTGCGACTCGTTTTGCAAACAGTCAAGCATGTTTCTTATGCGGCCAATGCCCGGATAGGAGGCGTGTGCGGAGAGGTCGTGGGATCAGGTGCTCGCGATCGTCAGAGGCTGAAAATCCGGCCCCAGCCTGCGACTGCCCGGCCCGTATCGACGCCGGCGGCCTTGAGCGCGGCCCAGACACCGGCTGCCGCCGAATCGATGACGGGCAAGCCTGTCTCCGCCTCGAGCATGGCTGCGGTGGGAGCGCCGTTGAAATTGGTGCAGAAGATGACGATCGCCTCGGCCGAACCCTCCGCCATGGCTGCTCGCGCCATCGCGGCGATCTCGCCTGGCGGCACCGCGCCATAGGAGAGATTGTCGCTCAGGCCGGCATGGCGCTCGGCGACGACGGTAAAGCCCTTGGCGGTGAAGTTGGCGATGCTCCGCGCTTGAGCGGTTGTGGTGTAGGGTGTGATCAGCGTGATGCGCTGTGCGTTTAGCCGCTGCAGCAAAGTGAGCGTGGCCAAGGCCGAGGTCACGGCGGGGCGCCCGGTTCGTACGGTGATGTCGGCGCAAAGCCGTTTGTCGATGTCGAAGCCGTAATCGCCGCCCTTCGAGCCGTTCCAGCAGATCGCGGCGGGTTCGGCATGGCCGAGCAGTTCCGCTGCCTGCAGCATCGCCGGCCAGTCATAGGGGTTGGCTGCGGCCTGGTCGGGGCTGGTGTTGCCGAAGACGGGGATGCGCGTGAACAGGGGCGTCACGCCTTGCAGCGTGGCGCAGATCGCTTGCGTCACACGCTCGACCGTGCGGTTGCCCGAGGGCGTGATCGTGCCGATGGCGATGTCGGTTTGCATGACCTCCCGACAGCAAGATGCAGGCCAGCCGCCCGGGCGGGCTGGTGCTTAGAGCCGTTGGACGATCCAATTGGATCGTTCAACGGCGCTAAGCTCTTTGTCTCGGGGCGTTTTCTTCGCGCGAACCGGTGTCCGCTTCGCTCGAAAACGCTCTAGCCCAGCGGGGCGACGGCGCAGCTCTGGCCGCCATCGACCGGCAGGCAGACGCCGGTGATGAACTGGGCTTCGTCGGAGGCGAGGAAGACGGCCGCGTTGGCTATGTCCCAGGCGGTGCCCATCTTGCCGAGCGGCACGGCGGCGTTGCGCGCCGCGACCATCTCCTCGACCGAGGCGTATTGGTTGGAGATCTGCTTGTAGATCAAGGGTGTGTCGATCATGCCGGGCATGATGCAATTGGCGCGGATGCCTTGCCTTGCATATTGCATGGCGAGGCCGAGCGTCGCCTGGTTCACCGCCGCCTTGGTCGCGTAATAGGCGAAATAGGGGTAGCCGGTCCATCGGATCGCCGCGAGCGAGGAGATGTTGACGATCGCGCCGCCGCCGGCCTTCAGCATATGCGGGATCACCGCCTTGGAGCAGCGGAAGACCGGGCCAAGATTGAGGTCGACCGCCGCCTTGAACTGCTCTTCGCTGAGCTCGACCGGGCCGCCCATATGGGTGACCCCGACATTGTTGTGCAGGATGTCGATGCGGCCGAAGCGGGTCATGGTCGCGGCGACTGCTGCGTCGATCGAGCCCTGTTGCGTCACATCGGCGGCAAGCGCGATGGCGACGCCGCCTTCCCCGGCGATGATGCCGGCGGTCTCGTCGGCGGCAGCCTGGCTGATGTCGATACAGGCGACGCGGGCGCCTTCGCGGGCGAAGGCGACGGCTGCAGCCTTGCCGTTACCCCAGCCCGGCCCTGACGAGCCGGCGCCGAAGACGATGGCGATCTTGCTCTTCAGACGATCGGCCATCACAGGAATCCGATCGAGAACCAGGGCACCGCCGCCACGATGATCAGGCCGATCAGCAGGGCCAGCATATAGCCCCAGATCGGGCCGATACCCTCGTCGGGATTGACCTTGCCGATGGCGCAGGCCGCGTAATAGCCGACGCCGAAGGGCGGTGCGAACAGGCCAAGCCCCATCGCGAGCACCACGACCATGGCGTAGTGCACCTCGTGGATGCCGACGAGCTTGGCGATTGGGAACAAGAGCGGACCGAACAGGACGATGGCGGGGATGCCTTCGAGCACGCTGCCCAGGATGATGAAGGCAAGGATCGATACGGCCATGAAGCCGATCGCGCCGCCGGGCAGATGGGTCATGATCTCGACCAGCGTCCGGGAGAAGCCAGACTGCGTCAGGCCCCAGGCCATGGCGGATGCCGCCCCGATGATGATCAGGATGGCGCCGGAGAGCGAGGCGGTGTCGATTAGGATCTGGCCGAGGCGGGACCAGTTGAACTGGCGGTAGACCAGAAGCCCGATGATCAGCGAATAGACGATGCCGATTGTCGAGACCTCGGTGGCGGTCGAAACGCCCTCGACGACGGCGGCGCGGATCAGGAAGGGCAATGCGAGCGCCGGCAGCGCGATGATGAAGGCCTTGCCGATCTCGGGCCATTTCGCCTTCACGACATGGCTGAGATCGTCATGGCGATAACGCCGCGCCACGACGAAGCAGAGCCCGATCGCCAGGACGACGCCGGGCAGCAGGCCGCCGGTGAAGAGCGCCGCAATCGAGACGCCCGTCACGGAGCCGATGGTGATCAGCACGATCGAGGGCGGGATCGTTTCTGTCTGCGCGCCCGTTGCCGAGAGCAGGGCGACAAGGTCGCCCGGCTTGGCACCGCGCGCCTTCATCTCCGGAAACAAGGCCGGCGCGACCGCGGCCATGTCGGCCGCCTTCGAGCCCGAAATGCCCGAGACGAGATACATCGCACCGATCAGCACATAGGAGAGGCCGCCGCGAACATGGCCGAGCAGGCTCGCCAGGAAGCGCACCATCGCCTTGGCCATGCCGCACATCTCGATGAGCAGGCCGAGGAAGACGAAGAGTGGCACGGCGAGCAGGATGAGATGGCTCATGCCTTCGTCCATGCGCCCGACCAGGGTCATCGTCGGCACGCGCGTGGTCAGTGCGAGGTAGCCGAAGGTTGCGAGCGCGAAGGAGAAGACGATCGGCACGCCGGAGAAGACGCAAAACCCGACGACGCCGACGAAGAAGATGATCAGGTTGAGATTGCCCAGCGTCTTGAGCATGGGGCCGAGCCACCAGAAGCCGGCGACCGCGATGGCGACCAAAGCCAGCGCCAGCAGGGCCTGCGGCACGCCCGAGCGCATGGTCAGGCGCAGCAGCGAAAAGGCGATCATCAAGCCGACGCCGACCGGAAAGGCGGCGGCGCGCCAAACATTCGAGATTTCCATCGCCGGGGTGGTGATGAAGGCTTCTTCTTCGGCCCAGCGGAAGGCGGGGCCGATGATCAGGAGCAGGAAGCCGAGACCGGCGGCCACGCCCAGCGCGTCGAAGAAGTTGCGCCATTCCGGCGTGCAGCGCGAGACCAGCGCCGTCATGCGCATATGCTCGCCGCGCCGGAGCGCGACGACGGCGCCGAGCATGGCGAGCCAGAGGAACAGGGTCGAGGCAAGCTCGTCCGACCAGGTCAGCGGCGTGTGCAGGAGATAGCGGGCGATGATGCCCGAAAACAGCACGACGACCTCGGCGACGACGAGGATCGCTGCCGGTATCTCGACGATGACGCCGAGGATGCGGTCGATCTTCGCGGCGATGGGCCGGCGTGGCGCCGCCGCCGTTGCGGGCGGCGTCGCGAATTCGGACACGGTGTCCATGGTGCAGGCGTCAGCTCAGCGAGCCGACGGCGGCCTCGAGGGTCGCCCAGGCTTCCTTGCCGAACTTGGCTTCCCATTCCTTGTAGAAGCCGGCGTTCTTGAGCTTGTCGCGGAAGAGGGCGGCGTCGACCGTGTTGAACTTCATGCCCTTGGCGGACAATTCGGTCTGCAGATTTACCGTCAGCGCGGCGACGTCGGCGCGCTCGGCAATGCCGGCCGCGTTGAGGTGCTTGGCGACGATGGCCTGGATGTCCTTGGGCAGCGCATCCCAGTTCGCCTTGTTGGCCAGGAGCCAGAAGCCGTCCCACATATGATTGGTCAGCGAGCAGAAGCTCTGGACCTCATAGAGCTTGGCCGTTTCGATGATCGCGAGCGGGTTCTCCTGCGCGTCGACGATCTTCGACTGCAGGGCGCTGTAGACCTCGTTGAAGTTGATCGTCGTCGGGGCCGCGCCGAAGCCCTTGTACATCGAGGTCCAGAGCGGCGCAGGCGGGACGCGGATCTTGAGGTTGTTCAGGTCGGCCGGGGTGACGATCGGCTTGCCCGAGCTCGTGGTCTGGCGGAAGCCGTTGTCCCAGATCTTCTCCATCGCGAAGATCGAGCGGCTCTTGGCGATCTCGGCGCGGACATAGTCGCCGAGCTTGCCGTCCATCGCCTTCCAGACCGTGTCGTAATCCTTGAAGGCGAAGCCGACGCCGTTGATCGCGGCGGCCGGCACCAGGGTCGAGAGGATCAGCCCCGAGAGCGTGAAGAAATCGACCGCGCCGGAGCGGATCTGGCCGAGCGTGTCTGTGTCGGAGCCGAGCTGGCTCGAGGGGAAGATCTGCAGCTCGAAGCGGCCGCCGGTCTCTTCCTTGATCTTGCTGGCGGCTTCCTGCGCGCGCTTGTTGAGCGGGTGCGTCAGCGCCAGGTTGTTGGCGAATTTATAGGTGAATTCGGCCGCCCGCGCCCGGCCGATGGAAAAGCCGGTCACGGCAAGGGCGCCGGTGCCGGCGGCAAAGCTGCGGCGTGTCAATTTCGTCATCTGGTGTCCTCCCAAGTCTTCAGGCCGGACTCTCCGCGGGTTTGCCCGCGCGAGAGCTGTAATCGCAGCGACGGCCCTCGCTCCGGTTTCGGAGGGCCGCGTAACCTTAGGTCGCGACCTCCTGGCCGCCAGCCTGCTCGAACCGTTCCATATCGTGGATCACTCCGAGCCAGTATTCTTTATCCTTGACGAAATACAAGTGATGAAAGAGTTGTCAACGCAATAAGGACGTTAAAAGGGTCCACGATATGGATCGTCCAAATCTTGCTGTGCGGGAGGCCAGCTCCGAACCGACCGGTGCGCAGAGCATCGGGCGGGCGGCAGCCTTGCTGCGGCTGGTCGCGTCGAGCCGCACGCGCGGCGCCAGCCTGAGCGAACTCGTCGACGGCTCGCGGCTGCAGAAGCCGACTTGCCGCCGCATTCTGGTGGCGTTGATCGAGGCCGGGCTGATCGAGCAGGAGGCGGCGACACGGCGCTATTTCCTCGGGCCTGAATCCTTTATTCTCGGCACCATCGCAGCGGATCGTTTCGGAATCCATCGGCTTGCGCAGGAGGGCGTCGTGCGTCTGGCGCAGGCGACGGGCGATGCCGCCTTCCTCCAGGTCAGGCGGGACTGGACGGTCGTCTGCCTGCAGCGCGAGGACGGCGATTATCCGATCCGCTCGCATGTGCTCGCCCCCAGCGACAGGCATCTGCTCGGCGCCGGCGTCGGCGGCATCGCGCTGTTGGCCGCGCTCGACGATGAGGGTGTCGAGCAGGCGATGGCGGCCAATGCCGCGCAGTTTCCGCAGCGCTACCCGATGCTGTCGCGGGCAATCGTGGACGACCTCGTCGCGGAGACGCGTGAGCGCGGCTATGCGATGAATCGCGGGCTGCTCTTCCCCGGCTCCTGGGGCATGGCGATGGTCGTGCGCGATGCGCAGGGGCGGGCCGACGCCTGCCTCTCGCTGGCCGCGATCGAGAGCCGGATGCAGCCGGACCGCGAACCCTTTCTCGCGCAGTTGCTGCGCGAGGAGGTCGCCAGGCTCGAGGCCAGGCTGCGCGAATTCCGTATCCAGGACGAGGCCCGGCCGGCACAGCCCGGCGCGCCCGCGCCATTGCGCCGCCGCGCCGGCGAACGGAGATGAACCATGACGATCCGCCGCGACAAGGAGAGCGCAGCATGACCGAGACCGCGCTGAAAACCGGCATCGCGCCCAATGGCGGCGTTGTTCCCAAGGGCGGCGTTGCTCCAATGTCCAAACGCGTGATGAATCTGGCCCATATCGCGACGCAGAATGCGCGCCGTTTCGGGGAGCGGGCCGGCTTCATCTGGGGCGAGCGGACCTGGAGCTGGGGCGAGATCGACGCGCAGGTCTCGGCCTTGGCCGCCGGCTTGCGCCAGCGCGGCATCGGCAAGGGCGACCGCATCCTGGTCCATTCCAAGAATTGCGACGCGATGTTCGTCTCGATGTTTGCCGCCTTCCGCCTGGGCGCGGTCTGGGTTCCGACCAATTTCCGGCTGCTGCCCGACGAGGTCGGCTATCTCGGCACCTCCTCGGGCGCCAAGGCCTTCATCTGCCATGGCGATTTTCCGGCCCATGCGGCGGCTGTTGCCGCCTCGGAGCCTGCGCCGGAGTTCATCTGGCGGATCGGGCCGGGCGAGTTCGGCGAGGCCGAGGTCGGCGAGGTGATCGCGCGCCATCTCGGCGAGCAGGTTGCCAATGCCGCGGTCGAGCATGACGACCCGTGCTGGTTCTTCTTCACCTCCGGCACGACCGGGCGCTCGAAGGCCGCCGTGCTGACCCATGGCCAAATGGGTTTCGTGGTGACGAACCATCTCGCCGACCTGGTGCCGGGCTCGACCGAGGTGGACGCCTCGCTCGTCGTCGCCCCGCTCTCGCATGGAGCCGGCGTGCACCAGCTCGTGCTGTCCTCGCGCGGCGCGGCGACGATCCTGCTGCCGACCGAGCGCTTCGACATCGATGAGGCTTATCGCCTGATCGAGCGGTACAAGATCACCAACATCTTCACCGTGCCAACCATCCTGAAGATGCTGGTCGAGCATCCGGCCGTCGACCAGCACGACCATTCCAGCCTGCGCCACATCATCTATGCGGGCGCGCCGATGTATCGCGAGGACCAGAAGGCCGCGCTCGGCAAGCTCGGCAAGGTGCTGGTGCAGTATTTTGGGCTGGGCGAGGTCACCGGCAACATCACGGTGCTGCCGCCGGCCCTGCACGAGGCGCAGGACGGTCCCGATGCTCGCATCGGGACCTGTGGCTTCGAGCGCAGCGGCATGGAAGTGCAGATCCAGGACGATGCCGGCAATGCAGTTGCGCCGGGCGTGCAGGGCGAGATCTGCGTGATCGGCCCCGCCGTCTTCGCCGGCTATTACGACAACCCCGAAGCCAATGCGAAATCATTCCGCGACGGCTGGTTCCGCACCGGCGATCTTGGCCATATGGACGAGCAGGGTTTTGTCTACATCACCGGCCGCGCCTCGGACATGTACATCTCCGGCGGCTCGAACATCTATCCGCGCGAAATCGAGGAGAAGATCCTGACCCATCCAGCGATCGCGGAGGTTGCGGTGCTCGGCCTGCCTGACCCGGTCTGGGGCGAGATCGGCGTCGCGGTCTGCGTGGCGCGCGCGGGTGCAAGCGCGACCGAGGCCGAAATGGCGGAGTATCTCGCGGCGAAGATCGCCCGCTACAAGATGCCCAAGCGCTTCTTCTTCTGGGAGGCCTTGCCGAAATCCGGCTATGGCAAGGTGCCCAAGCGGCTGGTCAGGGACGAACTCGAGGCGCGCGGCGAATTGGACTGGCTGCGCTCGTGACGGCTGCCGCGATGGATGGCTTCAACCGGCGGACAGGCCCCATGACGACCGGAACAAGGTCGTCATGGGGCCCGGGAACGCGCTGGCGCCGATCAGCGGCGGTAATAGCGGCGGTGACGGCGGTAATGCCGACGGTGATGCCGGCGATGATGGCGATAACGATGGCGGCTGAACGCTGCGTCGGTATCATCGAGCGACCGGGCCGCATGCGGCTCGGCCGGCTTCGCGTCCACGGGCTCCGGAGCGAGCGTCACCGGCGCGGCTTGCGCCATCGCGACAGCGCCGACGCTGGCGGCAGCCGCCCCGCCAATCAGGCTCAGGATAAAAGAGCGCCTATCCATCAGGTTATCCTCTCTTGATCGTTGCTGGCCGTTGCAGGTCGAATTGGCCCGGAACGGACTGAGCGAAAACATCTGGCGGGGCCGTTGGTTCCGCCGCCACGCTGAAACGAGGTTGCCATTGTCCTGCCAGTACGCGCCGGTTTTGCCGCTCAGTTCGGTGTTCCCTCCGCATGATCGCTTTTTACCCGGCCGCGATCCCGCCATGATGCGTCAGGCTTTTCCTGGGAGGACGAGGTCATGAGACGCATCGAGCAGCCCGGTCCCGCAGCGCCCGAGCGCGTCGAATGGGCGGAAAGTCATGGTTTGCGCTTCGAGATGACGCTGCAGCCCGGCCTGACCCTGCTTGAGGCCGTGCGGCGCAGCTTTGCCGCGGCGGGCTTCACCTCGGGCGTCGCGCGGATCGACGGCGCGGCCCTGTCGTCGTTCAGCTATGTCATGCCGGCCTTGTCGCAGACGCCGGAGCACGCGGCTTTCTACAGCGAGATCTTCCGGCCGCCGGGCATCGCCCGCATCGAGACCGGCGCGCTGACCTTCGGCCTGCGTGACGGCGCGCCCTTCTTCCATTGCCATGCGCTCTGGCAGGAGGGGGACGGCAAGCGCAGCGGCGGCCATATCCTGCCTGACGAGACGCTGGTGGCCGAGGCAATCACGCTCCCGGCCGTCGGCATCGATGGCGCGGGTTTCGCGGCCTATGTCGATGCCGAGACCAATTTCAAGCTGTTCGGCCCCGCGACGGTCCCCTTGCTGGGCGCGACGCGGGAAGGGCGCTTCTTCGCCCTGCGTGTGCGCCCGAATATCGACCTTGCCGGTGCTTTGGAGCAGTTCTGCGCCGAGCACGGCGTCAAGCGCGCGACGATCCATGGCGGCGTCGGCTCGACGATCGGCGCGCGCTTCGAGGATGGCCGGGCGGTCGAGAACTTCGCCACCGAGATCGCGATCAAGTCCGGCCGGGTCTGGAGCGAGGGGCAGCGCATGACCTCTGAAATCGACGTGGCGCTGGTCGACTACACCGGGGCGATGGCGCAGGGCCGGCTGACGCGTGGCGACAACCCGGTGCTGATGACCTTCGAGCTGGTGCTAGAGGCGGGGTAAGGTTTGGCGCCGATGCTTCGGCCGAGACCGAAGTGATTGCGCAGGACCTGCCCGGCGCGCGGGCGCATGCTTCCGGCTGATTGAGGCCACGGAAGCAGATCGTGAATCACACCATCGCATGCCAGTCGGAAACGACTGGAGACGTCACATATCTGAGCGGGCGGGATGGCGAGCCGACCTTGCTCCTGCGCCGCATCACGGGGACCGGACCGAGCGTGGCCTATGTCCATGGCGCGACGTTTCCATCGGCGCTTTCGGTGGCCTATCGCTTCGGCGGCCTGTCCTGGATGGACGACCTGGCGGCGCGCGGGTTTGACGTCTGGGCGTTCGACTTTGCCGGTTTCGGCGGCTCCGACCGCCCACCTGCCTTTGAACACGCCGCATCCGAGAACCCGCCCTTTGGCGGTGCATGCGATGCGCAGGCCCAGCTCGCGCGGGTTCTGGCGCATGTCAGGCAGGTCACGGGCCGTGCCAGACTATCGTTGATCGCGCATTCCTGGGGCACGATCGTGGCCGGACTCCACGCGTCGCTCCAGCCCGGGACCATCGAACGTCTGGTTTTCTTTGGGCCGATCGCGCAGCGAGAAGGGTCGCGCATGGCGACGGGCGATAGCCCCGAAAGCTGGCGGCAGGTTTCGATCGCTCAGCAACTCGCTCGCTTTGTCGAGGACGTTCCCGCGGGCCATCCCGCGGTGCTGATCGAACCCGGGCTGGCCTCTTGGGCTCCGGCCTATCTCGCAAGCGATCCAGGGGCGGCGACAAGGTGGCCTGTTCCCGCCGTCCGGATTCCGGGAGGGCCGGCTGCCGATATCAAGGCGGCCTGGGCTGGAGACCTCGCCTACGAGCCGGCAAGAGTTCAGGCGCCGACATTGATCGTGCGAGGCGCCTGGGACGGCCTGTGCACGGATGATGATGCGCTCTGGTTGCGCCGGCGGCTGGGCGCGGCCGAGACGCGCGACGTCAAAATCACTGAGGGCACGCATCTCATGCATCTCGAACATGCGCGCCTTGGCCTGTTCGAGGCGACGGGAGCCTTTCTGATGAAGACCTGGTTCTAGATTTTTGTTTCAACGCATTGTCTTCACGCGAACCGGCATCCTCTTCGCTCGACAATGCTCTGATGCGGGCGAACTCAGGCTTTCATCGGTCGCCGCCGGATTTCTTCCGCGCCACCTCCTGGTCGCGCAGATCCTTGCGCCGGATCTTGCCGGTCGCGGTCATCGGCAGCTCGGTGACGAATTCGATCTCTCGGGGATATTGATAGGCGGCGAGCCGCTCCCTGACGAAGGCCTGGATCTCGGCGGCCAGCGCGTCCGAGGGAGCAAAGCCCGGTTTCGGCAGCACGAAGGCCTTCACCACCTCGGTGCGCAGCGGGTCGGGGCTGCCGACGACAGCGACCATCAGCACGGACTGATGGCGGATGATGCAGTCCTCGATGTCGCCGGGCCCGATGCGATAGGCGCCGCTGGAAATGATGTCGTCGTCGCGGCCCTGGAACCAGAAATAGCCTTCTGCGTCGCAGGCGCCGGTGTCTCCGGTGACGAGCCAGTCGCCGACGAATTTGGCGGCCGTCGCCTCGGGCTGGCGCCAGTATTCCAGCATCATCACCGGGTCGGGCCTTGCCACCGCGATCAGCCCCTGCTCGCCGGCCGGCAGCTCCTCGCCTTCGGGCGAGATCACCGCGACGCGGTGGCCGGGCACGGCGCGGCCCATGGAGCCCGGCACGATCGGGAACAGGCTGGCGCAGTTCGAGACGATCAGGTTCGCCTCGGTCTGGCCGTAGAACTCATTGACCGGAAAGCCGAAGGTCTCCTCGCTCCAGGCCAGCATGTCGGCACCGAGCGTCTCGCCGCCGGTGCCGATCGAGCGCATCGCATAGTCGAAGCGCTGGCGCGGCCTCTCGACCTGCCGCATCAGTTTCAGCGCCGTCGGCGGCAGGAAGGCGTTGCGGATCTTATGCCGGGCCATCAGCGCGAAGGCGGCTTCCGGATCGAATTTGCGGGCGCGCGAGGCCAGCACCGGCACGCCGAAATAGAGGCTCGGCAGCAGCACGTCGAGCAGGCCGCCGGCCCAGGCCCAATCGGCCGGCGTCCAGAACAGGTCGCCGGCTTGCGGGAAGAACTCCTGCGGCAGTTGCACACCGGGCAGGTGGCCGAGCAGGACGCTGTGGGCATGCAGCGCGCCCTTGGGCTTTCCCGTCGTGCCGGAGGTGTAGATGATCAGAGCTGGATCATCGGCCCGCGTATCCACCGGCGCAAAACTGTCGGAGGTCTTCGCCAGCTCTGCGTCGAAATCGAGATGGGCTCCGGTCGTTTCTCCATCGTCAATGACGAAGATGCGCTTGAGGTCGGGCAAGGCGGCGCGGATCGCCTCGATCTTGCCGATGTTCTCGGCATCGGTGATCAGCGCTGCCGCGCCGCTGTGCTGTAAGCGGTGTTCGAGCGCGTCCGGCCCGAACTGGGTGAAGAGCGGCAGCGCGATCGCGCCCATCTTGTAGATGGCGAGATGAGCCATCGCCGTCTCCGGCCGCTGCGGCAGCAGGATGCCGACGCGCTCGCCCGCTCCGATGCCATGGCCGCGCAGCATATTGGCGAGGCGGTTGGAGCTCAGTTTCAGCTCGTCGAAGCTGAGGGTTGCGACGCTGTGATCCTGATCCTCATAGATCAGCGCCGGCTTGCCGCAGCCGTCGGCATGGCGATCGCAGCAGGCGACGCCGATGTTGAAGTGCTCCGGGATATCCCAGCGGAAAGCCTCGAAGGTGTTCCGGTAGCTTGCCGCCCGTGTCAGCATCAGCCTTGCTCCGGCCGGCGCTTCATCAAAAGCTTGAGATGGCCGGTCTGGACCTGCTCGCCGCGCTGGTTGAAGACATCGAGCCTGAGGGTGACGACACCGCGATCGGGTTTGCGCGAGGGCTTGCGATCCACGGTCGTGACCACGGCATGGACGGTATCGCCGATCCTGACCGGTCCGGCGAAGCTCCAATGCAGATCGAGCAGGCCCATGGTGGTGGCGTCGACCAGGTTCTGCTGCGACACCAGGCCGATCGCCATGGCAAGCGTCAGCGGGCCATGGGCGATGCGCTCGCCGAACGGGGTCGTGGCGCAATACTCGCTGTCGACATGGAGCGGGTTGAAATCGCCGGAGAGCCCTGCAAACAGCGTGATGTCGCCTTCGCCGACGGTACGACCGCGCGTGACGACGCGCAGATCCTCGCCGAATTCCTCGAAATAGAGGCCCATCGTTTCCGTTCCCGATCGTCGTTTTGGCGATTAGGCGCGCGAAGGGAGCGGGCTGACAAGGCCGGGCGTTGCCGCATTTGCTCACGACGGGATTGCGGAGATGGCGGGGCGGGCGCGCTGAAACTTTGCGGCTGCAGTATTATTCAATGTGCGACGTGCAGCAGGAGTTTCGGCATGACCACCGCCATCTGGATCGAGGCCGCGATCAATGGGCCCTGGGGCAAGGAGCGCCAGCCCGGCATTCCGGTTGCCATCCCCGACATCATCGCTGCTGGCATCGCTGCGGTGGAGGCAGGGGCTGCGATCGTGCATCTGCATGTCTACGACGTCGAGACCGGCCGCCAGCGCGACGATTGGCAGCTCTATGCCCGGGCGATTGAAGGCATTCGCGCCAAGGTCGACGCCATCGTCTATCCGACGATCCCGATCCTCGGCTCGGGCTATGCCGGCGACATGCTCGGCTCCGGCCGCTACACCCATCTGGAGGAGTTGGCGAAGCGCGGCCTCGTCGAGTGGGGCGTGCTCGATCCCGGCTCCTGCAACTGGACGACCTTCGCCGGTGTTCCCGGAGGCGAGCCCGGCTTCATCTACCAGAACCCGGGCGAGCATATCCGCGAGGGCATGGCGGTGGCCCATGCCCACAAGATCCATCCGAGCTATGCGATCTATGAGCCCGGCTTCACGCGCTTGGGCGCGGCGCTGGCCAAGGCCTATCCAGGACTGCCGACGCCGATCTATCGCCTGATGTTCTCCGATGCCTTCGCCTGGGGTTTTCCACCCAAGGCCTATGCGCTCGAGGCCCATCTTGCACTGCTTGCCGAGGATGCGCCGGGCGCGCCGGTGATGATCGCGGGGTTGGGTGTCGATCTCTCCAATCTGATCGGGCCGGCGGTGGCGCGCGGCGTCCATGTCCGGGCGGGGCTTGAGGATGCGCATTTCGGCTGCGTGAAGACGAATGCGGAACTCGTGGCGGAAACGGTGAAGCTGGTCGAGGCGGCCGGCGGGCGTGCCGCGAGCGTAGTCGAGGTGCGGGCGGATCTCGCGGCGCGGCGTTAACGCGGCGGGCAAAGCAGCAGTTTTTGCCGGGCGGGGGCATTTCCTGCCGGTGCGGTCAGGCGGCATATTTATAGTTATCAAGGCCTTAAAGCTGGCACAGTCACTGCTCCGGAGCGTCGAACGCCATCTCCGGAGAGTCGCGATGTCCACGACCATCGGCGCCAGTGCCTCCTTGCTCCTGAATTACACCCGCAGCGGGCAGGCAGTGCTCGACTCGCAGCCCTCGCTCGCGCAGTTGCTCAGCGAGGATGCGTCGACGGGGTCACAACTCCCTGCCTCGGCGACCGTCGCCCTGTCTGACGAGGCCAAGGCCTATCTCGCTCGGACCTCCGCATCGGCCTCCGTCGATTCCGGAACGACTCTCGCCACGCGCGCGGCGAATGCGCGGCAATGGTTCGACCAGCAATATCAAGCGCTCGGCATTTCCTCGGCGCTGATCGACGGCAAGGTCGCGGTCGATCTGAGCGGGCAGGGCCGCGCGACATTGTCGGCGATGGCGTCGAATGCGCAGGGTCTGTTCTCCAGCGATGAGAGCACTGCTGCCGCGACAGCGCTGCAATCCCGCTTCGACACGGCGATCTCGCCGCATGTCGTCATTGCGCGACATACCGGGAACTACGCCGCCCTTTACGATGCCGCTCTGAAATATGCCGACGAGGCCGGGCCGGACGAGCAGGCGACCACGGCCTGGAAGGATCAGAAGCAGGCTCTGCTCGACGGTGCTGCCGCCGCGAGAAAGACGCCTGGCAAGGCGCCCGACACCGGCAACGCCAATGATCCCGTCAAAGCCCTGCTCGGAAAAACCACGCCCGGCGGGTCGCTGACGCCCCAGACGACGATCGCGGCGGTTGCCGCCAATGCGCGCTCGCTGCTGGACGATCAGGCCAACAGCGCGAAGGACAAGGGTACCGAACTTGTGTTCGACGCGTCGCGCAAGGATGGCCAGCAGGTGGATTTCGCCAAGTTCGACAATCGCTCCTTGGCGGCGGTCGCCCTCAATCAAGGCGCGGCCTTCTCGCTGGGCGAGGTCCGCGCCGCCAAGGCGGAGCTCGACCAGCGCAACCGCGCAAGCGTGCTCGATACGCTGAAGGCGACATCCGGCGGCAGCGACGGCGCGAGCGCAAGCCTTGCCCTGGTCAACCGATATGCCGCCATGAGCACCGAGGAGAAAGCCGCGCTTGGGATCAGCGACCGCTTCACCAGCCAGCTCGTCCAGACCTATCAGAGCATCCAGGCGACGCAGGGGCGGTTGGGCGGCAATGTCTCGCAGGGGCTGGTCGGCTACCTCTGATCGGTAAGCGCATCGGAGTTGCGCTTCTCGCGGCTGAGACGATCGGCTGCACTGGCGTTCGCGCCGCGCCGGCCTACATGGGGATGTCAACCACCAGAACGGTCCGTCACGCCCCATGTCCGACCACGACAGCGAAGCCAACCGCTTTTCCGCCCGCGCCGCGCGCTATGCCCGCGTCGGGGCCAATGTCGGCGGGGTCGCGGCGCGCATCGCCGGTACGCGGTTGTTCGGGCTGGATGGCCGCACGGCCAGCAATGCCGAGGCCTTGGCCAAGGCGCTGGGCGGGCTGAAGGGCCCGATCATGAAGGTGGCGCAGCTCGTCGCCACGATTCCCGACGTGGTGCCGCCGGAATACGCCGCCGAATTGCAGAAGCTGCAATCGCAGGCGCCGCCGATGGGGGCCGCCTTCGTCAAGCGCCGGATGATGGCCGAGCTCGGGCCGCAATGGCGCGAGCGCTTCGCCGAGTTCGATTTGAAGCCGGCCGCCGCGGCGTCGCTGGGGCAAGTGCATCGCGCGACGACGCTGGAGGGCGTGCAGCTCGCCTGCAAGCTGCAATATCCCGACATGGAATCGGCCGTGGAGGCCGATATCTCCCAGCTCGACATCCTGTTCGCCTTGCACCGGCGCATGGATCCGGTGATCGACACGACCGAGATCGCCAAGGAGATCGGCGCCAGGGTGCGCGAGGAACTCGATTACATTCGCGAGGCGAAGCATATCGCGCTTTATCAGGAGATCCTGGCCGACACGCCGGAGGTGCGCGTGCCCCGGCTCGAAGCCTCGTTGTCGACGCGCAGGCTTCTGACCATGCATTGGCTCGAGGGCAGCCCGATCCTGTCCCATAAGCAGGACGGCCAGGAAGCGCGCGACCGGATCTCGACCGCGATGTTCAAGGCCTGGTGGCGGCCTTTCAGCCATCACGGCGTCATCCATGGCGATCCACATCTGGGCAACTACACGGTCTTCTCGGAAGGCGGCGAGGCGCAGGGCATCAACCTGCTCGACTATGGCTGCATCCGCATCTTCCCCCCCAGTTTCGTCGGCGGCGTGGTCGATCTCTATCGCGGCCTGCTGGAGGGCGACGCCGCCCGCGTCGTCCACGCCTATGAGATCTGGGGCTTCAAGGGGCTGACCAAGGACCTCGTCGATACCTTGAACATCTGGGCGCGTTTCATCTACGGGCCGCTGCTGGAAGACCGGACACGCCGCATCGCCGAAGATGTCAGCCCGGCCGAGTATGGCCGCAAGCAGGCCTTCCAGGTGCATCAGGCCCTGAAGCAGCGCGGGCCGGTGACCGTGCCGCGCGAATTCGTCTTCATGGACCGCGCCGCGATCGGTTTAGGGGGCGTGTTCCTGCATCTCGACGCCGAGCTGAATTTCCACCGGCTGTTCGAGGCGGAGATCGAGGGGTTTTCGGTCGAGGGCATTGCGGGGCAGCAGGCGCGGGCTCTGGTGTCTTCTGCGCTGAGCCCTGGCAGTTGAGCTGCTCAATCGCTTTTCGAATCCGTAAAATATGGTCCGCGAATGCCGTCCATCCGATCGGCGAGGCGCTGATGCCAAGCCGCGATGTCCTCGTCGTCGCGTTTCGTTTGCTCACGCGCTTCAGCGAACCAGCGCTTGCCCTTCTCGATCAGGGCCGCGGCATCAGCCTCGGCGCGTTCAGGCTCGCCCTCAGGTGATTGTGGAATGTGGCTCATTCGACCCCTCTGCCAATGCGCTGCCGAAGGCTATCTGGAATTCCTCTGCGAAAACTTGATGCAACCCACGAATCCAGACTGTTTCAAACGAGCAAGCCGCTGCTTTGATTCGATCGTGCGCTGAGCGATCAGCGTTTCCATCGCAGCCTATGGCTTTTTGCCATTTAAATCGATTTACATAGCCTCTCCACCGAGCTAAAGCGGCGCCGAGCTTGGCTTTCGGCTTTCCTAAGGGTAGGTCGGCGCCGAGCGTCCGTTGCCGACCTCACGCGGGTGCGCTACAGGGCTTTGGAACCGTCTTCTTATCTTCAGGATCAGACCATGGCCGATCACGGGCATCACGCCGCAGACATTCCGCAGATGGACTACGCCGAGCATGAGCGGACCTATCAGGGCTTCCTGCATTTTGCCGAAGTCGGCACCGTCGCTTGCCTCGCCATCGTCGCGGCGCTGGCGGTGGGTGGCACCAAGCATGCCTGGGGCGTCGCGCTTATCGGTACGCTGCTGACGCTGGTCGGTGCGGTTGTCGGGATCGCGTCGAAATCGCTCGCCTGGAAGGCTCCGGCCGTTCCCTTCGCGCTGATGATGGTCGCGCTCGTCCTCCTGTAAGATCCGTCTCCGCCAAGCCTGAAAGGCCTCGCCCTGCCATGCGCATTGCTGTGCCAGCCGAAACGCAAGGGGCGGAAACCCGCGTCGCCGTGACGCCGGAGACCGTCCGCAAGTTCATCGGCCTCGGGGCCGAAATCGTGGTCGAGAAAGGCGCTGGGCTCGCTTCCGGCATCAATGACGCCGATTACGAGGCGGCGGGCGCGAGCATCGCCAAGAACGCCAAGGATGCGCTCAAGGGCGCGGCGATCGTGCTCAAGGTGCGCCGTCCGGCCGAAGCCGAGATCGCGGGCCTGCCGTCCGGCGCGCTCGTCGTCGGCATCATGGACCCTTATGGCAACGAGGCAGCGGTCGAGGCCCTGGCCAAGGCCAAGGTCGCGGCCTTCGCGATGGAGTTCATGCCGCGCATCACTCGTGCGCAGGTCATGGACGTGCTCTCCTCGCAGGCCAACCTCGCCGGCTATCGCGCGGTGATCGACGGCGCGGCCGAATATGGGCGGGCGTTGCCGATGATGATGACGGCGGCCGGTACGGTCCCTGCTGCGCGCATCTTCATCATGGGTGTCGGCGTCGCCGGCCTGCAGGCGATCGCGACGGCGCGGCGTCTTGGCGCGATCGTGACCGCGACCGATGTGCGCCCCGCCACCAAGGAGCAGGTCGAATCGCTTGGCGCGAAGTTCCTGGCCGTCGAGGACGACGAGTTCAAGCAGGCGCAGACGGCCGGTGGCTACGCCAAGGAAATGTCCAAGGAATACCAGGCCAAGCAGGCCGAGCTGACGGCGAGCCACATCGCCAAGCAGGACATCGTCATCACCACCGCGTTGATCCCGGGGCGTCCCGCGCCGAAGCTGATCTCCAAAGCGATGGTCGAGAGCATGAAGGCCGGTTCCGTGATCGTCGATCTCGCGGTCGAGCGTGGTGGCAATTGCGAACTCGCCAAGCCCGGCGAAATCGCGGTTACCGCCAATGGCGTCAAGATCGTCGGCCATCTCAACGTGCCCGGCCGTCTGGCCGCGACCTCGTCGCAGCTCTATGCCAAGAACCTCTTCGCCTTCGTCGAGACGCTGATCGACAAGAGCGCCAAGACGCTCGCGGTGAACTGGGACGACGAATTGGTGAAGGCGACCGCCCTGACCAAGGACGGCGCGGTGATCCATCCGAATTTTGTGCCGAAGGCCTGAGCTAAGGCTGGGGGGAGTCCGACACCATGGCTAATCCGACACCCGAACAAGCACTCGAACAGGCCCGCTCCGCCGCCGCGCTGGCGAAGCAGGCGGCCGAGCTCGCCGAGAAATACGCCGAGCAGGCCGCCGCGGCGGCAAGCGTCGCGACAGGCGTCGATCCGACGGTGTTTCGCCTTGCGATCTTCGTGCTCGCCGTCTTCGTCGGTTATTACGTGGTCTGGTCGGTGACGCCGGCGCTGCACACGCCGCTGATGTCGGTCACCAATGCGATCTCCTCGGTCATCGTCGTCGGCGCACTGCTCGCGGTCGGCGTCCAGGCCGCTCCGGCGCTGGGCGACGGTCCGGTCTGGGCCAAGCTCTTCGGCTTCGTGGCGCTGATCCTGGCTTCGGTGAACATCTTCGGCGGCTTCCTCGTCACCGAGCGCATGCTTTCGATGTACAAGAAGAAGGGCTGAGCGCCAATGGCCGCCAATCTCTCCGCCCTGCTTTACGTCGTCTCCGGCGTCCTGTTCATCATGGCCCTGCGGGGCCTGTCGCATCCGACCACGTCCCGCCAGGGCAATTTCTACGGCATGGTCGGGATGGGCATCGCCATCCTGACGACCGTGGTCTTCTTCCCGCCGTCGGGCTTCTCCGGCTGGTTCCTGGTCGTGCTGGGCATCACCATCGGCGGCGGCATCGGCGCCTATATGGCCCGGCGCGTGCAGATGACGCAGATGCCGCAACTCGTCGCTTTCTTCCACTCGCTGGTCGGCCTTGCGGCGGTGCTGGTCGCCGCGGCTGCGCTCTATGCACCGGGCGCCTTCGGCATCGGTCAGGTCGGCCATATCCATGGCGGCAGCCTGTTCGAGATGGGGCTCGGCGTCGCCATCGGCGCAATCACCTTCACCGGCTCGATCATCGCCTTCCTCAAGCTCGACGGGCGCATGAGCGGCAAGCCGATCATGCTGCCGCAGCGCCATGGCATCAATATCGGGCTCGGCGTCGCGCTCGTCGTGCTGCTGCTGGTCTTGATCAAGACCGAGAGCCATGTCGTGTTCTGGCTGATCGTGCTGGTCTCGTTTGCGCTCGGCGTGCTCCTGATCATCCCGATCGGCGGCGCGGACATGCCCGTCGTCGTCTCGATGCTGAACTCCTATTCCGGTTGGGCCGCTGCAGGCATCGGCTTCACGCTCGGCAACATGGCGCTGATCATCACCGGCGCGCTGGTCGGTTCGTCCGGCGCGATCCTGTCCTACATCATGTGCAAGGCGATGAATCGGAGCTTCATCTCCGTCATCCTCGGCGGTTTCGGTGGCGACGATGCCGCTGCGGGCGCGGCCGGCGCGGTCGAGGCGAGGCCGGTCAAGCAGGGTTCTGCCGACGACGCCGCCTACATCATGAAGAACGCCGCCAAGGTCATCATCGTGCCGGGCTACGGCATGGCGGTGGCTCAGGCCCAGCACACGCTGCGCGAGATGGCCGATCTGCTGAAGAAGGAGGGCGTGGAGGTGAAGTACGCCATCCATCCGGTGGCAGGCCGCATGCCTGGCCATATGAACGTGCTGCTGGCCGAAGCCAATGTGCCCTATGACGAGGTCTTCGAGCTCGAGGACATCAACTCGGAATTCGGCCAGGCCGACGTCGCCTTCGTCATCGGCGCCAATGACGTGACCAACCCCGCCGCCAAGACCGACAAGTCCTCGCCGATCTATGGCATGCCGATCCTCGACGTCGAGAAGGCCAAGACGGTGCTCTTCATCAAGCGCGGCATGGCGGCTGGCTATGCCGGTGTCGAGAACGAATTGTTCTTCAGGCCCAACACGATGATGCTGTTCGGCGATGCCAAGAAGGTCACCGACGACATCGTCAAGGCGATGGCGCACTGACGCAGCCGCGCGGGCATCACAATGATGCAAAGGGCCGGCTTCATGCCGGCCCTTTTTCGTATGGAGATCTTCTTTCGATGGGATCCTTGCCGTGACACTCTCCATCCGCCCGATGCTGGCAAGCGACCGACCCGCCGTGCTGGCGCTGCTGCTCGAGCTGACGGCCCATGAGGCAGTGCTGAGCGCGGAGCGCGCGTCTGGGCCTGCCGCCGCCGCTGCCTGCCTCGCCGACGACACGGAAAAGGCCGCCGAGCATGGCGGCGCCCAGATCGTCGTCCAGCGGGGCGATGAGGTCGTCGGCTATCTGGCGCTGCGGCTTGGGCGCATCGGCCCCTTCGTGCACGAGCATTTGCGCGACCACGTCTATATCGAGAACATCGTGGTCGCCGCCGCTTGCCGGGGAACCGGGATCGGGCAGCTCCTGTTGGCGGAGGCCGAGCGCTTCGCCCGCGAGGCTGGCTGCAAGGTGATCCATCTGAGCGTCCTGGAGGGCAATGACGTGGCGCTGATCGCCTATCGCCGCGCCGGTTTCGGCAATTTCGCGCTCGAAATGGCCAAGGTTCTCGATTGAACGTCGCGAGACCGCCATGGTGGCGGGGGAGGATGGTCGGCATGAAACTGCTCGGCCGCCTCCTGCTCGTCGCCTGCGCGCTCTATCTCGCCGGGCTGGCCGTCCTCTTCGTCAGGCAGCGCGACCTGATGTATCCGCGCAATCCGCTGCGTGCCGATATCGCTTCAGCGAAGCTGCCGGGCGCGGTGGAGGTTCCGCTGACGACGGCCGATGGCGAGCGGCTGGTGGCCTGGCTCGTGCCGCCGCGCGCGGGCAAGCCCGTGCTGCTGTTCTTCCACGGCAATGCCGGCAATTTCGACAGGCCCGTCCGCCAGGCCCGTTTCCGCGCGCTGACGGAGGACGGCACCGGCCTCTTCGCCGTCAATTATCGCGGCTATGGTGGCTCGACCGGCAGCCCGACGGAGGAAGGCATCCATCTCGATGCGCGTGCCGCCTATGGCGAGGCGGCGGAGCGCTTCGGCGCGGCGCGGTTGGTCGGCTATGGCGAATCGCTGGGCACCGGCGTCGTGCTGCAATTGGCGGCCGAGGTTGCGCTCTCGGCGGTCATCCTGGAGGCGCCCTATCTCTCGACGGCCGCAGTGGCGCAGGAGATCTATCCTTACGTGCCGATCCGGCTCGTGATGCTGGATCAGTTCCGTTCGGAGGCAGTGATCGGGCGGGTGCGTGCGCCGCTGCTCGTGCTGCATGGCGAGCGCGATGGCGTGATCCCGTTCAAGCAGGGGCAGGCGCTTTACGAGATGGCGAACCCGCCCAAGCGCTTCATCCGCTTTCCGGCGGGCAACCATGAGAATCTGCCGGCCCAAGGCTCGGTGCCCGAGGTCAGGCGCTTCCTCGCGGATGTGGCGAGCGGCGCTCTGGCGGGCGCCGAGAGCCGCACGGTCGAATAGCGAGCGGCTCAGCTCCGGAACAGACCGCCGCCCAGCCCACCGCCGCCGAGGCGCGACTGGCCGGCGCGGGCGGTCGCGTTGTTGCCGTCGAGGCTCAGCGCGCGCTGATAGCTCTCGCTCGCCTCCGCCTTCTTGCCGAGCTTCTCATAGGCGAGCCCGCGCCCGGCCCAGGCCTCGGCGTTGCGGTTGTCGACATTGAGCGAAGCGGTGAAGTCCTCGAGCGCCGCATCATACTTGCCGACCGCGATCAGGCTCTGGCCGCGCGCGGTGTAGGGTGGGGCGTTGTAGGGGTTGCGATCGATCACCGAATCGAAGTCGGAGATCGCGTGCTGATGCTGGCCTTCCTTCTGGTAGACCAGCCCGCGGGCATGGAAGGCCTCGGCGGATTCGGGGTTCAGGCGGATCGCGGTGTTGAGATCGGCCAGCGCCTGCTGGCTGTTGCCTTGCAGGCGCAGCAGGTTGGCGCGCCCGACATAGGCCGGCCCGTAATTAGGATTGGCGGTGGTGGCGCGGTTGAAATCGGCAAGGGCGGCATCGTTGCGCCCGCTCTGGCGCAGGGCCAGCGCGCGATTGGTGTAGGCCGAGGCGAGATTCGGATCGATCTGCACCGCCTTGGTGAAGTCGGAGATCGCGTCCGAGAACCGGCCGACCCGGGCATAGGCCGCGCCGCGCGTGTTGTAGGCGTTGGGGTCGTTCGGGTTGCGGGAGATGACCTCGCTCAGCGAGCCGATATTCACGCTCGCATCGGCGGACGAGTTGGTGTCGATCTCCGCCACCGCCGGCTGGGAGCCGAGACTGGAGACGGTATCGCAGCCCGCCAGCGCCAAAGTGATGCCCACTGCGGCCAGCCAGTTCTTGCCGCGATCCATGCTTTGCTTCATCGGTCCTGGTTTCCGTGCCTTGCCTGTCGCACGCGGCAGGCTTGCCGTTCGCGACCTGATTGCGCCCCCCAACCGACAGAGCGCTGCGAAAGAAACAACGCCTGCATTGTGCCAAGACTTGGTTAACGGCGCTCGAAAAGCAACAGCGCCCGGAGCGGGCTCCAGGCGCAGTTAGGGTCTTGCCGATCTTCCCTGGCGGCGGCCGATGCCGCCGCAAGAAGGAAAATCAGGGGCGCTTGGGCTTCACCGGCGCGGGCAGGAGGCCTTCGCGCTGCAGCTTCTTGCGCATCAGCTTGCGGGCGCGACGCACGGCTTCCGCCTTTTCGCGTGCCTTCTTCTCGGAAGGCTTCTCGTAATGGCCGCGAAGCTTCATCTCGCGGAAAACGCCTTCGCGCTGAAGCTTCTTCTTGAGAGCGCGGAGAGCCTGATCGACATTGTTGTCGCGAACGAGAACCTGCACGTGAGTGTCCGTCTTTAGCGGGTTGGTCTAAAAAGTCGGGCGGGCGAGTCTGCCAAGCAGGTCGCTCGAAGGATCGTGCGGATAACAGAAATCAATCCGGCTGTCCACGCCGCGATGCAGCGAAAATGCGCGGAAAATCGGGCTTCGCGCGCCTTTGCACTCCGGCTCAGGTTTTTTCAGGCGTAACCCGCGTGACATGGCCCATCTTGCGGCCGGGGCGGGCGTCGCGCTTGCCGTAGAGATGCAGATGCGCGCCGGGCTCGGCCAGGAGGTCGCGCCAGCGCAAGGCGGCAACGCCGATGAGATTCTCCATCTCGACACGGCCGCGCCGCGCCGCCGAGCCGAGCGGGAAGCCGCAGACGGCGCGGACATGCTGATGGAACTGCGAGGTCTGCGCGCCCTCGCTGGTCCAATGCCCGGAATTATGCACGCGCGGCGCGATTTCGTTGACGATCACGCGCTCGGCTGCCCCCTCGCCGACCACGAACATCTCGACCGCGAAGACGCCGATATAGCCGAGCGCGTCGCCGATCCGCCGCGCGGCCACGATGGCGGCCTCGCCTGTCTTCGGCGAAAGCTGCGCCGGCACGCGGGTGAAGGCGAGGATATGGTCACGGTGCTCGTTCTCGCAGACGTCGAAGGCGGCGAATGCACCGTCGGCGCCGCGCGCCGCGACGACCGAAACCTCGCGCGTGAAGGGCACGAAGCCTTCCAGGATCGCGGAGAAATGGCCGATCGCCTCATAGGCTTCGGCGAGGTCACTTCCGGCGGCGATCTTGACCTGGCCCTTGCCGTCATAGCCGAAGCGCCGCGTCTTCAGGATGCTGGGGCGGCCGAGATCGGCGACAGCAGCCTCGAGATCAGCCAGCGAATCGACGGCGCGGAATGGGGCCACGGCCAAGCCCAGCTCGGCGACGAAGCTTTTCTCGCTGAGCCGATCCTGCGTCACCGCGAGCGCGCGCGCTCCCGGATGTAGCGGTGTGCGGGCGGCGAGGAAGGCGGCGGTCGCGGCCGGCACGTTCTCGAACTCATAGGTCACGACATCGACCGCATCGGCGAAGCGCGCCAATGCCGCCTCGTCCTCATAGTCGCCGACGGTATGGCGGGCCGCCACGTCGAAGGCGGGGCTGTCGGGCTCCGGCGCGAAGATATGGGCGCGGATGCCGAGATCGGCGGCGGCGAGCGCGAGCATGCGGGCGAGCTGGCCGCCGCCCAGGATGCCGAGCATGGCGCCGGGTGCAAGGCCGCTGGAATCGGGCGTGCTCATTTCTCGTCCTTCGCGGGGCGTGTCTCGTCCTTCGCGGAGCGTACCTCGTCCTTCACCGGATGTTCGGCGATCGCGGCGCTCTGGCGGGCGCGGTAGGTGTCGAGGCGCCTGGCGAGTGCCTCGTCGCTGAGCGCAAGCACGGCAGCGGCGAGGAGAGCGGCGTTGACCGCGCCGGCGCGGCCGATGGCGAGCGTGCCGACTGGGATGCCGGCCGGCATCTGGACGATCGAGAGCAGGCTGTCCTGGCCCGACAACGCCTTCGATTCGACCGGCACGCCGAAGACGGGCAGGGGGGTCAGGGAGGCGGTCATGCCTGGCAGATGAGCTGCGCCGCCGGCGCCTGCGATCACCACCTTGAAGCCTTCGGCCTTGGCGCCACGGGCGAAGGCGAACATCCGGTCGGGCGTGCGATGGGCGGAGACGATGCGCGCATCATAGGCGATGGCGAGCGCATCCAGCGTCTCGGCGGCATGGCGCATCGTCGCCCAGTCGGACTGGCTGCCCATGATGATGGCGACGGCGGGGCTGGTCTGGGCCATGAAACGGATCGCTTCCGGAACTTCGCGGCAGAAAGAGCCTGATGTTACCCGAAAACCGGGATCCGCTTTTCGCTAGGGCGGACCTTCGGCTCGGCATCCTGCTCCGAGGATAAGGAAGCGCGCGATCTAGACCACGCAACGCTGCGGAAGCAAGCGGCGAATCGCCGTTATCCTTGCTCAGGCGATGATATCGGGGGTCAAAGCGTCCTCGATCTGGGCGATGCGGTCTTTCAGATAGAGCTTGCGCTTCTTCAGGCGCTGCACCTGGATCTGGTTGACCGCGCCGACCCGCTCCAGCGCGTCGATGGCGCTGTCGAGGTCGCGATGCTCCTCACGCAGCCGCGCCAGTTCCGTCGTGAAGGCCTCGACCTCGTCAGGGCTAAGCTCGAATCCCATGAAGTCATCTCATCATCGCCGCGATTGGGCGCGACTATGCTGAGACGCCGCGTGCGCCGCAAGAGCGGGGAGCCTGCGGCGGAGGCAGGAGCGCATCATATTCGCGCCTTCCGAGACAGGAGCCGTTCACGATCACAGAATCTCATGGTGCGGCGCGAGATTGCCCCGCAGACGTGAAGCCGGCTCTGTGTCAGACTGTCTTGTCAATCGCTCATCAGGAGGATCCAGATGTCGCTGCAGACCCATCTCGTCGAGCTCGAACGGAAGCATCGTCAACTCGAAGAAGCCATCGCTCAGGCCGTATCGAGCCCGTCCTCGGACGATCTCAGCGTGGTCGAGTTGAAGCGCAAGAAGCTGATGCTGAAGGAAGAGATCGAGCGGGTGCGGCAGACGATGCCGGACCGAACTCTGCATTGAGGGCCTAAGGCGGGCCGTAACAGCTTTGATGATGCATCAGCTTGCTCCGAAAACCGGTTCCCAATTTTCGGGCTGATGCTCTAGCGACCCGCTCTGGAGATTCTATTTCATCAGATCAGGCCGGCCCCGAGAGGGGCCGGTTTTTCATTGGCGAAGCCCGACGAAGGCGGGCCGTCCCGACCTGCCGGTGAAGCTCTGCAGGCTGAGTGTGGGAGGGCCGGAACTTCTTTCTGCGTCGGATGTTGAAGGGGGCGTGCGGAAGCGAGGGAGGCTGTCTTGGGTATCGTCTGGACCATCATCGTCGGTTTCATCGCCGGCATCGTCGCGAAGTTCATCATGCCGGGCCCGAACGAGCCTTCGGGCTTCGTGCTGACGACGATCCTCGGAATCATAGGGGCTTTCGTCGCGACTTATCTCGGCCAGTCGCTCGGCTGGTACGCGCCGGGTCAGGGGGCGGGGCTGATCGGCGCCATTGTCGGCGCGATCGTCGTGCTTCTGGTCTGGGGCATGATCAGCGGCCGCAACCGCGCCGTCTGATCGCAGCATTCTCATCCCGAAACAGGAGTTCGTGCCGTGAGTGATGACAACAGCAGCGGCGGCTTTCCGTCGATGACCGCGCTTCTCGGACTTCTTGCCGTCGCCGGCTACCAGAACCGCGACAAGATCGCCGAATGGCTTGGCGGGCGAGGCCAGCCCGATGCCGGGCAGATCCCGGCGCCGCAGCAGGGGCAGGCCGAAGCCGCGCCTTCGGGGAGTGGCGGCCTTTTCGGCGGTCTCGGCGGCCTGCTGGGCGCCGGCGGGGCCGGGGCTATGCTCAATAGCGGGCTCGGCGAGTTGGTCGACCGCTTCAAACAGGCCGGGCAGGGCGACAAGGCGGATTCCTGGGTGCAGCCGGGCCCCAACAAGGAGGTTGCGCCAGGCGATCTGGAGCAGGCTCTCGGGCCCGAAGCTCTCGACGCGATCGCGCGTCAGACCGGGCTGTCGCGTGCGGAGCTGCTGGAACGGCTCGCGCGCGTGCTCCCGGAGGCGGTCGATCGCTACACACCCGACGGCAGCCTCAGTCGCTCCCCAGCTTAGAACGCCATCGATCGAGGCGGGCGCCGCTTGGCGGCAGGGCTTCCCTGCCCATTGCTCTTCTGGCGCGGCTTTTATCCGTTTGGCTGGCTGCGGCCGAACGGAGGCGGCTCGGCTGTAGCCTTGCCGATAGAGGCAGCGCAGGGGTCAGAGCGCGCGCGCCATTTCGCGTAGCTTGAACTTCTGGATCTTGCCCGTCGAGGTTTTCGGCACTTCGATGAAGACCACGCTGCGCGGGCATTTGAACGAGGCGAGCAGACCCTTGCACCAGGCGATGATCTCGGCCTCGGTCACGCTCTGTCCCGGCTTGAGCTCGACGAAGGCGCAAGGGGTCTCGCCCCATTTCTCGTCGGGCCTGGCCACCACGGCTGCCGTCTGCACGGCCGGGTGCTTGTAGAGCGCGTCCTCGACCTCGATCGAGGAGATATTCTCGCCGCCCGAGATGATGATGTCCTTGGAGCGGTCCTTGAGCTGGATATAGCCGTCGGCATAGCGCACGCCGAGATCGCCAGTGTGGAACCAACCGCCTTCGAAGGCCGCCTTGGTCGCCTTCGGGTTCTTGAGATAGCCCTTCATCACGACATTGCCGCGCATCATCACCTCGCCCAGCGTCGTGCCGTCATGCGGCATGGGCTCCATCGTCTCGGGATCGCGCACGTCGAGGCCTTCCAGAGCCGGGTAACGGACGCCCTGACGCGCCTTCAACGCCGCCTGATCGGAGGCCGGCAATGCGTCCCAGTCGCGGTTCCATTCGTTGACGACCGCCGGGCCGTAGCATTCGGTCAAACCGTAGAGATGGGTGACCTCGAAACCGGCCTGCTTCATCGCGCCGAGCACGGCTTCCGGAGGCGGGGCTGCGGCGGTGAAGAAGGCGACCTTTTGCGAGAAGTTGCGCTGCTCCTCCGGCCGGGCATTGAGCAGTGTCGACATCACGATCGGCGCGCCGCAGAGATGGGTGACGTGGTGGTCGGCGAGCGCGTCATACATCGCCTTGGCGCGGACCTGGCGCAGGCAGACATGAGTGCCGGCCAGGATCGAGATCGTCCAGGGAAAGCACCAGCCATTGCAGTGGAACATTGGCAGCGTCCAGAGATAGACCGGGTGCCTGCCCATGCCGCCGGTGATGACGTTCGAGGTGGCGAGCAGGCTCGCGCCGCGATGATGGTAGACCACGCCCTTGGGGTCGCCGGTGGTGCCGGAGGTATAGTTCAGCGCGATCGCGTCCCATTCGTCCGATGGCGTCACCCAGACGAAATCGGCATCGCCGGTTGCGAGGAAGTCCTCGTACTCGACTGTCCCGACACGCTCGCCGGGCCCGTCATAAACCGGGTCGTCATAATCGATGACGAGCGGCTTCACCGTGCATAGCGCCAGCGCCTCCTTGATCGTCCCTGAGAATTCGCGGTCGGCGATCACGACCTTGGCCTCGCCATGGTCGAGCGAGAAGGCGATGATCGCGGCATCGAGCCTTGTGTTCAGCGTGTTCAGCACGGCGCCGCACATCGGCACGCCGTAATGGCATTCGAGCATGGCCGGCGTGTTGGGCAGCATGGCTGCGACGGTGTCGTTCTTGCCGATGCCGTGCTTGTGCAGCGCCGAGGCGAGGCGGCGTGAGCGGGCGTAGAACTCGGCGTAGGTCCGGCGCAGCGGGCCGTGGATGATCGCGACCTGGTCGGGGAAGACGCTCGCCGCGCGCTCCAGGAAGGGCAAAGGCGTCAGCGGCTGGAAATTCGCCGGGTTGCGGTCGAGGTCGGTGTCGTAGGCGCTGATGGTCATGGTGGCGTCGTCTCCCTCGGCCGTGCGGCAGCCTTAGCCCCTGCTAGCCTTGCGGGTAGTCCATCCCTTTTTCCGAGAAGGCGCAATCGGCGCGGGCATCAGCCCAGCAGATGCAGCCCGCGCAGGCCGTCGAAGACGAGCTTGCCCCCGACCGCCAGCAGCAGCCAGTAGATGATCGTGTAGAAGCGCTCGGCCGGGACACGACGCACCAGCCAGACACCGGCGATGGTCGAGACGATCGCGACCGGAAACAGCGCAACCGAGGCGGTGAGGTTCGCTGGGGTGAACTGCCCGAGCGCGAGATAGGGGCCGAGCTTGATCAGGTTGAGCATGGCGAAGAAGATCGCGCCCGTGCCGACGAAGACGGCAGGGGCCAGGCGCTGCGGCATGACGTAAATCTGGAAGGGCGGGCCGCCGGCATGGGCGATCATGCTGGCGAAACCGCAAAGCGCGCCCCAGAACGAGCCGGCGAGGTAGCCCGCCCGTGTCACCGGCGCTGCCGCTTTGGCGTCGCTCAGCATGCGGCGCAGTGCGAAACCCATCGAGATCAGCCCGATCGCGAGCCCCACGGCGGCGTCCGAGACTTTTGCCGCCAGCAGATAGCCGGCGAGGATGCCAAGCAGCGCGCCGGGCAGCAGCGTCGCAAGATTGCTCCGGTCGAATTCACGGCGATAAGACCAGACCGTCACCACATCCTGCGAGATCAGCAGCGGCAGCATGATTGCCGCCGCCTGGACCGGCGAGACGACGAGCGCCATCAAGGGCAAGGACAACAGGCCGAGCCCCGAGAAGCCGCCCTTCGACAGGCCCATCAGGATGACAGCAGGCACCATGGCGGCGAAGAAGGCGGGGTCGAGGATCATTGAGTCCGGATGTTTGCGTCACAGCGACGCAAGGAGGGCCGAATGGCCTCCATGCTGGGCGAAAGTCTCACGGCCCTGCGCTTGCGCCGGAGGGGGCGAATGCTCACGATCCCGCGCAAAATGAGCCTCCGCCGCTGCCGGTTGATCTGCGGGGTGTAGGCCAGAACAGGGCGAAGAGGATACGCATTCCATGAATGCCCCGCATGCAAGCGGCTACGCCGAAACCTATGCGCGCTGGCAGGCCGATCCGGAAGGGTTCTGGGCGCAGGCCGCTCAGGCCGTCGACTGGATCAAGCCGCCCAAGGCGATTTTTGACGCGACGCAGGGAGCCTATGGCCGCTGGTTCCCCGATGCGAGCTGCAACACCTGCTTCAACGCGCTCGACCGCCATGTCCGCGACGGCCGGGGCGAGCAGGCGGCGCTGATTTACGACAGCCCGGTCACCGGCACGAAGGCGACCTACACCTACGCGCAGATGCTCGACGAGGTCGCGACGCTCGCCGCCGTTCTGCAGGATCTCGGTGTCGGCAAGGGCGACCGGGTCATCCTCTACATGCCGATGATCCCGGAGGCGGCTTTCGCCATGCTCGCCTGCGCGCGGATCGGTGCGGTGCATTCGGTCGTGTTCGGCGGTTTCGCGGCCAAGGAGCTGGCGACGCGCATCGACGACGCCACGCCCAAGCTCATCCTGACCGCGACCTGCGGCATCGAGCCGAGCCGCATCGTCGAATACAAGCCGCTGCTCGATGCGGCGATCGATCTGGCAACGCACAAGCCTGAGACCTGCCTCGTATTGCAGCGGCCGCAGGCCGACGCCTCGATGCATGTCACCCGCGACAGGAACTGGCGCACGCTGACAGCAGCCGCCAAGGCTGCGGGCCGCAAGGCGGATTGCGTCGAAGTCGCCGCGACCGACCCGCTCTATGTGCTCTATACCTCCGGCACGACGGGCCGCCCCAAGGGCGTGGTGCGCGACAATGGCGGCCATATGGTCGCGTTGAAATGGACGATGGACAATCTCTACGACGTGAAGCCCGGCGAGGTGATGTTCACCGCATCCGATGTCGGTTGGGTCGTCGGTCACAGCTATATCGTCTACGGGCCGCTGCTGCAGGGCGCGACGACTATTCTTTACGAGGGCAAGCCGGTCGGCACGCCCGATCCGGGTGCGTTCTGGCGGGTCATCGCCGAGCACAAGGCGGTCGCGCTCTTCACCGCGCCGACTGCCTTCCGGGCGATCCGCAAGGAGGATCCGCAGGCGAAACATCTTGCCGGCCACGATCTCTCGCATTTCCGGGCGTTGTTCCTGGCCGGCGAGCGGGCCGATCCCGATACGCTGAAATGGGCGGAGGAGATTCTGAAGGTTCCGGTCATCGACCATTGGTGGCAGACCGAGACCGGCTCCTGCATCGTCGGCAATCCGATCGGGCTCGAACTGCTGCCGGTCAAGCATGGATCGCCGACCGTGCCGCTGCCGGGTTACGACGTGCAATGCCTCGACGAGGGCGGCCGGCCCGTTCCCGCCGGGACGATGGGTGCGATCGTGGTGAAGCTGCCGCTGCCACCTTGCGCCCTGCCGACGCTCTGGCAGGACGACGCGCGCTTCAGGGAAGGCTATCTCGCGGCCTTTCCCGGCTACTACAACACGTCCGATGCCGGCTTCATCGATGCCGATGGCTATGTCTTCATCATGGGCCGCACCGACGACATCATCAATGTCGCCGGCCACCGCCTCTCGACCGGTGGCATGGAGGAGGTGCTGGCCTCGCACCCGGCCGTGGCGGAATGCGCCGTGGTCGGCATCAAGGATGCGCTCAAGGGCGAGCAGCCCTGCGGCTTCGTCGTGCTGAAATCCGGCGTGACCCAGAGCCCGGCCGAGGTCGAGCGGGAGCTGGTCGCGTTGGTGCGCGAGAAGATCGGACCCGTGGCGGCCTTCAAGCTGGCCTTGACGGTGAACCGGCTGCCGAAGACGCGCTCGGGCAAGATCCTGCGCGCCACGATGAAGAAGATCGCCGATGGCGAGGATTACGCCATGCCCGCGACGATCGAGGATGCGGCCGTGCTGGGTGAGATCGGCGTCGCCTTGAAGGGCAGGGGGCTGGGGTAGGGGCGTGTCATTCCGGGGCGCGCCCCGGAATGACGGTCAGAACCCGATCGTCGCGCCGTTCCAGCTCAAGAGCCGCTCTGGCCACTCCAGCCGCATCAGGTCCTCGCCGATGATCAGCCGGCCGGCATAGCCTGCCTGCCTGACCTCGCGGGCGAGCGCGGCGGTGTCGGCGGCGGGCGGCACGAGATGGGTCAGCGCCAGCGCTTTTGCGCCCGAGCGCAGCGCCAGCCCCGCCACCACCTCCGGCGTCATGTGATAGCTCTGGACGGAGGCGACGGTCTCAGCGGAACGGACGCCCGCGACGACCGGCATCTGGCTTGAGATGAAGACCTCGCAGACGAGCAGGTCGCAGCCCTGTGCCGCCTGCTCCAGCGAAGGTGTCAGCCGCGTGTCGCCGGAGAAGACGATGCGGCTGCCGCCATACTTGGCGGAGAGGCCGAAGGCCGGTTCGACCGGCTTGTGATCGACCAGGAAGGCCTCGATCGCGAGGTCGCCGAGGCCGGAAACGATCCCCTCGCGCAGCTCCTCGAAGATGACCTCCAGCCCCGTGGCGTCCGGTCGCTTCTCGAAAGCGATGCGCAAGGCACGCTCACGGGCGAAGGCCTCGTATTGCGCGCGCATATTGGCGAGCGCCGGGGCCGGGGCCATGACGCGCCAGGGCTTGCTACGGCCCTGATGCCAGGAGGAGACGACGAGCTGGTAGAAATCGACGAGATGGTCGGAGTGCTCATGGGTTACGATGAGCAGGTCGATATCGGCGCCCCGGTGGCCGGCGGCTAGGAGGCGTTGGCTGACGCCCGAGCCGCAATCGACCAGGACCTTGCGCCCCGCCGCCTCGATCAGATGCGAGGGGCCGGCGCGACGCAGGCTGACCGGCGGTGCGCCGGTGCCGAGGAAGGTGAAGGCTAGTCTGTGGTCCATCATGGCGCGAGGCTGTCAGGCCGCGCGCGTCTCTGCAAGCCAAGCCACGCGGATGCGCTCCGTTGCGGCTTGTGTGTTGTACAGCTTTGCGTGGAATTCAGGGGTGGCCGGCAAAGCTCCCGGGCGCTGGATTGCGCCGTGGGGCCCTTCGTGCGGCTGTCTCCCGAACCCGCCACCGCCTGGTGCGGAGCAGGAGAGGTCTCAGTCTTCCTCGTCGTCCTCGGCCGGGCGCTTGAGCTGCTTCAGCTTGGAGAAGACCGAATCGACGTCGATGGCCTCTTCTTCCTGGCGCTTCGGCTTGCCCATATCGGCGAAGGTCTGGTTGAGCGCGGGCGCCGGCGCGGTCGTCTCCTCGGCGGGGAGCAGGGTCGAGCCGATTTCGGCGATCGCGGCGGGACGGTCCTTGGCGGCGCGGCCGACTTCGAAGTCAAGATCGATCTGCGAGCACAGGCCGAGGCTGACCGGATCGATCGGCGACAGGGTCTGGGCGTTCCAGTGTGTCCGGTCGCGAATCTGGGCGATGGTCGACTTGGTCGTGCCGATCAGGCGGATGATCTGCGCGTCCTTGAGTTCGGGATGGTTGCGCAGCAGCCAGAGGATCGCGTTGGGGCGGTCCTGGCGCTTGGAGACCGGGGTGTAGCGCGGCCCCTTGGACTTCTTCATCTCCGGCACCTTCACCCTGCGCTCGGCGAGCTTGAGGTGGTGGCTCGGGTTCTTGGCGGCGCGCTCGAGCTCCTCGCGGGTGAGCTGGCCAGAGGTGATCGGGTCGAGGCCCTTGATGCCGGCGGCGACTTCGCCATCGGCGATGCCGCGTACTTCGAGCGGGTGGAGTTTGCAGAACTCGGCGATCTGCTCGAAGGTCAGGGACGTGTTCTCGACCAGCCAGACCGCGGTGGCCTTCGGCATCAGCGGGGGATTCGACACGGGACGTCTCCTGAATCTCGAAAGCCGGTCTCAGACCGGGTCAGCGTCGCGGACAATAGCTCTCATGCGCAGACCGGCCTCCTCGGCCGGCCATCCAAATCATCGACGATGAACAGGATGGCGCGGCTTATAGGCAAAGCCGGGGCGGGTGTCCATGAAAAGCGTGACTGATTGGCATTCTTGGTCTCGGTTTTCCGCATCGTCATCCCGGACAAGCGGCGCAGCCGCGCTGATCCGGGATCCATCATAGGGTGGGGCAGTGCTCTATGATGGATCCTCGATCTCCGCTTCGCTGCGTCCGGGATGACGGGGTGGCTCATGCGGCTAGGTTGACAGCGAGCCTCACACCGTCAGCACGATCTTGCCGATATGGGCATTGCTTTCCATCAGCGCGTGGCCGGCGGCGGCCTCCGTGAGCGGGAAGGTCGCGTGGATCACCGGCTTGCAGCGCCCGGCCTTGATCAGCGGCCAGACCTTGGCCTCGAGTTCGGCGGCTATCCCGGCCTTCTCGGCGATGGTGCGCGGGCGCAGCGTCGAGCCGGTATGGGTCAAGCGCTTCATCATCAGCCTGCGGTAGTCGACTTCCGCTTTCGGACCGTTGAGGAAGGCGATCTGGACGATGCGGCCGCTCTCGGCCGCCACGTCGTAATTGCGGTTGATGTAGCCGCCGCCGACCATGTCGAGGATGAGATCGACGCCACGCCCGCCGGTAACCTCCTTGGCGGCCGCAACGAAATCCTGCTCGCGGTAATTGATCGCATGGTCGGCACCGAGGTCGCGGCAGGCCTGGCATTTCTCCGCTGAGCCCGCAGTCGCCAGCACCGTTGCGCCAAAGGCCTTGGCGAGCTGGATCGCCGTGGTGCCGATGCCCGATGTGCCGCCATGGACCATGAAGCTCTCGCCGGCATGCAGGCGGCCGCGCTGGAAGACGTTGGTCCAGACGGTGAAATAGGTCTCGGGGATGGCGGCCGCCTCGATCAGCGAAAGCCCGGCCGGCACGGGCAGTGCATTGCTTTCGTGGACCACGGCATATTCGGCATAGCCGCCGCCGGCGACGAGCCCGCAGACCGTGTCGCCGAGCTTGAAGCGGCTAGCGCCCTCGCCGAGCGCGACGACCGTGCCGGCGATCTCGAGGCCGGGAATATCCGAGGCGCCGGGCGGTGGCGCATATCCTCCCATTCGCTGGAGCACGTCGGGACGGTTGATGCCGGCTGCGGCGACCGCGACCAGCACCTCGCCGCGCCCCGGCTGCGGCACGGGCCGCTTCCGGGCCTGGAGAACCTCGGGGCCTCCCGGAGCCTCGAAGCCGATCGCGGTCATCGTCTGGGGCAAGGCGGTCATGGGGTTCCGGTCCTGTAGGAAGGGGCTGAGGCAAGGGGCTGCCCGGGACATGTCGGCCCGCGCATCGGGCGAGAGTGGAGTTGCGGGGGCGTAGTGCTTTGATCTTGCATCGGCTTGTCCCGAAAACCGGTTCCCACTTTTCGTAGCCGATGCTCTACTCTGCGCTACCGTCGAGTTGTCGAATGTGAGGCCGCCATGTCGATCTTTCCAGAGGATGACCGTCCGAAGCCGAAATCCGTGCATGAAATCGGGCAGGATCTCTCGATGCTGTCGCTGGCCGAGATCGACCAGCGCGTCGAGGCGCTGCAGGCCGAGATCGAGCGCCTGGCCGAGGCCCGGGCCAAGAAGGACGCTTCGCGTTCGGCGGCCGACGCCTTCTTCCGCAAACCGGATTGAGCCAGTCTTCTGCCCTTGCGTCATTAAGGGTCTCTTAACGATTCCAAAGTATGAATCGCATTGTCCAGTTTGTCTGGATGTCGAGTGGCTCCTGCCCACTCTGTTTGACGCCTCCCTGTTGACCTTCGAGCCGCCTCAGGGCGGCTCTTTTTTCAGCTGCATTATCCCGTTAAGGTTAACCCAATGTTACCGCAGCCCTGATCGCGCTTCGGCGTTATCCTTGCGGTGTTGTCGGCCTGAAGCGTTGCCGCGTCCCTGACGCGAACGCTGTTGTGCCGAAGGGGGACACCGCGATGAACGATGTGCTGATGCTGGAGCCGCAGGTTGACGATGGCTCGATCTCCTTTGCTCGCGGCTTCGTCAAATCCGACGCTTTCATGCTGCTGTTTCGCGAGGGCATGGGGCTGGTCGAGCAGACGGCATCCTATCTCGACGGCGACGGGCGCGCCGAGTCGGCGGCTCTGCCGCGCGATGTCGCGCTGACCTATGCCACCGAGAGCATGCGCCTGACGACACGATTGATGCAGATCGCCTCCTGGCTCCTGGTCCAGCGCGCGGTCGCCGAAGGCGAGATGACGGCCGAGCAGGCCCGCGCCGAGAACAACAAGGTCAGGATGTCCGACGCTGCGGGGCAGCCCGCCCATGACGAGGTGGCCCGCCTGCCGCAGGCGCTGCGCGATCTGATGGCGCATTCGGTGCGCCTGCAGGAGCGCATCCGCCATCTCGAAGGCCAGATGTCAGGCACCGGCCTTGCCCGGAAGCAGGCCAATCCGGTGCAGGACCAGCTCGCCAACTTGCAGGCGCGGCTGGGGCTTGGCCGTTAGGCTGTCTCCCGGGCGCGACCAATCGCCGCCGAAACGCAAAAAGGCCCGGCCAAATCGGCCGGGCCTTTTTGATTTAGATCAGAGGCGATCGGAACCGATCGCCGCTAAATCACTTCTTGCCGAGAGCGCCGAACGCGCCAAAGCGCGAATTGAAGCGCGAAACGCGGCCGCCGCGGTCGAGCATGTGCTGCGTGCCGCCGGTCCAGGCCGGGTGGGTCGTCGGATCGATGTCGAGATTGAGGGTGTCCCCCTCCTTGCCGAGCGTCGAACGGGTGAAGTATTCCGTGCCATTGGTCATGACGACCTTGATGGTGTGGTAGTCGGGATGGATGCCGGTCTTCATGGCGAAATCCTCAATCGATAAAAACGGGCCTGCCTCGATCAGCGGGCATGGATAGTCGGCCCGTCGAATAATTTCGTATGAGCCTGTCTGTGAAGTCGCCAGCGCCATAGCGCAGGCGGGCCGGCAGTGCAAGCATGACAGGACAAAGACGCGTGGCCGAAGCCGATAAAGACGATACCAAACCGAGGACTGATTTCCGTTCGCTCTCCTCGTTCTGGCCTTATGCGCTGGCCCAGAAGGGCCGGATCGGGCTTGCGCTGCTGGCGCTGGTCGTGGCTTCAGCCGCGACGCTGATCCTGCCGCTGGCGGTGCGCCGCGTCATCGATGTCGGCTTTTCCGGCGGCGAGCAGCGAATGGCCAACAGCTATTTCCTCGTCCTCGTCGGCATCGTCGCGATCCTGGCACTGGCGAGCTCGGCGCGCTTCTACCTCGTCATGACGGTGGGCGAACGCATCGTCGCCGATCTGCGCTCGGACGTCTTCGCGCATCTGACCAAGCTCGAACCGGCCTTCTTCGATTCGAGCCGGGCGGGCGACCTCGTCTCGCGGCTCACCGCCGATACGACGCAGATCAAGTCGACCTTCGGATCCACGGCCTCGATCGCGCTGCGCAACGGCATCATGGTCATCGGCGCGCTCGGGCTGATGATCTTCACCAGCCCGCAGCTCTCGGCCATCGTCATCGCCGCGATCCCGGTCATCGTCCTGCCGCTGGTGTTGTCGGGCCGCTCGGTGCGCCGGCGCGCGCGGGCGGCGCAGGACCGGCTCGCCGACGCCTCGGCCTTTGCCTCGGAAGCGGTCGGCGCAATCCGCACGATGCAATCCTTCGGGGCGTCGCAGCAGACGGCGGCGCGTTTCGCAGCGGCCTCGGACGATGCCTTTGGCGCCTCGCGCTCGGCCACCGCCTCGCGCGCGCTGCTCTCGGGCGTCGCGATCTTCCTGGTCAGCGCCAGCGTGGTCTGGGTCTTGTGGACCGGCGCGACCGAGGTGTTCGAGGGCCGCATGACCGGCGGGCGGCTGTCGCAGTTCATCCTCTACGCGGTGATGGCGGCAAGCTCGCTCGGCCAGCTCTCGGAGGTCTATGGCGAGATCTCGGCTGCCGCCGGCGCCGCTGGGCGCCTCGGCGAAATCCTGGCGATGAAGCCCGCCATCGCCGCCCCGCCGAATCCGCGGCCGATGCCGCAGCCGTCGCGTGGCGAGCTCTCCTTCGAGCAGGTCTCCTTTGCCTATCCCGGCCGCAGCCTGTCCGCGCTGCATGCGCTCAGCTTCAAGGTCCGGCCCGGTGAGCGCGTCGCGCTCGTGGGGCCCTCAGGGGCGGGCAAGAGCACGGTGCTGCAATTGGCGTTGCGCTTCTACGACCCCGCCAGCGGCCGCGTCGTCGTCGATGGCGTCAGCGGCCCGGAGGCCGATCCCGAGGATTGGCGGGAGCGCTTCGCATTGGTGCCGCAGGAGCCGACGGTGTTCGGCGTCTCCGTTGCCGACAACATCGCCTATGGCCGGCCGCAGGCGAGCCGCGCCGAGGTCGAGAACGCAGCCCGGCTCGCTGCCGCGGACGGCTTCATCCGCAGCCTGCCGCAGGGCTACGACACCATCGTCGGCGAGCGTGGCGTCACGCTTTCTGGCGGTCAGCGCCAGCGCCTGGCGATCGCGCGTGCGGTGCTGAAGGACGCGCCGATCCTGCTGCTCGACGAGGCGACGAGCGCACTCGATTCCGAAAGCGAGCGGGCGGTGCAGGATGCGCTCGACCGATTGATGCAGGGCCGCACCACGCTGGTCGTGGCGCACCGCCTCGCCACCATCCTCTCTGCCGACCGCATCCTGGTGATGGATGAGGGACGTGTCGTCGAGGATGGCACCCATGCCGAGCTCAAAGCGCGCGGCGGGCTCTATGCGCGGCTGGCGGCGTTGCAGTTCGGGCTGGAGGCGGCGTAAAGGCGCTCGCTCCCGTCATTGCGAGCACCAGGGTCTTGCCTTCGGCAAGCCCGAGTACAGGCTCCGCGAAGCAATCCAGTGTCGTAGAGCGCTACGCTCCCTGGATTGCTTCCTCGGCTTCGCCTCCTCGCAATGACGGAAAGGGCCTCAACCTTCTTCGCCATGGCTGCGCGGATAGGCGTTGCGCTCTGGTGGCGCCCACCCGGTGAGCAGCGCGGGCTCGGTCGCGAAGATCTCGACCTTGAGCGGGTAGCAGGCGGCCACGTCGCTGGAATGGCTCGCGCTGCAATCGCCGCCGGGGCAAGCCGAGAGCGCGCCGATGAGGTCGATCTCGGCGAAGAACTCGATGTAGTCGCCCGGGCGGACCGGGCTGGCCTTCATGAAATACTGGTGCGTGTCGCGGGTGAAGCCGGTGCACATGAAGACGTTGAGCACGTCATGGACGTGCTGCTCGACCTCGCGCGCCGGGACGCACTTGGCGGCGCCGAGCGCGCGGGCGAGGTTCGAATGGCAGCAATGATGATAGTCGCCGCCGCTCAGGAGCCGGTTGGTATAGGGGTCGCAGCGCGTGCCGATGACATCGTGGATGCCGCCGCCATCTTCGTCCCAGCCATACCAGCCGAGCGTATCATGCGTGATCGTCGCCATCGGCCGCAATGAGGGCAGGGTGCTCCAGAGCCGGTCGCCGGTGCCGAGATGGGTGGCGTGCAGGGCCCGCGTCTTGCCGCTGAAGAAGCGCTCGGAGAGATCGTCGGCGTTCCAGAGATTGAGGTCGCCGACCTGCGGGCCCTCGACGCTCGTGATGCGGAAGAAATGGCCTTTGGGCACGTGGAAGGCGCGCCCGTCGCGGGGCGGGACGATGACCTCGTCGAGCTTGGTCAGGCTTTGCCGCGCCGCCTGCAGCATCGCCATGTCGACGCTGGGCAAGGTCGCGTTGGGATAGACCACTACGGCGGGCTTGCTGCGCCGCTCGGCGGCATCGGCGGGGGCTGCTGTCGTCACTGCGTCCTGCATGGTTCCAATCCGTGAAGATGGCATTTTTTGTCCCAACCCGCGTCAAGCAGTTTCGGCGAAGGCCCTGATCGTCATGGCGGCCGCGCCGACCGCCTTGATCGGAACGGCGAAGAAGCGAAAGCCTGATGCCGGTAAGCGATCGAGATGGCGCAGATTCTCGACGATGAGAATATCCTGGCCGAGCAGGATCGAGTGGGCCGGCCGCGCCGGATCGTGACGGGTATCGACATTAGGCGTGTCGACCCCGAGCAGGCGCGCGCCGCGGGCGCGAAGCGCCTCGATCACATCCGCGTCGATGAAGGGATAGTCGTCATAGGCAGGCTTTCCCCAATGGGCGTCCCAGCCGAAGCGGATCAGCACGGCAAGGCCTGTGAGGTCGGCGGGCAGGTCGATGCGGCTAAGCCCGATGCGCTCGCCGGGGCGTGCTGCGGCGACGCTGACGCACAGCCCCGGCAGGACGAGCTCGTCGAGGCTCAAGGCCGCGATGTCGCGGCGCTCCTTCCAGCGGTGCCGCGGCGCGTCGAGATAGGTGCCTATCGAGGTCTGGAAAAACACCTCGGTGATCTCGAAGCTGGCCTTGCCGTCATAGAACGGCGCGGAGGCCTCATGCGTCACGAAGGGCCTGATCGCGGCGGTGAACTGCTTGACCTCGCCGTCGCGCCGCAGCGAGAAGCCGGGCATGCCGTCGGTAAAGTCATGGCTGAGGTCGACCAGAGGCATCGCGGCAGGATTCCGGATTCGGGGAAGGCCAAGTGATTCAGGGAAGGCCAAGTAAGGCTGATCGGAATGCCGGCGCAATCTTCGATTTCTTGCGCTAAGGGCAAGCAGGGCTTAGCCTCGATGGCATGAGATATCCTCCCCTTGGCGGCTTGCGCGCCTTCGAGGCAGCTGCCCGCCATGAAAGCTTCGCGTCCGCCGCCGCCGAGCTGAACCTGACGGCGGCTGCCGTCAGCCAGCATGTGCGCGCGCTCGAGCTATGGCTGGGCGTCCCGCTGTTCCTGCGTCATCCGCGCGGCGTGGCGCTGACGGCTTCCGGGCGGGATTTCGGCGTGGCCGTCTCGCATGGGCTGACGCATATCGCGCTTGCGGCCGGGCAGATCGCCGCCAAGACGCGCCGGACCCTGGTCAGCCTGGCCTGCCTGCCCTCGGTCACGACACGCTGGCTGATTCCGCGCCTGCCGCTGTTCCGGGCGACCCATCCGGAGATCCAGCTCAACCTGGTCTATGCGCTCGATGCGCGCAGCCCGGCCCAGGCCGGCGTCGACCTGCTGATCCAGCATGGACCCAGGCCTGGTGCGGGGGCGACCGCGATCCTCAGCGCCGCCACGCGCCCGACCTGCTCGCCCGAATTCCTGGCCCGGCACGGCCCTTTCGCCGTCGCGTCCGACCTGCTGGCCGCCGAGCTGCTCCATGACGAGACCCAGTCCGCCTGGGGGCGCTGGTTCACTGCGGCCGGGCTGAACGCCCCGATCGGGGGCGGTCCGATCTTTGCCGACTTCAACCTCCTGGTCGCCTCGGTCATCGCGGGGCAGGGCGTCGGCTTGTGTCCGACCTCGCTCATCGCCGACGAACTCCAGCGCGGCAGCCTGACGACGCTGTTCGAGCAGCCCTCGGACGAGGACAAGCAGTACTGGCTGCTGGAGGCGGGCGGCCTGTCGCCGGAGGCGGCGATCCTGCGCGACTGGCTCGTTGCCATGAGCCGGAGCTGAGATCCTGCTCCAAGGCGCATGTCCCGATCAGGAGACTACCTCGGCGGCAGGGCCGCATAATAGGCAGCGAGCGCTGCGATCTCGTCGAGCGACATGGCGCGGGCCATGAAGCGCATCTCCTTGTGGGCGCGCTTGCCTGAGCGGAAGGCCAGCATCTGGTTGGCGAGATAACGTTCGTTCTGACCGGCGAGATGCGGCACTTCGCTGTCGCGCGCGATCCCGTCCAGGCCATGGCAGGCGGCGCAGCCTTCGATCGCGGCGCCGCGCGGCTCGGCCGCGGCGGGAACAGCCGCCAGGCAGAGCAGCAGCGCCCAGCTTCGGGTTTTGGGCAAGCGTGGGCTGCGCGGATGCGTCACCGCTCGGTGATCTTGAACTCGATGCGCCGGTTGCGGCGCCAGGCGTCGTCGTTGTTGGCGACGTCGAGCGGCTGGAACTCGCCGAAGCCGGTCGCGGCGATGCGGTCGCTGGGAAGGCCGCGCGTGATCAGGTACTCGACCACCGCGACGGCACGCGCGGTCGAGAGGCTCCAGTTCGAAGGGAACTGCGGCGAGCGGATCGGACGGTTGTCGGTATGGCCGTCGACGCGCAGGATCCAGGGAATATCCGGGGGCATCTCGCGGCCGAGATCGACCAGGATAGCAGCGAGCTTGTCGAGTTCGCCGCGGCCTTCCGGCTTGAGCACGGCTTGCCCTGCGTCGAAGAAGACCTCGGACTGGAAGACGAAGCGGTCGCCGACGACGCGGATGTCGGGCCGCGTGCCGAGCACCTGGCGCAGGCGGCCGAAGAAGTCGGAGCGGTAGCGCGCCAGTTCCTGCACGCGCTGGGCCAGCGCCACGTTCAGCCTGGAGCCGAGCTCGGAGATGCGCGCCTGCGATTCCTTGTCCTTGGTTTCGGAAGCGTTGAGCGCCTGCTCCAGTGCCGCGAGCTGGCGGCGCATCGCCAGGATCTGCTGGTTGACCAGATCGACCGTCGCCTGGGCGCGGGCCGAGAGCTGCTTCTCGCTCTCGAGTGCCTTCTGGGTCTCGGAGAGCTGGGCCGGCGCGTCGCTGGCTTGCGCATTGAGCAGGCCCTGGACACGGCTGCGCTCGCCCTGCTCGCGCGTGAGCGTCGACTGCAGCAGGCTCAGGTTTTCCTGGGCCTGCCGGTTCGAGGAGCGCTCCAGCGCGAGCAGGTCGGTCAGTTCCGAGATCTGGCGGTTGAGGCGGTCGAGCGCGGTGTCCTTGCCGGTCAGCTCCTGCGACAGGAAGAACTGGCCAAGCACGAAGACCGAGAGCAGGAAGACGATGCCGATCAGCATCGTCGAGAGCGCATCGACGAAGCCGGGCCAGAAATTGATCTCGTCGCGGCGGTGGGAGCGGGAAAGGGCCATGCTTAGCGGCTCCTGCGGATCAGGGCGTTGTTCCGAGCGTGTCGTGTCCGAGCGCTCATGGCTCCGTAACGTGGTCGGCAGTCAATCTCTCGATCAGGCGCTTCATGTCCTTCTCGCGCGAGGCCTGCGCCTCGACCCAGTCGCGAATCAGCTGCTGCTCCGCGCGCATATGCTGGACGAGACCCTGAATGCCCTCGGCGAGGTTGGAGAGCGCCTGGGTCGCGGCGCGGTTGTTGGCTCCGCTCTCGGCCATGGCGGCGCTGAGCTTGTCGAAGCGGTCGTTCAGCGCGTCGCCCGCGAAGGGTTGGGAGGCGGTGACCGACGTGGCGCTGGCGGTGCGTGTGCCGAGCCAGCTCTCGATCTCGTTGCGGAAACGGCGCTGGGCCTGGGCGACCTGCAACTCCAGGAAGCCGAGGATCAGCGAGCCGGCGATGCCGAAGAGCGAGGAGGAGAAAGACAGGCCCATGCCGGCGAGCGGGGCGGCGAGGCCGGCCTTGAGCTCGTCGAAGAGCACGCCGGCTTCCGCGCCCGTGCGCAGCGACTTGATGACGGAGCCGACGGAGGAGACCGTGTCGAGCAGGCCCCAGAAGGTGCCGAGCAGGCCGAGGAAGACGAGCAGCCCGGCGAGATAGCGCAGGACCTCGCGGCCGTCATCGAGCCTGACCGCGATCGATTCCAGAACGGTTGAGGCCTGGGCGGGCGCGAGGCTGCCGCGATCGAGCTGAGGCAGCACGCCGCTGAGCGGGGCGATGACCTGATGACGCTTGACCTCCGCCTGCAGCGGCGCGGCGGCGAGGCGGGTGGCGGCGCGGGCCTCGCTATAGAGCCGCCAGAGCTCGCGCAGCGCGATCAGTACGCCGACGAAGAGCGAGCCGAGGATCAGGCCGTTCAGGCCGGGATTGGTCATGAAGGCGGTGGCGAGACCGCCTTGCAGGATGTAGCCGAGGAAGCCGATCAGCGCGAGGAACAGGAGCGCGCGGACGACATAGCGCAGCGGACGCGAAAAGCGGGTCTCCTCCCGCATCGTTGCGACCGTGACCTTCTCGGCCGCGATACCCTCATCCGCCATGCTTCGTCTTCCGTTCAGGTCTTGCCGCCTGCGGGACTGTCGCCTCCAGCGCCGCCGGGATCAAGCGTGAAAGAGCAAAGATATATGTCAGCCTGCCGACTTGAGCGCGGCGCGCAGCGACTGTTCGCCGACTTCATTGCCGCAGATGATGTCTTTGGCGCTGGTCGGTTGCTTGCCGTCGAGCGTGCCGAAGGTGCCGCCGGCCTCGCGGATCATCACCGCTCCGGCCGCGAAATCCCAGGTGTTGAGCCCACGTTCCCAGTAGGCGTCCATGCGGCCTGCGGCGACATAGGCGATGTCGAGCGCGGCCGAGCCCATGCGCCGGACATTGGCGAAGCGCGTCATCACCGCGCCCAGCTCATGCAGGAAGAGCGGGTGCCCGCCCTTGCCTATATGGGGCACGCCCATGCCGATCAGCATCTCGGCGGGCTCGCGGCGGCCCGAGACGCGCATGCGGCGGTTGTTGACATAGGCGCCCTTGCCCTTTTCGGCGATAAAGAGCTCGTCCTTGGCGGCGTCATAGACCACGCCGGCGATGAACTGGTTGTCGCGCTCGAGCGCGACCGAGATGTTCCAGTGCGGGATGCCGCGCAGGAAGTTGTGGGTGCCGTCGAGCGGGTCGATGTGCCAGCGGTTGCTCTCGTCGGTGCCCTGGACGACGCCGCTCTCCTCCATGACGAAGCCGTAGCCGGGGCGGGCCTTCTCCAGCGCTGCGCGGATGATCTCCTCGGCCTTGGTGTCGGCCTTGGAGACGAAATCGCCGGGGCCCTTGGCGAGCACCTGCAAATTCTCGATTTCGCCGAAATCGCGCTTCAGCGAGCGGGACGCCTTCATCACGGCGTCCGTCATCACGGTCATCAGGGGGGAGCGGATCATCGATACCTCAGGGTGCAGCAGTCGAACGGCGGCGTCGCGGCGCCGGTCAAGATGTAAAAGAGCTGGCCGGAACGTCCCGAGCCCTCATCCCGAGGAGCAGCATAGCGGCTCCTCGGGATGAGGGCTGAAGATGTCAGCCTCGAAGTTCAGCCGGTCACTTGCTCGCCTGGCCGGGCGACGTCAAGGCCGCGCCTTCGATCCGGGTCGCGGCGAGCGCCGCGGCGCGGCCCTGCTGCTCGTGACTGAGGCGGTCGAAAAGCTGGTCGAGACCGGCATCCTCCAGCCCCCGGGCGCGGGCGGCGAGGTGCCAGGCTGCGGCCTCGATCGAGTCGGGCGCAATGCCGCGACCGGACTGGTAGAGCCGCGCCAGCCGGTTCTGGGCGATCGGGTTGCCCTGGCTCGCGGCGCGCAGGAAGAGCCTGGCGGCGGCGGTCTCGTCCTTGGCGACGCCGGTTCCGTTGAACAGCATGATCGCGTATTCGACCTCGCCGGGCACATTGCCGGCCTGCGATGCCTTGGCCATCCATTCGGCGGCCTTGGCCTCGCTCTGGGGCAGGCCGCGGCCCTGCTTGGAGAGGATGCCGAGCGCCATGAGCGCGTCGCCGATACCGGCGTTCGCTGCAATCTCCAGGCAAGCGACGGCGCGCTTGTCGTCCTCCTCCTTGCCCGTCGCGAGCAAGGCGAGGGCGAGGTTGTAATTGGCGGCGGGGTGGCCGGCGGCGGCGGCCTTGCGCAGCAGCATGCCGGCGCGTTCGGGATCGCGCTTGCCGCTGCGCTCGTCGAGGAGGGCAGATGCGAGCGCATAAGCCGCGTTGATGTCGCCGCGCGCGGCTGCGCGGTCATACCATTCGGTTGCGATCCTCTGGCTTTCGGGCACGCCGAGCCCCAGGCGATAGATCTCGCCGAGCAGGGTCATGGCGGCGGCGTCGTTATTGTCGGCCTCGACGCGTTTCAGCGCCTCGTCCAGGGCGCGGCGGTAATGACCGGCCTGATAAGCGCCGTAAGCCAGATCGGGCTCGGCGGCGCCGGCTGCGGCCGTCGTTCCCAGGAGCAAGCCGGCGAGCACGAGGCCGCGGCAGGTCCGGTTCATCGCGCGGCCTTTCGGGCGGCGTGGGCCGCGATGGCGACATTGGCCTGCGTCACCAGCGCGCGAATGTCGCAGGCTTCGTCGAAGGCCCAGGCGCCGAGCGCGACGAATTCCGCTCCGGTCTCGACCAGGGCTGCAACCGATTCGGCGTCCGGCGCATAGGCGACGCAGGGCGTCTCGAAGATCTCGGCCCACCAGGAGGCGCGCTCGATCACCGCGGCCAAGGGCGGCAACGAGCCGTCCGGGCGCGGCTCGCCAAACATCACATAGTCGACGCCCGCCTCGCCGATATCCATGGCGTCGTGGCGCGCGCGCAAGGAGCCTGCGCCGATGATGCGCTCGTTCTTCAGGCTGGAGCGCGCCTCGGCGACCGCTTCCGGCCCGTTGATGAGGTGGACGCCGTCGGCGCCACCGCGCGTGGCGACCAAGGCCGGAGCCTCGACGATGAGCGCGACATTGGCCGACTGGACGGGGCCGACGAGGCGCTTGACGCGCTCGATCTTGCTGCGTTCGTCGCCCTCGGAAAGGCGCAGCAGCACGGCCGCGACATCGCCGCCGGCGAAAGCCTGCATCAGGCGGAAGGCCATCGCCTCGGCATCCGCGACAAGCGGGGTGACAAGCATCAGGCGGGTGGGTGTGGGTGCGTTGCTCATGATCGTGCGCGCAAACGGCCCATGAGTGCGTCCAATGTCAAGACGCCAAGCCCGATGACGAGACTCCAGAAGGCCGAGCCGACGCCGAACAGCGAGAGGCTCGAGGCCGCGACAGCGAAGGCGAGGACGGCGGCGAAGCGCTCCTTATCGGAGGACATGGCTTGTCCAAGCGCGCCGGTGAGCGAGCCGGCGAGCCCCAGCCCCGCGACGGTGATGATCAGCGCCTTGGGCATGGCGATGATGAGGGCGAGCAGGAGGCCGGCGCAGGCCGCGATCGCCAACCAGAGGACACCGTAGACGACGCCGGCCTTCCAGCGCTGGGCGGGGTCGGGATGAGTGTCGGGGCCGGTGCAGATCGAGGCGCTGATCGCCGCCATATTGACCATATGGGCGCCGAACGGGGCGGTGAGGAAGGAGGCCAGGCCGGTGACGAAGAGGCTCGCCGTCGTCGGTGGCTGATAGCCCGCCGCACGCAGGACGGCGAAGCCGGGCAGGTTCTGGGCCGCCATGGTGACGAGATAGAGCGGGACGCCGACGCCGAGCATGGCGGCAATATCGAAGCGCGGCGTGACGAATTCGAGGCCGCTCAACGACAAAGGCCCGGCGGGCCAGCTGGCAAGGCCGCCCAGGAAGCTCAGGACGAGGCCGGCGCCCAGCGCCGCGATGACGCCGAGGAACGGGTTGATCAACCGCGCCAGCAGGAAGACGGCGAGCAAGGGCAATACGAGCGCGGGGCTCAGCCGCATCTCGTCGAAGACCGCGACGACGAAGCGGAAGATCACGCCGGCGAGCATGGCCGCCGCGATCGGCATCGGAATGCGCTCGATCAGCGCGCCGAGCGGGCGGAAGGCGGCGGTCAGCATCATCAAGAGTGCCGCCAGCAGGAAGGCGCCGACGGCGGTCGGGAGGTCGAGCCCGCTCGTCGCCGCGATCAGGGCGGCCCCCGGCGTCGACCAGGCGCAGATGACCGGGATCTTGTGGCGCCAGGATAGCCAGATGCTGGCGAGGCCCTTGGCGATGGCGAGGCCGGCGATCCAGGACACGGTCTGGGCCGGCGTCGCACCCACCGCCTGGGCTGCCGCAAGCACCACGGCGACGGCCGCCGCAAAACCGACGAAGGCCGCGACCAGCGCGGAGAAGACGATCGACATGGGCGCTCTTGCGGCATTGCGCGAAAGGGCGGCGACGCGCCCGGGCGTTTCCTTCAATCAGAAAAGCCGGAGCGTCGGAAGCCTCGCAGCATCCTGCGGCCATGAAGTGCGCGCGTGCCGGAGCACCCCGGCGTGTCGCTTGGGGTCCCTGGACCCAACGCAGCCCTCATCCTGAGGAGCGCCGCAGGCGCGTCTCGAAGGATGGTCCAGGGGAGGCCATCATTGCGAACCGGAGCATCCTTCGAGACGCCGCTGACGCGGCTCCTCAGGATGAGGGCTGATCGGGATTCAATCGTCCTGGCTCATCACCAGATGGTACACGCGGCCCTTGAACAGCGGCATGATCGTGCCAAGTTGCTGCCGCACCTCCTGCCGGATCTCGCTCGCCAGCGCCTGATGCATCGCCTCCAAGCTGTCGAAATGGAGGTCGAAGACGACATAGACCGGCGGCGCGCCGGCTTCCTGCTCGGCCGCCCAGCGCAGCTTGAGGTCGCGGATGCCGGGATAGCGTCGGATAGCCGGCAGCACGGTTTCGCGCATTTGGCGGTCGAAATGGGCGCGGTCGGCCTCGGGCACCTCGCCCTCGAGAACGGCAGAGCGGATGATCATCGGGACTTCTCCTCGGAGGTGTCCAGGCCGATCTGCAACAGGCGCACGACGCTGGTCTGGGTGGCGTGAAGATGGGCGTCGAGCAGGGCGCAGGCGCGCTCCACCTCTCGCGCCAGCACGGCTGCCATGATGGCGGCGTGCTCGCTGTTGACGTCGCGGACCTCGGCCGGGGCTTCCCGGTGGTGCAGCAGGCGGATCTTGCGATAGCGCTCGGAATGGTCGGCGAGCGTGCCCCAGAAGCGCAGCAGCCAGTCCGAACCACAGGCGGCGACGAGGGCGGCATGGAAGCGCCGGTGACGGTCCTCCCACAAGGTCGCCGCCTCGCGGTCGTCCTGCGAGGCAGGCAGCGGGGTGCGCGAGAGCATGTGCATGGCCGCGACGATCTCGGCCTCCCAGGCGGCATCGCCGAGCGCGATCGCCTTGGTCAAGCAGAGCCGCTCGATTTCGCGGCGCGTCGCCATCAGGTCGGTGAAGGCGCCAAGCGAGGTCTCGGTGACGCGCGAGCCGCGATGCGTCTCGGCCGCGACGAGCCCCTCGGTCGAGAGCCGCATCAGAGCCTCGCGGATCGGTGTGAGGCCGAGCTGGAATCGGTCCTGCAGGTCGTTGGCGCGCAGGCGCTCGCCCGGCATCAGGTCGCCATGCAGGATCTCGCCGCGCAGGCGCTGATAGGCTCGCTCGGCTTGAGAGCGACTTTCCGTCAGGGTGTCCATTGCCACCGCGCATTTCATGTTGACTCGCAGATTTTATAAAATCATCCTGATCTCATAGCAAGGCGGCTTTGAGTGGAGATGACGGCGATGGCGCGTGCCGGGTGGGCTCTGACGACGGTCGAGATGGCGGGCGGGCCTGTTGCCTGCCTCGAGGTGGACGGCAAGCTCTATGCTCTGGAGCCGTCGCTGGCGCGTGTCGGGTTTCCCGGCCAGGCCAGCGTCATCGGCCTGTTCGCGGATTGGGACCGTGCCGAGGGGGCTCTGGCGATCGCGGCCGCCGAGGTCGATCCGGCCGATCTGGTCACGGCCTCGCGCCGTCTCGCGCCGCTGCTCTACCCCGGCAAGATCCTCTGCGCCGGCGCGAATTATTTCGACCATCTCGCCGAGATGGGCATGCCCGGCGCCAAGAAGGAGGAACAGCGGTTGTTCTTCTTCATGAAGCCGCCGCGCAACGCGGTCGTCGGCGAGGGTGCAACGGTGCGTATGCCGATCGGTACCGAGAAATTCGACTGGGAGATCGAACTCGCTGCCGTGATCGGCAAGACGGCGCGCAATGTCTCCGTCGAAACCGCGCTGTCGCATGTGGCGGGCTATACGGTGGCGATCGACTTCTCCGCCCGCGACCACAACCGCGCGCCGGAAACCTTCTACAAGCTCGACTGGGTGGCGGGTAAGGCCAACGACACCTGTTGCCCGCTCGGCCCGCGCTTGGTGCCGGCCTCGGCTATCGCCGATCCGCAGAATCTTGGCCTGAAGCTCGCGGTCAATGGCGAGTTGAAGCAGGATGGCCGCTCCAGCGACATGATCTTCTCGCTCGCCGAGCAGATCGCGACGGCGTCGCGGATCATGACGCTCGACCCCGGCGACCTGATCCTGACCGGGACGCCCGCCGGTGTCGGCGTGCCCAAGGGCACCTTCCTCTCGGTGGGCGACACGGTCGAGGCCGAGATCGAGGGCATCGGCAAGCTCAGCGTCGTCATCCAGGCGGCGGCTTGAGATGGCCGCCGCGCCCGTCGCATTCGTGACAGGCGGCGCGTCCGGCATCGGGCGCGCCACGGTCTTGCGGCTGATCGCAGATGGCTTCCATGTCGTCGCGGCCGATCGCGATGCGGAGAAACTGGCGGAGTTGGGCGGGCAGGGCCAGACCGGACGGCTCGAGACCTGCGTGCTCGATGTCTGCGACCGTCCGGCGGTGGCGGCGGCGATTGCGAAGCCTGCTTCGCTGGATGCGCTGATTTGTGTTGCCGGAGCCTATCAGCCGCGCGCCTTCGACGAGATCAGCGATGCGGATTTCCGCATGATGCTGGATGTGAACCTGCTTGGCGTCTTCATCGCGGCGCAGGAGGCCGCGCGGCGGATGCAGGCGGGCGCGCGCATCGTGACGGTGTCGTCGCGGGCCGCCATCGGCGGTACGAACTTCGCCCATTACGTCGCCTCGAAAGCCGGCGTGATCGGCCTGACCCGCGCCATGGCGATGGAGCTGCGGTCGCGCCAGATCGCGGTGAACTCGGTCGCACCGGGCTTCACGGACACACCGATGACGCGGGCCATGCCGGCCGACCAATACGCCAGGGCCCAGGCGCTGGAGCCGAGCGGGCATGCGGCCGCTCCCGACGACATCGCCGGCGCGATCGCCTTCCTGGCCTCGCCGGCGACGAAATTCATCACCGGTCAGACCTTGTTCGTGGATGGAGGCAAGTCCCTGGGCGGGTTGGGCTTGTGAATTTTGGCCTGTGAACGAGACGTCCTGATCACAACGCATAATGAGGGGAAAACAGCGATGACGACGCGGCGTGGGATCATCAAAGGCGCACTGGCTGGTGCGCTCATCGGCTATGCGGGACGGGGCGCGGCGCAGGCGCCCGTGCAGGTCCGCATCTCGACTGCGGCCCCGCCGAGCGATTTCCTGGCCAAAGCGCTCGACTCGCTGAAGGCTGAGATCGACGGCAGTTCGGCTGCGCTGAACGTCAGCGTCCACACCGCCTCGACCTTGTTCAAGCAAGGCACCGAGGTGCAGGCGCTGCAGCGCGGCAACCTCGAAATGAGCACGATGACCACCTTCGAGGTGGCCCAGCAAATAGCCGAGCTCGGCTTTTTCAACCGCGGCTATCTGTTCAAGGACCATGCCCATCTGCGCCGCGTCTTCGACGGGCCGATGGGTGACGAGTACCGCAAGACCGTGTCCGAGAAGATGGGCATCGAGATCCTCGCGACGCATTATCTCGGCACGCGGCAGGTTTCCCTGCGCACGAAGCGCAACGTCAAGGGGCCGGCGGACCTCGCTGGGGTCAAGCTGCGCATGCCGGCGGGGCCGGAATGGCTGCTGCTCGGCCGGACGCTGGGGGTGAGCCCGCTGCCGCTCGGCATGCCCGAGGTCTATCTCGCGCTCAAGACCGGCACGGTCGACGGCCAGGAGAACCCGCTCTCGATCTTCAACGCCGCAAAACTCTACGAGGTGAGCGAGCAGGTCGTGCTGACCTCGCATATGCTGCAGCCGGTGTTCTTCGCCATCGCCAAGCCGGTCTGGGCCAAGCTCGCGCCGGCGCAGCAGGCGGCCCTGCAGGCTGCGGCGCGCAAGGCCGCCAAGGCGGGCGATGATGGCCGCCTCGCCGACGAGGCCAGCATCATCGACGCGCTCAAGGGCAGGGGTCTCAGCGTCGACGCGATCGATCTCGCTCTGTTCCGCGAGGGCGCCGACAAGGCCTATTCCGGGGCCGATGCGACCAAGGCCTGGGACATGGCCTGGCTCAAGCGCGTCACCGAGGCCTGACGCGCCATGCAGACAGGCGTGGGCGTGGAGGCGCAAGGTGAGAGTGCAGCCGGCTGGGGCGCGCGGCTGCGCCGCTTTGCGACCGCCGTCCCGGCGCTGATGTTCGCGCTCGTCTTCCTGATCTTCAACTACAAGATCATCACCCGTTATCTCGAACATGACGAGGCCGCCTGGGCCGACGAAGTCTCGGTGATCCTGTTCATCTGGATCATCTTCTGGGCCAACGCCTTCGTCGTGCGCGACAAGGAGCAGATCACCTTCGATCTGATCTATCGGCCGCTGCCTGAGCGCTGGAAACGCGTCATGGCGCTGGCGCGGCTCGTCTTCGTCGGCGGCATCTTCGTGTGGGCGCTGCCGGGATCGCTCGACTACATCGCCTTCCTCTGGCGCGAGCGCACGCCGGTTTTGAACCTGCGGCTCGACCTGATCTATTCCTGCTTCGGCCTCTTCCTCATCGCCGTGGTGGCGCGCTCGGCTTGGCAGATCGTCAAGCTGCTCGGGCCGCGCTGGCGTTCGCATATCTGACGGGAAACGAGGACGCATGTCCGACGGATTGTGGGTTTTGATGGGCGTCTTCACGGCCGCCGCCGTGCTCGGCGCGCCGCTTGGCCTGTCCATGCTGGCGGCGGGCTTCGCCTATATGATCTCGACGCATCAGGATGTCGGGCTCGTCGTCGACCAGACGATGAACGGGCTCTACAATTCCTATCTGCTGATCGCGGTGCCGCTGTTCATCTTCGTCGCCAATGTGATGAATGCGAGCGGGGTGATCGAGCGCTTGCTGCGCTTCGGCTCGGCGATGGTCGGGCATCTGCCGGGTGGGCTCGCGCAGGTCAATGTCGTCTCAAATCTGATCTTCTCCGGCATGAGCGGCTCGGCGGTTGCCGACGCCTCGGGGCCGGGCCTGATCGTGGCGCGGATGATGACCAAGAACGGCCGCTATCCGCGCGGCTTCGCGGCGGCGACTTCGGTCGTCTCGGCGACGCTGGGGCCGCTGATGCCGACCTCGATCCCGATGATCTTCTATGCGCTGATCGCCAATGCCTCGGTCGGTGCGATGTTCCTGGGCGGGCTCGTGCCGGCCGGGATGATGGCGCTGGCCCTGATGGGCGTGATCGCGATCATCTCGCGCCGCCGCAATTTCCCGCGCGAGGAGAAGGTGTCTTGGGGCGCGATGCCGGCGGTCTTCGGCCGGGCATTGGCGCCGCTCGCACTGCCCGGCATCCTGCTCGGATTGATCTATTCCGGCGTCACCACGCCGACGGAAGCGGCCGCGATCGCGGCAAGCTATGCGCTGATCCTGGCTTTCGTCGTCTATCGCACGCTCAAGCCCGCGCAATTGCTGGTCGTGATGGGCGATACGGTGAAGGCGACCGCGATGATCGCGCTGATCATGGCCGGCGCCTTCGTCTTCAACTATGCGGTCGCCAATGAGGGCGTGCCGAAGCTGATCCAGTCGACCCTGCTGGCCTGGAATCTCTCGGCGACGCAGTTCCTGCTGATCGTCGACCTCTTGATGCTGCTGCTCGCGATCGTGCTCGACGAGGTCACGATCCTGCTCGTCATCGTGCCGCTGATCGTGCCGGTGGCGCAGGGCCTCGGCATCGATCTCGTGCATTTCGGCATCGTCGTGGTGCTCAACATGATGGTCGGGCTGACGCTGCCGCCGCATGGCCTGCTGCTCTTCGTCATGGCAGGGCTCACCGGCACGCCGCTCTCGGAGATATTCCGGGAGGTCCCGCCCTTCATCGTAGCGATGCTGGCGATCGTGCTCGCGGTGACGTTCTTCCCCGAGATCGCGCTGTGGCTGCCCAGGACGGCGGGGCTGATCAAGTCGTAGAGGATCGGACGGCTGCTATCGTCTTACTCTGAAACACGCCGTCGTCCCGGACAAGCGGCGAAGCCGCGCTGATCCGGGGCCCATGCCTGAACTTGTCCGGTGAGGTTCAGGCATGGGTCCCGGGTCTCCCTGTGGTCGCCCGGGACGACCGCGCATTCCTCGGGAAGGGCAACTTCTGCCGCTATGAAAAGGGCGTGACGACCATCGGTCGCCACGCCCTTTCGATTTCAAGTCAATGCGCGTGAAAGCTCACGCCGCCTTCGGCTTGCCGAAGGTCGGGTCGAGCTCGCCCTTGGCGTAGCGCTTGGCCATTTCGGCGGTGGTCGCGATGCGCTTGATCTTGCTTGCCTGGCCGGCGGTGTTGAATTCCTTCAGCCGCAGCGTGCAGAGCTTCGTCATCGCTTCCATGGCAGGCTTCAGGTATTTGCGCGGGTCGAACTCGCCGGGGTTCTCGGAGAGGATCTTCCGGATCTGGCCGGTCATCGCCATGCGGTTGTCGGTGTCGATATTGATCTTGCGCACGCCGTGCTTGATGCCGCGCTGGATTTCCTCGACCGGCACGCCCCAGGTCTGGGGCATCTTGCCGCCATACTGGTTGATGATGTCCTGGAGGTCCTGCGGAACGCTCGAAGAGCCATGCATCACGAGATGCATGTTCGGCAGCTTCTTGTGGATCTCCTCGATGACATGCATCGCCAGGATCGCGCCGTCGGGCTTGCGGGTGAACTTGTAGGCGCCGTGCGAGGTGCCCATGGCGATGGCGAGCGCATCGACCTTGGTCTCGGCGACGAATTTCACCGCTTCCTCGGGGTTGGTCAGGAGCTGGTCGTGGGAGAGCTTGCCCTCGAATCCGTGACCGTCCTCCTTCTCGCCTTCGCCTGATTCCAGCGAGCCGAGCACGCCGAGCTCGCCCTCGACCGAGATACCGCCGAGATGGGCCATTTCGGTCACGGTCTTGGTCACGCCGACATTGTAGTCCCAGTCGCCTGGCGTCTTGCCGTCGGCCTTGAGCGAGCCGTCCATCATCACCGAGGTGAAGCCGGCCTGGATCGCGGTCATGCAGGTCGCCGGCTCATTGCCGTGGTCGAGATGCACGCAGACCGGGATGTGCGGATAGATCTCGGTGACGGCGTCCATCATGTGCTTGAGCATGATGTCGTTGGCGTAGGAGCGGGCGCCGCGCGAGGCCTGGATGATGACGGGGGCGTCGGTCGCGTCTGCCGCCGCCATGATGGCCAGCGCCTGCTCCATGTTGTTGATGTTGAAGGCGGGCACGCCGTAATCATGTTCGGCGGCGTGATCGAGCAACTGGCGGAGCGTAATACGGGCCACGGAGGTCCTCCCGGTGCGGTTTCAAGGGCTGGGGAGGATTTAGAGCGGATAGGCGGCGGACGCAAAGCGAAAGCGGCGCGTAGCGTGAATGCTCAACGGCGTCGCGCTTCCAGAACCCGGACGCGCTCCTCGATGGCGGCAACCTGTTCGGCGAAGTCGCCGGTGACGGCCTTGGCCATCACGAGGAGGCCGGCGGTGTCGCGGCGCTGCTTGCGGACGAGGTCTTCAAGATGCTCGAAGCGTGTGTTGGCCTCGGCACGAAACGAAGACAAGTCCCCCTGAACCTTCTTCAAAATCTCGAACATCGCTGTCTGCGCGTTCTCACTCATGAAGAGAACATAGCATAAACACCGACTGCCGCAAAGGCAGTCGGTAAGTGTCGTTCACGCTGCCCGCAGCGCCTCGACGCCCGGCAAAGCCTTGCCTTCCATCCATTCCAGGAAGGCGCCGCCCGCCGTCGAGATATAGGTCAGGTCGTCGGCGACGCCGGCATGGTTCATGGCCGCGACGGTGTCGCCGCCGCCGGCGACCGCGACGAGCTGGCCGGCCTTGACGCGTTTGGCGGCGGCCTTGGCGACGGTGACGGTGGCCGTGTCGAAGGGCGGCAGTTCGAAGGCCCCAAAAGGCCCGTTCCAGACCAGCGTCTTGACCTGGTCGAGCTTGAGCACGACTTCGGCGACGCTCAAGGGGCCTGCGTCCAAAATCATCTCGTCGGGCTCGACCTCGCCGATCTGGATGACGCGATGGCCGGGATGGGCCTTGAATTCGCGGGCGACCAGCGCATCGACCGGCAGCATGATCTCGCAGCCGGCCGCCTTGGCCTTGGCCTCGATCTCGCGGGCGGTGCCGACGAGGTCGTGTTCGCAGAGCGACTTGCCGACAGCGATACCGCGCGCGGCAAGGAAGGTGTTGGCCATGCCGCCGCCGATGACGAGCACGTCGACCTTCTTGACCAGGTTGCCGAGCAGATCGAGCTTGGTTGAGACTTTTGCGCCGCCGACGATCGCCATCACCGGGCGGGCAGGGTTGTCGAGCCCGGCAGAAAGCGCCTCGAGCTCGGCCTGCATGGAGCGGCCGGCGAAAGCTGGCAGGACATGGGCGAGGCCTTCGGTCGAGGCATGGGCGCGGTGCGCCGCCGAGAAGGCGTCGTTGACGAAGAGATCGCCATTGATGGCGAGCGCCTTGACGAAGGCGGGGTCGTTCTTCTCGTCGCCGGCGTGGAAGCGGGTGTTCTCCAGCAGCAGGACCTCGCCGTTCTTCGCCGCTGCGACGGCCTTGGCGACGTCCTCGCCGATGCAATCCTCGACGAAGGTGACGGGCTGGCCGAGCGCATGGGCCAGCGCCACCGCGACCGGCTTCAGGCTGTCCTTGGCGTCACGGCCCTTGGGGCGGCCGAAATGGGCAAGCAGGATGACCTTGCCGCCCTTGCCGGAGATCTCGCGGATCGTCGGCAGCACGCGCTCGATGCGCGTCGCGTCCGTGACCTTGCCGTTCTCCATCGGCACGTTGAGATCGACGCGGACCAGCGCGCGCTTGCCGGCGAGATCGGCGTCAGTGAGGGTGCGGAAAGCAGTCATCGCGCTCTCTTCAAAGGCGTTGGAACAGGGTGGGATAATCCATGACAAGGCCATCCTCGTCGACGGGCAGATCGGCTGTGAAACTGCGGTCGGCTGCCTTGTAACGAAATAGGCGCGGGCCAAGGCAGGCATAGGTCTGAGCATCAACCGAGGGCTCGAAGGTGTCGAAGGACACATACAGCATCGTGAAGCTGCGCTCAGTTCCCGTTTGCCAGGCCGTGCGGCGGATCGGCAGTGTATTCGTGAAGGGCGTTCCAGCCAGATCGATGTCGATGCAGCTGTCGAAGTCGGGCAGATGGCCGCGCCGGCTGTCGTACCAGGCGCCATCGCGCCGCGTCATCTCGAGGCCGCGACCATCGGTCGTGGAGACCGCGAAGGATCGCACCGAGAAATCGAGATCGCAGGCGATCCGGTAAGTCACCCCGTAAGGCGTACCGCCGCGCGCGCCGATCACGACCGCCTCGGCATGAACGGCCTCAGCCGTCGCGGAGACCGTCAGATGTTCCAGCCCTTCCCCGCCCAGCGCCTGCCAGCGGACGCTGCGTCTCGCTTGGAGGCATTGGACGGGCCGAAAGCTCATCGCGACAGCAAGCCGCCGAACAGGCCCGGCACGCCGAATTTGAGCACAAGCACGGTGAGCAGGACCGTCAGCACCGCGGTGGCAAGGCCGGTGACGAACAGCGCCCCGAAGCGCGGCGTCGCATCGACGCGCTGGCGCAGGGCGGCGACCTCGTCGCGGATGCTGGCGAAATCCAGGGTTGCGGCGGCGCTGTCGACCTTGTGGGCGCTGCGCTCCAGCGAGGCCTCGGCGCGGGTCAGCACGGCCTCGTAGCGGGCGAACTTCTCCTCGATGCGCGCCGCCTTCTCCTCGATGCGGGAGAGCTGGTCGAGCCCGCGCGGCTCGCTTGCGGGCGTCTCCGCGGCCGGCGTCGCGCTGCCGACAACGTAAGGCGTGCCATAGGACGGTGCCGGCGTGACGATGGTCGGCTCGGCGGCGCTGGCCGGGGCTGCGACGGTCGGCTCGATCTTGGCCATGGGGTGTCCGTTCATGCGAGGAAAACAGGGAAGGCCGCGCCCAGATGGGCGCGGCATCGCTCGGGTTGGATCAGAGCAGCTTGGCCATGGCGACGGCGGTGTCGCTCATGCGGTTCGAGAAGCCCCATTCATTGTCGTACCAGGACATCACGCTGACGAACTTGTCGTCCATGACCTTGGTCTGGTCGAGCGCGAAGGTCGACGAGGCCGGATCGTGGTTGAAGTCGATCGAGACATTGGGCTGGTCGGTGACGGCCAGGATGCCCTTGAGCGGCCCGCGCTTGCTGGCCTTCAGGATCGCCTCGTTGATCTTCTCGACCGTGGTCTTGCGCTTCGAGATGAATTTGAAGTCGACCATCGAGACGTTCGGGCAGGGAACGCGCACCGACACGCCATCGAGCCGGCCCTTGAGCTCGGGGATGACGAGGCCGATCGCCTTGGCGGCGCCGGTCGAGGTCGGGATCATCGACATGGCAGCGGCGCGGCCGCGGTAGAGATCCTTGTGCATCGTATCCAGCGTCGGCTGGTCGCCGGTATAGGCATGGACGGTGGTCATGAAGCCCTTGTCGATGCCGACAGCGTCATGCAGCACGCGCACCAGCGGAGCCAGGCAGTTCGTGGTGCAGGATGCGTTCGAGACGATGACATGGTCCTTGGTCAGCTCGTGATGGTTCACGCCGTAGACCACGGTCAGATCTGCGCCGTCGCAGGGAGCCGAGACCAGGACGCGCTTGGCGCCGGCGGCGAGATGCGCCGAAGCCTTGTCCTTGGTCGTGAAGATGCCGGTGCATTCGAAGGCGATGTCGACGCCGAGCGCCTTGTGCGGCAGGTCCTTGGGATCGCGGATCGCAGTGACCTTGATCGGCCCGCGGCCGACATCGATCGTGTCGCCCGAGACGGTCACGGTGCCGGGGAAGCGGCCATGGACTGAATCGAAGCGGAAGAGATGGGCGTTGGTCTCGACAGGGCCGAGATCGTTGATTGCCACGACCTCGATATCCTTGCGCTTCGACTCGATGATCGCGCGCAGGACATTGCGCCCGATGCGGCCGAAGCCGTTGATCGCCACCTTGACCGTCATCTCAATCCTCTCCTTCGCCGGGTTTCGGCGTCTGGGCCGTCATACACGCGGGCAAATCGGCCAAACGATGACCGAACGCAAGGCCCATTGCGGGAATATCTGCCCTGTTTCGCAAGCGTCAGGCGTTATGGCGCTTCATTGCGGCTTCGACCACTGCGTCAGGCGTAATGCCGAAATGCTTGTAGACCTCCTTATAGGGGCCACTGGCTCCGAAGGAGTGCATGCCGATGAAGCCGCCATCATGGCCGATCACGGCATCCCAGCCGAAACGGACGCCGGCCTCGATCGCGATCTTGATCGGCGCGGAGCCGATGATGGCGCTCTGCGTGGACTCGTCCTGGGCCAGCAGCAGCTCCAGCGACGGCACGGAGACGACGCGGGCGCGCACGCCCTTCTCGGCGAGGAGCTTGCGCGCCGCGACCGCGATCTCGAGTTCGGAACCTGAAGCGAAGAGCGAGACCTGGGCCTTGCCGCCCTCGGCCGCGAGCAGTTCGTAGCCGCCCTTGGCAGAGCGGTTGGTCGCGGTCGCATCGGTGCGCAGCTGGGCGAGATTCTGGCGCGACAGGGCGAGCACGGTCGGCCCCTTGGTGTTCTCCAGCGCGAACTGCCAGGCTTCGGCGGTCTCGATCGCATCGGCCGGGCGGAAGACATGCATGTTCGGCATGCAGCGCAGCGAGGCGATCTGCTCGACCGGCTGATGGGTCGGGCCGTCCTCGCCCAGGCCGATCGAGTCATGGGTCATGACATAGACGACCGGCAGGCCCATCAGCGCGGCGAGCCGCATCGAGGGGCGGGCATAGTCGGCAAAGACCAGGAAGGTGCCGCCGCCGGTGCGGAAGCCGCCATGCAGCGTGATGCCGTTCATCGCGGCTGCCATTGCGTGCTCGCGGATGCCATAGCGGACATAACGCCCCTTGGGCGTCTTGATCGTGAAGTCCTCGGCGCCCTTGGCCCGGGTGTTGTTCGAAGGCGTCAGGTCGGCCGAGCCCATGACCAGTTCGGGCATCACCGGCTCGATCACGTCGAGCGCGAGCTCGGAGGCCTTGCGCGTCGCGATGGTGACGGGGCTGGCGATCAGCGCCTTCTTATGGCCGAGGATCACCTTGTCGAGCTTGGCGGGGACCTTGTGGGCGAGGCGGCGATCGAACTCGACGCGCTTGCGCTCGGAGAGCGCGGCGAAGCGTTCCTTCCATTCCTTATGGGCGGCCACACCTGCGGCGCCGAAGCCGCGCCAGGCCTTGAGCACATCGGCCGCGACCTCGAAGGGGCCGCCGGTGATGCCGAGCGCCTTTTTGGCGGCGGCAAGCTCTTCCGCGCCGAGCGGTTCGCCATGCGCCTTGGAGGTGCCGGCCTTCTTGGGCGCGCCGAAGCCGATCACGGTCTTGCAGGCGATCATGGTCGGCTTGTTCGACTTCTGGGCGCGGCGGATTGCGGCCTCGATCGCCTCGGGGTCGTGCCCGTCGATGCGCTCGGAGCGCCAGCCGCAGGCCTTGAAGCGCGCGACCTGGTCGACCGAGTCGGAGATCGTCAGCGGGCCGTCGATCGAGATGCCGTTATCGTCCCACATCACAATCAGCTTGTTCAGCTTGTGATGGCCGGCGAGCGCAATGGCCTCGTGGCTGATGCCTTCCATCAGGTCGCCGTCGGAGGCGAGCACATAGGTGTGGTGGTCGACGACCTTCTTGCCGAACTCGGCGGCGAGCATGCGCTCGGCCATGGCCATGCCGACGGCGGTGGCGAGGCCCTGGCCGAGCGGGCCAGTTGTGGTCTCGATGCCGGCGGTCATGAAGTTCTCGGGGTGGCCCGGCGTCTTGGAGTCGAGCTGGCGGAACTTCTTCAGATCGTCGAGCTCCATGCCCGGCACGCCGGTGAGATAGAGCAGGGCGTAAAGCAGCATCGAGCCATGGCCGGCCGAGAGCACGAAGCGGTCGCGGTCGGGCCAGCGCGGATCGGCGGCGTCATACTTCATGACGCGGGTGAACAGCACGGTCGCAACATCGGCGGCACCCATCGGCAGGCCTGGATGGCCCGATTTCGCCTGCTCGACGCCATCCATGGCGAGGGAGCGAATGGCGTTGGCGAGCTTGTCGTGCTGGCTCCGGTCGATCGATGTCATGGTATTTCAGGCTCCCGCCGGCGGATGGGGCAAGGCCGCGGCCGGCTCCCGTTCCAAGGACGGGGCGACGGCGGTCGCTATGTATGATCTCGGCCGATTGCCGACCGGGCTCGATTAGGCTGCCGGATCGACCTGAGTCAATTCGCCCCTCAGGCGTTTCGGCCATGCGAGCGGCAAGACCGGGCCCGAGACGGTGGCTGAGCAACTGCGCGCAAGCCTTTGGGATCGGGCGGCTCCTGGCTGGGCTTGCGATTCACGTTTCGCCCGCAGATGCGCTAGTGTCGCGAATCGAGTGAGCCGGCTTCGTTCTGGAGGAGGAAAGACGGTGGCGAGCCTGATGCTGGAGAATGCGCTCGCGCGCCTCGACGGCGCGTTGGGACAGCTTGAAGCCGCCGCCCGCCGCCGCATCGAGGCGGAACGCGGGCGCGCCAATCTCGAGACGGAACTGACCCTGATGCAGGACGACCGCGCCCGGCTCGCCGCCGAGCTCGACGGCGCCGTCTCCCGGCTCGGCGAGGTCGAAAGTGCTGCCACCGATGTCGATCAGCGGCTGGAGCGGGCGATGAACGTCATCGGCGCGGTGATCACGCGTGCGCAGGCCGAGATGCCTCATCTGGATCATTGAGCGGGGGCGACCATGCCGCAAGTCAACGTCACCATCGCCGGGAAGGCCTATCGCATGGCCTGCGGGGAGGGCGAGGAGCCGCATCTGGAGGCGCTGGCCCGGCTCTATGACGGCAAGATCGACGAGATGCGCCAGGCCTTCGGCGAGATCGGCGACATGCGCCTGCATGTGATGGCGGCGCTGATGGTCGCCGACGAGGTCTCCGAGCTCAGGCAACGCGTCGCTGCCATGGAGAGGCAATTGGCCGCCGTGCAGGGCGATGCCGGTGCGGCCGATCATCGCCTGAGCGAGGTCGAGGATCGTGCGGCCGAGGCGCTGATGGCGGCGGCCGAGCGCATCGAGGGCGTGGCGCGCAGCCTGGTCCCGGCGCCTGTCGGCTGATAGTGCCGGGCTTTCGATCACATGGTTCCGCGGCTGCCTGCGAAGCCGCCGGGAGTTCCTGAATGCCGGCTGATATGAACCGTTCGGTGAGCTTCACCCTGACGGCGGACGACTATGTGGCGGCAAACAAGCTGCATGTGCTGAACTTTTACCGGGACCGTTTCCGGCTCGCCGTGATCGCTGCAGGTGTGCTGCTCTACGTGCTGTTCATCGTCTCCGACTATGCCAGCGGCTGGTCGTTCGGGACTTTCGCCGGTATCGTTCACCTCTTCGCGTTCTTTCTGCTGCTGATGCCGTTCCTGAGCTATTTCCTGTTCGCGCCGGACATAGCGCGGAAGACTTTTCGGAAGCAGAAATCGCTCCAGCAGCCGCTCACCTGGTCATGGTCGGAAGCGGGGCTGAAGGTGACGAGCGATGGCGGCGAGTGGCTGACGCCCTGGGATCATTATCTCAAGCGGGCCGAGAATGCCGAGATCTTCTTGTTTTACCAGGCGCCGCGCCTGTTCCAGATGGTGCCGAAACGCGTCCTGACGCCGGAGCAACTGGCCGAGCTGCGGGGATGTGCTGATCGGGTGGCCGGGTAGGGAGGCGAAGCCGGGGAAGCGGTTTCTCCAGATCGGCCTTGATTCGGAAATGATCGTTTCCTATAAATGGGACATGGCCGATATCGCCCCATCCGCATCGATCTCCGTCTCGCGCAGCCGTGGCCGGCCGCGCGAATTCGATATGAATGATGCGCTCGACAAGGCCGTGCGGGTCTTCTGCAAGCGCGGCTATCACGCCACCTCGATCGGTGACTTGACCGAGGCCATGCAACTGGCCCAGGGCAGCGTCTACAAGGCCTTCAAGGACAAGCGGGCGGTGTTCTTGGCCGCGTTCGACCGCAACAAGGCTGTGCGCGCAGAAAAGCTGCAGGCCGCCATCGGTGCCGGCGGGACGGGGCTCGAGCGTATGCGCAAGGTCCTGGCCTTCTATGCCGAGGCCTCGCATGGCGCCGAAGGTCGGCAGGGCTGCCTGATCGTCGGCAGCGCGGCGGAACTTGCCATCTTCGACGACGAGGTGGCACTGCGGGTCGCGGCGAGCCTCGACAGGAATGAGGTGCTGCTGACAGACCTGATCCGGCAAGGTCAGGCGGATGGCTCGATCCCGGCCCATATCGACAGCGCGGCCACTGCCAGGCTGCTGCTCTGCCTGCTCCAGGGCATGCGCGTGGTCGGCAAGACCGGCCGCAGCCGCGACGAGATGGCGGCCGTGGTGGAGGTCGCGATGAAGGCGCTCGCCTGATTTTTCGACGATTTAGGAAATGATTATTCTCTATTCTGGAGCTTCTGATGGCTATCGCTGCGACCGCCGACAATCCACCGAATGAAGGCGCGCCGCCTGACGAAGGCGCGGTTTCTCCCTGGATCACCTTCGTCTTGGCGATGGCCTGCGGGTTGATCGCCGCCAACATCTATTATGCCCAGCCTCTGGCCGGGCCGATCAGCGCCGCGTTGGGCCTGTCTGCGCAAGCGACGGGGCTGATCGTCACCCTGACGCAGATCGGCTATGGGCTGGGCCTGCTGCTGATCGTGCCGCTGGGCGACCTGATCGAAAACCGCCGCCTCGCCCTCACCATGATCGGCGTCGCGACGCTAGGCTTGCTCGGCGCGGCCCTGTCGACGGAGGCCCTGCCGTTCTTCGCCGCGGCGCTGTTCATCGGCCTCGGCTCCGTCGCGGTGCAGGTGCTTGTGCCCTATGCCGCGCATATGGCGCCCGAGGCGGTGCGCGGTCGTGTCGTCGGCAATGTCATGAGCGGGCTGATGCTCGGCATCATGCTGGCGCGCCCGGTCTCCAGTTTCATCGCCGGATTGTCGTCATGGCACATGGTGTTCTTCCTCTCCGCCGGGGCGATGGTCGCACTCGCCCTGCTCCTCTGGCGGACCCTGCCGCGCCGTGTGCCGGTGGCGAAGCTCCGCTATGGCGAGCTGCTGGCCTCGATGGGCCATCTGGCGGCGACGACGCCGATCCTGCAACGGCGCGCGCTCTATCAGGCCTGCCTGTTCGCGGCCTTCAGCCTGTTCTGGACCACGACGCCGTTGCTGTTGGCCGGGCCGGTGTTCCAGCTCTCGCAGACCGGCATCGCCTTGTTCGCGCTGGCGGGCGTGGCGGGCGCCGTCGCCTCGCCGATCGCCGGGCGGCTTGCCGACCGCGGCTGGACGAGGTCGGCCAGCGTCTTCGCCATGCTTTCCGTCGCGGTCGCTTTCGCGATGACCCATCTTGGCGAGGCTGGCTCGAGCTGGGCGCTCGGGCTGTTGGTGGCGGCCGCGATCCTGCTCGATTTCGGCGTCTCGACCAATCTGGTGCTGGGGCAGCGCGCGATCTTCGCGCTTGGAGCCGAGCATCGCAGCCGCCTCAACGGGCTCTATATGGCGACTTTCTTCGCCGGCGGTGCGATCGGCTCGGGGCTTGGCGGCTGGGCCTTCGCGCAGGGCGGATGGCCGCTCGCTTCCTGGATCGGTTTTGCGCTCCCGGTCGCGGCGCTGGTCTATTTCGCGACGGAGTAACGCCTGCGGAGCGCCATCCTCAGTGGTGCTTCTCCCGACTGTGGACATCCGAACTGAAACGCGTTCCGGCCGAGATGCCCACTGGCGCTTTGCCGGCGCGCATCTTACATTGCGGATGCGGGGCTGCCTGGTGCGTGCGAGAACTGTATTCCCGGGCCCATACGACTCCCTAGGGAGCTGTCCCTGACCGGGTCCCTGGACCCGGACACACGGCGCCCACCTACTTTAGTAGGTGTCCCGGGATCGAAATCTCCACGGCCAAGGTGGCTCCGTACTTCCCATCATGACCAACGCACTCTCCGACAGCGCCGCCCACAGGAAAGCCGCCCTGCGCGAGGCCGCCCTGGCGCGTCGCGACGCGCTGGAGATCGACGACCGGCTGGAATGGGACCCGGTGATCGCCGAACGGGTGCTGGCGCTGCCGGTTCTGTCGGGAGAGGGCCCGGTCTCGGCCTATTGGCCGATGCGCTCGGAGGCCGATCCGCGCCCGATCCTGGAGGCGCTGCACACGCAGGGCATGCCGCTGTGCCTTCCCGCCATCGTCTCGGGCGCCATGCTGTTCCGGCGTTGGGCGCCGTGGGAGCCGATCGTGCCGGGCGGTTTCGGGACGCTTGTTCCCGAACCGAGCCAAACCGAGGTCAAGCCGGGGATCCTGCTGGTTCCGCTCGCCGCCTTCGATCGACGCGGTTTCCGCATCGGCTATGGCAAAGGCTATTACGACCGGGCGCTCACCGAACTCGGTCCCGTCACGAGCATCGGCATCGCCTATGCTGTGCAGGAGATCGAGGCGGTGCCAGACGAGCCGCATGATCGCAGGCTCGACTGGGTGGTGACCGAACGGGAAGCGATACGCTGCGGTTGATTCTGTCGCGCATTCGCGCGACGGAGGACGCCTCGCAGCCATCCGAGTTCTCATCCCATGCGTTTTCTCTTCCTCGGCGATGTCGTCGGCCGCCCCGGGCGGGTCGCGGTGCAGGAGCGTCTGCCGGCCCTGCGCCAGCGCTGGGGCCTCGACTGCGTCGTGATCAACGGCGAGAACGCGGCGGGCGGCTTCGGCATCACCGAGGCGATCTGCGACGAACTGCTTGCGGCGGGTGCGGACGCGGTCACGCTCGGCAATCATTCCTGGGATCAGCGCGAGGCGCTCGTCTTCATCGAGCGCCAGGACCGGCTGGTGCGCCCCGCGAACTACCCGACGGGTACGCCGGGACGCGGCGCGACCGTGATCGAAGCTGCCAATGGCGCGCGGGTGCTCGTCGTCAATGCGATGGGGCGCATCTTCATGGATGCTCTCGACGATCCCTTCGCCGCTGTGGCGCGGGAGCTTTCGGCCTGCCCGCTGGGCGAGGTCGCGGATGCGGTGATCGTCGATTTCCATGCGGAGGCGACGAGCGAGAAGCAGGCGATGGGCTATTTCCTTGATGGCCGTGCGAGCCTCGTCGTCGGCACCCACACCCATGCGCCGACCGCCGACACGCGCGTCCTGCCCGGCGGCACCGCCTTCCAGTCCGATGCCGGCATGTGCGGTGACTATGATTCGGTGCTCGGCATGCACAAGGACGAGCCGGTCCGGCGTTTCCTGCAGAAGACGCCGGGCGCGCGGCTCGAGCCCGCCAGCGGCGAGGGCACGCTCTCTGGCGTCGCCGTCGAGATCGACGATGCGACGGGGTTGGCGAAGGCGGTCTGGCCGGTCCGGCTGGGCCCGCATCTGAGCGAGGCGGTGCCCGTCGGCTGGGAGCGCGCCTGATCGGCTCAGACCGAAGATGATATTCGGTCTGATGCTGTAAGCCGCTTCAGGCGGCGCGATTGCGCTGCATCAGGTGATCGAAGGCATCGGCGAGCGACGCGGCCTTGGCGGCCAATGTGCCGGCGAGGTTGAGCACGTCGCCGACGCTGCTGCCGGCCTCCTGCGCCATCAGGCTGACGCCGCTGACGCTTTGCGCCACCTCTTCGGTGCTCTGGGCGGCGAGAGTGACGCTGCGGGCGATCTCCTGCGTCGCGGCGCGCTGTTCCTCGATGCCGCTGGCGACAGTGGTCGTGGTCTGGTCCATCTGCCGGACGAAGGAGACGATGCGCTCGATCGCGGCGACGGCTTCATGGGTCGCCAGCTGCATCGAGGGCACCTGGGCTGCGATTTCGTCGGTCGCCTGCGCGGTGCGGGCGGAGAGCTGCTTCACCTCTGTTGCGACGACCGCGAAGCCGCGCCCGGCCTCGCCGGCGCGGGCGGCCTCGATCGTGGCGTTCAGCGCCAGCATGTTGGTCTGGGCGGCGATGGTGCGGATCATCTCGACGATGGAGCCGATGGTCTGCGCCGAATGCGCCAGGCTCTTGACGATGATGTCGGTCTCGAGCGCGGCGGCGTTGGCGTCATGGGCCATGGTGGCGGCGCGCGACACCTCGATCGCGACCTGATCGAGCGAGATCGACAATTCCTCGGCCGCGCCCGCGACGCTGTGGACATTGGTCGAGGCGGCGTCGGAGGCCTGCGAGGCGACGATCGCCTGGGTACCGGTGTCCTGGACCACGCCGTTCATGGTCCTAGCCATGGCCTCTACGGTGCCGGCGCCGGAGTTCACCGCGCCGACGACCTCGCGCACGGTGACCCCGAAGGCGGCGAATTCGGTCGTGGCGCGCTCGCTGCTTAGGCGCTGCACCTCGGCATAGGTTTCCAGCAGCAGCTCGAGGTCGAGCTGGGCGGCCTTGTTGAGCGCGGCGCGCAGCGCGATGCGCCGGCGGAATTCGTTGCGGCGCCAGAAGCCGTTCATCGCCCGCAGCGCATCGCGGTCGAGGCCCAGTTCGGCTCCGATCCGGTTCGAGACGATGGCGTGGCAGATGACGACCGCATAGGCGGGGACGCCGTGATCATGAAAGGCGACGGCGAGACGATGCGCCGATTCCATGAAGCCGTCGTCGAGTTCGCCCGAAGCCAGCTTGATCCAGTGGGCGAGGCGCAGGGCATGCACCTCGGGCAGGCGCAGCGCCCGCGCGGTTTCCGGCCAAGGATCGAACTGGGGATGCAATTCCTCCAGCAGCGTGGGCAGCCGCATCCTGGCGAACTGCGATTGCTGGTGCAGGAGCTTGAGGTCGAACGGTTCGATCTGGAAGGCGCGGAAGCGCGTCTCCTGTTGGGCGATCGGGTTGGTGGAAAGAGTCGTCATGAAGTCCGGGTTCTTCGCGCGCCGCTCCTCGGCACGCGGACGACTTTGGAAGCTCATGGCAAATATTGACTTAACAGAACCGCCAGGGCGGGGCGATCATGCGCAATTGCGGTTCGCCGGGGCCGGTGCGGCGGCTCTTATCCCCCTGGCTTGCCTGTCGCCGGAGCCGGCGCTTATAAGGCCGGTCTCCGCCATGGCCGCCGCAAGACGGGCCAGGCGATGTGCGCAGACGTGACAGCAGAGGCTGAATTGCCATGGCCGGCCATTCCCAGTTCAAGAACATCATGCACCGCAAGGGCAAGCAGGACGCCGTGCGCGCCAAGCTGTTCTCGAAGCTGGGCCGCGAAATCACAGTTGCCGCCAAGATGGGCATGCCCGATCCGAACATGAACCCGCGCCTGCGCATGGCCGTGCTGGCCGCGCGCGCCGAGAACATGCCCAAGGACAATATCCAGCGCGCCATCAACAAGGCGGCCGGCGGCGAGGGCGATAATTATGACGAGGTCCGCTACGAGGGCTATGGGCCGGGCGGCGCTGCCGTCATCGTCGAGGCGCTGACCGATAACCGCAACCGCACTGCATCGGCCGTTCGCTCCTACTTCACCAAGTCTGGCGGAGCGATGGGCGAGAGCAACTCCGTCTCGTTCATGTTCAACCGCGTTGGCGAGATCAGCTATCCGGTTGAGGCGGGCGATGCCGACAAGCTCATGGAAGCGGCGATCGAAGCCGGCGCCGACGATGTCATCAGCGACGAGAACGGCCACACCATCCTGTGCGCTTTCGATGCGCTGAACGAGGTCTCGAAGGCGCTGGAAGCGGCGCTGGGCGCGCCGGCCTCGGCCAAGCCGGTCTGGCGGCCGACGACGACGGCGCCGCTCGACGAGGAAAAGGCCGCCTCGATGATGCGTTTGATGGAAGCGCTCGACAATGACGACGACGTCCAGAACGTCTTCGCCAATTTCGAGATCGCCGACGAGGTGATGGCCAAGCTCGGCGCAGCCTGAGCGGCTAAGCCGTCATTCTCGGGCTTGACCCGAGAATCTCAGGCAGAATGAGGCTCATCCGGCAAGAGATGCTCGGGTCAAGCCCGAGCATGACGGGCGCGGCTCAGCGCCCGATCAGCCCATCCCATACCGGCAGGCTGACCAGCGCGCTCAGGAAAATGACGAGATAGGCGATACGGCGGAAGGCGGCGTCCGAGGCCAGCCTGAAGCCATGCGTGCCGGCCCAGAGACCCACGCCATAGACGGCGCAGAGCGGCAGCGCCATCAGCGCGGCCCCGCTCGTCAGAATGCCGTTCAGCCACAGGATCGTGCCGCCGATCAGCGTCGATATGCCGAAGAAGGTTTGCAGGTTGGCGCGTGTCTTGTGCTTGTCATTGCGCTGCGCGCCCAGCCAGAACACCGCGAGCGGCATGCCGCCGATGCTCGCCATGCCGTTGAACAACCCCGACAGCACACCGACGCCGAGCGAAAGCGGGATGCCCGGCCGGCCGTGATAGCGCCAGCCCGAGGCCATCAGCGCGACCGCGGTGAGCACGAGCCCGGCCAGGATCCAGCGCATGGTCTCGCGATCGAGCCAGATCAGGAGCCAGATGCCGGCCGGCAGCGCCAGCGTCGCGGTGGCGAGCAGCGGCAGCACCTCGCGCCATTCGGCGTTCTTGGCGCTGCGCGCCGCCAGCGGCAGCGCATAGGGCAGGTCGATGAACCAGATCAGCCCCAGCGCCGCGACCGGCCCGAGCACGATGCTCGCCAGCGGCATGAAGACCATGGCGAAGCCGAAGCCGGTGAAGCCGCGCACGATTCCGCCAAGAGCGGTCGCTGCCAGCAGGATCGCCAGTCCGGAAGCCGAAATGCCGGGAAGGAGCGCGTTCAGGAGATCGTTCATCTGCGGAGGGCGAGAGGAGAAGAAAGTTCTCTTCGCACCAACATGTATCTCCGGCTGCGGGCAACCCTTTCCTTGTGATGCGATCGATGCGCGCCGGTCATCGATCGTTAGGACGGAGATGGAACAAAGGGTGTCCACGGTTTAGGCTCATCGCTACATGGCAGCTCCGATTCGCATTCTTGGCCTCGATCCCGGTCTTCGGAAGACCGGCTGGGGCATCGTCGTTTCGGAAGGCAGCAAGCTCAGCTTCGTCGCCTGCGGCTGCGTCGAGAGTGACGGCACGCTTTCGCTGAGCGAGAGGCTGCGGCAACTGCATGAGGGCATCAGCCGCGTGATCGCGACCTGGACGCCCGACGAAGTCGCGGTCGAGGAGACCTTCGTCAACCGCGACCCGCAATCGGCGCTGAAGCTCGGCCAGGCGCGCGGCATCGCCCTGGTCGTGCCGGCGCTGGCGGGGTTGGACGTGGCGGAATATGCGGCCAACCTCGTCAAGAAGACGGTGGTCGGCGTCGGCCATGCCGACAAGAAGCAGGTCCAGATGATGATCCGCGTGTTGCTGCCCAAGGCGGAGACGAAGTCCGCGGATGCGGCCGATGCGCTGGCGGTCGCGATTTGTCATGCTCAGCATCGCGGCATGCGAACCCTGGTTGCGCAAATGCGGGCTTCCGCGTGAGGCGCTACAGCTTGTATCCTGCTCTAAGCGAGGCCTTCGATGATCGGTAAGCTCAAGGGCCTGATCGATTCCTATGGCGAGGATTTCGTCATCCTCGACGTGCAGGGCGTCGGCTATGTCGTGCAGTGCTCGTCGCGGACCCTGCAGCGCCTGCCCAAGCCCGGCGAGGCGGCAGCGCTCTCGATCGAGACGCATGTGCGCGAGGATGCGATCCGGCTCTACGGTTTCCTGTCCGACAATGAGCGCGACTGGTTCCGGTTGATGCAGATGGTGCAGGGCGTCGGCGCCAAGGTCGCGCTCGCGATCCTGTCGATCCTGGAGCCCGGCGCGCTGGCGACCGCGATCGCCACCAATGACAAGGCGGCCGTGGCGCGCGCTTCCGGCGTTGGCCCCAAGCTTGCCCAGCGCATCTGCGCCGAGCTCAAGGACAAAGCTCCGGCCTTCGGCCATATCGATCCCGGTGTCGCGCTGCTCGCCGGCGCGCTGGAGGACAGGAAACTGCCGCAGCCGGTTGCGGATGCAGTCTCGGCGCTGTCCAATCTCGGCTACCCGCAGGCGCAGGCCGTGGCGGCCGTGGCGGCGGCGTCGCGGGCGGCCGGCGAGGGGGCCGGTACGGCGCAGCTCATCAAGCTTGGGCTGAAGGAATTGGCGAAATGAGCGCGCCCGGCGCCGGCATCATCCGCGACGTCGAGGACAAAAGGGCGTTCCTGGCGCTGATGATGGCGAGCTGGGGCTCGCACAGCATGATGATCGGCGTCCATGTCTATGACTGCGCCGAGCTCGATCTGCTGGGTGTCTTCGCGCCGGATGGCGAGGCGATGGCCTATGCGAGCTGGACCATGCGCGGCGACGTCGCACTGCTCTGTGCGCTGCATTCCGTCGCTCCGGGACAAGGCGCCGCCATTCAGCTTCTCGACGCGGTCAAGGCTGCGGCCAAGGCCAAGGGTGCGGTCAAGCTGCGCGCCATGCTGACCAATGACAACTTGCCGGGCCTCGTCTTCTACCAGAAATGCGGCTTCCGCTTCTCAGGGCTTTATGTCGAGGCGATCGACGCCTATCGCTCGGTGGTCCCGACGATCATCAAGACAGGTTATCAGGGCCTGCCTGTGCGCGACGCGCTCGAATTGGAGATTGAATTGTGAGCGATGCGCCGCGCCGTCCCGGCCTGATGACAGCCGACCGTCGCGACGACGACAGCGAGAGCTCGCTGCGGCCGCTTTCGCTCGCCGATTTTACCGGCCAGGCGGCGGCGCGGGCCAATCTCCAGGTCTTCATCAATGCCGCCAAGTCGCGCGGCGATGCACTCGACCACGTCCTCTTCGTCGGGCCACCCGGCCTGGGCAAGACCACGCTGGCGCAGATCGTGGCGCGCGAGCTCGGCGTCAATTTCCGCTCGACCTCGGGGCCCGTCATCGCCAAGGCCGGCGATCTTGCGGCGCAGCTCACCAATCTCGAGGAGCGCGACGTGCTCTTCATCGACGAGATCCACCGGCTCAGCCCGGCGGTCGAGGAAATCCTCTACCCGGCGATGGAGGATTATCAGCTCGATCTGATCATCGGCGAGGGGCCGGCCGCGCGCTCGGTCAAGATCGACCTGCCGAAATTTACTCTCGTTGGCGCGACCACCCGTGCCGGCCTGTTGACCACGCCCTTGCGTGACCGCTTCGGCATCCCGATCCGGCTCCAGTTCTACACGGTCGAGGAGTTGCAGGGCATCGTCGCGCGCGGCGCCCGCGTGCTCGGCGTGCCGATGTCCGATGACGGCGCCAACGAGATCGCCAAGCGCTCCCGCGGAACGCCGCGAATCGCCGGGCGCCTGCTCAGGCGTGTGCGCGACTTCGCCATCGTCGATGGAGATGCCATCGTCACGCGCTCCGTCGCCGACAAGGCGCTGCATCTGCTCGATGTCGACGCGATCGGCCTCGACCAGATGGATCGGCGCTACCTCACCATGGTCGCGATCAATTTCGGCGGTGGCCCGGTCGGGATCGAGACGATCGCCGCTTCGCTTTCGGAGCCGCGCGATGCGATCGAGGAGATCATCGAGCCCTTCCTGCTGCAGCAGGGCTTCATCCAGCGCACCCCGCGCGGCCGGCTTCTGACGCCGCACGCATTCCGCCACCTCGGCATGCCGGAGCCCGCGCGCGAGACGGCGCAGTTCGGGCTGTTCGGGGACGGCGAGGAGGAGTGATGCTGCCGACGATCCGGACCGCTCTGCTGGCGATGGCGTTGACGCTGCCGCCGGCTGTTTGGGCGCGAGCGGCCTATGCGGCTGAAACCTCGCCCGAAGCCACGGTTCGCGAAGCCTATGCGATCACGATCCGCGAGCTTGCCGATATCGAGGCCGGCAAGAAGGCCATCCAACCGCCTTTCCGGCCGCCGCACCGGCAGCGATTGATGACCAAGGAGCTCTCGGCGCTGTTCGCGCGCGACGAGCAATTCATGAAAGAGAGCGGCGATCAGGGCAATATCGGCTCTGATCCCTTCATCAGCGGGCAGGATGGCGAGGTCAAGCAACTGCGCGTCACGGTCGCCGAGCGTTCGGTCGCGAGCGCCACGGTCTTCGCCGACTTCATCAGCTTCGGCCCGGTGCGCGTCACCTTCCGGATGAAGCTGGAAGATGGGCGCTGGCGCATCGACGACATCGTCAACCGGATGGAGGGCAAGGACTACACGGTTCGCAGCCAGCTTTCGCAGCCCTATGATTGCGGCTCCTTCATGAAAAAGCCCTGCAAGCGGTAGAGCATTTCCGAGCGAAGTGGACACCGGTTCGCGTGAAGACAATGCGGTAAAACAAGAAGATAGAGCATTTCCGCATTTCGGAGATGCGCGGAAATGCTCTAGCGCCAAAGCCGCCCCGTCAATCGCAGGCTCCGGCAGATATAAAGCCGTAGGCCTGCCGCCTTGGGATCGGGGGTGTCGGTGGGTTTGGCTGCTCATCTGAGCTTGCGCCATGGTTCCCAAGACGCCCGTTGCCGCGGTGGCCATGCGAGCGCGAAATCGTCGGCAGCGTTGTCGAAATTCGGGCTGTAGAACGGATCGTTCAGCAGTTCGCCGCGCCAGGATGCCTGCATGAAGCGGCATTCGCGGTGGAAGCGGTCTCTGGTGTCTGGCCTGTCGTCTGAGGGACGCGAAGCCGATTCGAGATGGTAGAGCACGGCATTGGGCGTCCAGACGACACGCAGGCCATGCTGGCGGACTTTCATGCACAGGTCGACGTCGTTGAAGGCGACCTTGAGCCTCGTATCGTCCAGGCCTCCGACAGCCTCATAGACCTCGCGGCGGATCGCCAGGCAGGCTCCGGTGACGGCGCCGACGTCCCGGGTCAGGCCGAGATGGCCGAAATAGCCGGGATCCGTGGCGCTGCGGAACAGGCCGATATGGCCGGCGATACCCGGTCCGCCGTCGAAGGAGCCGGCGCCGAGCCTGACCCCGGCATGCTGGATCTTTCCGCTGCCGTAGAGGAGCTTTGCGCCGACAACGCCGATATCGGGCCGAACCACGAGGCTGACCAACTCGTTGAGCCAGTCATCGGCAATGACCTCGATGTCGTTGTTGAGCAGGAGCAGGATATCGCCCCGCGCCTGTCGGGCGGCGACATTGTTGAGGGCGGAGTAGTTGAACTCTCCGTCGATGCGCAGGATGCGCACGCGCTCGTCGCGTTCGAGAGTGTCCAGGAGAGCCAGGGCATCGTCCTCGACGCTGCCATTGTCGACGACGATGACCTCGAGCGCGGGATAGGCCGTCTTTCGCAGCAGCCCGTCCATGCAGCTGCGCAGAAGTGCGGCGCGATCGCGCGTCGGCACGATGACCGTGACGAGGGGCGCCGGATCGGGAACCGGCCATTCGACGCGGTTCCATATCCTGGCGAGCGGCGCTTCCGAGACCTTGGCGGCGCTGTGCCCCGTGCGGTCGAGATGTCGCCTCACGGCCATGCGGGCATTGCGCAGGCAGGCTTCCAGGCGCCGCTGCGAGAAAGAACCGCCGCCGGATTCCTGCCGCCAATGATACAGAACGAACGGAATATGCCGGATGCGGCCTGGGTCGATCACCTCGATCGCGCGCAAGGCGAGATCGTAATCCTGGCTGCCGTCCAGCGATGGATCGAGGCCGCCGACCCGCTCGAGCAAGGCCCTGCGATAGACCGCGAGATGGTTGATCAGGTTCTGGCCCAGCAACAGATCGTAACTGTATTCCGGCTTGAAATAGGGCGCGCTGCGCCGGCCTTTCTCATCGACCTTGTCCTCGTCGGAAAACAGCAGATCGGTCTTGGGATGCCGATCCAGCTCGGCGGCGATTTCATAGAGAGCCCGTTCCGCCAGGAGGTCGTCATGGTCGAGCAAGGCGACGAATTCGCCCGTTGCGAGCGCGAGCGCGCTATTGGTCGCTTCCGCGATGCCGCCGTTCGTCTCGCGGCGAATCCAGCGAATGCGCGAGTCGAGCGCGGCCTGTTCGCGCAGAATGTCGGCGACATGGCTGGAGGGCGATGCGTCGTCGGCGATGCAGAGTTCCCAATGCGGATAGGCTTGGCCGCGCACCGACTCGATTGTCTCGCGCAGGATACGCGCGGGCGTCTGATAGGCCGGCACCACCACCGAAATCAGCGGCCGGCGGGGCATCGCCGCGATATGGCGGCGGATCGCGAACCGGTCGGCGGCGCTCAACGTGTCGTAGGATGAAACCCATTTGCAGTAGGAAAATCCGGCCCGGGGCCGCATGGCCGGAGGCGCGAAGGGGGCTGCGAGCAGGTCTCCGACGGCCGGCCAGCCGCCGCTAGAGTAGCGTTGCCGGGCCAGTTCCAGGCGCCGGGACATCCGGTGCGGGGTCGCCAGCCAATAGCACAACCGTGTCGCCGTGCGAGCAAAGGAGCCCTTTCGCTGCCACCATGTGCTGTCGGCTATCTTGTAGACTGTCTGATGCAGAGCCATCCGCGCCTCGTGCTGCGTCCGGACGGAACTGCCCGGCAACCGTTGTGGCTGCGGATGCCGCTGCCGCGGCGTGGCGCTTCTTGGGCAGTTGATCGACGGAAATGTCGCCCGGCGTTGCGGGATTGTTTCAGGCTCACGGCTGCGCCTGATCGTGCTAGAGGGCCGGTTGACCCATCGCCGAGGCCCTGCATGTCCGCATGCGGCGCCTTCGCTCAGCAGAGTATTCGATCGTGACCGCCCACCGGCTTTCCGTCCGCGTCTATTACGAGGACACCGATTTTTCCGGCGTCGTCTATCACGCCTCCTATCTGCGCTTCATGGAGCGCGGGCGCACCGAACTGATCCGGTCGCTGGGCATCGAGCAGCGCGAATTGTTCGATGGGGGCACCGCGCTCGGCTTCGCCGTGCGCAAGATGGCGATCGAGTTCATCCGGCCTGCGGTGATGGACGATCTCTTGACGGTGGAGACACGCTCGGTCGCGGCGCGCGGGGCGACCATGGATGTCGAGCAGCGGGTGCTGCGCGGCGAGGATGTCCTGGTCACGGCCCAGGTCCTGGTCGCCTGCGTCGGCGGTGGGCGGGCGCGGCGGATTCCGGACGGACTCAGACGCAGGCTCGAAGGCGGGACGGACGAGGCGTAATGCATAGTCGACGCTGGCCTGGCGCCATGTTAGCGCTCGATACATGAGCTGGAAGCGCAACACCCCCGATCCGCCACGCGGCTATCATCACGGCAATCTCAAGGAAGAGCTTGTGCGCGCGGCTCTCGGGCTGATCGGGGAGAAGGGGCCCAACGGCTTCACCTTCGCCGAGGCCGCGCGGCTTGCCGGCGTTAGCCCGGCCGCGCCCTATCGGCACTACCGTGACAAGGACGCGCTGCTGGCCGATGTCGCGGCGCGCGGTTTCCTGGTGTTCGAGGCGGCGCTGTCGCGCGCCTGGGACCAGGGCAGGCCGGATCCGGAGACGGCGTTCCACCGGCTCGGGCGTGCCTATCTCGCCTTCGCCCATGACGAGCCGGCCTATTACTCGGCGATGTTCGAGGCCGGGGTACCGCTCGATGCGAGCCCCGAACTGCGCAGCGCGGCGGACCGCGCCTTCCAGGGCCTGCGCGCCGCCTCCGAGGCGCTGATCGTGCTGCTGCCGGTGGGTAAACGGCCGCCGGCGCTGATGATGGCGCTGCATGTCTGGTCGATGTCGCATGGCGTCGCGGCGCTGTTCGGCCGGGCCGATGGCGGCCGGCGGCCGCTGCCGATGTCGGCGGCCGAGCTGCTCGAAGCCGGCATGCTGATCTATCTGCAAGGGCTGGGGCTGGGCTCACTCAAGGATCCGAGCCCATGACCGAGGTAACGGATACACAGATCGACGAAGCGATCCTCTCCGAACTAGAGCCAAATTCTCTTAAGACCGCCCGGATCATGGTTCTCGTTGGAGAGCGGTTTCATGCGTCGGATCGATCATTCCTCGATAGGGTCGAGACGCGCATCGGTGTGTTGATCGAGGCTGGAAACGTTAGATTGTACGGTAACTTGGCCAATTGGCGCCGTAGCGAGCTTACCTTGATGCCATCCGATGGGTGAGCGCTTCGGATTGCTTCCGCCTTTGAGTTCCGGCTAGGGAGCTCTGTCCGAGCGATCTTGACAAAAGCCGTCAGCCCATCCATCTATGTAAATGTGATTTACATTCACTCCTTTCACGGTGAGGGAACAATGCCGATCGTCGCGAAGCTGGACGAGTTTGGGAGAGGGGCCTGGATCGCCTTCACGGTCCTGGGCTTCATGGTTTGGTGGCCTCTGGGTCTGGCGACCCTGGCCTTTACGATAGGGAGCGGTCGCATGGGATGCGGATATGCCGGGGCCGGCCGTCAGGAATATCGGATGAGCCGCCTCCAGGAGAAGATGGATCGCCTGCGTAGCCGCATGGGCGGCGAGGGCAGTGGTTTTGGCGGCGGCGGCTGGCATCGCGGCCCGTCGAGCGGCAACCGTGCCTTCGACGAATATCGCCAGGAGACGCTGCGTCGTCTCGAGGACGAGCAGCGCGAGTTCCACGACTTCCTGGGACGGCTGCGCATGGCCCGGGACAAGGCCGAGTTCGACCAGTTCATGGCCGACCGGCGTGGCGGAGAGGCCACGCCTCCCACCGCCGGCTGACGCTCATAACGCACGACGACCTGTCGTTGCAGCCTCGCCCGCCCCGGACAACCGGGGCGGGCGTTTTCGTTTGCGCCCTGATCAGGCCTGCGTTGGCCGCATGGCGCGTATACCGGGCATTAACCTTGCTGGAGGCTTAACTCGATACCGAGCATGCGTTTCGCAGGAAACCCCGTTTCGGCCCATCTTTCGCCGGATTTTCAAGCGATTGACGGCATCGGCAGTTCCCCGGATCGCGGATCGGGCGGCGGCGTGGGGTCTCTCGCGACGCGTGCGGCGGGTGTTGCGTCGGGAAATCCGGCGCACTCGCTAATGCAGAAGGATGACAGGATGAACCCCGCCGATGTCGCGCAAGCCGCGCCGCAGATCGACATGTCGTTCTGGACGCTGTTCTGGCACGCTCATATCGTCGTCAAGCTGGTGATGTGCGGATTGATCGGCGCCTCGATCTGGTGCTGGTCGATCATTATCGACAAATCGCTGCTCTATCGCCGCACGCGCCGGGACATGGACGCCTTCGAGGAAGGCTTCTGGTCAGGCCGTTCGCTCGAGGAGCTCTACCGCGACCTGTCCAGCAAGCCGGCCAATGACATGGCCGCGGTCTTCGTCGCAGCGATGCGGGAGTGGAAGCGCTCCTTCGAGAATGGCGGGCGCTCGGTCGCCAGCCTGTCGCAGCGCATCGACAAGGTGCTCGACGTCACCATCCAGCGCGAGACCGAGCGGCTCGAATCGAAGCTGCTCGTGCTCTCGACCATCGCCTCCTCGGCGCCCTTCATCGGCCTGTTCGGTACGGTCTGGGGCATCATGCATTCCTTCACCGCCATCGCCGTCTCGAAGAATTCGTCGCTTGCCGTGGTGGCGCCCGGCATCGCCGAGGCGCTGTTTGCCACCGCAATCGGTTTGTTCGCCGCGATTCCGGCACTGATGGCCTATAACAAGCTCCAGGCCGAGGTCGCCAAGGCGCAGAACCGGCTGGAGGCCTTTGCCGACGAATTCTCCGCGATCCTGTCGCGGCAGATCGACGAGCGGCTGGCGGCGTAAGGGCAAGCAAAATGGGTATGTCAGCAGCATCCGGCGCGAAGGCCGGGGGGCGACGCGGCCGGCGGGGCCGGCGCCATGGCGCCATCGCCGAGATCAATATGACGCCGTTCATCGACGTCATGCTGGTTTTGCTGATCATTTTCATGGTCGCGGCGCCCCTGATCGCGACCGGTGTACCGCTCGATCTGCCGCAGACCGGCGCCAAGCCGATCAATGTCGACCAGAAGCCGGTCACCATCGCCATCGACAGCAAGGGCCAGATCTTTCTGCAGGATCAGCCGACGCTGGAGCCCGATCTGGTGATGAAGCTGCAGGGTCTCGCCAAGCAGGGCTTCGACGAACGCATCTATGTCCGCGGCGATCGCATGGTCGATTACGGCCGTGTCGCCTCGGTGATGTCGACCATCACATCGGCAGGTTTCAAGCGAGTCGCGCTGGTCACCGAACCGGCGCGGTGAAGACGAGTGCAGTGAGGGTGTTCCAGGCGTGAAGCTTACGACCTCCGAACCGGGCATGATTGTGTCGGCGCTGGGCCACGCGACGTTTCTCGTCGCGGGGTTGCTGGCGTTCGCCTCGCCGGTGCCGCTGCCGGAGAACGAGGAGGCGATTGCCGTCGAGGTGGTCGATCCCAGCGCGCTGAACCAGGTCACGCGCGGCGAACGCAAGGCCGAGAAGGTCCAGGAGCAGCCGATCCAGCGCGCCGAGCGCCAATCCGAGATCGTCGAGCGCAAGGAGGCGGGCGAGGCCAAGCTGGACACGCCCGCGCCGCCGAGCCGGCCGGTGGAACTCAAGACCGCCGACGACAACGCGGCTGCCCCGCTGCCGCCCTCGCGCGCCGCACTGCTGCCGAAGGCCGAGCCGAAGGTCACGCCGCCGGAGCCGGTGAAGCAGCCGCCGCAGAAGGCCGAGCCGAAGGCGGAGCCGAAGCCCGATATCAAGCGCGAGGAGCTGGCGAAGCTCGCCTTGGACGCCGAACTCGAATCCAAGGCGAAGCAGGCCGAGGAAGAGGCCAAGGCCGCCGCCAAGGCGAAGTCCGAAGCCGAGGCTCAGGCCAGGCAGGAGGCTGCCGCCAAGGCCAAGGCCGAGGCGCAGGCCAAGGCGGAAGCCGCCGAGGCGGCCAAGCAGAAGGCCGAAGCCATCGCCAAGGCAAAGTCTGAAGCCGAGGCCAAGGCGAAGATCGTCGCTGCCGCAAAGGCGAAGCAGGAGGCCGAGGCCAAGGCCAAGCGCGAGGCTGAGATCGCCAAGAACTTCAACCCGACCGACATCGCCAAGCTGCTGCAATCGAAGGAGCAGGCGCAATCCTCGGGATCGGCTGCGCCGCAGGTCAACCGCACGGCTTCGCTGGGCACAGAACGCGGCGCGTCGCAGAAGCTCAGCCCTTCGCTCCGGGCTCAGCTCATCGGCATCATCCAGGACCAGTTGCTGAAGTGCTGGAACGTGCCGATCGCGCTCGCCAACGCCAAGGGCTCGGTGGTGCCTTCCGTGCGGATGAAGCTGAACACGGACGGCTCACTGGTGGGGCAGCCTGGCGTTGTCAACTCGTCGTCGGATCCGCTGTTCAGGGTGGCGGCCGATTCCGCCCTGACCGCAACCCGCCGCTGCGCGCCTTTGCGCATTCCGGCTCAATTCGCTTCCTATTATGACGACTGGCGCGACGTCGTCGTCAATTTCGACGCAAGGGACGTACTGTGACCCTCATCGACCGCAAAATCCTTTCGCCGGTTGCCAACGGACTGACGCGCCGCGGCGCGCTTGCCCTGGGCGGCGCGGCGTTGTTCGTGCCGGCCGTGGCGAAGGCCGAACTCGTCATCGATCTGCGCGGCGGCTCGTTCCAGCCGCTGCCGATCGCCATTGCCGATTTTGCCGGCGATGGCGGCGTGCTGGTCTCGGGCGTGATCACCAACAATCTCAAGCGCTCCGGCTATTTCACGCCGATCGACAAGAGCCGCCATCCCGACAGGAACCCGCCCTTCGATTCCGTCCCGCAATTCGAGGCCTGGAAAGCGGCGGGCGTCCAGGCGCTGGTGACGGGCCGTGTCTCGCGCGACGGTTCGGGCCGCATCAAGGCCGAGTTCCGGCTCTGGGACGTGACCACCGGCACGCAGACCGACGGCCAGCAATATTTCACCGACCCGAGCAATAACCGCCGTGTCGGCCACATCATTTCCGATGCGATTTTCACCAAGGTCACCGGCGTCGGCGGCTTCTTCGACACGCGCGTCGTCTTCGTCGACGAATCCGGGCCGAAGGAGAACCGGCGCAAGCGCCTCGCCATCATGGACCAGGACGGCGCCAATGTGCGCTATCTGACCAATGGCGACGTCTCCGTGGTGACGCCGCGCTACTCGCCGGTGGCCCAGGAGGTCACCTATATGTCGCAGCGCATGGGCGAGCAGCCGCGCGTGCATGTGCTCAACATCGAGACCGGCCAGCGCCAGGTCGTCGGCAATTTCCCCGACATGACCTCGAGCCCGCGCTTCTCGCCCAATGGCGCGCGCATCGCGCTCTCCCTCCAGCAGGGTGGCAACGCCAATCTCTACGCCATGGATATCGGCTCGCGCACCACGACGCGGTTGACATCGACGGGCGCGATCGACACCTCGCCATCCTATTCGCCTGATGGCACGCAGATCGTCTTCGAGAGCGACCGTGGCGGCTCGCAACAGCTCTATCTGATGCCTTCGAGCGGTGGCGAGGGCAAACGCCTCTCCTTCGGCGCAGGCTCCTATTCGCAGCCCTCATGGTCGCCGCGTGGCGATCTGATCGCCTTCACCCGGCGTGGCGCGGGCGGTTTCGCGATCGGCGTGATGCGTGCGGACGGTTCGGGCGAGCGGGTTTTGACCGAAGGGTTCCACAATGAAGCCCCGAACTGGGCGCCCAACGGCCAGTACATCATGTTCTTCCGCGATCCTGGCGGACAGTCGGGCGGAAAACTCTATATGGTCGACATCACCGGGCGCGTCGAAGTGCCGGTGCCGACGCCGGCCTTCGCCTCGGATCCGACCTGGTCGCCGCTGCTGACGGCGGGGAGATGACGCGGCTCCTGTCCTGGCCCTCATCGTGAGGAGCGGGCGCTAGCCCGCGTCTTGCAGGGATGTTTCAGCCGTCTCGGGAGCCGCCTGAAGCATCCTTCGAGACGCCGCTTTGCGGCTCCTCGGTATGAGGGCTGTGCAGGATCGAGGGACAAGAAGCGATGTATTCGCGCCACACAGCCGGGAAAGCCGCATTTCGCAGCGTTTGGTTAACCATATGCCGTAATGCCGCCACTTCGCCTTGTTTTGGCAAGGTCTCGTTTAGGTTGACGCTTCATTGATGGGCTCCTGTGCAACGCCGTCCGTGAGCCGCGCCCCGCAGATTCGATTGCCCCGGAGTCAAACCATGCTTGCCACTCTTCTTGCCGGCGGCCGTGCCGTCCGCTTCGCCGCCGCGATCGCGGCCTCGCTCGCGCTCGGCGCCTGCGCCAACAACAACCAGAATGCCGACGGTTTCGGCGCCGGCGGCGCCGCCACGCCCGGCAGCGCCCAGGATTTCGTCGTCAATGTCGGCGACCGCGTCTTCTTCGAGACCGATTCGACCGATCTGACGTCGACCGCGACCGCCACGCTCGACAAGCAGTCGGCCTGGCTGCAGCGCTATCCGCGCTACACCTTCGTGGTCGAAGGTCATGCCGATGAGCGCGGTACGCGCGAATACAACTTCTCGCTCTCGGCCCGCCGGGCCCAGACCGTGCGCGACTATCTCGCTTCGCGCGGCATCCAGGGCAACCGCATGCGCATCGTCTCCTATGGCAAGGAACGCCCGGTCGCTGTTTGCAACGACATCTCGTGCTGGTCGCAGAACCGCCGCTCGGTGACGGTGCTCGACGGGGCCGGCGGCGTCTGATCGCCACCCAACCTCCCGTTCAAGCTTGGGCCGGCGCCTTCCGAAGAGGAAGCCGCCGGCCCTTTCATATTTTGGCCGTGGTGAGGGCGTGTTATAGCGCCCAAATCAAGCGCAACCGGTTGTCGACAATGCTCAAAGACGTCGCTCTTCATCGCAAGGCCCATTCCCTGCTGGTCGTCCTGGCCGCAGGCTGGATGGCGTTCGCCATGGCGGCACCCGCGCGAGCCCAGGACGCGGCCGAACTCACCGTGCGCACCGCGCGGCTCGAGAACCAGTTGCGTCAGCTCTCCGGGCAGATCGAGCAGCTCCAGTTCGAGAACAAGCGTCTCACCGAGCAGTTGCGCAAGTTTCAGGAAGATGTCGATTTCCGTTTGAACGAGCGTGGCGGCGGCCGCACTGGTGGGGCCGCGCCTGCAACGGCGCCGAGCAACGCACCTGCTGGCGGCCAGCGCCAGCGCCGCGGCGATGCCTTCGATCCCACGACGCAGCAAGGGGCGGCCGGCGCGCCGCGCTCGCTCGGCGGCGGTGTGGAAGGCATCATCGAGGAGGATTTCGCGGGCACGCCCGGTCAGGGACCGCTCGACATCCAAGGTGTCGGCCGCCCGGTGCCGCAAGGCGCCTTGCCCCCGGCGGTTCCGCGCGGGCCGAGCGTGGCCGCGACAGGCGGCGCGAGCTCGGCCAAGGAAGCCTATGACATCGCCTACGCCTCGGTGCTGCGCAAGGAATACGAGCAGGCCGAGATGGGCTTCCGCCAGTTCCTGCAGAGCTATCCGCGCGACCGGCTCGCCGCCGACGCGACCTATTGGCTGGGCGAGAGCTATTTCCAGCGCCAGCGCTATCGCGAGGCGGCCGAGCAGTTCCTGAAGATCTCGCGCGAGAACCCGCGTTCCAACAAGGCGCCCGACAGCCTGCTCAGGCTTGGCATGGCCCTGAACGGGCTGGGCGCGCGCGATCAGGCTTGCGCCACCTACGCCAAGGTCGGCGTCGATTATCCCGCTGCCTCCAACGCGGTGCGTCAGGGCGTCGAGCGCGAGCGCCGCCGCTCCGGTTGCGCTTGAGCGCGCAGCCGGCCCTGGTCGCCGAGCACGAGCCGGTCCTCGCCGGCGAGGCGGAGGCGCTTTTCGCCGATCTCGCCAATGAACCGAGATTGCTCGTCGCGGTCTCGGGCGGGCCGGATTCGGTTGCGCTGTTGGCTTTGCTCGCTGAATGGGCGGGCCGCCCCGGACGGCCCGAGATCGTCGCCGCGACGATCGATCATGGTCTACGCGAAGGTTCCGCCGCCGAGGCGCAGGCCGTGGCCCGGCTTTGCGACGGGCTCGGCGTTCCCCACGCGCTCCTGTCCTGGCTCGGCCCAAAGCCCGCGACCGGCTTGCAAAACCGGGCGCGAACAGCCCGCTACCATCTGCTTGCCCGTGAGGCCGAGCGGCGCGGCGGCGCGGTGGTCGTCACCGCCCATACGCTGGACGATCAGGCCGAGACCCTGCTGATGCGCATGGCGCACGGCTCGGGACCAGCCGGGCTTGTCGGGATGCGGGTGCGCAGCCGCCGGGACGGCATCGTGCTGGCGCGGCCGCTGCTGAGCGTCTCCAAGGCGCGGCTCGTTGCGACCGCCCGGGCACGCTGCCTGTGGTTCGCCGCCGATCCGAGCAATCTCGACCCGCGCTTCGAGCGCGTGCGCTGGCGCATGCTGATGCCGGCACTGTCGGAGGCCGGCCTCGACGCCGATCGCCTGGGGACGCTGGCGATGCGGCTGGCGCGCATGGAAAGCGCGCTGGCGAGCCAGGTCGAGGCGCTCTGGCCGGCGATCGTCATGCCCTGCGATGAGGCCGGTGCGGTCAAGCTTGGCTTCGCTACCCTGCTCGCGCATCCCGAGGAGATGGTGTTGCGCCTGCTGGCGCGGGCCGTCGACATCGTCGCAGCCGATGACGACGCGGTGACGCGGCTGGAGAGGCTCGAAAGCTGCGGTTTTGCGTTGATTGAGGCGGCCCAGGCGCAGTTTGCCTTGACACGGACATTGTCGGGGTGCGTGCTGACGCTTGGTCGCGATGGCGTCCTTTGCGTGCGGCGCGAGCCTGTCCGCAAGCGGGGCGTTCACCCTGCGGCGTCATAAGGTCTGGTCGATCGGCCCGTTTCCCTTGGCAAGGGCGTGTGCCGCACCTAGATTAGCCTAGCAAACCCTTGGCCTCCTCCGGCAGGCCTGATCGGACTGGTGATGAATCCGAACTTCCGTAATTTCGCCCTTTGGGTGGTGATCTTCCTGCTGGTTCTGGCGCTCGTCACGCTCTTCCAGAGCCCAAGCCAGCGCGCCAGCACCAATGAAATTCCCTACAGCCAGCTGATCAACGAGTCGGAGGCCGGGCGCATCGCCAATGTGGTGGTCGCCGGCCAGGAGATTTCCGGCACCTTCTCGGATGGCCGCAGCTTCGTGACCTATGCGCCTTATGGCGACCCGGCACTGCTCAAGACCTTGGCCCAGAAGGGCGTTCAGGTCTCGGCGCGGGCGCCTTCGGAAGGCACGCCCTGGTTCATGGCGCTGCTGGTGAATTCGCTGCCCTTCGTCATCTTCATCGGCCTGTGGATCTTCATGTCCCGCCAGATGCAGAATGGCGCCGGCAGGGCCATGGGCTTCGGCAAATCCAAGGCGAAGCTCCTGACCGAGGCGCATGGCCGCGTCACTTTCGAGGACGTTGCGGGCATCGACGAGGCCAAGGAAGACCTTCAGGAGATCGTCGAATTCCTGCGCGATCCGCAGAAGTTCCAGCGGCTGGGCGGGCGTATCCCGCGCGGCGTGTTGCTGGTCGGCCCTCCCGGTACCGGCAAGACCTTGACCGCGCGCGCCGTCGCCGGCGAGGCGAATGTGCCGTTCTTCACGATCTCAGGTTCCGACTTCGTCGAGATGTTCGTGGGCGTCGGCGCAAGCCGTGTGCGCGACATGTTCGAGCAGGCCAAGAAGAACTCGCCCTGCATCATCTTCATCGACGAAATCGACGCGGTCGGCCGCCATCGCGGTGCCGGCCTCGGCGGCGGCAATGACGAGCGCGAGCAGACGCTTAATCAGCTTCTCGTCGAAATGGACGGCTTCGAGGCGAATGAAGGCGTCATCATCATCGCCGCCACCAACCGCCCCGACGTGCTCGACCCCGCGCTGCTGCGTCCGGGCCGTTTCGACCGCCAGATCGTCGTGCCGAACCCCGATGTCGCCGGTCGCGAGAAGATCCTGCGCGTCCATGTCCGCAAGGTGCCGATGGCGCCGGACGTCGACCTCAAGATCTTGGCCCGCGGCACGCCGGGTTTCTCGGGCGCCGACCTGATGAACCTGGTCAACGAGGCGGCGCTGCTTGCGGCCCGTCGCGGCAAGCGCATGGTCACCCATGGCGAATTCGAGGACGCCAAGGACAAGGTCATGATGGGCGCCGAGCGCAAATCCATGGCGATGTCCGAGGAAGAGAAGAAGCTGACCGCCTATCACGAGGCGGGCCACGCCATCGTCGGCCTTTATGTTCCCGCCGGCATCCCGGTCCATAAGGCGACGATCATCCCGCGCGGTCGTGCGCTCGGCATGGTCAAGTTCCTGCCGGAGGGCGACCGCTATTCCATGAAGTTCAAGGAGTTCACCTCGCAGCTTGCGGTCGCCATGGGCGGGCGCGTGGCGGAAGAGATGACCTTCGGCATGGAGAACGTCACCTCAGGCGCGACCGGCGACATCCAGCAGGCGACCAAGATGGCCAAGGCCATGGTCACCCAGATGGGCTATTCCGAGGAGCTCGGCCTGGTCGCCTATGGCGACAACCAGGAGGAGGTTTTCCTCGGCATGTCGATGGGCCGGACCCAGAGCCTGTCGGAAGCCACCGCGCAGAAGATCGATAGCGAGGTCCGCAAGCTCGTCCACCAGGGCTATCTCGACGCCAAGGCGATCCTGACAGAGCACCATGAACAGTTCGTCGAGGTGGCTGAGGCGCTGCTCGAATTCGAGACACTGACCGGCGACGAGATCCGCGACCTGATCGCTGGCAAGCGCCCGGTGCGCGAGACCGACGACACCCCGCATGCACCGCGCGGTTCGGCGGTTCCCAGCGCCGGCCGCGGTCGCAAGCGTGGCGAACCCGATGCCGGGCTGGAGCCGCAGCCGCAGATCTGAAGCGAAGTCCTCTTGCGATTGGAAAAGGCGGCCGCGATGGCCGCCTTTTTCTTGTGAGCCGTAGTTTTCACTTCTCGGAATGATGCGGTGGTTTCGAGTGTAGCTGTCCGATCGCAGTCAATGGCGGCGTCTTGCGCCCGCTCCGCTCCGTGGTCGGATAGGATTCGTCACAAATCGTGAGAAGGCGGAAACCAATTCCGGCTATAGAAGGAAGCCGGATCGAGCCTGCGGGCTCGTGTGGACAGAGCAAACATGACACGCAAATATTTCGGAACCGACGGCATTCGCGGGCGCGCCAACGGCGTCATCACGCCCGACCTCGCCTTGAAGGTCGGCCAGGCGACCGGTATTGCCTTTCATCGCGGCGAGCATCGCCACCGCGTCGTCATCGGCAAGGATACGCGGCTCTCGGGCTATATGATCGAATACGCCATGGTCGCGGGCTTCACCTCCGTGGGCATGGACGTGATGCTGCTCGGCCCGATGCCGACGCCGGCGGTGGCGATGCTGACGCGCTCGATGCGTGCCGATCTCGGCGTGATGATCTCGGCCTCGCACAACCCCTATGAGGATAACGGCATCAAGTTGTTCGGCCCCGATGGCCACAAGCTCAATGACGAGGTCGAGGCCGAGATCTCGGCCCTGCTCGATTCCGACCTGTCGCCACGGCTCTCGACCTCGCCGATGCTCGGCCGGGCCAAGCGCATCGACAGCGCCCATGCCCGCTATATCGAGTTCGCCAAACGCACGCTGCCGCGCAATATGAGCCTGGAAGGCCTGCGGATCGTGGTCGATTGCGCCAATGGCGCCGCCTATAAGGTCGCGCCCGAAGCGCTCTGGGAGCTCGGGGCGGAGGTCATCGCGATCGGTGTCGAACCCGACGGGCTGAACATCAACAAGGATGTCGGCTCGACCCATCCCGCTACCTTGATCCAGAAGGTGCGGGAATTGCGTGCCGATGTCGGCATCGCGCTCGACGGCGACGCCGACCGCGTGTTGATCGTCGATGAGCAGGGGCAGGTCGTCGATGGCGATCAGCTCATGGCGGTGATCGCGCGCAGCTGGCAGGAAGACGGGCGGCTCTCGCAGCCCGGCATCGTCGCGACGGTGATGTCCAATCTCGGTCTGGAGCGCTATCTCGGCGGCCTTGGCCTGTCGCTGGCGCGGACTTCTGTCGGCGACCGCTATGTGCTCGAGCATATGCGTGCCAATGGCTTCAATGTCGGCGGCGAGCAGTCCGGCCACATCATCCTCTCCGATTACGGGACGACGGGCGATGGGTTGGTCGCTGCGCTGCAGCTTCTGGCTGTGGTGAAGCGCCAGGACAAGCCGGTCTCGGAGGTCTGCCACTGCTTCGAGCCGCTGCCGCAGATTCTCAAGAATGTCCGCTACAAGCAGGGCCATCCGCTCAAGGAAAAGCCCGTCGTCAGCGCCATCGAGGCGGCGACGCAATTGCTCGGCGCGGGCGGCCGGCTCGTCATCCGCCCGTCGGGCACCGAACCGGTGATCCGTGTGATGGCGGAGGGCGATGACGCCGACCTCGTCATGCGCGCGGTCGACGATGTCGTCGAGGCCGTGACGAAGGCGGCGGCGTAAAGGCCAACTGGCGCTGTTGCTTATCCTCGGATAAGCCCCATCATTCCAGGCGAGCGGCGCTCCGCTCTCCCATCGCGGGCGAAATGAAGCGAAGTGCCGGATGAAGAGCGCGGGGAACCCTTCTCCCGTGTGGGAGAAGGGCAGGGATGAGGGCCTGCCCTAACCGATCAAGGCCGCAGCGGCCCCGTTGCGTCTCCATAATCAGCGGCACACCCTCACCCCTGCCCCTCTCCCATCCGGGAGAGCGGTTCCCCGCGCTTGTCTCATAGTCACCGCCCGCTGGAAAACCTGCAATGAACGGAGCGTCTTGATCGGGCGCTCGCGGTGAACCGGACAGCCGTGGGTCAAGCCCGACCATGACGCGCCCATGCTTTAGCTGATGCGGCGCGAGGGTGCGATGGCCACACTCCCGGCTATCGCATTCCGCGGGGTCACGTTGGCGGATTGGCTGGTTGTTAACCCGAAATCCATCGCGGTTAGGAATTCGGTAAGTATTGAGGCGTGCTTCACTCTTTTTTCAGGTTAAGCGTTAGGGTTAAGCCTCGTTTAAGAAATCCCTGTCAACGTCCTTCCTATCGGTAACTCGCGCGAGCTGCGTTCTTGGCGTCGCGCAAACTCGAAGGACACTGCCATGGGCAGCCTGAAAATCCTTGCGCTGGCAGGCGTCATGGCTGTCAGCGCCTCCGCGCTCGCAACCGCCGCCGATTACATGCCGGCTCCGCCGCCGCCCGAGCCGCTCGGCCTCAAGGGCTCGATTTCGAGCGGTGTCTACCTGCGCGGCGATATCGGTGTCGGCTATCAGTCGGTCAGCAAGTATCATCAGGACGACGTTGCGGCTTTCGGCGGCAGCTTCTTCGGAGCCGCCGAGGGCAACCACGCGGTCTTCGGCGGGCTTGGCATCGGTTACCGCTTCAACAACTGGTTCCGCGTCGATGCGACGGGCGAATATCGCGGCGGCTCGACGATCGGCACCAACGACATCATCTACAACCCCTTCGCGGGGGTAAACCAGACGAACACCTACAAGGGCAACCTGTCCTCGATGGTGGCCCTGTTCAACGGCTATGTCGATCTGGGGACCTGGAACTGCCTGACGCCCTATATCGGCGCCGGTATCGGCTATGCCTCTAACAGGATCACGGGTCTGACCGATCAGGGCATCGTCGGTATTTCGCCGACGCTCGGCACGGCGGCCAGCGGCACCAAATCAGGCCTCGCCTGGGCGCTGATGGCCGGTGTCGGCTACGAGGTGAACAAGAACCTCACGCTCGAAATCGGCTATCGCTACCTCAATCTCGGCGATGCCCGCTCCGGCTCGATCAACAACGCCTTCCTCGCCGAGAGCTACGCGCCGCTCAAGGCCAAGGATATCGACAGCCACGACTTCCGCATCGGCATGCGCTGGAACTTCGGCGAATCGGATTGCTGCGGCCCGGTCGAGCGCCCGGTGGCCTATGCGCCGCCGACTGTGCGCAAATACTGAGAGCGGGCAAAGTCCCGCATTCTGGCGGCGCGGACCTCGGGTCCGCGCCGTTTTCGTTTCGGGCTGCTGTGATCAGCGCAGCAGCGAGCGGCCGGTCATCTCGGCCGGCTGCGGCAGGCCGATCAGGGCGAGCAGTGTCGGGGCGATATCGGCGAGGCGCCCTTCCGCCAGGGCCATCGCGCCGCTGCCGACCAGCATGATCGGCACGGGGTTGGTCGTGTGGGCGGTATGCGGCTCCCCCGTCACCGGATCGACCATCAATTCGCAATTGCCATGGTCGGCGGTGACGATGAGCGAACCGCCTGCTGCTGTTATCGCGTCAGCGATGCGACCGAGGCCGGCATCGACCGTCTCGACGGCTTTGATCGCGGCTGAGAGCACGCCGGTATGGCCGACCATGTCGGGGTTGGCGAAGTTCAGCACGACGAGATCATAAGCGCCGGATTGGATCGCCTCGACCGCCCGCTGGGTCAGTTCGGGCGCCGACATCTCAGGCTGCAAATCATAGGTCGCGACCTTGGGGGAGGGCACCATGACGCGGTCCTCGCCCGGATAGGGCGTTTCCTCGCCGCCATTGAAGAAATAGGTGACATGCGGGTATTTCTCGGTCTCGGCCATGCGGATCTGTGTCATCCCGGCCTTGGCGATGGTCTCGCCGAGGCCGTTGGCGAGTGTCTGCGGGGCGAATAGCGCCGGCATCAGCGGGTCGAACTCCGCGCTGTAGGAGGTCATGCTGACAGCCTTGGCGAGCGCGGGGCGGCGTGGACGCGCGAAGCCGGTGAACTCAGGTTGAAGCACCGCGCCGAGAATCTCGCGAATCCGGTCCGAGCGGAAATTGAAGCTGAGCAATCCGTCGCCGTCCTGCATGCCGCTAAAGCCTGCGATCACGGCGGGCTTGATGAACTCGTCGGTCGTGCCTTGCGCATAGGCGATGGCGATCGCGGCCTGCGCATCGGCGAAAGCCTGGCCTTCGCCCTCGACCATGGCGCGCCAGGCCTGCTCGACCCGCTCCCAGCGGTTGTCGCGGTCCATCGCGAAATAACGGCCCGACAGCGTTGCGATCTCAGCCTGCGGTGGCAGTGCGGCGCTGAAGGCTGCGACATAGGCAGCGGCCGATTGCGGGGGCGTGTCGCGGCCGTCGGTGAAGATATGGACGTGGACCGGGATGCCATGCCCGACCAGGATTTGCGCCAGCGCAACGGCGTGGTCCTGATGGGCATGGACGCCGCCGGGCGAGACCAGCCCGAGCAGATGGCAGGCACCGCCGCTGGCCTTCAGAGCCGCGATCAGGCCTGTGCCCTCCAATGCGCGTGCAATCGAGCCGTCGGTGATCGCCTGGTTGATGCGCGGCAGATCCTGCATCACCACGCGACCGGCGCCGAGATTGAGATGGCCCACCTCCGAATTGCCCATCTGGCCGCCGGGCAGGCCGACATCGAGGCCGGAGGTCTTGAGGGTGGCGTGCGGGGAGGCGGCCCAGAGCCTGTCGAAATTCGGCGTGTTGGCGAGGCGGACGGCGTTGTTCTCGCTCTCCCCGCGGCAGCCCCAGCCATCGAGGATCATCAGCATCACGGGGCGTTTGGGCATGGGCTGTCCTTCAGGCACGGTTTCGGAGCAGGGGAGGCCGATAGCACGGGCTGGTGTCACGAGCGAGGCGGTGCGCCCGTGCTTGAGGCTCAAGCGGGTCCTCGCATTTTTGATGGGCGAAGGACGGTCGGCCGCTTACGCTGTGCGCCATCCCTGGCTCCCGTTCAAGAACGGGTGCGATCCGTCTCTAGGAGATGATGCGTGATCAAGTTCTATTATCATCCCTCGCCGAACCCCGCGAAGATTGCCCTGTTCCTGGAAGAGGCCCGTTTGCCCTATGAGGTCGTGCCGGTCGACACCCGCAGGGGCGAGCAGTTCAAGCCGGAATTCCTGGTGATCAACCCCAACGCCAAGACGCCGGCCTTGACCGATGGCGACGTCACCATCTTCGACAGCAACGCGATCCTGCTCTACCTCGCCGAGAAGACCGGCCAATTCCTGCCGGAGAATACGCCGAAGGCGCGCGGCGAGATGCTGTCCTGGCTGATGTTCGTGGCAACCGGCATCGGCCCCTATTGCGGCCAGGCGGTGCATTTCAGCCGCTTCGCGCCGGAGAAAATCCCCTATGCGATCAACCGCTATGCCCGCGAGGCCGAGCGGCATTGGGGCATCATCGACGCGCAGCTCGGCAAGCATCGCTACATGCTGGGTGACGCCTACACCCTGATCGACATGTCGGTCTGGGGCTGGGCGACGCGGCTGTCCTTCGCGGTCGGCGACGAATGGGCCACGAAATTTCCCAATGTGAAGCGCCACCTCGACGAGATATCCGCGCGCCCCGCCGCGCAGCGAGCCGTGGCGCTGAAGGATGCCTTCGCCTTCAAGGCCGATTTCGACGACGAGGCGCGGAAATTCCTGTTTCCGCAGAACGCGCATCTGGTGGCTTGAGCCAGTTCGCGGTCTGACGGGCCTTCCCCCTCAGGCCGCGACCACGAAATCGAAGCGGCCGAGCTTTCCGCCTTCGGCCGCGCGGATCTGCATCAGGAGCGACTTGTCGTAGATGCCGTCCCTGGCATTGGCGGGCTCGTCGGGAAAATAGAGTTGCGTCGTCAGCACGGGACCGGTTCCGGCCCGCAGCTTGACGTGGAAATGCCGCGTCCGGCCTGGATAGAGCCCAGGGATGCGGGTGATGAACTGGTAGCGGCCCTGCTCGTCGGTGAACTGGTGGCCGCGAAAGCGGAAGCCGGAATTGTCGTAGTTGCCGCCGTCATTGGCGTGCCAGAGATCGACCAGGGCGCCGGTGACAGGGCGGCATTGCCGGGTCAGGACGAAGCCGGACAAGGCCAGGATGTCGCCGGGGCCGTCCCCGCGCAGATCGCGCTTCAAGGGCGATGACGGGACGAAATAAGGGCCCTCCGTCTGCCGCTTCGTTGCTACGGCCGGCGCGCCGCAGGCGGGCGTCAGCGGCAATTCGGCCTCCTGCGCCACGGCAAGGCGCGGCAACGCCAAAGCGGCGAACCCGGCCGCGGAGAGGCTGGCTGCAACAAGGTCGCGTCTGCTGATCATGATGTCGGCTCCGGTTGGGGGTCTCGTCTAGCCCATCAAGGCGGCCGAAAGCCGGCGCTTGCTTGTCTGCGTTTTTCTCAACTCCGCTGCGCTCGACAGCGCTCCTGATTTGCAGGAAAGCAGTGGCAGCGCGGCCGGTTTCGCGGCAGTGTCGCAGCGACGATTCCGCGCCCGCCGCTTCAGGCTCCGGCGCGCTCCCATGAGGATGGAATGCCGACCGATATCGAAATTGCGCGCGCGGCAACGCTGAAGCCGATCGCAGCCATCGCCGACAGAGCCGGCATTCCCCTGGAAGCCCTCAACCCCTACGGCAAGTTCATCGCCAAGGTCGATACATCAGCCATTCCCGATTTTGCGAGCAAGCCCGACGGCAAGCTGATCCTGGTCACGGCGATCAGCCCGACGCCGGCGGGCGAGGGCAAGACGACGACGACGGTGGGGCTTGGCGACGGGCTTTCGCGCATCGGCCGGAACACCATGATCGCGCTGCGTGAACCTTCGCTGGGGCCCTGCTTCGGCGTGAAGGGCGGCGCGGCTGGCGGCGGATATGCCCAGGTCGTGCCGATGGAGCAGATCAACCTGCACTTCACCGGCGATTTCCACGCCATCACCAGCGCGCACAACCTGCTCGCGGCGATGATCGACAACCATGTCTATTGGGGCAACGCGCTCGGGCTCGACACCCGCTACATCGCCTGGCGGCGGGTGATGGATATGAACGATCGGGCCTTGCGCTCGACAGTCTCCTCGCTCGGCGGGGCCAGCAACGGCTTTCCGCGCGAGGATGGCTTCGACATTACCGTCGCCTCCGAGGTGATGGCGATCTTCTGCCTGGCGAAGGATCTGCCTGATCTGGAGGAGCGGCTCGGCCGGATCGTGATTGGCCGCACGCGCGACAAGCGCCCGGTCACGGCAGCCGAGCTCAAGGCGACAGGCGCGATGAGCGTGCTGCTCAAGGACGCCGTGATGCCCAATCTGGTTCAGACGCTGGAGGGCACGCCGGCCTTCGTCCATGGCGGACCCTTTGCCAATATCGCGCATGGCTGCAATTCGGTGATCGCAACGCGGGCCGCCCTCAAGCTCGCCGATTATGTCGTGACGGAAGCCGGCTTCGGCGCCGATCTCGGGGCCGAGAAGTTCTTCGACATCAAATGCCGCAAGGCCGGCCTCAAGCCAGCGGCTGCCGTCGTCGTGGCGACCGTGCGCGCCTTGAAGATGCATGGCGGCCTGGCCAAGGACAGCCTGGCCAGGGAGGATCTCGCGGCGCTGGAGGCAGGGCTCGCCAATCTGGCGCGGCATGTCGAGAACATCCGCAAATTCGGCGTGCCGCCGATCGTGGCGATCAATAACTTCACCAGCGACACGGCGGCCGAGCATGATTTGATCCGCAGCTTCTGCCGCAACCATCTCGGCGTCGAGGCGGTGATCTGCCGCCATTGGGCGGAAGGCGGAGCCGGCGCCGAGGAGCTGGCGAACAAGGTCGTGGCGTTGGCGGAGGGCGGCGAGGCCGATTTCGCGCCGCTTTATCCCGATGTCATGCCGCTCTGGGACAAGCTCGAGACGGTCGCGCGCGAGATTTATGGCGCCGCCGGGCTCGTTGCCGACGCCAAGGTGCGCGCGCGCTTTGCCGAGCTGGAGGGCGCCGGACATGGGGCACTGCCGGTCTGCGTGGCCAAGACGCAATACTCCTTCTCCGCCGACCCGACGCTGCGCGGCGCGCCGTCAGGCCATATGGTGCCGGTGCGCGAGCTCAGGCTTTCGGCTGGTGCAGGCTTCGTCGTGGCGATCTGCGGGGACATCATGACGATGCCCGGCCTGCCGCGCGAGCCTGCGGCCGAGCGCATCCATATCGATGCGGCCGGGCAGATCGAGGGGTTGTTCTAAGAGACTGTTTGGAAACGCCCTGAGCCCTCATCCTTCGAGACGCCGCTGCGCGGCTCCTCAGGATGAGGGCTCGAATGTCCAAACATGGGCTCTAAGAGCAGGATACGAAAAAGCGAGAACCGGTTTTCGCATCCCGCTCTCACTCCTGGATGAGAGCGGATTCAGATTGAGCCGATACCGGCCGCGCCTTTACGTCATGCCGGTATGACGGGCGGAATTGTTGCCGAATCAGCTGGGTCTGTTGTCTTGCTTCTCCAGCAGGTGGCAAGCCGGGGACCATGCTCACGATGCACGCCAATCGTGTCCGCCTCTTCTTCCTGTCGAGCTTGAAGGGCCGGGTCCTGATCCTGACCTTGATGGCGCTGCTGGCTGTCGCCGTTCCCTCCGCGATCGCCTTTTCCTGGATCGTCAACCTCACAGTGGTGAAGCTGGGCACGCTTTTCGCCGAGAAGCAGATCCTGTTCGATCGCTATCGCGGGCTGGAGTCGCTGATGCGCGAGGTCTCGCTGGCGGAAACCGTCGCGCGTTCTCCAGCGATCCTCGAATGGGTGCAGGACGAAGACGATCCGGCCAAGGCTCAGCGCGGCCTTGCCGAGCTCGAGCATTACCGGCTGTCCTTCAAGGACAAGAGCTATTTCATGGTGATCGGCAGGTCGGGGAATTATTATTTCAACGACAAGGACAATGCCTATCAGAACGACCGCAAGCGCTACACGCTCTCGCGCGAGAACCCGCGTGACGGCTGGTATTACAAGACGGAAGCGCTTGGCTCCGGCTGTCACCTCAATGTCGACCATGACGACAATCTGCAAGTCACCAAGGTCTGGATGAACTGTATCATCCGGCAGGGTGAGCATGTGCTCGGCATCATCGGGACCGGCGTGGACCTGAGCCAGTTCATCCGCGAGGTCGTCGATATCCCGCAGACCGGCGTGCAGAGCATGTTCGTCGACCGCAACGGTGCGGTGCAGGCGCATCGCGACCCCCGCCTCGTCGACTTCCACAGCCTGACCAAGGACCTCAAGGCCAAGAAGACGGTGTTCCTGCTGCTGGATGACGAGAAGGACCGCGCCGCGCTGTCGCTGATGATGGCGCAGGTTTCGCACGGGGACGCGCTGGTCCAGTCGCGCTTCATGAGCGTGGGCGGACACAAGACGCTGGTCGGCGTTGGTTATCTCGACCGTCTCGGCTGGTTCAACATCACGCTGATGGATGTCGACGCGATCATCGACCGGAGCCTCTTCGCACCGATCGCCGTGCTGCTGGCCGTGATCCTCATCGTGGCGGCGGCGCTGATGACCTATCTGTTCAAGCGTAGCGTGCTCGACCGGCTGGCGCGGGTCGAGACCTCGGTCAACAACGTCAGGGGCGGGGCTTTCACAGCGGTGGCGGCCGACGATGCACAAGACGAGATCGGACGCCTGTCGCGCGCGCTCGACGAGATGGCGCGGGCCGTCGGTGACAATACCGACCGCTTGGAGGCGATGGTGCGCGAGCGCACGGAGACATTGGAGCGGTTGGCCCATGCCGATCCGCTGACGGGCGTGCTGAACCGACGTGGCTTTGAGGATGCGTTCGCACGCGAACAGAATCGTGCAGGCAGGGCCGGGCGGCAATCGGGTCTCGCGTTGGTCGATCTGGATCTGTTCAAGTCGATCAACGACGCGCATGGTCATCAGGCAGGCGACAAGGTGATCCTCGAGATCGTCGGGAGGCTATCGTCTGTGCTGCGCAGTTACGACATCTGCGCGCGCTGGGGCGGGGACGAGTTCTTCCTGCTTATCGCGGAATGCGATCTCGGCTCATTGTCGAGCGTCGCATCGAAGCTTGTGAGCGTCGTTGCGCGCGAGCCGGTACGCTTGGCCGACGGCACCGAGATCGCGATGACCGTCAGCGTCGGCGCCTGCCTCGTCTCCCCCAGTCAGGGTTTCCAGGCGGCGGCCGCGCAGGCCGATGCCGCCCTCTATGCGGCAAAACATAACGGGCGTGGCACCTTCGCCATTTACGATGCGTCCCGCCATGGGTGGCCCGGAAAACCCACGCTGCGACTTGGCTGATCAGCCGAAGGCGAGCTGCACCTTCATCGCCTTCGACTTGTCGGCGGCGAGATCGAAAGCCTCGATCGCGCGCTCGACCGGGATCGAGGCCGTCAGCAACGGTGAGAGGTCGATGCTGCCTGAGCCGATCATCGCCACTGCCCAGTCGAACTCCTCATGGAAGCGGAAGGAGCCGCGCAGGTCGAACTCCTTGGCGACGAGCACATTCATCGGCAGGGTGAAATTGCCGCCGACGCCGATCTGCACGATGGTACCGCCCGAGCGCACCACGTCGAAGGCTCCCGTCAATGCGTGCTGATTGCCTGAGGCCTCGAACATGACGTCGAAGGCGCCCTTCTGCGCGCCATACTCCGCCTTCAGCCGCTCCGGCTCGGCCATGACGTTGATCGCGGCGGTCGCGCCCATCTTCAGCGCGGTCGGCAAAGGGCCATCGACCACATCGGTCGCGACGATCTCGGAGGCTCCAGCTGCCTTGGCCGCAACCACCGCCAGAACGCCGATCGGGCCTGAGCCCGTCACCAGCACGCGCTTGCCAAGCAGCGGGCCGGCGCGCTTGGCGGCATGCAGGCAGACCGAGAGCGGCTCGGCGAAGGCGGCCATTGCCGCGCTGACGCCGGCAGCGACCTTGACCGCCTGGCGCTCTTCGACGACGAGAATGTCGCGAAAACCGCCCTGGACATGGGGAAAGCGCATCGCCGAGCCGTAGAACAGCATATCGGTGCAGTGTTGCTGCTCGCCCATCTGGCAATAGCGGCAGCGCCCGCAGGAGCGGCTGGGATTGACCGCGACGCGGTCGCCGGGCTTGACGCGCGAAACCTCGCCGCCCACGGCCTCGACCGTGCCGGCGATCTCATGGCCGAGGATCATTGGCTCCTTGACGCGGATCGTGCCGAAGCCGCCATGCAGGTAATAATGCAGGTCGGAGCCGCAGATGCCGCCGGCCTCGATGCGCACGCGGACATCGAGCGGGCCGAGCTCCGGCGCGGTCGTCTCCTCGACGCGAAGATCCTTTTCGGCATGGATGACGACGGCGCGCATGGCGTTCTCCCGGTGCAAGCGTTGGCGATCTTGGGCCAGCTTGCGATTGTCTAATCGATTGAAAGATGCTTACCGAAATCGGGCCCGCGCAGGCAAACGCAAACTGCGCGGGTCAGACGCGCCGTAACCGGAGATCCACCGATGTCGCTTTCTCTGTTCAGCCTCGCGGGCAAGATCGCCCTGATCACCGGTTCCGGCCAGGGCATCGGACTGGCGCTTGCCGAGGGTTTGTCGGAAGCCGGCGCGCATGTCGTGCTCAATGGCCGCGACAAGGCCAAGCTGGAAGCGGCGGCGAAGACGATCTCGGCTGCGGGCCGCAAGGTCTCGGTCGCCCCCTTCGACGTCACCGACCAGGCGGCTGTCGAGGCCGGCGTCGCGATGATCGAGGCCGAGATCGGGCCGATCGACATCCTGATCAACAATGCCGGCATGCAGAAGCGCGCGCCCTTCACCGAGTTCCCGGTCGAGGGCTGGCACGAGGTCATGGCGACGAACCTGCATTCGGTGTTCTACGTCACGCAAGCCGTGACCAAGCGCATGGTGCCGCGCAAGCGCGGCAAGGTCATCAGCATCGGCTCGGTGATGAGCGAGCTCGGCCGCGCCACGATCATTCCCTACACCGCCTCCAAGGGCGCGGTGAAGATGATGACGCGGGGCCTGGCCGCCGAGCTCGGCAAGCACAACATCCAGGCCAATGCGATCGGGCCGGGCTATTTCACCACCGAGATCAACAAGGCGCTGATCGCCGACGAGGCGTTCTCGGCCTGGGTCAGCAGCCGCACACCGGCAGGCCGCTGGGGGGAGACGAAGGAGCTGGTGGGCGCCGCGATCTTCCTATCCTCGGCCGCGTCGGACTATGTCAACGGCCATCTCTTGATGGTCGATGGCGGGCTGACCGCAGTGGTGTGAAGGCAAGCAGTCCTAACTCGGACCGTCGCCGTCATCCTGGACAAGCCGCCCTCGGGTCCGGCCTTCGGCCGGCCCAAGGACAGGCTCCGCGGCACTGTTCCGTGATCCATCGAAGGGCCAATCCTTTGACGGACGTGGCTCTCCGATGGATCCCGGGACGCCCTGCGGGCGCCCAGGACGACGCAGTGGATCCCAGGCCAACGATGACATTCAGTTGCGCTTCCCCTGCGGGTCCGGGTGTCCGTCGATGCGCATCTGGAAGAGGAAATAGGTCGGCGAACAGAAGCCGTAATCCTTGACCAGATCGGCCGCGCCGGGCACGTCGTCGGGCATCGCCTGGCACATGTAATCCTCACGGCAGAAGCTTGTCGCGCTGCAGGTGCCGCGATTGCCGCGCGTCACGGATTTGGCGAGGCAGGCGTCGAAATTATTGGTCGCGACGCAATCGTCGAAGGCCTTGCCACCGGCGAGGCCGCAGATCTCGTCGGGCGTCTTGCCGCCCGCAAAGCCTGCGAAATTCTTGTCGGCGGCGCTGCATTGGCGATAAGCCATGCCGCCGGGCACGCCGATCTTGGCGGGCCGGCAATTGAAGCTGTCTTGCGAGAAGCCCTTGGCGAAGGCGCCGAACTGCCCGGTCAGCTTGTAGGTGTCGAGATAGGGCTTGCCGCTGACCGTCGTGATGGCGCCGGAGAGGCAGGGTTGGCCTGAAAAATTGCGCTCTTCCTCCAGCTTCAGGCATTGCCCGAGCTCGGCGCCGACGGAGGGGTTGGCGATGATCGCCTTGCAAGTCGAGCCGCTGCCGCACGTCCAGTTCTCGCCGAAGCTCGAGCGGGCCGCATCGGTGAGGCACGGCATCGTCAGCCCTGCAGCGCGATAGCTGAACGGTTTGCCGGGCTGCCAGTTGGCAGGCGGGGCGAAGGAGAGCGGGCGATAGCGGTCGGGTTCGCGGCCTGCCGCCATCGCCTCGATATAGGCGGCGCGGCGGCTGGTCTCGGCGTGGAAATGCGGGGAGATGCCGGTCTTGATCCGGTTCAGTGGCGATGTGGTGGCGTCGTCTAGCCCGAACATATGGAAGCCGGCCGTTGCATTGGCCTGATGGCAGCCCATGCAGGTGCCGTTGTCCAAGCGCTCGATGACGCCGCGCGCGGTGCGGACCAGGCGCGTCGCGCCCAGATCCAGGCCGGCCAGCGCGCCGGCCGGCAGGATTTCGGTGAAGGGGTGGTTGGCGAGCCGGGCGCTGCCGAAGGTCGAGTACGAGATCGCCTTCGTCGCCAGAAAGCGCGTCGGCAGCAGGTAGACGCCCTGGTCGATCGCCGGAACATGGTCGCGGACATAGTCGACGAGGTCCTTGCGTAGGGCGGCATCGGCCTTCAGGCGGGGAATGTCGGGTGTGTTCTCCAGCGGCTTGGGCGAAAGCGTCAGGGCGCCGTCCGGTCTCGCGGCGGCGAAGACGCGCAGCAGATAGGCGGCCTGTCCGCCGAACCGCGTTTCCATGCCGGAGGGAAAGCGCACGATCTGCGCATTGATCTCGACCTGCTTCAGGCTCAGCCGGGCCCGTGCGAGTGGCCCGTCGATGAGCGCCTTGGCGCTGACGGCAGCCGCCGCGCTCGTCTGCGGGGACAGCCAGAGCGCGGCCGTATCGTTGCAGGTCTCGCCGGGCAAAGCCGTGGCCGTGAAGACGGCGTTCAGGGTGAAAGGCAGGCGCGAGGCGAGCTGGCGCTTCAGCTTCGGATCCTGGAACGCATAGGCGAGGCGATAGATCAATCGAACCTCGCCGCAGCCGGTCTCACCGCCCAGGCTGGCGAAATCGCGCCGGTCGAGCCGGTTGACGAGGGCGCTCAGCCGGAACTGCGCGATCGGCGAATTCAGCCAGCCGAGATCGATGATGCGGCCGACATTGCCGTCGGTGACTTCGAATAGCTTGCGTCCATTGGCGGCCATCTCGGCGCGCAGGCCCGAGACGTCGTCGCGGACATGGCTCGCGATGACGCGGAAGGCTGCACTGGCGCGAGTGAGATCGGCGGTCGAGGAGGCCTGGGCCTGTCCGAGAATGGCACCGAGCGAAAAGCCCGCGGCTTCGATCTGCCGCAAGGTCGCGACGTCCTGGATATCGGTCAGCGCAGGCCGGCGATTGGGAGGCTGCTGTGCCGATAGTTCGGTCGTCGCGGTTGCCAGAACGAGCGAGGTGAGGGCGATCCTGAGGCCAGTCGACCAGCGCATCCGCTCTCTCCGCGCTGAAGCGCCGTCTCGCTATGGTGCGAGGATAGCGAGCGAGCGGTGCTCTCGTCCAGAGCGTTCCCGATCCATTGGATCGTTCAACAGCTCGAGATCTAGCGTACGCCGAGCCGGCGGCAGAACCACAGGCTGATGATGCTCAGCATGATGATCGCTGTCAGATAAATGCCGGGGCTGGTGCGGTCGCCGGTCTGGGCGACGAGCGCGGCGGCGACCAGCGGCGTGACGCCGCCGAACAGAAGCTGGCCCAGCACATAGCTCAACGAAATACCCGTCGTCCGTCGCCGGACCTGGAAGAGGTCCGAGAGCAGGGCCGGCGCGGTCGCGAAATAGCCGGAATACATCACGAAGGCGAGCAGCGCCTGGATGGTGACGAGCTTCGCAAGCGTCGGCTCCTGCACCAGCCAGATGAACAGCGGATAGGTCATCAGCAGGCCGATGACGGCGAAGACCAGCATCACCGGGATACGGCCGACCTTATCGGAGAGATGTCCGAACATCACCGGCATGACCGTGTTGATCAGGCCAGCGACCATCGTGCCGATCAGCGCCTGCTCCGTCGTGAGCTTCAGCGTGGTGATGGCGAAGGTCGGCATGTACTGGTTCATGAAGCTGCCGGCGGCTCCGGCCGCGACCACGCCCGCGCCGATCAGCACGATGCGCTTGTCATGAGCGGCGATCTCCCGCAGCGGATTCTTGGCGTGCTCGGTCGTGGCGAAGAGCGGGCTCTCCTGCGCGCGCTTGCGGATGTACCAGGCGACCGGGCCGATCATCACGCCGAAGATGAACGGGATACGCCAGCCCCAGGCCAGCACCTGCTCGGGCGTCAGAAGCGTGTTGACCGCATATGCCGAAAGCGAGGCCAGAAGCACCGAGAAGCCCGAACAAGCCCACTGGATCGAGGCATAGAAGCCGGCTCGCTTGGGGTCCTGCTCTGCCATCAGCGCGGTTACGCTGCCGAACTCGCCGCCAGCCGAGAAGCCCTGAACCATCCGCGCCAGAATCAGCAGAACCGGAGCGGCCAGGCCAATGGTGGCGTAGGTCGGGAGGATCGCGGTCACGCCCGTGCCGACCATCATCAGCAGGGCCGAGAGCACCATGGCGGGCTTGCGGCCCGCCTTGTCGGCATAGGCGCCGATGACCATGGCCCCGAGCGGGCGCACCAGCCAGGCCGAGGCGAAGGTGCCCAGCCCGAGCAGGATGCCCACCGTCGGGTCGGCAGTGGGGAAGAACAGCTTGGCGAAGACCGGCACGAACATCGCGTAGATGACGAGGTCGTACCATTCGAACACTGCCCCGATCGAGCCGGCGAGGACAGTGCGCCGGATCGCGCGGTCACGTTCGGTCTGGGTCAGCGCAACGGGAGGCGTGAGCGCGATATCGGTCATGACATTGGTCTTCCTGCTGGAGGGACACCGCGCTGCGGCTCGCGAGTGAAACGGCTGATAGAGAAGGCCCCGATCGGCGTTGGGCTTTCGCCGTCGCGGATGAGTTCCGCCAGGACCTCGCCGACGCCGGGCGCGATCTGGAAGCCCGCGCCGGCGAAGCCGAAGGCGTGGAACAGGTCCAGGCGTCGTGCCGCTTGCCCGTCGAGCAGGAATGCGATGGCCGCATGATCCTTGCGGACGAGGCGACGGAGCAGCGGCATCTCCGCGCCCCTCACACCAATCCAGCGGGAAAGACGCCGAGGCCAAAGGCGGCGCGTGCGTCACCATCGACAAGGCTCGGCGATGGCAGCGTCGGAAAGCCCATCGACACCTCGAGCGGAAAGCACGCGATCGATCTCGGATCGACGCACCGGACTGCGGTGCAGCGAGGAAAGCGTCACCATCGGGGCGGGTCAACGATAAATTCCATATGACAAAATTTTTATTGTCATAATTTTGCTGTATGGAATTTTATCGTGATCTCATGAGTGATGTTGTCGATATTGCTGAAACTGCCGGACCCCAATCTAGCTTGCGTCGTGCCCTGGCCCTGCTCCGCGTCATCGCGGCGGGCGATGCCGCCGGTATGCGGCTGAAAGACATCGCCCTGACAGCCGGCTGCGGCCAGCCGACGGCTCATCGCGCCTTGCGCGACCTGATGGCGGAGGGGTTCGTCGAGCAGGCAGCTGGCGGCAAGCGCTATCGGCTCGGGCTCGACTTCTTCGTGCTGGCGGCGCGGGCGGGTCAGGCCGGAGGCCTGCGCGATCTGGCGCGCCCGGCGTTGCTGCGCTTGTCGGCGACCTTGAGCGACACCGTCTTCCTGCTGGTGCGCAGCGGCTATGACGCGATCTGCCTGGACCGGATCGAGGGACCCTTCCCGATCCGCACCTTCACCGGCGACATCGGCGGCAAGGTACCGCTCGGCCTCGGCCAAGGCAGCCTCGCCATGCTGGCGCATCTACCCGAGGCTGAGCGCGAGGCGGTGATCCGCTTCAACATGCCCCGCCTGCTCGATCGCGGCTATCTCGACGAGGCGGCGCTGCGTAGTGCGCTCGACACGACACGGGCACAGGGTTGGGTCAATCTCAATAGGGGCCTGATTCCAGGCATGGCCGGCGTCGCCGTGCCGATCCTCGATCCCGAGGGCCGCGCCGTCGCCGCGCTCAGCATCGGCACGCTGGCGGAACGGCTGCGCGAAGAGCGCCTGCCGAACATCGTCGCCATGCTGCGAGTCGAGGCGGCAGCGCTTGCGGCCCGGCTCAACCCGTTCGACATGGCGATGCGCTATCCCGCGCGCAGCCTCGGCACGATCGCCATGTGACAAACTTGCCATGTGACAAACTTGCCTCGCAGGCGCCAAGGGTGCTGCGGTGCAGCGAAGCGATTGCCCCGTATTTGACGGGCGCCAAGACTGCTTGGAAAAGAGGTGAGTGAGGAAGGTCAGGCCGGCTTGCCATCGCGCGCCTTGCTGGCGCGTAGCTCGAATTCCTGGCGGATCGCCTCAAGTTTCTCCTCGTCGAGCTCTTCCAGATCGAGCAGTTCCTCACGCGCGCCCTCCAGCCGCACGATCAATTCGTCCAGCTTGATCTGCATCGCGGCGCTGTCGCGATTCTGGCTGTTCTGGATGATGAAGACCATCAGGAAGGTGACGATGGTCGTCGAGGTGTTGATCACCAATTGCCAGGTGTCGTTGAAGCCGAAAAACGGCCCCGATAGGCCCCACAGGACGATCACCGCGACGGCGACGACGAAGGTCTGCGGCCTGCCCGCCCAACGTGCCGTCGCCTGTGACAGGCGGGTGAACAGCGAGCGATCGGTCAGCAATGCAACAGGAGACGGCATGGCGATTTCCCCGGGCCGGATTTCAGCTGGAGATTCAACGCATGCCGGGGCCGCCCGTTCCGTCGCCGGATGGCTCAGCCAGGCAGCAGGCGCCGCGCATGCCAGGCGATGTGCTGGGCCATGAAGGTCGAGACGAAGGTGTAGGAGTGGTCGTAGCCCTCGCGCATCGTCAGTTCGAGCGGAATCCCGGCCTGGACGCAGGCAAGCTCCAGGAGCCAGGGCCGCAACCCCTCCTGCAGGAAGCCGTCGGCACTGCCCTGGTCGACCAGGAGGTCCTTTAGGCGGTGCCCGTCGGCGATCAATGCGGTGGAGTCATATGCGCGCCATGTCGTCTCGTCCGGTCCGAGATATTTCTCGAAGGCGGGCCGCGACCAGCCGGCGGTCGAGGGCTGGGTGATCGGCGCGAAGGCCGAGACTGAGGTGTAACGCATCGGATTCTTGAGCGCGAGCGTGATCGCGCCATGACCGCCCATCGAATGGCCGAAGATGCCCTGACGGCCCATGTCGAGCGGAAAATGCTGGGAGACCAGCGCCGGCAATTCGTCGCGGATATAGCTCTCCATGCGATAGTTCTTCGCATAAGGCTCCTGCGTCGCATCGAGATAGAAGCCGGCGCCGGAGCCGAATTGCCAGTTATCCGGCTCGTCGGGAATGCCCTCGCCGCGTGGTGAGGTGTCGGGGCAGATGATGGCGACGCCGTTGGCTGCCGCTGCGGCGCGGTACTCGCCCTTGTCCATGACGTTCTGGTGCGAGCAGGTCAGGCCCGAGAGATACCAGAGTACCGGCACCGGCCCGTCCTCGATCTGCTGCGGCAGGAAGATCGCGAAGGTCATCGGGCAGGCGCAGACCGCGCTGTCATGGCGATAGACACGCTGCGAGCCGCCGAAGGCCTTTGAGGAGGAGATGAGTTCCATCGGGTGTCCTTCGCGGTTGCACGACCTTTGTCATTCCAGGGCTCCGCGAAGCGAAGCACCCGGAACCACGAGCGGGCGAAAGCCTACCTGCCCGGTCTGTCAAAGGCCGCGCCCAGTCGTGGGTTCCGGGTTCAGCGCGGAGTTTATCCTTGGGCCGACCATCGGTCGGACCCGAGGGCGCTGCCCCGGAATGACGTGGTGGTTCAGTGCGTCATGGATGCGGCTAAAGAACGGCCGCTCAGTACACCACGACCGACCTGATCGACTTGCCTTCATGCATCAGGTCGAAGCCGTGGTTGATCTCGTCCAGGCTGAGCTTGTGGGTGATCAGGTCGTCGATGTTGATCTTGCCCTCCATATACCAGTCGACGATTTTCGGCACATCGGTGCGGCCGCGCGCGCCGCCGAACGCGGTGCCCTTCCAGACACGGCCGGTGACGAGCTGGAACGGGCGCGTGGCGATCTCCTTGCCGGCCTCGGCGACGCCGATGACGATCGATTCACCCCAGCCGCGATGACAGCATTCCAGCGCCTGCCGCATCACATCGGTGTTGCCGGTGGCGTCGAAGGAGAAATCCGCACCGCCGCCGGTGAGATCGACGATCGCCTGCACGACCTTGTCGTTGCCGACCTCCTTGGGGTTGATGAAGTCGGTCATGCCGAACTTCTTGGCCATCTCGACCTTGGCCGGGTTGATGTCGACGCCGATGATCTTGTCGGCGCCCACCATGCGCGCGCCCTGAATGACGTTGAGGCCGATGCCGCCCAGCCCGAAGACCACGACATTCGCACCCGGCCAGACCTTCGCCGTATAGATCACCGCGCCGATGCCGGTCGTCACGCCGCAGCCGATATAGCAAATCTTGTCGAAGGGCGCGTCTTCGCGGACCTTCGCCAGCGCGATCTCGGGCAGGACGGTGAAATTCGCGAAGGTCGAGCAGCCCATATAATGGAACACTTCTCCGCCATCGCAGGAGAAGCGGCTGGTGCCGTCCGGCATCACGCCCTGGCCCTGCGTGGAGCGGATCGAGGTGCAGAGATTGGTCCGCCGCGACAGGCAGGACTTACAGCTGCGGCATTCCGGTGTGTAGAGCGGGATGACATGGTCGCCGGGCTTCAACGAGGTCACGCCCGCGCCGATCTCGCGCACGATGCCGGCGCCCTCATGGCCGAGGATCGCCGGGAACTTACCCTCGGAATCCAGGCCCGACAGCGTGTAGGCGTCGGTGTGGCAGATGCCCGTCGCCATAACCTCGACCAGCACTTCGCCGGCCCTGGGGCCGCCGATTTCAATGGTCTCGATGGTCAGTGGCTTGCCCGCTTCCCAGGCGACGGCGGCGCGTGTCTTCATCGGATGTGTCCTTCTTTTGCGGTTTTTGCTTTTTTGGTTCTTGCAGTCATTTCAGATAGGGGCGGATGGCGCGCATGATCTGCGCGATCTCCACCTCGCCGTCTTGCGGCGCGGTCTTTCCGCTCGCTCTTCCCAGCATGGTTTCGCGCAGATGGCTTTCGAGAACCTCGGCCATCAGCCCGGTCGCCGCGCCGCGCAGCGCCGAGAGCTGCTGCAGCAGCGCGCCGCACGCATCGCCGCGCTCGACCGCGAGGACGAGCGCATCGGCCTGCCCTCTGATCCGGCGCAGCCGGGCGATGGCGCGCTTCTTCTCTTCGGGTGTATGCGGCATGCGACCAAGATACTGGGGTGGAGTATAGAGGGCGGACGCTAGTATGGCCCTGGCGAGCGTGTCAATGCCGTCCCCGCGGACTCAAAATGAAAACGGCGGCCGCGTTGTCGGGGCCGCCGTTCGGAGAGTGCGTGGAAATGGCTCGATCGCTCAGAAGCTGTAGGCGGCTTTCACCTTGACCAGATGTTGGCTGAAATTGGTCAGGTCGAGGTCGCCGGGCTGGCCCTTGGCCTTGCCGGCCACCTGGATATTGTAGGCGGCCGAGAGCGCGAGCTGCTTGGTCGCCTGCCAGTAGACGCCGGGGCCGGCGAACGTCGCGTAACCGGCCTCGGTGCCGAAGCCGAGATCGTTGTAGCGGCGCTGATGGCGCACTTCGCCGCTGAGATAGATGCCGTCCACAGCCTGCCAGGCGAGCGAGGCGCCCAGGGTCAGCGTCGAGCTGCGGCCATAGGGGCTGGGGCCCGTCCAGGTCAGGTCATGCGAGACATTGAGCGCGGCGTAGAGCTTGCCGGGGATCAGCGTTTTGTCGGCGAAGAGCCGGATGCCGGTGTTGTAGCCGGTGAAGCGGCTGGCGCCGTCGGGATCTGTGCTGTTGACGCTGGGGTCGATCACCACGGTCAGGCCGATGCCGTGCAGGTCACGACCGAGCAGCTTGTATTTCATCTCGACGCCGGCACCGTAGCTCGTCGCATCGGCGCTGACGCCGCCGAAGGACGCGTTGGTCACGCCGCCAAGCAGGTAGGGGCCGACTTCGAAGCAAGGCAGCAGGCCGTAGGAGCCCTGAAGCTGGGCGCTGTGGCTGTTGAGCGTGCCGCTGCGCGTGCCGTACCCGCCGCCATAGGTCAGACTCGGGCCGAAGGAGCCCTTATCGGCCACATCCGAGCCGGTGGTGAAGCCGAAAGCGTCGGTCGGGATGCCCTCGCTCTCGCTGCAGGCGGACAAGGTGGCCGGAATCGCCGGCGCGCCCTTGCGCGAGGGCAGGTCGGCGGCGAGCGAGACGGTTGCGGCAGCGGCCGAGCCGAGCAGGGCGAGAGCGACGGATCTGAACGACATGGGCGGGTTCCGGTTGAGGTGAGAGACCCTTATGCAAATGCGAATGATTTGCAACATCTGATTCCGCGACTATCTAGCGAAATCAGGATGCCTGAGCCGGAAAGACTGCGCGAGAGCCGGCAATGGCCGGGTTGCGCAATGCGAGGGCATGTTGCGCTGCGGCAACATGGGCTTGCGTCAGCGTGGCGTCATGGCGATGAGCCGGTCATGGACCCGCGGCGCGATCGCAGCAAGCTCCGCCACGGGTTTCCAGGCCGCAGCATGGACCTCCTCGATCTGCGCGACCAGCGCCAGCGCCGGGTCGGCGAGGAAGAGATATTGCAGGTCGTGATGGACATGGTCGGGCTCGCGGCGCGCAGGCTTGCCGGGCACGTCATGGCTGTCGATGGCGAAAGGCAGGTCGCCGCCCTGGTGCCAGGGATGCAGCGCCAGCTCCTGGACGCCTGTCTCCTCGACCGCCTCGCGCGCCGCCGAATGGTGGAAGGCCTCGGCCTGCTCGTAATGGCCGCCGGGCTGGAGCCAGCGGCCGATCACGACATGGTCGATCAGCAGCACCTGGGCGTGGTCGGGCGAGAGCACGATGGCGCTGGTGGTGAGATGGCCGGGCATGGTCGCACGCTCCTCGAGCGCATCGCCTCGCGCGATCTGCCAGCGCAGCAGCGCCAGATGCTCACGTGGGGAGGCAACTTCGGTGCGATAGCGCGCGACGATCGATGACAGGCGGTCGAGGAAGGATAGAGCGGTCATGCCTCCGCTCTAGCCGATTCTCAGGCTGTCAGGGCAAGGGCAGGCGGTATTCCTCGAACTTGCCGTTCTTGGGACCGTCATAGCCGATCAGGACGGTCAGTCCGGCGGCGTCCTCGCCGGTGACGACGAGTGCCTCGGCCTTGGCGCTGTCGCGGTTGCGCAACCTGCCCAGCTCCCGCACCGCTCCGGGCCGCGCCGGATCGATGAGCATCACCGCATAATCCAGATCCTGCTCTTGCGCCGGGCCGGCCAGAGCGAGCAGCCGGCCATCCTTCAGGGCTGCGAGATCGCGGAAGCCGCGCTGGCCTCCGAGCGGGACTGCAACAAGCCTGGGCTCGCCGCGCGCCGGTTCGTGTCCGGTCGCGAACAGGTCGGCGAGGCTCGCGCCGACGAGGAAGGCCTTGCCGTCGAGCGAGGGCGCGCGCAGGCCGGCCCAGAGCCGGTCTCCGGCAACAGCGATCGCCTCGACATTCATGCCGTTGGCGCTCATCAGATCGCGGCCGAAGAAGCCGCCGGCGGAGCCTGCCCGGCGCAACAGGTCGCTCAGGCGATAGGTCAGTTCGGGCGCGCCCTCGGCTCGGCCATTGGCGTCGACCTTGATGCGGGCGAGATGGAAGGCCGAAAGCCGGAACTGGCCGGAGTGGCGCGAGCAGCCATGCGAGCCGGCGACATAGAAATGGGACGCGGAAAACGCGACGCTCTCGCCATCGAGATCGCGGAACTTGCCCTGTTCGGGACAGGCCACGGCTGGCGGAGCGCCGAGTGTGGCTGGCGATGGAGCGTCGCCAAGCAGCGGCACGCTCTCGCCGGGGGTGAGGGCGCCGTCACGGAGCGTCGCGAATTGCGCCGCCGTGTTCTCGTCATTGATCAGCAGGCAGCGCTGCTTGCCGTCGCGCGCCGGCATGCAGGCCATGCCGCTGACGTCATGGGCCGGTTTGCCGGGCTTCTTGCCGGCGAAGTCACTGGTGACCTCGATGCGACGCAAGGGCTGCAGCGTGTCGGCCAGGGCGGGCGAGGTCGCGAGCAGGGCGCTCGCGAGCAGTGTGCAGAGCCGCAGATGCCGCATGATCCGTTTTCCCTCGGGGTTCACAACAGCCTCTAGCCCTCCAGCCAGGATTTCATCACGCGCCAGAAGGCGAAGCGCTGCTTGCTCGAGACCAGCGTATGCGCTGCGCCTGGAATGATGGTGAGCTGCTTGTCGCCATTGGGCAGTTTCTTGAAGAAGTCGCAGATGTCGTCCATCGAGGCGATGCCGTCATATTGCCCACTGATCATCAGGACCGGCGCGGTGACGCGGTCGGGATGAACCACCGGCAGATTGACCGTCATATCGAGATAGGTGCCGGCGGGCACGCTGTCGCCGAAGGGCAGTTCGGCCTTGATGAAGGCGTCGATCACGTCCTGGTCGGTGGTGTCGGGCTTGTCGCGGGTGAAGATACTGTTCAGCATGCCGGCATCGCGCGGGCGGCGATTATGGGTGCGGAAATACTCCGCCTGCTCGGCCCGCTTGCTGAGCGTGCCAGAACCCTGGCCGGTATAGGTGAAGGCCTGCAGCACCAGCCGCCCGACGCGGTCCGGCCGCGCCATCGCATAGGCGCCGACGCGTAGCGCACCGGAGCTTTCGCCCATCATATGCATGCGCTCCTGGCCGGTCTCGCGGCGCACGAGGTCGCCTGCGACGATCAGATCCGCGACGCCGCTGGCGATGTCGGAATTGCCTGTTGTACGCGTGGATTTGCCATAGCCCTCATGGTCCATGGTCCAGACGTCATAGCCCCAGCGCGCGGCGACATTCATCAGCGAGATGTCGTCGCGCCCGGGAATTGTCAGGTCGTATGTCGGCCGGCCCGAAGCCGAGGAGCCATGCACGAAGAACAGCACGGGCAATGGCTTGCCGCCCGGCGGCCCGACGCGCTTGCGGTAGATCGCAAGCTCTACGCCGGGCGCTTTGGTGGCGCTGTATTCAGCGCTCCAGATCGCGGCTTCCTCGGCCTTTGCGCCCTGGCTGTCGAGCGACGAGGCCAGACCGCCAAGGGCCGCCCCCTGAAGCAGCGTGCGACGGTGAAGCATATGCGACCCTCCCGGAGCCCGATCTTGATTTCGGTCAGAGTAGGAGGGCGCAGGCGGAGGCGACAAGCGGAGCTGGGTGGTTTGCGATCACCAATGCGAGATTGGGCAGCCGCGGTTTGATGTTCGGGCTGTGAGCTGACCGCTGCTCCATCGTCATTGCGAGCGCAGCGAAGCAATCCAGAGGACGTAGAGCGAGCCCTCCTGGATTGCTTCGCTGCGCTCGCAATGACGGCAAGGCCATCACGCCACTGGTTCGGCGGCCTACACCTTACCCTCCGCCCTCTCGGTCATGCTCGGGCTTGTCCCGAGCATCCACGTCTTGCACCCAAGCCCCGACAGGCCATCGAAGCGCCTTCTCCCTCGGTTGACATACTCATAACTCTCTGGTTATTGATCGAAACAATAACCAACGAGTTATGGATTCGATGCCGGACAGCCACGACATGCTCTTCAGGACACTCGCCGACCCGACCCGGCGGGCCATTTTCGAGCGGCTGTGCCGTGACGGCGAGCAGACGGTCGGGGCCCTGACGGCTCGGGCCGGCGTCTCGCAGCCGGCGGTGTCGAAACATCTGGGGGTGCTGAAGCAGGCCGGGCTGGTGCGAGACCGCCATCAAGGTCGCCAGACGCATTACTGCGCGCAACCTGGCGCCCTGACCCCGCTGATCGATTGGACAAGCCAGATGGCCGGATTCTGGGAAGCCCGTTTCGACGATCTCGAAGACCTGCTGAAGAGGATGGACCAATGACCGAAACATTGACTGAGATCCGCTCCGTCGTTGTCGAACGGGAGCTCTCTCATCCGCCGGAAAAGATCTGGCGCGCACTCACGCAGCCGCAATTGATTGCGGAGTGGCTGATGAAGAACGACTTCAAGCCTGTCATGGACCACCGTTTCAACCTTCGCGCCGATTGGGGCGCTGTCGACTGTCAGGTCCTGGCTATCGAGCCGAACAGGGCGCTGTCCTATAGCTGGGGCGCTTACGGCCTCGAGAGTGTCGTCACCTGGACGCTGACCCCGACGCCCGGCGGGACTCATCTGCGCATGGAGCAGTCGGGCTTCAGGACCGATCAGCTTCAGGCCTATCAGGGCGCCAAGGCCGGGTGGCCGCGCTTCCTCCAGGAGCTGGAGCAGCTCCTGGCCCGGATGGACTGAAGTCAGCCGGAACGGAGCAAGGCGAAGGACGAGCCTAGCGGACAGGGCCGATGATCGGCACCCGACTGATAAATCGAAGCGCCGCCTCGCAGCGGCGCTTCGATCTCTTGGCAGCGGTCCTCACAATTTCCCATAAGCCGGGACGGTCAGGAACTCCTCGAACTCCGGCGCGAGCGAGAGCTGCGAGAACAGTGCGATCGCCTCGGGGAAGCGGCCCTTGTCGTAGGCTTCGGCTCCCAGCTCGCCCTTGACGCGCTCCATCTCCTCGGTCAGGCAGCGCTTGAACAGATCGGCGGTGACTTTCGTGCCGCCATCGACCTCGACGCCGTATTGCACGAACTGCCAGATCTGGGCGCGGCTGATCTCGGCAGTCGCGGCGTCCTCCATCATGTTGTAGATCGGCACCGCGCCGCGGCCGCGCAGCCAGGCTTCAAGATATTGCACGCCGACGCGGATGTTCTCGCGGAAGCCCTCTTCCGAGCGCGTGCCCTGATGGACTTCCAGCAGGTTTTCGCGGCTGACCTGAACATCCTCGCGCAGCTTGTCGAGCTGGTTGGCCTGCGGCATCAGCCGGTCGAACACCTCCATGGCGACGGGAACGAGGTCGGGATGGGCGACCCAGGTGCCGTCATGGCCGTCGCCGGCCTCGCGCTCCTTGTCGGCCTTGACCTTGGCGAAGGCTGCGGCATTGGCCTCAGGATTGTTCTTGACCGGGATCTGGGCCGCCATGCCGCCCATGGCGAAGGCGCCGCGGCGATGGCAGGTCTTGATCAGGAGCAGCGAATAGGCGCGCAGAAACGCCTTGGTCATCACGACCTGCGAACGGTCGGGCAGGACGTAAGCCGCATTGCGGGCGAGTTTCTTGATGAAGGAGAAGATGTAGTCCCAGCGGCCGCAATTCAGGCCCGCCATATGGTCCTTCAGCTCGAACAGGATCTCGTCCATCTCGAAGGCGGCCGGCAGGGTCTCGATCAGGACGGTCGCCTTGATCGTTCCGACCTTCAGGCCAAGCGCGTTCTGGGCTGCGACGAAAACGTCGTTCCAGAGGCGGGCCTCGAGATGGCTCTCGAGCTTGGGCAGGTAGAAATAGGGGCCCGAGCCCGCTGCCAGCGCAGCCTTGGCGTTGTGGAAGACATAGAGGCCGAAATCGACCAGCGAGCCCGAAGCGATCTCGCCGTCGATCTCGATATGCGCTTCCGGCAGATGCCAGCCGCGCGGGCGGATGATCAGGACAGCCGGCTTGTCCTTGAGCTTGTAGGCCTTGCCGGTGGTCTTATCGGTGAAGTCGATCCGGCCGGCCCAGCGATCCCTGAGGTTGAGCTGGCCCTCGATCATATTGGCCCAGACCGGCGAGGAGGCGTCCTCGAAATCGGCCATGAAGACTTTTGCGCCCGAGTTCAGCGCGTTGACGATCATCTTGCGGTCGACCGGGCCCGTGATCTCGACGCGGCGGTCGGTGAGATCCGCGGGGATGGGGGCGACCTTCCAGTCGCCCTCGCGGATATGGCGGGTCTCGGCCAGGAAGTCGGGCGTTTCGCCGGCGTCGAAGCGCTTCTGGCGCTCGGCGCGCAGGCTGAGCAGACGCTTGCGCGTCTCGTTGAAGCGGCGCTGCAGGTCGGCGAGGAAGGCGAGCGCGTCGGGCGTGAGGATCTCGTCGAAGCGCGGGCCGAGCGCGCCCTTGATGACGACGCCCTTGGGCAGGCCGAGGCCGTTGGCTTGAGATTGCGACATGGTCTTCTCCCTGCGGGCGAATGCTGCCAGCATCATGTCGCAGTGCTCTCCTTCTCGAAATCCGGAAAAGAGACGGATCACCTTTCTCGATTTGGAAAGAATGTCTTTGGTCGCGCGCTGGTTCCCGCATGTTGCGCGAGAGGGCTCTTTGGGTTGTTTTGTCTTATAAATTCTCGTATAAGTTGTGTTGCCGCAACGTTATTTGCAGCATCTGCGAGATAGGGGCGAATTCCTGTGATCAATTTTAGCGATTCGTAAGGTCCCGGACGCCATCGCTTTTCCGGCCGAATGCGGCGCAAGGTTGAGAGGTGGCGGGCGATGGAGCGGATCAAGGTCGGGGCGACGCGATTCATGTCGCTTTGCGCGGGTTTTGCTAGGGACCGCTCGGGCAATGTCATGATGTTGTTCGGTCTCAGCATGATCCCGGTCCTCGGGCTGGTCGGCGCGGCGGTCGACTATTCCCGCGCCACCACGATGCGCACCATGCTGAACGCGGCGATCGATTCCGCCGCGCTGATGGCCGCGCGCGACGCGGCGAAGCTGACCGACGCGCAATTGCGTGACCGCGTCAATGGCTGGATCCGCGCGAACCTGCATGGCGACGCCGCGGATGGGTTCAGTGGCGCCACGATCGCCATCGACCGCACCGGCCGCACAATCAACATCAGCGCCACGGCGAGCCTGACGACAAGCCTGACGCAATTGATCAGCCAGAACGCCGTCCAGATCAGCAGCAGCAGCCAGTCGTCATGGGGAACCAACACGATCGAGCTCGCTTTGGTGCTCGACAATACCGGCTCGATGGCGTCGTCGGGCAAGATCGACGCGCTGAAGACCGCTTCGCTCGATCTCCTGAAGATCATGAAGGATGCGACCTCCGAGACGGACCAGATCAAGATCTCGATCGTGCCGTTCTCGACACGGGTCATTCTCGATACGAGCAACAAGGACGCGAACTGGCTGCGCTGGGATCAGTCGGTCACCACCTGCAGTAATTGGTGGCCCTATCCCTGCACGACCACGACCATTTCTAAATCGACCTGGCAAGGCTGCGTGGCCGACCGCGACAAATCCTACGATGTCCAGGACGGCGATGGTGGCGGCACCAATGGGAGCGCCTATCCGGCCGATTTCTGCGACGCCTATTCTCCGTCGACCCAGGCGAAGGTCATGCCGTTGACGAGCAATTGGGACGCTCTGACGCAGCGCATCAATGCGATGACGCCGGTCGGCGCGACCAATGTGACGATCGGCGCGGCCTGGGGCATGGCGACCCTGAGCCCGGGCACTCCCTTTGCCGAAGCAAAACCGCTCACCACGCCGCGCCTGAAGAAGTTCATGATCCTGCTGACCGATGGCGACAACACCAAGAACCGCTTCGAGGGGGATGGCTCGACCTCGAATCCGAACATCGATGCGCGCACCAAGCTCGCCTGCGCCAATGCCCAGACTGCAGGAATCGTCGTCTATACCGTTCGCGTCATGGATGGGAACCGGGACCTGCTGAAGGCCTGCGCCTCCGACGCCGGCAAGTATTTCGAAGTGACGGCTGCCTCGCAGCTCAGCCCGATCTTCAAGCAGATCGCCAGCGAGATCAGCGCGGTGCGCCTGACGATGTGATCGTCAGGTCGCTGGCGTGTCTCGAAAGGATGAGACCGTGTCTCCGAAAGCTTGCGATCTATTCTGATTGTGTAGTTCTGGAAATACGCTCTATAGTTGTATAGCCAACGATTTCTTCACTGCATTTGCGAGATAGAGGCCAGTTCCGATAGTCGATTTTATCAATTCGTAAGTTCCGGAGCTCATCGCTGCACAAGCCGAATACGGCTTTTGGGTTGTGGGATGCCAAGTCGATGATGCGGATCGGGTCCTTGCGTCAGGTCATGCGATCGTTTCGGTCCGATCGAAGCGGCAACGTGCTCACCCTGTTCGCGATCGCGCTGGTGCCGATCCTCGCGCTGGTGGGCGGGCTGATCGACTACACCGAGGCGGCGAACGCCAGGATCCAACTCAATGCGGCGGCGGATTCGGCGGCGCTCGCGGCCGTCTCGCAAGCGGCGATGCTGAAATCGATCGCCGATTCCAAGGCCGATGCAGAGAAGATCTTTGACGCCAATGCCGTCAGCTACAAAAGCATGCTGGTGAGCCGGACCGTCGAGATCACCAATGTCGGGCTGAGCCGTTCGGCCAAGGTCGTCTACAGCGCGAACTACCCGACCTATTTCGCCAGCTTCGTCGGTCAGGGCAAGGTCGTGGTCTCGGGTACATCGAGTGCCGCAGGAGCGCGTGCGCCCTTCATCGACTTCTTCCTGCTGCTCGACAATTCACCCTCGATGGGCGTGGCCGCGACGACGAGCGACATCGCTGTGATGGTGGCCAAGACCTCGGACCAATGCGCCTTCGCCTGCCATCAGATGGATAAGGCGACCAGCGACTACTACACGCTTGCCAAGTCGCTTGGCGTGCAGATGCGCATCGACGTGGTGCGCCAGGCCTCGCAGCAACTGATGGACACGGCCAAATCGACCGCGACGCTGACCAGCCAATATCGCATGGCGACCTACACCATGGGGGCTTCCTGCAATGGCAAGACGCTGACGACGATCCAGTCGATCACCTCCGATCTCACCGCCGCGAAAGCCTCCGCGGCGGCCATCGACCTGATGACAATTCCCTCTGCGGGATACAACAACGACCAATGCACCGATTTCGACGCGACGCTGACGAGCATGAACGCGGTGATCAGCAATCCGGGCGACGGATCGAGCGCGGCCTCGCCGCAGAAGGTGCTCTACTTCGTTTCCGATGGTGTCGGCGACTTCTATAATCCGAGCGGCTGCTCGGAACCGACGACCGGCGGGCGTTGCCAGGAGCCGATCGACACCAGCTTCTGCAAGACGATCAAGGATCGCGGCATCAAGATCGCGGTGCTCTATACGACCTATCTGCCTTTGCCGACGAACAGCTGGTACAACACTTGGATCAAGCCGTTCTCGGCCAAGATCCCGACCAATATGCAGACTTGCGCATCGCCGGGCCTCTATTTCGAGGTCAGCCCGAGCCAGGGCATCGCGGAGGCGATGAACGCCCTGTTCCAGCGCATCGTGACCAAGGCCTATCTGTCGATGTGAAGGGCGGCGACTGATCTAGCTCTTTGTTTTAACGCGTTTTCTTCACGCGAACCGGTGCCCACTTCGCTCGAAAACGCTCTGGCTAGGCGCCGGAAAGCTCCACAAAGCGTGCGAGGAAACGCGCCTGGGCGGTTTCGGTGTCGAGCGGGTCGAGCCAGGCCATGACCGCGCGCGGCAGCGCCTGGGGCCGGCCGAAGAAGCGCAGCGCCTCCTCCCGTGCGAAGCCGGCAAGCTCGGTCGCCTCGAAGAAGGCGGCGACCATATCGGCCTCCTTGGTCTTGCGCTTGAGCACGGCCGGCGTCGTCCCCGGCAAGGCGAAGCGCAGATGGATCGCGGTCAGCAAGCGCAGCTCCACGCTCTTATAGGCGTCGCCCATCACCACCTTGAACGGCGAGATCATGTCGCCGATGACGTATTCCGGTGCGTCGTGCAGCAAGGCCATCAAGCGCCAGGCGTCTGACCAGTCCGGGTTGAGATGGCTGGCGATCGCCTCGACCAGCAGGCTGTGCTGCGCCACCGAGAAGGAATGGGCGCCGTGCGTCTGGCCGTTCCAGCGGGCGACGCGGGCGAGGCCGTGAGCGATGTCCTCGATCTCGATATCGAGCGGGGAAGGGTCAAGCAGGTCGAGCCGGCGGCCCGACAGCATGCGCTGCCAGGCGCGCGGCGGAGCGGGGGGCTTGGCCATGCTCAGGCCGCCGGACGGGTATCGCGTGCCAGCACGGCGCATTCCTGCCAGCGGAAGCAGCCGGTGAGATGGTCGTTGACCAGCCCGCAAGCCTCCATGAAGGCGTAGACGATGGTCGGGCCGCAGAAGGTGAAGCCGGCTTTCTTCAATTCCTTGGCCATAGCCTCGGAGATCTTCGTTTGCGTCGGCACCGCCTCATGGGTGCGGAAGGCGTTCTGGGTGACGCGGCCGTCGAGATGCTTCCAGAGGAAATCGGCGAAGGGCTCGCGCTCGCTGATGGCGAGATAGGCGCGCGCGCTCTTGATTGCGCCCTCGATCTTGCCGCGATGGCGGATGATGCCGGGGTCGGCGAGCAGGCGCAGCACGTCGGCCTCGGTGAAGCGTGCGATCGCCTCCGGTTCGAAATTGGCGAAGCCGGCGCGGAAAGCGTCGCGCTTGCGCAGGATGGTGATCCAGGCGAGCCCGGCCTGGAAGCCGTCGAGGATCAGCTTCTCGAACAGGGCGCGGGAATCATATTCCGGCACGCCCCATTCGGTGTCGTGATAGGCGAGGTAGAGCGGGTCGGTTCCCGGCCAGACGCAGCGGAATTTCCCGTCCGGCCCTTCGACGGCGGCGCGCCCGCTCATGCGGCTGCTCCGAAGTCCGGTTCGCCGGGGAAGGGGAAGTGGATGAAATCGGGTTTGGCCAGAACGAAGGCGAGGCCGCCGCCATTGAGCGTCAGGCCTTCGGAGAGCGCATCCGCGACACGGTCGAGCCGGAGCATGGCAAGCCCGCGCCCCTTCGCGCCCGAGCCGATGCGCCCGAGCGTCTTGGTCCCGGCCGTCGCCTCGGCCCCGGTTTCGCAGGCGATCCCTTCGGTGAAGACCACCGGCACGATGCGGGTGCGCGCCGTGCCACGATGCTGCATGCGCGAGACCACCTCCTGGCCGATATAGCAGCCCTTCTTGAAGGAGACGCCGCCGAGCTGGTCGAGCAGCGCTTCATGCGGGAACGCGTCGCCATAAGCGAAGTCCCTGCCGCCATCGGGCACGCCCAAGGCGATCCGCCTGGCATGATAGGCCTCTGCATCGTCGGCCGCGATCTCCTCGACGCCGGCGCGGTCGGTGATGGCGCGCTGGCCGAGCGCGGGCAAGCGCGGATCGGCATAGACGAGGCCTGAATCTTCCGGCAGGGGCGCCCCGTCGGTCGAGGCGATGACGGCGCTGGCCTCGCTCAGATCGTCGAGCGTGACCTTGGCGCGCAGCTTGTAGAGTTTCAGGCGTTTCATCAGATCAGTGGTCTGGAGCAGCGGAACGTCGAGCAGGAAGCCGCCGCCATCCTCATGTGACAGCGCGACGATGAAGAAGTCGCAGATGATCTTGCCTTGCGGTGTCAGCAGCGCGCCGTAGCCGGCTCGCTCCGGCGTGACCGGATCGAGATCGTTGGTCACGAGGTTCTGCAGGAAATCGCGGGCATCCTCGCCGCTGACGCGGATGACGCCGCGATCGATCAATCGGGTTGCGGACATGGGCAGCCATTCCAGTTCTCAATTCCCTGTCGGGGCTCGTCAGCCGAAAGGGATCATTGTGCCACCCGAAAGCTGTTTCCGCTTCCGAGATGGCGAGTCTGTGGATAGGTAGGCCGCATCCGCCCTTTGCTCAACTGCCCCGGAGACAAGCCATGCCGCAGACCTACGATGTCATCCTCAAGGGCGGCACAGTGGTGAACCAGGATGGCCGCGTTGCGCGCGACCTCGGCATCACCGGCGGCAAGATCGTCGCGCTCGGCGATCTCTCCCGCGCCTCTGCCGCTGAGACCGTCGATTGCACCGGCCTGCATATCCTGCCTGGCGTGATCGATTCACAGGTGCATTTCCGCGAGCCGGGGCTCGACCATAAGGAGGATCTGGAGACCGGCTCGCGCGCCGCCGTGCTGGGCGGCGTCACCACCGTCTTCGAGATGCCCAACACCATTCCCCAGACCACGGACGAGGCGGCGCTCGCCGACAAAATCCGGCGTGGGCGCCACCGCATGCATTGCGACTTCGCCTTCTGGGTTGGCGGCACGCATGAGAACGCCAGGCATGTCGCCGAGCTGGAGCGCTTGCCCGGCGCTGCCGGCATCAAGGTGTTCATGGGTTCCTCGACCGGCGATCTCCTGGTCGAGGACGACAAGGGCGTCGCCGAGATTCTGAAGCGCACGCGCCGCCGCGCCGCCTTCCACTCCGAGGACGAGACCATGCTGCGCGAGCGCATGGGCCTGCGCGTCGCGGGCGATCCGTCGAGCCACCCGGTCTGGCGCTCGCCGGAGGTGGCGCTGACCTGCACGCAGCGGCTGGTGCGCATCGCGCGCGAGACCGGGGCGCGCGTCCATATCCTGCATATCTCGACCGCCGAGGAGATGGACTTCCTTCGGGATCACAAGGACGTCGCCACCGTCGAGGTGTTGCCGAATCACCTGACGCTGGTTGCGCCCGATTGCTATGAGCGGCTCGGCACCTATGCCCAGATGAACCCGCCGATCCGCGACGACGGCCATCGTCAGCGCATCTGGTGGGGCGTTGAGCAAGGCATCGTCGATGTGCTCGGCTCCGATCATGCGCCCCATACGCATGAGGAGAAGCGCCACGCTTATCCCGCCAGCCATTCCGGCATGCCGGGCGTGCAGACGCTGGTTCCGATCATGCTCGACCATGTCAATGCCGGCAGGCTTTCGCTGGAGCGCTTCGTCGATCTGTCGAGCCATGGTCCGCAGCGCATCTTCGGGCTTGAAGGCAAGGGCCGGATCGCAGCCGGCTACGACGCCGATCTCACCATCGTCGATCTCAAGCGCCGGGAGACGATCACCAATGAGTGGGCCGCCTCGAAATGTGGCTGGACGCCCTATGACGGCGTCACCGTCACCGGCTGGCCGGTCGGCACCTATGTGCGCGGGCAGAAGGTGATGTGGGAGAGCGAGATCGTCACGCCAGCTCAGGGTGAGCCGGCGCGCTTCCTGGAGGCGCTGCCGCGTCAGGTTGCATGAGGCCGAGGAAGCGCTGCAAGGCGCGGCTCTCATAGGCGTCGCGGCGGCGGATGAAGAGCGTCGTCACGGCGCCTTCATCGCCATCGATTGCGTGCCAGCGCAGGGTCTCGCGCTGGGCCGACTGCATGAACACCGCCTTGGGCAGCAAGGTGATGCCGACGCCGGCGGCGACGCAGCCGAGAATGCCGTCCAGCGTGCCGAATTCGAGCCGGGCATAGGAGGGCAGGCCGAGGCGCGCCAGCACCTGCTCCAGACGCTGGCGATAGGAGCAGCCTGGGCGGAAGGTCAGCACGCTCAGCCCGGTCGAGGCGCTGCGCCGGAGGGCGTCGAGATCGTCGATCGCCTCCGGGGTCACCAGCCCCAGCGTCTCCTCGAAGACCGGCAGGGCTGCGATCTCGTCATGCTGGATCGGGCCTGCCACGAAGGCGCCGTCGATCTCGCGGCGCAGGACGCCCTCGACGAGCTGCGCGGTCGGTCCGGTCTGGAGGCTCAGGCGCACGGCGGGCCAGGCCTGGTGGAACGCTGCCAGCAGCGGCGGCAGGCGGATCGCGGCGGTCGTCTCCATCGAGCCGAGCTGCAGGACACCTTGCTCGGCCGCGTTGTCGCGCGCCGCGACCTTCGCCTCCCGGAGCAGCGAGAGCACGCGCTCGGCATAGGGCAGAAGGCGCAGGCCAGCTTCTGTCAGCGCCATGCCACGGCTGTGGCGCTCGAACAGTGCGAGGCCGATCTCGTCCTCCAGCGCCTTGATCCGCATCGTGACATTGGACTGGACCGTATGGATTTCCCGCGCTGCCGCGGAGATGCCGCCGGAGCGAGCCACGGCGGTGAAAGTGGTCAGTTCGTTGAGATCCATCGATCGGCGTTCTTGTTTCCAGATGGCTACAATCTTAACAATTCATTTTAGCAGAACGATAGGGTGATCTAGCCTCGCTGTCGACCGGAAGCCTGCGGCGAGGACCGACATCATGACAATCACGACTCCTCTGACCCGGATGCTCGGCGTCAGGCATCCCATCCTGCTCGCAGCTATGGATCTCGTAGCTGACGCTAGGCTGACGCGCGTGGTCTCGGAGGCCGGCGGCTTCGGTATTTTGGGCGGCGGTTATGGCGACGCCGCCTGGCTGGGCAGGGAGCTTCCCAAGCTGGTGGAGGCCCGCGAGGCGTCACCCTTTCGCTTCGGTGTCGGCTTCATCACCTGGGGGCTGGCCAGGCAGCCGGAGCTGCTCGATCTCACGCTCGCCGCCAAGCCCGACGCGGTCTGGCTCTCCTTCGGCGATCCCGAGCCCTTCGCCGGCAAGGTCAAGGCTGCGGGCGCGCGGCTGATCTGCCAGGTGCAGTCGGTCGAGATGGCGCGCGACGCGGTGGCGAAGGGGGCCGACATCATCGTGGCGCAAGGGTCGGAAGCCGGCGGGCACGGCGCGTCGCGCGGCACCTTCGCGCTCGTGCCGGCGGTCGTCGATGCGGTCGGCGACAGGGCGATCGTGGTCGCGGCGGGTGGCGTGGCCGATGGGCGCGGGCTCGCGGCGGCCTTGATGCTGGGGGCCCAGGGCGTCGTCCTCGGCACGCGGCTCTATGCCAGCCTTGAGGCGGCGGGCCATGCGGCGGCGAAGGAGCGCATCGTTGCAGCCTCCGGCGACGACACAGTGCGCGGGCTGATCTTCGACATCTCGCGCCAGAATGTCTGGCCGGCGCCCTTCACCGGCCGCTGCCTGGTGAACGCGCATGCCAAGCGCTGGAGCGGGCGCGAGGTCGCATTGATGCAGACTATCGCGACCGAGGCGCCGAGCTATCAGGCGGCGCGCGAGGCGGGTGATTTCGACATCGCCGCGGTCATCGCCGGCGAAGCGGCGGGGCTGGTGTGCGAGGTCTTGCCCGCCGCGACGATCGTCACCGAGATCGTCGAGACGGCCGAAGCGCTGCTGGCGAACGGGCAGGGCGGTTCGCTCACCCTCTAGGTGCGTCAGAATATTTTCGCCGGAGTTGTCGATCCTGCCCGTGCCCGTTCGACGTGATGTCAGAGAGCGGGTTTTGAAGGTGGCGATAGACGCTCGCCGGGCCTGCCTCCCAAAGCTGAAAATCCAAGGAGAATTCCGATGCGTGTGATGGTTCTGGTCAAGGCCGACAAGGACAGCGAAGCCGGCATCATGCCGAGCGAGGACATCTTCACCAAAATGGGGGCGTATAACGAGGAACTTGTGAAGGCCGGCGTCATGCTGGCGGGCGAGGGCCTGCATCCAAGCAGGAAGGGGTTGCGCATGCGCTTCTCGGGCGCCGAGCGCACGATCACCGACGGGCCCTTCGCGGAGACCAAGGAGTTGCTCGCCGGCTTCTGGCTCTGGCAGGTCAAATCCTTCGACGAGGCGGTCGAATGGCTCAAGCGCGCCCCCTTCGACGGCGGCACCGAGATCGAGCTGCGGCCCGTCTTCGAGATGGAGGATTTCGGGGAGGCGATGACGCCGGAACTGCGCGAGCAGGAAGACCGGCTGCGCGCCGAGATCGAGAGGAAGGGCTGACCGGACCGAAGCCCGCACACCCATTCAACCCGGAAGGCGCGAGGCATCGCCTCCGCCGCTTCCGTCACAAAAGGAGAAAGCCGATGCGTTTCATGGTGATGGTCAAGGCGACGACCGACAGCGAAGCCGGCGCGCCGCCGACCCAGGAACTGCTCGATGCGATGATGGCCTATAACGAGGAGCTCGTGAAAGCCGGCATCATGAAGGGAGGCGATGGCCTGCAGCCGAGCTCGAAGGGCGCGCGCGTGCAGTTCGACGGCGCCAAGCGGTCCGTCGTCGATGGTCCCTTCGCCGAGACCAAGGAGCTGGTTGCCGGCTTCTGGCTCTGGGAGTGCAAGTCGCTCGACGAGGCGATCGCATGGGTCAAACGTTGCCCCAATCCGATGCCCGGTCCGTCCGAGATCGAGATCCGCCCGCTCTTCGACCTGGCCGATTTCGGCGAGATCGTGACCCCGGAGGTCGCGGCGACGTGGGATCGCCTCAAGACCGAGATCGGCGACAAAGGCTGAATCCTTTCCCGCCGGCGGCCGACGCCGCTTGCCAGAGAAGCCCGCTGATGGTGTGTATCGCCCGTCATGTCGGCGAGCGATGCACACCGCGCTATCGAGACGGTCTTCAGGATCGAGGCCCCCAAGCTGATCGGGGGTCTCGTGCGCCTGACCCGCGATATCGGACGCGCCGAGGAACTGGCGCAGGACGCCCTGGTCGCGGCGCTGGCGCAATGGCCGCAGGAGGGCGTTCCGCGCAATCCCGGCGCCTGGCTGATGCAGGCCGCCAAGCACCGCGCCATCGATGCCTTGCGCCGCGACAAGCTGCTTCAGCGCAAGCATGAGGAACTCGGCCACGACGGCGAGGTCGACGCGCTGGCGATGCCGGACCTCGACGCCGCGCTCGACGACGAGGTCGGCGACGACCTGCTGCGCCTGATCTTCACGGCCTGCCACCCGGTGCTTTCGACCGAAGCCAGGCTCGCACTGACGCTGAGGCTGCTCGGCGGGCTGACGACGGAGGAGATCGCGCGCGCCTTCCTCGTGCCCGAGCCGACCATGGCGCAGCGCCTGGTGCGGGCCAAGAAGGTGCTGGCCGATGCACGCGTGCCTTTCGAGGTGCCTCATGGCGCCGAACTGGCGCAGCGCCTCGCCTCGGTCCTAGAGGTGGTCTATCTGATCTTCAACGAGGGTTATGCCGCGACCGCAGGCGATGACTGGGTCCGGCCGGCGTTGTGCGAGGAGGCGATGCGGCTCGGCCGTATCCTGGCGGAGCGCGCACCGCTGGAGCCGGAGGTGCATGGCCTCGTCGCCCTGATGGAATTGCAGGCCTCGCGATTGCGGGCGCGACTCGGTCCCAATGGCGAGCCGATCCTGCTGCTCGACCAGAATCGCGCCCGCTGGGACCAGCTCCTGATCGGGCGCGGGCTCAAGGCGCTGGAACGGGCGCAAAGGCTCACCGGCGCGACGCCCGGCCCTTACCTGCTGCAGGCGGCGCTGGCGGCCTGCCATGCCCGAGCGCGCACGGCCGAGGAAACGGACTGGCGCCGAATCGCCGCGCTCTATGCCGTGCTTGCGGCGATAAACCCGTCGCCGATCGTCGAGCTCAATCGGGCCGTCGCGGTCTCGATGGCGGAGGGGCCGGCGGCTGGGCTGGTGCTGGTTGAGGCTCTGGCCGATGAGCCGGCGCTGCGGAGTTACCATCTGCTGCCGAGCGTGCGCGGGGATCTGCTGGCCAAGCTCGGGCGGTATGGCGAGGCAGCGGCGGCCTTTGACCACGCCGTTACATTGACGCGCAACGCCAAGGAACGCGCCTTGATGGCGGAACGCGCCACGACGGCGCGCAGCGCGGCTGCAACGCTCTAGGCCCTTGTTCTATCGCATTTTCTTCACGCGAACCGGTATCCGCTTCGCTCGAAAATGCTCTAGAAAATATAGCCCAGCTTGAGGCCGTAATTGGTAAGGCCGCGATTGGCGTTGCAGAGGCCGGCATTGGACATGTGCTCGACCGTCGCCATCACCGTCCAATTGGCGTCGAGGCGATAGCCGAGCGAGCCGGCCTCGCGCAGCAGCGGCGTGCAGCCGAGCGCGGCATTGCCCACCGGCACGTAGCGGCCGGTATCGCCATTGTGGAAGGCAACGCCGAAGGCGCCCTCGACGAAGAGTTTCTGGGTGATGTCGAAGGTCCAGGTCAGGCCGCCATAGACATGGCTGGTCTTGCCGGCCGTGTTGAGCGAGCCGCCGAGATGGAAACGCGGAACCAGCAGCGCCAGAACCGGATCGGCCGGCAGGAACGGCTTTACCGAGAGGACTTCGAGATTGAGGTCGACGGAGCCGCTTTCGGGGCTGGTCGGGTCATGCAGATAGGCGCCGCCCCGAATCTCGGAAATCCACATGTCCCGCGCCAGAGAAGGCACGACCGGTGCGAGCGCGACCGTGTCGGCCGCCTGGACTTCCATCGTCAGGCCGGAAAGCAGACAAAACAGCGACAATAGGCAAAGCGTAGCGATACGCATGCTGCGTTACCCTGATCGAATCAGCCCCTGTCTTTCTTCTTTAGACAACGGCGATTCGCGGGCAAACACGCATGTGGCGGCCCGGTTTCAACTTTTTCGGAAGAGTTGCAGTTGTGCCGCAGTCGCAGCAAAGGTTTGCTGCAGGGCAAGGCAGATTGCCCCGCTGCCTCTAAGCCGGATGCTAAGGGGTCTAGTGCCGGGTGCCGCTGGTGAAGGCGCCGCCGCGCACCTTGCCAGGCAGCGCTTCGGCGAAGACGGCGGTGGCCTCCTCGCCATAGGTCTCGACCAGCGTGCGGAAGGCGGCGAAGAGGGCGGCATGGGCCAGCGCGTCGCTGTCGAGCCCATCCTGCTGCGCTTCGTTGAAGGCGTCCTCGACATAGCCATAGGCGACGCGTCTTGCGTCGCTACGGTCCTCGCCCAGGGTGGGATCGAGCGGCAGATCGTCTGGAAAAGTCGACATCGAGGCGGAGACTCTGCGGCTTGGACCTGAACATGCGGCGCGAAGCCCCTTGCGGGAGAATCCGTGCCATCGACAGACGTATAGTCATACGCAAAGCCGGCTCGCGCGGCCACCATCCCCTTTAAGAAAGGTTAACGCAGCCGTGAGAGTTTGTGGTTAAGAGCCGGCTCGTCGAGCTGTAGCTAACCACCATAACGGCCGGCGAGAAGCCGGGCGAGGCGTTCACCTTCGCTTGCCAGACGCGCCGAGGCCTCCTGGCTGCCGTCGGTACAGCTGCGATGCGTCGCCGAATAGGCGCGGAAGCCGCGGTTATAGGCGCTGGTCAGGCGCTCACGGCGCTGCGGCGTGCGGCCTTCGGCGTCGATCAGCGCGGTCATGCGCGCGCGCCAATCCTCAGCCTCCTTGCCGGCGCAAAGGGTGCGCAGATAAGCCAGCGAACCCATGATCTCGGCCAGGTTCAGGAGCTGCGGCTCGTAGGGCGGGGCTGGCGGCTCGCCCGGCTCAGTCGCGGGCTTGGGCGGGTTTGCGGCCGGGCGCTGCGTCTGCGCGGCAGCTTCGCCAAGCGAAAGCGCGACCATGAGGGCCATGGCCAGGGCCGCGCCGCGCCTCATGGGCTGTGTCCGGCATCGCGCCGCAACGCATCGTGCAGCAAGGCCTGGGCGCGCTTGAGTACGTCGCCGAGTTCGCGCGTCGTCGGCAAGCCGCCAAGGCGCAGCGGATCGGCCCACATCACGGCGCCGGCCTCCGGCCCGGTCGTCGGCTCGCCCGAGAGCCACTCGCCGACGAAGGAGGCGACGACGAAATGATGCGTGACGCCACCCTTGGCGTCGCGGCCGAAGATCTCGACATGGCGGTTGAAGCCGAGGATGCGCGCCTTGACGCCGACCTCCTCCTCAAGCTCGCGCAAGGCGGCCTCTTCCAGGGTCTCGCCGGGCTCGACCTTACCGCCCGGCAGCGACCAGAGCTGGTCGGCGGGCGGCTTGGTCCGCGTCGCCAGCAGGACCTTGCCGTCGCGGAACACGGCGACGGAGGCTGCCAGAATCGGCCTTGCCGGCGCCTTGCCAGCTGCTGGAAACCGGATGACCTGGCCGCTATCGCCCGTCACACGTGCTGCCCGCCATTGATGTGGAGCTCGGAGCCCGTGACATAGCTCGAGGAGTCGGTGCAGAGGAAATAGATCGCCTTGGCGACCTCATCGGTCTTGCCGAGACGCTGCAGCGGCAGGGTCGCGACGATCTTCTCCGTGCCGGGCGAGAGGATGGCGGTGTCGATTTCACCGGGCGAGATCGAGTTCACGCGGATGCCGAGCGGCCCGAAATCGGCAGCCATCTCGCGGGTCAGGCTGGCGAGTGCGGCCTTGGAGGTGGCGTAAGCCGCGCCCGCGAAGGGGTGGACACGGGAGCCGGCGATCGAGGTCACGTTGACGATCGCGCCCTTGGCCGTCGTCAATTCGTCGAGCAGGCCGCGCGCCAGCATGATCGGCGCGAAGAAATTGACCTGGAAGACCTGGTGCCAGTCGTTGAAGGAGGTCGTCGCGGCGCCCAGCCGCGCGCCCTTGGGTCCTTTGGGCGAGATCCCGGCATTGTTGACCAGCGCATTGAGCTTGCCGCCCTCGGCGGCCAAGCGCTTCTTGATCTCGGCGATGCCGCGCATCGTGTCTTCGGGGTCGCCGAGATCAATCTGGACGTGATCGGCGGCGCCCGAGGGCCAGGGGCATTTGTCGGAAAAGGCCTGGCGCGAGCAGGACAGGATGCGCCAGCCCGCCATGGCGAACTGCATCACGGTCGCATGGCCGATGCCACGGCTGGCGCCCGTCAGCAGCATGACCGGGCGCTTGCCGGCCTCGGTCTTGGGAAAATCGAATTTTGGCATCGCCATGGAAACTATCCTCAGGGGTAGAGGCGCGTGCGCGACCAGGGCTCTGCTGCCGAGGGGCGGCGGAACACGACGCGATCATGCAGACGGAATGCGCCGTCGCGCCAGAACTCGATATAGACCGGCTCGATCCGGAAGCCGGTCCAATGCGGCGGCCGCGGGATCGTGCCCAGGCCGAATTTCGCAGCATAGCTCGCGACCGCCTTCTCCAGCGCAAAGCGGCTTTCCAGGGGGCGTGACTGCTGCGAGGCCCAGGCGCCGATGCGGCTGTCGCGCGGACGCGACTGGAAATAGGCATCGGCCTCGGCCTCCGTCACCAGCGAAACCGGGCCGCGAATCCGGACCTGCCGGCGCAGGCTCTTCCAGTGGAAGAGCGCGGCCGCCTTGCCCTGGCCGAGCAGCTCCTGCCCCTTCTGGCTTTCGGTGTTGGTGTAGAAGACGAAGCCGTCCGCGTCATAGCCCTTCAGCAGCACCATGCGGCTATTGGGCATGCCCTCGGCGTCGACCGTCGACAGCGCCATGCCGGTGGGATCGTTCGGCTCGGACTTCGTCGCCTCCTGCAGCCAGTCATGGAACAGAGCAAATGGCTCATCCGCCTGGGTGAAGTCACCGGTCGTTAACCGTTCCACGTGCTTAATCCTTGCTGGTTCTAGGTAGGCGTCAGGCGAGCGCGATCTGTGATTTGGGGTGTGAGAGCAAGTCTGTATAGGGCAGCGGCGGGGGCGATCCAAAGCCCTCCTGCGCGCTATGCATCCATGCGTTCGGTCATGGTCGGCGGAGCGCTCGGGCTGGCCTTGTTCAGCGGCGGCTGCTCGGTCTCGTTCCCGATCCTGGGATTGTCCTCCAAGAGCGAGGACGAGGTCGCCACGACATCCTCGATCCCGCCGATACAGAGCCCCGTCAAGGGTGGAGCGCTCGCCTCGCTCGCCTCCGATCTGGGACCTGAGGACATGCGCCGGGCCGATGGCGCGATGGCCGTGGCGCTCGACCCGCAGGGCAATGGCGCGGCGGTGTCCTGGGACAATCCCCAGAGCGGCATCAAGGGCTCCTTCATCCCCGTCGGTGGCCCGTTCCTGCGTTCCGACGAGATTTGCCGCGCCTTCATCGCCAGCGTCCAGATGCAGGCCAAGCCGGCCAAGCTGCAAGGCACGGCCTGTCGTCCCTCGGGCGGCGACTGGGCGGTCAAGGACGTCCAGCCCTGGAAAGGCCTGACCTGAGCGGCGGGCGGACGATCGTCGCGAGCGATCTTTGCGCGGGATGTTGCGTTCAGGCCACACCATTCCCAGATATCGGGTTGTTGATGGAAGACTGCTGGCGGCACGCGGCGGCCTGGCAACTTCCGTCGTGCGAATGGGGTCTATGAATGCGTGATCCGTATCAGGTTCTGGGCGTCGCCCGGTCGGCCAAAGAGGACGAGATCAAGAAGGCTTACCGGAAGCGGGCCAAGGATCTGCATCCCGACCGCAACCGTGACGATCCCAAGGCGCAGGACCGCTTCGCCGAACTCAACGGCGCCTATGAGATTCTCGGCGACGAGGCCAAGCGCAAGCAGTTCGACCGCGGCGAGATCGATGCCGACGGCAAGCCAAAATTCGCCGGCTTCGAAGGAATGGGCGCCGGGCGCGGCGGCCGTGCTGGGGGCTTCGAATTCAATTTCGGCCAGGGTGGCGGCCAGCCCTTCGGACGCGGCGGGCAGGATGCCGGCTTCGACCCCGCCGATATCTTCGGCTCGCTCTTCGGCGATGCGGCGCGGCGCGGAGCCCGGGCCAGGCCGGAGGCGCAGAAGCCGCCGGAGCAGAGCTTCACGCTGGAGGTGACGCTCGCGCAGGCGGTGGCGGGTGCGTCGCGGCGCGTGCGGCTGCCGGGCGGACGCGAGGTCGAGGTCACGATCCCCGAGGGCGTCGCCGACGGCAAGGTCATGCGCCTGCGCGGTCTCGGCCAGGTCGACCCGCATTCTGGGGAGGCCGGCGACGTGATGATGACGATCAAGGTCAAGCCCGATCCGCGCTTCGTCGTCGAGGGCAATGATCTGCGCACGCGGGTTGCGGTGCCGCTGGCACAGGCGGTGCTGGGCGGGGCGCTGCATGTGCCGACGCTGACCGGCGCTGTCGAGATGAAGATCCCGCCATTGACCGGCACGACCCGGCAGTTCCGCCTGCGCGGCAAGGGGCTGAAGGGGGAGAAGGGCGCGGTCGGCGACCTGTTCGTGGCGATCGATATCGAGATGCCGGAATCGGACGCCGAACTGACGGCGTTGATGAAGGCGCGCACGACGTAAGAGGCTGCGCCCGCGCTCTTCACTAGAGCGTGCGGGCTTGTCCGGCCATCGAAGCGCCGCAACTGTCGAAAACCGGTTTCCACTTTTCGGCTTCCTGTTCTATGAGACCCCTCCTTTTGTTTCGTTCCAGGGTCTCCGATGCCTGACGCCATCACCGCCGCCCTTCCGACCGCCAATCTGCTCAAGGGCAAGCGCGGCCTCGTGATGGGTGTCGCCAACAACCGCTCGATCGCCTGGGGCATTGCCAAGGCCGCCGCCGATGCCGGTGCGGAACTCGCCTTCACCTATCAGGGCGATGCGCTGAAGAAGCGCGTCGAGCCTCTGGCGAGGGAGCTCGGCGGCCATGTCGTCGGCCATTGCGACGTCACCGATTCGGCCTCGATCGACGCTGTTTTTGCCGAGATCGAGAAGCTCTGGGGCAAGCTCGACTTCGTCGTCCACTGCATCGCCTTCTCCGACAAGGACGAGTTGACCGGCCGCTATGTCGAGACCAGCGAGGCGAACTTCACCAAGTCGCTCCTGATCTCGTGCTACTCCTTCACCGCCGTGACACAGCGTGCGGAGAAGCTGATGAGCGACGGCGGCGCCATGCTGACGCTGACCTATTACGGCGCCGAGAAGTGGATGCCGCATTACAACGTCATGGGCGTCGCCAAGGCCGCGCTCGAGGCGAGCGTGCAATATCTCGCGGCTGATCTCGGTCCCTCGAAGATCCGCGTCAACGCGATCTCGGCGGGGCCGATCAAGACGCTGGCGGCGTCGGGCATCGGCGATTTCCGCTACATCCTGCGCTGGAACGAGTACAATTCGCCGCTGCGCCGCACCGTGACGATCGAGGAGGTCGGCGAGACCGCTGTCTTCCTGGTCTCCGACATGTCGCGCGGCATCACCGGCGAGATCCTGCATGTCGATGCGGGCTATCATGTTGTCGGCATGAAGGTGCCGACCGCGCCCGACATCTCGCTCGAACGCAGCGAGTGAGCGGGCGGCCGTCCCGCTCCAAAATTTGCCGTCGATCGTATCGCGGAGTCCTATCGGCTCAGGGCAGGCCCTGAGCCGATAGCGTTTTACCAAATGGCGCTCAGTTGATCGCCTTGATGCTTCCGAAGATCGCGTCGAGCTCCTTGCCATGCGACTCGCGCTCCTCGTCGGAGCCCCAGACGGTGAGCATGATCATGCGGTTTTCACCGGCGGGCAGCAGGATGAAGTCGACCTTGGTCGGGCCGTTGCCGTCGGTGGTGCGGTACTGGAAGATCGTGGCCGGAATGCCGTTCAAGGGCGCCTCGGCCTTGATCGGCTCGACCTTCTTGATCTTGTTGTCCTTCATCCAGGCATCGTTGTTGGCGAGCATCTTGTCGATGTTGCGCGCATCGGCAAACTCGACGGAGAAGAAAACCGACTCATCCTGCGGACGGGCGGAATAGCCGTAGTCGATCTCCCGGGTCTTCCAGTCGTTGGGAACGGTGATGGTCACGGCGGGGTTCTTGGTCGGGACGGCGAAGTTTTTCGCAAACGCCGGCGCGATCATGAGAAACGCGGCGATGGCCGCAGCGAGAGGACGAGCGACTGTCATGGTAGGGTTCTTTCAGGCCAGGCTCCATTTTGTCGCCTGCAGCACTTTTCTCCTGCACCGATGATCGAGATGACGCAACGTTTGGCGCGTGCTCACTTTGGGTAACGGTTAATTAACCTAAGGGCAGCAAATCGCGCGCCGAGCGTCGCATTGTTCAGAAACCTGGGCGCGACCAACGCTGGCGAACCGAGACCGCGATTGCGAGTAAGTGGCAGGCCAATTTGCGTCCTGACTATTCCAGCGCGGTCCTCAAGCGTTCGGTCGCATCCGCGTCCAACCGGACGGTGGGGTCGGCGAGCCCGTCGCGGAGCTTGGCTGCGGTCTGGCCGCCGATTGCCAGCATGGGCGCGATCTCCGCCAGCGGCGCCAGAGCGAAGGCGCGCTCGGCCAGGCGCGGATGTGGCACCTGCAGGCCGGGCTGGTCGATCTCGTCATCGCCATAGCTCAGAATGTCGATGTCGAGCGTGCGCGGCCCCCAGCGCTCGAGGCGCTCGCGACCCTGCCGCTTCTCGATGTCGAGGACGAGGGCAAGCAACTCGACTGCCGGCAGGCTGGTTTCGATCAGAGCGGCCATGTTGAGGAATTCCGGCTGGTCGAGCCGCCCCCAGGGCGGCGTCCGATAGACCGAGGAGATCTTGCCCAGCCTGATCCTGGGATGCGCGGCCAGCGCTTTCAGCGCCGCCGCGAAAGCTGCGACCGGGTCGCCGAGATTGCCGCCGAGCCCAAGCGCGGCCTCAATCGCCACGCTGGTAGCTCAGCTTGATGCCAACGCTGGCGAGCGTGGCGTGGATCGGCGGGGCGGGCTTGCGCAGGGTGACCTCGACGCGGTTCACCGGGGGAAAGCCGTCGAGCACGGCCATCGCCACGGCGCGCGCCGCTGCTTCCAGGAGGTTGAAGCGCTTGGCGGTGAAGGCCTCCGTCACCACACCGACGACCTTGCCGTAATTCACCGTGTCGGCGAGGCTGTCGCTGATCGCCGAGGAGCGCAGGTCGGTCTCCAGCAGGAGGTCGAGTGTGAAGCGTTGCCCGAGCCGCTCCTCCTCCGAGAAGAAGCCGTGATAGGCGTAGATATCGAGTTTCTCGATCAGAATGCTGCCGGTTTGGCTCACGGGGCGCCCTTTGCGGAGTTCAGGCTGGCGGAATTGGCGATGGCGGCCCAGACTTGGAGCGCCTCGGCATGGGCGCGCACATCATGGGCGCGGATGATGGCCGCGCCTTGCGAGACGCCATAGAGATGGCTGCTGATGCTGCCGGCGACGCGCTCGGCGGCGACCTTCTGGCCGGTGATCTGACCGATCATCGATTTGCGCGAGGCCCCGAGCAGGATCGGGCAGCCCAGTTCCTTCAGGCGTCCGAGATCGCGGATCAAGGCGAGGTTCTGCGCTGGGGTCTTGCCGAAGCCGATGCCGGGGTCGACGACGATCTGGCTCATCGGCACTCCGGCGGAGGTGGCGATGGCGATGGAGCGCTCCAGGAAGCGCAGCACGTCGCCGAAGATGTCGATGTCGGGATCGACCGTGTCGCGGTTGTGCATCAGGACCATGGGCGCGCCGAAGCGCGCCGCGACCTCGGCGATGGCGGGCTCGCGCTGCGCACCCCAGACATCGTTGACGATGGCAGCGCCCGCACTCAGTGCGGCCTCGGCAACTTCGGCCTTCCAGGTGTCGATCGAGACCGGGAGCGAAAGCGCGTTGGCGAGACCCGCGACCACGGGCCGCACCCGCGCGATCTCGGTCGCGGCGTCGATGGGAGCATGGCCCGGCCGGGTCGATTCCCCGCCGACGTCGATGATGGCAGCGCCCTCCATCGCCAAAGTGAGGCCATGAGCGATCGCCTCCTCCGCATTGGTGAGCAGGCCGCCATCGGAGAAGGAATCGGGCGTGATGTTGACGACGCCCATGATCAGCGGCCTCGCATCGAGGGCGAGGCTATGGCCATCGGGCAAGGTGAGAGCCAGGGACATTCAAACCTGCTGCAGCAGCGAAGAGCCGCCTATATACGGCGCATCGGGCCGCGGCCAACAGAAAGCGACGGCGCTCGCCATGGCCGCGACGCATGACCGCCGCCCGCGAGGGACTTTGACGGGCAAAGCGCCAGCGTGCATGAGCCCCCACATGATCCCGATCACGCTCCCGCAACGGCTCATTCTCATTCGCCACGGCGAAACCGAGTGGAATCGCGAAGGCCGCCTGCAGGGCGCCCAGGACATCCCGCTCAACGCCTTGGGGCGGACGCAGGCTGCGGAGGCGGCCGAGCGACTGAAGGCCCTGGCGCCGGATTTCGCGGCGTTCGACTATGTTGCCTCGCCGATGGAGCGTGCGCGCGAGACCATGGACATCCTGCGCCGCCAGTTACAGCTGGAGCCTGGGGCCTACCGCATCGACGAGCGCTTGCGCGAGCTGACTTTCGGCGAGTGGGAAGGTTTCACCTGGCGCGAGATCCGCAAGAGCGAGCGCGAACAGGCGCAAATGCGCGAGCGCGACAAATGGGGTTTCGTGCCGCCAGGCGGCGAGAGCTACCGGATGCTCGCCGAGCGCATAAGGCCCGTACTGGAGGAGCTGCAGCGCGAGACGGTCATCGTCAGCCATGGCGGCATCGCGCGCGCTGTCCTGGCGCTGGTTGGGGCGGTGTCTCCGCAGAAGGCCGCGCTCGTCGATATCTGGCAGGGCAAGATCCTGGTGGTATCGGGCAACCAGGCCGACTGGCTCTAAGAACATTGCGCGAAAAAGTGGGTACCGGTTTTTCGCATGAGCAATGCTTCAAGATTTTGGAATCGCTCAGATCACGTCGAATGCGACGTGATCTGAGAGCGCTGCGGGAGTAGGCTGCCGTGGCGGCAGCGTGGGAACCCAAGCGTTCATCACGGGTTCAGTCATGGTTTGGCAAGGTCGTTCTGCTAAGGCAGTTTCGTGCGGCGGTGGCATGCTCGGCCGGAAGGCACAGCGGGAAAAGCGCATCGGGGGGTGTGGCTCGCCCGTGTTTTTTTGAAGGTGCGTCGCAGGGGTGCGAGTGCCTGGTTCGAGGGTGCTTTCCGCCTCGCTCCGGGATGTCGTGGTTCTGAGCGCAGCGGGGCGCGATGAACGACATCAGCAATTTGTCGGCGACGACGACGGCCGTGATGGGCGCGCAGCCGCTCGCAATCTTGGCGGGCGAGAAGCGCCCGGATCTGATCCGAGACGAGGTGCTGGGCGAGATATTCGCCGCGACCGTCGCAGCGCGCGGCGGCGAGACGGCCTTGCGCGATGGCACGCGACGCTTGAGCTATGCCGAGGTCTGGGCCGCCGCCGGGCGGCAGGCGCGGGGCCTGGCCCTCGCGGGCATCGGTCCCGGCGACATGGTCGGCTTGTGGATGCCGCGCGGCATCGATCTCCTCATCGCGCAGATCGCGATCACGCGCTCAGGTGCGGCCTGGGTGCCGTTCGACGCCGAGGCTCCGGTCGAGCGGATCGCCGTTTGCCTGAAGGACGCCGAGGCCAAGGGCCTCGTCACCTCCGTGGATTGGCAGAGCAGGGCAGCGGGCACGGGCCGCACGGTCTGGAGCCCAGAGGATCTGGCGGCTCGCGACGACGGCGCTGAAATTCCAGCGCGGGCAGTCGGCCTGACCAAGGACCACCCCGCCTATCTGATCTACACCTCCGGCTCGACGGGGACGCCCAAGGCGATCGTCATCAGCCATCGCAATATCTGCCATTTCCTGCGCTCAGGGAACGCCTTCTACGGCATCGGTCGCGACGATGTCGTGTTCCAGGGCGCTTCGGTCGCTTTCGACCTGTCGATGGAGGAGATCTGGACGCCTTATCTGGTGGGGGCGGCTCTCTACGTTGCGAGCCCCGAGACCATGGGCGATGCGGAGAAGCTCCCGGCTCTGCTGACCGAGGCCGGCGTGACCGTGATCGACACGGTGCCGACCCTGCTCGGCATCCTGTCCTCGGATGTGCCTTCGCTCAGGCTGATCCTGCTCGGCGGCGAGGCCTTGCCGCCGGCGATCGTCCAGAAATGGTCGCGGCCGGGACGGCGCATCCTCAACACCTATGGCCCGACCGAGGCGACAGTGGTCGCGACCGCGGCCGAGGTCCGGCCGGGCGAGGTCGTGACCATCGGGCAGCCGATCGCCAACTACACCGCCTATATCGTCAATGAGGCGATGCAACTGGTCGGCCCCGGCGAGCAGGGCGAATTGCTGATTGGCGGCCCCGGCGTCGCCAAGGGCTATCATGGTCGCCTCGAGCTGACGGCCGAGAAGTTCATCGCCAATCCCTTTGGCGGGATCGACGACCCGGTGCTCTATCGCTCCGGCGATGCGGTCAGCCTCGATGCCGACAGCAATATCGTCTTCCACGGCCGCATCGACGATCAGATCAAGATCCGCGGCTTCCGGGTCGAACTCGGCGAGATCGAGTCGAAGCTCGCCGACGAGCCGGGCGTCAGCCAGGCCGCCGTGGTGCTGCGCAGCGATGACGAGATCGAGCGGCTCGTCGCCTTCGTCGTAGCCGAGCCAGGTGTGGCGGTCGACGGCGCGGCCTTGCGCGCGGCGCTGCGCGACAAGCTGCCGCCCTATATGGTGCCGGCGCATTTCGAGGCTGTGGGCTCGCTGCCGCGCATGGTCTCCGGCAAGGTCGACCGCAAGATGCTCAAGGCGGCGCCGCTGACGGCGCCGAGCGCGGCCGGCGAGCAGGAGCCGCCGCGCAACGCAACGGAAGCGGCGCTGCTGGACGCCGCCAAGCGCGTGCTGGGCGCGGCCAGCCTGCCGCTCGACGCCGATTTCTTCATGGATCTCGGCGGCCATTCGCTGCTGGCGGCGCGCTTCATCTCGATCGTGCGCGAGACGCCGGCCTATGCCGGCATCACGCTGCAGGACGTCTATGGCGCGCGCACCCTGCGCGGCATGGCGGCGTTGCTCGACGGGCGCGGCATCGCGGAGGTCCAGGACCTCTCCTTCACGCCACCACCGTTCCTGCGCCGTTTCCTCTGCGGCCTCGCCCAGGCCGCGGTGCTGCCGATCATCATCGGCCTGTCGACCGCGCAATGGCTCGGCATCTTCGTCACCTACATGATCATGTCGGGCGAGGATTTGTCGCTGACCGGCCAGGTTTTCGCGCTGCTCGGCGTCTATGTCGCGATCACCATCGTGACCGGGCTGATCGCGATCGCGCTGAAATGGATCGTACTCGGCCGGACCAAGCCGGGCGTCTATCCGCTTTGGGGCGTCTATTATTTCCGCTGGTGGTTCGCGGCGCGCGTCGCAGGGCTCGTGCACATCAAATGGTTCCAGGGCACGCCGGTGATGCGGTTCTACTGGCGCCTGCTTGGCGCCAAGGTCGGCCGCGACGTCATTATCTCGGATTACGAGGCCGGTGCGATCGACCTGATCGAGATCGGCGAGGGCACCGCACTCGGCTCCAAGACCACCTTTGCCAATGGCGAGGCGATCGGCGACAAGCTGATCCTCGGCAGGATCAGCATCGGCAAGGACGTATCGGCCGGCGCCTCCGTCGTGTTCGGGCATGGCAGCGTCATCGGCGACCATGCCGAGATCTGCGATTTGAGCGCGATCCCGCCCCAGACCCATATCGGCGAGGCCGAGATCTGGGACGGTACGCCCGCGCGCAAGACCGGCATGGTCGACCTCGCCTCGCTGCCGCCGCAGGCGCAGGCCAGCACCCGCCGGCGTGCCGCGATGACGGCCTTCTACGTCGCCATGCTGATCGTGCTGCCGCCGGTCAGCCTGCTGCCGATCTTCCCGGCCTTCTGGCTGTTCGACCAGATCGACGACTGGATCGCGAGCTGGTCCGAGATCAGCTATCTCTGGTATCTGCCGATCCTGACCTGGCCGACCGCGATCGGCTTGATCGCCTTCACCGTGTTCCTGATGGCCGGCCTGCGCTGGCTGATCCTGCCGCGCGTGACCTCGGGCTCGTACTCGATCCATTCGGGCTTCTACGCCCGCAAATGGACTGTGGCGCTGGCGACCGAAGTGACGCTGGAGACGCTGTCCTCGCTGTTTGCGACGATCTACATGCGGGCCTGGTACCGCATCATGGGAGCGCGCATCGGCCAGGGCGCCGAGATCTCGACCAACCTCTCGGGGCGCTACGACCTTACCGGCATCGGCGCCGGCAATTTCATCGCCGACGAGGTCGTCTTCGGCGACGAGGACATGCGGCGCGGCTATATGCGTCTCGACATGACCCGCACGGGCGATCAGGTCTTCGTTGGCAACGACGCGGTCGTGCCGCCGGGCGCCGTCATTCCTGACCGCGTGCTGATCGGCATCAAGTCGAAGCCGCCCGCCAACGAGTTGATGCAGCCCGGCGACACCTGGTTCGGCTCGCCGCCGATTCGCTTGCCGACGCGCCAGAAGGTCGATCTCGGCGCCGATTGGACCTATAAGCCGTCATTGCGCAAGCAGTTCGCGCGCGGCATCTTCGAGGCACTCCACACCTCGTTCCCGGCGATGCTGTTCATCACCTTCGGCACGATCGCGGTCGATCTCGTGCTTCAGCGCGAGATCAACCATCAGGACTGGCTCGGCCTTACCGTCTCCTTCACTATTGTCGCCATGATCATCGCGATCACGCAGGCGCTGATCTGCGCCGCGATCAAATGGCTGATGATGGGCGTCTACAGGCCAGTGATGAAACCGATGTGGTCGTGGTGGGCGATGCGCACCGAGGCCGTGGCGGTGCTGTATTGGGGGCTGGGCGGCAAGGTGCTGTTCGACTATCTGCGCGGCACGCCGTTCCTGCCCTGGTTCCTGATGCTGTTCGGCGCCAAGTTCGGCAAGGGCTGCTGGCTCGACACCACCGACATCACCGAGTTCGACTGCGTCAAGATGGGCGATTTCTGCACCATCAACGCCCATTCCGCCCTGCAGACGCATCTCTATGAGGATCGCGTCATGAAGGTCGGCCGGGTCCATCTCGGCAAGGGCGTCTGCGTCGGCGCGGGCGCGACCGTGCTCTACGACACCCATGTCGGCGACTACGCCCAGATCGGCCTGCTGACCGTGATCATGAAGGGCGAGAATCTGCCGGCGCATACGCGCTGGGAGGGCGCGCCTGCAGTGCCGGCGAAGGCGCCGGCGGGGCATTGAGGCCGTTGGGATAAGGACGGCCTTGCGACAGGTCGTTGTCTTTGCGCAGCAATGGGACAGGCGGTGCCACTCCATTGCCAGTGCGCCTGCGCCCGCATAGCGTAAGGTCAGGTGCCGGGGGCGAGATCGGGTTCATGGGAAAATCGGTTGTCCTGGCAGCGGCGGTCGCTGTGCTGCTGGCGGGCTGCAACGCCCATAGCGTCACGGTTCCGGCCGGTGGGAGCGCGATCGTCAGCCAGCTCGCCATGTTCCAGCTTCATGCCTGCACGAGCTGGGAGCCGCCGCGCGCGAAGCTGGACCAGCCGCCGAGCAATGGCACCGCCGCCATCGGGCAGATCAAGGGCGTCATCACTGCTCCGTCTCACCCCTGTGCCGGGAAGGTGATCGACCGCACGGTGGTCAGCTATACGCCGCGCCGCGGCTTCGTCGGTCAGGACAGCCTCTCGGTGACCTATGACTACATCACCAATGATGCCGGGGGCCGTGGCAACCAGACGGATACGGTGACGATTCAGGTTCGGTGATCCGACGTCCCGGGGCTATGTTTGACGTTCGGCGGTGGCTTCACTAAGTCCCCACGTTGCTCCGCGTCAGGCTACCCATGTCACATAACACCTTCGGCCATCTTTTCCGCGTCACGACCTTCGGCGAGAGCCATGGGCCGGCGATCGGCTGCGTCGTCGATGGCTGCCCGCCGCTGCTGCCGCTGACCGAGGCCGATATCCAGGTCGAGCTCGATCGCCGCCGGCCCGGCCAGTCACGCTTCACCACCCAGCGCCAGGAGCCGGACCAGGTGCGGATCGTCTCGGGCGTCTTCGCGCGGGAGAGCGATGCGGTTCAGGTCACGACCGGGACCTCGATCGGGCTGATGATCGACAATGTCGACCAGCGCTCGAAGGACTATTCGGACATCAAGGACAAGTACCGGCCCGGCCATGCCGATTTCACCTATGACGTGAAATACGGCATTCGCGACTACCGCGGCGGCGGGCGCTCCTCGGCGCGCGAGACGGCGATGCGGGTCGCGGCCGGCGCGATCGCGCGCAAGGTCGTGCCGGGCATGGTGGTGCGCGGCGCGCTGGTGCAGATGGGGCCGCACAAGATCGACCGCAACAACTGGGATTGGAACGAGGTCGGCAACAACCCGTTCTTCTGCCCCGACGCCAAGGCGGCCCAGCTGTTCGAGAGCTATCTCGACGGTATCAGGAAATCCGGTTCCTCGATCGGCGCGGTGCTGGAGATCGTCGCCGAGGGTGTGCCGGCGGGGCTGGGCGCGCCGATCTATGGCAAGCTCGATGCGGAGATCGCCGCCGCCTTGATGAGCATCAACGCGGTCAAGGGCGTCGAGATCGGCGACGGTTTCGCTGCTGCCGAGCTGTCGGGGGAGGAGAATGCCGACGAGATGCGCGCCGGCAATGACGGCCGCCCGCTGTTCCTGTCGAACCATGCCGGCGGCGTCCTCGGCGGCATTTCGACCGGGCAGCCGATCGTGGCCCGCTTTGCGGTGAAGCCGACCTCCTCGATCCTGGCGACGCGGGCGACCGTGACGCGCACCGGCGGCGAGGCCGAGATGTTCACCAAGGGCCGCCACGACCCCTGTGTCGGCATCCGTGCCGTACCGGTCGGCGAGGCGATGGTCGCCTGCGTGCTGGCGGACCAGTATCTGCGCCACCGCGCGCAGGTCGGCGTGGTGGAGCCGCGCTGGCCGTTTCAGCCGTAGGGGCCGTCATTCTCGGGCCGCGCAGCGGACCCGAGAATCCCTGGCGGAGGAGGGTGCCTGTTCCGGCAAGAGATGCTCGGGTCAAGCCCGAGCATGACGCCAGGACTATGCATTTCAGCAATACTGAAAATCTTCTGCTGCTTCATTGCAACTGAAGCTGCCGCGCACTAGCTTGCGCTCATGAAACTCGACGTCTGGCTCCAGCAGAACAAAATCGGCCGCAGCGCCTTTGCGCGGCAGGTCGGGCTGTCGCCGGCGAGTGTCACCGCGCTCTGCAACGATCAGAGCGCCTGGATCTCGCGCGAAAGCGCCGAGCGTATCGCCGCCGCCACGGGCGGTTCCGTCACCCCCAATGATTTTCTCGGCCTTGTCGGGCCGCGGGAGGCTGCCATGTCCAGCAATGTCACCCAGGCCATCGAGGCTTTCGCGCGCGGCGACATCGTCATCGTCACCGATGACGACGACCGCGAGAACGAGGGCGATCTCATCGTTGCCGCCTCGCTCTGCACGCCGGAGAAGATGGCCTTCATCATCCGCAACACCTGCGGCATCGTTTGCGCGCCGCTGACGTCGAGCGAGGCGCGCCGCCTGCGGCTCGACCCGATGGTGTCGTCGAACGACGCCCCCCTCGGCACCGCCTTCACGGTCACGGTCGACGTCAAGCATGGGCTGACCACCGGCATCTCGGCCGAGCAGCGCTGCAATACGGTGCGCGCGCTCGCCAACGGCAATATGGGCGCGGCGGACTTCGTGCGGCCGGGCCATGTCTTCCCGCTGATCGCCAAGGATGGCGGCGTGCTGATGCGCTCGGGCCATACCGAAGCCGCCGTCGATCTCTGCAAGCTCGCCAGCCTGCCGCCGGTCGGGGTGATCTGCGAACTCGCCAATGACGACGGCACGGTGATGAAGGGGCCGCAGATCACGGCCTTCGCCCAGAAGCATGGCTTGCAGCAGATCACGGTCGCGGATCTGATCGCCTATCGCCAGTCGCGCGAGAAGCTGGTCGAGCGGGTGCACAGCTTTCCCGTGAAGACCGCCTTCGGCGAGATGACGGGGCATGTCTACATCACGCCCTTCGAGGATACGCAGCATTTCGCCTTCGTGATGGGCAAGATCGGCGATGGCGAGAAGGTGCCGGCGCTCTTGCACAGGGCCAATGTCGTCGCCGATGTGCTCGGCGGCGCGCCCTCGATCCAGTGTGCGCTGAAGCGCTTCGCGCAGGATGGCCGTGGCGTGCTGATCTATCTGCGCGACGGCTCGGCCGGCGTGCCGATCAAGAGTGTCGAGGATGGCTCCGACGCGCAGCGCACGCAGCAATGGCGCGAGGTCGGGCTGGGCGCGCAGATCCTGCGCGACATCGGCGTCGCCTCGATCGTCAACCTCGCCTCCTCACCGCGTTCCTTCGTGGGGCTGAGCGGCTTCGGGATCGAGATCGCGGACACGCAGCCGCTGGAGTGAGCGCGTCTCCGGCTCTCATCAAAGAATTAGAGCAGGATCGATGCGAAAAACCGGTTCCCACTTTTTCGCATCCTGCTCCAGCTCCTTGTTTTATTGCATTTTCTTCACGCGAACCGGTATCCACTTCGCTCGAAAACGCTCTAACCCCGCATCAGTGCCATGACATGCGCGGCGGCCGAGCGCGACAGCGCCTCGAGATCGTAGCCGCCTTCCAGAACCGAGACGACGCGCCCCTTGGCGCGGCGGTCGGCGATCTCCATCAGCTTCTGCGTCGCCCAGGCGAAGTCGGCTTCCTTCAGATTGATGTTGGCGAGCGGGTCGCGCCAATGCGCGTCGAAGCCGGCTGAGATGATGATGAGGTCGGGCGCGAAGGCGTCGATCCGCGGCAGCAGCGCTGCCTCGAAGGCTTCGCGGAACTCCTCGGAGGCGTCGCCGGCCCGCAAGGGGGCGTTGACGATGGTGCCGTGCTGGCCGCGCTCGGAGGGGGCGCCGGTGCCGGGATAGAGCGGCATCTCATGGCTCGAGGCGTAGAGCACGCTCGGATCATCCCAGAAGATCTCCTGCGTGCCGTTGCCGTGATGCACGTCCCAATCGACGATGGCGACGCGCTCGACGCCATGGGCCTTCTGGGCGTGGCGGGCGGCGATCGCGGCGCTGTTGAAGAAGCAGAAGCCCATCGCCTTCTGGCTCTCGGCATGGTGGCCGGGCGGGCGCATGGCGCAGAAGGCGTTGACGACGGCGCCGCGCATGACCTCGTCGACGGCGAAGGTCGCGGCGCCGACGCCGCGTAGTGCTGCCTCGACCGTTCCCGGCGACATCAGCGTGTCGGCGTCGATCTGGACGAGGCCGGTTTCGGGGCTGGCCCCGATCACGGCCTGGGCGAAGGCGGGTGGGTGGCAAAGCGTGACCTGCTCCAGCAGGCCCAGCGGGGCAGTCGCGCGAATCAAGCCCGCGAAGCGCTCATCCTCCAGCGCCTGCTCGACGGCGCGAATGCGCTCGATGCGTTCGGGATGGCCGGGCGGCGTCTCATGCTGGAGGCTGGCGGGATGCGTGATCAGGAGGGTCGTCACGGAAAAGGCGCCTCGCAGTGCGGGTTACCGGGGATCAGCGTGGCCGCTTTGCAACGGTCCGTCGGGAAGAGTGGGAATCGGCAACCACGGCGGGAACCAGATTGCGCCATCTATGTTAGGAGCCTAGTCCTTCGCTCGTTTTTTCGTGCCGCGGCCTGCGTTTGGCGTCACAGAACGTTAACCTTCGATTCATCATAAAAGTCGCCGCAGGGCCGCTTGGATGGAATGCATGAAACAGACCGTGATGGTATCTCTGGCGCTGGCGACCCTTCTGGGAGCTTGCCAGTACAAGAGTGTGAATGCGCCGGCCCTGTCCGCACGCGACGCCGAATATATCGCGCTGGTGCCGAAGTTCGAGCACTATGTCACGCAGCTTCCTTATGAGATCACCGATCCGACCGGGCTCGAGCCGGGCACGATCCTGATCGATACGACCGAGAAGTATCTCTATTATGTCGAGCCGAACAAGAAGGCGATCCGCTATGCGGTCGCCACCGGCGACGAAGCCTTTGGCTGGACCGGCGAAGCGGTGATCCAGCGCAAGGCCGAGTGGCCGCGCTGGACACCGCCATCCGAAATGCTGGTGCGCTGGCCGCATCTGAAGCCTTTCGCCGGCGGCATGGAAGGCGGCCCGGAAAACCCGCTGGGCGCGCGCGCGCTGTATCTCTACCAGAACGGGCGCGACACGCTTTACCGCATCCACGGCACCAACGAGCCCGAGACGATCGGCCGATCGGCCTCGTCAGGCTGCATCCGCATGCGCAATATCGACGTGGTCGATCTGTTCAACCGCGTGCCGGTCGGCACGAAAGTGATCGTTCGCTGAGGGAGCGGCGGCGCCTGGCGCGCCGCTTTGACTCGGGACCGCTGCGTCATTCTGGACGAGGCCCCTCGGGTCCGGCCTTCGGCCGGCCCAGGGACGCAGCTCTGGGATCGGAAACGCGTCATGGTCGGGCGTGACCCGACCATCTCGTAAACCAGAGGGTTCTGGTCATGAGATTCTCGGGGCGCAAGCCCGAGAAGGACGCCCTTCGATGGATCCCGGGACGACCTTCGGTCGCCCAGGATGACGGCGCGGTTCCCAGCACGAACAGCAAACCCAAGCGCCACAGCTCCGCGCTAGCCCAGCTCCACCAGGACGATCTCCGGCGGCATGCCGAGCCTGACCGGCAGGATGCTGGTGCCGATTCCGCCGGAAACGATCAGGTCGCGCCCGTCGCTCTCGCGGATATGGCCGTAGGCGTAGCGCTGACCATAGCGCGAAGGCACGACCGGCGCCCAGCCGAAGAGCCTGACCTGGCCGCCATGGGTGTGGCCCGACAAGGTCAGCGCGACGCGGTCCGGCATGCGCGTGAAGGCGTCGGGCTCATGCGCCATCATGATCACCGGCGCGCCATCGTTGCCGATCTGCGCCAGAGTCCCGGTGAGGTCGTCGACGCCATGGGGCAGGCCCTGGACGCGCGGCAGGAAGGCGATCTGGTCGCCGAGGCCGGCGAGCCAGAGCGGGCCCGCCGCCGTGTCGAGCTTCAAGGCGCGATTTTGCAGCACGGCGATGCCGTTGGCCTCCAGCGCCGCGCCCACCTGGGTCGGGCCGGAGCGGGCGGTTTGCGTCGGCGCATCATGCCACCAGTCGTGGTTGCCCAGCACGGCGTAGACGCCGTCCTTGGCCTGAAGCCGCGCGAGTTCTGCTGCCCAGGCCTGCATGGGCGGGTCCGAGGCGCGGCGCGCGCGGCTCGCGACGAAATCGCCGAGCAGGAGCGTCAGGTCCGGTTTCAGGGCATTGGTCCGCGTCACGATGTCAGCGACGCGCGCGAGCGGGACGTGCAACCCGCCGATATGCAGGTCGGAGATCACGGCCAGGCGCAGGCGCCGCCCGCTGGGCCAGCCGCGCGGTGTCAGGCCATAGCGCGTCACGCGCAGCTGCTCGGGCTCCCAGGCCGCGGCATAGCCGGTCGTGCCGAGGCCGGCGAAAAAAAGACCGGCGAGAGCTTGGAGAACTCTGCGCCGGTCAATCATCGAGGGTCTCGAAGAAGTATCTACGACGATCAGTCGTTGAAGCCATCGCGAAGGACACCGGCAAGCCGGGATGGTTGATCCTTCGCGTCATCATCCAACGCGGCTGATGCGCATCTCGTTCCATCGGCGACTGCGACAATGGCGATCGGACGGAGACGAAAAGCATCGACTTCCCTAGTGGAGGTAACGGGGAAGCCCGCGCTCACTTGTTTCGTTGCACGAGATATTGGGTGAAATCATGGCCGTAGATGTCGTCGACTTCAGAGCCGGATGATTTCAGATGGCATCACGAAGTGATCCCATCTGAAATCTGAATCCGTCTCTCATCAAACAGTTAGAGCAGGATCGATTGCGAAAAACCGGTTCCCACTTTTTCGCATCGTGCTCTAGCGGGCCGATGGTTCCTGGCCACCGGTCGACATCATATTGGCAAAGGATCCCGCCGCTGGCGCGGCGCGATCATGATCTCTCTGTGTCGAATTGTATGCGGCCGTAACCGGCCGCCACAATGATGAATGAGGTGGCTCAGGCCGCCAGCAGGCCCTGGGCCTTGGCCCAGTCGAGGGTCTTGTTCAGGGCGCGCTCATAGCGGTCGAACATCTCCTCGATCTCGGCCTCGGTGATGATCAACGGCGGGCAGAAGGCGACGCGGTCGCCCATGGCGCGGGTGATCAGGCCTTCTTCCTGCGCGAAGACCACCGATTTGGCGCCGACGCCCTTCTTGGCCTCGAACGGGGCCTTGGTCTGCTTGTCCTTGACCAGCTCCACGCCGCCGATCAGGCCGACGCCGCGCGCTTCGCCGACGAGGGGATGCTCGCCGAGCTTCTCCAGTCGCTTGACGAAGGTCGGGGAGACCTTGCGGACATGGTCGACGATCTTCTCGCGCTGGTAGATCTCCAGCGTCTTGACCGCGATCGCGCAGCCGACGGGATGGCCGGCATAGGTGTTGCCATGGCCGAAGACGCCGATCTTGCGGCTCTGGTCGACGAGCACCTCATAGACCTGCTCGCTCAACATCACCGCGCTGAGCGGGAAATAAGCCGAGGTGATCTGCTTGGCGAGCGAGATCGTGTCGGCCTTCATGCCATAGGTCGTGGTGCCGAACATGTTGCCGGTGCGGCCAAAGCCGGTGATGACCTCGTCCGAGATGAAGAGGATGTCGTATTTCGCCAGGATCGCGTTGATCTTCTCGAAATAGCCGTCGGGCGGCAGGATCGCGCCGCCGGCGCCCATCACCGGCTCGGCGATGAAGGCGGCGACCGTGTCAGGCCCCTCGCGCAGGATCATGTCCTCGAGTTCGGCGGCAAGCCGCGACGAGAAATCCTGCTCGCTCTCGCCGGGTTCGGCGAAGCGGTAGTGATGCGGGCAGGAGGTGTGCATGATGCCCGGCAGCGGCAGATCGAAGTCGATATGGTTGTTGGGCAGGCCGGTCAGCGAGGCCGATGCGACGGTGACGCCGTGATAGCCCTTCAGCCGCGAGATGATCTTCTTCTTCTGCGGCCGGCCGAGCGCATTGTTCATGTACCAGACGATCTTCACCTGGGTGTCGTTGGCGTCCGAGCCCGACGCGCCATAGAAGACCTTCGAGATCGGAACCGGAGCGATTTCCTTCAGCTTCTCGGCCAGCTCGATCGCCGGATCATGGCTGCGGCCGCCGAAGATATGGGTGAAGGGCAGCTTCTTCATCTGCTCGGTGGCGGTCTCGATCAGCTCCTGATTGGAGTAGCCGAGCGAGGTGCACCACAGCCCCGCCATGCCCTCGATATATTCCTTGCCGGCGGTGTCGTAGACATAGACGCCCTTGCCGCTCTCGAGCACGAGCGGGCCGACCTCGCGATGCGTCGCGAGGTTCGTATAGGGATGGACGAGGGTCTCGATATCGCGGACGGCGAGGTTGGACAGCATCGTGCGGTTCCCGATCTTTATGGATTGCTTATGCGAGCATAGACCGGGTGCGGCGCAAAAGCTGAGCGATTTTCACGCAGGCCTGCGCAGACTCTGGCGCGGAGCGGCATGGCTGCGTCAGGATATTGAGCGGGTCCCGGGCGGGGCGCGATAGCCGGCGCCGGAGCGCTCCAGCATGGCGCCGACGGCGATCGCCATGCGGTCCTCGCCGGCCGCCGCGATGACCTGCACGCCGAGCGGCAAGCCCGCGTTCGAGAGCCGCACCGGCGCGCTCAAGGCAGGCAGGTCCGCTCCTGTGGCGAGCGAGGCCCAGAGCAGGAAATCGAGATAGGGGCGCGGCTCGCCGTTCACGCTCAATCGCCTGGCATGGATGTCGGGCGCGTGGTCGTGCGGGATCGCAGCCACGGGCGCGGGCGGGCAGAGCAGCACGTCGTAACGTGTGAAGAAGCTGGCCCAGCGCCGCTTCAGCGCCAGCCTGCGCTGGGAGAGCTGTTGATAGAGGCCCGGCGTCATCCGCGCGCCGCGCGCCTGCAGGGATTGATGCGAGAGATCGTTGGGGCTGAAGCCCGAGGCCTGCGCCTGGATGCGGGCGCGTATCTTTGGCGGCAGGCCATAGGCGACGACGGCGTGGTTGAGCAGCGCATAGACTTCGAAGGCCTCGGCGAAGCGCAGCGAGGGCCGGGCTGCCTCGTCGATGGTCGCGCCCGCGGCTTGCAAGTGCCGCGCCGCCTCACGCACGGCGTCGCAGACTTCGCGATCGACCGGGGCGAAGGGGTCCTGGGCCCAGAGCGCCACCCGCAGGCCCTGTGCCGTCTCGCGCCGGGGCGGTGCCGGCACGGGGCCGGGCGTGGTCGCGTCGCGTGGGCCGGCCAGCACCGGCAGGATCATATCGAGATCGCCTGCCGCCCGCGTGATCGGCCCGGCGACAAGGAGGTCGGGATTGCGCAGCGTGCGCCGCTCGGGCGGCGGGGGAATAGCGCCCCAGGTCGAGACCAACCCCCAGCTCGTCTTGAGACCGAAGACGCCGCAGGCATGGGCCGGCCAGCGGATCGAGCCGCCGAGATCCGAGCCGAGCTCGAAGGCGCACATGCCGGTCGCGACCGCTGTCGCCGCACCGCCCGAGGAGCCGCCGGGCGAACGGGCCGCGTCCCAGGGATTGTTGGTCACGCCATGGGCCGGGTTGTAGCTCTGGAAATCGCCGGAGAAGACCGGGACATTGCTCTTGCCGATGATGACGACGCCGGCAGCGCGCAGCCTTGCGACGGCGGTCGCATCCTCCGCCGGGATGCGCTCGCGATAGGCCGGCAAGCCGCCGGAGGAGGGCAGGCCGGCGACGTCGAAGGCGTCCTTGATCGTGATCGGCAGCCCTTCCAGGGGGCGGGCCGCGCCGACGGCGATGCGCCTGTCGGATTCGCGCGCTGCGGCGCGGGCGAGGTCGCGATCCTGTGCGATGATGGCGTTGAGACCGGGATTGAACGCGTCGATGCGGGCGAGGCTGGCTTCGAGCAGGTCGCTCGCGGTGAAGCGGCGCGCGAGAAGCGCTTCTCTCAGGCTCATTGCGGAGGCTGTGAGATCGATCGTCGCGCTCATCTCGCAGCTTTCTTCATGCCTGCGCGCCTGGCGGCGTCAGCTGGCGTCGACGGCGCGGGCCAGGTCGCGCCAGGCCTTGACCAGCCGGTCGAGCTCCGTGAGATCATCGCCCGGTAGCTTGCCCAGCGTGTTGGCGACGAAATCGCGCTGCGCGGCGATGCCGGCCTCGGCCAATCTGCGGCCTTCCGGGGTCAGATGCATCGCATAGGAGCGCCGGTCGCCCGCGATCGCCCGGCGTTCGACGAGGCCAGCCTGGACGAGGCGGTCGGCGAGGCCCGAGACATTGCCCTTGGTGACGTAGAGCCGCTCGGCGAGTTCGCTCTGGCTGATGCCCTCGCGCTCGGTCAGCGTCGAGAGCAGATCGAATTGCGGGATCGAGAGCCCGAGCGTCCGGATACGCGCGGTCATCTGCATGAGCATGCGCTGGTGCAGCCGCATGAAGCGGAACCAGACGCGATCGGGCTCGGCGGGCTCGGAGCTCGTGGCGAGGTTGGAGGCGGACACGGGCTTCTGGCTCTCCGGGCGGAATTGATACGACCTAAACCATCTCGCTTCCGGGCGCGAGCCCCGCTTTCATATCCGCGCGGCTTGCTCCTATTCTGCCCGCAACAACAAACAAGATTTCGGGAGAGACGCCGATGCTCGGCTTGATGCAGGACTGGCCGCTGCTGCTGCACCGGATCATCGACCATGCCGCGATCCAGCATGGCACGCGCGAGGTCGTCAGCCGGGCGGTGGAGGATGGCTCCATAAGGCGCACGAGCTATGCGCAATTGCGCCAGCGCGCCTTGCAGGTGGCCAAGCGGCTCGGCCGCGAAGGCATGGCGCCGGGCGACAGGGTCGCGACGCTGGCCTGGAACACGGACCGCCATCTCGAGCTCTGGTACGGCATCAGCGGCATGGGAGCGATCACGCATACGGTCAATCCGCGCCTGTTCCCGGAGCAGATCGCATGGATTGTCGACCATGCCGCCGACAGGATGCTGTTCCTCGACCTGACCTTCGTGGCCCTGGTCGAGCAGTTGCAGGCGAAGATCCCAAGCGTTGAGCGTTTCGTCATCCTGACCGATGCCGCCCATATGCCTGAGACGTCGCTCAGGGGTGCGGTCGCCTATGAGGATTGGCTGGCCGAGGCCGATGACGATTTCGCCTGGGCGAAGCTCGACGAGAACACGGCGGCCGGGCTCTGCTACACCTCGGGCACCACGGGCGGCCCCAAGGGGGTGCTCTATTCGCATCGCTCCAACGTGCTGCATGCGCTCGCCTGCGCGACGCCGGACTATCTCGGCCTGTCCTCGCGCGACACGGTGCTGCCCGTGGTGCCGTTGTTCCACGCCAATAGCTGGTCGCTGGCCTATTCCGCGCCGATGACCGGGGCCAAGCTGGTCATGCCGGGAGCCAAGCTCGACGGAGCTTCGCTGCTGGAGCTGCTGGAAACGGAAGGCGTGACCTGCACGGCGGCGGTGCCGACGGTCTGGCTCGGGCTGCTCCAGCATCTGGAGGCGACAGGAGCGGGCCTCTCCACGCTGAAGCGCGTCGTCATCGGCGGTTCGGCCTGTCCGCGCGCGATGACCGAGGCCTTCGAGCGCAAATACGGCGTCACCGTCGCCCATGCCTGGGGCATGACCGAGATGAGCCCGATCGGCTCGTTCTGCTCGGTCAAGCCGATCTATCAGCATCTCGAAGGCGAGGCGCTCTACGACCTCAAGGTCAAGCAGGGCCATCCGCCCTTCACCGTCGAGTTCCGTATCACCGACGATGCGGGCAAGGACCTGCCCTGGGACGGCGCGACCTTCGGCCGGCTCAAGGTGCGCGGGCCCGCCGTGGCTGGCGCCTATTTTCGCCGTGAGGACGAGCCGATCCTCGACGAGCAGGGCTTTTTCGACACGGGCGATGTCGGCACCATCGATTCCGCCGGCTATATGCAGATCACCGACCGCTCCAAGGACGTGATCAAGTCAGGCGGTGAGTGGATCTCCTCGATCGATCTCGAAAACCTCGCGGTCGGCCATCCCGATGTGCTCGAAGCCGCGGTCATCGGCGTCACCCACCCGAAATGGGACGAGCGGCCGCTGCTGGTGATCGTGCCCAAGCCGGGCCGGACGCCCGGCAAGGACGAGATGCTCGCCTTCATGACCGGCAAGATCGCGAAATGGTGGCTGCCCGACGACGTCGTGCTGGTCGAGGCGATCCCCCACACCGCGACGGGCAAGATCCAGAAGACGGCGCTGCGCGAGCAGTTCAAGGATTATCGTCTGCCGGGTGTGTGACCGGGCAGTGCGCGGCCTGCTCTGGGGTGGCGAGTCGATTGCCGGAGAGCGGCGGCATTTGCGCAAGCGTGAGCTGGAGCGAGCAGTCACCGGGATGTGATCGCCGCGACGAATCCGGCGGGCGGACCCGTGGTTAATGTTCATTGTATGTTCATGCGGGAAGGCCGAGATTTCAGCCTGGGGCGAGGTTCATTGTGACGGGAGAATCGTCATGATCTCGACATTCGGCGTCAACAAGATCTGCAGCATCAGCAAGACGACTACTGCGGTTCTCGCTGCGGCAGTGATGTCCGCTGGCGTCATCGCATGGTCTGCCCCCGCCGAGGCGCGTCCCCATGGCGGTGGCTTCCATCGTGGCGGCTTCCACGGTGGAGGCATGGCCTTCCGCGGTGGCGGATTTGCGCATCGCGGCTTTGCTGGCCGGCCGGCGTTCTCCTACGGCCGGCATTTCCACCGCGGCCGCTTCTTCTGGGGCGGTCCGGCCTTCGCGCTCGCCTTGGGAGCGCCCTACTACAACAACTACTACAATGGCGGCTGCTACCCCGTATGGCGGCGCTATTACGACGCTTGGGGCTATGTCGTGACGCGTCGGGTCATGGTCTGCAACTGACGCCGACCGCTGTGCCCAACAGGCTATAATGGCCGGGCGATCGCGCCTGTCGGATCAGGCGCGGTCCCCTTGCGTTGAGCGCGATGTTCAGTGCCCTTCTCGCTTCGTAATGGTGGCGTGGACATGCCGATTCCCGCTTCGCGGGCTGCGCGCGGCAGGACCTGCGTCTTTAAACATCTGCCAATGGCAAGAACTGTGGGCGGGAAGATGCTACCGCTGCCTGCGGTGCAGGCGTTCTACGGCAAGCTTAGAATTGGCGGTTGCGCTGGCTGGTGACGCTGATGCTGTGAGACATGGCGCGAATTTGCTTGGGCGCCCCATGGAAAAGAGAAAACGCGCCAAGCGAAGCGAGGATGAGCGGCCATCCCGCGCTGACGAATGCGATCGTGATCGCATCGCTCCAAATGATGCGGCGCTTCGGCAACTCCACGATCGAGTTCAGGCCGAACCACGCACCGCCAATTCCATAGATCAGGGCCAGCCAGATCATGAGAAGGCTTTCGATGTACCGAATTTCAACGGTAACATTAAATTCTTGGTAATCATAGTGTTGGTTTACGCGCCGGCAAGAAACAGGCGAAGACCATATCAGTTTTGTGGGGCCTGCCGCCCACGCTCGGAAATTTAGGCACCAAGCGGCGGATTCTTGCCTTGTTCCGTCTCTAGCGTTCGACCAGCCTGGGCTGCCAGCAGCATGAGCTTCGTGCTAGTCAGCCCGATCGTTCTTGCCCTAGGTCGTCCTTGCCCCAGGTCGTTCTCGCCTATCCGGAGTCAGCATGTCGAACGCGTTGCGGGTTCTCCGCATTGAGACGAGCCCCTTTCCCGATCAGGAGCCCGGTACGTCGGGCCTGCGCAAGGCGGTCCCGGTTTTCCAGCAACCGCATTATCTCGAGAACTTCGTTCAATCGATCTTCGACGCCGTTCCGGAATTGCGCGGCGGCACGCTGATCCTGGGCGGTGACGGCCGCTTCCATAATGCCGAGGCCGTCCGCGTCATCGTCGCCATGGCGCTCGCCAATGGTGTCGCGCGCATCGTCGTGGGCCAAAGCGGGCTTTTGTCCACGCCCGCCGTCTCGGCGATCATTCGCAAGCGCGGCGCCCAAGGCGGCATCGTGCTGTCGGCGAGCCATAATCCAGGCGGGCCGGACGGCGATTTCGGCATCAAGTTCAATGCCGATAATGGCGGGCCGGCAGCGCCTGCGGTGACCACGGCGATCTTCGCCCGCACGCGTGAGATCACGACATACCAGATTGCCGACGGTCTCGAGCTCGCGCTGGGAACGATCGGGACGACCACGCTTGGTTCGGGCCAGGTCGTCGAGGTGATCGATCCGGTCACCGATTATGTCGCCTTGATGCAGACCCTGTTCGATTTCGACAGGCTCGGTGCCCTGTTGCGTTCGGGCTTCCGGATGCGCTTCGACGCCATGAACGCGATCACTGGCCCCTATGGCCGGCGCATCTTCGAGGAGCGCCTGGGCGCACCGGCGGGCAGCGTCATGAATGCGGTGCCGCTACCCGATTTCGGCGGGCTTCACCCGGACCCGAACCCGGTCTATGCGGCCGAATTGATCACGGCGATGGCCGGGGTGGAGAAGCTCGATTTCGGCGCGGCCTCCGATGGCGACGGCGACCGCAACCTGATTGTCGGGCCCGGCGGCCAGGTCGTGGCGCCAAGCGACAGCGTCGCGATCCTTGCCGCCAACGCTCATCTCGCGCCGGGCTATGCCGCCGGCCTCAAGGGGGTAGCCCGCTCGATGCCGACGAGCCGTGCGCTCGACCGCGTCGCGAAGGGGCTCAACCTGCCGCTCTATGAGACGCCGACGGGCTGGAAGTTCTTCGGCTCGCTGCTCGATGCGGGGATGATCTCGCTCTGCGGCGAGGAAAGCGCGGGGACGGGCTCGAACCATATCCGCGAGAAGGACGGCGTCTGGGCCGTCCTGCTCTGGCTCTCCATCGTGGCGGCGCGCAAGGAATCGGTGACCGAGATCGTCGCCGATCACTGGCGCCGCTATGGCCGCGACTACTACCAGCGCCATGACTATGAGGAGATCGACAGCAAGATCGCCAATGACCTCGTCGCGGCGCTCAGGAGCAGGCTTGCGACCCTGCCGGGCCAGAGCTTTGCCGGCATGACCGTCACTGCTGCTGACGAGTTCAGCTATACCGACCCGGTCGATGGCTCCGTGACCGAGCGCCAGGGCCTGCGCATCCTGTTCGACAACGACGCCCGCATCGTCTTCCGGCTCTCGGGGACGGGCACCAAGGGCGCGACGCTCAGGATCTATCTGGAACGCTTCGAGCCGGATCCGGCACGGCACGGGCTCGATCCCGCGGCGGTGCTGGAGCCCCTCGCGAAGGCTGCCGCGGCGATCACGGAACTGGCGGAACGTACGGGCCGGACGGAGCCGACGGTCGTCGCCTAGTGCTGGGTGGAGTCTGCAGGAACCACGCCGTCATCCCGGCCGGAGCCCTCGGGTCCGATCTTCGATCGGCCCAAGGATAAACTCCGCGGAGGGCTGGGATCTATCGGAGGCCGCCGCACTCGGCGATGGATCCCGGGTCGACCTTTGGTCGTTCGGGATGACGGCATGGTTCCGTGTGAAGCAGTGCGCTCTAACGCACCTCGTTGACGTAGATATGGGCGCGGGTGGTGGCGCGGTGCTGGCCCAGGATGGTCGGCACGCCGGCCTGGTCATAGGCCACTTCCTCGATCGTCAGCACGGCCTCGCGCCCGGTGAGATCGAGCAGGGCGATGTCCTCGTCATTGGCGAGATCGGCCGCGATCTGCTCGCGCACGGCCGAGATGCGGACGCCGTAGCGCTCCAGCAGATGTAGATAGAGCAGCTGGGGCAGGGCGGCGGGATCGCGCGGCAGGCCGGGCACGCGCTCCGCTGCGAGGATCAAACGGTCATGCATTACCGGCTTACCGTCGGCATGGCGGATGCGGTGCAGCTTCACCACCTCGGCATCGGGTTTGATTTGCAGCAGCGCGGCCTGCTCGGGTGTCGCCTGCGCATGCTCCACGCTGAGCATCTGGCTGGTCGAGCGCGTCAGGCTGCCATCGGCGCGGTGTAGCCGGAAATACTGAAAGAAGAAGCGCAAGCTGTGATGCGGGCTGCGGCCGGTCACCACCGTGCCGGTCTTGCGCCGGCGCGAGAGCAGGCCTTCCGCGACGAGATCGCTCATCGCCCGGCGCACCGTGCCGACTGCGATGCCGAAACCCTGGGCAAGCGCGGTTTCGTTGGGGAGCACCATGCCCGGCTGCCATTCGCCGACCAGGATGGCCTCCGACATATGGCGCTTCACCTTCTCGTAAAGCGGGGCCGCATCGCTATTGGCCAGGTTGGGAAGCGTGGGCTGGGCGTTTGCCCGCTGCGTGGCGGGTTCTGAGGCAGCGGCCGTCGTTTTTTTGGCATTGACAGCAGGCATGCGCTCGTTCCTATTTCTATATAGTTTATATGAATGTGAGGTTCTTGCAAATGGCGACGCCAGTTCGGCCCGCTCGACATCTCCATCGCAGATCGCGGTTGCGCGCGACAAGCACCGTCTCGGCGCGCTGATCGCAATGACCTCCGCTTCCGCCCTGAGACAGGATGTTTCCGCCTTGGCGCCGGCCATGGCGTGGATCTCCGACGCGGTTGAAAGCGCTGCCGACGATCTTGGCGCGATGATCGCAGTCGACACCTCCTTTCCGCCGGGGCGGGGCTATGACGCCTTCGCCGATCTGATGGAGGGGCTGGTCGCGCCGCTTGGCTTCGCGCATGAGCGCGTCGTGGTGCCCGAGGCGCTTTGGCAGGTGCCGGGCCGCCCGGCATTCGGCCGCCGGACCAATCTCATCGCGACGCGGCGCAGCGGCAAGGCTATCTGCGGTCTGTATTTCCATGTCGACACCGTGCCGGCCGCGCCCGGCTGGCAGGGCGATCCGCTGCGCATGAGGCGCGACGGCGACACGCTGATCGGGCTTGGCGCCGCCGACATGAAGGGCTGCATCGCAGCCGTGCTGCTGGCGTTGCGCGCGGCGGAAGCCTGCAATGTCGCTCTCGCCTATGATCCGATGCTGCTGCTTTGCACCGACGAGGAGGGCGGGCTTTATCCCGGCATTCGCTATCTCGCCGAACAGGGACGCCTCGAGGGCCATGTCCTGAATTTCAATGGCAGCGCGGATGCCCGCATCTGGGCCGGCTGCTTTGGTCTTTTCAACCTGCTGGTCCGGGTGCGCGGCCAGGCCGTCCATGCCGGCGAAGGCAATCGCTCCGGCTTCGGCCTCAATGCGGTCGAAGGCGCACTGCCATTGCTCAATGCGCTGGCGGTGTTGAAGGCGCGCGTGGCGACGCGCATCTCGGCGCTCCCACCACCGCCCGGCAAGCCGGCGCTTGCGGCACAGCTCAACATCGCGACGATCAATGGCGGCACGGCCGGCGGACAGGTGCCGGCGCTGCTCGAATTGACGCTCAACCGCCGTTATGCGCCCGAGGAATCCTTCGAGGCGGCCCTGGCCGAGATCGAGGACACTGTCTGCCGCAGCATCGCCTCCGTTCCGGGCCTGTCGGTCGAAACCGCCCTGGTCGGTCATCTCGCGCCGACCTCCGATCCGACCGGGCCGCATTGGCCGCGCTGGCAGCGCGCGATGGGGCAGGGCTTCGGCTACGCGCCTGAAGAGTTCCGTAAATGGGGCGCTGCGAGCTGCTCCGATTTCGGCTGGGTCCAGCGCGCAACCGGCATGCAGGAAGTGCTGCTCGGCGGGCTTGGCCGGCCGAACCGCAACATCCATGCGCCGGGCGAACACACCACGACAACCGATGTGGTCGCCCTGGCGCGCAGCGTCCTTGCCTATCTCGCCGCCGATTTCGCGCCTGAATTGATCCCCGAAACCACCTCGTCCCAAAGCTGAAGGAGCGCCCCATGCCGAGCGTCAATCGTCGCCATTTCCTCGCCGCCTCCGCTGCGCTCAGCGGTTTTGCCATGACCGGCTTCGATGCCGTGGCGCAGGCCCAGGCTCCCCGCCGGGGCGGCACGCTGCGCGTCAGCGTCGACCAGGCCGTGGCCAAGCTGAACCCGCTCGTGACACGGGTGAACCCGGAATATCTGGTCTCGGAACTGCTCTATTCCGCGCTGACTCGCCTCAAGGTCGATATGAGCGTCGAGCCGGACCTGGCCGAATCCTGGAGCAACTCCGCCGACCTGCTAGAATGGACCTTTGTCCTGCGCAAGGGCGTGACCTTCCATGACGGCAGCGCCTTCACGGCCGCCGACGTGGTCGCGACCTTCGAGGCGATCCTCGACGCCAAGACCGCCTCGCCGGCGCGCCAGAATGTCGGCCCCATCGTTAAGGTCGCAGCGAAGGATACCGATACGGTCGTCTTCACGCTTTCGGCTCCCTTCGCGGACCTACCCGTCGCGCTTGCAACCACGACCGCCAAGATCGTGCCTGCGGCGGTGATCAAGGCTGGGCTTGGCCGTCTCGACCGCGAAGCTGTCGGCACCGGCCCGTTCAAGCTGGTCTCCTTCGAACCGGAGCGGCTCATCGTGGTCGCCCGCAACGACGCCTATTATGACAAGGCGCGGCCTTATCTCGATCGTGTCGATGTCGTGGTCTACCCCGATATCAGCGCCGAAAGCTCGGCTTTGATCGCGGGCGACACCGACCTGATCTCGACTGCCCAGCCGACCGAGTACGGGCGGCTGGAGAAGGCTGCCGGCGTCAAGGGGCTGCGCGTGGCCTCGGGCCAGTTCTGCAACGTCAATTTCGGCTGCGACACCAAGCCCTTCAACGACGTGCGCGTGCGCCAGGCACTGGCCCTGACGGTGGACCGCGCCGCGATGGTCGATTTCGTCACCGAGGGTTACGGCACGCCGGGCAACGACAGCCCGCTCAACGTCGCCTATCGCTTCTATTCCGAGCAGGCGCTGAAGAAGCCCGATATCGCCAAGGCCAAGGCGCTACTGGCCGAGGCCGGTTATCCCAACGGCCTCGAGGCGACGCTGATCGCCTCCGACCGTCCCTCGCTGCGCACCCAGATGGCGGTGGCGCTGCGCGAGATGGCCAAGCCCGCCGGCTTCCGCATCAATGTCGAGACGATGCCGCACGCGACCTATCTCGATCAGGTCTGGAAGAAGGGCTCGTTCTATGTCGGCTTCTACAACATGCAGCCGACGGCCGATGCCATCTTTTCGCTGCTCTACACCTCCAACGCCGCCTGGAACGAGACGCGCTGGAACAACGCCGCCTTCGACAAGCTGGTGAACGAGGCGCGCGCAACGGTCGACGAGGCCAAGCGCCGCGCGCTCTATGGGCAGGCGCAGGCGCTGATGAACACCGAGGTCCCCTCGATCATTCCGACTTTCTTCGATCTGCTCGCCGCCCGGCGCGACTGGGTGCAAGGCTATGAATTGCATCCGCGCGGCGCGGTGTTCCGGCTCGACCATGCCTCGCTGGGCGCCAATGCGCCCAAGCGCGCCTGAGGGGTAAGCGCGCGTGTCGCCGGCCTATATCCTCAAGCGTATCGTGCTGGTCGGCTACACGCTGCTCGTCGTGTCGCTCATCGTCTTCGCGATCACCCAGATCCTGCCGGCCGATGCGGCCGTCATGATGCTGGGCGAGAACGCGACGACTGAAGCGCTCAGCGCGCTGCGCACCAAGATGGGCCTCGATGCGTCGATCTGGGCGCAATACGGCCATTGGCTGGCCGGCGTGCTGCGAGGCGATTTCGGCGTCTCGATGCGCACCGGCCAGCCGGTCGGACCGGTGATGATCGAGGCGCTCGGCCGCTCGCTGCTACTCGCCTTGTTCTCGATCGTGCTGATGCTGGTGCTGGCCCTGCCGCTGGGCATCATCGCGGCCGTCAGGCGTGGCCGCATCGCTGATCTTCTGGTCAGCGTGATCTCCTATATCGGGGTCTCGCTGCCGGAATTCGTCACCGCCACGCTGGTCGTGCTGGTGCTGGCCGATTGGCTGCAATGGCTGCCGGCGACTGGCTATGTGCCGCTGACCGAGAACCCGCTGCAGGGCCTCAGGCATCTCGTCCTGCCGGTCTTGACCATTTCGGTCATCCTGATCGCGCATGTCTCGCGCATGGTGCGCTCGGAACTGGTCGATGTGCTGCACACCGATTATGTCCGCGCCGCTCGCCTCAAGGGGCTGCCGAAGCGCACGGTCCTCTACAAGCACGCGCTGCGCAACGCTTTGCTGCCGACGATCACGATCGTGGCGCTCGATGTCGGCTATCTGCTCGGCGGCGTCATCGTGGTCGAGGAGATCTTCGCGCTGCCCGGCATCGGCCGCCAGCTCATCGTCGCGATCCAGAGCCGCGACCTGCCCTCGATCCAGGCCGGCGCGCTGATCATGGCCGCGACCTACGCCATCGCCAGTTTCCTCGCCGACATCGCCTATGCCCGGCTCGACCGGAGAATCCAGTATGATTGAGCTGTTGCGCCGCGTGCTGCGCTCGCCGCAGGGAGCGCTCGGGCTCGTCCTGGTCGGGCTGATCCTGCTCGTGGTCGTCCTGGGCCCGTGGATCGCGCCCTATGATCCCGAAAGCCTCGCGCCCCTGCAGCGCTACAAGCCGCCGAGCGCGCTGTTCTGGCTCGGCACCGACCAATATGGCCGCGACATCCTGAGCCGCCTGCTGCATGGCGCGCGCGCCACCGTGGTGATGGCGGTGTTCGCGACCGCGCTCGGCACGCTGGCAGGCGCCGTGATCGGCACGATCTCGGCCTTTCTCGGCGGCCGCAGCGACGAGGCGATCATGCGCACCGTCGATGCGGTGATGGCGATCCCAAGCCTGTTGCTGGCCCTGCTGATCGTCAACCTGCTCGGCAAGAGCAGCTGGAACGCGCTGCTCGCCATCGCCATCGCCTTCACGCCCGGCATGGCGCGGGTGACGCGCTCGGTCGCGCTGGCCGTGCGCAAGCAGGATTATGTCAATGCCGCCATCGCGCGCGGCGAGAGCGCGCGCTTCATCGTCTGGCGCGAGATGCTGCCCAATGTCGTGGCGCCGATCATCGTCGAGATGACGATCCGGGTCGCCTTTGCCGTGATGCTGTTCGCGACCTTGAGCTTCCTTGGGCTGGGCGCACAGCCGCCGGCCTCGGAATGGGGGCTGATGGTCGCCGAAGCCAGGCGCTTCATGCATCTGAGCCCATGGATGATCCTGTGGCCGAGCCTGGCGGTCGCTTTTGTGGCGATCGGCTTCAACCTGCTCGGCGACGGCCTGCGCGACGCGCTCAACCCGCGCACATGAGGCTGATCATGACGCCGATCCTCGACATCGCCGGCTACTGCCTCGACTATGCCACGCCCGCCGGCTTCACTCGCGCGCTCGACGCGGTCACGCTCGGCGTCGCCAAGGGTGAGGTGCTCGGCCTCGTCGGCGAATCCGGCTCGGGCAAGACCTCGCTCGCCTGGGCGATCATGCGCCATCTGCCGGAGAGCGCGCGCGAGGCCGGCCGCATCCGCTTGATCGACAAGGAGTTGACCACGACCAGCGAGGCCGAGATCGAGGCCATTCGCGGCCGGCGCATCGGCATGGTCTTCCAGGATCCGAGCACCTCGCTCAACCCGACCTTGCCTCTGGGCGAACAATTGGCCGAGGTGCTGGAACATCATCGCGGCCTGACGCGCAAGCAGGCCTGGGCCGAGGGCGAGGCGATGCTCGCCCGCGTCGGCCTGAAGGTCCCGAGAGAGATGATGCGGCGCTATCCGCATGAGGCCTCGGGCGGCGAGAAGCAGCGCGTGGTCATCGCCACCGCCTTCGCCTGCCAGCCGGAATGCATCATCTTCGACGAGCCGACGACGGCGCTCGACGTCATCACCGCCCGCCAGATCCTCGATCTGTTCGGCGAGTTGCAGGCTGAGACCGGTGTCGCCTCGCTCTATATCTCGCATGATCTGGCTCTGGTCTCGCGCGTCGCCAATCGCGTTGCAGTGATCCATCGCGGGCGCATCGTCGAGCAGGGCAAGGTGGAGGAGGTTTTTGCCTCGCCGCAGGACGACTATACCCAAAAGCTGCTCGCCGCTGTGCCGCGCCCGGATCATCGCCTGGTCGACGACGCCGGGCCGGGTTCTGAGGCGAAGGCGCTGGTCGAGGTCGACAAGGTCAGCGTCCGCTATGGCCGCAAGCCTTTCCTGGCGAAGCTGCTCGGCCGCGAGAACACCCAGTTCACCGGCAATCGTGACATCAGCCTCTCCGTGCGGGAGGGCGAGATCCTCGGCATCGTCGGCGAATCCGGCTCGGGCAAATCGACCCTCGCCAGGGCATTGACCGGCCTGAACCCGTTCGAGGGCGAGATCCGCTTCGCCGGCCGCCCGATCAGCGGATTGAAGGATATGGACCGGGCCTATCGCCGCGATGTCCAGATCATCTTTCAGCACCCCGATTCCTCGCTCAATCCGCGCCAGCGCATCCGCGAGATCCTGTCGCGGCCGCTGGCGCTCTACGGCACGGTCGAGCAACGCAAGGACGCAAACGCGATCGGCGCGTTGCTCGAACAGGTGCGCCTGCCGGCGGCCTATGCCGAGCGCTATCCCCACCAGCTTTCCGGCGGCGAGAAGCAGCGCGTGGCGATCGCGCGCGCCTTTGCTTCGCGGCCGAAGCTGGTGATCTGCGACGAGATCACCTCCGCACTCGACGTTTCCGTGCAGGCCTCGGTGGTCGAGCTTCTGGTCGATCTGCAGAAGCGTTTCGGCACCGCCTATCTCTTCATCACCCATGATCTCAACCTGGTGCGCCAGATCGCGCATCGCATCGCGGTGATGTATCGCGGCGACCTCGTCGATCTCGTCGATGTTGCCGAGCTCTCGGGCGGGCAGGTCCATGCCTATACCCGCTCGCTGATCGAGGCCGTTCCGGCCCCTGCCGCTCCTGCATCTGAGCTTCCAAGGATTTGACGATGGATCGCGCTGCCCTCCTGGCTCGTCTCGACGAGAAAGCCGCCCTCGATTTCCTCAGCGCCATGGCGCGCCACAAGAGCTATTCGGAGACCGAAGGCGAGCGCGTGCTCGCAGCCTTCATGGCCGAGAAGATGCGCGAAATCGGCGTCGAGGCCGAACTGCAGCCGGTCGTCGGCGAGCGCGTCAACGCCATCGGCCGCTGGAAGGGAACCGGCGGCGGCAAGAGCCTGCTGTTCAACGGCCATCTCGACACCAACCCGGCGACCGAGGGCTGGACGGTCGATCCCTGGGGCGGGCTGGTCGACAAGGAGTTCATCTACGGCATCGGCGTCTCCAACATGAAGGCGGGGGATGCTGCCTATTTCTGCGCGGTCAAGACGCTGATCGACGCCGGCGTGAAGCTGAAGGGCGATGTCGTGCTGACCTATGTCGTCGGCGAATTACAGGGTGGCGTCGGCACGGTCGCTGCGATCAGGAACGGGGTGAAGGCCGACTACTTCATCAACTCCGAGCCGAGCGACCTGCAGGCCATCACCATGCATGCCTGCGCCTTTACCTTCGTGATCGAGTTGACCGGCAACACCCGCCATCTCTCCAAGCGCGAGCAGGCGGTCGACGCCATCGTCGCGGCCTGCGACCTGATCCCGCGCCTCAACGCGATGACCTTCTCCGGCGCGAAATCCGACGAGCACCGCTCGATCAACCGCGTCCATGTCGGCGTGGTTCGTGGCGCGCTCGGCAAGGAGCTGCATGAATGGCGCGCGCCGCAGGTCGCAGACTTCGCCCGGATCAAGGGTTCGGGGCGCTATGCACCGGGCCAGACCGAGGCCGGCGCCATCGCCGATATGCGCCGCGAGCTCGATGCGCTGGAGGCGCGCTTCCCCGGCTTGCAAGCGACGATCCGCACCGAGAAGGAGGAGGGCCACCGGTCGATGCCGGCCTTCGAGGTCGCCAGGAACGCCCGCATCGTCAAGACGATCAACGCCGCCTATCAGGAGGTGCGCGGCGAGGCGCAGCCGACGGGCGCGATCGCGCCTCCCGGCTTCTTCGGCACCGACGCCGGGCATTTCTATGCGGAGCTTGGCATGGAAGGCATCGTCTGCGGTCCGGGCGGACGCTACAACACCATGCCCGATGAGCGCGTCGAGATCGTCGACTATCTCGCCATGATCCGGATCTACATGCTCTGCATCCTCGATATCTGCGAGATCGCCTGAGCGATGTTCGCGCCCCGGGAGTTCGCAAGCCGCGTCGCCAGGGCGCGATCTGCGATGGTCGAGGCCGGCGTCGATCTCTTCCTGATCGACCACGCGGAATGCCTGGCCTGGCTGACCGGCTACACCGTCTCGGAGACGATGTATCGCGCCGCTTTCCTGCCGCTCACGGGCGAACCCTGGTTCGTGCTGCGCGAGCTCGATGCGCAGCCTTGCCGCAACGCCTGCTGGTTTTCCGATATCCGGGGCTTTGCCGACACGGCCGAGCCGCATGCGGTGATGGCCGAGGTGATCCGCGCCCGAGGCCATGCCGCCTCCCGGATCGGGGCCGACCACAACTCCTATGGTTTCACGGCCGCGACGCGCGACCGGCTCCAGGCGCTTCTCCCGGAGGCGCGCTTCGTCGACATGCCGGGCGCGGGCGACCTGCTGCGCCAGGTCAAATCAGAGGCCGAGATCGCGCTTCTGGCGCAGGCGGCCGGGATCGCCGACAAGGCCATGGCAGCCATCGCGGCACGGGCGCAGCCGGGATTGTCGCCGCGTGCGGCAGCGGCGATCGCGGCTGCAAGCTTTCTGGAGAATGGCGCCGATACCGGCGAAACGGGTCCGATCGTGCCGGGCATCGGCGATCATGAATTCCTGCATGGCGTGATGACCGCGCAGCCGCTCGATGACGGCGACGTGCTGCATGTCGAACTGATCCCGAAGGTCGCGAACTATGGCGCAAGGCTGATGCGGCCGGTGCTGATCGGCTCGGATCGGCGCGGTCTTGCGCCATTGGCCGAGCGGCTCGTCGCCTTGCAGGACCGGCAATTCGCGGCGATGCGGCCGGGCGCTCTCGCTGGCGAGGTCGATGCAGTCCTGCGCGAGGCGGTGCTCGCTGAGCGCCTGCGGCCGGCTTACGACAATGTCAGCGGCTATACGCTCGGGCTTTATGCACGGACGCCGCGCCCGAGCGATTTCTCCCGCGTCTTCCTGCCCAATGCGACATGGCGATTGGAGGAGGGCATGGTCTTCCACATGTATGTCTCGGCCGGCGGGCTCGGCTTCAGCGAGACCATCGTCGTTCGTGCGGGCGGCGGAGAACGATTGACCGGGACGGCGCGGGGGGTGCTGCGGGCCGGTGGCCCGCAGCTCTCGTGACCGGGCCTCTCAATCGATCCGCGACAAGGCGGCCTCGATCGTCGCGAAGATCGTCTCGATCTCGTCGGGGGCGATGACCAGCGGCGGCGACAGCACGAGCGTGTCGCCGGCATTGCGGATCAAGAGGTCGGCCTCGTAGCAGAGCTTGGCGCAGGCGCCGCCGCGTGCGCCCTCGGCGCCGGGGCGTGGCGAGAGATCGATGGCGCAGAGCAGCCCGGCCGTGCGGATATCCGCGACATGCGGCGCAGCCTTCAGGCGGTGGGCGCGATTCTCCCACAGCGGCAGCACGCCGCGCAGACGGCCGAGCAGACCCTGCTCGGCGAAGACGTCAAGCGTCGCGAGGCCCGCCGCGCAGGCAAGCGGGTGGGCCGAATAGGTGTAGCCGTGGAAGAGCTCGACCGCCTCCGGTGGTCCGGCCATGAAGGCCTCATAGACATGGCCGGCGACGAGCACGCCGCCCATCGGCACGGCGCCGTTGGTCATGCCCTTGGCGCAGCTCATCAGGTCGGGCTTGACGCCATAGGCCTGTGCCGCGAAGGGCGTGCCCAGCCGGCCGAAGCCGGTGATGACCTCGTCGAAGATCAAGAGGATGCCGTGCTTGTCGCAGATCGCGCGCAGGCGTTCGAGATAGCCATTCGGCGGCGGGTAGACGCCGCCCGAACCGGTGACAGGCTCGACGATGACGGCGGCGACGGTCGAGGGATCATGGATCTGCAGCAAGGTCTCCAGCGCTTCGGAGGCGCTCGCCCCGCCCTCCGGCTGGCCGCGTGAAAAGGCCATGGTGGCGCGGTCATAGGGCAGCGGCAGATGGGCGACATCGGCGAGCAGCGGACCGAAGGCGGCCTTGTGGCGGCCGATGCCGGCGACAGAGAGGCCGCCAAAGCCGACGCCGTGATAGCTCTTGTGGCGTCCGATCAGCTTGGTGCGGCCGGCTTGGCCCCTGGCATGGTGATAGGCGCGGGCGATCTTCAGCGCGGTGTCGACGGCCTCCGAGCCCGAATTGACGAAGAAGACATGGTCGATGCCCTCGGGTGCGAACTCACACAGCCGCTCCGCATAGGCTTCCGCAGCCGGATGGCTCATCTTGAAGGAGGAAACGAAATCGAGCCGACCGGCGGCCTCGCGAATGGCCTCGACGATGCGGGGCTGGCCGTGGCCGGCATTGACGCACCAGAGCCCGGCCATGCCATCGAGGATGCGCCGGCCCTCCGGCGTGACGTAATGCATGCCCTGCGCGCTCTCGAACAGCATCGGCTCGCTCTGGAAGCCGCGCATCGGTGTGAACGGCATCCAGAAGGCATCGCGCCGGTTAGGGAGACGGGGCTGGGGCGGGGCGGCATGGGCGGTCATGATCGGTCCTCGGCGAAACGGGACGGTCATGATGTCTTTATTGGATACAAAAGACAATATCTGTTCGATGGCGCCGTTTCGAGTTCAGAGCCGGACGCGGAAAACCGGTTCGCGTTTTTTCGCATCCGGCTCTCGTTTTTTGTTTTGACGCGTTTTCTCCGCGCAAACGCTTCGCGTTTGTCGCGAGGGAACCGGTAATCCACTTCGCTTGAAAACGCTCTAGTCAAACCCGTTGGCGCGGCGGAGCTGGCTGGCCCGCTGAAGATGGCTGCGCATCAGGGCCGAGGCGAGTTCGCGGTCGCCGGCCTCGAGACAGTCCAGCATCTGCAGATGTTCGCGGCAGTTCACGACGACGCGCTCGAAGCCGAAGACCCAGTCGTAATTGGACAGGCGGCGCAGCTGGTTCTGCCGGCGGATTGCCGAGTGGATGTAGCGGTTGCCCGAGGCTGCTGCCAATCCCTCATGGAAATCGGCATTCATCTCGTAGAAGCCGATGCTGGAGGCCTCGCGCCAGGGGCGTTCGAGCGTCTCGCGATGGCGCGCGCGCATTTCGTCGATCCAGCCCTGTTCGAGCGAGAAACCAGGTTCCAGCAGCGCCATCGGCTCGATCAGCAGGCGGAAGCGGTAGCGCTCGTCATGAGCTGAAGGGTCGCGCAGATCGTGCAGGAAGCGCCAACCATAACCGGGCTTGCGCTCGACCATGTCGAGGTCGGCGAGGCGGGCGAGGAGGCGCTGGACCTCCGGCCGGCCGAGGTCGTAGCGTCGCATCACCTCCAGTTCGGAGATGTCGTCGGAAAGCTGCCCGGTCTCGCGGTCATGGGCGATCTTGACCATGGCGAGTTCGGTGGCGTCGGGATTTCCGCCATGGCTCGCGGCCATGGCCGGCGTACTCAGCAACTCGACGCCCTTGTTGGGATGGCGCCGCACGACGCCTTGCCCGGCGAGATAGTCCAGTGCGGCGCGGACCGGCGTGCGCGAGACGTTCAGGCGGCGCGCGGCGCTGTTCTCGTTCAGCCAGGCGCCAGCCTCCAGGCCATCCTCGCGCACCATCTGGAGAATGCGCTCGGCGATGTCCTGCTGCAGCCGGGTGGGGGTCGTCATTGAAAAACTCTTGATTGTCTTAGTTGGCAATGAAATACATTAAGGATTGGCGGCACGCCAGAGCACTATGAGGAGCCCGACCATGGTTGAACCTTGCCCCTTCGTCGATGTTTCGGGTTCGCCCTATGAGCGCGGCCGCCAGCATGGCGCCGCGGTGCCGCAGCGCGTCAAGCGCTCGATCGAGCTCTATGGCAGCCAGCTCGGGAATCTCGGCTTCGACGCTGCCGCGAAATCGGCCCTGATCGCCGAATTTGCTCGCGAGATCGAAGCCTTCGGTGCGCATTACATCGAGGAGATGCGCGGCATCGCCGACGGCGCCAAGGTGCCGCTCGAAGACATCATCATGATCAATGCCCGCACCGAGGTCATCGCCAAGGCCAAGCTCATCAAGAGCACGCCGATCGCCGAGACCGAAGAGCTCGACGATGGCTGCACGGGCGCTGTGATCCTGCCCGAGCGCAGCGCCAGCGGTGAATTGATCCACGGCCAGAACTGGGACTGGAAGGCCGAATGCGCGGAGACCGCGATCGTGCTGCGGGTGCGCCGCGAGGACGGGCCGGATTTCCTGACCTTCGTCGAGGCCGGCGGCCTTGCCCGCTGCGGCACCAATGCGGCCGGCATCAGCATCACCGCGAACTATCTCGAATCCGAGCGCGATTTCACGCAGGTGGGCGTGCCGCTCGCCCTGATCCGCCGCAAGGTGCTGGAGCAGGAGCATCTCGCCTTCGCGATCAAGGCGGTCGCGACGACGCCCAAGGCCTGCTCGAACAATATGATGCTCTCGACGGTGAAGGGCTTCGCGATCGACTTCGAATGCGCGCCGGACGAGGCCTTCCCGATCTACCCCAGCGAGGGGCTGATTGTGCACGCCAATCACTGGGTCGGGCAGATCGCGCTGACGAAGCTGAAGGACACCGGCATTCCGCGCGTCCCCGAGAGCTTCTACCGCGACTGGCGGGTGAAGAAGCTGCTCGACGAGGCTGGCGAGAAGCTGACGGTCGCTGACCTCAAGCACGCCTTCTTCGACGATTTCCTCACCCCCCATTCGGTCTGCCGGCCGCCGCGCCTCAACGATGCCGGTAATCTCTCGGCCACCGTCGCGATGGTGATCATGGAGCCCAGCAAGGGGAGCATGGAGGTCGCGCTGCTGCCGGCGCTGAACCGGGTCTTCACGCGCTACAGCCTGACGGACGAGCCGGTCACGCTCGCACAGGCCGCCGAATAGCGGAATCCACACGCCGGCCGAACAGCTCGTCAAAAAAGAGGGGAACATGCCGATGCGTCGATGGAATTCGTGGTTCGCAAGTCCTGCTGCAAGCCTCGCAGCACGTCTCGCTGCCGGCCTCATGCTGGGCGGGGCGATCACCGCTTCGGCGCAGGCGAGCAGCCTGCGCGTCCAATTGCCCTTCGACATCCGTTCGATCAATCCCGGCGTCAACCGCGACCACAACACCGACGGCGTCGTGCTCCATATGGTCGAGGGGCTGGTCGCTTATGGCGAGGATGCCTTGCCCAAGCCGCTGCTGGCCGAGAAGATCGATATCTCCGGCGACGGCAAGACCTACAGCTTCACGCTGCGCCAGGGCGTGAAGTTCCACAACGGCGCCAGCCTGAGCTCGGATGACGTGGTCTGGAGTTGGAATCGCTACATGGACCCGAAGACGGATTGGCGCTGCCTGTCCGAATTCGACGGGCGCGGCACGGTCAAGGTCGAGAGCGTGACGGCGCCTGATGCGCGCACGGTCGTGTTCACGCTGGACAAGCCGAGTGCGCTGTTCCTGACCTCTCTGGCGCGTACCGACTGCGCCATGACGGGCATCCTGCACAAGGATTCCGTCAAGGCCGATGGCAGCTTCGACAGGCCGATCGGAACCGGCCCGTTCAAGCTCGGCGAGTGGAAGCGCGGCGAATACATCAAGCTGGAGCGCTTCGCCGACTACGCGTCCCTGCCGGGCAAGATCGATGGCCTGACCGGGGCGAAGCGGCCGCTCGTCGACGAGCTCCGTTTCGTCATCATCCCCGACAGCGCCACCGCCAAGGCGGCGCTGGAGCGCGGCGATGTCGACGTCGTCCCCGATGTCGCCAATGCCGATGTGGCCGAGCTCAAGAAGGGTGGCAAGGTTTCGCTGTCCGTCGTCTCCAGCATGGGCCTCGTCGGTTTGATCATCCAGACGCGCGACCCGGTGCTGGGCAACGTCAAGCTGCGCCGAGCCATTGCGGCTGCGATCGACGCCGACGAACTCGTTGGCGCGGTGACGGACGGCATCGGCAAGCCCAATCAGTCGATCGTGCCGGCGCTTTCGGCCTATCACGGCCCGGTCGAGCAGCAAGGCGTGACATACGATCCCGCAGCGGCGAAGAAGCTGCTCGCCGAGGCCGGCTACAAGGGCGAGAAGATCGTCATGCTGGCGAACAAGCGCTACACGAACAGCTTCGATGCCGCCGTCATTGCCCAGCAGATGTTGAAGACGGCCGGGATCAATGTCGAGATCGAAGTGCTGGAATGGGCGACGCAGCTCGATCGCTACAACAAGGGCAATTACCAGATCCAGGCCTTCCCCTATTCGGGCCGGCTCGACCCGTCGCTGTCCTTCGAATCGATGACCGGCCCGAAGGACAAGCAGCCGCGCAAGCTCTGGGACGATCCGGAGGTGCAGGCCCTGCTCGACAAGTCGATGGTCGTCGCCGGGAAGGCCGAGCGTCAGGCGATCTTCGACGAATTGCACAAGCGCTTCATCGCCGATGTGCCGATGGTGATGCTCTATAACGGCATCGTCAGCGGCGCCTTCTCGAAGCGGGTCAAGGGCTACACCTCGTCGCTGACCTCGTTGCCCCGGCTCTGGGAGGTCTCGGTCGATGGCTGAGCGCGTGCCTCGGTCTCGAGCATGTCCTTGACGATATGATGGGCGATCAGCCCGGAGAGGCGCGTCGCATCGCCTGCACGCAGCGCCTCGATCATGGCGTGGTGGTCGCGGTCGCTGTTGAGCAGCGCCTGATGCGAACTCCAGACGGTGACGGAGGAGCCGCGCGAGCGGTCCCTCAGCCCCCAGATCGTCTCTTCGAGCACGGAGTTGCCGCAGACCGCATACATCAGATGGTGGAAGGCGCTGTTGATTTCGCTCTGCTCGATGCGCGTGCCGCTCAGGACGGCCTGGCTGAAGCGATCGGCGAGTTCGCTCAATCGCGCGATCGTCGCGGCATCGATGCCGGCGACGATGCCGGGCGCGGCAGCGGTCTCCAGGATGATGCGGGTGTCCCGGATCGCACGCTGGGTCTTCAGGTCGATCTCGGCGACACGGTAGCCGCGATTGGGGACATGTTCGATGGTCTTGCGGACGGCAAGTTCATCGAGCGCGCTGCGCACGTCGAAACGCGTCGCCTTGAAGGCCTCTTCGAGATCGATCTGGCGCAGCCACTCGCCCGGCCGGTAGGCCCGCATATGGATCGCTTGCGCGATCTCGCTGGCCAGCGCGCGCTTCTCTCTGTGGCGGATCGGACGAGTCGTCATCGGGTGTGTTTAGCAGATTCCAGATTTGTCGCATCGGGGCGTTGCGAGCTCCACAATAACATGCAACATAATTGGCGCCAATTATTACGCCAATTGAAAGGCGCGCCATGACCGCTCCCGCAACCGCCTCCTCCCAGCTGGAAGACGCCGCCGCGATCGCCCGCGCGCTCTACGATCTCGGCCCGACGCCGGTGATCGCCTGCAAGGCCGATCCGCGCTTCAGCTATTGCCTCTATGTGCCCAAGACGCTGGGGCAGGGCGGCGAGCCGCCGGAACTTGTCGTCGCCATGCACGGCACCGGGCGCGGCTTCACCGGCTATCGCGACGCCTTCGAGGAATTCGCGCGCTGGAACAACTGCGTCGTGCTGGCGCCGCTGTTTCCGATCGGCGTGCTCGGCGACGATAATCGCGACGGCTTCAAATATATGCGCGAAGGCGAGATCCGTTACGATCATGTTCTGCTCGCCATGGTCGACGAGGTGGCGCAGCGCTATGGCCTGAGCATCGATCGCTTCGCCCTGTTCGGCTATTCCGGCGGCGGCCATTTCGCCCATCGCTTCCTGATGCTGCAGCCGCAGAAGCTCTGGGCCTGCTCGATCGGCGCGCCGGGTTCGGTGACCTTGCTCGACCCGACGCGCGACTGGTGGGTCGGCACCCGCAACATGGCGCAGCTCTTCGGAGTGGCTCCCGATATCGAGGCGATGCGCCAGGTTCCGGTGCAGATGATCGTCGGCGCGGCCGATCTCGAGACCTGGGAGATCACCCACAAGCAGGGCGGCCGCAACTGGATGCCGGACGCCAACCATGCCGGCGCGACGCGCCCCGAGCGACTGGCGAGCCTGCAGAAATCCTTCGAGGCCGCGGGCGTGTCGGTGCGCTTCGATCTCGTGCCCAACATGGCCCATGACGGCCTGAGGGCCGTGCCGCGCGTGCAGGATTTCTTCGCCGATGTGCTGGCCCGCCGACGCGGTGGCGCGGCCAAGGCCGCCTGACGATTGCCGACGGGGCAGGGAGGGAGACAGATGGATTGGAAAGCGACAGCTGCCCTTGCCCTCCTGCTCGGCACCGCCTCCGCTGCGGCGCAACAGCCGATCACGGTTGCGCTCAACGCCGACATCCGCTCGACCAATCCCGGCGTCAATCGCGACGACAACACGGACGCGATCGTGCTGCATATGGTCGAGGGGTTGGTCGGCTATCGCGAGAATGGTGCGGTCGCGCCCCTGTTGGCGGAAGCGGTCGAGGTCTCGCCGGATGGCAAGACCTACAGCTTCCGGCTGCGCAAGAGCGTGAAGTTCCACAACGGCGCCGAGATGACCTCGGCCGATGTGATGTGGAGCTGGAACCGCTACATGGATCCGAAGACGGATTGGCGTTGCCGCTCCGAATTCGACGGCCGCACCGGGATGAAGGTCGTCGAGGTGGCGGCGCCCGACGCTGCGACCTTCGTCATGACCCTGGATAAGCCGAGCGCACTGTTCCTCGACACGATGGCGCGCACGGACTGCGCCATGGTCGGGATCCTGCACAAGGATTCCGTCAAGGCCGATGGCAGCTGGGACCGGCCCATCGGCACCGGCCCCTTCATGCTGGGCGAATGGAAGCGCGGTGAATCCGTTTCGCTCAAGCGCTTCGACGGCTATGTCTCGCCGCTGGGCGATGGGCGCGATGGTTATGTCGGGCGCAAGCGCGCGCTCGTTCCGGAAGTGCGTGTGCTGGCCATTGCCGACGGCGCCACTGTCAAGGCGGGGCTGATGTCGGGCGCGATCGACGTTGCGGACGTACCCGATTCCGATGTGGCGGAGATGCGGAAGAGCGCCGCGATTCAGGTCCTGACCGCGCCGAGCGCGACCAAGCACGCCATCCTGTTCCAGACGCGCGATCCGCTTCTCGGCAACGTCAAGCTGCGCCAGGCGATCGCGGCCGCGCTCGACCTCGACGAGCTGGTCGCGCAGGCTTCCAACGAGCTCGGCAAGACGAATAATTCGGCGATCTACGTGACCTCGCCCTATTACGACGAGGCGCAGCGCAAGCGCTATCAGGCCGACCCGGCCAAGGTGAAGCGCCTCCTGGCTGAGGCCGGCTACAAGGGCCAGCCGATCAAGATCATCGCCAATAAGCGCGCGACCGTGCCGAGCTTCCCGGTCGCGGTCGTGACCCAGGCCATGCTGCAGGCCGCCGGCATCAAGGCGGAGATCGAGGTGCTGGAATGGGCGACGCAGCTCGACCGCTACAGCAAGGGCAACTACCAGATGATGTCCTTCAGCTATTCGGCCCGCATCGACCCGGCCCAGAGCTACAACCAGTTCAGCGGTCCCAAGGACCAGTTCCCGTCCAAGGCCTGGGATAATCGCCGCGCCGACGAGCTGATCGAGCAGGCGACCCTGATCTCCGACCCGGCCCGGCGCCAGAAGCTCTTCGATGAATTGCACGAGCTGATGCTGGCCGATGCACCCTTGATCTTCCTCTACAACCAGGTCGACACGGCGGTCGTGTCCAAGCGCCTGCGCGGCTTCGCGCCCTGGGTGGCGTCCAAGCCTAGGCTCTGGGAGGTCAGCGTCGCCCCCTGAGCGACGGCACTCGCGGAAACCGACCAAAAACAGATAACAAAACTGGGGAACTCTCGACATGAACCGTCTGTCCGCCCATCTGATCGGCGCTGCCGTCGCCGCCACGCTTGCTGGCCCTGCGCTGGCGCAGTCGCTCACCGTCTCGGTCGCTGCCGACGTCCGCAGCATCAATCCCGGCGTCAACCGGGACGACAACACCGACGATTTCGTGCTGCAGATGGTCGAGGGCCTCGTGGGCTATGACGAGGGCGGCACGCCTGGCCCGCTGCTCTCCGAGAAGATCGACGTCTCCTCGGACGGCAAGACCTACACCTTCGCCCTGCGCAAGGGCGTGAAGTTCCACAACGGCGCGCCCCTGACCTCGGCGGACGTCGTGTGGAGCTGGAACCGCTACATGGACCCGAAGACGGACTGGCGCTGCCTGACCGAATTCGACGGCCGGAACGGGCTCAAGGTCGAGGCGGTGGAGGCTCCCGACGCCAATACCGTGACGATGAAGCTGAATGCGCCCAACGCGCTCTTCCTCGACGCGCTGGCGCGCACCGACTGCGCCATGGCCGGCGTGATCCACAAGGATTCGGTCAAGGCCGACGGCTCCTTCGACAAGCCGATCGGCACCGGCCCGTTCAAGATGGGTGAGTGGAAGCGCAACGAATATTTCACGATGAGCGCCTTCGAGGGCTACGCCTCGCCGAAGACCGACGGCAAGATCGACGGCTATCTCGGCTCCAAGCGCCCGCTGGTGAAGGATGTGAAATTCCTCATCGTGCGCGACCCCGCAACGGTCAAGGCCGGCCTGCTTTCGGGCGCCATCGACATGGGCGGTATCCTCAACAGCGATGTCGACGAGCTGCGCAAGGCCGCAAACCTGACCGTCCAGGTCGGGACCAATGCCGTGCGCCATGGTCTGCTGATCCAGACGCGTGACCCGCTGCTCAAGAACGTCAAGCTGCGCCAGGCCATTGCCGCCGCTATCGACTATGACGAGCTGGTTTCGGCGGCTTCTGCCGATCTCGCCAAGCCGAACAATTCGCCGCTCTATCCCGGCTCGTCCTATTTCGGCGATGTCGAGAAGCAGGGCTTCAAATACGATCCGGCGCAGGCAAAGAAGCTGCTTCAGGAATCCGGCTATAAGGGCGAAACCATCACCATCCTCGCCAATAAGCGTCCGACCGCGGTGAGTTTCCCGCAGGCGGTCGTCGCGCAGTCCATGCTGCAGGCCATCGGCATCAAGGTGGAGATCGAGGTGCTGGAATGGGCGACCCAGCTCGACCGCTACAACAAGGGCAACTACCAGATGCAGGCCTTCTCGTTTTCGTCGCGCTTCGATCCGGCGCTCGGATTCGAGCAGTTCTCCGGCAATAAGGACAAGCAGCCCCGCAAGATCTGGGAGGAGCCGCAGGCGCTGGCCCTGATCGACAAGGCGATGGTGGTCGCCGACAAGGCCGAGCGCCAGAAGCTCTTCGATGAATTGCACAAGCGTTACATCGCCGAGGTGCCGATGATCTTCACCTTCAACGGCGTCGAGCCCTATGCCATGTCCAAGCGCGTCAAGGGGTTCGAGGCCTGGCAGTCCAAGCAGCGCATGTGGGAAGTCACGCTCGCCAACTGAGCCATCCCCGACAGTCCTGAACCGGGGAGAGCCCGATGCTGCGTTTTGCACTGACCCGGATCGTGATGGCGATCCCGACCCTGCTGATTGTGGCGGTGTCGGTCTTCGTCCTGATCCGTCTGATACCGGGAGATCCTGCCTCGCTGATGCTGGGCGATCTCGCGACGCCCGCCTCGATCGCTGACCTGCGGGCCCGGCTCGGGCTCGACCAGAGCCTGTTCACGCAGTTCGGCATCTGGTTCGGCAATCTGCTGAAAGGCGACCTCGGCATTTCGATCAACAGCCAGGAGCCGATCCTGCCGCTGATCCTGTCGCGCTTCTGGGTCAGCGCCCAGATCGTGCTGGTCGCGGTGTTCTTCGCCAGCCTCGTCGCTGTGCCGGCCGGCGTCATTGCAGCCTGGCGGCAGGATTCGATCCTCGACCTCGGCCTCGTCGGCGCTGCCACGCTCCTGCTCTCGATCCCGACTTTCTGGCTCGGCCTGCTGTTGCTGCTGTTCTTCGGTCTCAAGCTCGAATGGCTGCCGGTGGTGGGCTATGTCTCGATCGGTGACGACCCCTGGCGCGGCATCATCTATCTGATCATGCCGATCCTGACGCTGTTCCTGCATGAGATCGGCGTGATCCTGCGCATGGCGCGAGCCTCGACGCTCGAGGTGCTGCGGCTCGACTACATCACCCATGCCCGCGCCAAGGGGCTCTCGGAAGGTGCGGTGCTCTGGCGCCACGCCTTCAAGAACGCCTTCGGGCCGACCTGGACGCTGATCGGCCTCGTGCTCGGCAATCTCCTGGGCGGCATCGCGGTCGTTGAAACCGTCTTCACCATTCCGGGACTGGGCCGGCTCCTGGTCGATTCGATCTTCGCCCGCGACTACCCCGTCATCCAGGGCTGCATGCTCTTCGTCGCCTTCTGTTACGTGCTGGTGAATCTCGTGATCGATCTCTGCTATCCCATCTTCGACCCGAGGGTGACGGCGCAATGAAGCTCCCCGCATTCAATGCGCTGATCGGGGGCGGCCTCATCGGCGGTCTCGTCATCGCGGCCGGCATGGGCGCGCTCTGGACGCCCTATGATCCGCTCAAGCTCTCCTTTCGCGAGAAGCTCGCCGCGCCCAGCGCGGCGCATTGGCTCGGCACCGACGAATTCGGCCGCGATGTGCTCTCGCGCCTGATGGCGGGCGCTGCCACGAGCGTCTGGATCAGCCTGCTGACGGTGGCGCTTGCCGTGATCTTCGGCACGCTGATCGGTCTGTTCTCGGGCTATGTCCGCGGCTGGGTCGACCGGGTCATCATGGCCTTCAACGACGCGCTGCTGGCCTTCCCCGGCATCCTGCTGGCGCTCGGCCTGCTGGCGGTCGTCGGCGCCAACAAATACGGCATCATCGTCGCGCTCGGCATCGCCTATACGCCGTCGGTCGCGCGTATCGTGCGCGGCACGGTTTTGTCGTTGCGCGAGAAGGAGTTCATCGCCGCCTCGCGCGTGATGGGCAATTCCGAGGCCTTCACCATGGCCCGCCACATCCTGCCCAACTGCATCGCACCCTTGACCGTGCTGGCGACCTCGATGTTCGGCTATGTGCTGCTGGCCGAGAGTTCGCTCTCCTTCCTGGGGCTGGGCGTGCCGCCGCCGGCGCCGACCTGGGGCAATATGCTCGCCGGAGCGCGGCCCTATCTCGGCCAGGCGATGTGGCTCGGCATCTTTCCCGGCCTGTGCATCTCGCTGACGCTGCTCGGCATCAACCTGCTCGGCGACGCGGTGCGCGACCGGCTCGATCCGCGGATGAGGGGCTTGCGATGAGCACTGGAAAACCCGTGCCGGCGAGCAAGCCCTTGCTCTCGGTATCCAATCTCACGCTCAGGATCGGCGCGTCCGGCAAGACCGTCGTCAACGATGTCGGCTTCTCGGTCTCGCCGGGCGAGATCGTCGGCATCGTCGGGGAATCCGGCTCCGGCAAGACACTGGCCGCGCGCGCCATCATGGGCTTCGTCCCGCCGGCGGTGAAGCTGGTTTCCGGTTCGATCCTGTTCGAGGGCGACGAGATCACCACGATGGCGCCCAAGCGCCTGCGTGCGGTGCGCGGCTCCAAGGTCGGCATGGTCTTCCAGGAGCCGATGACCTCGCTCAACCCGTCGATGATGATCGGCCGTCAGCTCGAGGAGGGCCTTGCGCTGCACCGGGATCTCGACGCGGCCGGCCGGCGGGCGCTGATCCTCGACATGCTCCGGCGCGTCGGCCTCTCCGATCCCGAAGGTGCGCTTCACGCCTTCCCCCACCAGTTCTCCGGCGGTATGCGCCAGCGCATCATGCTGGCCTCGGTGATGCTGCTGAAGCCCGCCTTGCTGCTTGCCGACGAGCCGACGACCGCGCTCGACGCGGTCGTCCAGCGCGATGTCATGGAGCTGATGGTCGACCTGACCAAGGAGAACGGCACCGCTGTCCTGCTGATCTCGCATGATCTCGGCATGGTCGCGCGCTACTGCAGCCGCATCGTCGTGATGAGCCAGGGCGACGTCGTCGAGCAGGGCGCGGCCGAGGACATCCTGGCGCGGCCGCAGCACCCCTATACCCGCAAGCTGCTCGCCGCGATGCCGCTGCGCGGCCTGGCCCGCGAGCTCCCACAGGCGAAGACGCCGATCGTCGCGGTCCGCGATCTCGTCGTCGATTATCCCGGCCGGCAGCGCTTCTTCCGCAAATCGGCGCCCAAGCGCGCGCTGCACGGTATCAGCCTCGCGGTGCAGCCGGGCGAGGTCGTCGCAGTCGTCGGCGGTTCGGGCTCGGGCAAGACCACGCTCGGCCAGTCCATCGCCGGCCTCGTCAAATCGAGCGGCGGCGAGATCCTGTTCAACGGCAAGCCGATCTTCAAGAGCGAGACGGCCTATTGGGATTACCGGCTGAACTGCCAGATGGTGTTCCAGGATCCCTATTCCTCGCTCGATCCGCGCATGTCCATCGGCGAACTCGTCACCGAGCCGTTGCGATTGGTGCCGGGCATGGGGGCTGCCGAGAAGAAGGCTCGCGTCGCCGAGGTGCTGGTCGAGGTCGGCCTCGGCAACGGTTTTGCCGACCGCTTTCCGCATGAGCTCTCCGGCGGCCAGCGCCAGCGCGTCGCGATCGCGCGCGCCGTGGTGCGCCGGCCGAGCTTCGTCATCGCCGACGAGCCGGTCTCGGCGCTCGACGTCACCGTGCGCGCCCAGGTGCTGGAACTCTTCGCGGAATTGCAGCGCAAGCACGGCTTCTCCTGCCTGTTCATCAGCCATGATCTCGGCGTGGTGGAGCAGGTCGCCGACCGTGTCGTGGTCATGCAGGAGGGCCGCATCGTCGAAGAAGGCTCGCGCGACCAGATCTTCGACGCTCCGCAGCACGCTTATACCCGCAAGCTGCTCTCGGCCGTGCCGGGGCTGGAAAGCAGCGGGGATGGCGGGGTGAGGCTGTTCTGGCGGTTGGGCGAGCCGGATACGGTGCAACCGAAATCGGGCTGACGATGCGACGTCATGGTCGGGCTTGACCCGACCATCTCGGAAACCAGCGTCAACTCCTCATGAGATTCTCGGGTCTCCGCTTCGTTCCGCCCGAGAATGACGGTCACCTGAGCGCTATCCCAATGTCAGAGGCCAGTTCGATGAAGAACGGAATGATCGTCTGCCCGCAACCCGAGGCCGCCGAGGCGGGGGCGGCCGTGCTGGAGCGCGGCGGCAATGCTATCGATGCCGCCATCGCCTGCGCCTTCATGCAGGGCGTGGTCGATCCGCTGATGAGCGGGATCGGCGGCTTCGGCTCGATGCAGCTCTACATGCCCGGCCGCGGCGTGCACCAGATCGTCGAGTTCTACGCAAAAGCCTCGCTCTCGGCGACGCCCGACATGTGGGTCGACAAATTGCTCGGCCAGTCGCGCGACGGCTTCGCCTTCCTGCTCGAGGGCGGCATCAGCGAGTTCGGCCATCTCGCCGCCTGCACGCCGGGCAGCGTCAAGGGCTATGATTATGCGCTCTCGCGCTTCGGCACGATGGACTGGGCCGATGTGATTGCGCCCGCGATCGCGCAGGCGCGGAGCGGCGTCCTGGTGCGCCCGCATATGCACTGGTTCTGGTCGCAGGATCAGAAGGGCTCGGGCCAGGTCAACACTGCCGACAAGCTGCGCTACAGTGAGACCGGACAGCAGGTGTATTTCCGGCCTGATGGCAGCCTGAAGCGCGTCGGCGATCTGCTCGCCAATCCCGACATGGCCAACACGCTCGAACGTCTCGCCAAGGGCGGTGCCGACCTCTTCTACAAGGGCGAGCTCGCCGAGGAGATCGCCGCCGACTTCGCGGCACATGGCGGCCTGATCTCGCGCGAGGATCTGGCGGCCTATGAGCTTTCGGTCGCCGAGCCGATCTGGGGCTCCTATCGCGGTCATCGCATCTCGACCAGCCCGCCGCCGGCGAGCGGCATGCTGATGCTGCAGATCCTCAACATGCTGGAGAATTTCGAGATCGGCGGGCTGAGCCATGGCGGCACGGAGCATGTCCGGCTGCTGGCCGAGGCGATGAAGCGCATGACCATCGACAAGGACCAGCATATGGGCGATCCGGCCTATGTCGACGTGCCGGTCGAGCGATTGATCTCGAAGGAGCATGCCGCCGGCCAGGCCGAGAGCATCCGCCGCGGCGAGCGCGCCGATGTGAAGCGGCTGGAGCGCTCCTCCTCGCGCGAGACCACCCATATCTCGGTGGTCGACAGCCAGGGCAACGCGGTCGCGCTGACGCATACGCTGGGCAGCCCGTCGGGCGCGATCACGCCGGGCCTGGGTTTCATGTATAACGGCACGATGAGCCGTTTCGATCCGCGCCCTGGCCGCGCCGGCTCGATCGCGCCGGGCAAGCGGCGCTCCTCCTCGGCTGCGCCGACCATCGTCTTCAAGGACGACAAGCCCTTCATCGTGATGGGCGCGCCCGGCGGCAGCTATATCGCGCCCGCCATGGCGCAAGGCATCATGAACGTCGTCGATTTCGGCATGTCGATGCTGGAGGCGGTTGCCGCGCCGCGCATCGTCGGAGTCTCGAATTCGATAGACATCTCGAACCGCATCCGTCGCAGCGTCAGCGATGAACTCGCGGCCCTGGGCTACGACATCAAGCGCTCGGCCCAGAGCTATCCCTTCGCGGCCCTGCACGGCATCAGGATCGATGACGGGCGTTGCTCTGGCGGCGCCGACCCGCAGCGCGACGGCATGGCGATCTCGGTGCCGGTGGCCTGATCTGCGGCATGCAGGCGGTCGCGATCGATCGGGAGCACGGCACGCTGCTGGGTGCCTCCGACCGGCGCAGCGAGCCCCTCACCGGAAGGGTGGGCTGTACTGCAGGCCGCCTTGCGTCCAGAGGGCGTTGGGGCCGCGCGCCAGGCGCATGCGGGATTTTTGGCCGAGATGGCGCTCGAAGCTCTCGCCGTAATTGCCGACGGCGGAGATGATGCGCACGACCCAGTCATTGCTCACGCCCATCGCCTCGCCGAATTTTCCGTCCTGCCCGAGGAAGCGCTTGATCTCGGGATTGGTCGACTTGGTCATCTCGGCGATATTGGCCTTGGTGACGCCGAGCTCCTCGGCGTTGATCAGCGCAAACAGCGTCCAGCGCACGAGGTTGAACCAGACCTCGTCGCCGCTGCGGACCCAAGGGCCGAGCGGCTCCTTCGAGATCACCTCCGGCAGCACGACATGCTCTTCCGGCACGCGGAATTTCAGCATGTTGGCCGAGAGCGCCGAGATGTCGGTGGTGTAGGCGTCGCAGCGTCCAGCCTCATAGGCGCGCAAGGCTTCCTCGGAGGTGGCGAAGGCGGTGGGCTCGTATCTCTGGCCGAGCTTGCGGAAATAATCGGCGAGGTTGAGCTCGCTCGTCGTGCCCTGCGCCACGCAGATCGAGGCGCCGCCGAGCTGGCTCGCCGAGGTCACGCCGAGCCTCTTCGTCACCATGAAGCCCTGACCGTCATAATAGTTCACGCCGGTGAAGGTGACGCCCTGGCTGGCGTTTCGCGACAGGGTCCAGGTCGTGGTGCGCGGCAGCACATCGACCTCGCCGGCCTGCAATGCGATCAATCGGTCCTTCGAGGTCAGCGGGACATAGGCCGCCTTGTCCGGGTCGTTGAAGATCACGGCGGCGAGCGCCCGGCAGATATCGGTGTCGAAGCCTTCCCAGCGGCCATTGGCGTCCTGCAGTGAGAAGCCGGCGACGCCGGGGCTCGTGCCGCAAATGATCTTGCCGCGCTCGCGGATGGTTTTCAGCGTGTCGGCTGCGATGGCTGGCATGGCGAGGCTCGCAGCGAGCATGGCCGAGGCCGTCAGGCGGAGCAGTATGCGTTTCATTCGAGATCCCCTTTTTATCGATTTTGGACAAAGCTCTCCCTGCGCGGCGGTGCGTTGCCGCCGCGTCGTTCCTCTCCCGGAGGTGGTCTTGTTTCTAGCGACCTTGGCTCAGGCGACCTTGGCGGCCACCGGTCGTTCGAGTGCGACGAGCAGGGCGTCGAGATCGCTCCAGAGATCGTCGGGATCCTCCAGCCCGATGCTGATGCGCAGGACCGTGCCCGGATGTGTCCAGGGCTTGACCGTGCGGTCGCCCTTGACCGCCATCGGCGCGATCAGGCTGCGCGTGCCGCCCCAGGAGGCGCCGATCGCGAAGATCTTGAGCGCCGTCAGCGCGGCTTCGAGCTCCGCCTCGGCGACCGGCTTGAGCACCACGCTGAAGACACCCGAAGAGCGGCCCATGTCGCGCTTCCAGAATTCATGGCCGGGGCAGGACGGCAGCGCCGGATGCAGCACGGTCTCGACCGCCGGAGAATGCGTCAGGCGCTTGGCGAAATCCTCGGAGACGCGGCCCATATGGGCGACGCGCAGACCCATGGTCTCGATGCCGCGAAGCGCCAGCGCGCATTCGTCGGGCGAGACGCCGACGCCGAGCCCGCGCAAGGTCTCCTTGAGCTTCTGCCGCAGCGCCAAGTCGGCGACGGTGACCGAGCCGAGCAGCAGGTCGGAATGGCCGCCGACATATTTGGTCAGCGCCTCGCAGGCGAAATCGGCGCCATGCGCCAGCGGCTTGAACAGGAGAGGGGTCGCCCAGGTGTTGTCGCAACCGACGAGCGCGCCCTTGGCCTTGGCCGCCTTCGCGATGGCGGGCACATCCTGCACCTCCATGGTGCCCGAGCCCGGGGACTCCACCCAGACGAGCTTGGTCCTGTCGTCGATGAGGTCGGCGATGCGGGCGCCGATCAGCGGATCATAGACGCCGTAGTCGATGCCGCGCGGCTTGAGGTATTCCTCGCAGAAGCTGCGGACGGGCGGATAGACATGGTCGGGGATCAGCACCTTGTCGCCCGGCAGCAGCACCGAGAGCATCACGATGGTGACGGCGGCCTGGCCGGAGGGAACCAGAACCGTGCGCACGCCGCCATGGAGCTCGGAGAGCTGCGCTTCCAGCGTGCGCGTCGTCGGTGTGCCATGCAGGCCATAGGTATAGCCGTCGAAGCCGCGATATTTGCGGGCGGCGAAGCTCGCCGCATCGGGATAGACGATGGTTGAGGCGCGGTGCGTCGCGACGGCGAGGCTGGCATAGCCCTCGTCGGAGACGGCGGGGTGGTGAACGCAGCGGGTCAGGTCGTGCATGATGGGCCTCTTTCGATGCGTCAGGTTGACGGCCCTGACAGGTCGAGACAATCGAGCCGGGATCATGAGATCATGAGCCTGGCTTATGGTTCGTGGGCTTATGGCTTGCGGGAGACGCTCAGGCGCCCGGCGCCTCGGAGAGGGCGAGCCTGGCCACGTTCGACATCCAGCTCACGGCCACCGGCAGGATCGCGTCGTTGAAGTCGTAGCGGTTGTTATGAAGCTCGCCATCGGGACCCGCCGGCCCGTTGCCGATCCAGACATAGGCGCCTGGACGGTGCAGGCGCAGGAAGGAGAAGTCGTCGCCCGTGGTGCTGGGGCGAACATCCCGGCGGACAAGGACTCCTGCGGCACGCGCCGCCGCCACGGCAAGCTCAGCTTCATCCGGCGAATTGATGATGGGACGGCCGGTCGACAGAATCTCGACATCGGCGCGCATGCCATAGGCCTCGCAGATGCCCGCGACGATGCTTTCCATCCGCTTGATCACCGTCGCACGGACGTCCTGATCATAGGTCCGCAGCGTGCCGACAAGCGTGACGCTGCCGGGGATCTGGTTGCTGACGATGCCGCCATTGACCTGCGCGATCGAGAGCACGACGGCATCGACCGGATCGACGTTGCGCGAGACGATGGTGTGGAGCGCCACGATGAGATGGCCCGCAGCAACGATGGGGTCGCGCGTCTGATGGGGAATTGCGGCATGGCCAGCAAGGCCATGCAAGGTGATCTCCCAACGGCCGCCAGCTGCCATGACAGGCCCATTGTGGACCGCCACCGTGCCGGCCTCGATGCCCGGCCAGTTGTGGAAAGCGAAGACCCGCTCCATCGGGAAGCGCTCGAACAGACCATCGGCGATCATCGCCTTGGCGCCGACGCCGTTCTCCTCGGCGGGCTGGAAGATGAACTGAATCTGGCCCTTCCAGCTCTCGTCCTTCGCCAAGCTGGCGGCGGTGCCCAGGAGCGCGACGGTGTGCCCGTCATGCCCGCAGGCATGCATCAGGCCGGGAGAGGCGGAAGCGTAAGCCAGGTCGTTGGCTTCGGTGATCGGCAGGGCGTCCATGTCGGCACGCAGGCCGACCGTGCGGTTCGATCCGGGCCGCGACAGCGTCGCGACGACGCCGTTGCCGCCGACGCCCGCGACGAAGGGGATACCGAACTCGGCGAGCCTCTCCTGGACGAAGGCTGCCGTCGCGCTCTCGTGCTCCGAAAGCTCCGGATGCGTGTGCAGACGGTGGCGCCACTGCGTGAGCTTGGCAAGAAGTTCGGTTTCCATAGGCAGGAGCTCGTTTGGCAGAGAAAGGGATAGTGAGGGGTCAGCGCCGGGCCGAGAGCGCAAGACGCGCTTCCAGTCCATGGATCAGCCAGGAGAAGCTGACGGCGATGGAGAGGAAGATCGCTCCGACCACCATCATAGGCTCGCCATAGCGGAAGGTGTCCGAGGCGATATCGAGCGCCGAGCCGAAGGATTCCGGCACGGCGATGACGGCGAGATAAGGCGTCGATTTGAAAATCGAGATGAAATAGCTGCCCATCGGCGCGGCGATGTTGCGCAGCATCTGCGGCGCTACGACGAGGATGACGGTCTGCAGGCGGCCCAGTCCGAGCGCCTTGGCAGCCTCGAACTGGCCCCGCGCGATGCCGTCGATGCCAGCCTTGAAGACCTCGGCGAGATAGCCGCAATAATAGATGCTGAGCGCGGCGACCCCGACGACCAGAGCGGGCAGCTTGATGCCGTAGACCGGCAGCACGTAGTAGAGGAAGTAGAGCTGCACCAGCACCGGCGTCGAGCGGATGAAGTCGATGACGAAGCGCATGACGTAGCGCATCGGCATGCTGGAGCGCCGGGTGATCTCCAGCCCAAAACCGAGCAGCGCCGCGAAAACGCAGGACATCAGGGTCACGGCCAGCGTCGTCGTCAGCGACTTTCCTATGACCGGCAGGATGGCGGCTGCGAAGGCAAGGTCAAACGTCGTGGACGAGCTTCCGCCCGGCGCCGACCCGGCGCTCCAGCCAGCGCCCAACCACAGTCGCGGGATAGCAGATGACGAAATAGGCCAGCAGCAGCCCGGTATAGACCTTCACCGGGTCGTAGCTGAGCTGTGAGATCTCCTTGGCGCGAAAGGTCATGTCCGCGAGCGTGATCAGCGAGACCAGCGCCGTGCCCTTCACCAATTGGATGAACTGGTTGACGAAGGTCGGCATCATCGCGAGCAGGGCCTGCGGGAGTTCGATCAGGAGGAGAATCTGCCAGCGCCTCAGGCCGAGCGATCGGCCCGCCTCGGCCTGACCCCGGTCGAGCGCCTGCAGCGCAGCCCGTACCGCCTGGCTACCATAGGCGCCGATGTTGAGGCCAAGCACCATCGCGCCGACGGTCAGTCCAGACAGGCGCAGGCCGAAGCCCGGGAGCATGTAGTAGAAGGCATAGAGCAGGATGATCACCGGCGAGGAACGCCAGAACTCGATCACGGTGGTGACCGCCGCATGCGCCCAGCCCTTGGTGCTGTACTGCGCGACGCCGGCCATGAAGGCGAAGGGCACGGCATAGAGCATGCCGAGCGCGGTCACCGAAGCGGTGATCCGGAAGCCCTCGAAAATGCCCGACATCACCTCGGCGAAGGTCATCGGCTGTGCTCCCGACGCGCGCCGCTTCAGCTCTTGGGCGAGCAGAGCTCGGCGGTGGAGGCCTGCGGTGGCATTTCGGCTTCGGTGAAGCCGTATTTGGTCATGATCGCCTTCAATGTGCCGTCGGCTTTCAGCCTAGCAAGCTGAGCATTGTACAGGTCGCGCAGCGCCTGGTCCTTGGGCGCGAAGACGACGGCCGTCGCCATCATGTATTCCTGCCCACCCGGCTTGACGTAGCCCTTGAACGGCATGGCGCGCTCGACGCCCTTCATGTTTGGGTCGTCCATCAGACCGGCGACGCTGGGGGCCGAGAGGGTCGCCGCATCGACGCGGCCGGCCAACATGGCGCTGACCACGGCTTCGTTGTTCGGGAAGAGCAGCAAACGGTCTTCGGGCACGCCGGCGGCAAGTGCGCTTTTGGCGTTCTCGGTGCCGCGTCCGCCGCCGAGCTTGATGGCGGGGTTCTTCGCGATGTCCTCATAGCTGTGCAGGTTCAGCGGGTTGCCCTTGAGCACGAGCAGCCCGTCGCCGGCAGAGAGATCCGGTTCGCCGAACAGGATCTGCTGGCAGCGGGCGGGCGTGATGGCCACGCCCGAAGCGATGATGTCGAAGCGATTGGCCAGCAGGCCGGGGATCAGCGCTCCGAAATCGGCCACGGTGAACTCGATTGTCTTGACGCCGAGCGGGGCCAGAGCGGCGCGCACCAGATCGGGATGATAGCCGATCACAGCGCCATTCTTGTCGCGATAGCCCCAGGGCGCGCGGTTATGGATGCCGATGGTGATCGTCTTGCCGGCGAGCTCCTTGCCGGCCGGGGTGGCCTGCTGGGCTCGCGTTGCGCAGGGCGCGGCTGCTGCGAGGCCGAGCGCCATGACAGCCATCGTGATGCGTTTGGAAAAGAACGGCATGGCATGCTCCCCTCTATCTATCCTCTGCGACGATAGAGGGACGCGTTCGGGCGACAATCGCGTCGCGGTAATGAGACGATGCCTAGAATTTATACCTGTCCCGCGCCAGAGCGATTGCTTCAGCGTGCGGCCATCAGGCAGTCGATGAAATCGCGCACGAGCTGGGATTTGGGGCGGTCGAGCGGCAGGATCAGCAGGCTCTTGCTCTGGACCACGGGCTCGAAGGGCCGCAGCACCAGCCGGGTCGGGTCTGCTCCGGCGATGGCATAGGGGCTGACGAGGCCGACGCCGACACCCTCGGCCACCAGGGCGCAGACGGTCGCGGCATAGATCGTCTCGACCACGATGTTGGGGGCAACGCCGGCCTCGGCGAAGATCAGGTCGAGGCGCTGCCGGGCCCGGTCCTCAGGGACATAGGCGACGAAATCGACGCCATCGAGATGATGGGGGCCGATGATCTCCTTCGCTGCCAAGGGATGGCCCTGCGGCAGGGCGCAGAGGACGCGCGGTGTCACGAAGGATTGGTGCAGCACGCCGGTGACGTCGATCTCGTCCGCCGCCAGCCCGATGTCGAATTCGCCCGAGGCCACGCCGTCGCGTACGTCGCGGGAGGGCAGCACCATCAGCGTCACGCGGATATCGGGATGCGCCAGGCGGAAACGCTTCACCGCGCGCGGGACCAGAGAGGAGCCCAATGCCGAGAGCGAGCCTATGCGCAATTGGCCCGAGCCCTGGTCGCGGATGCGCGCGGCGGCCGCACGCAACGTGTCCATGCCGAGGAAGGAGCGCTCGATATCGGCGTAGAACAATTTGCCTTCCGGCGTCGGGATGATGCGGTTGCGGACGCGGTCGAACAGCGAAAAACCGATGGCGCGCTCCAGCTCCGCGATGGCGCGGCTGACGGCCGGCTGCGTCAGCCCGATCAGCTCGGCCGCGCGCGAGACGGTGCCGGCCTTCATGACGGCCGAGAAGATTTCGATCTGACGGTAGTTCACGCCAAGCTGCCCGCTAGTGGTTTGATTCCGACATTTGCTCCCCGATCTATATCGAGCTCGGAGCAAATGTCGGAATCACCAAAACCACTAGCAAATCTTTGGTTTTCTAGTGGAACTTATGAATTTGACATTTGCCGCGCGGCCGATATCGGGCGGGTCGCAAATGTCAAATTCGTTCCACTGGTCTCGGTCACCGGGCCGGCCTCTTCAGGCGCCCAGTCTCGCACAAGGCCGGCCGCTTCGCGAGTTGGCGCGTGCGTGGATTGACGGAGAGGTTCTTCAGGGCTGATGGCAACCGTTCATCTTGGCCTCGATATTGCTGATCTGGCGCGCCTTCGCGTTCTGTGCGGAATGGAGACGAATTGATGACGGGAATGGATGGGACGGCTCAGTTCGCCTGCAGCGCCTGCGGCTCGCCCTCGATCGTCCTCCCCGCTGTGCTGGCCGATGAAGCCGTCGTCTCCTGCGGGCGCTGTCAGAGTGCGTTGGGCTCCTGGCTCGGCTACAAATCCTATGTCAGCCGCTCGATCCATGCTGAATATGAGGCGGTTCCGGCGCTGCCTATGATCTGTGTCGATCCGATCATCGCGCCGGCATTGGCGGAGGCGCTCTGATCGCGGTCTTGCGTGTTACTTGCGTGGTTCCTGGTCGTTAGCGGATAGTCAGCCGGGCCGGATAATCTCAGCCGATGGCGGCGCCGATTCGATGGGTTGGCCGTGTCCGGCCGAGAATGCTGTGTCGAGGTTGTGCATGCGCGTCTTCAAATCGGCGGCCCTGGTTTGCGGCTGGATCGGGCTTGCCTATCTCGTCTGGGTTTCGATCATGCCGATCGGATCCAGGCCGCATCTCTTCGACGAGGTTCCGGACATCAGCCGCCTCCTCGGCTGGTTCGCCATCACATTGGCCTTCGCGATCGCCTATCCGCGCAGTCTCGGCCGGGTCCTGCTCGCGATGTCGGTCGCGATCGTCATGCTCGAAGCTGTCCAATATCTGGAGGTCACGCGCCATGGCCGGATTCACGACGCCGTGGTCAAGGTCGCGGGCGCGGCGGTCGCGGTCGTATTGACCCTGGGCTGTCTCGCGGTGGCGCGTAAGCGCGCGCCCGTGCAGGAGCCCTCCTGATCCGGCCCAGAGTCCCTAGCAGCCTCTCGCTCTGCGAGCCGGCGAGGCGCCGTGATCAGCCGGCATTGGAGAAGGCCTTCTTGCTGAAGACCGTCCGCAGCAGGATGCCGAGATCGAGCCAGAACGACCAGTTGTCGATGTACCAGTGGTCGTGGGCGATGCGCTTGGCCATCTTCTCATCGGTATCGGTCTCGCCGCGCAGGCCATTGACCTGCGCCCAGCCGGTGATGCCGGGCTTGACGTTATGGCGGCGCGCATAGAGCGCGATTTTGCGCTGGAATTCATGGTCATGCGCCAGGGCATGCGGACGCGGGCCGACCAGTGACATCTGGCCGGCGAGGACGTTCAGCAATTGCGGCAACTCGTCGAGATTGTAGCGCCGCAGCACGCGGCCGACGCGGGTGATGCGCGGATCGTTGCGCCGCGCCTGGCGAATGATGTCGCCGTCATCGGTCGTGGTCATGGTGCGGAACTTCAAGATGCGGAAGGTCCGCTGGTTGAAGCCGTAACGGCGCTGCAGGAACAAGACGGGACCAGCCGAGTCGAGCCGGATCACGACGGCGATCAGCAGCAGCAGCGGCAGGCTCAGGAGCAGGATCGTCAGCGCGCCGACCATATCGAAAATGCGCTTGGCGGCATTCTCGAGGGCGGACAACGCCGGCCGCGTCAGGCGCAAGCTGGCGAAGGTTCCGGTGCGAACGATATGGGGGTTGTCGAAACGGTCCATGATCCGTTCCGGGGCGAGGTGAATCGCGGCCGGCAGGTTCATGAAGGCGTCGATGCAGGCGTCGATCGCCTCCTGCTTCGACCAGGGCATGGCGATGTAGATCGCGTCCGGCTGCATCGCCCTGCATCGCGCGACGGCGGCGCCGAGATCGGCTGCGAGCGCATCGGGATCGTCGGTGTCGCCCAGGAAGGCGACGTCGACGATGGCGAAGCCGATGTTCCAGGGCTGGTGCCGCGAGACGAAGGACATGACGTCCCGCTCTCGCCCGATCAGGAAAATCCGCTCGGAGGTGATGCGCCCGGTCTTGCTCGCCATCGCGATGCTGCGGGTGATGGATGAGCGCGCCAGTGCGATCAGGAGAGGGGCGGTGAAATAGGTCGCGATGATCACGCCGCGCGAATAGTGATCGACGGTCTTGGCCATGAAGGTGATCGCGATGAAGGCGATCATGGTGATGTTCCAGACCGCGAAGGCCGCTGACACCTGGCCCTTGGTCGAGAGATAATTGGCGATCTGGTAGCGGCCGCGCAGCAGATTGCTGAAGACGAATATGGCGGCCAGCATCATCGCCAGCTCCAGCGTGATCCGGGGGCTTCCGAACTCATCGAAAGCCAGCACATGGTAGGTGACCGAGGTGAGGGCGACGATGGCCATGATCACGACGGCGTCGGTCAACGCGGTGATCAGGCCGATCCAGTGTCGCAAAGGGGAGCTGCGCTCTCGCTTGACGCGCGCCTCTCCGGTTCGACCGGCGGCGTAGTTCAGATCGTCGACGCTTGCCATCCTACCCGACTCCACCATTGCGCGGGAGCCCGAGGGTCCGTGCTGCAATCGGCGACCCGGATCGGAACACTTGTCCGGTCGGGAACGCTTTCGGTGGTGAAATCGCAAGCGGTGTACCGCTGCGGACTGCATCGAAATGAGACGAAATTCGGCGGGAACCGCCGTTCAGGGGATGGGACTTCCTGAACGGTCGATTTCGGCGGGCCTCGCTCCGCTTGAGCGTCACACCGTCGCGCGACCACCTGTTGCTGTCTGCCGGCCCTTTCCGCTGCGGCTAGGCTTGGCTATGACTGCCGTCTCCCGTAGTGAAATCTTGCCGATTATCCTCATTCAGGTCGACATCAGCATCATGGCTTCAGCGAACATCATACCCTTGATCATGGCTGGTGGTTCCGGGACGCGGCTGTGGCCTTTGTCACGCGATACGATGCCCAAACAGTTCATCGGCCTGCTGGATGAGGGGTTGTCGACCTTCCAGACGACGCTGCTGCGGGTGAAGGGCGCTTCCTTCGACAAGCCCATCGTCGTCACCAATCATGAGTTCCGCTTCGTCGTTGCCGAACAGATGCAGGCGGTCGGCGTCGAAGGCGACATCGTCCTGGAGCCGGAGCGGCGCGATTCCGCTGCCGCCATCGCCGTCGGCGCGCTCCTGGCGAGCAGCCGGGCGGGGGATGCGATCTGCGTCGCGCTGGCGGCCGACCATATCGTCGCCGATGTCGACGGCTTCCGCGCCGATTGCGCCAAGGCTGCAACGCTTGCGGCCTCGGGCCTGATCATGACCTTCGGCATCGTGCCGACGAAGCCCGCGACCGGTTACGGCTATCTCGAGCCCGGCGACGCGCTCGACGTGCCTGGTGCAAGCCGCCTGACTCGCTTCGTCGAGAAACCGGATGCGAAGACGGCGCAGCTTTATGTCGACCAAGGCTTCCTCTGGAACAGCGGCAATTTCGTTTTCGCAGCCGCCGGGATGATCGAGGAGCTCGATCTCTATGCACCGGAGGTGATCGCGGGCGCGCGCGCCGCGCTTGCCGAGGCCAAACGCGACCTCGACTTCCTGCGGCTCGATGCAGCCGGCTTCGCGCGGGCGATGAAGGTCTCGATCGATTACGCCGTGATGGAGAAGACCAAGCATGCCGGCGTGCTTGCGGCGAGCTTCGACTGGTCGGATGTCGGTGCCTGGGACTCGATCTACGAGGTCAAGCCGAAGGACGGGGACGGCAATGTCCTCGAAGGACCGGTGGTCGCGCTCGACACACGCGGCACGCTGGTGCGCAGCGAGGACATCCTGACGACGGTGATCGGGCTCGACGACGCCGTCGTCGTGACGACGCGCGATGCGGTCCTGGTCACGACCAAGGCGCAGGCCGCCAACGTCAAGGCGCTGGTCGAGCAGATGAAGAGCGAAGGCCGGCGCGAGGCGAGCGAGCATCTGCGCATCTACCGGCCCTGGGGCTGGTATCAGCGTATCGATCTCGGGGCGCGGTTCCAGGTCAAGCGCATCAACGTCAAGCCCGGCGGGTTGCTCAGCCTGCAGAAGCATTTCCACCGCGCCGAGCATTGGGTCGTGGTCTCGGGCACCGCCGAGGTCACCCTCGACGGCGCGGTCTCCTATATCCATGAAAACGAGTCGATCTACCTGCCGATCGGCTGCACCCACCGTCTCGCCAACCCCGGCAAGATCCCGCTCGAGCTCATCGAGGTCCAGGTCGGTTCCTATACCGGCGAGGACGACATCGTCCGCATCGAGGATGTCTACGCGAGAACCTGACGCCAGGGGCGGGCAGCGCCTTTGTCGCCGCCCGGAGCCTCCACTATCCAGCCTTTGTGGAATGTCCTGATGACGTCACGAGCCTTTTCGCCGGCAACCGGCCGCATCGCGCGCGGCGGCAAGGCGATCTATGGCGCGCCGCTTGGCATCCTGATGCTGGAGGCGCGCTTCCCCCGCATTCTCGGCGATATGGGCAATGGCGCGACCTGGCCGTTCCCGGTGCTGTATCGCGTGGTGTCCGGTGCTAGCCCCGACAAGGTGGTGATGCAGGGAGCTGCCGGCCTGCTACCGGATTTCATCGACGCCGCCCGGGATCTCGTCCGCGTCGGCGCGGAGGCGATCACGACCAATTGCGGCTTTCTCTCGCTGTTCCAGCGTGAGATCGCGGCTGCTGTCGGCGTTCCCGTCGCGACCTCGTCGCTGATGCAGGTGCCTTGGGTGCAGGCGACGTTGCCGCCGGGCAAGCGCGTCGGGCTGGTCACGGTTTCGGCGGGAACGCTGAGCCCGGCCCATCTCGAAGGGGCTGGCGTGCCGCTCGACGTGCCGGTTACGGGCACCGAGAACGGCCGGGAGTTCTTCCGCGTCCTGATTAAGGCCGAAAAGGACGACATGGATATCGACCTCGCCGAGCGGGATGTGGTCGAAGCCGCACTCGCCCTCATCGCGAAGAACCCGGATGTCGGCGCCATCGTGCTGGAATGCACCAATATGCCGCCCTATGCCGCGGCGGTGCAGGCGGCGACCGGACTACCGGTCTACGACATCTACTCGATGATCACCTGGTTCCACGCAGGATTGCGGCCGCGCGTCTTCGCCTAGCGGCAGGCCGGTCGCAACGACACGTTGCAGTTCACTCCACACCGGGACGAGGCGGGCTATTCGCTGACGAGTTTGCGCGATTTCAACAAGGCAAGCAGGCCCTCGTCGCGGCGAATCTCCAGTTCAGCGATCGAACGGCCGGCGGCTTCTTCCGCGACGCCGGCGATGATCGCGCGCTGGACCTCCTCGCCCAGGCCCGGATTGCCCAGTGCCTGCCAGCGCCGGACCTGGCTTGGGCCGAGATGGGCGAGATAGCCAGCGATGCCGCCTTCGCCGCCGCCGAGATGATAGGTCATATGCGGCCCCATCAGAGCCCAGCGCAGACCGGGGCCGTTACACAAAGCCGCATCGATCTCGGAGACGCTGGCGACGCCCTGCTCGACCAGATGCACCGCCTCGCGGTAGAGCGCCGAGGCCAGCCGGTTGGCGATATGGCCGGGCATTTCGCGGTTCAGGATCACCGGCCGGCGGCCGAGCTCGCGGTAGAAGGCAGCGGCGCGCGCAACCACGGCCTCGTCTTCGCCGACGATTTCGACCAGCGGCACGAGATGCGGCGGGTTGAACGGGTGGGCGACGATGATACGGGCAGGGTTTGCGCAATCGGTGACGATGGCGCTGCGGACCAGCGCCGAAGTGCTGCTGGCAATGATCGCATCCGGCGGGCTGCCGGCATCGATGCGGGCGAGCAGCTCGCGCTTCACGGCCTCGTTCTCGGGACCGTTCTCCTGCACGAATTGGGCACCGGGCAAGGTCGCTGCGAGATCGGCGAAAAAGGCGATGTTGCCGGTGCCGATCAGGCCGAGCTCGGCGAGCTGAGCGCGAGCGCGTTCGACATAGGCGCGAAACTTCGCCTCGGCTTCCGGCGCCGGATCATAGGCGCAGACGTCGAAGCCGTGGGCGGTGGCAAGCGCCGCCCAGCTCGCGCCGATCATGCCGGCGCCGACGATGGCGATACGCTGGATGGTTGCTGTCATCGCGCCCTCATTCCGGCTTGAGCCCGGTCGCCTTGATCACTGCGTTCCATTTCGTCATCTCGCTGTCGATCAGCGCAGCCGCCTCGGCCGGCGTGCCCGGCTTGGGCGTGACGCCCTGGAGCTTCATCGCCTCCAGCGCCCGCGGGCTCCTCAGCGCCTTGCCGATCTCAGTGTTGAGCCTGTCGATGACGGGCTGCGGCGTGCCGGCCGGCGCCAGCACGCCGAACCAGGAGCCGATCTCGAAATCGGCCAGGCCCTGCGAGATCGCGGTCGGATAATCCGGCATGAAGGGTGAGGGCTCGCGGCCGGTCGTCGCGATCGCCTTCAATGAGCCGGCATTCACATGCTGGAGCACGGAGGGGATCGTGTCGAACATCACCTTGACCTGACCGCCGATCATGTCGGTCATCGCCGGGCCGGAGCCGCGATAGGCGACATGGCCGAGCTTGGTGCCGGCCCGCGCATTGAACATCTCGCCCGCCAGATGCTGCGGCGAGCCGTTGCCGGAGGAGGCGTAGTTGAAGTCATCGGGCTTCTCCTTGGCCAGTGCGACCAGCTCGGGGATGGTCTTGGCCTGCACCGAGGGGTGAACGACGAGCGCCAGCCCAACCGTGCCGGCGAGCGTGACCGGCGCGAAATCCTTCTTCAGGTCGAATCCAGGCTTGGCCTGCAGGCCCATATTGATGGAGTGGCTGGTGAGCGCGCCCATCAGCAGAGTGTAGCCATCGGGCTGGGCCCGGGCCACGGCCGCCGCACCGACGCTGCCTGCCGCGCCGGCGCGGTTCTCGACCACGACGCGCTGGCCGATCGTGTGCGAAACCTCCTCGGCGATGACGCGGCCGATGATGTCGGTGGCGCCGCCGGGCGCATAGGGCACGATCAAGGTGATCGGCCGCGTCGGATAGGCTTGGGACAGGGCGGGCGTCATGCCAGCCAAAGCGAGGGCGGCGAGCGTGCCGCCCAGGAAGCTGCGTTTCAACATCGAGCGTTCTCCTCCTGTGGTGAAGCGGGCCGGTTGATCCGGCCTCGTCCGGTTCGGGATGGTTCAGTGGCGGCAGAGATCCTTCACATCGGTCTTGATGGCGGCGATGTCGGCGAAGCGTTCGCCGCGACGACTTCGGCAGATCGCCGGCACCCAGCTCTCCTGTTCGATCCGGGATTTGGTCGGGGCCGCGAAAGCTTCGCAGCAGTTCAGGAGAGGCGAGGAGGAGAGTGGCGTTTCGGGCAAAGGTGACGTCTCGCCTGCGAGCGCAAGGCGGCCCGGAGCCGAGCCGCCTGAATCTGGCCCCAGCATGCCCTGCCGATGTTGCCGGGTCGAGGCCTGGCGGAGCGGAGGGCTGACCTTGCGAAAACCCAGGGGATGGCCCGCTTCTTGCGAAAGCCGATGACGCCGGCCCGTCGAAATCGGCGGCGCGTGCAGAGCGAAATGGAGAGCGAGATGGGCGTTCAGGACGACATTGCTTCCCCACAAGATCCGGCTTCCCCGCAGGATCCGGCTTTGCTGGTCGAACGCCGCAGCCTGTTCGGGCTCGGCCTCGCCGGCGCCGCGATCGGCACCGCCGCAGCCGCCAGCCTGATCGCGCCCTCGGTCGCGCAAGCCCAGACCGTCGCCAAGAGCAAGCTCTACACGATCAAGGAGCGCGGCAAGCTCATCGTCGGCACGGGCAGCACCAACCCGCCCTGGCACTTCCAGGATGCCAGCGGCAAGCTCGTCGGCATGGACATCGACCTGGCCAAGCTCCTGGCGAAGGGCCTGTTCGACGATTACGAGAAGGTCGAGTTCGTGCTCCAGGGCTCGGATGCGCGCATCCCGAGCCTCGTCACAGACAAGGTCGATATCGTGGTGCAATGGATGACCGTGACGGCCGGGCGGGCCCAGCAGGTCGATTTCACCATTCCCTATTATCGCGAAGGCGTCGGTCTGCTGCTGCTGGCGCGCGGCGGCAAGTACAAGAATTATGACGAGCTGAAGGCTGCGGGCAGTGCCGTCACGGTCGGCGGCATGCAGAACGTCTTCTTGGAGGAGTGGATCCACAAGGCCGTGCCGCAGGCCAAGGTCGACGCTTTCGACAGCCCGGATTCGACGATGCAGGCGCTGAACGCCCGGCGCATCGACGCGGCCCTGCAGGACCAGTCGGCCATCCGCTGGCTGATGCAGCAAGCGCCCGGCCGCTTCGTCGATTCCGGCTTCGGCTGGATGCCGAATTCATATGCCTCGGCGGTCAAGCCCGGTGATCCGACTTGGCTGAACTGGGTCAACACGGCCTATAAGGAGGCGATGATGGGCGTCGATTTCGACTATTTCGCCGCCTCCTACAAGAAGTGGTTCGGCATCGAACTGCCGATCCCAAAGGTCGGTTTCCCGCAAGAGTTCGCCTGATGGCATGGCCCCTGCCGGGGCCGGTCGGCATGCGCGCCGGCCGGCACGGCTTCGCGCTGCGGCTCGGACAAGCACTGCCCTTATGATCGACTATCATTTCGACTGGTCCGTCATCGCGCGCAACGCCGACAAGCTGACCGACGCCCTGCTGCTCGGGCTCGGTCTTGCGGTCGTGTCGCTGCTGATCGGCAGCGTGATTGGGCTCTTGGCCGCCTATGCGCGCGTTTCGGGCAAGGCTTGGCTCTCGGCCCCGGTCTGGGCCTATGTCGAGTTCATCCGCTGCACGCCGCTGCTGCTGTTGATCTTCTTCCTCTATTTCGGCCTGCCGGAGTTCGACGTCACCTTTCTCGACAAGACGCAGAGCTTCGTGCTCTCGCTCTCGCTCTATGCCGGCGCCTATATGTGCGAGGTCTTCCGCGCTGGCCTGGCCTCGATACCCAAGCAATATGTCGAGGCGGCCAAGGCGATCGGCCTGCGTCCCTGGCAGCGCCAGGCCTATGTCATCCTGCCCGTGATGTTCCGCATCACCCTGCCGTCGATCGGCAACAACCTGATCTCGCTGTTCAAGGACACCTCGCTGGCGGCCGCGATCGCGGTGCCGGAGCTGACCTTCACGGCGCGGCAGATCAACGCCAACACCTTCCGGGTCATGGAGGTCTGGCTGACCGCGAGCGCGCTCTATCTCGCCAGCGCCTATCTGATCGCCATGATGCTGCGGCTGCTTGAGCGCCGCTACGCATCGATCCGCTGAGGGCGCCATGGATTTTTCGATGGCGCCCGGCACCTTCCTGTTCGAGGCCTGGCAGGCGCGGGCCTCGCTGCTCCAGGGGCTCGGCGTGACGATGCTGAGTTCGGCCCTGAGCATCGTCATCGCGACGGTCTGCGGGCTCGCGATGGGCGTGGCGCTGGCTTATGGCTGGTGGTGGTTGCGGCTGGTCGCGCGGCTCTATGTCGACCTGATGCGCGGTATCCCGCTGCTGGTGCTGATCCTCTTCACCTATTACGGGCTGGCGCTGTTCGGCATCAACGTGCCGGCCTTCTGGGCCGGCGTCATCGCGCTCGGCGCCTTCGCCACCGCCCATGTCGCCGAGAATTTCCGCGGTGCGGTCCAGTCCGTGCCCGCGGGGCAGATGGAGGCGGCCAAGGCGATCGGGCTGACCTTCGGCAAGCGCCTCTCCTATGTCATCCTGCCCCAGGCCGTGCGCCGCATGCTGCCGCCCTGGGTCAACACTGCGCTGGAGATCGTCAAGGGTACGACGCTGCTCTCGATCATCGGCGTGGTCGAGCTGCTGCTGTCGGCCCAGCAGGCGATGGCGCGCAATTACATGATCATCGATTTCTACCTGCTGACCACGGCGCTCTATGTCGCGATCAATTTCACGCTCGCCCAGCTCGGCGCATCGCTGGAGCGGCGGTTCTCCTATCTGCGTTACTGAAGGAACGGCCAACGATGACCGAGCCGGCGCTTCTGCAAGCCCGCGACGTGCGCAAGAGCTTCGGCCAGGTCGAGGTGCTGAAGGGCATCGATCTCACCGTCAGCCAGGGGCAGGTGGTCTCGCTGATCGGGGCCTCGGGATCGGGCAAGACGACCTTCCTGCGCTGCATCAATCTGCTGGAGGAGCATGATGGCGGCGAGATCCTGCTCGATGGCGACCCGGTCGGCTACATCATGGCCGGTGAGCGCCGGAAGCGCCTGAGCGAAACCCGGATCTCGGCGCAGCGCGCCCGGCTCGGCATGGTCTTCCAGCAGTTCAATCTGTTTCCGCATTTGACGGCCGCCGCCAACGTCATGCTCGGACTGACCAAGGTGCAGGGCAAGAGCGATGCCGAGGCGCGCGAGATTGCCCAGCATTGGCTCGGCCGCGTCGGGCTGGCTGATCGCAGCGGGCATTATCCCTATCAATTGTCCGGCGGCCAGCAGCAGCGCGTCGCGATCGCGCGGGCGGTCGCCATGCAGCCGCGGCTGCTGCTGTTCGATGAGGTGACCTCGGCGCTCGATCCCGAGCTCGTCGCGGAGGTCTTGAGCGTGATGCAGGGCCTGGCCGAGTCAGGGATGACGATGCTGCTGGTCAGCCATGAGATGATGTTCGTCCGCGATGTCTCGCACCATGTCGTCTTCCTCGACCAGGGCAAGGTCGCCCAGGCCGGGCCGCCAGGCGAGATCTTCGGCAATCCTGGGAACGACCGGCTCAAGAGCTTCCTTGGCCGCTTTCACGGGCTGTTCGGGCGGGGCTGACGCGGCGCGCAGCCCGCCTCAGTGAATCTCCGGCTCGGGAATCTTCGCCGTGCCTTCGAGATAGTCGAAATCGCAGCCCTTGTCGGCCTGGCGGATATGGGCCGCCGACATCTTGCCGTAGCCGCGCGGATAGTCGCGGTTCGGCGGCGACCAGTTCGCGAGGCGGGCCGCGATCTCGGTGTCGCTCAGATTGACGTTGATGCTGCGCGCCTCGACATCGACGCTGATGGTGTCGCCCGTCCTGACCGCCGCGAGCGGTCCCTTGATATAGGCTTCGGGCGCGACATGGAGCACGCAGGCGCCATAGCTCGTGCCGGACATGCGGGCATCCGAAATGCGCAGCATGTCGCGCACGCCCTGCTTCAGGAGCTTGCGCGGGATCGGCATCATGCCCCATTCCGGCATGCCGGGACCGCCGACGGGGCCGCAATTCTTCAGCACCATGACGTGGTCGGCCGTGACGTCGAGGCTCTCGTCGTTCACCGCCTTCATCATCGCATCGTAGTCCTCGAAGACCAGCGCCGGGCCTGAATGCTTGAGCAGGCGCGGTTCGGCGGCGGAAGGCTTGATGACGCAGCCATCCGGGGCGAGGTTGCCCTTGAGCACGGCGAGGCCATTGGCGGTCGAGACGGCGCGGTCGAGCGGGCGGATGACGTTGTCGTCATAGATCTGGGCCAGCGCGATCGTCTCCGAGATCGGCTTGCCGGTCACCGTCATGGCGTCGGTGTGTAGCTTGCTCTCAAGTTGCTTGAGCAGGGCCGGCAGCCCACCGGCATAGAAGAAATCCTCCATCAGGAATTCGCCCGAGGGTCGCAGATTGGCGATCACCGGCACTGTCCGGGAGAAGGCATCGAAATCGTCGGGCGTCAGCGGTACGCCGGCACGGCCCGCCATGGCGATGAGGTGGATGATGGCGTTGGTCGAGCCCGCCACCGCCATATGCACGGTCAATGCGTTCTCGAAGCTTTTCCGCGTCAGAATCCGGTCGGGCGTCAAATCCTCCCAGACCATCTCGACGATGCGCTTGCCGCTGGCGGCGGCCATGCGCGGATGGGCTGCATCGGCGGCGGGGATGGCTGAGGCGCCGGGCAGCGTCAGGCCCAGCACCTCGGCATGGCTCATCATCGTCGCGGCCGTACCCATCACCATGCAGGTGCCATAGGAGCGGGCGATGCCGCTCTCCATGTCGCGCCATTGATCGTCGGTGATGTTGCCGGCTTCCTTCTCGGCCCAGTATTTCCAGACATCGGCACCCGAACCCAGCACCTTGCCGGCCCAGTTGCCGCGCAGCATCGGGCCGGCCGGGACGAAGATGAAGGGCAGGCCGGCGCTGCAGGCTCCCATGATCAGGGCCGGGGTGGATTTGTCGCAGCCACCCAGCAGCACCGCGCCGTCGAGCGGATGGGAGCGGATCGATTCCTCCGTCTCCATCGCCAGGAAGTTGCGGTAGAGCATCGTCGTCGGCTTCTGGTACTGCTCCGAGACCGACATCACCGGGATCTCGACGGGAAAGCCGCCCGCGGCCCAGACGGCGCGCTTCACCGCTTCGGCGCGGTCGCGCAGATGGGTGTGGCAGGGATTGATCTCGGACCAGGTGTTGAGGATGCCGATGACCGGCTTGCCCATGAACTCGTCATGGCCGAAGCCCATCTGCAGCGCCCGCGAGCGATGGCCGAAGGAGCGCAGGTCGCTCGCGCCGAACCAGCGCTTGCTGCGCAGGGTGTCGGGCGTCTTGCGGGGATGGGACGACATCGGCGTTTCCTTCGAGCGATCTTTTTGTTTGTCGCAGGTATTTACCGTCATGCTCGGGCTTGTCCCGGGCATTCACGTCTTGAACACAGGTCTCGACCAGCGAAGACGTGGATGGTTGCCACAAGGGCGACCATGACGGGGTGGCGCTACTCTGCGGCGGCCTTCGCTGCGCTCCAGCCGGAGACGATGGCGCGCAGTTCGGCCTTCTCCGCGGCGTTCAGCTCCGGCAGGCCAGGCAGGCGGACGGGGCCGACATTCGTGCCGAGCAGGCCGAGCGCTTCCTTGACCACAGTGACGTTGGCGCCGTTGCCGTATTTCGTGCGCAGAGTCTCGAAGCCGGCGATGGCGTCGACCTCGACGCGAGCGGCAGCATAGTCGCCCTTCTCCAGCGCGTGCCAGACGGCAAGCGAGCGCTCCGGCGCGACATTGATCAGGCCGGAGGTGAAACCGCGGGCGCCCAACGCATAGAAGGGCGCAGCCCAACCTTCGGCGAGACCGCAGATCCAGTTGGCGCTGGTCCCCTGCGTCGCGCGCACGCATTCGGAGAGCAGCATCATGTTGTTGGAAGCGAACTTCACGCCGGCGACATTGGCATGGGTCGCGACGCGGACGAGGTCCTTCACGCCGATCGCGTCCGAGCGGATATAGGCGACGACGGGCAACGTCAGCGCCTCGGCGATGGCGATGATGTAGTCGGCCTGCGATTGCGGCGCGGCGAAGGGGTCGAGCGGGTGATGCACCATCACGGCATCGCAGCCCGCAGTCGCAGCGAGCTTGCCGGTCGAGACGGCTTCGCGCAGCGAGCGGCCGATGCCGGCGGTGACCAGCGCCTTGCCGTTGGCGGCCTGTGCTGCGACGGCATGGCTCCTCACGACCTCGTCGGTCGTCATCGGGTAGAACTCGCCGGTGTTGCCGGCCGAGACGATGTTGTGGATGCCGGCTGCCGCGATGCGCGCGACGATCTTGCCCGTCACCACCCAATCGGCCTCACCATCGGCTCCCCAGGCGGTGACATGCACGCCGGAGATACCGCGCAAAGCCTTGCGCACTGTATTATTCGTCATAGGCCAGTCCCTCCGCATCTGCGCCGAACACCTGGCGCACATGGGCTTTCGCCGAGCGCACGATGTGGCGTCTCATCCTCGTCTCGGCGAGCGCCGGATCGCGTCCCGCCAGCGCCTCGAAAATCGATTTATGTTCCTCAAAGCCCTGGGCGCGCTCTGCGGACTCGGAGAGCAGCGCGATGCGCTGGGCGTGATCGTACATGCGCTGGCCGTCGAGCCGGCGCTCAAGATAGGTGCAGCCCGAAATCCGGTGGATCGTGCCGTGATAGGCCTCGTTCAGGGTGACGAGGTCTTCAAGCGCGCTATGCGCCGTCGCATGCTCCATGTCGTCGATCAGGCGGGCCATCTCGGCGATGTCGGTGTCGCTCAGCCGGTTGGCTGCGATATGGGCCATGACACTTTCGAGCGCGGCGCGGCCAAGCGCCATTTCCAGCGCCTGCCGGGCCGAGAACTCGACGAAGACGCCGCGCCGGGCTTCCGTCCGGACCAGGCCCTCGCTTTCCAGCTTGCGGATCGCGTCCTTCACCGGGGTGGTGCTGACGCCGAGCATCTCGGCGAGCTGGCGCTCGTTCAGGCGCTCGCCATTGCGGAAGCGCCCGGCGACGATCGCGCGGCGCAAGCGCTCATGCACATGCTCGCGCAGCGAGCGCAGCAGATGCGGAGCGACGGGCTCGATGGCGATCAATTGCGACATACCGTTCCAGGACATGGCGGTTCCGAGATCATGGTTCGCGGCCGGCGATTCCCCGACGGGGAGTGAGGCCGGCCAAGAGTCCATGGCGGCACCAAACATCACAAACCGCAAGTGCCGGCAAGTCTGAAATTTCAGATTTCAAATCCCGAATGCCGTGCTATGTCACCCTCAAGGCCGAGCCAAGGGCCGCACCGGCGCAACGAGCCGGGATTGGAAAACGCAATGGGAGGATCGCCGACAATGAGACTGACACGCAGGGCCATGATCGCCGCCGCTTGCCTGGCTGCGGCGCCAGCCGCGATGGCTCAGGGAGATTATCCCTCCAGGGTCGTGACGATCGTCGTGCCTTTCGCCGCGGGCGGCACCACCGACATCCTCGGACGTCTGCTGGCCGAAAGGCTGGGCGCGCGGATGAACGGTCGCTTCATCGTCGAGAACCGGGCCGGAGCCGGCGGCAATACCGGCGTCGCCGCCGTCGCACGCTCGGCGCCCGACGGCTACACGCTGACCATGGGCACGGTCTCGACCCATGCGATCAATCCCGGCGTCTACGCTAAGATGCCCTATGACCACATCAAGGATTTTGCGCCGATCTCGCAGGTGGCGAGCGTACCGAACATCCTGATGGTCAATATCGACTTGCCGGCCAAGACTGTGCCGGAGCTGATCGCGCTGTTGAAGGCCAATCCCGGCAAATACTCGTTCGGCTCGTCGGGCGCCGGCACCTCGACGCATATGGCGGCTGAATTGTTCAAGGTCGCCACCGGAACCGACATGGCCCATGTGCCTTATCGTTCCAGCGGGCAAGTGACGCAGGATCTGCTCTCGGGCCAGATCCAGGTCTCGTTCGACAACATCACCATCGCCTGGCCGCATGTCGAGGCCGGCAAGATCCGCGCGCTCGCCACCGCGACGCCGGAGCGGCTGGCTGTGGCCCCGGATTTGCCGGCGCTGGCCGAGTTCATCCCAGGCTATGCCGCGACCTCCTGGCACGGCTTCTTTGCGCCGTCAGGCGTGCCCAAGGAGATCGTCGCCAGGCTTTCCACCGAGGTGCAGGCGATCATGCGCGAGCCCGGCACGATCGAACAGCTGAAGAAGCTCGGCGTCGATCCCGTCGGCTCGACGCAAGAACAGTTCGCCGCCCATATCGCCGCCGAGACCAAGCGCTGGGGCGAGGTGGCGCAGAAGGCGAATGTGAAGATCGAATGATCGAAGGGCCGATCATTCCGCCAGCGCGGCCGCCTGACGTGGCGGTCTGCGCTTCCGGTGCTCACGTACTTGAGTACGCTCCGCTCCGGTTCTCGACGGCCACGCCATCCGTCTCACGCTGACGAAATGCTCGACCCTTCGCTGGAGCCCCGCTCAAGATCATGACGACCCTCACTCCCGAAAACCGCGAGAAGCTGAAGCGCGTCTCGACCGCAACGCTCACCACCGCGCTGTTCAAGCGCGGCTTCCGCAACGTCTTCATCCAGGATGTGCGCCCGCTCGGCCAGAAGTCCGGCTCGATGGTCGGCGAGGCCTTCACGCTGCGCTATATCCCGGCGCGGGAAGACCTCGATCATCTCGGCACATTCGAGGGTACACAGCACCCGCAGCGCCGGGCGGTCGAGGATTGCCCCCCCGGCCATGTCATGGTGATCGACAGCCGCAAGGACCCGCGCGCGGCTTCCGCCGGTGGCATCCTGGTCTCGCGCCTGATGCAGCGCGGCGTCGCCGGCGTCGTCACCGATGGCGGCTTTCGCGATACACCGGAGATCGCCGCCATGGCGATCCCCGCCTATCACAACCGCCCGAGCTCGCCGACCAACCTGATCCGTCACCATGCGCTCGACATCAACGCGCCGATCGCCTGCGGCGATGTCGCGGTCTATCCAGGCGACATCATCGTCGGAGACGGCGAGGGCGTCTGCGTCATCCCCGCCCATCTCGCCAACGAGATCGCGCCTGAGGTGTATGAGCAGACGGCCTATGAGGATTTCGTCGCCGAGCGCGTGCGCGCCGGGCAGGGCATCTTCGGGCTTTATCCCGCCAATGCCGAGACCAAGGCAGAGTTCGCCAAATGGCGGCCGAGCTGGTCCTGAACACTCGCGTCGCCCGCTGCTGACGCGGCGGCGCGCAAGCTTCGGGGCCCTATTCCGCGGAGAAGCCGGCGACGACCGGCTGCCGTCCAGGACTGATTACCGTCCAAGACCATCAACGACAAAAAATCTGGGGGAAACAATGGTTGAAACATCTCGTCGTCATCTGCTCGCGGGCGGCGCTGCCGTCATCGCCGGCTCAGTTCTGGCCCGGCCTGCACTCGCGCAAGGCTTCCCGTTCAAGCCGAACCAGCGCTACCCTGATCCGGCGGTCGAGATCCTCGATCCCAGCTTCGCGAAATACCGGATCTATTCGAGCACCGTGGAGCAACTGGGGACCGGCATGCGCTGGGCCGAGGGGCCGGTCTATTTCCCGCAGGGGCGCTACCTGCTGGTGAGCGACATTCCGAACAACCGGATCATGAAATATGACGAGGTGAAGAACAGCTTCACCGTCTTCCGCGAGAATGCCAACTACGCCAACGGCAATGCCCGCGATCGCCAGGGTCGTCTCGTCACCTGCGAGCATTCGGTGACGCGCCGGATCACCCGCACAGAGAAGAGCGGCAAGATCACCGTGCTGGCCGACAGCTATGAGGGTAAGCGCCTCAACGCGCCCAACGACATCGTCGTCAAATCCGACGATACGATCTGGTTCACCGACCCGCTCTTCGGCATCAGCGGCGAATGGGAAGGCTTCCGCGCCAAGCCGGAGCAGGCGACGACCAACGTCTATCGCATCGGCACCGACGGCAAGCTCATGGCGGTGATCACCGATCTGGTGAACCCGAATGGCCTCGCCTTCTCACCCGACGAGAAGAAGCTCTATGTCGTGGAATGGCGTGGCACGCCCAACCGCAGCATCTGGAGCTACGATATCGACGCGCAGGGCAAGGCCTCGAACAAGACCAAGGTGGTCGATGCCGCTGATTTCGGCGCGCTCGATGGCTTCAGGGTCGACCGCGACGGCAATCTCTGGTGCGGCTATGGCAGCAATGGCGCGCTCAATGCGGACGCGTCCGAGACCGGTGGGCGCAAGGTCTTCTCGTTGAGAGGTAAGTCGGAGGATCTCGACGGCGTCATGGTGTTCAGTCCGGCCGGAAAGCCGCTCGCCTTCATCCGCCTGCCGGAGCGCTGCGCCAATCTGTGCTTCGGCGGCCCCAAGGGCAATCGTCTCTACATGGCGAGCAGCCACTCGCTCTATGCGCTTTACGTCGAGGCTCACGGCGCGGTCTGAGCACCCCCCGGGACCGATGCGGTTGCTGCTCGCCGCCGCACCGGCCTGGCATGCGGCGTGAAGGTGCGACACCGGGCTTGCCCTTGACCTGAACGTCGCCCGGTATCGTTAACCGCCGCTTGATGCCTCTCTGCGAGGGTCGAATCCCCATCGATGCGCGCGGGGGAGGTACGGGCCATGACGATGCGCAAGGCCGTTCGGCCATGACAGAAGTTGCGACCTTGCCTGCGCGCTACAACGCTTGGGTCAATCGCAAACTCGGCATAACCAGGCTCGGCGAGTCCGAGGCGTCGGCGCTTCGCGCGGCGCAGGCGGACATATTCGCGCGCATTATCCCACCCATCCTGATCTCCAATGCGCTCTCGGCGGTCCTCGTGGCGAGCACCGCCATGTTTCATGGCTGGCTGTGGTTTCCGCTGTTGTGGAGTGGGTGGGTCGTATCCACCGGGCTATTCGGCATCCTGCGGATTTCCAGGATCAACGCACGCAAGCGCGACGACGCGCCATCCGTGAAATTCAATGACAGGATCCTGATCGATTCAGCGATGATGGCGGTGCCCTGGCTGGTGATGGCCGTGGTGATCAATCCGACTGCGGTGCCCCAGATGGAGGTGCTGACGGCGACCCTACTGGCAGGGCTGATCTGCGCCGGCACGTTCACCATGGCCAGCATGCCCTCGGCTGCGCTGCTCTTCGTCGGCCTGATCATGACAGCCCGCATTCTCCACATCGCGCTGTCCCCGGTCGATCATATGCTGGAGAACCTCGTTTTTCAGGCGATCTGCGGGTCGGTCATGCTGGTCTCGCTGCGCAGCATGGCGCAACTCTTCATCGATCGCGTCCGCGCCGTCAGCAGTGCGCAGGAGCTCGGGCTGGAAGCGCAGGCCCAGGCGCGGCTCGAGGAGAAGCAGCGCGAGCGCGTGGAGGGACAGGCTGAGGCGTTCCGGCGCGAGATCGGCGCCATCCTGCAGTCGGTTGCCCAATCGGTCGTCCACATGAACGGCGCGGCCGAGCAACTCGTCGCGATCTCCCACAGGTCGCAGGATAAACTCGCGGACGTGCTGACCAAGGTCGGCGATGCCAAGACGGATATCGTCTCGGTCGAGTCCTGCTCTCACCGCCTGACCGAGACGATCTCCCTGATCCGCCACGAGGCCGACCGAACCACGCAGCTGGTGCGGACGGCGGCCTCGGACGTCGCGGCCTCGATCTGTATCAAGACCCAGCTGAAGCAGGCGGTTCACGACATCGGTCAGGTTTCTGACCTGATCCGCGCGATCGCGTCGCAGACCAATATGCTCGCTCTCAACGCCACGATCGAAGCGGCCCGCGCCGGCTTGGCGGGGCGCGGCTTCGCCGTGGTCGCGATCGAGGTGAAGGGGCTGGCTGCCCGCACCGAGGCGGCGACGCAGGAGATTTCAAAGCGCATCGAGGAGGTTCGAGCCGCCACCGAACGCTCGATCGCCGCCGCGATGAACATCAGCGTCTCCACTGATGCGATTGTCGGTGCGACCGGCGGCATCGTTGTCGCAGTGGACCAGCAGTCGGACGCAATCCGCACCATGGTCGAACTGCTGACGCGCGCCGTGCGCGAAGCCGAGCAGGCAGCCGGCGCGATCGATCTCGTCGTTGCCGACGCCGCGCGCACGATGGACCACGGCCAACAGGTTTCCGCGGCGGCTGCGGGTGTCGATGTCTCGGCGACCCGTCTTGGCGAATCCGTCGCCCGATTCTCCCGCGACGTCGTCAGGGGCTGATCAACCGGGTGTCCCGATGCGGTAGAATTCGCGGTACCAGGCAACGAAACGGGCGATGCCGGTCTCGATTGGCGTGTCAGGCCTGAAATCGACCTTTGCCATCAGGGCGGAGACATCGGCGAAGGTCGCGGGCACGTCGCCGGGCTGCATCGGCAGGTGGCGCTTGATCGCGGGCTTGCCGCAGGCCTGCTCGATCGCCGCAATGAAACGGTCGAGCCGCACCGGCGTGTGGTTGCCGATATTGTAGATGCGGTACGGCGCGGCGGCTGTCGCGGGGTCAGGGCGGGCCTGATCGAAAGCGGGATCGGCCTGAGGCGGTGCGGTCACGAGCCGGACGATCGCCTCGCTGACATCGTCGACATAGGTGAAGTCGCGGCTCATCTCGCTTTCGGCGTAAACGTCGATCGGCTGGCCTTCGAGGATCGCCTTGGTGAACTTGAAATAAGCCATGTCCGGCCGACCCCAGGGGCCGTAGACGGTGAAGAAGCGCAGGCCCGTCGCCGGGATGCCGTAGAGATGGGCGTAGGAATGCGCCATCAATTCATTGGCGCGCTTGGTTGCGGCATAGAGCGAGACCGGATGGTCGGCGCCGTCATGCTCGCTGAACGGCGTCTTGGCGTTGGCGCCGTAGACCGAGCTCGACGAGGCATAGATCAGATGGTCGACGGGATTGTGCCGGCAGGCCTCCAGCACCGACAGGAACCCGTCGAGATTGGCGCTGGCATAGGCGCGCGGATTGTCGAGCGAATAGCGCACGCCGGCCTGGGCAGCGAGGTGAATGACGGCGTCGGGCCGGTAAGCCGCGAAAGTCGACAGCAGCCGGTCGTAATCGGCGATATCCAGCGCCTCGAAGGCAAAGCCATTGCGCGGTGTGAGCCGGTCGAGCCGGGCCTGCTTCAGGGCCGGGTCGTAATAAGGCGTGAGGTTGTCGACGCCCAGAACCTCGATACCTTGGGCGAGCAGCGCCTCGGCAACATGGTAGCCGATGAAGCCGGCGGCCCCGGTCAGCAGGATGCGTTGCTGGCGAGTGTTGGTCATCTGGCGACGCGCCGTCCCTTGCCGCGGAGATGGTTGGCAGCGAGCGAGTGTTTCGCCGCCCGCCCCCACATAGCGCCGGCAGCGAATGGCGGCCTGCGGGCCGCGACCGGATTTGATTGCAGCCTCGTCCTCTTCGGATGATTTGCGGCGTGAGGCAAGAGCCCGAAGCTGCCGCGTTGCGCCGGTTTCGCAGCGTTCCCGGCCCTGACGGCATGTGGCATGCCGGCGACGAGCCGGGAAGAGCGGGCAATTTCTGCCTCCCGGACCTCGCAACATGGCAAAAACTGCCGGTCCATTATGATGAATAACTATTTAATCAATTGATTCGATTGCGTTTTTCTCCGGCTCGACAATTGCGTGCCGCTTGCCCAGAGGGCCGGTACCGATGCGGCCTCCGCCATCGGCATCGATGACCCAAAAGGGGCCAGTCAGGAGAGCGTTCCATGAGTAGCGTATCGTCCAGCGCACAGAACTATTCCCGGTTCGAGACGCGCGTCCAAAGCCGGCTGAACGCCGACATCGCCTCGGGCAAGATTTCCGCAGCGGACGGGACTGCGCTCGGCAGCGCACTTGGCGACATTCAGCAGCAGCTCACCGCCAGCTCGACCCAAAGCACCTCGTCTTCCACGAGCGGGAAGCTGGGCACGACGGTCGGCTCGCTCATCGATGGCGAGGTGTCGTCGGGAAAGCTGACCAGCGCCCAGGCCGACGAACTCAAGAGTCTGCTCGGGGGCGGGCACCGCGTCGGCGGCGGTCACCATGGCCACAAACCCCACGCTGCCAAGAGCGACAGCAGCGATCAGGATAGCAACGATACCCAGACGGGGCTCGCCGGGGTGCTGAACGCAGCTTCCTCCAGCTCGACGGATTCAAGCTCCGCTGCCGATCCGCTCGCGGAATTCCTCAAGGTCCTGCAGAGCGCCCAGCAGACCTTGTCCAGCTCATCCTACAACGCGGCCGGCGCGAGCGCGACCAAGACCCCCAGCTCAAGCCTGGGCCTCGTCGACACCACCGCCTGACAGCGCGGCGGTCAATGGAATGGCTGGGATGAAAACGGGACGGGCCGACGCATGTCGGCCTGGTCCTCGTCAATCTCGTCGGAGAACCGCACCCCGTTTGGGGACAGTGCTGGTAGCGGGAGAGGGCATCTTATCGCTGCCCCACACACCCAAGCGCCCGGGCAATTTCGGTTTAGCGACCGAGCCGAGCTAAAAACAAGCCCCGACCTTCGCGCGCCAACCTCTTGGCGATGAGGAAGCGATTCCGGCTTGGACGACGTAATCATTGCATGTTGGGCCAAGCTGAAGTCCGCCTTACCCAGAACGAGCTGTTTGGGAAGCCGACTTGGTTGACAACCAGACCGGAACGGCCGGAACATGTCTGAAATCGCATGCAAGCGATGGCGTCGCTGCCCTCGGCCTCAAAAGACATGCGAGGCGGGTGGAAACGGGTGTCAGGCATGGCTGAGACGGGGCGAGCCCATCACGCCAATCGGATATATTCGACCCTGAGCAACGCGGCTGCCGTCGGGCAGTCTGCGGTGGCGGCGTCCTGGTCGCGCTCGGTCGTGAAGTACGGCCTCGACCCTGATCACACTCGTCCGCCCTGGCGCCTCGGTCAGGCTGAATTCGATGCTGCCTTCGAACGCCTGGGTCCGTTGATCAGGCTGGCGCAGACCTCTCTGGATCGCCTCTTCCAGTCTGTCGACGATGCCGGCTGCTGTGTGCTGCTGACGGATCGCGAGGGCATTCCGCTCGACCGACGGGGCGCTGCCGGAGATGATCTCGACTTCCGCAACATGGGCCTCTGGACCGGTATGGTCTGGAGCGAGGCCTGCGAGGGCACGAACGGCGTCGGCACCTGCGTCGCCGAAGGTCGCCCGCTGACGATCCATCGCGACCAGCATTTCCTCACCCGCAATATCGGCCTGAGCTGCACCGTCGCCCCGATCTGGGATGCGCAGGGACGGTTGATCGCGACGCTGGACGTTTCGACTTGCCGCGCCGATCTGACGCCGGCCATGCTGAAGCTCGTCGCCAGTGCGACCGTCGAGGCGGCGCACCGGATCGAGGCTCATCATTTCCGGATGGCCTTTCCGAAAGCGCGGATCGTGGTTGCACAGGACGGCGCCGGCGGAGGCGCCGGGCTTCTAGCTGTCGACAAAGGAGATCTCGTCATCGGCGCGAGCCGCGCCGCGCGATTGGCCTATGGTCTGACCGATGAACGGCTCGCGCAGCCCTTTCCCGCGGAAGACCTGTTGATGGGCCATGAAGCCAGGCCAGGCGAGGAACTGAGCGTCGCCGAGCGCGGCGTCGTGCAGAGAGCGCTGGCCCGGGCCAATGGCAATGTCTCCGCCGCCGCCCGCGCGCTCGGGGTCAGCCGCGCAACCATGCACCGCAAGCTTGCGCGGCTGGGGCTTGGACGCGCCCGATAAGGCCAATTCAGCGATTTCTTCAGCGATCTGTCGCAAAGCTGAGACAGTTTTGCTGCCGAAAATTCGGTTCTGATCCTGACAACGGCGCTGGATAGGGCCGATCCTCCTGCTCAGGGCGCGGCCTCAAGGCGCCGCCAAGGAGGACACCATGAACAAGCCAGAATTCATCCGCTCGTCCGCGACGCCGTTCAAGGCACGCTACGGCAATTTCATCAACGGCAAATGGGTCGAGCCGATCTCGGGGCGCTATTTCGAGAACAGCTCGCCGGTGAACGGCCGGCTACTCTGCGAGATCGCACGCTCTGACGCCAAGGACATCGAGGCGGCGCTGGATGCTGCGCACGCCGCCAAGGACGCCTGGGGCCGCACCAGCGCCGCCGAACGGGCTCTCCTCCTCAACAAGATCGCGCAGGTGATGGAGGACAACCTCGATCTCCTGGCGCAGGCCGAGACCTGGGACAACGGCAAGCCGATCCGTGAGACGACCGCTGCCGATATGCCGCTGGCGATCGACCATTTCCGCTACTTCGCCGGCGCAATCCGCGCGCAGGAAGGCAGCCTCTCCGAGATCGACCACGACACCGTTGCCTATCACTTCCACGAGCCGCTAGGCGTCGTCGGCCAGATCATTCCCTGGAACTTCCCGATCCTGATGGCGGTGTGGAAGCTGGCGCCCGCGCTTGCCGCCGGTAACTGCGTCGTGCTCAAGCCCGCCGAGCAGACCCCTGCCTCGATCTTGATCTTCGCCGAGCTGATCGCCGACATCCTGCCGCCGGGCGTGCTCAACATCGTCAACGGCTTCGGCCTGGAGGCAGGCAAGCCGCTGGCCTCGTCAAACCGCATCGCCAAGATCGCCTTCACCGGCGAGACCACGACCGGACGGCTGATCATGCAGTATGCCAGCCAGAACCTGATCCCGGTAACGCTGGAGCTGGGCGGCAAGTCTCCGAACATCTTCTTCAAGGACGTCGCGGTCGAGGACGACGACTTCCTCGACAAGGCGATCGAGGGCTTCGTCATGTTCGCGCTGAACCAGGGCGAGGTCTGCACCTGTCCCAGCCGCGCGCTGATCCATCAGAGCATCTACGACCGATTCATGGAAAAGGCGTTGAAGCGCGTCGAGGCGATCAAGCAGGGCGACCCGCTGGATCCCTCCACCATGATCGGCGCGCAGGCCTCGTCGGAACAGCTCGAGAAGATCCTGAGCTACTTCGACATCGGCCGTCAGGAGGGCGCACAGGTGCTCACGGGTGGAGAACGCAACGCGCTGCCGGGCGATCTGGCTGGCGGCTTCTACGTCAAGCCGACGGTTCTGAAGGGCCACAACAAGATGCGGGTCTTCCAGGAGGAGATCTTCGGGCCGGTGGTTTCGGTGACGACCTTCAAGGATGACGAGGAGGCGCTCGCGATCGCCAACGACACGCTTTATGGGCTCGGCGCCGGCATCTGGACGCGCGATGGCAGTCGCGCCTATCGCTTCGGTCGCGCCATTCAGGCTGGCCGGGTCTGGACCAATTGTTACCATGCCTATCCGGCCCATGCAGCCTTCGGCGGCTACAAGCAGTCCGGCATCGGCCGCGAGAACCACAAGATGATGCTCGACCACTACCAGCAGACCAAGAACATGCTGGTCAGCTATTCCCCCAAGAAGCTCGGCTTCTTCTGAGAGGCCTCCCCGAGGCCTGAAGCAGGGCCACTTCCCGGCACGATCCGAGGCGCTTGTCGCCGCGCATCGTGCCGGGCTATCGCGATAGGTCGGCGGCAAGGGCATACCGCCGGCGGTTCCAGGTGCAGGACGCTTCGACATGAGCGAGCAAGCCATCCAACAAGTCTTGGCTACGCCCGCTGCGCTCGACCTGATTTCCAGGCTGCAGGCGGAACACGGCCCTGTGCTGTTCCACCAATCGGGCGGCTGCTGCGATGGCTCCTCGCCGATGTGCTACCCGCAGGACGACTTCATCGTCTGCGATCATGACGTGAAGCTCGGAGAAGTGGGCGGCGCCCCGGTCTATATCAGCGGATCGCAATTCGCAGCCTGGCGGCATACCCAGCTGATCATCGATGTGGTGAAGGGGCGGGGTGGCATGTTCTCGCTTGAGAACGGCACAGAGCAGCGCTTTCTGACACGCTCGCGCGCCTTCTCCGGCGAGGAGATGTGCCGTCTCGATGCTAGGCGCCTTGATTTGGCAAGCGAACGCGCGCCGACGGCTTAAGCAGCGATCGCCGCCGTCTTTGCGGCCGCACAACCTGGGTCAGTCAGCTGTTGCGTTGGTTGCTGCGACGCCAACAGGAACACCAGCCGTCCCGAAGCATGCCAGCGCTCTGAGCGCACACTCAGGGTCTTGCGCGGTTAGCGAAAGCCCCTTGAAAATGGGCAATTCGTACGTCCACAGCCAATGTCGGCATGTGTTGGTAGCGGGAGAGGGACTCGAACCCCCGACACGCGGATTATGATTCCGCTGCTCTAACCAGCTGAGCTACCCCGCCCCGAGACGAAGGCTCGCCGCTGACGGCGTGCCTTGGTGAGGGCGCGTATAGGGGGCGAAGGGTGATGCCGTCAAGCCTCCGGACGGCGTGGGATGCAATCATATGACATGCGCGTTACGCTCTTTGCGGCGGGTATTGTAGGTTTGCCATGCGCTCATTGCATTGGCGCAGCCTTGAAGCCCGGATGCGACGGCTTAGCTGATAGTCAGACCGGCGTCAGGGGCCGCTGCGGGAATGGCCGACGATGATCGCCGCCATCGCACCGCTGCGCAGTCGGTCATTTCGGAGGCCGCTTTTGATGGCAACGCTGATTTCATCCTTCACAGTTTCGTTTGCGCAGTCCCTTTTGACGCATGCCAGGTTGCGTATTGCCAGGCCGCGCATCGCCCAGACCGTGGCTGCCATCGCTCTCGGCGTCGCGGCGTTCGGCGCCATGGCGAGCGCTCCGGCCGTTGCCGCCGAGCGACCTGCCTGGGAGACCGCCTGCGCCTACAAGCAGCCCTCGGGCATGTTCGGCAACGGCTATACGGTGGTGGCCGACATGTGCGCGCGCCTGCGCTCCTGCCAGGCCATCTCGGATCGGGGTGGCGACCTCGCGCAGGCGGGGTGCTTCGACTTCGAGCCGGCGCCGCGCCCGGCTGGCCGGCGTTCCTGAAACAGGCTTCGGCCCGGCAGGTCTTCCGGCCCGGCAAGCTTGGCGCCTGCCGGGCCGGAATCAGATCAGGTCGTGGCGGGTGGATTCGACGCAGTCTTGCGCAGGCGGACGACCTTGAAATAACCCCGGCCGACATGGACGGTCTCGTAGCGTCCAGTGCGCTCCGCCCAGTCGGTCAGGCGGCTGACCTTGAAATCCGTGCTCCAGCCGATTGCCTTGGCGAGGGGAGCGAGTGCAGCCCAGAATGGCGCGAGCAGGCCGCCATCGTCGACGAGGCGGCTTGAGATCACGATCTCGCCGCCGGGCTTCAATACGCGGTCCATCTCGGCCAGGGCCTGCTCGGGGTCGGGCACCAGCGTGATCACGAATTGCGCGGTCACGGCGTCGAAGCGCTCGGCCTCGAAACCCAGGCGGCAGGCATCCATCACCATCAGCCCGCGGACATGGGCGAGCCTCTGGCTCGCGACCTTGCGGTTGGCGACCTTGAGCATGTCGAGCGAGAGATCGGCCCCGAGCACGCGCGTGCCTTGCGTGAAATAGGGCAGGGTCAGCCCGGTGCCGACGCCGATCTCCAGGATGTCGGGGCCGCAGGCGCAGGCCGCCGCGACGGCCTCGCGCTGTGGGCGGGCCAGCATGCGCAGATAGATCTTGTCGTAGAACCTGGCCCAGGCCGCGTAGGCGCGCTTCTGGGCTTCGAGGTGAGTCACCGACATGGAGCGGCTCGCAGCGATTGAGGTTGCAGGGAAAGCCGGGGTGAGCGGCGTCGGGCTCAGGGCTGCGCGAGGGCGAACGCAGGCTCGGGCGCCAGCATAGCGAGCGGCGGCCGCAGGATCGTGCCGCCGCCGAGCACACGCGCATCGGGGCACGCATCGGTGTAGATGACGCAAGCCTGGCCGGGCGAAACGCCCTCTTCATCGCTGGCGAGTTCGATCTTGAGGCCGTCCTCATCGCGCATCAGGCGGGCTTCGCGCGGTGCCCGGGTCGAGCGCACCCGCACGGCGACATCGAGCCCCTCGGCCGGGAGCGCATCCAGGGAGAGGTCGCCGAGCCAGTTGACGTCGCGCAGCCTGATCTCGCGCACGCCAAGCGCCTCGCGCGGGCCGACGATGACACGGGCGAGATCGGCATCGAGCCGCAGCACATAGAGCGGCTCGGCCGCGCTGAGGCCGAGCCCCTTGCGCTGTCCAACGGTGTAGCGCAGCACCCCGTCATGGCGCCCGAGCACGCGCCCGTCGAGATGGACGATCTCACCGGGGCGCGAGGCGCCGGGCTTCAGCTTCTCGATCACATCGGCATAGCGGCCATTGGGAACGAAGCAGATGTCCTGGCTGTCGGGCTTGTCGGCAATGCCGAGCCCGAGTTCGGCGGCGAGTGCGCGGGTCTGCGCCTTGTCGATGCTGCCGAGCGGGAAGCGCAGCAGATCGAGCTGCTCCTGCGTCGTCGCATAGAGGAAATAGCTCTGGTCGCGCGCGGCGTCGGCAGCGCGGAACAGGCCACGGTGGCCGGTGCCGAGGTCGCGGCTGACGACATAATGGCCGGTCGCCAGCGCATCGGCGCCCAGCTCCTGGGCCAGGCCCAGGAGGTCGCGGAACTTCACCGTGCGATTGCATTCGACACAAGGGATCGGGGTCTCGCCGGCGAGATAGCTCTCGGCGAAGCGCTCGATCACGGCGTCACGGAAACGGCTCTCATAATCGAGCACGTAGTGGGGGATGCCGATGGCCTCCGCGACGCGGCGGGCGTCGTGGATGTCCTGGCCGGCGCAGCAGGCGCCAGCGCGGTGCACGGCCGCGCCATGATCGTAAAGCTGCAGCGTCACGCCGATGACGTCATAGCCCTCGCGCTTCAGCAGCGCGGCGACGACGGAGGAGTCGACGCCGCCGGACATCGCCGCGACGACGCGCGTGGCCGCAGGCGGCTTGGCGATGTCAAGGGAGTTGAGGGGCGTGGTCATGCGATGGTCCGGTCCGGGACGGCGGCGGATGCGATCGGCGGTTCTATACCGGCTTTGACGCGCGCCTGCCAGCACGCGATCGGCAAATCCTGCCGGGCTGGGGTGCAAGACCGGCGCTTCTTGCCGTCATGCTGATCGTGCGATGCAGCTAAGTCATTGATATAAATTGTTCATTGCGTGGCGTGGGACTTGCTCCCCGGAGGGGCGGGTGTTGTGTTGCCCGCGTCCGGAAACGCCGATGTCTGTTCAGTCGCTCACGCTTTCGTCTGCCTTGACCGAGTCCGCTCCCGTGCGTCGTCGCGCGGCAGAGCCGGATTCCGGTCGCGCGGCTGAGGCGTTCACGCTGCCAGACGATACGCCTCGCGAGACGGCCTCCCGCGCGCAGGACGCTTCCGCGCCGCGCCCGAAACCCGAGCGGGGGCAGGCCGAGGATCAATCGTCGCCGCAAAGGCCCGATACCAAGACGAGTGATGCCAAGACGAACGCTGCCAAGACGAACGAAGACAAGGCGATTGACGACAAGGCGAGCGTGGACAAGACGGATGCTGCCAAGACGGACGCTATAAAGCCAGACGCTGCCAAGACAGACGCTGCAAAGACGAATGGCGTCACGCAGACGCTGATCGCCGTCAAGCCGGGCGAGACCACGCCTGGCGCTCAGGCCGCCACGGCCTCGCCCCCGGTGCAGCAGGATATCGGCGCGCTCGTCAGCATCGCCGTCGCCACGCAGGCCGAAGCGCCGGCGAGTGGCGAAGCCGTAAAGGAGAAGGACGCCAAGGGCGTCAAGGACAAGGCGACCGAGACGCCGGCGGCGGACCCCTCCGCGCTTCCCACCACGCCAGTCGAAGGCATCATTGTCCCGGCACTGCCGACCATCGATCTGTCCGCCGCGATCGTTCCAGGCGCCGTGCCCGCTGCTGCAACCGAAGCGGCTGCGCCCGCTGCGGGCGCCGTCCTGGCTGCCGGGATCGCCAAGGCTGGGCTCGCCTCGCCGAAACCCGCTGTCGCCGCCTCCTTGCAAGGCGATGCCGCCATCGGCGGTGTGGGGGCTGATGCCGGGGGGCCCGCGGATGGCGCGGGTGGCAAGGCGCAGCTAACGGTCGGCGGGCAGCAGAGCGCGCATGCGGCCAAGACTGCCAAGGAGGAGCCAGCCGCGTCTTCGACCGCGCCGCAGGCTGAATTCAAGCCGCTCGAATTGCTGCAGACGCCGCAGAACCTGGTCGATCTTTCCGCGTTGGCGCAGCCGCGCGCCGGCAAGGCGGGCGCTGCCGCTGACTTGACCGCCCCGGAACAGGCTGCCGCCGGGCAGGCCACGACGGCCCATGGCCAGCCTGCCGCGGCCACGCAAACGACGCCGCTCCACATGGTTCCGATCGAGATCGGGATGAAGGCGCTGGCGGGTTCGCGGTCATTCGACATCAGGCTTGATCCGGCGGAGCTCGGCCGCGTCGACGTCAAGCTCGAGGTCTCCGACAAGGGCGAGGTCAGCGCCAGGCTGGTCGTCGACCGGGTCGAGACGCTGCACATGCTCCAGCGCGACTCGCGCACGCTGGAACGGGCCTTCGAGCAGGCCGGTCTCAAGCCATCCGATGCGGGCGTCGAGATCAGCTTGCGCGATCCCGCCGACCAGTCCGGCTTCCGGCAGAACCGGCAGCAGGACGACGCGCCGCGCCGCACGCCGACCGCCATGGAGACCGGCGAAGACATCGTCGTGCCCGCCCAGCCAATCCAGACCCGCCGCCTCGTCAGGCTCGGCGGCGTCGATCTCAGCATCTGACGGCAAGGAGAAGCACCATGGCCGTTTCCAACACCTCCTCGACGACGGGCGCGGGGTTCCAGAACACCTCCTCGACGACGACGAGCAGCAGCACAGTGTCCGGTTCGCAGACGGCGATCGCCGGGAATTTCGACCAGTTCCTGTCGCTGCTGACGACGCAGCTCAAGAACCAGAGCCCGCTCGACCCGCTCGACACCAACCAGTTCACCGCCCAGCTCGTGCAGTTCGCCGGCGTCGAGCAGCAGCTCAAGATGAACGACACGCTGAGCGCGCTGCTCACGCTCAACAAGGCGACGACGACGACGGATGCGGTCGGCTTCATCGGCGCGACGATTACCGCCGACGGCGCGACGGCGCCGCTCAAGAATGGATCCGCCTACTGGTCGGTGAACATGGCGAGCGCCGGCACCGCCAACATCACCGTGAAGGATTCCAGCGGCTCGGTGGTCCGGACCCTGACGACGAGCCTCGCCGCCGGCGAGCAGACCGTCCAATGGGACGGCAGCACCTCGACCGGTGGGACAGCGCCCGCTGGCGACTACACCATCACCGTCGACGCCACCGATGTGTCCGGTCAGGCGGTGGTCGCCAAGACCGAAATCATCGGCGTCGTCGACAGCATCGATCTGAGCGGCGATGCGCCGATGCTCAAGATCGGCACGATCAGCGTCCCGATCGACAAGGTCAAGAAAGTGATCAAGGGCTGATGGCGTCCGGCGCGCAGATAGGGAAAGCCGTCCGATTCGCTTTAGGTAAATCTTAAAGCCGGACGCCTATGCTCAGCAGAAGTAGGTCTGTTGAGTTGTGTGAGTGTACCATGACCGAGCCTTTGCGACCGCGGGTGAAGTACGTGATCGGACCGGACGGAAGTCCGCTGACGATCGCCGATCTGCCGCCCATGAATACGCGCCGCTGGGTGATCCGGCGTAAGGCCGAGGTGGTTGCCGCCGTCCGCGGCGGCCTTCTCAGCCTTGAGGAAGCCTGTCAGCGCTATACGCTGACCGTCGATGAATTCCTGAGCTGGCAGATGTCGATCGATCAGCACGGCCTCGCCGGCCTGCGGACGACCCGCATCCAGCACTACCGCCAATAGGATCGCTTTTTCCGGTCCATTGCCCGGTCCATTACCAAGGCGTCGGTTCGATCGGACCGGCGCCTTTCGCATTTTCGGTGGCTATCGCCATCAATCCACCATTCGTTAACCCGGCGCTAACCATGCACTGGGAAAAACTTGCCTAGTGCGTCGTGCCTCGTGTGCGGCGATGTCGGTTTTGTGGAACGGATGGCTGCGTGAACGGCATCGTCGGTCAGTTTACGAAATTCGGAGCGGCGCGCCTGGCGGCGATGCTAGCGGTGACGCTTGGCCTTGTGGGCTTCTTCGGCTTCGTCATGCTGAGGATGTCGCAGCCGGCGATGAGCGTGCTGTTTTCCGACCTTTCGAACCAGGATGTCAGTGCGATCCTGAAGGATCTCGATACGCGCGGCATCAAATACGAGCTGCGCGGCGACGGGCAGACCGTACTCGTCGCCAAGGCCGATGTGCCGCGGCTGCGGCTCGACCTCGCCAGCAAGGGCATCCCGTCCGGCGGCGGCGTCGGCTACGAGATCTTCGACAAGGGCGACGCCTTCTCCTCGACCAGCTTCGTCCAGAACATCAACCATCTGCGCGCGCTGGAGGGGGAACTCTCGCGCACCATCCGCTCGATCAGCCGCGTCCAGGCGGCGCGCGTGCATCTCGTCATCCCGGAGAAGCGCCTGTTCGAGCGCGATCGCGAACCGCCGCGTGCCTCGATCGTGCTCAAGCTTGCCGGCGAACTCGACGCGGCGCAGGTGCGCGCCGTGCGCCATCTCGTCTCCTCGGCCGTTGACGGGCTCAAGCCCGAGCGCGTCTCGATCGTCGATGAGCGCGGCAGGCTTCTGGCCGACGGCGCCCAGGGCGAGCAAGGGCTTGTCGGGCTCGGCATCGACGAGCGGCAGATGGGGATCGAGAAGCGGGTCAAGACGCAGGTGGAGGATATCGTCGCCAGCGTCGTCGGGCAGGGGCGGGCGCGGGTCCAGGTCTCGGCGACCCTCGACGCCAACCGCATCGAGAGCCGCTCGGAGACCTATGACCCGGAAAGCAAGGTCATCCGCTCCAGCCAGAACCGCACGGAGAATGCGACGACGACCGATGGCGCGAACGGGGCGGTCACGGTCGGCAACGAACTGCCCGGAGCGCAGGCGGGGCAGGGCACCCCGCAGAATCAGAAGGACGCCTCCTCGAAGAACGAGGAAGTGGTCAATTACGAAATCTCGCGCACGACTCGCACCGAGGTGCTGGAGGGCGGGCGCGTCAAGCGGCTCTCGGTCGCGGTGCTGGTCGATGGAAACTACACCCGCAACGGCACCGAAGTCGCCTACCAGCCGCGCAGCAGCGAGGAGCTGGACCGGATCGGCCAGCTGGTGCGCATGGCGATGGGCTATGACGAGGCGCGCGGCGACAAGGTCGAGGTCGTCAATCTGCGCTTCGCCGAAGCGCCGCAGGCGATCGTCGAGCTGCCCGAACAATCCCTGATGCAGCAGCTGCTCTCCTTCACCAAGGAGGACCTGATCCGCTTTGCCGAACTCGGCGTCATCTCGCTGCTGACGCTGATCGTGCTGATGGTGGTGGTGCGGCCGCTGCTGAAGCAGGCCCTTGCGCCCGAGCCGGGCATGCGGCCGATCCCGAGTTTCATGCGCGAGGGCTTCGCCCTGGTCCAATCCGACGGCACCGGCGACCCTGCGAGCCCGCGCTCCGTGACGGGACCGGACGGCTCGCGCGAGATGGATGTCGAGGCGCCGTCCGAGCGCATGCTCGCGGTCGCGCAGATCAAGGGGCAGCTCAAGGCCCAGTCCGTCGAGAAGATCGGCGCGCTGGTGGCGCAGAACCCCGCCGATTCGGTCGCGGTGCTACGCGGCTGGATTCACGAAAAGTCCGCGGCATGACGGGACTTTGAGCCATGGCCGCTGAACGTTCCATCGCCACGCGCAACTCCAGCAGCCGGGATAGCGAAGCCGGTAGCTATAGCGGCGGCGTGACCACGATCGCGGAGATGAACGGACCGCAGCGCGCCGCGGTGATCCTGCTCGTGCTCGGGGAGGATCATGGCCGCACGATCTGGCAGGAGTTCGATGATGAGGAGATCCGCATCATCACCCGCGCCATGGCCGAGCTCGGGACGGTCGACGCCGACGAGGTCGAACGGCTGATGCTGGACTTCGTCGGCCGGCTGTCGAGTGCGGGCGCGGTCACTGGCTCGTTCGACCGGACGATCTCGCTCTTGGAGAAGATCCTGCCGAGCGATCAGGTCGCCCTGATCATGGAGGAGATCCGCGGGCCGGCCGGCCGCAACATGTGGCAGAAGCTCGGCAATATCGATGCGGTCGTGCTGGCGAACTTCCTCAAGAACGAATATCCGCAGACGATCGCGGTCATACTTTCGAAGATCAGGGCGGACCACGCCGCCAATGTTTTGCGCAACCTGCCCAACGAGCTCTCGATCGACGTCGTCAGCCGCATGCTGCGCATGGAATCGGTGCAGAAGGAGGCGCTCGACCATATCGAGAATACGCTGCGCACCGAATTCGTCTCGACCTTGACGCAAACCCGTCGGCGCGACCCGCATGAGATGATGGCGGAGATCTTCAACGGCTTCGACCGCCAGACCGAGATTCGCTTCCTCGCGGCGCTCGACGATTCCAACCAGGAATCGGCCGCCCGCATCCGGGCGCTGATGTTCACCTTCGAGGATCTCGGCAAGCTCGACCCTGCCGGGCTGCAGACGCTGATGCGGCAGGTCGACAAGGACACGCTTGCGCGGGCGCTCAAGGGCGCGAGCGAAGACATGCGCAACTTCTTCTTCAGCGCGATGTCGCAGCGCGCCACCAAGAACATGCAGGACGACATGCAGGGCCTTGGCCCCTTGCGCCTCAAGGAGGTCGACGAGGCGCAGGCCAAGATGGTGGCCTTGACCAAGGAGCTCGCCGACAAGGGCGAGATCGTCCTGTCCAAGGGCAATTCCGAAGACGAACTGGTCTATTGACGATGCGCACCGCCACGAAATTCACATTCGGCACCGATTTCCGCGAGGGCGGCCGGCGTGCCGCCGGCGAGGCCGATCTCGCCGCGGCGAAATCCGAGGCGTTTCGCGCGGGCGAGGCCCAGGCGCGACGCGACGCCGAGGGACAGCTCAACGGCATGGTCGCCCAGCTCGCCCGCACGGCCGAGCGCCTGCTCGCCCAGGAGGACGCCCGGACCGCCGCGATCGAGGCGCAGGCCGCCCATATCGCCATCGCCACGGCCAAGGCGCTGGCGGGCGCGGCGCTTGCCGAGAAGCCGTTGGCCGAGATCGAGCACGCCGTACGCGAATGCCTTTCGCATGCGCGGCTGGCGCCGCACCTCGTCTTGCGGGTGAACGAGGGCGCGGCGGAGGCCGTGGAAGCATTGATCGCTCGTCTGGCGCGGGAGAGCGGCTTTGCCGGGCGTCTCGTCGTGCTCGGCGAGCCGGAGATCGCTCCCGGCGACGGGCGCATCGAATGGGCCGATGGCGGCTTCGTGATTGACGCGCAGCGTCTGTCGCAACTGGTCGAGCAGGCTGTGACGGGCGTTTTCGGCCATGCCGGTCCGCGCAGCCTTGCCGAGTGAGGACACCAAGATGAGCCAAGGCAACGACTTGAACCTGCCACCACTGAACCCGGCCGATCTCTCCTTCGATCACGACGCGCCCTCGGTGGCGCGCTCGGGGCCGGTACCGGTCAAGACCGCCGAGGATCTGGAGCAGGTCTTCGACGTGCCGGTCACGGTCTCGGCGGTGCTCGGCTCGTCGCGGATCGCGGTCGGCGACCTGCTGCAGATCGTGCCCGGCGCTGTGCTCGAACTCGACCGGCGCGTCGGCGAGGCCATCGACATCTTCGTCAACGAGCGGCTGGTCGCGCGCGGGGAGGTCGTCGTGGTCGAGGACCGGCTCGGCGTCACCATGACCGAAATCATCAAGGCCGACCGGTGAAGACCGGCCGCCCCATCACGCTCTCATACGGAAAGGCCTGAGCCATGCGCCTCATCATCGTCGGCGGTCTCAAGGGGCAGATCATCGCGGCCGCCCGGATCGCGATCGCGCATGGCGCGAGCGTCACGCATACGGAGAGCCTCGACCAGACGCTCGCCGTGCTGCGCGCCAAGGGCGCGGATCTGCTGATGATCGACGTCGCTCAGCCGATCGCGAAATATGTCGCGGCGCTCGAGGCCGAGCGCATCCGCACGCCGATCGTCGCCTGCGGTACCTCGACTGATGCGCGCGCCGCCGTCGCCGCGATCCAGGCCGGGGCACGCGAATATGTGCCGCTGCCGCCCGATCCCGAACTGATCGCTGCCGTGCTGGAGGCTGTTGCGGCCGATCAGTCGAGCCTGATCTGGCGCGATCCGGCGATGGAGCGCGTCGTCCAGCTTGCGGCCCAGATCGCCCGCTCGGATGCCCCTGTGCTGGTCACCGGCGAAAGCGGCACCGGCAAGGAGGTGATCGCGCGCCATCTGCACCAGAAGTCGCTGCGCAAGGACAAGCCCTTCGTGGCCGTGAACTGCGCTGCCATTCCCGACAACCTGCTCGAATCGGAGCTGTTCGGGCATGAGAAGGGCGCCTTCACCGGCGCGGTGGCGCGACGCATCGGCAAGTTCGAGGAAGCGAGTGGCGGCACGCTGCTGCTCGATGAAATTTCCGAGATGGACGTGCGGCTGCAGGCCAAGCTGCTGCGCGCCTTGCAGGAGCGCATGATCGACCGTGTCGGCGGCACGCAGCCGGTCAGGGTCGATCTCCGCATCATCGCGACCTCGAACCGCAATCTGGGCGATGCTGTCCGCGAAGGTTCGTTCCGCGAGGACCTGTTCTACCGGCTGAACGTGGTGCATCTACGCCTTCCGGCACTACGCGAGCGGCCGGCCGATATCCTCGCGCTCGCCGACCATTTCACCAAGAAATATGCCGAGATCAACGGTCTGCCGCTACGGCCGCTGGCGAGCGATGCGCGCAAGCTCCTGCTGACCAATTCATGGCGGGGCAATGTGCGCGAACTGGAGAATACGATCCATCGCGCCGTGCTGCTGGCGCAGGGACCCGAAATCGGCACCGAAGCCGTGATGACGCCGGAAGGCGAGACGCTAGGCCCTGCCAGCGGCAGGGATCCGGCGGCGCGCGCGGCGCAGACGGCGGAGGCGGTGACGCGCTCGCTCGTCGGTCACACGGTCGCCGATGTCGAGCGCGAACTCATTCTCGACACGCTGGATCATTGCCTCGGCAACCGCACGCATGCAGCCAAGATTTTGGGGATCTCGATCCGGACGCTGCGCAACAAGCTGAGCGAATACGGGGCGGCCGGCATCGCTGTCGCGGAGCCGGGTCAGGCGCGCATCAGCGCAGCCTGACCCGCTCCCGTCAGGTCACCAGCGGCGATAGCGGCGATAATAGCGCGGCCTACGGTAATAGCGCGGGCGATAATAGTACCGCGGACGGGCATAATAGCGCGGTCGGCGGTAGTAATAATACTGGCTGAACTCGACGTCGGTCTTGTCCAGGCCGTCCTTGACCTCAGCGGCGATCTGGTCGTCGGCCTTGGCCGGCTGTGGTTCCGGCATTGGTGCGGGCTTGGGCTGAGCGGCTTCCGCGACAGCCATACCGCCGAGACTGGCCGCGGCCATCCCGCCGATCAGCGTCATGATGAATGAGCGTCTATCCACGACATCCTCCGAAGACTGGTTTTCCATTCCCTATTCGTGCCCGCATCACAGCGCGCAATCGGGACTGAAAGATAACGCATTTTCGTGGTCTGTGTTCCTATTCCTCAAATTTCTCTGATCATGCCTAAAGCCGCTCGGAAGCGGGCTGATCGACGGCATTGAGCGGCCGGGTGATGTCCTCGAGCGATCGGCGCTCGGCGCGGACGGCGAAGAGCGCAGCGATCAGGGCCGCGGTCAGCATCAGGGCGGCGCCGAACAGGTAGCCGCCGAAGACGCTCAGGCGCGAGCCGGTGTCGATCAGCGCGCCGAACAGCCAGGGGCCAGCGACGCCGCCGATACCGGTGCCCACGGCATAGAAGGCGGCGATCGCCAAGGCGCGCATCTCGACCGGGAAGGTCTCGCTGACGGTGAGATAGGCAGAGCTCGCGGCGGTGGAGGCGAAGAAGAAGACGATGCTCCAGCAAACCGTCAATTGCGCTGCGCTGACGAGGTCGCGCCAGAACAGATAACCCGTCGCAGCCAGCAGCAGGCCCGACATCGCATAGGTGAAGGCGATCATCCGCCGCCGCCCGAGGGTGTCGAAGAGGCGGCCCAGGATGATCGGCCCGAGCACGTTGCCCGCCGCGAAGGGCAGGATGAACCAGCCGATCGCCTGCGAGGGCACCGCGTAGAAATCCGTCAGGATCAGCGCATAGGTGAAGAAGATCGCATTGTAGAAGAATGCCTGTGCGGCCATCAGCGCCAGCCCCACCAGCGCCCGCTGCCGGTGCATGACGAACAGCGCGTGGAAGACCTCCCGAAGCGGGGTCGCAGCGCGCGGACGCAGGTGGATCTTCGGCAGGGCCTCGTCGGCACTGTAGGAAACCCCGGCGCGGCGTTCGATCCCGGTGACGATCGTGGCGGCCTCATTCGGGCGGCCATGGCTGATCAGCCAACGTGGGCTCTCCGGTATCCATTGCCTGAGGACGAGGATGACGAGGCCGAGAGCCGCGCCGATGAAGAAGGCGAGCCGCCAGCCCAGTTCGGGATCGATGATCGCAGGATCGAGCAGGACAATCGCGCCGACCGCGCCGAGCGCCGCGCCGATCCAGAACGAACCGTTGATCACGAGATCGACCCAGCCGCGCATCCGCGCGGGAACGAGTTCCTGGATGGTCGAATTGATGGCTGTATATTCGCCGCCGATGCCCATGCCCGTGAAGAAGCGGAAGATGATGAAGCTGGCAAAGTTCCAGGAGAAGGCGGTCGCGGCCGTGGCGACGAGATAGACCAGGAGCGTGATCGTGAAGAGCCGTTTGCGACCGAGCCGGTCGGTCAGCCAGCCGAAGAGGAGCGCGCCGAGGACTGCGCCTGCAAGATAGGCCGCCCCGGCGATGCCGATCTCGGTGTTGCTGAAGCGCAGCGTCGGGCTTTGCTTCAGCGCGCCGGAGACCGAACCGGCGAGCGTGACCTCGAGCCCGTCAAGGATCCAGGTGACGCCAAGCGCCACCACCACCAGCGTATGGAACCGCGACCAGGGCAGGCGGTCGAGCCGGGCCGGGATATCGGTCGAGATCGTCGGCCCCAAAGCCGTGTCCGGCGCTGCCATGCCGGCGTCCTCCCGATTGTCGCGAGGCCGCTATCGGTCGAACGGCCTGCGTATGAAAAAGGCGGCGCCTTGCGGGCGCCGCCTCGTTGGTTCGGGCGCTGACGTCAGCGCACGTAGATCGGGCGCCGGCGGATGACGCGATGCGGGCGCCGGACGATGACGGGCCGGCGCACGATGACCGGGCGACGATGACGCGGGACGAAGGGCCGGTGCGGACGAGGACGCCGGACATACTGGGTGAATTCAGCCTCGGTGCTGTCGAGCGCAGTCTTGCTTGCGACGTCGATCTCATCGGTCGCCGGCACGGCCGGGACAATCTCCGGCTTGCGCGAAGCGGCCTGCGCAATCACGGTGCCGCCCAGGCTCGCGGCAGCCAGGCCGCCGAAAATGCTCATCACAAAGGAACGTCTATCCAAGTCTTCCTCCAATATGTGCGGTCTTGCAAAACCAGTTTTGTCGACCCGCGGCAAGTTACGCGGCGCAATGCGGCGATAACGCGGCAGTTTGATAACGACCTGTTCAGGGAAAGGTTCCCGGGGCAGTTTTTCCAGCCGTCTTAACCACTCGTTCACCATGTACCCGGCAAGAATTGCCGGGTTATGCCTCTGTCGGGGCGTATGTCCGCATGCGGACGGGTTCGCCGTGGCGACGGGAGTGGGTTGGTCGATGACCGATGTGACGGCAGGCCAGGGCGGCGGCTTCAACATGCCGAGCCGCGGCGCGATGGGGAAGCTCCTCAACCGGCCAGACCTGTTCCTGGCGATCGGCGTCATGGGCATCCTGGTGGTGCTCATCTTCCCGCTGCCGGCGCTCCTGCTCGACCTTTTGCTGGCGCTCTCGATCATCCTGTCGGTGCTGGTCTTGATGACGGCGCTCTTCATCGAGGAGCCGCTGGAATTCTCGGCCTTCCCGACAGTTCTGCTGATCGTCACCATGTTCCGATTGGCGCTCAACCTCGCCTCGACGCGCCTGATCCTGGCGCATGGGCATGAGGGCGGCTCGGCGGCGGGCCATGTCATCGAGGCTTTCGCCAATTTCGTGATGAGCGGCAATTTCGTGATCGGGGTGATCGTCTTCACCATCCTGATCATCGTCAACTTCGTCGTCATCACCAAGGGTTCTGGGCGTATCGCCGAGGTCGCGGCGCGCTTCGCGCTCGACGCCATGCCGGGCAAGCAGATGGCGATCGATGCCGATCTCTCGGCCGGACTGATCGATCAGGAGGTCGCGAAAGTCCGGCGCAAGGCGCTGGAGGACGAGGCAAACTTCTTCGGCTCGATGGACGGTGCCTCCAAATTCGTGCGCGGTGACGCCATCGCGGCGCTGCTGATCACCTTCATCAACGTGCTCGGCGGCATCATCATCGGCGTGGCGCAGCAGGGTATGAGTTTTGGCGCTGCGGCGCACAACTACACGATGCTGACGGTCGGCGACGGGCTGGTCAGCCAGATCCCGGCATTGATCGTCTCGACTGCGGCGGGCCTTCTGGTCTCCAAATCGGGCGTGCGCGGCGCGGCCGACAAGGCGCTCGGCAAGCAGCTCTCGGGCTACCCCAAGGCGCTCGGCATGTCGGCGGCGGTGATGCTGCTGATCGCCATCCTGCCCGGCATTCCGATGCTGCCTTTTCTTGTGCTGGCGGGCGGCTCTGCGTGGCTCGCCCGGCATTTTGGCAAAATCGCCAAGGCCAAGGAGACTGAGGAGGCTGTCGTGGCTGCTGCCGCCTCGCCGCTCTCCGCCGACGGCACGCCGAAGGAGGAGACGCTCAACGACCTGCTCAAGCTCGATGAGCTCAAGATCGAGATCGGCTACGGCCTGCTGCCGCTGGTCAATGCGGCGGGTGGGCAGGACAGGCTGACGGACCAGGTGCGCGCGCTGCGGCGCCAGCTCGCGGCCGAGCTCGGCTTCGTCATGCCGGCGGTGCGCATCGTCGACAACGTCCAGCTCGAGGCCAACTACTACTACATCAAGATCAAGGAGATCGATGCCGGGCACGGTATCGTCTATGCCGGCCAGTACATGGCCATGGACCCGATGGGTGGCGCGGTGAACCTGCCCGGCCATAATGTCCTGGAGCCGACCTTCGGCCTGCCCGCGACCTGGATCGACGCCGCCTTGCAGGATGAGGCGCAATTGCGCGGCTTCACCGTGGTGGACGCCGCGACCGTGATCTCGACGCATCTCACCGAGGTGCTGAAATCGAACATGCCCGAGCTGCTTTCGCATGGCGAGGTGCAGAAGCTGCTGCGCGAGCTGCAGAAAGACCATGCCGACCTGCTCAAGGAGATCGTGCCGAGCCAGATCTCGACCACGGGCATCCAGCGCGTGCTGCAATTGCTCCTGGCGGAACGCGTCTCGATCCGCGATCTCGCCACCATCATCGAGGGCATCGCGGAGGTCGCCGGCAGCATCAAGAATCCGCGCGACATCGCCGAGCATGTCCGCACGCGCCTTGCCCGTCAGATCTGCGCGCAGTTCTCCAACGGCCAGGGCAATCTGCCGATCATCACGCTCTCCTCGGCCTGGGAGAGCATCTTCGCCGAATCGATCATCGGCCAGGGCGAGGAGCGCCATCTCGCCATGCAGCCCTCGCGGCTGCAGGAATTCGTGCGCCATGTCCGCGACAAGTTCGAGGAGGCGGCGCGCATCGGCGAGATGCCGGCACTCGTCACCTCCGGACTGGCGCGGCCCTTCGCGCGCCAGATCATCGAGCGCTTCCGCAGGGAGACGCCGGTACTCTCGCAGGCCGAGATCCATCCTCGGGTCAGGCTGAAGACGGTCGGCAGCGTCTGAGACGGCTGTCGGCGACACGGCTCTGTCGCCTGACGCCACTCGGGGTCCTTCCTGCAACTCACATCCCGGCCGCACGCGCCTCGCCAGCTTGACGCCTGATCGTTCACTATAATAGTATATCGTACTCTATAGTGGACAATCGAGAGCCCGAGCATGAACATCCGACCGGCTCTTGCGGCCGACCTGCCGGCGATCCTGGCGATCTACAACGCCGTGATCGCGACCTCGGCCGCCGTCTACACGGAGACGCCGGCGACCCTGGCGGATCGGCAGGCTTGGTTCGCGGCGCGGACGGAGCAGGGCTATCCGGTGCTGGTCGCCGATGAAGGTGGCGAAGCGGTCGGCTACGCGACCTTCGGCGATTTCCGGGCCTGGCCGGGCTATCGCCACACCGTCGAGCACAGTGTCCATATCCGCGCCGACAGGCAGGGCAGGGGGCTTGGCAAGGAGCTGGTCTCGGCGCTGTTCCCCTATGCCGCCGGGCTCGACAAGCATGTGATGATCGCGGGCATCGATGCGGCGAACGAAGCGTCGCTGCGGATGCATGAGCGCCTCGGCTTCACCCAGGCGGGGCGCTTCAACGAGGTTGGGCGCAAGTTCGAGCGCTGGCTCGATCTCGTCTTCCTGCAGCGTTTCCTATGACAGATCTGCGCAGCGGTGCCGAGGCCCTCGTCGCGCCGGCCTCGGCCGAGGCGCGGAGCCGCGTGGCCAGGCATCCATACCTATCCCTCAACGTTCTTCTCTTCGTCGCGATGTGCCTCGCCTGGGGGCTGACCTTCCTGCCGGTCAAGGTCGCCGTGGCGCATGTGCCGCCGATCTTCCTGGCGGCGGCACGCTTCAGTCTTGCCGGGCTTCTGCTGCTCGCCTGGGCCGGGCGTGACGCGTTCAAGGTGCCGGTGCAGGCATGGCTGCGGCTCATCGGCACGGCGCTGCTGGTCAATAGCTGCAATTACGCCTTGCTGTTCTGGGGCATGGGGCATGCGCCCTCGGGGCTCGCGGCGATCATCAATATGGCGACGATCCCGATCTATACGGTGCTGGCGAGCCGCGTGATCGAGGGGCAGCCCATCAGCGGGCGTCGCATCGCGGCGGTCGCGCTCGGGGCGATCGGGCTCGGCTTCCTGTTCGCGACGCGGGTATTGGGAGGCTTGAGGGCGGCGAAGGGCGATGGGCTGGAATTCTGGGGCCTGGCGGCGATTGCGCTGGGCACGTTCTGCCACTGCGTCGGGGCGGTGCTGAGCCGCAAGATCGCGGGCACGATGCCGACCCTGACGCTGGCGGGCTGGCAGACCGCGATTGGCGCGCTCGGGTTGATTTTGCTCTCGCTCGCGCTCGAGCCTGTCGGCGGCGTGCATCTGCGCGCGCTCGTGGAATGGCCGACGGCGCCGGCGCTCGCCTTCGTCGTCATCGTCGGCTCGCTGATCGGCTTCACCATCTTTCTGAGGCTGCTGCGCGATTGGGGCGCATTTTACGCCGGGCTCTTCGCCTTCGTCAGCCCGGTCATCGCGGTCGGCGCCGGCGTGGCCGCGCTGGGCGAGCCCTTCGGATGGCCTGAGGCGGTCGGCGCGCTCGTGATGTTCGGCGCGGCGGCGATCGCGCTCAGGAAATAGCCCGAGCCGGTCTTCAAACGATCGGCGGGTCGGCGCTCCTGGCCTTGGCGTCGGCCTGCGCGACCGCGACCGCCAGCTTGTGTTTCTTGAGCTGGGAGCGCTCGAAGGCGAGCACCACAGGCAGCGACACGACCAGCGGCAGAATGAGGTAGAACAGCCGCCAGATCAAAAGCGCGGCGAAGACGGCCGGCGCCGGCACGCCAGGCATCACGGCAAGGAAGACCGCCTCCATCACGCCGACGCCGCCCGGCACCTGGCTCAGCAGCCCGGCGGAGAAGGACAGCAGGAAGGCGCCCAGCACGATCATGAAGCCCGGATTGCCCTGGTCGGGCAGGGCGAAATAGATGATGCCGGCGGCACCTGCGAGCTCCAGCGGCGCCGCCAGATATTGGCGCGCGACGATCGGCAGGCGCGGATAGATCAATTCGAACTTGCCGATCTTGAACGGCTTGAACTTCAGCCAGGAGCCGATCGTGTAGAGCACGACGAAGCCGAGCATGCCGAAGCCGATCAATCGTGCCGTCTGATCGCCGATCGCGAAGCGCGTCGAGAGCCGCGTCAGGGGGCGCAGGATCTCCGGCTCGACCACCAGGACGAGCCCGAGCAGCAGGATCGTGCCGAACGCGAAGGTGAAGGAGCACAACGCCACCAGCACCGCGACGTCGGCGGCCGTCAGCCCCTTGGCCGTATAGGCCCGGAACCGCACCATGCCGCCGGAGAAGACCGACGCGCCGATATTGTGGGACAGCGCGTAGGTGACGAAGGAACACAGCGAGATATAGGGCCAGGAGATGCCTTTCTCCTTGCCGATATGGATGAGCGCGATGCGGTCGTACCAGGCAAGCGCGGCATAGGCGACAAGGGTGGCGAGCGCGGCATGCAGGAAGGCGTCGGGCGAGATCAGCCCGATCTTCTGGCCGATGCGGATCGCGACGATCTTGATGTTGTCCCAGAGGTTGCCTTGCTCCAGCAGGGCCTGGATCGCGGCGTCGGTGCCAGCCTCGGTCTTGAGCTTCTCCCAGAGCAGGTCGACCGACCAGACGACCGCGACAAGCCCGATGATCGGCCAGAGATAGTCGAGATACTTTTTCATGGGACCCGCAGCTGCGAGGAGACGAAAAGCCATAGATACGCCATTGCTCGCACATGCGGGAAACACGCGAGCCGGAGGCTTGCATCTTCTCTGCCAGCGGTCGCGCGCGAGGGCAAGCGGCGCATGGCTGGATGGCTCTTTGGGAGCGGGCTGGGCGCTAGAGCCGGATGATTTCAGATGGAATCACGAAGTGATCCCATCTGAAATCTGAATCCGTCTCTCATCAAGGAGTTAGAGCAGGATCAATCGCGAAAACCGTTTCCCGCTTTTTCGCATCCTGCTCTTGCGGCCGCCTCATGTGCCGATCATGGGGATGGCGCTTGTGTCGTGGGCGAAATCCTCCGACCCTGCCGCCGCGATCATGTCATGATCGCGGCATTGCCCATCCCGCCTCGTCGCATCAAGAAGCCAGCATGTCCGAAAGCCTCTCCATCAGCCTGACCGGCATCACCGACCTGCCGCCGGGCAAGATCGCCGCCATCGTCACCTCGCTCGAAATGTTCGAGGCCCCGCCGCCACGCTCCGACCCGCCCGGCATGGCGGGGTTCGCGCTTGATTCGATCGGGCGCGAGGATGTCGCCCGCTATCTCGCGATCTACCGCGTCCTGGGCGAGCGCTGGATGTGGTTCAGCCGGCTGGTCAAGCCGGTGGCGGAGCTCCAGGCGATCCTGGCCGATCCAGCAGTGGAGTTTTTCGCCGTCCGGTATGAAGGCCGCGATGTCGGCTTGCTCGAACTGGATTTCCGCGTGCCGGGCGAAGGCGAACTCGCCTTTTTTGGCCTCGATGAGAGCGTGATCGGGCGCGGCGCGGGGCGCTGGTTGATGAACCGCGCCCTCGCCAAGGCCTGGGCAAAGCCGATCGGCCGCTTCTGGGTGCACACCTGCACGCTGGACCACCAGGGTGCGCCGGAGTTCTATCAGCGCTCCGGCTTCACCGTGTTCAAGCGCAGCGTCGAGGTCGATGACGATCCGCGGCTGCACGGCCATATGCGGCGCGATAGCGTGCCGCATCATCCGGTCATCGCCTGAAACGAATGAAGCCCTCATTCCGGCGAGAGCGAGCCATGCTCACCTCTCGCCGGAATGAGGGCTGATCGTTGCGGGCTTCGCCGAGAGTGTTTTCGAGCGAAGTGGCTACCGGTTCGCGTGAAGAAAACGCGTTGAAATAAAGTCCTAGATCAATTGAACGATCCAACCCGATCGGAAATTGCTCTAGGCGCCGGCGCGGGCGCGCAGTCCGATCGAGTCCATCATCGCCTGATCGCGGGCGGCCTCGGCGGCGCGCTCGGTGGCACGTTCGCGATCGTCGAGAATCTCGACCTTCTTCATGTCCTCGAAGGCTTCCTGCAATTCGGCCTTGGCCTCGTCGAGCTGACCCTTCAGGTTGTCGGCCGACTGACGCAGGTTGTCGCGACGGCCGAGAGCCGCTTTGGCATAGGTCGGGTAGGCGAAATGCGCCGGATCGGAAATTCCGGCCCGGGTTTCCTCGCTCTGGATCTCGCGATCCAGATCGGTCGCCATCCGATGAAACTCGGCGATCATCATCTCAATCTGGCTAACCCGGCGGCGCTTTTCGTCCACCTGGAAGCGTTTGAGACGCAAAAGGGTCTCTCGCGACTTCATGTCGTGTCCAACTCCTGATTACACTTGGTCGCGCGCCGACCCCTCGACACGCAACCGGAACTCTATCCGCGAGACAAAAAGCACAATGGGGCAAGGAGGTTGACCGTTCCTTACCGAAATCGGTTGCTTTGCGTGCATGTTGAGATCGCGTTGCGGCCCCTGCCGCTCCTGACATGCTTCAGCTAAGGCTTCCGCAACAGAGTGGGGCGCTGCTCCCGCCGTCGACGGAAACGCCTTCTTGCCCGCCCCTTTCCCGTCTGCCCCTTCGCGCCTGTCCGGGCATACACCGCTGCTCTGCGGCCTGGCGCTGACCCGCATCATCGGCTGGGGCTCGACCTATTACGCGCCGTCCGTGCTGGCGGGCTATCTCGATCGTGAAATGGGGCTCGGGCCCGAGCTCGTCTTCAGCGGCATCACCATCCTGTTGCTCACCGGGGCATTCGCGGCGCCGGCCCTGGGCAAGCATCTCGATATGCATGGCACGCGCCGCTCGATGTGCGTCGGCGCGGTGATCTGCGGGCTCGGCCTGGCGGCGCTCGCCCTGGCGCAGGGGCCGGTCAGCTATCTCGCGAGCTGGTTCGTCATCGGCATCGGCCATGCGATGACGCTGGCCAATACCGGCAACGTCACGGTGGCCCAGATCATGGGCGAGCGCACGCGCCGGGCGCTCGGCCTGATGATGCTGGTGACCGGGTTCTCCTCGAGCGTGTTCTGGCCGCTCGCCGCCTTCCTGTCGCAGGCTTATGGCTGGCGCGTCGCCTGGCTGATCTTCGCGGCGATGCAGATCGTCATCGTGCTGCCGATCCATTTCGCCATCCCGGCCTATCATCGCTCGCCGGCCGCGGAGGCGGTGGCCGGGCCGGCAAAGGCCGATGATGTGGGCAGCGCCCCTCCGGCGCAGCGCCGGGCGACCTTCTGGCTGCTCGCCTTGATCTTTTCCGCAAGCGGGCTCGTCTCCTGGGGCTTGCCCCTGAACCTCATAGCTTTGCTGCAAAGCTCGGGCCTGAGCCAGGCGAGCGCGGTCGGCATCGCCTCTCTGGGCGGCCCGGCGACGCTTTTGGCGCGTCTGGTCGATGCGGTCGCGGGCGAGCGTTTTCCGGTCGAGCGCGTGGCGTTGGGTGGGCTTGCGCTGGGGCCGCTCGCCTGCCTGATCATGGTGTTCGCGCCGGGCTCAGCGATGACCGCCGTTACCTTCGTGGTCTGCTTCAGCGCGGCGATGGGGGTGATCTCCGTCGCACGCGCCACGCTGCCGCTGGCGCTCTTCGGCCGCCAGGGTTTCGGTGCGATGCTGGGCAAGCTCGCGGTGCCGCAGAACATCGCCTTCGCCGTGGCGCCCCTGCTGTTTGCGGTGATGATCGAGAGCATGGGTAACCGCGCCACGCTGGTCGCCTCGGCGGCGATCCAGCTCGTCGGCTTCCTGGCGATGCTGCGGCTGGTGCGCCTGCTGAGAGGTGCCTAGAGCCGTTTCCGATCCAATTGGATCGTTCAACAACTCCTGCTCTTTGTTTTAACGCGTTTTCTTCACGCGAACCGGTGTCCACCTCGCTCGAAAACACTCTGGAGGCGGCTTCAGATCCTGATCAGCAGCGCCAGCAGGGCCAGGGCGGCGGGGGCGGCCTGGATGTAGAGGATCTTGCGGCTCGCTGTCGCCGCGCCATAGAGGCCCGCGACGATCACGCAGGCGAGAAAGAAGGTCTTGATCGCGAAACCAGCCTCGCCGAGCCACAGGCCCCAGACCAGTCCAGCGACCAGGAAACCGTTGTAGAGACCCTGATTGGCGGCGAGCGTCTTGCTCTGGGCCGAGAACTCCGCCGTGGTGCCGAACGCCTTGCGGCCGCGCGGGGTGTCCCACCACACCATTTCGAGCAAGACGATATAGGCATGGATCAGCGCGACGAGGCAGATCAGGATGGTCGCTATCATCGGCTGGCTCCAGTCATGGCGGATAGGTAGCAGTGAACTTCCATTCGCGTGGATTCAGCAAGCGGAGGGCCGATCCCCTCCCCAGACTGCCCGCGCGTCGCAAGCTCGGCCGTCGCCCGTGCCTCAACCGTTCATGATCGCCGACAGCATGGCGTAGCATTCGGGCAGGGAGGTCGCTTCGTCCTTGGCCTGCTTGAGGAAGCCCTCCAGCGCCGGGTTGAGGCGGATCGCCTCGTCGACTTCGGCTGATGCGCCCTGGCGATAGGCGCCGAGCCGAATCAGCTCCTCCATGTCGGCATAGGTCGCGAGCGTCGCGCGCGCTTTCTGCACCACCGGATAGAAAGCCGGGTCGCAGGAGCGTGGCATGGTGCGCGAGACCGATTTCAGGATGTTGATCGCCGGATAGCGCCCGCGCTCGGCGATCGAGCGCTCCATTACGATATGACCGTCGAGGATGCCGCGCACCGCGTCAGCCACCGGCTCGTCATGGTCGCCGCCATCGACGAGGACGGTGAACAGGCCGGTGATGGCGCCGTCCCCGATGCCCGGCCCGGCGCGCTCAAGCAGGCGCGGCAGTTCGGCGAAGACGGTCGGCGTATAGCCCTTGGTCGTGGGCGGTTCCCCCGCAGCGAGGCCGATCTCGCGCATCGCCATGGCGAAGCGCGTGACCGAATCCATCAGGCACATCACCTGCTTGCCCTGATCGCGGAAATATTCGGCGAGCGTCAGCGTGGTCATGGCCGCCTGCTTGCGCATCAGGGCGGGCTCGTCCGAGGTCGCGACGACCACGACCGAGCGCGCGAGACCGGAGGGGCCGAGATCGTCCTGCAGGAACTCCTGCACTTCGCGGCCGCGCTCGCCGACGAGGCCGATGATGTTGACGTCGGCCCGGGCGTAGCGCGCCAGCATCGAGAGCAGCACCGACTTGCCGACGCCCGAGCCGGCGAAGATGCCCATGCGTTGGCCGAGGCAGCAGGTCAGGAAGGCGTTGAGCGCGCGCACGCCGAGATCGAGCGGCTTGCCGACGCGGCGCCTGGAATGAGCGGGCGGCGGATCGTTGCGGAAGGTGCAGAGCGTTTCGCCTTCGGGCAAGGGCGGGCCGCCATCGACGGGGCGGCCGAGCGCATCGACGACGCGACCGAGCCAGGCGGAGGTTGGTTTGATGCCGGGCTGGGCCTTGTCGACATAGGCGGGGCAGCCGCGTCGCACGCCGTCAAGCCCGCCATAAGGCATCACGAGCGCCTTCTCCCCGGAGAAGCCGATGACCTCGCAGGGTACGCGGACGCCCGGCGCGATCTCGATCTGGACGCGGCCGCCCAGGCTCATCGCGCCGATCGGCCCCGAAATTTCGACGAGCAGCCCCCGGACCGCGGTGACACGGCCGTAGACCGTGATGCTGTCGAGGCCGCCAATGGCGGCAGCGAGGTTGGAAAGTCGGTCGGGGCCGCGCGAAGCGCTGTTCATAACTGCTTCCGTCAACCTTTCATTTACCTGTGTGATTAACACTGTGTTTCGAGGCTGCGGCGTTTCGCAGGGCCTTTCAGCCCTGTTCCACGACGCTGGTCTCCGCGAAAGGCGATTTCGCGGGTGAAGGCTCCACGATCCGTGTCAAATTCGACTCACCTCGACAAGGATCGTTCACTTTCTCCCAAGAAGCGCTTGCGCTCGGGAATCACGGTTTGTTAACCATTTCTCCGTAGCGTGTCGCGTGGCGTTTCATCAGGCAAGCACGTCATCGTCCTGAGCCGCGGGGGCCCGGATGAGAAGAACGATCAGCTTGCCTGCGGGCGGAATTGGGGACGTGACATGCGGGTTCTGCTGATCGAGGACGATAGCGCAACCGCTCAAAGCATCGAGCTGATGCTCAAATCGGAGAGCTTCAACGTCTACACCACCGATCTCGGTGAGGAAGGCGTCGATCTCGGCAAACTCTACGACTACGACATCATCCTGCTCGACCTGAACCTGCCCGACATGTCGGGATACGAGGTTCTGCGCTCGCTGCGTGTCGCCAAGGTGAAGACGCCGATCCTGATTCTGTCCGGCCTCGCCGGCATCGAGGACAAGGTGAAGGGTCTCGGCTTCGGCGCCGACGACTATCTGACCAAGCCCTTCCACAAGGACGAGCTCGTCGCCCGGATCCATGCCATCGTGCGCCGCTCGAAGGGCCATGCCCAGTCGGTCATCACGACGGGCGACCTCGTGGTCAATCTCGACACCAAGACCGTGGAAGTCGACGCCGCGCGCGTCCACCTCACCGGCAAGGAATACCAGATGCTGGAGCTGCTCTCGCTCCGCAAGGGCACGACGCTGACCAAGGAGATGTTCCTCAACCATCTCTATGGCGGCATGGACGAGCCCGAACTCAAGATCATCGACGTGTTTATCTGCAAGCTGCGCAAGAAGCTCGCCAATGCGTCGGACGGCAAGAACTACATCGAGACCGTCTGGGGCCGCGGCTATGTGCTGCGCGAGCCGATGGACGTCGAGGAACGCATCCCGGCCTGAGATGTGGTGGCCCGTTCCGCTCGTCATAGGGCGGTCATGAACGGATGCCAAAACGCCCTTGGCCTGATCGTCGGATGTACACGACAGGTCGACGGGGACCCCGCCGAGAGGCGGGGTTTTTGTTTGGGCTAATCCGCAGTTCTAGTCGGAGACTGCGCTGCCCGTCGGACCGATGGGAGAAACCTCAACCGCGGACGCTGCTCAGCGTTGGCGTCCTCGTCCGGTCGAAGGGCAGGCCGAGGCCGGCGCTTTGCGCGTTGCTCGAGCGGCTTTCGCGATAAAGACCGCGGTGGCTCTTGTCGGGCACGATGGTCGTGGTGATGCCGATGACGGTTTCGGCGGCGCCGAGCACGAAGACGCCATCCGCCGTCAGGCGCTGGGCAAGCGCTGCCATCACCTTGGCCTTGGTCGGTACGTCGAAATAGATCAGCACGTTGCGGCAGAAGATGATGTCGAACTGCCCGAAATGGCTGTTCGGCAGCAGCAGGTTATGGGGCTTCAACTCGACCATGGCGCGGATGCGCTCGGACACCTGCCATTTGTCGCCATCCTGCCGGAAATGCCGCAGCAGCATCTGGATCGGCAGGCCGCGTTGCACTTCGAACTGGCTATAGATGCCGGCCCGCGCCTTCTCCAGCACCTCCGAGGAGATGTCGGTGCCGAGAATCTCGATCTTCCAGCCAACGAGCCGGGTGGCCATCTCGTCGAGGATCATGGCGAGGGAATAGGCCTCCTGGCCTGTCGAGACCGCCGCGCACCAGATGCGCAGCGTCCGGCTGGCCGCGTTGGCGGTGAGCTTTTCCGGCAGGATCACGTCGCGGAACAGGTCGAACGGCGTCCGGTCCCGGAAGAACAGCGTCTCGTTGGTCGTCATCGCCTCGATGACGGCGTTCTCGAGCAAGAGATCGGTGCCCGGGCGCAGTGCCTGCACGAGCGTGCTCAAACCGTCGATGCCGCGGCGGCGGCAGAGCATGCCGAGGCGGCTTTCGGCGAGATAGCGCTTGTCCTGACTCAATGAGAGGCCGGAGCGCAGATGCAGCAGGGCGCGCAGGAAGTCGAAATCCGCCTCGGTCATGAGGGTTTGCCCCCACGCAGCAGGTCGCGGATCGCGCCGCCGATACCGTCGAGCGGGATCACGGCGCTGGCATGCCGCGCCCGCACCACGGAGCCCGGCATGCCCCAGATCGTGCTCGACAATTCGTCCTGGGCGATGACCGCGGCGCCGGCCCGTCGCAATGCGCCGGCGCCCTCCGTTCCGTCGCTGCCCATGCCGGTAAGTACGAGGCCGAGCGCCGCGGAACCGAGATGGCGCGCGCCCTCGGTGAAGAGAACGTCCACGGCGGGCCGGCAGAAGCGCACCGGCGGTGCGTCGCTGATACTGGCGACGAGATGGCCGAGCTTGCGGTCGATGCCGAGATGCCGGCCACCGGGGGCGACATAGATCGTGCCGCGCGAAAGGCGCTCGCCGTCATAGGGTTCGCGCGCCGGTATGCCGATCTGTGCGCTGACTTGCTCGGCGAAGGAGGCGGTGAAGAGCGGCGGCATGTGCTGGACGACCAGGGTCGTCAGGTCATTCAGCGCATCGCCGATATCGGCGAGCACCTTGGCGACAGCGCGGGGGCCTCCGGTCGAGGCGCCGATCATCAGATAGCGCGGCATCACCGAGACGAGATTGCGCAGGTTCACCGGCCCGACTGGGGCGAAATCGAGGTCGATCTCCGGCGGCAGCGCTCCCGCGCGGACCGAGGACTGCGCGATGTTGCTGAGCTTGAGCAGGAATTCGCTGCGGAAATCGAGCGACAGCGTCATGCCGCCTCGGCTGTCCGGCTTGGAGAGCACATCCATCGCGCCTTTGGTCATGCATTCCAGCGCGATGCGCGCGTTGCGCTCGGTCAGCGTGGTGGCGAGCAATACGCCGGTATGGGGGCTTTCCCTGAGGATCTGGGGCAGGGCTTCGGCTCCGCCAAGGCCGGGCATGTTGAGGTCGAGCACCATCACGTCCGGGTGGAAGCGCCCGGCATGGGCCACCGCCGTTTCGCCGTCGCCCGCGACAGCGACGACATGGAACTGCCCGCTCTCGCCGAGCCAGCGCGCGAAGAGACCGCGCACGACGACGGAATCATCGGCGATCACGACCGTCTTGGGTCGCTGCGTCGCTGCGCTCGCTGGTGAGAGGCTCGTCATGTGTCGCGCCTCCGGCGGACTTGTCACAGGTCGTAGAGGCACCAGGCAGCGGCGAGGGAACTCGCCGCGCTATGACTCACAGAAGGCCTACTTGATGGAACTTCGAAGCGACGATTTCCTTGTCGAAGGGCTTCATGATGTATTCGTCGGCGCCGGCATGCATGGCCCGTGCGATATGGGCGATGTCGTTCTCGGTGGTGCAGAACACGACCTTGGGCCGCTTGCCTCCCGGCATTTGCCGCAATGTGCGCAGAAAATCGTAGCCGTCCATGATCGGCATGTTCCAGTCGAGCAGGACGGCGTCCGGCATCTCGCCCTTGCAGGCGTCGATGGCGCGCGCGCCATCCTCGGCCTCGGCGATGCGGAACTGCAGGCCTTCCAGAATGCGGCGGGCGACTTTGCGGATCACGGCGGAGTCATCGACGACAAGACAATACTTCATGGTCTTTCTCCAAAAATCATAGGGCGACGCCTCAGGCGGCCACCGGCAAATCAAGCTTCAGGACGGCATCGACATCGAGGACGACGAGAAGACGCTCGTCGAGACGATGCACGCCGGCCGCAAGCGCGGCCCAGCTGGCATCGAGATGCACGGGAACGGGTTCGAAGGTCGACTGGTCGAGGCGCATCACCTCTCCGACCGCATCGACGATGAGCGCATAGGCCTCGCCGCCAAGGTCGATGCCGACCGCGACGAGTTCGCAGACCTCGTCATAACGCGTGGTGGCTGCGACCGGGTGGCCGAGACGCCGGCGCAGGCAAATGGCGGTGACGACACGCCCGCGCAGATTCAGCAGGCCGACGATCTCGGACGGCGCGCGCGGGACGGTCGTGATGTGATTGGCGATGAAGACGTCGTGGACGCGTCCGATCGGCAGCCCAAGCAGCTGTTCCCCGACGGTGACGGTGACATAGTCGAGCGATTCGCCGAAAGCCGCAGCCGCCGAGGTGGTGCCGGGCGCGGGCGCATTGGCTTCGTGCTTGCTCATGCGGCCTGCCTCATGCCGGTTTTGTGTTCCGCCAGCTCGCTCAGCAAGGCGCGACGATCGAATTTGGCGATGACCTCGTCGAGCCGCACCTGTGCTGCGCGCATATGCAGGTCCGGGGTGACGAGCGAGGTCAGGCCGAAGATCCGGAGGCGGTCGCCGCTTTCGGAGGCGCGCAGCGCCGCGGCGAAGGCGTAGGCGGCGTCCGGGGTGCGGTCGAGGTCGATCAGCACGCAGGTCATCGCCTCGTGCGCGGCCAGCCGTGTCGCGGTCTCGAAATCGGAGGCGAAGGCGATCTGCCGCCCCGAGGCCTTCAACACGGGGCTCAGCATCTCGCGCAGGAAGTCGGAGGGTTCGACCAGCAGGATCTGCGCGGCATCGATCGGCTGCGCATCGGAGCGTCGGCCGCTCAGCCAGCCCGGGCCGTCCTTCGGTAGGTAGTGGGCGAGGTCGAGGATGTCGGTGGCGCGGCCGCGAATGATGGCCGAGCCGATCACGCCGCGGTCGATCATCGAGGCGATCTCGACATCGAGCACCTCATCGACGATGTCGACGATTGCATCGACCGCCAGCCCCAGGATCAGGTCTCCGTCGGAGATGATGACGAGCGGTTGCAGTCCCTCCGCGCGGATCGCGGCCTCGCCGACGGGAATGATCGGCATCAGCCGGTTGCGGTAATGCAGGAGGACGCGGCCGCTGCTATGCTGGAATTCGCTGGCGTCGACCTCTTCGAGCCGGGTTACCAGCGAGAGCGGCACCGCCTTGACGCCTTCGAGCCCGGCGCGGAACACCAGCATTGTCGTCTTCTCGGCGGTGGGCGACTGGGCTTGCGCCGGCGCCTCGACACGCAGCGCATCGACGGTCGCGGCTGCGCCGACGAGCCGGGCAATGCCGTTGGGATCGACGATCAGCACCACGGCGCCATCGCCGAGGATCGTATTCCCGGAGAACAGCGGGATATGCCGCAGTTTCGTCGACATCGGTTTGACGACGATCTCCTCGGTATGGAAGACACCGTCGACCAGGATCCCGAACTGGCGCTCGCCGATCTGCGTCACCACGATGAAGCCGTCATCGGTCGGCGCGCCGGCTGCTCCCATTAGGGCGGACAGGGCGATGATCGGCAGCAGGCGCTCGCGCAGGCGCAGCACCGGCGCGCCGTTGATCTGCTCGACGCGATGGTCCGCGCCCACCTTCACCCGGACGAGCTCGCGCACCACGATCTGCGGAATGGCGAAGCGCTGCTTGCCGGCCACGACGATGAGGGCGGAGACGATCGCCAGCGTCAGTGGGATCTTGATGGTGATGGTGGTGCCGACGCCCGGCGTGCTGGCGACGTCGATGATGCCGCCGATGGCGTCGACATTGACCTTGACGACATCCATGCCGACGCCGCGACCGGAGACCGCGGTTATGCTTTCCGCCGTCGAGAAACCGGGGTGGAAGATGAAGCGGCTGATCTGCGCGTCGCTCATGCGCTCGAGCTCGGCCTTCTGGGCGAGGCCCTGCTGCAGGGCCTTGCGCCTGATGCGCGCGATGTCGAGGCCGCGCCCGTCATCGGAGATCGCGATCGTCACCGAGCCGCCCTCGTGATAGGCGGCGAGACGGATGGTGCCGTGTTCGGGCTTGCCCGCCGTGAGCCGTTCTTCCCGCGATTCGATGGCATGGTCGGCGCAGTTGCGGACCATATGAGTGAGCGGATCCTTGATCAGGTCGAGGATCTGGCGGTCGAGCTCGGTATCGGTGCCCTCCATCACCAGTTCGATGCGCTTGCCAAGTTCAGCGCCGAGATCGCGCACGATGCGCGGCAACTTCGACCAAGCGTTGCCGATCGGCTGCATGCGCGTCTTCATGACGCCGTCCTGCAGCTCCGCCGTGATCAGTGAGAGCCGCTGCAGCGGCGCCTTGAGGCCGACATCCTCCTGCTTGCGGGATATCTCCAGAAGCTGGTTGCGGGTCAAAACGAGCTCCGACACCATCGTCATCAGATGCTCGATGGTGTCGACATTGACGCGCAGCGTCGCGGAACCGCCGGGGCGGCTCTCGCGCGGCGCGGCCTCGTCCGCCGCCTTCGCCGCGGCCGGCACTTCGATACGCCCGTTCGGGCCACGCTCCGGCCCCGGTGCGCTGCGGAAGACGAGATCGAGCTCGTCCTCGCTCAGATGCGAGCCATGGCGGGTGAGATAGGCGGCGACGGGGTCACTTGGCTCGTCGTTCTCCGGTGGCCGATGCGACAATTCGGCTTTCGCCTGGTCGGCCAAGGCCAAGAGTTCCATGATCAGGACCTCGTCATTGCCGACGGGTTCCTGGCCCTTCTCGGCGAGTTCGGCGAGAATCTCCTTGATGCAGTCGATGGTTTCGAGAATGGCCGTGACGGCGATCGCGCTGACCGTGGCCCCATCCCGGAACTGGCCGATCACCGACTCGGCCGCATGAGTCAGCGCTTCCAGCCGGGGCAGGCCGATGAAGCCGCAAGTGCCTTTCACCGTATGCACCAGGCGGAAGATGTTGCGCAGGATCTCGCGGTTGTTCGGCTCCTGCTCGAAGCGTACGAGTTCCCGATCGACCGTGTCGATGTTCTCGCCGGTCTCGCTCAGGAACTCTTGCAGCAGATCATCCATGCCGAAGACCATCACCCACGCAACAATACCGGGCGATCTAAGCAGGAGAAGGGTTTATGATCGGTTTCGATCGAACCCGCAGCGCGATGTTTCGGCGCTCAATCGGTCTTTTGCGCGGTGATGCTGACCGTGTCGCCCTCGATGGCGAAGCTGATCGTCATGCCGGCGGCGCGGGCGACCATGCCGGTGTAGAGCGGCTGGACGGCATGGGCGTCGATCGTGCCGGTCTCGGATTGGCCCGCGATCAGGTCTTCGACATGGTTGGGGATGCGCGCATGCGAGCCCGTAGCGGTGATGATGAAGTGGCCCTGCTCGCCGTCGATCGTGGCGCGGGAGACCAGTTTGCCGCCGCGCGGCACCGCATGGGTCGCCAGAATAAGCAGGTTGAGGAGCAGCTTGACCTGGTTCTTCGGCAGCAAGGCGCGTGGCGCCTCCCAGTCGAGCGAGAGCTTGTCATCGTTGAGGAAGCCGTTGGCGACATTGCCGGCGTCGCCGAGGTCGATCATCGCGCCGGCGGAACCGGCCGCTCCGAAGGCGAGGCGGGCGAATTGCAAGCGCGCCGAGGCGCTGCGGGCACTCTTCTTGATCAGGTCCAGCGCGAAATCACGCATGGAGGGATCATCTTCCTCCAGAACCTCCAGCGCGTTGACAATGGCGCCGACCGGGCTGATCACGTCATGGCAGACGCGGCTGCAAAGGAGCGCGGCCAAGTCTAGCGGCTCGAGCGAGATGGCGGTCATGGCTTGGTGTCCTGCGATCGACGGTGCGGAGCGCGGTGTAAAGCGGCGCCCTCAATACATAGGTATGGTGCCATCTTGGTTTGCATGTGGTTAACCCTGATTTTCTTGTCGAAGGGGCCTTCGAGACGATGATCGGCCAGGACGACCCCCGTCTTTGCGACTGCAACGATCTGGCGCGCCGGCTCGCGGAAGCCGCGCGCCTGAGCGCTGCGGTGCTGCTGACGATGCGCATGGCGCGCGACGTCAAGGTCAAAGCCGACGGGTCGCCGGTCTGTTCGGCCGATCTCGCGGCCGATCATACCGCAAAGGGCGCGCTTGCGCGCCTGCTGCCCGGCTTCCCGGTGATCAGCGAGGAAAGCGCCGACGCCGTCGCACCCGCTCCGATCTTCATCCTGCTCGATCCGCTGGACGGCACGCGCGAGTTCCTGGCCAATGGCGACAGCTATTGCGTGGCGATCGCCATCATCCGCGACGGCCGGCCGATCGCTGGCGCGATCGCGGCCCCGCAACTCGGGCGGCTCTGGTTCGCCGGCGAGGGCGCTTTCGCGCAGCGTCTGGCATCGGATGGGGCGGCGCTGGGCGAGCCCGAGCGCATCCATGTCCGGTCGCTTCCGCCCGATGGGCCGGTCACCCTGGTCAGCCGCTTCCATGGCGACGAGCTCAGCGACAAGGTCGCGGTGGCCATGGGATCGCGCGCCACGATGCCGATGTCGTCGGCGGTCAAGTTCGGGCTTATCGCCTCGGGCGAGGCCGATCTGCATGTGCGTGCCGGCCAGACGATGGAATGGGACATTGCAGCCGGAGACGCGATCCTGAAGGCCGCGGGCGGCAGCGTGCTGATGCTGGACGGGGACTTGCCGCGTTATGGCGCGAGCGAGCGCGAGTTCCGCAATCCGCCCTTCGTGGCGGCCAGCAGCGAAGGGCTTGCACGCCGCGCGGCCGCGGCGGCGGGTGATGCTCAGCGCGCGATCGTCCCGTAGACATCCTTCCACTGCGCTTCGGCGAGCTGGAACAGTGTGGCGTTGTTGATGAAGCGGCGGCGATTCTCAGCCGTACGGAACAGGTAGAGCCGCGAATCGATCACGGCGAACAGGTGCGGATCGCTCTCGACAGCCCGGCCATCGGCGACGCCGGTGGCGTCAAAGCCGGCGAAGGCCGGCTCATAGACGTCAGGTGCGTCGCGGAACGCCTCACGGTTGGCGGCGGAGGCGAAGCGCCAGACCGCGCCGCCATGGACGAGTTCGTAGTCCGGGCGACCCGGCGTCGCGCGTCCCAGAAGTTGATAGGCGACGGGATCATAGCCGTGGAGCGCAAAGCCCGAGGGCGTGTCACGCTGCATTGTTTCGCCCAGGCGTGGCAGCTGCGGCAGGCCCGAGGGCAGGCCGGGCATGACCGAATCCGCGGCGGAGAGGTTTTGCGCGGAGGCGAGCGGCTGCGTGGCCATGACCGGCTGGATCGCGATGGCGAGCGCAAGCACGCCGACCGCAATCGAGATCCAGCGCTGCCATGTTGCGGCCTTCATCGCGTCAAATCCTTTGGATGTCAGTTCTTCGGTGGGCCGTAGCGCGCCGGAATCTTCACGGGTTGGATACACTTGCGAGGTATCAAACCCGTTACCGAAATGGTGCGTATTTGCGCGGTGTCATGCTTCGCGTTCGAAAACCGTGCGTTTCCGCGCGGTCCAGAGCGACCCTCCGACAGGGGGATCGGCACGGATCTGCAGTCGACTGCACTGCGGGCTCCACGGTCTTCCGGTCGGCTTGAATTCACGAACTGGCGCCCAGCCCGGAGATGATCTCGATGATAAAGACACGCCGCAGCTTCGTCGCCGGAGGGCTCGCGCTTGCGAGCGCCGGCTTGGCGATGCAGTCCGCCCCCGCCCTCGCTCAGCAGAACTACAGCCAGAGCCGGTCGTTCTCGCAAAACGAGCTCGTCGGCTCCGGTCATCAATTCTTCGGAAACGTCTCGCGCGGCCTTGCCTTGACGATCGAAGAGGCTGTGCGGCGCTGGGGTGAGCCCAATGGCTATGTGCTGGGCCAGGAGGCCTCCGGCGCCTTCGTCGGCGGGTTGCGCTATGGCGAGGGTACGTTGTTCACCCGCAATGCCGGCGACCGCAAGGTGTTCTGGCAAGGGCCGTCCGTCGGCTTCGATTTTGGCGGTGAGGGCGCCCGCACGATGATGCTGGTCTATAACCTGCCGGCGGTCGAGGCGCTCTACCAGCGTTTCGTCGGCGTCGACGGCTCGGCCTATTTCATCGGCGGCTTCGGCTTTACCGCCATGGCGGCCGAGAACGTGACGCTGGTGCCGATCCGTACGGGCATCGGTTGGCGCCTGGGCGTCAATCTCGGCTACCTGAAGTTCACGCCTCAGGCGACCTGGAACCCCTTCTAAGAAGGTTCTGCCGAAGCGCTGGTCATGATGCGGCCGGCGTGGCAGTTTCACGTGTCTGATCATGTCCGGATGCGGAGCGGCAAGTCTTGATCGAAGCCGTCATGCTCGTGATGCTCGGCTTTCTGTCGGCGACGCTCCTGGCGTTGGCGGCGGTCCCGGCCTTGGCGCGCCGTGCCGACAGGCTGGCGCGCAAGCGGGCCGAGGCGGCGTTCCCCCTGTCGCTTGCCGAGATTGCTGCCGACCGCGACCATTTGCGGGCGGAGCTCGCCTTGCGCGCTCGGGGGCTGGAGCAGCAGGCCGAGCGTGGCTTTGCCGCCAAGGCGGCTGCAATGCAGGATATCGGCCGGCGCGACATGACGATCGGCCAGCTCGAACGCGATCTGCGCGCCGGTCAGGCGCGGATCGCCGATCTCGAGGCGGACCTGACCGCGACGCGCGGCAAGCTTGCGGAGACGCAAGGCGGGCTCGCCGCCGAGACCGCGAGCCATGCGGAGACGGGCAAACTGCTGGACAAGCGCGTTGAGGACCTTGCCGTCCTCGAGCGCAGCCTCGCCGAGGCGCGCATGGCGCTGACCGGCACCAGCGCCGATCTATCTGCGCGCGCCGCGGAGCTCGAGCAGGAGCGCGCGACCTTGGGCCGGGTTCAGGCGCTGCTGAGCGAGCGCGATGCGGAACTCGCCGCGCTGCGGGCGCAGAGCGACGTGCTGCAAGCCTCGCAGCTCAAGCATCGGACGCAGATTCTGGTGCTGGAAGGCCAGTCCGTCGACCTGTCGAGCCGTCTTGCGGCTGCCGAGCAGGGGCTCGCTGTGGCCAGGATCGCGCTCTCGGCGATGACGGTTGATCGCGACAGCGAAAGGCTGCGCGCCGATGCTCTGTCTGCGCGCGCGGCTCAGGCTGAAGCCGGGCTGGCGGCGGCGGATGCTGCGAGCGCTGCGGCCACAGTCGAGACCCGCCGCATCCAGGGTTTGCTGAAGCAGGAGGCCGAGGCGCTCGCTTCGCAGATGCAGGCGCGCGAGGCGGCCGAGCAGGCCGCCGAGGAGATGAAAGCCACGAAGCTCGGAGCCGACCATAAGCTCAGGCAGGAAAACGAGGCCATGCGCGAGCATTTGCGCGAGCGTGAGCAGCGCCTGGAGACGCTGCATGCCGAGATCCAGACCTTGCAGGGCGCGTTGATGCAGGCGCGGGCCGAACGCGGCGTCCCGCAGCGCGAGGACGCGAAACTGGCCGTGCCGGTCTCATCCGCCGCTGTGCCCGCCAGCGGCAAGACCGCGCTCCGGCGCGACATGATGAAGGTCACGGGGCGCTTGAAGACCGGGCGGCCGAAGCAGGAAGCTGCCGAATAGATCCGGCGACGGCCTCGGCACGGCTTGCTTAGGTCCGGCTTGGTAAGGTCCGGCTTCGAAAACCGGTTTCCACTTTTCCGCCCGATGCTCTAGGAAAGCGCGCCCGCGCATCCCTGCGAGATCCTGTCCGAGATGGTTTCTGCCGTGACCGAACCCAAGATCGATCTGCTTTGCATCGGCGAACCGCTGGGCGAGTTCAACGCGACGCGTGGCGACGCCGGCTCCTTCCAGTTTGGCCATGGCGGTGACACCTCCAACTGCGCCGTCGCCGCGGCTCGCCAGGGCGCCTCGGTCGCCTATGCGGGTGCGTTGGGTGATGACAGCGCCGGCCGCTCCCTGCGTGGACTGTGGCAGCGCGAGAGCGTCGATGATCGCCATGTTTCGACGCATCCAAGCGCGCCGACCGGACTTTATTTTGTCGATCATGGGCCGAGCGGCCATGTCTTCTCCTATCTGCGGGCGGGCTCGGCCGCGAGCCTCTACGGGCCGCGCGACCTGCCGCGCGACCTGATCCGCTCCGCGCGCATCGTCCAGGCCTCGGGCATCAGCCAGGCGATTTCGGCGAGCGCCTGCGATGCGGTGTTCGAGGCCTTCGCGACCGCGCGCGAGGCCGGCGTGCTGACTGCCTACGACACCAATCTGCGCCTCAAGCTCTGGCCGCTGACGCGGGCGCGCGCGATCATCCATGCCGCCTGTGCGATGTCCGACATCGTGCTGCCGGGGCTGGACGATGCGACCCAGCTCACCGGCCTGAATTCTCCCGACGCCATCGTCGATTTCTATCTCGGTCTCGGCGCAAGGGTCGTGGCGCTGACGCTCGGCCATGAAGGCTCGCTGGTGGCGACGCCTGTCCGGCGCGAGCGTCTGGTGCCGATCAAGGTCGAGGCCATCGACGCGACCGGAGCCGGCGACTGCTATGACGGCGCGTTCCTGTCGGAGTATATCCGCACCGGCGACGCCTTCGCGGCCGGGGCTTACGCCAATGTCGCCGCGGCGCTCTCGACGCAGGGCTATGGTGCGGTCGCGCCGCTGCCGCGCCGCGCCGATGTCGAGGCAAGGATGGCGCTCGAGGCAAAGGCTGCGCGGTGATGAGCGTTCCGGTCCTGACCGAGGCGGGCGCGCTGCTCGCCCGCTACGATGTGCTGATCAGCGATGTCTGGGGTGTGGTTCATGACGGCGTCTGGGCGCTGGAGCCGGCCTGCGACGCCCTGATCCGCTTCCGCGAGGCGGGCGGGGCGGTGGTGCTGCTCTCGAACGCGCCGGGCCCCTCGCAACAGGTCGCCGGCGTGCTCGACAAGAAACGCGTGCCGCGCCAGGCCTGGGACCGGCTGGTCACCTCCGGCGACGTGACGAAGGCGCTGATCGCTGGGAGCCATCACCATAAGGTCTTCCATATCGGCTGGCATGACGACCGTTCGATTTTCGAAGGCGCCGACATCGTCCTGGTCGGGGAGGACGAGGCCGATCTCGTCGTCGCCACCGAGCTCAATGACTACCGTACCGAAACCCCGGAGCAGTACCGCCCGCAGCTCGCGCGCTTTGCCGCGCGCGGCGTGCCCTTCATCTGCGGCAATCCCGATCTCGTCGTCCATGTCGGCGAGGATCTCCTACCCTGCGCCGGCGCGCTGGCGACGATCTATGAGGAACTCGGCGGCCAGGTCGCCTGGGCCGGCAAGCCGCATCGGCCGGCCTATGACCTCGCATTGGAGGCAGCCCGCACAGCGCGCGGCGGTCGTGCGGTCGACCCTGCCAAGGTGCTCGTCATCGGCGATGCGGTTCGCACCGACCTCGCCGGCGCGCGAATGATGGGCTTCGACAGCTTGTTCATCGCCGGAGGAATCCATCGCGACGAGACGATGCGTGGTGGCGAAGTGGACCCGGCCGGGCTTGCCAAGGTGCTCGCCGGACTGCCTGTCCAGCCAAAGGCGGCGATGGGCGCGCTGGGTTGAGCCTGGTGCGTTTTAGTGCGGCTCTCCCGGGCGGGCGTCGCGCAGAACCGTCAGCGTGACGGCGATGCAGAACAGCATGCCAGCGACCGACAGGATGGCCGATGCGTGGAAGCCTGCCATGAAGGCCGCGCTCGCCTGCGCCAGAATCGGCCCCGCTTGGTCGGGGGTGAGTTTGGCCGCGAGCGCGAGCGCCCCGCCCAGCGTCGCCCGCGCCGGAGCGAGTGCGTCTGCGCTGAAGCCGGGCACCACGATATCCGTCATGCGGCTGCGATAGAGCGCGGCGCCAAGGCTGCCGAGCACAGCGATGCCGAGCGCGCCGCCGAGCTCCGCGCTGGTCTCCGACATGGCGGAGGCCGCGCCCGTCCGTTCCGGGGGCGCGGATCCGACGACGATTCCGGTCGTCAGGGTGATCACCGGCGTGAAGCCGACAGAGAAAACCACCGATGCCGCGACGATCTGGACGAGTTCCGGAGCGAAGACGAGCCAGATGAAGCCAAGCGCGGAGACCGCCAGGCCGCTCGCCATCAACGTCGCGGGCTTACAGCGGGCGGCGAGCGAGGGCGTCACGAAGGAGGCGAGCGTGAAGGCGATGGCCGAGGGCAGTGACCAGAGGCCGGCCTGCAGCGGTGTCAGGCCGGCGACGAGCTGGAAATACTGCGCCAGGAAGATGAAGCTGCCGAACATGAACAGGATGCTGGCGAGGTTGATCGCCAGCGCAGCCCTGAAGGCGGGGATGCGGAACATGGCGAGGTCGATCATCGGGTCGGCCAGCCCAGCCTGCCGCCGCAGGAAGACCAAGGCGAGGCTGAGCCCCGCCAGGATCGCCACCGCGGCTAGAGGCCCGAAGCCGGCCTCAGCCCAGTGCTTGATGCCGTAGATCAGCCCGAGCACTGCGGCCAGCGAGAGCAGCGCGCTGAGGAGATCGATGCGTCCGGCATCCGGTGCCCGGTATTCCGGCAGCAGGATGGGGCCGATGACCAGCAGCAGGAGCATCGGCGGCACGGCGATGAGGAACACCGAGCCCCACCAGAGGTACTCGATCAGCAAACCGCCGACGACCGGGCCGATGATGGCTCCGGCGGAAAAGCTCGCGATCCACATCGATATGGCGAAGGTCCGCTCCTTCTCGTCGGTGAACATCACGGCGATGAGCGAGAGCGTGGAGGGAGCGAGCGTCGCGCCGGCGATGCCGAGCACGGCGCGCATCGTGATCAGCATCTCGACGCTGTTCGAGAAGGCGGCGACGGTCGATGCCACGCCGAAGAACGCCGCGCCGAGCATCAGCAGTCGGCGCCGACCGATTCGGTCTCCGAGTGTGCCCATGGTCATCAGGAAGCCCGCGACCATGAAGCCGTAAATGTCGATGATCCAGAGGAGCTGGCTCGCGCTCGGCTTCAGCTCGCGTGTCAGCGTCGGCACTGCGAGGTTCAGCACCGTCAGATCCATCGAGTAGATCATGCAGGGCAGGGCGATCGCGATCAGGCCAAGCCATTCGCGGCGCGTCGCTTTTCTGCCGCCTTGCGACGGGACGGGAGCCGAACTCATCATTCTCTCGCAGCCGTTCTTTCCGGGGCTGGCCTCTTGCCACAAGAGTGCGGCCGAAGCTGGCAGGAGACGGTGTATCAGCTCGTTCCTGTGCCGAAACTGCCAGCGCGTCTTCGAGAAGGGCTGAACGCGAAGTGCAATCTTCATAGTGAGGCGAGCGGTTGCGCCCGATAGGCCCGGTGCAGCAGTTCCAGAAAGAGGGTGCTTGGGGCAAGGGCACGAAGCCTCGCTTCACCCCTGTAGCTTTGTCCGCTCCGCGCGCAGCCGCTTTCCGATATCCTCGAACAGGCCTTCGAACGGCCTGAACATGAAGCGCACCGTCGAACGGCCGGGTGGCACGGCGACAGCGCGGAACAGGACATTGGCGCGCAACAGCTCGGCCGGCTTGCCGTCGATCTCGACCTGCCACCAATGGTGCCAGACATCGTTGAGCACGACGAAGCCGCCGCGCGGCGCATCGACCCTCAGCGACACCTCGGTCGTGCCGTAATCGGAGATGACGACCGAGCCGGGTTGGGCCGGGCCGGTCGGGATCGGTGGCGGGGCGCGGTCGAGCAGCACGGTCGTCTTCGGGTCGAAGCCCTGCGGCCATTGCCCGCTTGTCAGGATCGCATCGAAATCGACCTTCTGCGCCTGGGTGACGAGCAGCACACGCGGCAGCGCGCGTGGGTTCTCATAGACATAGGCGTCCTTGGTGCGGGCGATCTGGGTGAGGTCGCCGGGCTTCAGGCTCTTGTCGATCTGCTCGGCAGGCACGCCGGTCGCGATGAAGCGTAGGCCCAGCATGTCGGCGAGCAGCGAGCGATAGCCCGGCATCAGCGGGGAAAATTGGCGCTGCTCGGGCAGGGCGACGTGGTCCTCGGCCCCGGTCGCCTTGCTGTAGATGCCAAGCCTGAGCGGGTTGTAGCCCAGCGTGTTGTCGAGCTCGTGCACGAGGCTGGCATTGGGCCAGTGGAAGCCGATGCCGGCGAGTTCGATGCGGTCGCGCCGGTCAGGCGCGGCGGTGCGGGCGGTCTCGCGCTTGAGCAGGGCGATCGTCTCGTTCTTGCTGTCGGCGCGCAGCACCTCATAGTCCTGCGCGGGCAGGGCGGTCGATTCGCTGGGGCCGTTATTGACGGAGAGATCGACGGTCAGCGTCGCGGCCAGCACGATCGTCGCCGCCAGCCCCGAGCCGCGCAGGCTCAAGCCGCGCGCCGCAACCAGCGCGCCCAGGCTGAGCACGGCGCAAAGCAGCGCGACCAGCAGCGGCATGGCAGCAACGGGCAGCCGGCCGACCGTCCAGGCCAACCAGAACGCCAGGCCAAGCGCGCCAAGGAAGATCACGGCCTCAATGGCATAGTGCCAGGGCCGGGCGCGTGGCGCAGTGTCGGTCATGATGAGATGGGTGAGGTAGCCGCCGAGCAGCGCGAGAAGCGCGCCGAGAATGAACAGAGCATCGGCCGGACGCCGGTAAAAATCGACGCCCGGCAATTCGAACAGCAGGCGGAAGCCCGGTGTGTAGCGGCCGAGCGCATAGATCAGCACGATCGCGGCGGCTGCGCTCAGCGCGATGATCTCGCGCCGCAGCAGCGCCCCGCGCACGATTCCTACAGTGAGGATCAGCAGCATCGGCAGGAGGCCGAGATAGAGCTGGCTCATATTGCGCGCGAGATAGAGATCGAGCGGCCCGAAACGCGCCTCGAAGGCTGGGCTCGGCGCGCCCCAGAAGTTTTCCAGCGGGCCCGCCGCGCCGTAGAGATTGGCGAAAAGGGCGGTGAGCAGCGCGGCTGGATGCAGCGAGCCCTTGCCCGCCCCGACCAGATCGATCTCGGGCCGGTTGGATTCCTGGGCGAAGAAGGCGGTGAGCAGGATCGGCACGGTCGCGACCAGGGCTGCGCCGAGGACGCCGGCCATGAGCGGCCACAGGCTCGCGCGCAGCGCCCGCCAGGGATGGCGGGCCATGGCGATCGCCGCGACGACGAGCCCGACCAGCACATAGACGCCGATCAGCGCGACCTGATCGCGCCCAAGCACCATGAAGCCGGCCATGACGCCCGCCGCGAAACCGTAAAGCGCCGAGCCGCGTTCCAGTGCGCGCGCGACCAGCAGCAGCGTGATCGCGAAATAGCCGAGGCTCAGCACCTGCCCGACATGCTGGATGCGCCAGGCTGCCGAGGCGCCGAAGGCGAAGGCGAGCGCGGCGACGACGGCGCCCGCCGGGTGCCAGTCGCGGTCCCGGAACAGCAGGGTGATGGCGAATGCGCCGGCCAGCAGCGTGCCGAGCACGGCGCCGTCGCTCCAGCGGAAATCAGGCGTCGGGTTCAGCGCCGCGATCAGGGCGAAGGAGGGCGAGAAGATCAGCGATTGCGGGTCGGCGACCTGCGGCGAACCGGAAAAGACATAAGGCGTCCAGAACGGCGAGAGCCCTTTGTGCCAGGCGCTCGCCAGGAACTGGAGCTGGGGATGGAAATGCGCCTTGGCGTCCCAGGGAATCGTGACAGCGCCCGAGAGCCAGGGCCAGGACAAGGCGAACCAGGCCAGCGCCACGATGCAAAACACGCTGGCGAGCGGCCAGCGTGCGCGGGGAGGCAAGGCGTGGCCGAGCGCGGGCTCCGACATCGGTCGACTCTGCCCGGAGTTGCGGCCGCGATCAATCCTTCGGCGCGGCCCGCGCCATCAGCGCGTCCATGTCGATGATGTGGCCGGCACGATCGCGCTTGGAGGCGAGATAGCGGACATTGTGGACATTGGGGCGGCCGAGCACGCGCTGGGTCGCTGCGACCTCGAGCCCCGCCGCCTTGATGGCGCCGACCTTGAGCGGATTGTTGGTCAAGGCGGTGACCCGGGTCACGCCGAGCTGCTTCAGCATCGTCGCCGCGAAATCGTAATGGCGCTGGTCGAGGTCGAAGCCGAGCACCTCGTCGGCGTCATAGGTGTCCCAGCCCTGGCTCTGCAGCTTGTAGGCGCGCATCTTGTTGGAGATGCCGTTTCCACGGCCCTCCTGGTCGAGATAGAGCAGGATGCCGCCATCGTTCTGCGCCATCCACTGGACGGTTTCGCGGAGCTGGTCGCCGCAATCGCATTTCAGCGAGCCGAACAAGTCGCCGGTCAGGCAGGCCGAATGCAGCCGCACCGGGACCGCCTCGGCGAGGTCGGGCTTGCCGACGATGATTGCGACCTGATCGCGCAAGCCTTCGCCACCGCGGAACACGACGAATTCGGTTTCGGGTGCCCCTTCCAGCGGCACAGGCGCGCGGCCGACGATGGTCAGCGAGGCGGCCTGCGCCGTGCGATAAGCGTTCACGGCCTCGATCGAAACCTCGATCAACGGCTCGCCGGAGACGGCCTCCGGGCTGACCGGCACGAGGATGATGGCCGGCAGCACAAGCGCCAGGCGGGCGAGCTCGAGCGCGGCATTATCGACCTCGGAGGCGGGAGCGACGGGCGCATCGACCTTGCCATCGGTCTTGAGGGCGAGCGTCTCGATGCGGCTCAGATCGATCCGGGGCATCGCGAGCACGCCGGTTTCATTGCGGCCCTTCGCGCCCAGGCGGCGTAGCCGCGCGGCGCTCAGGACGAGATGGGCATGGCCCTTCGCAAGCTCGTCGAGGCGCTGGACCAGCACGGCGTCGGCAAGTTCGGCGGAGAGGGCCAAGGCCAGACGCTCGCCGGCGCGCAGAAGCACGGGGCGGCCGGCGCGGAATTCCGAGATCGCGCGATCGACGGCCACCAGGCTCGTCTCATGCGGGCGTCCGAAGAGCGTACGCGACTTGGGCATCGGGATTGTATCCGTCAGATTGCGCCGGTGGTCGGCAGTGAAGTGTAGCTTCTACGGTCGAAAGGTCGATATGGATGCGACCGCATAGCTGTATCGCCAAACGTGCCGGTCGCGATGGAGTTCCCGCTGCCGGAATTGTCTCTTGGCCCGACCCCGCAGCCATTCAATCTCATGACGTTGCCCATGACGTCGCCAATGACGTTGCGTATAGGGTTGCGACATTGAACATGAGATGAATGCGAAGGCATCGACCCGGCCCGGAGAGTTGCATGACGCAAGACCACGACCCGTTCGCGACCATGGCTGCGCCACCGTCCACATATAGTGCAGCGGCGCGCCATTTCCATTGGGTCACGGCGGCGGCCGTGCTCGTCATGCTGCCGCTCGGTTTCGCGATGACCTATCGCGGCAATACGCTGGATATCTGGGACGGGCTGACGGACACCCTGTTCAGCGCGCATAAGCTGATCGGCTTCCTGCTGATCTGGCTCGTTGCCGGGCGGCTTGCCTACCGGCTGCTGCATGGTGCTCCGCCTGACGAACCCGGTCTGCTCTGGTGGCAGAAGGCAGCTTCGCATCTGGTGCACTGGCTGCTCTATGGGCTGCTGTTGATCGTACCGCTGCTCGGCTGGATCGGCGTTTCGCTCTATCCGTCGCTGACGCTCTTCGGTCTGTTCGACCTGCCGCGACTGGCGGCGCCCAACCAGCCGCTGGCGGAGAACGTGCTGCGCGTCCACGGCAAGCTCGCCATCCTGACGGCGTTGCTCGTCGGCGCGCATATCGCGGCCGCACTCTACCACCATCTGATCCGCAAGGACGGGGTCCTGCGCCGGATGCTGCCTGGGCTGCGGTAGTGCATTGCGCGAAAAAGTGGGTACCGATTTCTCGATGGAGCAATGCTCTAAGCTTTGAGAATCGATCACGTCGCATTCGGACGATGCCGTCCGAATGCGACGTGATCTAGCGGATTTCAGACCGGCCGCGCCCAGAGATCGTTGTGGCCGACCAGGCCGGAGGCTGCCTCCGCCGTGCGAGCGCCGAGCCAGTCCGCGACGGTGCCGGCATCGACATGGCCGGTCTCCAGAACGGCGTCGGCAATGCCTTGCGTCAGGGCCTTGGCAAGGTCGCGCTGCCCCGCGTCGATGGTCCAGGCACTGTCGGCGGTGGAGACCGCGAAGCCCGATTTGCGGAAAGCCTCCGCCATGATCTCCGTGGCGTCGGGGCCGGCCGCCGGGCCAAAACCCTTGTCGGAGTGCTGGTGATGCGCGAAGGCCGCGAGCATCCTGGCGTCGGCCTCATGGGGCGGCTGCCATTTCTCGCGCCCATCATAGGTCAACACGGTGTACAGCGGCAGGCGCTGGCTCGCGAGCGCCGCGACGAAGCGCTCGATCCAGCGCTTCGAGGTCAGGTCGAACAGGGCGGCGGCGGTGACGAGATCGGGCTGCCAGCCGAGAACCCATTCCAGGTCCTTCATCAGGTCGGCCTGGCGGAAATCGACCGTGATCGACTTGCCGTCCTTGGCGAGGACGAGTTCCTCGCCTTGTTCGCGCGCCTCATCGGCCCAGAGGCGGAGCGTTTCACGCGCGGCGTCGAGCAGGCGCTGGTCGAAATCGACCAGCGTCCAGTGTTGACGCCCGGGCAAGGCGGAGAAGGCGCCGCGCAGATTGGAACCGGCGCCGCAGCCGAGATCGACGATCGAAATCGACGTCTTGGGAGCAAAATGCGCGCCGACGGCCGCGAGCAACTCCGGATTGCGCGCCGCATGGTCGGCGGGCTCGCGCAGCGCCAGCCATTCGGGGGAGAAACCACCCATCACATCACCTTCCGGCAGGTTTGCGCGACGATCGTCGCGGTGTCGCGCCAGCGCGGCAAATCATCGGCCGCGGCCCAGGCCGCATTCGCCATGCCGTCCCGAAGCGCGCGATCATCGATGAGCTTGCCTAGCATCTCAGCGAAGGCAGCGATATCGCCGGGCGGAACCTTGAGCGCGGCTGCATCCGGCGCGGTCTCGGCGGCTGCCCCGCCTGTCGTGCACAGGATCGGCAGAGCGCGCGCCAGCGCCTCGGTCAGCACCATGCCGTAGCCCTCGAACAGGGACGGCATGACGAAAAGATCAGCCTTATCATAGGCCTCGGCCAGGATATTCTCGCTCACGGCTCCGGCCAGCAAGATGCGGTCCTCAAGTCCTGCCGCCTTGATCTGAGCCTGAAGCGCGCGGCTCGTATCGGGCGCTCGATCTTGCGCGCCAATGATCGTCAGTTGCCAGTTCTTATCCTTGAGGTTGGCGAGGGCGGAGACGAGCACGTCATAACCCTTGCGCGGAACGAGCGAGCCGACAGCGAGCAGGGCGAGCGGGCTGCCATTGGCGCTGCCGCTCGCACGGGACGCAGGATCGACGCCTGGCAGCGCGACAGTGATCCTGTCCTCGGCGAGGCCGAAATCCGCGACCAGGATGCGTTTCGTTGTCGGGCTGGTTGCTATGACGGCGCTGGCGTGACGCAAGGCAGCCGCTTCGCGCGCCAGCAGCGCACGCGCCCGCTCTGGACTGAGCCCGGTCTCCAGCCCGAGCGGGTGATGGACGAGTGCCACGACGCGGCCGGCGAGGCCCGCCGCGATGCTTTCGGGGAAGGCGCCATAGGCCAGGCCGTCGATCAGCAGGGCGGCATCGAAGGGCTGCGACAGGATCAACCGCCCGGTCTCGGCGAGGTCGCCAGGCGTCGGGTTCGGGAAGGAGGAGGGGAGAGCGAGGTGGCGCGCCGCGATGCCCATCTCGCGCCATTCCCGCAGCAGCCGGCGGTCATAGCCATAGCCGCCGGTCGGCAGGTCGATATCGCCGGGGACGGCGAGGACGATGCCGTTCACGCGAGCACGCCCTCATAGCTCGCTCGCGCCAGATCGGTCTCGTGCAGCGTCACCTTGATGCGGGAAAGGCCGGCTCCGTCCTCGCCGAGCGCGCCGGATGCCGCTGCCTGCGCCATCGCGTCGAAGATGTGCTTGCAGAGGAATTCGGTCGTGGTCAGCACGCCTGCGAATTGCGGCAGCGCGTCGAGGTTCTGGTAGTTCAGCGGCTTCAGCGTCCGGTTCAGCACTTCGAGCGCGGCTCCGATGTCGACGACGACATTGTGCCGCGTCAGCCTCTCGCGGAAGAAGGCGACATCCACGACGAAGGTCGCGCCGTGCATGTTCCGGGCCGGGCCGAAGAACGGATCGGGCAGCGAATGGCCGATCATGATGCGGTCGCGAACTTCGACGGAAAACATGGATGCGGCTCCTGCAGGCCGGCGGCTAGCCGGTTGATAGGCCTGTCTTGGCCAAAGCCGCTGCGTCAGGTCAATAGCGCAGCACGGCGGTCAGCCCCGGCCAATCGGAGGCAAGGACGCCTGGAAGCAGCACTGGGGCGTCCGCGAAAGCGATCTCCTGGGTGATCAGCGCATCCAAGCGATCGTCAGCGAGAAGCGCCATCGCCGCCTTGCTGCGGCGCGCATAACTCCAGCGGGGACGGCGCGAAGGCGCGACCTGTCCGACCTGCGACGAGATCAATTGCAGGCGTTTGGAATGAAATGCGCCGCCCAGCGAAACCGGGACGGCGCCCTCGCCATACCAGCTCAATTCGACGATACGGGCCTCGAAGCCGGCGGCATTGATCGCCGTCGCCAGCCCTGCGCCCGAGCCGCTGGCATGAAAGACGAGATCGGCGTCGACAGGCGCATCCGCTGGCAGCGCAAAGCCGAAGCCGAGCGTGGCGGCAAGCGCGGCACGGCCGGCATCGGTATCGACCAGCGTCACCTGCGCGCCCGGCAGCCGGGCCGCGAGCCACGCGACCAGCAGTCCGAGCACACCGCCGCCGACCACGACGATCCTGTCACCGGGGCCGGAGCCGGCATCCCAATGCGCGTTGAGCGCGGTTTCCATATTGGCCGTCAGCACGGCCCGGCGCGCCGGCACAGTCTCGGGCACGATCGTCAATCGGTCGCTGGGCGCGGTGAAATGGTCCTGATGCGGGTGCAGGCAGAAGACCGTCTCGCCGAGCATTTCGGGAGGGCCTGCATCCACCTGGCCCACCGCGCAGTAGCCGTACTTCACCGGAAAGGGGAATTCCCCATCCTGAAAGGGGGCACGCATGCGCTCATATTCGCAGGCCGGCACGCGGCCCTCGAGGACAAGACGCTCCGTGCCGCGACTGATGCCGCTCCAGAGCGTGCGGATGAGACAATCCTGCGGGCCGGCCTCGGGAAAAGCGTCGGCGTTCAGGGCGCATTCACGCGGGGAGATATACCAGAGAGCGGTCGCCTTCGCGCTTGCGCTCGCTACGGTTGCCGGCTTTAGCTCCTTCGCCATTTCGAGCCGATCCCTGTTCCCGACCAAGCCTTTACCGCAAGCCTTTACCGACCGCAGGCCTTTCGACTGATATCATGACAGAGACCGCCATGAACCAGCGCCCCGCTCCGACCACGTTCCAGTCGGCGGCGCAAGAGGCCGAGAGCCTGCCGGGCCTGACGCCGGCGGGCGTGCAGGCGACGGCGACGCTAAGCGCCCGACGCTGGCTCGTGCTGGCGCTGAACCTCGTCACGCTCGGTGCGCTGCTGCTCGGACTCGGGCGCGTGCTCGGGACTGGGGGCTGGACAGTGACAGATGTGGTCATCTTCGTCGCTTTCCTGTTCGGTGCGCCCTGGACGGTGCTCGGTTTCTGGAACGCGCTGATCGGCCTGTGGCTGCTGCATGGCGCCGATGACGGGCTCGACCAGGTCGCGCCCTTCGCAGCCGATGGGGAGGTCGCGACGCCAATCGCGATCCGCACCGCCATCCTGATGACCTTGCGCAACGAGGATCCCGAACGCGCCTTCCGCCGGCTGCGCGTGGTCAAGGACAGCGTCGAGGCGACGGGCGAAGGCGCCTGGTTCGACTATTTCGTGCTGTCGGATACGAGCGATGCCGCTGTCGCGGCCGTGGAAGACCGGCTCGCGGCGCAATGGGCGAGCGAGATCGGCGCCACCTCGCGCCTCACCTATCGTCGCCGTACCGACAATGCCGGCTTCAAGGCCGGCAATGTCAGGGATTTCTGCGAGCGCTGGGGCGATCGCTACGAGGTCATGCTGCCGCTCGACGCCGACAGCGTCATGTCGGGCGATGCGATCGTGAGGCTGGCGAGGATGATGCAGGCGCATCCCAGGCTCGGCATCCTGCAAAGCCTGGTCGTGGGCATGCCCAGCCGGTCGGCCTTTGCCCGCATCTTCCAGTTCGGCATGCGCCAGGGCATGCGGCCCTACACCATGGGCTCGGCCTGGTGGATCGGCGATTGCGGTCCGTTCTGGGGCCATAACGCCATGGTGCGGATCGCTCCTTTCCGCGATGAATGCCATCTGCCGGTCCTGCCCGGCGAAGGGCCGCTCAGCGGGGCGGTGATGAGCCATGACCAGGTCGAGGCGACGCTGATGCGCCGCGCCGGCTACGAGGTCCGCGTCTTGCCGCAGGAGATGGGGAGCTGGGAGGAAAACCCGCCGACCATGCTCGAATTCGCCAAGCGCGACCTGCGCTGGTGCCTCGGCAATCTGCAATATCTCAAATTGCTCGACCTGCCCGGCTTGAAGCCGATGAGCCGCTTCCAGCTGGTCTGGGCGATCCTGATGTTCCTGGGGCTACCGGCCTGGACGCTGATGATCGCGCTCCTGCCGGTGAAGGTCGTCGAGGATGCCGGCATCGCGAATTATCCCTCGGGCCTGGCCACCGCCCTCTATGCGCTGTTCCTGGCGATGTATCTGTCGCCGAAGCTTGCAGGCTTCATCGACATCCTGCTGACCAAAGGCGGCACCCGGCGCTATGGCGGCACGGGGCGCTTCATCGCCTCGGCGCTGATCGAGATCGTCTTCGCCTTCCTGCAAGGCGCGGTCTCGACCTTCCGGACGACGCTGTTCATGGTCGGCCTTGCCTTCGGGCGCGCCAGGATCGGCTGGAACGGCCAGTCGCGCGATGCGCATGCCTTGTCCGTCGCCACGGCCTTCGCCGGCTTGTGGCCGCATCTGCTGTTTGGCCTGTACATTTTCGGTGCGCTGATGCTGCTCTCGCCGACCGTGCTGCTCTGGTCGCTGCCGCTGACCGCGGGCTATGTGCTGGCGATCCCCTTCGCCATGCTGACGGCCTTGCCCGCACTTGGAAGGCGGATCGCGCAAAGCGGGCTTTGCGGGATCCCCGAGGATTTTGACCCGCCGGTTGAACTCTTAGCGATCGCGAAACTCCCGGCGATCGCGGATGAGGCGTCGTGATGAGTGCAGCTGCCTACCCCAAGGGCATGGCCAAGGCGGTTTCGCGCTCCTTGCGGGTCTATCACGGTGACCCTGTGCGCAATGCCGCGATGGACGCGCTTTATGCGCGCTTCCTCAAACCGGACGATCTCGCCTTCGATATCGGCGCGCATGTCGGGGACCGGGTCTCCTCGTTTCGCCGGCTGGGCGCGCGCGTCGTGGCGCTGGAGCCGCAGCCGGGGCCGGCGCGCGCGATCCGCCTGATCCATGGCCGCGACCCGCTGGTGACGCTGATCGAGGCCGCCTGCGGCGACAATGAAGGGGCGGTGACGCTGCAGATCAACAGCGCCAACCCAACGGTCTCGACAGCCTCGCCGGCTTTCGTCGGCGCGGCGCAAGGGGCTGGCGGCTGGGAGGGGCAGGTCTGGGACCATGAGATCGTGGTTCCCTGCACGACGCTGGACAAGCTGATCTGGCGTCATGGCCTGCCGGCGCTGATCAAGATCGATGTCGAGGGCTTCGAGGCGCATGTGCTGGCGGGTCTGACCAAGGCCGTGCCGGTGATCTCCTTCGAGTTCACGACGATCCAGCGCGACGTCGCGGAGGCTTGCCTCGCGCTGCTGGATACGCTTGGACCTTATCGCTTCAATGTCGCGCTCGGCGAAAGCCAGAGCCTCGAACTCGCCGAGCCAGCGAGCGCGGAGGCGATCGGCGGCTTCCTGCGCGATCTGCCTCACTCCGCCAATTCCGGCGATGTCTACGCCATGCTGACGAGTTGATATCGATGATGACCCTTCTCTCCCGCCTGCGCTTCGTGATCCTGCCGCTCGCCCTGGCCTGCGCCGCTTGTCCGGCTCTTGCCGCCAGCGATGTCGCCGTCGAGGTCAAGAACGAGTCCGAGCCGGTGCTCTGCGCCGAGAAGGACAATGTCACCATCAAGGCGATCTCGCCCGAGGTGCGGCGCTTCCAGATTGAGGCGGCGCATCCCGCCTACAACGCCGGTCTCTTGCGGGATAACTGGGATGCGGACTGGACCGATTGCGAGATGAAGGGCGATCCCTCCTTCGCAGCCCCGGTGCCACCCCGGCGCGTCACCTTCTACGAGAGCACCGAGTACTGGCTCGTCGGCTACACCTTCCCGACCTTCTGGCGGCCGGCCGACACCACCTTCCGGGTCGGCGACAGGGTCGAAAAAGGCCTGCACCTCGTTCAGCTCTGGAAACTCGGCAAGGATCGCTCGCATGAATTGCTCGTGGTCTATCCGCAGGATGGCTATTGGCGTGCCAGGCCGATGCCGCCGCAGCAGCTCGCATCTTCGGCCTATGGCTCGTCCTTCTTGTTCGGGCCGATCGAGACCGACGGGCGCCCGGTCGTGAACATCAAGGAGATCGAGTTCGATCCCAAGACGACCACCTTCAAGCTGAGTTTCAAGGACGGCTCGTCGGGCAGCTTGAAGCTCGACAGCGTCGATGAGAACCGCATGGTGCTGGATGCGGTGCTCGACAAGCCGGTGACCGGCGGCAAGGGTTTCGTGGCGCTGCGCTCGATGTATGTCACCGAGTTCAACAACGATGTCGCCCGCATCGCGGTGCGCGAGCCCGGTGCCAAGGGCTGGCGCGAGGAGCCGTTGATGCCGTTCACGGGCGGCAAGGCGACCGATATCTGGATGGGCCGCACCACCCATTCGCGGCACAACACCTCCTCGCCCGACATGGTCTTCCGCAATTTCTCGAAGGACCCGAACCCGCCGGCAAAGCCGGAGAAGAAGTAGGCCATCCCGCAGCGTACAAGGCATCGGGTGGCGGGCTAGAGCAGGATGCGAAAAAGTGGGAACCGGTTTTTCGCAATCGATCCTGCTCTAACTCTTTGATGAGAGACGGATTCAGATTTCAAATCAGGTCACTCTGTGACCCGATTTGAAATCATCCGGCTCTAGGGCTCATCCATGGACACGACCATCCTGAGCCTCGCGCTCGGCGCGGCGGTTGCCGGCTTCGTGCAGGGGCTCTCGGGCTTCGCCTTCGGGCTCGTCGCCATGTCCTTCTGGGCCTGGACGCTCGAGCCGAGGCTGGCGGCTGTGATGGCGGTGTTCGGCGCGCTGACGGGGCAGATCATCTCCGCTTTCTCGCTGCGACGCGGCTTTGATCTGGCGCGGCTCTGGCCTTTCCTGCTCGGCGGGTTCGCCGGTATTCCGCTCGGCGTCGCGTTGCTGCCGCTCCTCGATGCGACGCTGTTCAAGGCCGCGCTCGGCTGCCTGCTGGCGATCTGGTGCCCGGTCATGCTGTTCGCGCCGCGTCTCCCGGCGATCCGCGTCGGCGGGCGCCTGGCCGATGGCGTTGTCGGCCTCACCGGCGGCATCATGGGTGGGTTCGGCGGCTTTACAGGTGTGATCCCGACGCTGTGGTGCACCTTGCGCCGCATGGACAAGGACGCGCAGCGCTCGATCATCCAGAACTTCAACCTGGCGACGCTCGCCGTCACCATGCTGAGCTATGTCGTGGCCGGGAACGTCACGCGCGAGATGCTGCCTTCCTTCGCCATCGTTGCGCCGGCCATGCTGATCCCCTCGCTGATCGGTGGCCGTCTCTATATCGGCATCAGCGAGGTCGCCTTTCGCCAGATCGTGCTCGCTTTGCTGACATTGTCGGGGGTTGCGCTGCTCGCTGCGTCGTTGCCGCGATTGTTGGGCAGCTGACAACATCGCAACCGGAACGTCCTGCGCCTGCGAACGTTACCGATGACGAGGTCGCCCGATCGGGTTAGCCTACCAACCTGTTCCGACTGAAGAGACCGACATGCCGCGTTTTGCCGCCAATCTCTCGATGATGTTCACCGAATGGGACTTCCTTGACCGCTTCAAGGCGGCGGCCGATGCCGGTTTCGAGGCGGTCGAGTTCCTGTTCCCCTATGAGCATGCGCCTGAAAAAATTGGCCTGGCGCTCGCCGGCGCCGGGGTCGAGCAGGCACTGTTCAACCTGCCGCCGGGCGACTGGGCCAAGGGCGAACGCGGCATGGCCGCGATCCCCGGTCGCGAGGAGGAGTTCCGGACGGGTATCGAAACTGCGCTGCCTTATGTCCATGAGACCGGCGTCAAGCGCCTGCACATGATGGCGGGCCATGCCGACCCGCAGGATCCCGCTGCGCAGAAGGCCTATCGCGCAGCGCTCGCCTACGCCGCCGAGAAGCTGGCCGAGCACGGTATCGACCTGCTGCTGGAGCCGATCAACGGCAAGGATATGCCGGGCTATTTCCTCAATGATTTCGACCAGGCGGCGGCTTATGTCCGCGAGTCGGAACGTGCGAATGTCAGGCTGCAGTTCGACATGTATCATTGCGAGCTGATCCATGGCGACGTCTCCGGCAAGCTGAAGGCACTCTACCCGCTCGTAGGCCATGTCCAGATCGCCCGTGCCAATGGCCGCCACGAGCCCGATGCTTCGGGGCCGGACTATCCGCGCCTGTTCGATGAGCTGGACGGGCTCGGCTATGAGGGCTTCGTCGGCTGCGAGTACCGGCCGGCGGCCGGCACGCTCGAAGGGCTCGGCTGGTTCTCCGACTTCAGGAAGCCGGCGTGACCTCGCCTTTCGCTCATCCGATTCTGGTTGCCGATATCGGCGGCACGAATTGCCGGCTTTCGCTCGTATCCCGGGCAGGGGCGCCGCATGAACCGCTGGCGCGGATCAGCACCGGCGGCCACCCGACGCCGGAAGCGGCGCTGGAGGCTGTGCTGTCGACGCTCACGCAGCGGCCGCGCAGTGCCATCCTCGCGGTCGCGGGTCCTTTGGACGGACGCGAGGCGCAGCTCACCAATGCCAATTGGCATTTCGACGGACCGCGGCTCGCCAAGACGCTCGGGCTCGAACAAGGCCTGCTGGTCAATGATTTCGAGGCGCTGGCGGCTTCGCTCGCGATGCTGCGCGCCACGGATCTGACGACGCTGGTTGCGGGTCAGCCGAAGCCTGATGGGCTTCGCCTCGTGCTCGGGCCCGGGACCGGCTTCGGCGCCGCCGCGCTCCTGATGCGAGGCAAGCATGGCGTCCTGGTGCCGACCGAGGCCGGTCATATCGGCATCGGCCCGGAAGACCCGACCGAGCACAAGATCTGGCCGGCGCTTGCCGCCGAGCTGCCGCGCGTCACGGTCGAAGGGCTGCTCAGCGGCGACGGGCTGGTGCGTTTCCACCGCGCGGTGGCGAAGCAATCGGGCATGCTGGAGGCCGATGTCAGCGCCGCCGACGTGACGACGCTGGCGCTCGACGGCGACCCCGCCGCGCTGATGGCGGTGATCTGCTTCTGGCGATTGCTGGCGCGGGTCGCAGGCGATCTCGCGCTCGCCTTCAAGGCGACGGGGGGCGTCTATATCGCGGGCGGCATCGTGCCCCGGCTCCTGCCGCTGGCCGATCCGGCGACGATCCAGGCCGTGTTCCATGGCAAGCCGCCGATGGAGGATCTGGCGAAGCACTTCGCTTTGCATGTGATCACGACACATGATGCCGCCGAGCAGGGGCTAGCCGCCATTGCGGCTGCGCCGGCGCGGTTCGGGCTGGACGACCCCGCGCGGCTGTGGTTTGCGTGAGCGCGTCGGTTTCGCGCGTCTGAGGCTCTTTCCGGTTTGTTCCAGCTTTACGGCATCCAGGCCCTGCGCGCGGCTGCGGCCTTCATGGTCGCCGTGCATCATGTCCAGTATGACGCGATTGCGCTGGCGGCCCGGAGTGGGACAAGCTTCTCACCTTCGCTGCTGCTGCCCTGGATGGCGGGCGTCGACATCTTCTTCGTCGTTTCCGGCTTCATCATGGTGCATGCCTCGGCCGATCTCTTCGGCCGGGCGGACGGTGCGAGGCTCTTCCTGCAGCGCAGGATCGCGCGCATCGTGCCGCTCTATTGGGCCGCGACGACATTGTTCCTGCTCGTCGGACTGGTCCTGCCCGGCGCATTGAATTCGGGCGCGCCGGATCTGGCGCAGATCGCCGGCTCCTATCTGTTCTGGCCCATGATCTCGACGATGGGGCTCGTCCAGCCGGTCTATTCGCTGGGCTGGACGCTGAACTACGAGATGCTCTTCTACGCGCTCTTCGCCCTGGGGCTGCTGCTGCCGCGGACCTGGGCGCTTCCGGCCATCACCCTTGCCCTGGCGGGCTTGGTCGCGGGCGAGACCTTGGCCGGGCCGCTTGCCCTGCCGCTGCGCTTCTGGGGCCAGCCGATCGTGCTCGAATTCGTGGCCGGAATGGGAATCGCCCTGCTGTGGCGACGCGGGCTGCGCCTAAGGCTCGCCTCACGCGTCGCGGTCGCGGCGCTTGGCGTGGCGCTGCTCCTGGTCGCGGCCCAGATGCCGGGCAGCGATGCGCCCTGGGCCGCGCTTGCATGGCGAGGCTCGGCTGCGGCCCTGCTCGTGCTGGCGGCGGCATGCGGCAAGCGGCGGGAGGCGCCCTCGGCACCAGTTCGCGGGCTGGCGCTGGTCGGCGACGCTTCCTATGCGCTTTATCTCGTTCACCCCTTCGTCATTCGGGGTCTGCATGAGCTGTTCCAGCGCGCGGGCATGGGATCGCCGCTGCTCTTCATCATCCTCGCTCTTGCGGGCGCCGTCGTCGCGGCGCTCCTGGTCCACCGCGCCTTCGAGAAGCCGGCGACGCGCTTCATGCGGCGAAAGCTCGGAGCCTGAGAACCCGTGCCGGTCTGATGCTGTAGGGTTTTGATCTAGCACGGGCTTGTCCCGAAAACCGGCTCCCGCTTTTCGGGCCAACGCTCTATTTCAGGCGCATCGCTTTCAGCGACTGGCCGACGACGCCTCCGGAGCGGCGTCTCTCGGCGCGCTTGGCCTTGATGCCGGCCACGTCCTCCGGCTGGGGGTGGCGGCCGCGCTCCAGCAATTCGAGCGTATATTCCTCATAGGTCAGGCCGAGCGCCTCGGCGCGCTCCTCGCGGCGCAGCGCGATTGCCGGCGGCTTGCGCCAGGCCCGGCGATGGGCCGTGCGCCATTCGAAATAGCGGTTGATCTCGCCCTTGCCCCATTCCGGCTCATGTGGCGGCGGCTCATCGAGCGGTGGGCCGCCATTGTCGCCCATGCGGACTGGGCGTTCATCTCGCAGTCGCTTCGGTCTGGCCAAGGGGCGCTCCGGGTGGATGCTCGTTCGAAAGGGGCTCCTGCGCTCACGATAATAGCGGTTGTGCGCCGCACCAAGATCGAACTCATCGCAGCACGGCGCGTGACAGAGCCGCCGTGCCGGTCTATCCCGCCTGCATTCCCCCTCACGGACACCCCATGGCCCCCTTGCTCCATCTGCGCGACGTCGCGCTCACCTTCGGCGGACAGCCGCTTCTCGAGGCGGCGGAGATTGCCGTTTCCGCCGGCGAGCGCGTTTGCCTGGTCGGCCGCAACGGCTCGGGCAAGTCGACCTTGCTGAAGATCGTGGCGGGGCTCGTCGAGGCCGACAGCGCGGACCGTTTCGTGCAGCCGGGTTGCACGGTGCGCTATCTGCCCCAGGAGCCGGATTTTACCGGATACAAGACCTCGCTCGCTTATGTCGAAGCGGGCCTGGGACCGGGCGATGACGCCTATCGCGCACAATATCTGATCGATGAGCTCGGCCTGACCGGGCAGGAGGATCCCGCCACGATGTCGGGTGGCGAATCGCGCCGCGCGGCGCTGGCGCGCGTGCTCGCGCCCGAGCCCGACATCCTGCTGCTCGACGAGCCGACCAACCATCTTGACCTGCCCGTGATCGAATGGCTCGAGCAGGAGCTGAAATCCTTGCGCTCGGCCATGGTCCTGATCAGCCATGACAGGCGCTTCCTGACCTCGCTGTCGCGCGCCACGATCTGGCTCGACCGCGGCCTGACGCGGCGCATGGACAAGGGTTTTGGCGAGTTCGAGGCTTGGCGCGACGAGGTCCTCGCCCAGGAAGAGCTCGATCGCCACAAGCTCGACCGCAAGATCGCCCGCGAGGAGGACTGGCTGCGTTACGGCGTCAGCGCGCGCCGCACCCGCAACCAGCGCCGCCTCGGCGAACTGCATGGCCTGCGCGAGCAGCGCCGCACGGCTCGCAATGTCGTCGGCAATGTCCGGCTCGAGGCGAGCGAGGCGCAGACCTCCGGCAAGCTCGTGATCGAGGCGATCGACGTCGCGAAATCCTTCGGCGACAACGCGGTGGTGAAGTCGCTGTCGCTGCGCGTGGCGCGTGGCGACCGGATCGGCATCGTCGGCCCCAATGGAGCCGGCAAGACCACGCTGATCAACCTGCTGACCGGCGCGCTCGCGCCCGATTCCGGCAAGGTCAAGCTCGGCGTCTCCTTGAACATGGTCACGCTCGACCAGCGCCGCGAAAGCCTCGACCCTGCAACGCCGCTCGGCGATGCGCTGACCGGCGGAGGCTCCGACCAGGTCATGGTCGGCGACACGCCGCGTCATGTCATCGCGTATATGAAGGACTTCCTGTTCCAGCCGCTGCAGCGGCGCACGCCGGTGGGAGCGCTGTCGGGCGGCGAGCGCGGCCGATTGATGCTGGCGCGGGCACTGGCAAAGCCTTCCAACCTGCTGGTGCTGGACGAGCCGACCAACGATCTCGACCTTGAGACGCTCGACCTGTTGCAGGAGCTTCTGGCCGACTATCAAGGCACGGTCCTGCTGGTCAGCCATGACCGCGACTTTATCGACCGCGTCGTCTCGGCGACGCTGATCTCGGATGGCGATGGCGTCTGGACGGAATTCGCCGGCGGCTATTCCGACATGCTGGCACAGCGCGGGCGTGGCGTCGGCGCGAAGGTGAGGGCGGCCCCCGGGAAATCGGCACGTGCCGAGGACAAGTCCACGGTGGCGGCCGCTCCTGCGCCGGTCTCGAAGCGCAAGCTCTCCTTCAACGAGAAGCATGCGCTGGAGACCTTGCCCAAGCGCATCGAGGTTCTGCAGGCGGAAGCCGCCAAGCTCAGCCAGGCGCTCTCGGGCGATCTCTATACGCGCGACCCCAAACTGTTCGCCAAGGCGACGACGCGGCTGGAAGAGGTGACACGCGAGATCGGGCAGGCGGAAGAACGCTGGCTGGCGTTGGAGATGCTGCAGGAAGAGTTGGGGGCGTGAGGTTTTCCGATAAGGCGCGGGGAAGCCTCTCCAGGCTCGGATAGCACGCACACCGCAACGCCGGCTTTCCCTTCTCCCGCCAGGGGAGAAGGGAAAGCCTCGCCGGCCGCTGGATGATCGCCACAACAAGGGCGACCATGATGGAAAGAAAGTGCCCGCCATACAATTTCCGTCTCCGCCCAATCGCGAAAACGCATTTGTTGCCGGCGGCAAATCTCACCAATGTCGCGGACCCCGAGAAAAACGGACCCCAACAAAACCTGAGGAAGCACGATGAGATTGAAGGGCAAGACGGCGCTGATCACCGGCGCGGCACAGGGGTTCGGGCTCGGCATCGCCGAGACCTTCGTGCGCGAGGGCGCGCGGGTGGCTGTGCTCGACATCAACGCCGACAAGGCCAAGGAGGCGGCCAAGGCGATCGGCCGCAAGGCCTTTGCCGTCGGCTGCGATGTCGGCAAGGGCAAGAGCGTCGACAAGGCGGTGGAGCGCGTGCTGGCGAAGTTCGGGCGGCTCGACATCGTCATCAACAATGCCGGCATCAGCCATCGCAACCAGCCGATGCTGGATGTCTCCGAGGAGGAGTTCGATCGCGTCTTTGCGGTGAACGTGAAGTCGATTTACCTCATGGCGCGCGCGACCGTACCGCATTTCCGCGAGCATGGCGGCGGCGTGATCCTGAACATCGGCTCGACCGCCGGCATTCGGCCGCGTCCGGGCCTGACCTGGTATAACGGCTCCAAGGGGGCGGTGAACCTGCTCTCGAAATCGATGGCGGTGGAGCTCGCGCCCGACCGCATCCGCGTCAACGCGATCGCGCCCGTCGCCGGCGAGACGCCGCTGCTGGCGACTTTCATGGGCGAGGACACACCGGAGAAGCGCACACAGTTCAAGGCAACCATTCCCTGGGGCCGGCTCTCGACGCCGCAGGACATGGCCAATGCAGCGCTCTATCTCTGCTCGGACGATGCCGAGATGGTGACGGGTACGGTGCTGGCCGTGGATGGCGGGCGCTGCATCTGAGAGGGCCTGCCAATCCGTCAGCGCGGCCGCCTGACGCGGCGTTCTGCGCTTCCGGTGCTCACGGGGACCGATGTCCGCTCCGCTCCGGTTCTCGAACGCCGCGCCAGTCGACTCACGCTGACGAATTCTCAGGCCCTCTCATGGCGTGAGAGAATGGCTCACACCGGCTTGGCGTGCAGTGCGATGTCCTGGCGCAGCATCACGGTGCCGTCGGCCTCGAAGCCGCGCTGCTCGACGCTGATCCGGGGCTCAGCCGCGTCGCCCTCGATCTTGAACAGATGCCAGGTCGCTCTCTCGCCATGACCAAGTGGGCCGATCGAGGCCGAGGGTACGCCGACGATCGGCACGTCGCGGCCCAGCCCCGGGCGCCAGGCCAGTGAGAATGTGTGATTGTGACCGTGCAGGATCAGATCGGCGCCACTGCGCGCGAGCATCGCCTCGAAAGCCTCGGCATCGACGAGTTCGCGCGCGCGCCGCGCCCCGCCGACATAGGGCGGATGGTGGATCAGAACGACGCGGATCAGCCCCTCATTGCGGGCGTGGTTCAGCAGGACCTCGGCCTTGGCGATCTGCGCCTGGCCGAGGCGTCCTGTTGCCATCAGCGGCAGGGTCGGAATGCCGCTATTGAGGCCGATCAGTGCGACCGGGCCACGACGGCGATACCAGGGATAGCCGGCCGTGCCCTCGTCATCGGCGCACCACGGGCCGAGATGGCTGGCAAGCGGCTTCAGCGATGAGGGGGCATAGGCGTCGTGATTGCCCGGCACGAAGCTGACCGCATCGCGCGGGCCAAGCGTGTCGAGGAAGGTGACGGCCGTCTTGAATTCGTTGGGCAGGCCGATATGGGCGACATCGCCGGTGCAGGCGACATGATCGGGCGCCTGCGCGCGGATATCGGCGACGATCAGCGCCAGGACGTTCATGTCATGGGCGTGGCGCCGCTTGCGCCGCCAATTGACATAGCCCGTCGCGCGCTTGCCCAGGAGCTGGTGCAGCGAGAATCCGGCGAGTGGGCCGAGATGGGGGTCGGACAGATGCGCGAGCTTGAACACAGCCTAAGCGCTTGCCCTTGCCGCCCGCCAGCCGTCAAGCGCGAATGATGCGTCGATAGCGACGCAAGCCTCGCGCGCTGGTCGGCTCAGTTGGCGGTGCCGGTCAGTTCGGAGACGATGAACGAATCGGTCAGGGTGACGGCGGGCTTCCAGACATAAGCCGGCTTGGCGCGCAGGCGAGAGATGATGAAAGAGAGTAGCATGACGGGAGTTCCTGTTTGTGAGGCCGTCTTCTCTGCCTCGTTTGCGGCGCGTTTGTGACGTAACGGAACCGGAAACGGGCCTCTGCCATGCGTTATTTGCATAGACAATTAGGATTTCGTTTGGATTTGACGAGTCGATGACCGTGGATCGCGCATCTGAGCCTCCTGCTGACCGGCTGTCGGGATCGGAGACCGGTCGCAGCTTGTCGCAAAAGATGCTTGGCCGGCTGCTGCACCTCTATTTCCGCATCGTGCGTGGCATGACGCTGGGCGTGCGCGCGGCCGTGCTGGACGGCGAAGGACGCGTCTTCCTGGTCCGCCATACCTACACCCCCGGCTGGCACCTGCCCGGCGGGGGCGTCGAGGTCGGCGAGACGCTCGAGCAGGCACTGGCCAAGGAGCTGCGCGAGGAGGGTTGCATCCGGCTAACGGGGCCGGTGCTGTTGCATGGGGTCTTCTTCAACCGGGCGATGTCGCGGCGCGACCATGTCGCGGTGTTCGTGGTGCGGGAGTTCGTGGCCGAGAGCGTCAAGCAGCCGGACCGGGAGATTGCCGAAGCTGGCTTCTTTTCGCTCGAGACGCTGCCGGAGGGGACAACGCCGGCGACGCGGCGGCGGCTGGACGAGATCGCGGCTGGCGAAAGAGCTCCGGTCGTCTGGTGAGCCCGCGCTTATCTTGGGAAGCGTGATGGACGCCCGCGCGCCACTCTGCTACAGCCCGCCGCCATGACGAACGGGCAACGCCTTTCCACCTTGCGACGACCGGCGCGCTGAGCGCGCCCTTGAGGCATGCCGCCGATGCGTGGCCATGCCCTCGCCATCCTCTCCGCAGGTTTCTGCCCGCCCGCAGGTTTGCCCGTCATGACGTCCTTGCCTTTGACCATTCGCCATGAGCTTCCCGCCGATGCCGCCGCGATCGAGCGTTTGCACGAGCGCGCCTTCGGGCCGGGGCGTTTCGCGCGCACGGCCTTTCGTTTGCGCGAGGGCGTTCCGCCCGATGCAAACCTGACTTTCGCCGCCCATGTCGGCACGTTTCTGGTCGGCTCGATCCGGGTGACGCCGGTTTCTGCGGGCGGCAGCACCGCGCTGATGCTGGGGCCACTGACGGTCGATCCCGCTTTTGAGGGACGCGGCATCGGGGCGGCCCTGATGAACCGCTCGATCGAGGCGGCGCGGGCCGCAGGGTACGATTTGATCATGCTGGTGGGGGACGCGCCCTATTATGCCCGCTTCGGCTTCAGGCCGATCCCGCCAGGCCAACTCGTCCTGCCGGGGCCGGCGGACCCGGCGCGTTTCCTCGCGCTCGAACTGGTCGAGGGCGTGCTGGCGCAGCGCAAGGGCGCTGTCATGCCGTATCGCTGAGGGGCACTTGAGCCCCTCGTCATTCTCGGGCCCAGCACAGCTTGGACCCGAGAATCTCCTGACGAAGGGGCTGGTTTCCGAGATGGTCGGGTCAAGCCCGACCATGACAGGGCTAAGCCGCGTCGGGCTTCCGGTTGAACCGTCGGCCGCTCTCGCCCAGCCAACCGGCGACGAGCGCGCCAAACAGCAGCGCCAGACCGATCAGGCCGATGAAGAGCGGCGAAATCTGGACGCCGCGCACGATGCCGGAATCGCTGATGCGCAGGCCGATCCAGTCCGAGCCGGCGAATTGCGATCCGGACCGCACCGGCACGATGCGCGGAATGGTCACGTTCGAGCCGATCTCCTGGCCGATCCGCCGTGAGGAGCCGCCGCTGGCCTCGGCCAGGGCCTGAAGCTGGGCGGGGTTGCTGACCACCTCCATCAATTCGCGCGGATTCTCGGGGCCGACGCTGGCGAAGGCGGTGAGGTTGTCGGCCGCGACGCGGTGCAGGCCGAATTCGCTGGTCGGGATGCGTGCGGTGAAGAGGCCGGGCCGACCGGCCTCGAGCGGCACGGAGCGCGATTGCCCGTCCGGCCCGGTGATGGTCACAGGGGAGGGCGCGTCGCCCAACGTCTGGCGCTCGACCTCGATGACGCCGCCGCGGGCCGAGGCGCGCAGCGCTTCCTCTTCCAGCTCGGGCTCCTTCATCAGCCAGTGGCTGAGCCGGCGCAGCAGATCGAGATAGGGGCCGCCATCGCGAAAGCCGCGCGCCCAGAGCCAGGCATGGTCGGAGAGGAAGAGCGCGACGCGGCCCTTCTGCTCGCGCGCCAGCATCAGCAAAGGCCGCTCGCCAGGGCCGGTCATCACGGCCGAACCCGTGCGGGCGCGGGCGCCGACCATGCGCAGCCATTCGCCCCAGCGCGGCGGCTCGACCTCGGAGCCCGGCAGGTCGCGGGTGACGGGGTGGCGCTTGCCGGGTTCGCTGACATGGGCGCGATAGGCCTCGTCGATCACGGAGCCATCCGGCACGGCAGGCAGGATCTGGCCCAAGGGCGTGCGCGACAGGCTTTGCGAGCCGGCATATTCCGGCCCCGCCGCGATCAGCAAGGCGCCGCCCTCGCGGACATAGCGGACGATGTTGTCGAAATAGATCAGCGGCAGGATCGACTGGTTGGCGTAGCGGTCGAAGATGATCAGGTCGAATTCCTTGATCTTGACCTGGAACAGCTCGCGCGTCGGGAAGGCGATCAGCGAAAGCTCGTTGATCGGCGTGCCGTCCTGCTTCTCCGGCGGGCGCAGGATGGTGAAATGCACGAGGTCGATATTGGCGTCGGCCTTCAGCAGGTTGCGCCAGGTGCGCTCGCCCGGATGCGGCTCGCCCGAGACCAGGAGCACACGCAGCTTGTCGCGCACGCCTTCGATGGTGATCACGGCGCGGTTATTGGCGAGGGTGAGCTCGTTTTCGAGCGGATCGGCTTCGATCTCGACGACATTGGGGCCGCCGCGATCGATCCGGATCGGCACCTGCACGATCTCGCCGGCGGTGACCTCGCGGCGCGCGATGATCTCGCCGTCGCGGCGGATGGTCAGCCCGGCCCGTCCCGGCCCGCCTCTCTCAACGACGCGCAGGCGGACGTTCTGGTCCTTGCCGACGATGCCGAAGCGCGGCGAATCGACCAGCACGATGCGGCGGTCGATCTCGGCGTTGCGCCCCGTGGTCAGCACATGCAGCGGTGCGCGCAGGCCCAGCGCCTCGGCATTGGCCGGGGCGTCATGGGCGAGGCCGTCGGTGATCATGATCGCGCCGGCGACACGTTCGGAGGGAACGTCGGCGAGGCTGGCCGCCAGCGCCTCGAACAGACGGGTGCCGTCGCCCGAGCCTTGCGCATCGCGAACCTCGACGATGCGGGATTCGACATTGTTCAGGCCGCGCAGCTGGCGCTCGACCTCGGCCTGGGCTGCTTGCGTCTGCGCCGCGCGGTCGGCCAGCCGGTTCGAGCCGGAGCGGTCGACCACCACTGAGACGACGTCCTTGACTGGCTCGCGATCCTCGAAGACGAGCGAGGGGTCGGCCAGCGTCAGCGTCAGCACGACGAGCGCAAATGCGCGCAGGATGGCACTGCGCCCCGCCAGCACGATCGCCGCGCCGGCTGCGAGCGCAGCCAGCAGGCTCAGGCCTATCAGCAGCGGCAGCGGCACCAGCGGGGCGAAGGAGAGGCTCCACATGACCTATTGTCCCAGACGCTCGAGCAGGGCCGGGACATGGACCTGGTCGGCCTTGTAGTTGCCGGTGAGCGCATACATCACGAGGTTGACGCCGGCCCTGAGCGCCATTTCGCGCTGGCGCGGATCGGAGCCCGACAGCGGCACCAACGCCTCGCCGCGCCGGCCGACGGCCCAGGCGGAGGCGAGGTCGTTCGAGGTGATGACGATCGGCGAGACATTGTCGCCGGCGCGCGCCGGGCGGCGGCCGTCCTCGCCTGCGGGCGGCAGGATCTCGACCCAGGTCGTGCCGGTGTCGTAACGGCCGACGAAGCCGTCGAGGATGTAGAAGGTCTTGGTCAGGACATGGTCGCGCGGCAGCGGCTCGAGCTCGGGGATGTCGAGCGTCTGCAGCATGCGGCGCAATTGTTCGCCCTCGGGCGTGGTGCCGCCGCCGGGGCGCGCGCTCATCGCGTCGCGGGTGTCGAAGATCACGAGCCCGCCGCCCTTCATATAGGCTTCGAGCTTGCGCAGGGTCTCAGGCGCGGGGATTGGGCGGCCGGCCACGATCGGCCAGTACAGCACCGGGAAGAAGGCGAGCTCGTCGCGGTCGGCATTGACGCCGACAGCCTCGCCGGGTTCGAGCGCGGTGCGCGCGCCGAGCACGATGTTGAGCCCGGCAAGACCGGCCTTGGACATGTCGTCGACGGCCTTGTCGCCCGTGACGACATAAGCCAGCCGCGTCACGGCGCCGGCTGCGAAAAGCTCGCGCGGAATCGGCGGGCGGTCATCGGCCGGGGTGGCCGGCACGGCTTGAGCGCGCGCCATCTCGGGTGTTGCGGCGCCGACGAGAACGAGCGCCAGCAGGATCGCGGCTGGCGCGGCGCCCCCTGCGCGGCGAGCAATGTTCAGCCGGCCGCCGAGCCAGAGCGTCGCCAGCGTGTCGGCGATCAGGCACAGCAGCGCCAGCACCAGCAATTGCGGGCGGATGTCGAACGCGACCGGCTTGTCGACCGGCAGGATCGGCGCGCCGAGCGCTGCCAGATCGATCGCCCTCAGGCTGTCGGCCGGGTTCAGAGCGTTCACTGCGAGCGAGCCGTCGGCGGGGCCGTAGATGCCTGGCGGATGCGCCAGGGTCGCCCGTCCGGCGAAGGTCCGGGCCACCGGCTGGGCGGTCGCGGGCGGGCTGCGGAAGGCGCCATGGCCATCGAGCACACGGGTCGGCGACAGCGTGTCCACGCGCGCATCCTCTCCTTGAGCCTCGCTCGGCCCGGTTCCGGCAAGGCTGACGACCTTGCGCAGCATGTCAACGAACAGTCCCGAGAGCGGCAGGTTCGACCATGTCGTGTCGGCGGTGACATGCATCATCGCGATCATGCCGTCGCCGCGGCGTTCGCCGGTGACGACCGGTGTGCCGTCCTCCAGCGCAGCCCAGGTCTTCCTGGCGAGGTCGGCCTCGGGCTCGGCCAGGATCTGTCTGGAGACGCGGACATCGTCGTTGATGGCGATGCCGAAGAAGGGGCTCTCGCGGGTGAAGGGGGCGAGCTTGCGCGGGGTCTCCCAGGAGAGGCCGCCGCCGAGCGTGCGGCCGCCGCGGCGCAGGCGCACGGGTGTGAGATCATCGGCAGCTGCCGCCAGCCGTGCGCCGGCGAAGCGCAGCAATACGCCGCCGCGCTGGATGAAGCTGTTGATCTTGCCGACCGTGTCGCCGTCCAGCGCGCCGATATCGGCGAGCACCAGCACGGAGAGGTTTTGCGCCAATAATTCGCCGATCGGGTCGGTCGAGCCCGGGCGCGGCTCGCGGATCTCGGCGAAGGGCGAGAGCGCGCGCGAGACGTAATAGGTCGGCGAAAGCAGCGGCTGGGCCGTGTCGGTGGTGGTGCCGGAGACGATGCCGACGCGCCGGCGCTTGGCGCGGTCGTCGAGCAGCGCGACGGCCGCCGCGCTGCGCTCGCCGACGATCTCGAGCCGGGACACGGCGTTGCGAACCTCGATCGGCAAGGTCAGGCGCGCTGAGGTCTGCAGCTCCGAGCCGTTGAAGATGAAGGGCGCGTCGCCGAGCGGGAGCCCCTTGAGATCGAGCGCGCGGACATGGCCCGTGGCCATGGCGGCGCTGGTGGGGCGCAGCACCTTCACGGCAAGCGCGCCAGCAAGGTTCTCGGGCGATGTCAGGGCGAGCTGGCCGGGGGAGCCGGCATGGATCGAGAGCCGGCGGGCATCGGCTTCCTGCTTCAGCCGAGCAAGGAAGGGGGCGTCATCGGCGATCGAAAGGCCATCGCTGACCCAGACGGTCTCGGCCTCGGGCGCGCTGCGCAGAAAGGCCTCGATACGCTGGAGATGGGCGGAGCGGTCGGGCGCGTGCGGCTGCAGCGCCAAGGCGCGCAACCGGTCGAGGGCGGCGCGCGGCTCGGACAAGGCGATTTCACCGGGCGCCTCGGCAAGGCCGACGATGGCGACGGGGCGGCCTTCGCGGGCGGCGGCGGCGAGGCGGGATTCGGAGATGGCCTGCCGCTCGGGCCAGTCGGTCGCAGCGCCGAAACCGTTGTCGATCAGCAGCAGCATCGGGCCGCGCATCGGGCCGGCCTCGCGCGGCGGGTTCCAGACCGGGCCGGCGACGGCGAGGATGGCGAGCGCCGCGACGGCCATGCGCAAGGCCAGCAGCCACCAGGGCGTATGGGCCGGCATTTCCCGCTTGGCGATGAGGTCCGCCATGATTTTGAGCGGCGGAAAGTCGATGCGCCTCGGACGCGGCGGCGTCACGCGCAGGATCAGCCACAGCGCCGGCAGCAAAGCCAGCGCGGCCAGCGCCAGCGGGGCGGAGAAGGCGATCGGCAGGGAAGCGAGCATGGGTCTCTCCTCCCTAGCGTCCGGGGCCGCGCGAGGCGGCGATCAGGCTGGCGATGCGCAGCACGCCTTCGCTCGCCGGCCGGTCGGTACGGTGCAGCGTCAAGGTCCAGCCCACCTTGCGGCAGGCTTCCTTGATCGCGTCGCGATGCGCTTCCAGCCGCTGCCGGTATTCCTCGCCCCAGGAGCCGGCATCGCCGACCCTGAGCGACAAACCGTCCTCGAGGTCGAAGAGTTCCGCCTGGCCGGTGAAGGGGAAGGTCTCCTCGATCGGGTCGGCGATCAGCAGGACATGGCCGCGCGCGCCTGATGACGCCATCGTGGCGATGCGCTTGGCCAGCGAGGCGGCCGGAGAAAGGCCGTCGGTGATGATGATCGCGTCGGCCAGGCGCGGCAGCGGCGCGTCCGGCGGCAGGTCGGCCTCTGTGCCCTTGGCGTCGACCAGGATCGCTTGTGCCAGCGTCTCGACGATGCGGCGTGAGGCAAGCGCGCGGGTCAGGCCGATATGGCCCACGCGCTCGCCGCCCTCGACCAGCGTTTCGGCCAGGGCGAAGCCGGCGATGAGCGCGCGGTCGACCTTCGAGGCGAGCGCAAGCGAGGAGGCAAAACCCATCGAGGCCGAGCGGTCGATCCAGAGCCAGATCGCATGCGAGGCTTCCCATTCGCGTTCGCGCACGAAGAGATGGCCGTCACGAGCCGAGCGGCGCCAGTCGATGCGCGAGGCGGCTTCGCCGGTGACGAGCGGGCGATATTGCCAGAAAGTCTCGCCGGGACCGGCGCGCCTGCGCCCATGGATGCCGTGCACGCTGGCCGAGACCCGTCGCGCCTCCAGGATCAGCCGGGGCAGACGCGCGGCGAGATCGAGCGAGGCGGTGAGAACCGGCCGGGCCGGTTGGCGTTCGGAGGTCCCGAGAACGCGCATGCGCAGCATTGTCGTGTCGCCTCCTATCCCAACCGTTCCACAAGCTTGGCGATGATGCCCTCGACGGTCTCGCCATCGGCGCGCGCAGCGAAAGTGAGCGCGATGCGATGCTTCAGAACGGGAATGGCCAGCGCCGCGACATCGTCGACCGAGGGGGCGAGGCGGCCTTCGACCAGAGCCCTGGCGCGGCAGGCCAGCGTCAGCGACTGGCTGGCGCGCGGACCCGGCCCCCAGGCGAGCTTGTCGGTGATGGCGGCGTCGCCGCCCTCGGGCCTGGCCGAGCGCACGAGGTCGAGGATCGCATCGACCACGGTCTCGCCGACCGGCAGTCGGCGCACCAGCCGCTGCGTCGACATCAGCGTTTCCGCGGTCATGGCCTGGACCGGCTTGTGCTCGGTGGCGCCGGTGGTCTCGAGCAGGATGCGGCGCTCGGCCTCACGGTCGGGGTAGGCGACGTCGATTTCAAGCAGGAAGCGGTCGAGCTGGGCCTCGGGCAGCGGATAGGTGCCCTCCTGCTCGATCGGGTTCTGGGTTGCCAGCACATGGAAGGGGGCCGGCAGGTCGTAGCGCTCGCCGCCGATGGTGACATGGTGCTCCTGCATCGCCTGCAGCAGCGCCGACTGTGTCCGAGGGCTGGCGCGGTTGATCTCGTCGGCCATCAGCAATTGCGCGAAGACCGGCCCCTTGATGAAGCGGAAATGACGCTTGCCCTCCGGGCTCTCGTCGAGCACCTCGGAGCCGAGGATGTCGGACGGCATCAGGTCCGGCGTGAACTGGACGCGGCGGGCGTTCAGGCCGAGTACCGTGCCCATCGCCTCGACCAGCTTGGTCTTGGCGAGGCCCGGGACGCCGACGAGCAGGCCGTGGCCGCCGGCGAGCAGGGTGATGAGTGAAAGATCGACCACCTTCTGCTGGCCGAAGATGACCTGGCCGATTTCCTTGCGCGCCGCCCCGATCGCGCCGAGCGCGGCCTCGGCCGCCTCGACGATGCCGGTGTCGAGATTGATCGGCGGGTTGCTCTCCGCCGCACGGACTTGCGCCACCATGTCGATCTCCTTCACCCTTGTCGTCGCAGCTTGCGTCTTCTGGTCCCGGCGTCTTTGCTTCCGGCCCGTCCCGAACCCACAAGGCCTTGAGCCGTTGAGTGTGGACGGGTCGCCATGCCGGCTCAAGGGGCCCGATGGCGCGGTGCACATAAACTCCGCTTCACGATTATGTGGAGTTCAAGGCAAAGAACGCGATGCAACCAATATGCCGCATGCGGCGCAGTCGGGGTTTTCGATGACAGAATCCGCTTCCGCGATGGACCGGCTGCTGACCTCGCTGCGCGATGGCAAGGGCCGGGGGCTGCCGCCGGTCGAGCGTTGGAATCCGCCTTTCTGCGGCAATATAGACATGCGCATCGCTGCCGACGGCACCTGGTTCTATCTGGGGACGCCGATTGGAAGGCCGGCCCTGGTCAAGCTTTTCTCCTCCGTTCTGCGCCGGGATGATGGCGATTACGTTCTCGTGACCCCGGTCGAGAAGGTCGGGATCACGGTCGAGGACGCGCCTTTCCAGGCAGTCGAGATGGCGGTGGACGGCGAGGGAGAGGGGCGCTCGCTGGCGTTCCGGACGCAAGTCGACGATGTCGTGAGCGCGGGGCCCGGCCATGCGATTCGTTTCGAGCGCGCGGCCAAGGGCGGGCTCAAACCCTATATCCACGTCAGGCGCGATCTCTGGGCGCGGGTGACGCGGGCCGTGACTTATGACCTGCTCGCGCTCGGCGAGGTGCGCGAGGTCGACCGCATGCCGATGTTCGGCGTGGCTGCGGGCGGTGCGTTCTACCCGGCTGTGCCGGCCAGTGAAATCGAGGACGGCGAGGCGGAATGACGGCGTTGAACCTGACTGCGGATGCGTTCGCGACGCTGGCGCTCGAGCGGCTGCGCCACGAGCCGCCTGCGCTGGGCGACCTCATCAGCCGCCTGCGCGGCGACCATGAGATGCAGCCTGAAGACCTGCAGTCCGAGCCGTTTGCCATGCCTGACGAGGCGACCGCGATACAGGCGGCGGTGCTGATCGGTATCGTGGCTCGCCCGGAAGGGCCGACGGTGCTGCTGACACAGCGCGCGGCGGCATTGCGCAGCCATTCCGCGCAAATCGCCTTTCCAGGCGGGCGGGTCGATGCCGTCGATGGCTCGCCGGTGGTCACGGCGCTACGCGAGGCGGAAGAGGAGATCGGCCTGCCGCGCCAGCAGGTGCGGATGCTCGGCTTTCTCGACGCCTATCTGACCGGCACCGGCTATCGCATCGTGCCGGTGGTCGCGCTGATCGAGCCGCCATTCTCACTGACGATCAACCGGCATGAGGTCGATGAAGCTTTCGAGACGCCGCTCGCTTTTCTGCTCGACCCCGCCAATCACCATCGCGAGGGACGCCTGTGGGAAGGTCGCTATCGCACCTACTATGCGATGCCGTTCGGGGATCACTATATCTGGGGTGCAACCGCTGGCATGATCCGCAACCTCTACGAACGGCTCGCCGGCTGACCTGACTGGGAAGAAGCGCCGATGCTGCGTTCGCTGATCGAGGAGTTCCTGCTCTTCGTCCTGCCTTTCTGTGCCTTTGCGGCTTATCTCGTGATCAGGCGGCGCAACCCGCTCGACGTCGAGCATTGGAGCCCGCATCTGTTCCGGCTCTCCGTCCTGGGACTTGCTTTGGGCATCGCCTTCTTCTTCGTCGCTGGATGGATCGCACCGCGCAACCGGGGCGCCTATGAGCCGCCGCATATGGAAAACGGCCAGCTCGTGCCGGGACGGTTCAAATGAACGATGCGGCGACAACGCGGATCGCGGCCTTCCTGGCGCGCCCCGCCGTTGCCGCCGTGCTCGCGGCACTGAACCCGGAGGGCGAGGAGACCCGCATCATCGGCGGGGCCGTCCGCAATCTTCTGCTCGATGAGCCTGTCGGCGATGTCGATCTCGCTACGACCGCCCTGCCGCAAGAGACGATCCGGCTCGGGCAGGCGGCAGGCTACAAGGCGGTTCCGACCGGCATCGAGCATGGCACGGTGACGCTCGTCCGCGACGGGGAGAGCTTCGAGGTGACGACGCTCAGGCGCGATGTCGAGACCGATGGACGCCGCGCCAAGGTCGCCTTCGGGCGCGACTTCACCGAGGACGCGCTGCGGCGTGATTTCACCATCAACGCGCTGGGCCTTGATCGGCATGGCGGCCTTCACGACTACGGGGAAGGGCTGACCGATCTCGCCGCGCGGCGCATCCGTTTTATCGGTGATCCGGCCGAGCGCATCCGCGAGGATTATCTGCGCATCCTGCGCTTCTTCCGGTTTCATGCCCGCTATGGACATGGCAGCCCCGATCCGTTGGGGCTCGCGGCCTGCATCTCGGGGCGCGCCGGGCTGGAGGGCTTGTCGCGGGAGCGTGTGCGGGCCGAGCTGTTGAAGCTGCTGGTCGCGCCCGGCGCGGCTGATGCCGTTGCAGCGATGGCCGGAGCGGGCCTGCTGATGCCGCTCATCGGCGGCGTGCCCTATCTGTCGCGTTTTGCGGCGACTGCGGGTGGGGATGCGGGGACGGGAAGGGAGGCGCAGCTTTATCCTGCCTTCCGGCTGGCGGCCCTGGCGGTCGGTGTCGGCGAGGATGCGCTGCGGCTGCGCGAGCGGCTGCGTCTCTCGAATGAGGAGTTCGACAGGATCGAGCGCATCGCGGCTGCGCTCGAGGCTCTATCGGGGCGTGGCGTTTCGCCGACGATCGCAATCTTGCGTCACTTGGCGCAACGGACCGGGGTTGATGCGGTGGCCGCTGGGCTCGTTCTTCTCACGGCTCGTGCTGGCGAGCCGCGGCAGATCGAAGCGCGGGCGCTGATCGCCGATCTTTGCCGGACACCGCCCTTCCTGCCGAGCGGCCGCGATGTGCTGGCGTGCGGCGTCGCTGCCGGGCCGAAGGTCGGGCGTGTTCTGGAGGCGGCGCGGTGCGCCTGGATCGATGCAGGCTGCCCGGCCGGACAGAGGGAGCAGGCCGCCTTCGTCGAAGCGGCAGTCGAGATGCTCGATGGTACCGCGACAGAGTCGGATTTTACCAATCCGAAATCATGAATTGAAGCAATGGCAAGTCTAGGCGCCCGCAATGACGGATTCTATCTGACCCGGGTCTGCGATTCATCGATTGTTTTACAACCTCCGGTAGGTGATGAGGGTATCGCTTTGCCAGGATGGCTGCAGGCTAATGACGGGTCGGATTCATTCCATCGATGCGGTGCGAGGGCTGTGCCTTCTCAATATTTTCATCAACCACATCACTCTTGGATTCAGTAAAGAAATATCGTTTTCTAAAATTGGACTGTCGGACGCTGCTGAAATTTTCGTGCTGGTTTCGGGGATCTCGACTTATCTGTTTTATGGAACGTTCCAGATCGAAGTCATGACTCGTGGTCTTTGGAGTCGCGCAATAAAGCTATATGTCGTCAATGCTGCCATCGTGTCGTTGACGTTGATTATAATAATTGCGACAGATTATCTGACGGGCGACATTGATATATTAGATCAATATATTGTTGATGCAATTCGATTGAGCGGTTTAGAGAATTCTCTGTGGTTCATGTTTAGTTTTCAGCAGAGTGTCGGCTATTCTGTTGTATTGAAGCTCTATATGTATTTTATGTTGTTGTGTCCGGCCTTGATATGGCTGTCTTCCAGGATGTGGTGGTACGCGCTTCCTCCTGCGGTCTTCATCTGGGCTGCGGCCGGGCAGTTCGATCTGGTCTCGCGCAACAGTCTGACCGGGGAGCCGTTTGCGCTGACGATCCTACCCTGGACATTGATCTTTACATGCGGAATTGCGCTCGGCGCGGCTATCAAGCAGGGAGTCCGCGTGCCGCAATCACGCCTTCTCACGGGTTTGGCGTTCGCCTATGTGTTCGGATATGTGGTTTTCGTCGCGCTGATCATGCCTCGTTGGCCTGCTGCAAGCGATTGGTTCGCAACGCGCAACGATTATTTCTGGTTGGGCGGAAGCAAGACCTACCAGTCACCGTTGCGGTTGCTGCACGCTCTGTCGCTGGTCTATCTGTTCATTTCCTGCCCGAGGGCGCCCTTGATAAGGTTGCTGCATCAAGCCGATCCACGGAGCATTCTCTGCCGGCTGGGGCGTAGATCGCTGCCGATCTTTGCATTTGGCGCGGTGGTTTCGGTTGCCGCGGATGAGGCGCTTTTCGCCGCCCATCATTTTTTCGGGGCAAAGTCTCTTCCATCGATCGCTGTCGAACTTGTTTTCGTTGCGTCGGGCATCGCAGTCATGGTCGCAATAGCGGATCGTCGATGGCCATTCCAACTGATCTCTCAGCGGCGTGTGGGCGCCGCTCACCTCACGGCCAGCGGACGGTCGGCGGTAGCGATGAGAGGATCGAGTCGACATTGCCGCCGGTCTTCAGCCCGAAGATCGTGCCGCGATCGTAGAGCAGGTTGAACTCGACATAGCGGCCGCGCCGGACCTGCTGCTCGTGGCGGTCCTCCTCCGTCCAGGGTGTGGTCATATTGGCACGCAGGATGGCGGGATAGGCGCCGAGGAAGGCTTCGCCGACCGCTTGCGTGAAGGCGAAATCGCCCTCCGGTTCGCCCGACCAGACATAGTCGTAGAAGATGCCGCCGATGCCGCGCGGCTCGTTGCGATGCTTCAGGAAGAAATACTCGTCGCACCATTGCCTGAAGCGAGGATAGTCGGCGATGGGCGCGAAGCGCTCGCAAGGGTCGCGCATCGCCGCATGGAAGGCGATCGCATCCGGGTCCTCCTGCGAGCGCCGCCGGACCAGGACCGGGGTGAGGTCCGCGCCGCCGCCGAACCAGGGTTTCGTCGTCACCACGAAGCGCGTGTTCATGTGCACGGTCGGCGCATGCGGATTCCAGGGGTGGGCGATCAGCGAAACGCCCGTCGCATGGAAGCGCGGATCCTCGGAGGCGCCGGGGATCTGGCCGGCAAATTCAGGCTGGAAGGTGCCATAGACGGTCGAGACATGGACGCCGACCTTCTCGAAGACGCGGCCCTGCATCACCGACATCACGCCGCCGCCGCCTTCGGCGCCGTCATGGTTCTTGCGCTGCCAGGGCGTGCGCACGAACCGCCCGGGGGCAGAGGCCTCGGCCGGGAAGGGGCCGGTCGCCTCGTCCTCGATGGCTTCGAACGCGGTGCAGATGCGGTCGCGCAGGCTGGCGAACCAAGTGGCCGCGCGCGGCTTCATCGCCTCTGCCAGCGCGATCGATTCCGCCAGGGTTTCAGCCTCGTATTCGGTCATGCTCGTCACCGTCGTCGCAGGATTTCATCAAAGAGGCGCGGGGAACCCTGTCCACCCCAAGTCTGTTGTTTTCGACTTGGGTCACCTTAGCGGCCAATCTCGGGCAAGTCCGAGATTGGTGCGAGAGGGTTCCCCATGCCCTTCAAGTAAAACCTCGGGATACCCGCCGACCTGGCGCAAGGCTTCGCCCAGAACAATGGCGGCCGCAACCGCGACGTTGAGCGAGCGCAAGCCGGAGCGCATCGGCACATGCACGCTCGCCTCGGCCGCCGCATAGACCTCCGGCAGGACACCGGCGGATTCCCGCCCGACCATGACGATGTCGCCCGGCTGGAAGGCGAAGGCAGTGTGCGTGGTCGCGCCGTCGGTCTCTGCCAGGATCAGGCGGTGGCCGTCCGCGCGCCGCCAGGCGTCGAAGGCGGCGAAGGAATCATGGCGCGCGATTGCGGCTCGTTCGAGATAATCCATGCCCGAGCGCCGGAAATGCCGATCGGAGACGTCGAAGGCTGCGGGCTCGACGATGTCGACGGTGACGCCGAGACAGGCGCAAAGCCGGATCATCGTGCCGGCATTCTGCGGGATGTCGGGCTGATAGAGGGCGAGGCGCAACATGGCTGCCGTCATGGGCCGGCGGCTCGACGGGCGTCAAGAAGGCCGAAGGCGATTCGCACGGAAGTAGGCTTGGCGCCCGGTCCGGGCGCCTGGCGCAAAGCGTCGGTCGTGGGCGGCTTACCCCTTGTTTTAACCAAGCATTAACCGTTTTCTCCGCCTCATCCGGGTTTCCCGAGTTGGAGCTGGGGGCTCTCGAAGGACAATGCGATGCACGATTTCAACCCCGATCCGCACGCCACGGACCATCTCGTCGGGCGTCCGGTTGCCGATGTTGAACGTGAGCTGATTCTGGCCACGCTGAGGGAAACCGGTGGCAACCGCACACATGCGGCCAACATGCTCTGCATATCGATCAGAACCCTGCGCAACAGGCTCAGCGCCTATGCATCCGAGGGGTATGACGTGCCCGAGCCTGGGCAGGCGCCGCAATAGAGCGGGGCTTTTATAGCTTTCTGCCCAAAACATGCCGTCATCCCACGCCTCGCTTCGGGCGCCCGGGGTGACTGCGTGTTTTCGTCCTAAACCGGTGTGCATTGGCGACGGGCATGGCTGTGGCTATGCATGTCGAGACATTACGTTTCCTGGAGATCGCGGGCTGGCGCTGCTTGTGCCGGGCATTGATCCGGCTCTTGCCGAACACACATTGCGAATCGCGGCGCGCGGGCGTCGAGTGACGGCTCCTGACGTGATTGGCCATTCGCTTCAGCCCATAATCGACCGTCTCATCCCGTGATGGTTGAGGCAAGAACAGTTTATGCCTTAATTTCAAAGATATACGGGATTAATCAGACGATTATGTTTGCTGCTCTGTTCCGCTATCTCGAAACCCGCATCGACGTGTTCGCGCCGTTCGACGAGCGCGAGACGCCGCCGCGCGGCGTGTGGCCCTTCATGTGGCACCACATCAAGGGCGTGAAGGGCTGGATGGCCCTGATCATGCTGACGGGACTCGCCTTCAGCGGCATCGAGGCGCTGATGTATCTGATGGTCGGCTGGTTCGTCGATCTCCTGGCGACGCAGTCGCCGCAGACGATCTGGAGCGACCATGGCTGGCTTCTGGCTGGCGCGGCCTTCCTGCTCGTCGTCGTCCGGCCGATCGTCTATTTCGCCAACCACGCCATCGTCGATCAGGTCGTGGTGCCGCAGATCACCAACCAGATCCGCTGGCGCAACCATGTCTATACGCTTGGCCACGCACTCTCCTATTTCCAGAATGATTTCGCCGGGCGCCTCTCGGCGCGCGTCATCCAGGCCGGGCAGTCGATCCGCGGCGCGACGATCGAGGTCATCGACGACCTCTGGTATGCGCTGATCTTCGTCACGGTGGCGCTCGGCTTCTTCGGCAGGACCAGCCTCTGGCTCGCCTTGCCTGTGGTCGCCTGGCTCGGGGCCTATGTTGCGCTGCTGATTTATTTCGTACCGCGCGCGAAGAAGCGTTCGGAGGCCAATTCGCTCGGCCGCTCCTCGACGACGGGACGCATCGTCGACGCCTACACCAATATCCTCACCGTCAAGCTGTTCGCGCGTGCCGATGCCGAGCGTTCGTCGGTGCGCGATTCGCTGACGCGCTGGAACGCCTCCTTCCTGCATCTCTCGCGCCTGATCACCGGCGTCAGCGTCATCCTGCAGACGATGAACAGCCTGCTCGTCGTGGTGACGGCCGGTCTGAGCCTCTGGCTCTGGAGCCACGGCGAGATGACGCCGGGCGCGGTTGCCGCTGCGATCGGCCTCGTGCTGCGGCTGGTGCAGATGTCGGGCTGGCTGATCCATCTGGTGCGCGGCGTCTTCGAGAATATCGGCTCCGTGCAGGAAAGCATGGAAACGATCGCCAAACCCCATGATCTGACCGACGCGCCCGACGCCGTGCCGCTCGTCGTGGACAAGGGCGGTATCCGCTTCGATCATGTGCGCTTCAATTATGGCCGTCAGGCCGGGCTCTTCGAAGATCTGACGCTCGACATCAAGCCGGGCGAACGCATCGGTCTCGTGGGGCCGTCCGGCGCCGGGAAATCCACGCTGGTGAACCTGCTGCTCAGGCTCTATCCGGTCGCCGGCGGGCGCGTCCTGATCGACGGCCAGGATATCGCGCTGGTGACCCAGGATAGTCTGCGTGCGCAGATCGGCATGGTGACGCAGGACAATTCGCTGCTGCATCGCTCGATCGGCGACAACATCGCCTATGGCCGTATCGGAGCGACGGAAGGCGAGATCGCCGCGGCGGCCGAGCGCGCCTCGGCCCATGACTTCGTGCAGGGCCTCAGCGATCAGGATGGCCGCCAGGGCTTCGAATCACGCGTCGGCGAGCGCGGCGTCAAGCTTTCGGGCGGCCAGCGTCAGCGCATCGCGATCGCCCGCGTGCTGCTCAAGGATGCGCCGATCCTGATCCTGGACGAGGCGACCTCGGCGCTCGATTCGGAGGTCGAGGCGACGATCCAGGAACAATTGACCAGCCTGATGCAGGGCAAGACGGTGATCGCGATCGCGCACCGGCTCTCCACCATCGCCGCGCTCGACCGTCTGATCGTGCTCGATCAGGGCCGGATCGTCGATTCCGGCAGCCATGCCGAGCTGGTGGCGCGAGGCGGGCTCTATGCCCGGCTCTGGTCGCGGCAGTCGGGTGGATTCCTCGCCGCCGCCGACCCCGAAATGGTTTCGGTCTGAGGCTCTGAGGCATCGCCTCCAGCTGCGCTTCGCAAGAGGGTGGGGCGAGCGCACTGCAACAGTAGACTTCGTCCAAACTGCATGCCAAAGAGCGCGACAGTGACGTGCCGTCGCATTGCGGTGGTAACGGGACGCCCGTAAGACCGAATTCAGGCGATAATTTCGAGTCATTCCAGACTCAGATGAATTGCCGGGCCAGAGCGACTTGCAGAGGATTGGATCGTGGCGCACGCGACCGATACGACATCGACCGAAACCACTCGCCGCGACTTCCTCATTCTAGCGACCGGCGCGGCCGGCGTCGTCAGCCTGGGCGCCATCGTCGTGCCGCTGGTGAGCCAGCTTGCTCCCGACGCGCAGACGATCGCTGCCGGCGCGCCGATGGATGTCGACCTCGCCCCGATCGCCGAAGGACAGGCGATCAAGCTGTTCTGGCGCGGCAAGCTGATCTTCGTGCGGCACCGCACCAAGAAGGAAATCGACGAGGCGCTGGCGGTTGATGTCTCGACCTTGCGCGACCCGCAGACGGACCAGCAGCGCACCAAGCCGGGCCATGAGCCTTTCCTCATCGTCTACGGCAACTGCACCCATCTCGGCTGCGTGCCGCTGGGCAACTCGCCGGGCGACCCGAAGGGTGATTTCGACGGCTGGTTCTGCCCCTGCCACGGCTCGCACTACGATTCCTCCGGCCGCATCCGCAAGGGCCCCGCGCCGCTCAACCTGCCGGTGCCGCCCTACGCATTCAGCGCCGACACCAAGATCAGGATCGGCTGAACCATGCCGGTTTCCCCTGGTTTCCTTGCGGGTTTTCCCTGCCCGACGCGCCTTCGCAACGAGACGCGCCTTCGCCAAGACGACACAGCCCCGAGGCATTCCTCATGAGTGGTCACAGCTCCTACGTTCCGAAGTCGGGCATCGAACGCTGGCTGGATGTGCGCCTGCCGATCGTGCGGCTGGCGCATGACGCGGCGGTGTCCTACCCGACACCGCGGAACCTGAATTATTTCTGGACCTTCGGCGGCATCCTGACCTTCATGCTGGTGGCGCAGATCGTCACCGGCATCATTCTGGCGATGCACTACACGCCGCAATCGACGCTGGCCTTCAACTCCGTCGAGCACATCATGCGCGACGTGAACTATGGCTGGCTGCTGCGCTACCTGCACGCCAACGGCGCCTCGATGTTCTTCGTCGCGGTCTACGTCCACATCTTCCGCGGTCTCTATTACGGCTCCTACAAGGCGCCCCGCGAGGTGCTCTGGATCCTCGGCGTGGTCATCTTCCTGCTGATGATGGCGACCGCCTTCATGGGCTACGTCCTGCCCTGGGGACAGATGTCGTTCTGGGGGGCGACCGTCATCACCAACCTGTTCTCGGCGCTGCCGGTCATCGGTGAGACGATCGTGACCTTCCTCTGGGGTGGCTATTCCGTCGACAATCCGACGCTGAACCGCTTCTTCTCGCTGCACTACCTGCTGCCGTTCATGATCTTCGGCGTAGTGATCCTGCACATCTGGGCGCTGCATGTGGTCGGGCAGAACAACCCGACCGGCGTCGAGGTGAAGAACGTCGCCAAGGACACCGTGCCGTTCACGCCCTATGCGACGATCAAGGACATGTTCGCGATGGTGGTTTTCACCATCGTGTTCTCATGGTTCGTCTTCTACCAGCCGAACTTCATGGGCCATGCCGACAACTACATTCCGGCGAACCCGGCGGTGACGCCGTCGCATATCGTGCCTGAATGGTACTTCCTGCCATTCTACGCGATCCTGCGCGCCATCCCCGACAAGCTCGGCGGCGTGGTCGCCATGGGCTCGGCCATCGTGGTGCTCGCCTTCCTGCCCTGGATCGACACCTCCAAGGTTCGCTCGATGTCCTACCGTCCGATCGCGCGACAGCTCTTCTGGGCCTTCGTGGCTGTCTGCATCGGTCTCGGCTATCTCGGCGCGATGCCGGCCGAGGGTGGCTACGTCACCGCCTCGCAGATCTTCACGGTGCTGTATTTCGGCTTCTTCGTCGCCCTGTTCATCATCGGTTTGTTCGAGCGACCCCAGGCGCTGCCGAACTCGATCGCCGACTCCGTGCTGGACACGCTGAAGGGTGGCTCGGGAGCGCGCCTGGCCACCGCCACCGCTTCAGAACCGAACGCCAAGGGCTGACGAAACCATGACGACCACTTCGTTTCGCCTGGCTCTCGCCGGCCTCGCTGCGGGCCTCTCGCTCTCCCTGACGGTCCCGTCGGCGCTTGCCGCCGAAGGGCGCGTCGAGCCGCCGGCTCAGAGCTGGTCCTTCTCCGGACCCTTCGGCAAGTTCGACCGCGCCCAGCTGCAGCGCGGCTACAAGGTCTACAAGGAAGTCTGCTCCAACTGCCACTCGGCAACGCTGGTCCGCTTCCGCAATCTGGCGCAGCCCGGTGGCCCCGAGTTCTCCCGGGGCCAGGTCACGGCGCTGGCTGCGACCTTCCAGGTCAAGGACGGCCCCAATGATCAGGGCGAGATGTTCGACCGGCCAGGCCGGGCTGCGGACGCCTTCCCGTCGCCGTTTCCCAATGAGCAGGCGGCTCGCGCAGCCAATGGCGGCGCCTATCCGCTGGACTTCTCGGTTCTCGCCAAGGCGCGCACCTATGAGCGCGGTTTCCCGCGCTTCATCTTCGACATCTTCACCCAGTATCAGGAGCAGGGGCCGGACTACATCCACGCGCTCCTGACCGGCTACAAGGATGCGCCGCAGGGCTTTCCGCCGCTCCTGCCTGGCCAGAACTACAACGAGTATATGCCGGGCCATCTGATCGCGATGCCCAAGCCGATCTCGGATGGGCAGGTCGAGTATCCCAAGGGGGCCGACGGCAAGTCGCCGGTGCCTGAGACGGTCGACCAATACGCCAAGGACATCTCGGCCTTCATGGTCTGGATGGCCGAGCCTCACCTCGAGGAACGCAAGCGCATCGGCCTGTTCTGGATCAGCCTCATGGTGATCCTGGCGGGGCTGCTCTACTACACCAAGAAGAAGGTCTGGGCGCGCATGCCCGACGGCTCGCCGCTTCACTGAGCGGTCGTGACAATCAGGAAAGGCCCCGGTGACGGGGCCTTTTTTGTTACGGCACGCTATTGGCTCTTTTTTGCGCGCTGCTCTGGCTGCCCGGTTGTCGTCACAACCGTCATACAAAGCTGATCTGTCCTGCCCATTGCTCTCTCCCGTCAGACATCGAGGAATCACGCATGAGCGAAGCCGTTCTGGGAATCATCGGCGGATCGGGCATCTACGATCTGCCGGGCCTGACCGATCTGCGTGAGGAGCGCATTGGAAGCCCCTGGGGCGAGCCTTCCGACGCCTTGCGGATCGGCCGCATCGGCAAGACCAAGATCGTTTTCCTGCCGCGCCATGGCCGCGGCCACGCGATCCCGCCCTCGGAGATAAACTACCGTGCCAATATCGACGTGCTGAAGCGCGCCGGTGTCACCGATCTCGTCTCGCTCTCGGCCTGCGGTTCCTACAAGTCGGAGCTCTATCCCGGCCTGTTCGTCCTGGTCGACCAGTTCGTCGACCGCACGTCGCGGCGCGAGAGCTCCTTCTTCGGCACGGGCTGCGTCGCCCATGTCTCCTTCGCGCATCCGGTCGGCCCGGCGCTGCAGGCACGTATCGCCGAAGCCGCCACAGCCGAGGACCTCGCCTTCGTGCGCGGCGGCACGCTGGTGACGATGGAAGGCCCGCAATTCTCGACCTATGCGGAATCCCTGACCTATAAGGGCCTCGGCTATGATCTGATCGGCATGACCGCGATGCCCGAGGCCAAGCTCGCCCGCGAGGCCGAGATTACCTATGCGACCGTGGCGATGGTCACGGATTTCGACTGCTGGCATCCTGAGCATTCCGTCGTCGACGTCGCCTCGGTGGTCGCAGTGCTGCACGGCAATGCCGAGAAGGCGCGCCGGCTGGTGGCGCGGCTGGCGCAGGACTTTCCGGCCGAGCGCGAGCCCTGTCCGGTCGGTTCACACAACGCGCTCGAACACGCCATCATCACCGCGCCGGACTATCGCGACCCGGCCTTGCTGGCGAAGCTCGACGCGGTTGCCGGGCGGGTGCTGAAGCTCGGCTGAGCGGCGCGCTCTTGACGTCGGGCCTCCAAGGCCCGACCAAGACGGCGCTGCCATTCCGTTCGAGACGGTCTTTCATGAACCTCGCCGACACGATCCGCGCGATTCCGGACTATCCCAGGCCCGGCATCATCTTCCGCGACATCACCACCCTCCTGGGCGATGCGCGCGCCTTTCGCCGCGCCGTGGATGAGCTGGTCCAGCCCTTCGCCGGGCTGAAGATCGCCAAGATTGCGGGCATCGAGGCGCGCGGCTTCATCCTCGGCGGCGCGGTCGCGCACCAGCTCTCGGCCGGCTTCATCCCCGTGCGCAAGAAGGGCAAGCTGCCGCATGAGACGGTCAGCGTGACCTATCAGCTCGAATATGGCACCGACGAGATCGAGGTGCACAAGGACGCGGTCAGGCGTGGCGAACGCGTGCTGCTGGTCGACGATCTGATCGCAACCGGGGGCACGGCGGAGGGGGCGGTCAGCCTGCTCTCCAGCCTGGGCGCCGAGGTTGTGGCCGCCTGCTTCATCGTCGATCTCCCCGATCTGGGTGGCGCCGACAAGGTCAGGCGGCTCGGCGTGCCGGTGCGCACGCTGGTCTCCTTCTCCGGACATTGAGCCCATGAAGATCCACGGCCAGCCCTATCGCACGATCTGGCTCGCACAGGATGGCTGGCGCGTCTGCGTCATCGACCAGACCAGGCTGCCCTTCCGCTTCGAGACCGTGACGCTGGGCTCCGTCGAGCAGGCTGCCGACGCGATCGCGACGATGATCGTGCGCGGTGCGCCACTGATCGGCGCGACGGCAGCTTATGGTGTGGCGCTGGCGATGCGGAGCGATCCCTCCGATGCCGGATTGGACGCTGCGCTGGCATTGCTGGGCGCGACGCGGCCGACCGCCGTCAACCTGCACTGGGCCTTGAACCGCATGCGCGTCCGGCTCGTCGGCCTGAAGCCCAGGGCGCGCGCGCAGGCAGCGTACACCGAGGCTGCCCTGCTTTGCGACGAGGACGTCGCGCTCTGCCGGGCGATCGGCGACCATGGCCTGCCGCTGATCCGCGAGATCGCGTCGCGCAAGCCGGGCGAGCCGATCAACATCCTGACCCATTGCAACGCCGGCTGGCTCGCCACTGTCGATTGGGGCACGGCGCTGGCGCCGATCTACCGGGCTCATGATGCCGGCCTGCCCGTCCATGTCTGGGTCGACGAGACGCGTCCGCGCAATCAGGGCGCGGCGCTGACGGCCTATGAACTCGGTGCCCATGGCGTGCCCCATAGCGTGATCGTCGACAATGCCGGCGGCCATCTGATGCAGCGCGGACAGATCGACATGGTCATCGTCGGCACCGACCGCACCACTGCGACCGGCGATGTCGCCAACAAGATCGGCACCTATCTCAAGGCGCTCGCCGCGCATGACAATGGCGTGCCGTTCTATGTGGCGCTGCCCTCGCCGACGATCGACTGGAGCCTGAGCGATGGCTTCAGCATTCCGATCGAGGAGCGCGCGGCGCGCGAGGTCACGCATCTTTCGGGCTTGAATGAGGATGGCGATGTCGCTTCGTTCCGCGTCGTTGCACCTGGCAGTCCGGCAGTGAACCCCGCCTTCGACGTCACGCCGGCCCGGCTCGTGACCGCGCTGATCACCGAGCGCGGCGTCGCGCCGGCCACAGCCGAAGGGCTGGCCGCTCTCTTTCCTGATCTCGCGCGCGGAGCCGCAGCATGAATGAGGCAGGCTTGCGCTCGCAGATCGTCACGGTCGCCCAGGCGATCGACAAGGCCGGCTTCTGCCCGTCGAAATCCGGCAATGTCTCGGCGCGCTTCGGGGATGGCCTGCTGATCACGCCGTCGGGCCTGCCCTATGCGCAGACGACGCCCGAGGACTTGATCCATCTCTCGCTCGAGGGGGCGGTGCTCGGCGGTGCGCGCAAGCCCTCCTCGGAGTGGCCCTTTCATGTCGAGATCTACAAGGCGCGGCCCGATGCGCAAGCGATCGTGCACACGCATTCGCCGCGCGCCACCGCGCTCTCCTGCACGCGGCGCGGCATCCCGGCCTTTCACTACATGATCGCGCTCTGCGGCGGGGCCGATGTTCGCTGCGCGCCTTACGCCACCTTCGGTACGCCGGAGCTGGCGCAGAACGCGGTCAGGGCCCTGGAGGGTCGCAAGGCGGTCCTGCTCGCCAATCACGGCGTCATCGCGCTGGGCGGGTCGCTCGCGGGCGCGCATCAGATCGTGGCGGAGGTCGAGAACCTCGCCGGGCAATATCTCGACATTTTGGCGGCCGGGCTGGAGCCGGTGATCCTCGACGAGGCGGAGATGGCGCGAGTGAGCGCGAAGTTCGCGGGCTACGGCAAGGTGGGCTGACCCAGAGTCCTTAACTGCCTTCGGGTCGCCCCATACCTGTTGTTAAGGCCTTTCGCCGAATGTCGAGGCATGAAGCTCTCGCGTTACCTGCTCGACTCGCTCGACATGCTTGGCATCGGTGCTTGCGAATACGATGCGGGCATGAAGGCCTTGGGTTGGAACAAGACCTTCCTGCAATTCTTCCCCGAGGATGATGGCGAGATCTTCATCGGGGAATCCTATCGCGACAATCTCCGGCGGTTCTATCGCAGCCGCCTGTCGCCCGAAGAGATGCCGGAGATCGAGCGCTACATCGCGGAGGGCGTCGCTCGCCACGACAACCAGACGCAGCCCTTCGAGTTCAAGCATCATGGCCGTCGCCTGCGCGCCTCTTCGCTGCGCGCGCCCGATGGCGGCCGCGTGCGCTTATGGCAGTGGCTGGACAGTGAGCGTGCTGCCGGCAGCTCGCCGGCATTCGCGCTGCCGATCATCGACGCGCTGCCCTTCATTCCCGACGGCGCCACGATTCTGGACGCGTCGGATCGCATCATCGCGGCGAACGATGCCTTCGCCCGGCTCTACGATCTGCCGCGCGACCACGTCGTCGTCGGCCGTACGCTGGACGAGATCATCGCCTGGTGCTGGCGCGATGCCTCGCCGGCCGGCGCCTGGCGCGCCGCCATCCGCAACGGCCTGCGCTACGATGGCGCGCCTTTCGAGATCGAATTGCCGGGGCAGCGCTGGCTCAGGGTGATCGCACGGCACAGCGCCGACGGCGTCGGCTTCTTCACCCATGCCGACATCACCTCTGCAAAGCGCCAGCAGATGGAGCTGCTGGAGGCGCAGGAGGCCCTGCGCCAGGCGAATGCGGCGCTGGCGGAGCTTGCCGAGACGGATGTGCTGACCGGCCTTGCCAACCGCCGCCGCTTCGTGGCCGGCCTCGCAGAGGCCGTTGCGGCGGCGCAGCCGCTTGCGCTGATGATGATCGATGTCGATCATTTCAAGACGATCAACGACCGCTTCGGCCATCTGGTGGGCGATGCCTGCCTCAAGGCGATCGCCGATGCCGTGGCCAGGCAGGTCGCGTCGGCCTCGGCGCTCGTGGCGCGGATCGGGGGCGAGGAGTTCGGTGTCCTGCTCGCTGGCATGCGGATCGAGCCCGCTCGCGAGATGGCGAGCGCCATCCGCCGTTCGCTGGCGCGGGTGCCCTGGCGCACGCTCCACGCCGATCTGGCTGATGTAACCGTATCGATCGGGCTCTGCGCGGGCGAGGCACCGCTGGACGGCACCAGCCTTCATGCCCAGGCCGACGATGCGCTCTATGCCGCCAAGCGCAACGGCCGCGACCGCATTGAAACCGTGACCCTGCTGGCGACGCCGCTGCGCATCGTGGGCTGATCAGGCCCTGCGCTCGACGAAAGCGCAGCCATCGAAGCTGAAGACCTCTTCGCCATGCTGGTTCACGCCGGTGTTGTGGTGGAAGAACAGGCCCCATTGCGGGCGCGAAGCGCTGGCGCGTTTGTCGGTGATCATCGAGTGATAGGTGATGCGGTCGCCGACGAAGACCGGCTTCGACCAGCGCAGATTGTTGAAGCCGGGCGAGGGGCCCAGGCGCGGGGCTGTCTCGGGGACGCCGGCTGCAATCTGGCGCTTGCGATGGGCGACCATCGCCGCCATCCAGACCGAACCCGTATGCCAGCCTGATGCGGCGAGGCGCCCGAAGGAACTCCTGGAGGCTGCCTCCGCGTCCATGTGGAAGGGCTGTGGATCGAAGGAGCGGGCGAAGGCGACGATCTCCTCGGCCGTGAACAGGAAGCTGCCGAGTTCGTGGCTGCTGCCGATCTCCAGCTCCTCGAAGAAACGCGCCGGCTCGATCTCACCGTGAGGCTCTTCGAGCGGGCTCTCGACGGCGGGGCGGACATAATGCGGCGGATGCGCCAGCCAGTCGCCGGGATATGAGGAGATGGAGGAGCTGCGACGACCGAACATGATCCAGTTGGTCTGTTCGAGCACGGGTTCGTCGCGCTGGTTCAGGAGCTCGAAGCGGAAGCGCACCAGCCCCATCTCCGGCCGCGAGCGCGAAGCCTTGCTTTCAAGCACGGTGCGGCGCGCACTCAATACATCGCCTGGCTTGACCGGCCGCAGCCATTTGACGTCCTCGATGCCAGGCGCGCCCATCGCGGCGGAGTCGAGCAGGAAATTTTCCGCGATCAGCCGCATCAGGAGCGAGCAGCTGTGCCAGCCCGAGGCGATCAGGGTTCCGATGAAGCTCTGCCTGGCGGCGACCGGGTCGGTGTGGAAATCCTGCGCGTCATAACGCGAGGCATAGGCAATGATGTCGGATTGCGAGACGGTGACGCTGCCGGCCTGCGCCGTCTCGCCGGCAATGAAATCCTCGAAGCAGATCATGTAGCGCGACCCCCGGGCTTACAATGCGCCGAGGGTGTATCACGCCGAAACGGGGGTGGAAGGCCTGTCCGTGCAAAAGCCACGTGCAGATGGCGCCTGCCCGTCACAGATCTCGCCGGTCACAGATGCCGCGGCTGATGCTTCGTATCGGTTTCGTTGTCCCGGCGCCCGGTGACCAGCCAGATGATCAGGCCGAATGCCACGCCCAGGCCTAGGACTAGCTCATTGGAGGCTATTGCCAGGACACCGGCAAAGCCGCTCGCGGTTTCGAACACGGTCTCGAGAGTGTCCATTGGAACCTCCCTTGCTGCGTCTACTACATATCTGCCTGACGAAGAGGCGATTCAACTTACAGTTTCGTCATCTTTCATGAGCAGGGCGCATAGCTGCCCCGCCCGACAGTCTGGAAAGCCAGGCTCAGTTGGCGAAGCGGAAATGCAGCACGTCGCCGTCGGCGACGACATATTCCTTGCCTTCGAGCCGGAACTTGCCGGCCTCGCGCGCTCCGGCTTCGCCCTTGTTGGCGATGTAGTCGGGATAGGCGATGGTCTCGGCGCGAATGTAACCCTTCTCGAAATCGCTATGGATCACGCCGGCAGCGGCAGGCCCCTTGGTGCCCTTTTCGATGGTCCAGGCGCGGGCTTCCTTCGGACCGACGGTGAAATAGGTCACGAGGTCGAGCAGGGTGTAGCCGGCACGGATGACGCGGTTGAGGCCAGGTTCCTCCAGGCCCACGGCCTCCAAATAGTCCTTCTGGTCGGCTGCCGGCAGGACGGCGATCTCACTCTCGATCTTGGCGGAGACCACCACCGCAACGGCGTTTTCCTCGGCGGCACGAGCCTTGACCAGCTCCGAGAAGGCGTTGCCCTTGTCGGCGCTGGCTTCCTCGACATTGCAGACATAGAGCACGGGCTTTGACGACAGCAGGCCGAGCGTCTCGAAGGTCTTGCGCTCGTCCGCGGCGACCTGCACCAATCGCGCAGGCTTGCCCTCGCGCAGCAGCACGAGGCAGCGATTCATCAGATCGGCCAGTTCCTTGGCTTCCTTGTCTCCGGTCTTGGCCTTCTTTTCCAGCGGCAGCACGCGCTTCTCGAGGCTTTCGAGATCGGCGAGCATCAATTCGGTCTCGATGATCTCGATGTCGTTGATCGGTGCGACCTTGCCCTCGACATGGGTGATGTCGCCATCCTCGAAGCAGCGCACGACATGGGCGACGGCGTCGCATTCCCGGATATTGGCGAGGAACTGGTTGCCGAGCCCTTCGCCCTTCGAGGCGCCGCGCACGAGGCCGGCGATGTCGACGAAGGTCAGCCTTGTCGGGATGATCTCCTTCGAGCCCGCGATGGCGGCGAGCTGCTCAAGCCGATCGTCGGGCACGGCGACGTCGCCGACATTGGGCTCGATCGTGCAGAAGGGATAGTTCGCGGCTTGTGCCGCCGCGGTCTGCGTCAGCGCGTTGAACAGGGTCGACTTGCCGACATTCGGCAGGCCGACGATACCGCATTTGAAACCCATGATGGCTGGTCCGTTGCGTCGCCGCGCAATATCGCGGTCGCGCTGATGTTCTCGTGAATGGTTCGCGTCTTATTGCGGGGGAGGCGCGATAAACACAAGATGCCGCGCTGCGATAGGCTAGAGCAATTTCCGATCCAATTGGATCGTTCAACAGCTCTAGCTCTTTGTTTTGACGCGTTTTCTTCACGCGAACCGGTGTCCACTTCGCTCGAAAAGACTCTCAGCGGATAGGCTCACGCGAACGTGCATGGCGACGATGGCGGGGGCATGCACGACATAGGGCAGGGCGCGGCGGCATGCCGGGCCGCATTCGGAGACCTTTGTCATGCGCCGTGTTCCCGTCAGCCTGCTTGCCGCCGGCTTCATTCTTGCCTCAAGCTTGGTGCAGGCCCAGGCGCCGACCACGCGCGTCCGGGGCACGGTCGAACGGGTCGAGGCTTCTGCCTTGAGCCTCAAGACCCCGGCGGGGGATGCCGTCACGGTGGCCCTGGCGCCGGGCTATGCGGTCGGCGGCGTGGTCAAGGCCTCCGTCTCCGACATCAAGAAAGGCGGCTTCATCGGCGTCGGCGCGCGACCGCAAGCGGACGGGTCGCTGCTGGCCGTGCAGGTCTTCATTTTTCCCGAGGCGATGCGCGGCACCGGTGAAGGCCACAGGCCCTGGAGCGTCCTGCCCGAATCGACCATGACCAATGCGACGGTGGCGGAGACGGTTACCCGCGTCGACGGCGCCAATATCGTGCTGAGCTATCCCGGCGGCGAGCAGAAGGTGACGATCACCGCCGACGCCAACATCATCATGGCGGCGCCGGCGCAGGCCTCGGATCTGGCGGCGGGGGCTCAGGTGGCGCTGACGGCGAACCGGCAGCCGGATGGGAGCCTCGTCACCAACCGCATCACGATCGCCAAGGCAGGCGCGCAATTGCCACTGTGACGGGCCGAGGCCTCGATCCTTCGATCTATTCGGGGGTCTTCTCGCCAAGCCGCTTCACCGCGCCATGGCCGCGCGCATCCATGAAGAGATGCACCTTGTTCTGGAAGCCGGCATCGTCATGGGCGGCGAGCAAGGTCGCGTTGTCGGCGCAGGCGATGCAGAGATCCTCGACCCAGGGCTGCTCGGCCTTGCCGAAATCGTTCAGCACATAAGCGTGGACGAGCTCCTTGAGGCCGGGGTGGCCGATGCCCATCCGCACGCGGCGATACTCGTTGCCGATCGCGGCCGTGGTCGAGCGCAGGCCGTTATGGCCGGCATTGCCGCCGCCGAGCTTCATGCGCAGCTTGGCGGGGGCGAGGTCGAGCTCGTCATGGAAGACGATGACGTCCTCAGGCGCGATCTTGAAGAAGCGCGCCGCCTCGCCGATCGCGCGGCCGGATTCGTTCATATAGGTCTGCGGCTTGAGCAGGATGACCTTCTCAGAGCCGATCGTCGCCTCGCAGGCCTCGGCCTGGAAGCGCCCGCGCCAGGGTGATGCGCGATGCGCGCGCGCGATCGTCTCGACCGCCATGAAGCCGATATTGTGGCGGTTGCGGGCATAGCGGGTGCCGGGATTGCCGAGACCGGCGAAGATCAGCATGGGGCATTTCCAGCGTCAGAGCGTGATGCCGAGCCGAAGGCGACGTGATCTGGGGCGTCGAACGCAAAACGGCCGGGCAAGCCCGGCCGCCATGCATGCCTCACGGCAAGGGATGGACACTCAGGCCGCCGGCTTGGCGGCGGCTTCCGCCGGCTCGTCCGCAACAGCTTCGCTATCGACTGACGGCGGAACGATCGAGACCAGCGTCAGGTTCTCGCGCGAGGTCAGCGAAACGCCGGCCGGCAGCTTGAGGGCATCGACATGGATCGAATCGCCGATATTGAGCCCGGCCACCGAGATCTCGAGGAATTCGGGGATGCTCTCGGGCGAGACGTCGATCTCGACGGCGTGCTCGACGAGCTGCATCGCGCCGCCAGCCTTGAGGCCGGGGCAGCTGTCCTGGCCGACGACGTGGACCGGCACTTCGACCTTGATGGTCTGGCCCGCCGCGACGCGGAGGAAATCGACATGGATCGGGAAATCCTTGACCGGGTCGAGCTGATAGTCGCGCGGAATGACGCGCGTCTTCTTGCCGCCGACGTTGACTTCGAACAGCGTGGTCAGGAAATGTCCGCCATAGATCAGGAGGCGGGTCTTGTTGGCGTCGAGAGCGATGGCTTCGGGAGCTGCGCCCCCACCATAGATCACGGCAGGTGTAAGGCCTTGACGACGAACTGCACGGGCGGCCCCCTTGCCGACCTGTGCGCGCGCCGAAGCCTCGATTTGCTTCACGGCGGTCATGATTTTAGTCCTTGCTTCAAATGACAAGGCCGCCAGTTGGCGGCCTCTTTCGGTTCGCGCCCGTGCCTCCAAGGGTGTCAGTCGGGCGCTGGCAGGCTCATAAGGGAATTGGCCGGCAATCTCAAGTCCGTTGACGGCAGATCCGCGCGCTCAGGCGGCGGAGGCCGTGACGGCGGCGGGCTGCTGTGTCTGCGCCCGGGGTTTCTCGCCGAGATGCTGCAGCAATTCGGTGACGATGCCAGCGGGAACCGCGCGCGAGTAGAGATAGCCTTGGCCAAGGCGGCAGCCGATCACCTGCAATCGCTCGGACTGCCCTTGCGTTTCGATCCCCTCGGCGATGACCTTCATGCCGAGGCGGTTGGCGATCCCGGCCAGCGCCTCCACGATCACGCTGCTCCTGGCGCCGCCTTCGATGCCGCCGACGAAGGAGCGGTCGATCTTGATGATGTCGACCGGGAAATCCAGCAGGTGTGTCAGCGACGCGAAGCCGGTGCCGAAATCGTCCAGCGCCACGAGAATGCCCCGTTCGCGCAGCGCTGCCATGGTGCGGGCGACGCTGTCCTTGCGGTCTCCCATGAAGACCTGCTCCGTGATCTCGACGACGAGATGTTCCAGGGGGAGATGGAAGCGCTCGAAGGTCTTGCTGATGCGCTGGACGAGGTCGCCCTTTTGGAAGTCTGCGGAGGTGACGTTCAGGCCGACATGCTGGACGTGGATGCCGGCCCGCTTCCAGGCGGCCATGTCGGTCGCGACGGCGGCCAGCATCTGCCCGGAGATCCGGTAGGCGATCTTGGGATCGAGCATGGCCTCGTGGAACTCGCTGGCCGCGACGATCCTGCCATCGTCGAGGCGCATCCGGGCCAGCGCCTCGACGCCGACGATCTCGCTGGTGTCGAGACGGATGATCGGCTGGTAGTAGGGGACGATGCGTCCTTCGGTCAGGGCGTCCGCAACGCTGCGGATCGTCTGGATGCGCCGCGTCATCGAGGTACGCAGGCCGTCCTTGAAGTGGACATAACCGCCGCGCCGCGTCTCCTTGGCATGGTAGAGCGCGAAATCTGCATTTTGCCGAAGGGTCGTGCTGTCCGTACCGTCCTCGCCAGCGAGGACTCCACCGATGGTGACGCTCGGGATAATGCTGTGCCCGTCATGCTCGAATGGCGTCAGCATGGCGGCGAGAATGCCACAGGCCACCGAGCGAAGCTGCGTCGTCTGGGAGCAACCGGGCAGCAGCACGGCGAACTCGTCGCCTCCGATCCGGCAAGCCATGCCGTTGACGGCGACCCGCGCGAGCCGCGCTCCCACCGTCTCGATCAGTGCGTCGCCGACGACATGGCCCATTGTGTCGTTGATCGTCTTGAGGTGATCGATGTCGATCAGCATCAGGCCGAAAGCCAGGGGCGATGCGGCGGTCATGCGGGCGATGGCGTCATTGAAATGGACGCGGTTCGGCAGGCCGGTCAGCGTGTCGTAATAAGCGAGCCTGTGATTGCGGGAGCTGACCTCCTCATGCTCGATCGCGATCGCGCAGAGATGAAGACAGGTCGTCACGATCTGGCGCTCGAGATCGTCAGGGGCGCGTCGCTGCATGTAATAGAAGGCGAAGCTGCCGATCACGCGGCCGTCCCGTGCCGTGATCGGGCTCGACCAGCAGGCGCGCAGCCCGAGCGGCAAGGCCAGGGTCTTGTAGTCGGCCCAGAGCGGATCGTTCTCGATGTCCGTGACTTCTACCGCTTCACCGCGATGGATCGCCGTGCCACATGAGCCGACCGTCGGACCGATCGGTGTTCCGGTGATCGCGGCCGAGTAATCCTGTGGCAGGCTCGGGGCGGCCAGCGTTTTGAGCCTGTATTCGGCGTCCGCCGCGATCACGGAGCAGATCACGCCGGGTGCGATCACCTCGACCTGCCGGCAGAGGCTGTCCATGATCGCGGCGAGCGGTTCCCCGCGCGCAATCGCCTCGAGTGTCTCGTTCTGCAAGGACTGCAGGCGTTCTGCCGAATCCATCACCCGCATCGCGGCACTCATTTCCCATGAGGAAGCGACTATGAGACCGGGGCGTGAAACCCGGGTTGCAAGGTTGTGTCGAATTGTCTGCTTCGAGCGAACGGCTTCAGGCCGGTATCAGCCCCAGCCGCTCATCGCGGCGGCGCAGCAGATGCATCAATGGCAGTGCGAACAGCACCATCCAGGCTTTGCCGATGATCTGGCCGGCGACGAAATCCAGGCTGCCGAACGCGAGCCAGAGGAAGACGATGCTGTCGACGATGAGGCCGACAATGCTCGAGGCGACGACGGCCGTGACGAAGCGGCGGCGCTGAAGCGGCGTATAGACCGCAAAATCCGCCAGCTCGGAGAGGAGGAAGGCGGCGACAGAGGCGAGGACGATGGCGGACGGGGCGAGGAAGGCCGAGATCGCGGCGCCGACAGCGATCGCACCAAGGCCGGCTACGGGGCCGAGCCGGCGCTGGACGATGTCGCGCAGCACGAGCGCGAGGCCGATCATCAGCACGCCGCTCGGCGCGACGATGCCGGGCGCGACCGGCACGAGGCAGGGGCCATTGGGCACGCAGACCGTGCCGACATTGCCGATCAGCCAATTCGCGGCGGGGATGGTGAGGGCGAAGAGGGCGAAGGCAACGAGCCCCTCGGTGCGGCGCTGCTGGTCAAGTGTCATGGCTTGGTCCGGTGTCGTCTGGAGAAATCAGATAGGCAGCGTAGCCGTTGGCGCGCAATTCGCAGGCCGGGCAATGGCCGCAGCCATGGCCCCAGGCGTGCCGCGTCGCCCGGTCGCCGAGATAGCAGCTATGGCTGTCCTCGACCACCAGATCGAGCAAGGGCTGCCCGCCGAGCGCCTTGGCCAGAGCGAAGGTCTGCGCCTTGTCGCGCCACATCAGCGGCGTGTGCAGCACGAGCCTGCGGTCGAGGCCGAGGCCAAGCGCGACCTGCATCGCCTTGATCGTGTCGTCGCGGCAGTCGGGATAGCCGGAATAGTCGGTCTCGCAGACGCCGAGCACGATGTGCCTGCAATCGCGGCGATAGGCCAGCGCCGCGGCGAAGGAGAGGAAGATCAGGTTGCGGCCCGGCACGAATGTGGTGGGAAGGCCGGTCTCCGCGAAGGCGATCTCGGTCTCGCGCGTCAGCGCCGTGTCGGAGATCGCGCCCAGCGCCTTGAGGTCGACGAGATGATCAGGGCCGAGCCGTTCCGCATGGAGCGTGGACAAGGCGGGCAGCTTGTCGCGAATGGTCTGGCGGCATTCCAACTCGATGCGATGGCGTTGGCCATAGTCGAAGCCGACGGTCTCGACGCTGGCGAAGCGCTCCAGCGCCCAAGCGAGAGCGACGGTCGAATCCTGGCCGCCGGAGAACAGCACGAGTGCCCGGCTTTCACTGGCTGAGGCCGCTGCCGCCATCAGACCCGTTCCTCGCCTCAGTCGAACAGGCTGGAGACGCTCGATTCGCTCGCCGTGCGCTCGATCGCCTCGCCCATCAGCGAGGCGATCGAGATGACGCGGATATTGCGCGCCACCTTCACAGCCTCGGTCGGCAGGATGGAATCGGTGATCACCAGCTCCTTGAGCTTGGAGTTGGCGATGCGCGCCACTGCGCCACCCGAGAGCACGCCATGGGTGATGTAGGCGTAGACTTCCTTCGCGCCCTGGTCGAGCAGCGCTTCGGCGGCGTTGCAGAGCGTGCCGCCGGAATCGACGATGTCGTCGAGCAGGATGCAGGAGCGCCCCTCGACCGAGCCAATGATGTTCATCACCTCGGATTCGCCGGGGCGGTCGCGGCGCTTGTCGACGATGGCCAGCGGCGCGTCGATGCGTTTGGCGAGAGCACGGGCCCGGACCACGCCGCCGACATCGGGCGAGACCACCATCGCGTTCTTCCAGTCGAGCCGCTCCTTGATGTCGCGCGACATCAAGGGGGCGCCGAACAGATTGTCGGTCGGGATGTCGAAGAAGCCCTGGATCTGGCCGGCGTGGAGATCGAGCGTCAGCACGCGGTCGACACCGGCATGGGTGATCAGGTTGGCGACGAGCTTGGCCGAGATCGGCGTGCGGCCGGAGGCGCGGCGGTCCTGCCGCGCATAGCCGAAATAGGGGATCACCGCGGTGATGCGCCTGGCCGAGGAGCGGCGCAGCGCATCGGTGATGATCAGCAACTCCATCAGATGGTCGTTGGTCGGGAACGAGGTCGACTGGATGATGAAGACATCCTGGCCGCGCACATTCTCCTGGATCTCGACGAAGACCTCCATGTCGGCGAAGCGCCTGACGGAAGCCTTGGCGAGCGGGATGCCGAGATGCGCGCAGATCGCCTCCGCGAGCGGCCGGTTGGAATTGCCGGCGACGACTTTGATCGAAGAGGGCATGCCGGGGCGCACCGTTTGAGACTTGGCTGGGCTGGGCCAGCAAGAAGCTGGCTCATTTCGCAGGGCTCATAACAGCGAGATGACAGCGAGTCGACCGCTGCACTGCAACAGAAGCGTGTAAAACCGCCTATCCCGGGGCGCTTCATCGCGATTGCGCCGCGCCAAGGCCGCTCGCGCCTCTGGTCCAGGCGCGGTCGCAGTCTGACCGTCAGCGCAATGTCAGGATCCCGCCGGCTGAGGCGGAAAGCGTTGAGCCCGCCCAGAGAGGAGCCCTAATCCTAAAGCTTCTTGTTGCCCGTTGCCGCAGCAGTCTTGGCTCCCGCGGCCGTCTTGCCCTTGGTTTTGTCGCTTGGGTTCAACGCTTCCACGGCGGGCGCCGTCACCAGGAAGCTCGCGATCGCATCCATCGACTCGGAGGCCGCCTTGGCAACGATGGTCTGGTCGAGGCCAGACCAGGGATCGTCGCCGCCGCCGCGCCTGCCGAGGCTCTCGCCCTGGACGCGCTGGGCGCGCTTCTTGCCCGCATCATAAACGTCCCAGACGAAGGCGAGCGAGGTCTGACCGTCCTCTGTCGGCTGCGCCGTGAGATAGCCGCGCACCCGGAAGCGGGCGGGCTTGTCGCCGGGCACGATCTCCATGCTGCGCTCGGCCGCCGCTTCGCCGAGCAGGCCGGCAAAGCGCGTCGTCACCGAATCGGGCGCGCCGGTAATGCTCTGAACCGAGACGGGCACGCCGGGTGCATTGACCCGCTGCCGTGCCGCCGTCGTGGTTTCCTGGCAGCCCGCGAGTGCAAGCGCCGCCACCGACCCCAGGACGAGGCCGCTCAAACGTTGGATCATGACGCCTCCGCTCGGTTGGTTCGAGCTTGGATTGCTGTACCCTGCGCCGCAGGTTGTAAGCTCAACGGATGGCGAGGTCCAGTTCGGGGAGATTCAGCGCCTCGATGCGGTTTTCTCCCACGAAATAGACCCGTCCCGGGCGTGTCGCCGGCCCGGTCGTCGAATCGATTGGAGACCCATGAGGCGGCCCCCGGGGCGGGTTTATTTTGTCGTCGAGCGCCCGAGCGGATGCAGCACAGCGGTCGGCACGGGTCGGTGTGTGAAAGATTGCGGGTTTTGCCGGTGTCGCCCATATGTGGGCCAGAGCGGGCTGACGAGGCCCCTTTTCGGAGAGCCCCATGGTCACCACCAGCAACCGCTTCCTCGATGACATCGCCCGTCTCGCCACGGATGCCGCCGGCGCGGCCCAGGGCGTGCGCCGCGAGGTCGAGACCGTCGTGAAGACGCAGATCGAGCGTCTGCTGCGCGACATGGACGTCGTCACCCGTGAAGAGTTCGAGGCTGTGCGCGAGATGGCGCTGCTGGCGCGCGAGGAAAACGACAAGCTGGCGCAGCGCCTCGCCGCGCTGGAAGGCAAGAAGGCCAAAAGTCCTGAAGCCAAGTCCTGAAGCCAGGTCCTGAGGCCAGGTCCCCGAAACCAGGCTCCGAGGTCTCGCCTTGAGCGTTTCGCGCCCTGCGTGCCCTTAGTTGCGCCATCCACAACCATGTGCTGTGGACAGGTGCGGCCGGGTCTTGAGCCGCGCCCCCGAATCCGGGGAGCTTCACGCCGTGTTGGGAGCGTCACAGCGCCTGCGCTATCGTCGAGGAAGAGAGTTGATTCGACGGTCGGTCTCGCGCCTCGGGACCTGCCGCCGGAAACGGGGCGCAGGCCAGCGCGCTCTGGCAGTCGGGTTGTGTCCGTTGCGCTTTCCAGTCGCCGTGTTCCCGTTCTCGAACGTGTCGGACCGCTTGTGCGGATGTCGGCAGTTGGACCTTAGGGCATGATGGATCTTGACCTGGACGCTGAAATCGACCGGCCTTCCAACCCCCTCGACCTGATCGAACGCTTAGCCGCTCTCAACAACTGGACCTTCGACCGAGACAGCGACGACGAACTCTCCGTCGCGGTCACGGGCGGCTGGTCCGATTATCATGTCGCCATCACCTGGCTCGCCGAGGTCGAGGCGATCCATATCGCCTGCGCCTTCGACCTGAAGGTGCCCGATCGCCGCCGGGCTGAGGTGCTGCAGCTCGTCAGCCTCGTCAACGAGCAGCTCTGGCTCGGCCATTTCGACCTCTGGAGCTCGGAAAACGTGGTGATGTATCGCCACGCCCTCCTGCTCTCGGGCGGGGCGGAACCGACCGACGAGCAGGCCGCCGCGCTGATCAAGGCGGCGATCGACGCCTGCGAGCGCTATTTCCAGGCCTTCCAATTCGTGGTCTGGGCGGGAAAGACGGCCAAGGAAGGCCTCGAAGGCGCTATGCTGGACACGGTCGGCGAGGCCTGAGCTTTCGGTCTTCGTCATGCCCGGGCTTGACCCGGGCATCTCATGACGAGAAGGCTTCCCGAAGCGAGATGCTTGCCGAAGAGAGATGCTTGGGTCAAACCCGAGCATGACGCCCGTTGCCGCCTTGCGAGAGACCGCCATGTCCAGCCCCTTGCCGAAAACCCTCGTCCTCATCGGCGCAGGCAAGATGGGGGGGGCGATGCTGGAGGGCTGGCTGCGCATCGGCATGAACCCGGCCGGCATCAGCCTGATCGACCCCAAACCCTCCGATGAGATGGTGGCGCTCGCGACCGAGAAAGGCATGGTGCTCAACCCCGCGCCCGGCGCCATCGCTCCGGCCGAGGTCGTGGTGCTCGCGACCAAGCCGCAGATGCTCGACACGGCGGCGCCCGCCGTCCAGGCCTTCATCCATCCCAAGACGCTGCTGATCTCGATCCTCGCCGGCAAGACGCTGGGCGATCTCGCCGCGCGCCTGCCGAACGCGACCGCACTGATCCGCGCCATGCCGAACCTGCCGGCCTCGGTGCAGCGCGGTGCCACGGCGGCGGCTCCCGGACCCGGTGTCAGCGCGGCGCAGAGAGCGACGGCCGACGCGCTGCTCGGCAGCATCGGCAAGGTCGAGTGGCTCGACAATGAGAACCTGATCGATGCTGTGACAGCCGTCTCCGGTTCCGGGCCGGCCTATGTTTTCCATCTCGTCGAATGCCTGGCGGCGGCGGGCGCGGCGGCGGGCTTGCCGCCCGAGATCGCCGAGAGGCTGGCGCGCGCCACGATCGAGGGAGCGGGCGAGATGCTGTTCCAGTCGTCGCTTTCGCCTGCGACCCTGCGCCAGAACGTGACTTCGCCGGGCGGGACGACGGCCGCGGCCCTCGAGGTCCTGATGGCCGATGACGGGCTCAAGCCCCTGATGGGCCGGGCGGTGGCTGCCGCTAAACGTCGCGCCGGGGAGCTTTCGGGCTGATCGGCCTTTCAACGGTCGCGATCGGGGCCTAGTTTTATCCGATCGCGTCGCGAGAGGAGATCTCCTATGGCCCGCAAACCCGTTTCCCCGACAGCCGAAACCGCCGCGCCGCCGAGCGATCCGCGCAAGCGAGCGATCGAGGCGCTGATGCGTCTTTCCGCCGACCGCGCCTGGAGCGAGATCGAGCTCGGCGACATCGCCACGGAGGCGGGCCTGCCGCTCTCCGGCCTGCGCAGCCTCTTCCCCTCCAAGCTCGCCATGCTCGGCGGGCTGACGCGCCTCGTCGATGACGCCGTGCTGGCGGGCTCTTCCGACGATCTCGCGGGCGAGCCCATCCGCGAGCGGCTCTTCGACCTCGTGATGCGCCGGCTCGACGCGCTCGCACCCTATAAGGCGGGTCTGCGCCGGATCATGCCTGTCATCCGGCGCGATCCGCTGACGCTTGCCGCCCTCAATCGCGGCGCGGTGAATTCCTGGCGCTATATGCTCGCCTCGGCCGGAATCCCGACCGAGGATGCGCTTGGCGGCCTGCGCGTGCAGGGCGCGGTGCTGTTGATGGCGCGCGTCGGCGAGACCTGGCTCGGCGACGACGAGCCCGAGCTCTCGCGCACGATGGCGCGGCTCGATCGCGAGTTGAAGACGGCCGGCGCGATCATGGCGCGCATCGAGGACGTTCACAGGCTCACCGCGCCGCTGCGCGGGATGGCGCGGGCGCTGTGTTCGGGCAAGCGGCCGCATATCCGCCGCCGAGAACGCAGTGACGAGCGCCCGCGCGGCGGCGATGCCGAGGACTATGTGCCGGCGATCTGAGGCCTGCCAGCAACATGGCGGAAACGAGGCATCGTTAAGCGACCCTTAGCCATTTCACGCAAATGTGGGGAATCTCACTTTGCGCGGGGGCCGCGGTGTCGCTGATGAAGAAACTTGCCATGTTGTCGATCGGCCGCTCCTTCGGACTGGTCGCGATCCTCGCATCCGTCATCGCCATCGGCGGCGTGAGCTTCACGCTATTCGAGGCGCGCAAGGAGATGATCGAGCTCAAGCGCGCCGAGATGAAGAATGCGGTCGAAGCCGCGGCCTCTACGGTCAACAGCTATCTCGCGCGTGCCGAGAAAGGCGATTTGAAGGAGGCCGATGCCAAGAAGATGGCGATCGAGGCGATCTCCAACGCCCGCTTCGACAACGGCAACTACTATTTCGTGATCAATTTCGACCACATCAGCGTCTCGCATGCCAATAAGAAGATCGAGACGACAGACATGTCGCCGCTCAAGGATGCGACCGGCAAGTTCTTCGTCAAGGACATGATCGAATTGGCCAAGACGAAGGGCGCCGGCTTCATCGACTATGGCTGGACGAAGCCGGGCGACAAGGAGCCTTCGCTCAAGATCTCCTATGTCATCGCCGTGCCGAAATGGCAGTGGGCGATCGGCTCCGGCTTGCATGTCCACGATGTCGATGCTGCGTTCACCAGCGTGATCGGCGATGTCGCCAAGGTGCTGGTGCCGCTCGGCCTCGTCATGCTCGGCGTCGTGATCTTCCTCAGCCGCAGGGCCTCGGGCATGCTCGCCTCGACCGCCAAGACGATGAACGGCCTTGCCGCCGGCGATCTGCAGACCGAGATCGCTTATCAGGAGCGGTCCGACGAAGTCGGGTCGATGGCGCGCGCGCTCGTCGTGTTCCGTGATGCCGGCCTCGCCAAAGCCGAGATGGAGGCCGACAAGATCCGCGTCGAGGCGCAGGCCAATGCCGAGCGAGACACGGCCGACAGCGAGCGGAGGCACAACGAAGCCGAGCGGGCCGAGGCGTCCAGGACGCAGGAGGGCGTCGTCCAGGCGCTCGGCGCCGGCCTCGAACGGCTTGCCGAGGGTGACCTGACCTACCGGATCAACGAGGCCTTCAGCACCGACTACGCCAAGCTGAAGGACGATTTCAACGCCGCCATCGCTAAGCTGCAGGAGACGATGCGGCAGATCGCGACCAATACCGAAAGCATGAAGGCGGGCTCGGTCGAGATCAGCCAGGCGGCGGATGATCTCGCCGGGCGCACCGAGCAGCAGGCCTCCTCCGTCGAAGAAACCGCGACAGCGCTGGACGAATTGACCGCGACCGTGCGCCAAACCGCCGAGAGCGCTCGCCTCGCCAGCCAGGCGACAAGCCAGGTCAAGACGGAGGCCGAGCAGTCGACCTCGATCGTGCGCGACGCGGTGGCGGCCATGGGCGGCATCGAGAAATCGGCCGACGAGATCTCGCAGATCGTCGGCGTCATCGACGAGATCGCCTTCCAGACCAATCTGCTGGCGCTGAACGCCAGCGTCGAGGCGGCTCGCGCCGGCGATGCCGGCAAGGGCTTCGCCGTCGTCGCTTCCGAGGTGCGTGCGCTCGCGCAGCGCTCGGCTGAGGCGGCCAAGGAGATCAAGGGCCTGATCTCGGCCTCGAACATCGAGGTCGAGAAGGGCGTCACGCTGGTCGGGCAGACCGGCGGTGCGCTGCAGCGCATGGCCGAGGAGATCACGCGCGTGACCTCGCTGGTTGCCGAGATCGCCAGCGCGGCGCAGGAACAGGCGGCCGGCCTCCAGGAGGTCAACAGCGCCGTCAACGAGATGGATCAGGGGACGCAGCAGAACGCCGCCATGGCCGAGCAATCGACCGCTGCCGCGCATTCGCTCTCGCAGGAGGCCGACAGGCTCGGCGGACTCGTGGCGCGCTTCCAGCTCGGCGGCGATATCGGCGGGCTCAAGGCCATGGCCAAGACGATGCAGGCGGCGGTGGCCGCCGCACCGCGCGCGGCTGTTCCCCGGCCCGCGCGGGCCACGGGCACCGCTGGGGCGGCGACCATGTCAAAACGCGACCATGACAAGGCTTGGGAGGAATTTTGAGCATCTCTTCGGAACCCGCCGCCACGATCGGCTTCGACGATTTCCTCAAGGTCGACATCCGCGTCGGCACGATCGTCGAGGCCGCGCCCTATCCCGAGGCGCGCAAGCCCGCGATCAAGCTCGTGATCGATTTCGGCGGCACAATCGGGCTGAAGAAGTCTTCGGCCCAGATCACCAAGCATTATCGGCCGGAGGATCTGCCCGGCAGGCAGGTCCTGGCGGTGGTAAATTTCCCGCCGCGTCAGATCGGCAAGTTCATGTCCGAGGTCCTGACGCTGGGCGTGCCGGACGCCGATGGCGAGGTCGTGCTGCTCGCACCGACCCTGGCCGTGCCGGATGGCGGGCGGCTCTATTGAGCCTGCCGCGCGGTTCTGCTTGAACGACCCATGTCGGAGCATTCGCAGCAGCATGAGGCGGTGGCCTCTCGCCGGTCCAGCCGCCTCGTGCTGCGTATCCCGCGGCCCGACGATCTCGGCTTCGTGGTCGCGCTGTTCCAGCGGCCCGAACTCGTGGCGCATCGCCCGCATCCGATTCCCGACACGCCCACGGCGAGCGCCGAGCGCCTGGCTCGTGACATCGCGCATTGGCGGCAGCACGGCTTCGGGCGCTGGGCGATCGAGCAGTCAGGGTCTTTGATCGGCTTTGGCGGCCTGACGGTGAAGCCCGGCGTCGAGGGCCTCAACCTGTCCTATCATCTCGACCCCACCTCCTGGGGGCAGGGTTTTGCATCCGAGTTCGTGGCGGAGGCTCTGGCGGTCGCGTTCGGCCCGCTGCGGGCAGGCTGTGTCATCGGGCTGGTGCGTCCGGCCAATCCGGCCTCGCGCCGCGTGCTCGAGAAATCCGGCTTCGTCTTCGAGCGCGAGATCATGCTCGAAGGCGCAGCGACGCAGCAATTGGTGCGGTATCCGCAGGCGGATTGAGGCGCGGGCAGTGTCGTCTAGTCCGATGATTCTCGCTTGAACCACTCTGTCATTCCGGGGCAAGCCTTCAGCCTGCTCCGGAATGACGGTGGCGGTTCCGGTCAACCATCGCGTTCTAAGCCCAGACGCCAGTCGCAAGCGTGGTCGCGGCCGGTTCGGGCGGCGACCATTGCAGCGGCAGCGCAGCGTGGCGGCGCCAGCCGCCGGTGACATGCAGGCGCCAGATCCGCTTGGCGCCGGTCAACCGTGCGACCTCGGGCCCCGACCAGACGATCTCGACGCGGCCCTGAAGCTGCAGCATCGCGCTGTTCTCGAAATCGATGAAGAGCAGGCAGGCGCGAGGATCGCGCAGCAGATTGCCGAGCGTGTTGAAATAGTTGTTGCCGGCGAAATCCGGCACGCTCAGCACTTCGCCATCGATGCCGACAAAGCCAGGCCTGCCGCCGCGATGCGAGATGTCGAGCCCGCCAAGCTTGCGCGCCTCGCTCGTGCTGGCGACGAAGAAGGTGTCTGAACGGCTGATCAAGGCGCGCGCCGCGTCGTCGAGCCGCGCGATGGGCTCGAACGAGCCGTTACCGGCAGGCGCGATTGGCTGCGGTGTCCGGGCTTGAATGTATTTCGCGCAGTTGCCGAAGCTCTGCGTTACCGCGAGCGAGAAACCGCCAGTGTCGCGCGCCGTGATCAGGCCGTTGGCGCGGTTGCGCCGGCGCGTCGGGAATTCGAGGCCGAGCAGGCCGACCGGCTGGCCCGGCCTGAGGTGAAGGGCGGCGGGATCGTCCGAAGCGGGCAGGGCGCGGATCGAGAGCGTCGTCGGCGCCGGGCTGCGGACGAAACCGGGGTCGCCGCTCAGCACGGTTGCGATCGGGTGGCCGGTCTCGTCGCCGACAGCGGCGAAGAGCAGCGGCAGCTGCCCGAAGAAGATGCGGTGCTGCTCCGGCATGATCTCGCGGATGCCGGCGCCGCGCGAGCCCGTGCCGGCCAGGGCCTGCGCCTCCAGCTCGCCTGGGTGGAAGGGCGTGCCGTCCATGGCGTTCAACTCGCCTTGGGCAAGGGCGATGCGGGCATCGCCTTGAAGAAGGGCAGCGCCTCGATCCGGGCGATCCAGGCCCGCAGGGCGGGATAAGGCACCAGCGATATGCCGCCCTCCGGCGCATGTGCGACATAGGAGAAGCAAGCGAGGTCGGCGAGCGTCGGGTGGTCGGCGGCGAGAAAGTCGCGCCCGGTCAGATGCTCCTCCATGAAGCCGAGCAGCTTGCTGGCGATCCGGCCGGCGCGTGCGGGGTCATCGACCACGCCGAACTGCGCGATCAGGCGGGCGCTGCCCGGCCCGTGCATGACCTCGCCCGCGGCGATCGAGAGCCAGCGCTGCACTTGCGCCGCCGCGACCGGTTCCTCCGGCAGCCATTGGCTGCCGGCGCCATAGCGCCTGGCGAGATAGACCATGATCGCGTTGCTGTCGCAGAGCGTGAGCTCGCCATCTTGCAGCACCGGGATCTGCTGCAGTGGGTTCAGCTTGCGGAAGGCGTCGCTGCGGCGGATGTCGGCGGGCGCTGCGGCAAGCTCATAGGGCAGGCCGAGCGCCAGCAGCAGCAATTCGACGCGGTGGGCATGGCCGGAGAGCGGCGTGCCATGAAGAACGATCCGGGGCTGTGTCATTGGAATCTCGCTGAAGAACGGGAACCTCGCTGAAGGACGCCCGCAAGATGATCGTTCCAGTCATCGAAGAAAATCTGCTATCCGTTGACTTCAGAATTTCACTACCTGGAACAGTCCGTGGATCGTCTCGACGAGCTCGCGATCTTCGTCGCCATCATCGATGCCGGCAGCCTTGCGGGGGCGGCGCGGCGCCTGCGTCGCTCGCGCCCGGCAGTGACGCGCGCGCTCGCCGGACTCGAGGAGCGTGTCGGCGCAAGGCTGATCGCCCGCACCACCCGCCAGCTCACGCCGACCGAAGCCGGGCAGGAACTGGCGGTCGCGGCGCGGCGTATGCTGGCGGATTACGAGGAATCGCTGGGCGGCGTGGCGGCAGCGCCGGTCCGCGGCCTGTTGCGGTTAACCGCGCCGCTCGCCTTCGGGCGGCGGCATGTCACGCCGCTGGTCGCTGAGTTCCTCGATCTTCATCCCGAGCTGCAGGTCGAGCTTGTGCTGGCCGATCGCAATCTCGATCTGATCGAGGAGGATCTGCATGTCGCGCTGCGGATCGGGGCGCTGCCCAATTCGCGGTTGGTCGTGCGCAAGGTCGGCGAGGTCAGGCGCGTGCTGGTGGCCTCTCCGGCCTATCTGCAGCGCCGGCCTGCGCCCAAGCGCCTTGCCGACATCGCGGGGCATGACGTCATCGCCAGCGTCGGCGCCGGCAGCGACCTGGTCTGGCGCTTCCGGGGAGGGGGGCGGTCTTCGCGCATTGCGATCACGCCGCGTCTCATCATCAACGAGGTCGAGGCGGTGCTGATCGCGGTTCGGTCCGGGCGCGGTCTGGCGCGGTTGCTGTCCTATCAGGCGGTAGACGACCTGGCGGCGGGGACGCTGGTCCGTCTGCTGCCGGAGTTCGAGCCGCCGCCGTCACCGGTCCAGCTCGTAGTGCCCAGCGGCCAGCGCCTGGCGCCGAAGGTGCGCGCCTTCATCGATTTCGCGGCTTCCCGCCTGCTGCACCTGAACGTCATCCGGCCGGAGCACGGCCATTGACCCGCGACCTCCTAAACGCATCAGCGCAGCGATCCTGCAAAGCCCGTGATCGCGGAGACGACGGCGCCTTCGCGGCCGATGAAGCCGTGATAGGCTTGCGCCTGACAGGGATTGCCGGTCGAGGTGCCGCCATCGATCCAGACCGTCCTGGCGCGATTGCCGGCCCAGGCCTGGAAGGGCGCGACCGAGTCAGCCAGCGTCACGCGGCAGCTATCCTGGCGATGATGCACGACCAGCGTCGGCGGCAGGCGCGAGGGATCGCCCAGCGTGGCGCGGACGTCGTCGAGCATCGACGAGACGAAGACGACGCCGTCGGGCCGCGACGCGAGCAGGCCTGGGACCTTGAGCGAACCCCGGCTCATCGCGACGACGATGACGCGCGGCGCGATGCTGCGCATGAGATCGATCGCCTTGCTCGGGTCGGCATCGCCATCGACGAGGATGCTGGCGATGCCGCTGCGGGCATAGGCGCCGCGCATGCGCACGATCCAGTTGCCTTGCCGGGCGACATCGCCGCCGCTGCTTATGCCGACATAGCCGTCGCCGCCGGTCAGCAGGACGAGCCCGGCCCTGGCCTTGCCGGCGGGCTTGTTGAGCAAGGCCCGCCCGCCGCCGAACAGGCCGCCGCCGAGTTCGACGACCTCTTCAGCCGAAGCGGCGCAGGGCAGCGCCAGCAGAGCCGCGAGCAGGAGCATTCTCATCGCCACCGCCATCTGTTCCCCCTGTCCCCCGGTCGGGAAGCCGTGCTTCGCTCACTGGGCGCCATGATGCGATGAGGTGAGGCCGGACGCTACTGCCATTCGGAGCGGCGGCCGTGGCGTACTGGCCGCCCGCCGTGATCAGCGCAGATCGGCGTGCTTGGCGGCCTCTTCGCGGATCCAGCTGCGGAACGCGGCGATTGCGGGCCGCTCTGCGGAGGCCTCGGGGCAGACCACGTAATACTGGAAGGAGCTCTGCAACTGTTGCGGAAACGGGCGCACGAGGCGCCCGGCGTCGAGATAGTCGCCGATCAGGGCGCTCGTCGCCAGCGCGATGCCCTGGCCGGAGGCCGCCGCCTGCAAGGCGAGGAAGGTGTGCGAGAAGCGCGGTCCGTGCGTCGCGTCGATGTCGTCGACACCAGCGAAGGCGAGCCATTTTGGCCAGGTGACGTAGTCCGGGATGCCCTCCGCATGCTCGTGCAGCAAGGTATGGTGTCGCAAATCCGAGGGCTGGCGCAATGGGCGGGCCGGATCGTTGAGCAGCGCCGCGTTGCAGACGGGAAAGAAACTCTCCGCCATCAGCAGCTCGGAGTGCAGGCCCTCGTAGCCGCCGGGCCCGTAGCGGACCGCCACATCGACGTCCTCGCGCGCGAAGTCGGTCAGGTGCAGCGAAACCGAGATGCGAACCTCGAGCTCGGGGTGGTGCTGCTTGAGCGTGCCGAGACGCGGGATCAGCCAGCTCAGGGCGAAGCTCGGCATGGTGCTGACCGTCAGGACGTTCGACGCATCGGGCCGCAGCGCCCGCGCCGTGGCCTCGTCGAGCTGGTCGAGCAATTGCGAGATCGAGGCGGCATAGCGCTGTCCGATGCCCGTCAGCGCGATGCCCTTGCTCGGCAGCCTGAGGAAGAGAGGCCGCCGGAGCCAGGCTTCAAGCGTCTTCACCTGCTGGCCGACTGCGCTGGCGGTGACGGCGAGTTCGTCACCCGCCCGCTCATAGTTGAGGTGCCGCGCCGCAGCCTCGAAGGCGCGCAGGGAGGTGAGGGGCGGGAGCTGGCGGCGGGTCATGGTGTGGCCAAGTTTTGCTTGGGCTGAAGCAAAGAACTTCTCATTTGCTTAGGGGCACCACAACCCCCAAATTATAGGCAGGACATCTATCACAGGAGGCCGCCATGCCGGCCATGATCGCCACAGAAAATCTTGCCTTCACCGCACATCGCAGCGCGCATGGGCTTAACGGCCTGTTCCTGCGCCTGGAGGATTGGCTCACGGCGCGAGCCAGCGCGCGAGCGCTCTACCGCATGGACGACTCCGCGCTCTCGGACATCGCACTGTCGCGCAGCGATGTGGAGCGGGTGAACGAGACGGCCCGCTGGGCGTTCTGGCGCCGCCGGTAACAGCGGGCCAGATTCATTCGCTAGGAACAGCAAATCGTCCCGGCTGCCGCCGGGACGATTTGCGTTTGCCGACAGGCTTCCGGAGATGATCTACCGGGCCCCAAAGTCCCTAACAGCCTCTGGTCAGACGGGCAGCCGCACCGTTGCCCGCAATCCGCCCAGGCTCGAATCCGCCAGGATGATGTCGCCGCCATGGGCGCGGGCGATGTCGCGGGCGATGGCGAGGCCGAGCCCTGTGCCGCCGCTGTCGACATTGCGGGCTTCGTCCAGCCGGAAGAAGGGGCGGAAGACCTCCTCGCGCTGCTCGGGCGGGATGCCAGGGCCGTCATCCTCGACCATCACGATCAGATAGCGTGCGTCATGCATCGCGCGGATGGCGATGCGGTCGCCGAAGCGGGCGGCGTTGGAGACGAGGTTGGTCAGCAGGCGGCGAAAGGCGTCAGGCCGGATCACGACGAGCGGGTCGCCAACGACCTCGAGCTCGGTCTGGTGGCCCTGCCTTTCCGCGTCGAATTTCAATTCCTCGAGCAGAGCGCGGATGTCGGTTTCGACCGCCGCTTCGCCGGCGTCGCCGCGGGCGAAGGCGAGATAGTCCTCGAGCATGCGGCTCATCTCGTCGACGTCTTTTTCAAGCGCGTCGATCTCGGTGGAGCGCTCAAGAAGCGCGAGCGAGAGCTTGAAGCGGGTCAGGATGGTGCGCAGGTCGTGGCTGACGCCGTTCAGCATCGTCGTGCGCTCGCCGATGGAGCGTTCGACGCGGCGCTTCATCTCGATGAAGGCGTTGCCGGCGCGGCGGACCTCGCGTGCGCCGCGTGGACGGAACTCGGCGTCGCGGCCCTTGCCGAAGGCCTCCGCCGCATCGGCCAGCTTGAGGATCGGCCGGATCTGGTTGCGCAGGAACAGCACCGCGATCGTCAGCAGGATCAGCGAGGTGCCGAGCATCCAGAGCAGGAAGATGTGGCTGTTCGAGGCATAGGCCGAGTTGCGCCGCGTCAGCACGCGCATCACGTTCTTGCCGAGCTTTATCCTGATCTCGATCAGGCTGGAGCGGCCGACCGTGTCGAGCCAGAACGGCCGCGCGACCTGCTGGCTCAGCTCGGTCGAGAGCGCGTTGTCGAGCAGCGAGAAGAAGGGCCGCGGGCCCGGCGCCGGCAGATCGGAATCGGGCAGGATATCGACATCCATGCCGAGCCTGTCGGCCGCGATACGCGACAGGATCGTGGTGTCGGCGTCCTGCGGATAGCTCTCATAGACGTCGATCAACATGGCGATGTCGGCCGAGACGGCCGAGGACAAGCGCTGCGTCACGGTCTGCCAATGCCGCTCCATGAAGACATAAGCGATGACGGATTGCAGCAGCACGACCGGCGCGATGACGATGACGAGCGCGCGCGGATAGAGCCCCTTGGGCATGTAGCGCGCGATGCCGTGCAGCGGCCGGCCGGCGGCCTTCAGCATCGGTTTCAGCGTGTTGTTCAGGCTGGCGCGCCAGCGTGCGCTCGCCGCCAGCACCCGGTTCACGCCCAGCCCTGCCGCCCGGGCCAGGCGCGACCGGCGATCGGCGGGCTGGACGGGTGTCACGCGCGATCCGTCACGAGACGATAGCCGACGCCGCGCACGGTCTGCAGATAAAGCGGATCGGCGGGGTCGCGCTCGACCTTACGGCGCAGACGGTTCATCTGCACGTCGACGGTGCGGTCATTGGCGGCGCTGCCTTGGGCGGCGAGCTGTTCGCGTGGTACGACCTCGCCGGCGCGTTCGGCCAGTGCGGTCAGGATTTCGCGCTCGCGTTCGGTCAAGCGGATCATCTCCTCGCCCTTGTGGAGATCGCCGCGCGCCAACCCGTAGACGAAGGGGCCGAAGCGGACGAAATCCGGGCGCGTCGCGGATTGCGCTGTATCGACGACGATGGTGCGCTTAAGGATGTTGCCGAGCCGCAGCAGCAATTCGCGCGGCTCGAAGGGCTTGGCGAGGTAGTCGTCGACGCCGAGTTCGAGGCCGTTGATGCGGTCCTTGCTGTCGGCGCGAGCGGTCAGCATCAGGATCGGGATGGCGGAATCGGAGCGGAAGCGCTTGGCGAAATCGAAACCGTTCTCGCCCGGCATCATGATGTCGAGCACGATGGCGTCGAAGACGAAGCTCGTCAGCCGCGTATCGGCTTCCGCGGCACTGGCGGCGGTGGTGATGCGGTAGCCATTGTCGCCGAGGAAGCGGCCCAGCAGATCGCGCAGGCGGCGGTCGTCATCGACCACAAGGATATGGGGCGCTTCGTCGGGGAGCGGTTGTCGCGCGCTGGCGGCGGCCATCGGCTGTTCACATCCTTGTTTTCGGGCCGGGGCGGCACCCGGCATGCCGGCCAAGCCATCCTTCTGGCACGCCATGGTGACGCTGGCGTGTTGCTTGCCGCCTCGCTCATCGAGGCTTGGCGAGGAAGCTCTGCACTTTGTGGCGTTCCGATGCGTCGATCAACCCCGCGAGATAGCGTGCGACGATTGGGGCCGCCTCGGGCCCGATGCCGTCGAGAGCGGCGTTGATGCGCCTGGCCTGCAATTGCACCAGGCTGAGGGCGAGTTTTTCCCCCGCCGGCGTGCTGTGGAGATGGCGCTGACGCTTGTCCTGGACGCCGGTACGCTGCTCCACATAGCCGGTCTCGACCAGCTCCTTGAGGACACGGTTCAGGCTCTGCTTGGTGATCTGGAGGATGTCGAGCAGCTCGGCGATTGTGAGGCCCGGGCGGCGCAGGACGAAATGCAGTACGCGATGATGGGCCCGTCCGAAGCCGTATTCAGACAGGATGCGGTCGGGATCGCCGACGAAATCGCGATAGGCAAAGAACAGCAATTCGATCAGATCGAAGGGAACCTCTTCGGTCATTGCCGGGGCTTTGGCCAGGTCGATCGGTCGAGCGTGCGTGTCCGTCACCAGGAGCATCTCCGCTATACGTCAGTGATGTTGACATATCTCAGACGTAAGATTACCGGTCAAGCGTGCACGGCGACGGAATATGTCGCAATAGGCCGCTGCCGCGCATTTTTTGATCTGGACTTGCGCGCTTTACGCCGTTGTGGCGGTGTTTGGCCGAGCCGGATGTTCAAAACCGGATGTGCAAGAGGAGCACCCCATGTCAGTCATTCCCTTCGACCAGCGCGACGGCGTCATCTGGTTCGACGGCAAGCTCGTGCCATGGAAGGACGCCAAGGTGCACGTACTGACCCATGGGCTGCATTACGGCTCCTGCATTTTCGAGGGCGAGCGCTCCTATGACGGCGTCATCTACAAGGGCACCGAGCATTCCAAGCGCTTCCACAAGTCGGCCGAGATCATGGATTTCACGATCCCCTATTCGGTTGCCGAACTCGATGCCGCCAAGGAACTCTGCCTCAAGGAAAACGGGCTGAAGGACGCCTATATCCGCCCGGTCGCCTGGCGCGGCTCGGAGATGATGGCGGTGTCGGGCATGAACAACACCATCCATACCGCGATCGCGGTCTGGGAGTGGCCGAGCATGTTCGACATGGCGCAGAAGCTGAAGGGCGTGCGCCTTGACGTCGCAACCTATCGCCGGCCCGATCCGGCCTGCGCCCCGGTCCATGCCAAGGCGGCGGGCCTCTACATGATCTGCTCGCTGTCGAAGCACAAGGCCGAGCGCGCCGGCTATGCCGATGCGATGATGCTGGATTGGGAAGGCAATGTCGCCGAATGCACCGGCGCCAACATCTTCTTCATCAAGGACGGCGTGGTCCATACCCCACTCGCCGACCGCTTCCTGAACGGTCTGACCCGCCAGTCGGTGATCGAGCAGTGCAAGAAGCGTGGCTTCGAGGTGGTCGAACGCCGCATCCGCCCCGAGGAGCTGGAGAGCTTCAACGAGTGCTTCATCACCGGTTCGGCCGCCGAGGTGACGCTGGTCTCCGAGATCGGGCCCTACTCCTTCATCACCGGCAATATGGGCAAGGTGATCATGGAGGATTACTCGGCTGCGGTGCGGCCGCAGTCCAAGGCGGCGTGAGCTGCCAGAGCGTTTTGGCGCGAAGTGGACCCCGGTTCGCGTAACGAAAACGCGTTGAAACAAAGAGCTGAAGCGGTTGAGCGATCCAATCGGATCGAAGACCGCTCCAGCCGCACTCCTCTGCCGTCATGCTCGCCCCTGTGGCGAGCATGCACCCCTGGACTACGGGCCGTGAGCCGGGAAGGCGCGGATGGTCGGGACAAGGGTTTGTTCTTGAGAGATAGCCCCGGCCATGACGGCGGGGACTATTTCACCACCTTCACCTCGCTGTGGAACAGCGAGAGCCAGTCGTCGGGCGGCAGGCCCCGGCAGACCTCCATCCGGGTCAGCGAGGTCAGCACGAAGGCAGATCCGGTCCAGGCGTAGTTGGCGGCGCTGCCGCAGTCGCCGACGCCACGGCCCTTGCCATAATAGCTGAGCTGTCCCCTCTCCGGGTCGTATTCGGCGTTGACGAGGATGTTGCCCTTCTCGCCCGGGAAGGCGACAGGTTTCGCATTCGCGCCTGAATTGCCGGTCACGATCCAGTAGCCGGTCGCGGAATTATAGGCGCCGGTGCCACAATGCAGCGCGACGAGACTGCGATTGGCGTCGAGCGGCCAGATGCGGTCGGGCTCGCGGACAGGGCCGCTATTGTCGCAATCAGTCGCGCCGCCGGCCTTGACCTGGTCGCGTACCGCGCCGGCGATCGCCCGCGCCGTCTTCGCATCGGGTTTCGGCAGCTTTGCCGTCGCCCGCGCGGTGATCACCGGCATGGTCCGCGCCGGCGGCACGCGTGTGGCCGGCGCGTCGCCCTTGCGGATCAGCGCATCGACCGTCCCAAGCCTTCCCTGCTGCTCATCGATCCAGATCATCGCCGCGACCGCGCCCGCGAGCGAGACGGCGAAACTCTTGGCCTCGAAGCGCACTGCAAGCTTCGTTGCCTTGCGCGCGGCCGCGAGCAGCGCCGCGATCTCCGCCTCGGGTAGTCCGACCTCGCCGACCTCTCCGTCCATCGAGGAGCCTTTGAACGTGCGCCCTGCAATCGGGAAAGCTGCGTCGTCCAGCGTCAGCTCGGCAGAGAAGCTCTCCTTCAGCTTCTCGTCGCGCAGATTGAGCGTGAGCGTCGGCGCAGCCAGCGCGCCACCGGTTCGCTCCAGCTTGAGATAGGCGATGCCGGGCGAAGCATTCTCTCCCGGAAGAGACAGCGCCACGCACTGGTTGAGGTTGTCGCAGCCGGCGATCCAGTCGCGAAACACCTTGCTGCGAAGCTCGGCCGCGCTGGCGGAGGTGTTCGCCAGAAGCTGCACTCCGATCAGCAGGCCCAGCCAGCGGCTCATCGTTTCACTCCCAGCGTTGGGCTGCCGCGTCGTCGGCATCCTTCGCCTCGACCCAGCCGCCAATCGTGCCGTCGAGCAGATGCTCGCGCTTCCAGAACGGCGCGCGGGTCTTGAGGTAGTCCATCAGGAATTCGGCGGCCTCGAACGCAGCCCGGCGATGGGCGGAAGCCGCCACGACCAGCACGATCTGCTCGCCCGGCGCGACCAGCCCGTGGCGATGGATCGCAACGAGGCCCAAGAGCGGCCAGCGCTGCGCCGCTTCCTCAGCGACGCGGGCGATCTCGGCCTCGGCCATGCCGGGATAATGCTCCAGTTCGAGCGCCTTCAGTCGCCCGCCCTCGTCGCGGCAGAGCCCGGCGAAGCTGACGACGGCGCCGATATCGCTGCGGCCGGCCATGAGCGCCGCAATCTCGGCAGAGAGATCGAAATCCTCGCGCTGGATGCGGATGATGGGCGTCATAGGGTGTTCAACCCTGCGCGCGCACTGGCCTGCTCAGACAACACCCGCGCCGTCATCCCGGGCGGAGCGAAGCGTAGACCCGGGATCCATTCCTGAGCGGTTCCGGAATGGATCCCGGGTCTCCCTTCGGTCGCCCGGGATGACACGCGTTTTTTGCCGAGATACATGGCGGCCTCTAGCCGCCGGTCATCGGGGGGAAGAAGGCGATTTCGCGGGCATCCGCGATCGCCGCATTCGGCTTGACGTGATGGTGGTCGATCGCGGCGCGCACGATCGCCTCGTTCTCGAATGCGGCCTCATAGCCCTCGTCGCGCGTCTTCAGCCAGCGCACCAGATCGGCGATCGTCTCCGTGCCGGCCGGCGGCGCGACGGTCTCCTCGGACACGCCGATGCGCTCGCGAACCCAGGCGAAATAGACCAGCTTCACAGTGCGAGCCTGGGTCAGCGCTTGCGTCATGGCGTGCGGGTGTCCTCCTCGACGAGATGGCGGATGCCGGCGTTGAAATAGTCCCAGCCGGTATAGATCGTCAGCCCTGCCGCGACCCAGAGCATGACGATGCCGATCTGCGTATTGTGAGGCAGCACCGTGTCGCCCGCGGGGCCGGCGACGAGGAAGCCGAGCGCCAGCAATTGCGCCGTGGTCTTCCACTTCGCGATCTTGCTGACGGGGACGCTGACCTTCAGCTCGGCCAGGAATTCGCGAAGCCCTGAGACCAGGATCTCGCGGCAGAGAATAACGATCGCGGCCCAGATCGCCCAGCCCTTGATCGTTTCGGTATGGACCAGCATCAGGAGCAGCGCGCAGACGAGCAGCTTGTCGGCGATGGGATCGAGCATGCGGCCGATCGCCGATTGCTGGCTCCAGGCCCGCGCGATCCAGCCGTCGAGATAGTCGGTGACGGCCGCCAGCACATAGACGGCGAGCGCGATCCAGCGGACCCAGTCGTCCTTGGGCCAGAACAGCAGGCCGACCAGCGCCGGGATCGCCAGGATCCGGCCGTAGGTCAGGAGGTTTGGCAGCGACCAGGGGCCCCGCCGCCTTATGGCTTCTGGAAGAATCGTCACGGTCATCACCAAAGCAGCGCGTTTGCGACAGCGTCAACACGCAAGGACGCGAGGTCGCAAATACGTTCAAGCATCATGAAAGAATTCGTGCACGGCCTTGGCGGTGGCGGCGTTGACGCCGGGCGTGCGCATCAGGTCGTCGAGCTTGGCGCGCTGGATCGCCTTCACCGTGCCGAAATGCAGCAGAAGCGCGCGTTTGCGCGAGGGGCCGATGCCGGGGATTTCGTCGAGTGGGTTCTTCATCGTGTCGCGCTTGCGCTTGGCCCTGTGGGTGCCGATGGCGAAACGGTGCGCCTCGTCGCGCAGCCGCTGGATGAAATAGAGCGCCGGATCGCGCGGCGGCAATTTGAAAGGCTCGCGGCCGGCCATGAAGAAGGTCTCGCGCATGGCGTTGCGGTCGGCACCCTTGGCGATGGCGACGAGGGGAACATCGCTGCCGCCGAGCTCGGCCATGATTTTCCGCGCCGCCTCGAACTGCCCCTTGCCGCCGTCGACGATGACGAGGTCGGGCCGGGAGGGGAAGGCGGCGTCGTCTTCAGGCTTCGGGCTGGTCTCAGGGATGGTAGCGGGAGAGGGACTCGAACCCCCGACATCTCCCTCTTCGGGGACTGGGCTTGCTCCCCCGCTCTCCTTCGCCAACCGCGCGAAGCGTCGCTGCAGCACCTCCCGCATCATGCCGAAATCGTCGCCCGCGATGGTGTCCGTCGAGATGTTGAAGGTGCGGTAATGGCTCTTCATGAAGCCGTCCTTGCCGGCGACGATCATGCCGCCGACCGCATTGGTGCCCATGATGTGCGAGTTGTCGTAAACCTCGACGCGGCGCGGCGGCTTCTCCATGCCGAAGGCGGCGCCCAGCGCCGCCAGCAGCGATTGCTGGCCGGCATTGTCGGCCAGCTTGCGGGAGAGCGCCTCGCGAGCGTTCTTCTGGGCATGGGCGACGAGATCGTATTTCTCGCCGCGCTTGGGTGCCGCGACCTCGACCCTGCGGTTGGCGCGGGTCGAGAGCGCCTGGGCGATCAGCTCGATCTCCTCGACGGGATGGGAGAGCAGCACCAGGCGCGGTGGCGGCTTGTCGTCGTAGAACTGGCTGACCACCGAAGCCAGGACCTCCGCCGGGGTCAAGCTCTTGTCGGCGCGCGGGAACAGCGCCCGGTTGCCCCAGTTCTGGTGGTTGCGGAAGAAGAAGATCTCGACGCAGAACTGCCCGGCCTGCTCGTCGATGGCGAAGACATCCGCCTCCTCGACATCTTGCGTGTTGATGTCCTGCCCGGCCTGCACGGCCGAGAGCGCCGCGAGCCGGTCGCGATAGCGCGCCGCCTTCTCGAATTCGAGCTCCTCGGCCGCCTCCTGCATGCGGGCGGACAAGGTCTGCTTCACGGTCGATGAGCGCCCCGACAGGAAATCGCGGGCCTGGCTGGCGAGGCCTTGATAGTCGGGGATCGAGATCTCTCCGGTGCAGGGTCCGGAACAGCGCTTGATCTGGAACAGCAGGCAGGGCCGGGTGCGATTCTCGTAGAAGCTGTCAGTGCAGGAGCGCAGCAGGAAGGCCTTCTGTAGCGCGTCGATGGTGCGCGTCACCGCCCAGACCGAGGCGAAGGGGCCGAAATAATCGCCCTTGCGCTGGCGCGAGCCGCGATGCTTGGCGATCTGCGGCGCCTCATGGTCGCCACTGAGCAGGATATAGGGGAATGACTTGTCGTCGCGCAGCAACACATTGTAGCGCGGCCGCAGCTGCTTGATCAGGTTGGATTCGAGCAGCAGCGCCTCGGCTTCGGTGCCGGTGGTGACGAACTCCATATTCGCCGTCTCGGCGATCATGCGCGCGACGGCGTTGGTATGGGCCATGCCGCGGGCATAGGCCGTGACCCGGTTCTTCAGGTTCTTGGCCTTGCCGACATAGAGCACCTCGCCCGCACGATCGAACATGCGATAGACGCCGGGCTTGCCCGGCAGATGCCTGGCGAAGCCGGCGATCACCTCGATGCCGTGCTTCAGCGCGCCGGGAGTTGCCTCTGTGAGATCAGCCGCGGGCGTGGGAAGCGGGAGGCTTTCCTCCTCATCCTCCATCTCGGCATCCGGCAGGTCGTCTGGACGTTCGCGATTCATCGCCTGCATGTAGGACGTGATGCGGGTTTCGTCATGTCAGGAGCGTTGCGATCCTCGATTTCGGCGAGCAACCCTTCGAGAGATTGCATTGAGGCATCGGCTGTCCGAAAAGTCGATTCCGGACTGGTTCCCAGGCTGGGAGTGCCAAAGAGGCACGGGAGGACCCTTACCGCCGTCATTGGCCGATATAAGGCCGGCCGATTCGTCAGCTTCGAGAAAGAACGGAAAGCTCAATCCATGCGGCAGGATCTCAAGGCGCGGCTGGGTGGCCTGGTCCTCATCGCGCTCGGGCTCGGCCTGGGCTGGTACTTCGTGCTGGGGCCGCTTCAGGAAGCCCGGCAGGGCGCGCCGGAAGTGCGTTATTTCCTCAAGGTTTTTGCGATCGTACCGCTCTGCGTCATTTGCGGACTGGGTTTCGTCCTGTTCGGCGAGAGGCTCAGATATGCCGACGCCTCTCGTCAGAACCTGACCGCGACCGGCTGGCTCATGTTCGTGCTCGTCGCAGTGGCGACAGCCGCCGGCTTCTGGTGGTTCAAGGAGCAGTTCGCGGCGCTCGGCTATCGCTGAGCCCAGCCCGAGTGCAAGTCGCGAGTGCAAGTCCCGAGTGCAAGTGCCGCAACCCTATGCCGGGCCGGTCGGTCTCGAAGGTCGACGGTCCGGCGACGACGTGCTCAAACCGCGGCGACGCAGTCGATCTCGATGTCGAACGGCCCGAACCAGGCTGGCACGCAGAGAAAGATGCGGGCCGGCGGGTCCTTGGGGAAGTAGCGCGCATAGACCGCATTCACGGTCGCGAATTGTTCGACGGAGGTGCAATAGACATTGCATTTCAGGACATTTTCCAGCGACGAGCCGGCGGTTTCGAGACAGAGTTTCATCTGCTCCAGCACGATCTCGGTCTGGCGTTCGATCGAGGCCTGGACGATCTCGCCGGTTGCTGGATCGAAGGGCGGAATGCCGGAGAGGTAGAGCGTGTCGCCATGGCGGACCAGTGTCGAGACCGGCACCTTCAGGCGCTCGCCCCAGCTCGAGAACGGTTCGACGCGGATGACTTCTCGTTTCATGGGGCGGCTCCGAGCGTTGTGCTCCGGGGTGTCTTATCTTCCGGAGTGTCTTGCGTTCCGGCTGTGTTGTGCCGAGCTTAGTGGAAACCGGCGTCGCTGCGACGCCGAACGCTACGGCCCGCGCCGAAGGATGGGAGATCGATCATGACCGCTAGGGACAACCGGCGCATCGTTCTCGCCTCCCGCCCTACCGGCCGGCCGACGCTCGGAAATTTCAGGCTTGAGACCGTCGCTTGCCCGAGCCCGGCCGAGGGGCAGGTGCTGCTGAAGATCCTCTATCTCTCGCTCGACCCCTATATGCGCGGGCGGATGAGCGCCGCGAAATCCTATGCCGCGTCGGTCGAGATCGACCAGCTGATGGAAGGCGGCACGGTCGCAGAGGTGCTGGAGAGCCGCCATCCCGGCTTCAAGCCGGGCGACATCGTGCTCTCCCATTCCGGCTGGCAGTCCTATGCGGTGGCCAATGCAGGGCAGCTGCGCAAGCTCGATCCCACTGTGGCGCCTGTCACCACGGCGCTGGGCGTGCTCGGCATGCCCGGTTTCACCGCTTATGCCGGCCTGTTGACGATAGGCCAGCCCAAGCCGGGCGAGACCGTGGTCGTGGCGGTGGCGAGCGGACCGGTCGGCTCGGCCGTCGGCCAGATCGCCCGGATCAAGGGTGCGCGCGCCGTGGGCATCGCCGGCGGCGCGAGGAAATGCGCCTTCATCCGCGAGACCTTCGGCTTCGACGCCGTCATCGATCACAGCGCTCCCGATTTCGCGGCGCAACTGGCGGCGGCCTGTCCCGACGGCATCGACGTCTATTTCGAGAATGTCGGCGGGAAGGTTTGGGACGCCGTCTTCCCGCTTCTGAATACCTTTGCCCGAATCCCGGTCTGCGGCCTTGTCGCCCAATACAACAGCGAGGGCGATTTCGAGGGACCCGACCGGCTGCCTGTCGTCATGCGCCAGGTGCTGTCCAAGAGCCTGACGATCCGCGGCTTCATCCAACGTGAATTCGTGGCGCAGCGCCCAGCCTTCGAGCAGGAGATGTCGCGCTGGATTGCGGAAGGCGCATTGAAATACAAGGAGGACATCGTCGAGGGGCTGGCCAATGCGCCCGAGGCTTTCATCGGCCTGCTCGAGGGCAAGAATTTCGGCAAGCTCATCGTCAAGCTCTGAATAGGGCGGGCAGGGCGCCTCCCATGCGCCTTTTTGCTTGACCGCGCGGCGGGCGGGTGGCCATCACCTTGCGCCCGTCCACCGGACCCTTTGCCCATGCCCGTCTTCGCCATTCCCTTCCCGGTGATCGACCCGGTTGCGCTGTCGATCGGGCCGCTTTCGGTGAAATGGTACGGGCTTGCCTATGTCGCGGGCCTGCTCGGCGGCTGGTGGTATTCGCGCCGGCTGGTCTCGGCTGATCCGCTCTGGGCCGGGCGGTCGCGGCCGAAGGCGGAAGAGCTCGACGACATGATCTTGTTCGTGGCGCTGGGCGTCGTGCTCGGCGGGCGGCTCGGTTTCGTGCTGTTCTACGATCTGCAGCGCTACCTCGCTCGTCCGCAGGACATCATTGCGATCTGGCAGGGCGGCATGTCCTTCCATGGTGGGCTGCTTGGAGCGGCGGTTGGCCTGTGGCTGTTCGCGAAGCGCCGCGGCTATCCGGTGCTGGCGATGTTCGACCTCGCCTCTGCCGTCGTGCCGATCGGGTTGTTCCTCGGCCGCATCGCCAATTTCATCAATGCCGAGCTCTGGGGCCGGCCGGCGCCCGGGCTGCCCTGGGGCATGGTCTTCCCCAATGCCGGGCCTTTGCCGCGTCATCCGAGCCAGCTCTACGAGGCGCTTGGGGAGGGCTTGCTGCTGTTTGCCCTGCTCGCGCTCGTCGTGCGCCTCGGCGGCCTCAAGCGGCCGGGGCTGGTCGCGGGCATCTTCGGCATGGGATATGGGGTTGCGCGCATCGTCTGCGAGTTCTTCCGCGAGCCCGATCCGCAGCTCGGCTTCCTGTTCGGCGGCAATGTCGACGCGCTGAGCGGTGGCGTCACCATGGGCATGCTGCTCTCGTTGCCACTCTTCCTCGCCGGACTCGTGCTGGTGCTGCGGGCAAGGCGCGCCCATCCGATGCCATCCGGCTCCAGCGCGTGAGTGCGCTCAAGGCCGAGCTTGCCGGCCTGATCCGCGAGGAGGGGCCGATCAGCGTCTCGCGCTACATGGCGCTCTGCCTCGGTCACCCGCGCCATGGCTACTATATGAAGCGCGATCCCTTCGGTGCGCAGGGCGATTTCATCACCGCGCCCGAGATCAGCCAGATGTTCGGCGAATTGATCGGGCTCTGGGCCGCGCATGTCTGGCAGGCGATGGATGCGCCAGCCTCGCTGCGATTGATTGAGCTCGGGCCGGGGCGCGGCACGCTGATGGCCGATGTCCTGCGTGCGACGAAAATCGTTCCGGGCTTCCGCGACGCTGTCTCCGTCCATCTCGTCGAGACCAGCCCGGCGCTACGCGAGATGCAGGCGCGGACACTGGCAGGATTGGCCGCGCCGGTCTGGCATGATGGCATCGCGACTGCGCTGGACGGTCCGGTGCTCGTCCTCGCCAATGAATTCCTCGATGCGCTGCCGCTCGACCAATTCGTGATGACGCCGCAGGGCTGGCGCGAGCGCTTGGTCGGGCTCGATGCCGCGGGTGAGCTGAGCTTTGGCCTGTCCGCAGTCGATGCCGGGCTGTCGCTGGCCGCGCCGGAGGGGGCGCTTCTCGAGCAGCCGCTTGCGGCGCTCGATATCGTCGCAGTGCTCGCCCGTCACCTTGCCGAGGCAGGCGGGGTGGCGCTGCTGATCGATTATGGCTCGGCCCGGTCCGGCTTTGGCGACACGCTCCAGGCGATGAAGAGCCACGCCTTCACGTCGCCGCTCAGCGAGCCGGGCGAGGCCGATCTCACTGTTCATGTCGATTTCGCGCGTGTGGCGCAGGCCGGCCTGTCGTCCGGCGCGGCAGCGCATGGTCCTGCAACCCAGCGTGATTTCCTGCTGACGCTGGGCTTGGCGGGGCGCGCGCAAGCCTTGTCGCACAAGGCCAGTCGCGAACAGGCGATTACAATTGAGGCCGCTTTCGACCGTCTGACCGAACAGGGGGCGACCGGGATGGGCGAATTGTTCAAGGTTTTGGCGCTATCGCATCGGAACCTGCTGCCGCTGCCCGGATTTGACCTTCATCGGCTGCCAGAGCAGGTCTGAAGCCTGCTACCAGATGAAACCGGACAAGCGATGTTCATCACCTCCCCCGACCTCGCCAATGAAACCGGCATCCGCCACGCCTTCTTCACTCGCGAGGGCGGCGTTTCGACCGGGATCTTCGCGTCGCTCAATGGCGGCATGGGCTCGTCCGACGAACCCGCGGCGATCGCCGAGAATCGGGCGCGCATGGCGGCTCATCTCAAGGTCGCGCCCGATCATCTGATCAGCCTCTACCAGGTGCATTCGGCCGATGTGGAGGTGGTCACCGGCCCCTGGCCGGGCGAGAGGCCCAAGGCGGACGCGATGGTGAGCGCGGCCCATGGCGTTGCACTCGGGGTGTCGAGCGCCGATTGCGGGCCGATCCTCTTCGCCGACAGCGAGGCTGGTGTCATCGGCGCGGCGCATTCCGGCTGGAAGGGCGCCTTCACCGGCGTCGTCGCCGCGACGGTGACGGCAATGGAGAAGCTCGGAGCAAGGCGCGAGCGCATCCTGGCCGTGCTCGGCCCTACGATCAGTGCCCAGGCCTATGAGGTCGGTCCCGAATTCGTCGAGCGCTTCAAGGCCGCGAATCCGACCTATGCGCGCTTCTTCGCAGCCTCCGAGCGGCCGGCCCACGCCATGTTCGATCTGCCCGCCTTCATCGGGCTTCGGGCGCAGGAGGCCGGCATCGGCCGATTCGTCGATCTGGGTCTTTGCACCTATGGCGATGAGCAGCGCTTCTTCAGCTATCGCCGCACAACTCACCGCGCCGAGCAGGATTATGGCCGGTTGATCTCGGCGATCACGCTGGATTGAGCGGTAAAGGCGAGTTCCTCTACTTTATTCGATCTGGAGTTGCATCGATTCGCAGACGGAGTCATCGTTCCTGTGCCACATGGGGTGGCTCTTGGGGGGACTATGGAACAGATCTTGATGAACCTCGTCGCCGGCGCCATCGGCGGAAACGCGGCGGGCAAGGCCACTCCGACCTTCGATCTCGGCACATTGGGCAATACCATCTCCGGCCTTGTCGGCGGCGGCGTTCTCGGTCAGCTCATCCCGCTCGTCCTGCCGGCTCTCTCCACGGCGATGCAAGGCGGCAACTTCAGCGTAGGCAGCATCCTGACAAACCTGATCAGCGGCGGCGCCGGCGGCGCCATCCTGACCGCCATTATCGGTGCGGTGAAGAACAAGGCGGCCTGAGCCTGCGGCGGCTGGCTTGGCCGGTTGCCGCTGGAAAGATCCGAGGCTGATTTTATCCGACACGAGAGCAACTTCCGATCCGATTGGATCGGAAGTTGCTCTCGATCTTTATTTTAACGCGTTTTCTCCATGCAAACGCTTCGCGGTTGTCGCGGGGGACCGGTATCGACTTCGCTCGAAAACGCTCTGACGCAACAAGGGCACGCTCCCTGAGTCCATAACAGCCTCCAGACTAGGTGCGCCCTTGTTTCGTCGTGCCGAAGGGTCGTAGCTTCGTTTGCCTCCAACGAGTTGAAACAAGCATGGCCCGCTCCATCGACTATTATTTCACGCTGCTCTCGCCCTGGACCTATCTCGGTCATTCCGCTTTCGTCGCGATGGCGCGGCGGCATGGCTGCGAGATCGTGTACAGGCCGACACCGCTGCGCATGGTCTTCGACGAGACCGGCGGCCTGCCTTTGCCGAAGCGTCATCCGGTGCGCCAACGCTATCGCATCCTCGAACTCCAGCGCTGGCGCGAGAAGCGCGGCTTGCCGCTGGTGCTCTACCCGCAGCATTTTCCATTCGACGTCTCGCTGGCGGACCGGGTTGTGATCGCGATTCGGGAGGCGGGGGGCGATCCTTCCGTTTTCGTGGGAGAGGTGCTCGCCGGCGTCTGGGCGCGGGACGAGGATTTGTCGCGGCGGGATCTGATCGCCGGGATCGCCGATGCTGCGGGCTTCAACGGTGCCGCTCTGCTTGAAACCGCCGACAGCGAGGCCGTGCTTCAGCTCTACGCAGCGACGATCAACAGCGCCATCACGGCCGGCGTGTTCGGCGCGCCGAGCTATGTGCTGGATGGCGAGGTGTTCTGGGGGCAGGACCGGCTCGAATTGCTGGACGATGCCTTGAGCAGCCAGCGCGCGGCCTATCGCGACGACGTACAAGTCTGACGCCGGAGCGAGGCCCGGCCTCGATACCCGATCAGCCGACGATATCGGGCGTACGCCAGCCGAGATGCTGGCCGGCGTCGACCGCGATCATCTGTCCGGTCACCGAGCGCGCCCGGGCGAGGTAGAGCACGGCCTCGGCGATCTCTGCCGCGTCGACCTTGTGCCGGAGCAGGGTTCCGGCGATCTCCGCTTCCATCAGCGCGGCGCCATCATGCGAATTGGGCAGGGTCGGGCCGGGGCCTACGGCGTTGACGCGGATATGCGGCGCCAATGCCTGCGCCATGGTCTGCGTCGCCGTCAGCAGGGCGGCCTTGCTCAGGGTGTAGGAGTAATATTGCGGCGTCAGTTTCCAGACACGCTGGTCGATGATGTTGATGATCGCGCCATCGGTTCCGGGGGGCAGGCGGTTGGCCATTGCGCCGGCGAGCACCGAAGGCGCGCGCAGATTGATCGAGAACTGCCGGTTCCAGGTCGGCACGTCGATCGTGCGGACATCGTCGAGCAGGAAGCTCGATGCGTTGTTGACGAGCAGGGTGACCGGGCCGAGCACCGCCTCTACCGCCGGCAGGATCGCTTCGACGGCTACGGGATCGGCGAGATCGGCGGGAATCACACAGGCCTGGACACCTTGCGCCACCAGGTTGGCGGCAAGCGCGTCAGCCTCCTCGCGCGCGCTGCTGCAATGGATCGCGACGACATAGCCAGCCTCCGCCAAGCGCTCGACGATGGCGCGGCCGATCCGCTTTGCGCCCCCGGTGACCAGTGCGACCTCAGCCATCGCGGCCATCCGCAGGTTTGGCTGAGGCGCGACGCTGCAGCCGCCGCTCCCAATGCTTGGCGACGCGGAGATAGCGATAGAAGGCGTAGTTCATCGCCGTCATGAAGCCGTAGACGCCGCGCAGCGCATGGCGACGGCCGATATAGGCCTTGATGAAGTTGGCGGGGAATTCGGCGACGAGCCGGAACACGGACAAGGTCGCGTTGCGCCGGTCGAGATCGTCGGCCTGCGCGTCGCTATAGCCGTTGAGCTTGTCCATCTGCTCGCCGAGCGAGCGGACGGAATAGTGATGCACCGTGCCCTTCAGCCGCGCGACGCGGGCATCGGGCTCAAGATCGACGCGGTCATGGACCGGGGAGGGCGAATAGCGGCCCTTCGCCTTGCGATAGAGCCGCACCGGCGAGAGAGCGTAAGCGAAGCGATGTGGCGCCGGCTCGCCGGGGAAGATCTCCGCGATGCGCAGCTTATAGGCGTCGGCGGCCGGCTGGCCCCGGCCGAAGAGCGCTGCGATCTCGGTCGCGAGATCGACTGGGACGACTTCGTCGGCATCGAGATTGAGCAGCCAATCATGGCGGCAGAGATCCTCGGCGAAGCGCTTCTGCGGGCCGTAACCCGGCCAGGGATTGAAAACGACCCGCGCGCCAAGGCTCTCGGCAATGGCCTGGGTGCCGTCCGTCGAGCCGGAATCGACCACGAGGATGTCATCGCTCAGCGCGCGGACCGCCTCAATTGTCCGGGCGATGCGATCGGCCTCGTCGCGCGTGATGATGAAAATCGAAAGAGGCGGCACCCGCGGTATCTCATTCTGTGATTGGTCGTTTCCGGCTTAAGCACGCGTCGCCGATACCGGCAAGCGGGTCGATGAGAGCCCCGCGCCAGGAGCAGTGGAACCTTACGACAAGGCCGGCGTTATGCGTTCGGGAGGGTGGGGCGTTTCAAAAGTGTATTAGTATTCAATTTACTATTCAGCATGCTTTAACAGTGATTAATCTGGGTTAATGCTTTTGCCGTAGTCATCCCCATTCGTGCCGCATTTCTGCCGCGGTCTGCAAGCCTGATGTGCTTATAACGCAACAGACAAAGGCGCGGCATCGTCTTATATACGGTTCATCGAATTCACCCGCCGCGCCTCAAGCCGGCACTAGCGACGACTAAGGAGTATACCATGAAGAAATATCTGCTTTCGAGCGTCGCGGCTCTGGGCCTCGTTGCCGCCGGCGCCGCCTCCGCCGCTGACCTGCCGTCCCGCAAGGGCCCGGTCGTCGCCCCGATCTATGCCCCGATCTTCACCTGGACCGGCTTCTACGTCGGTGTGAACGCCGGCTACGGCTTCGGCAACTATGACGTCAAGGGCGCCGCCACCAACACGCTGGGCGATCCCGATGGCTTCGTCGGCGGTGGTCAGATCGGCTACAACTACCAGATCGGCCAGATCGTTCTCGGCCTCGAGACCGACCTGCAGTACTCGGACATGAAGTCCAGCCGCGTGAACGTGATCGGCGGCACCAACAAGGGTGAGCTCGAGTACTTCGGCACCGTCCGCGGCCGCGTCGGCTATGCCATGGACCGGTTCCTGCCCTACGTCACCGGCGGTTTCGCCTATGGCCAGAACAAGGTCACGATCAGCGGCCTCGGCATCTCGGCTTCCGACGACAACACGCACTACGGCTACACCGTCGGCGCTGGTCTGGAATACGCCTTCACCAACAACCTGACCGCCAAGATCGAGTATCTCTACACGGACCTCGGCGAGAAGCGCTACTTCACCAACCTCGGCGTCAACCAGAAGATCGGCAACGATTTCTCGGTCGTCCGCGCCGGCCTGAACTACAAGTTCTAGTCTCAATCCCCTCACGGGGCTTGATGAACCCGGTGGCTTCGGCCACCGGGTTTTTTGTTGTCTGGAGCGCTGTCGTGTTCGGGCTTGCGTGATTCCGAGACGCCGCATCGGAATGCGAGAGCTCAAGACGGAAACGCGCCGTCATCCGGGATGACAGCGCGTTTCCAGCAGAAGACAGGCCGCGTTCGCGGCACTGAGTTGTGGTCGGTCAACCCTTGAAGCGGGTCTCTTCGAAGGCCGGTACTTTTGCCGCGAAGGCATCGAGCCAGGCGACAAGCGCCGGATACTCGGCGCGCCATGTCCCGGCGAAGCGCAGATCGAGATAGCCGAGCGCGCTGGCGAGCGCGATCTCGCCGATGCGCGGCCGGTCGGGATAGGCGGGAGGCGCGACTTCCAAGGCGATGAGCGCCCGCGAGACCTTGCCCGCCTGATTGGAGACCCAGGCCGCGTTGCGGCCTTCCTCGGGACGGAAGCGGGTCTCATAGACCTGCAGCAGCGCAGCGTCACAGATGCCGTCGGCCAGCGCCTGCAGGCGCAGTTGCGGGAATCGCGCCTCGCCGGCCGGGATGATTTTGCCGCCGCCGGCGAGGTGGTCGAGATAGTCAACGATGACGCGCGAATCGAACAGCGTGGTGCCGTCCTCCAGCACCAGCGTCGGGATCTTGCCGAGCGGGTTCTGCTGGCGCAGCGGGTCGGCCGGGTCGTTGGTGTCGGCGGCGACGATCTCGATCGTGTCCATCAGGCCGAGTTCGAGCGCTGCGATCTTGACCTTGCGGCCGAAGGGAGAGGCGGGCGAAGAGCGCAAGGTCAGCATCGATCGTATCCTGGTCGTGGGAGAAAGGCAGGCGAAGAGAATGGTCAGCCATCCGGGCGGATCGGCTCGCAAAGGTAGCGCGGGCTCGGCCCCTGCGCGAGGCGTTCGGTCAAGGCAGGCAACAGAATCGCAGCCTCCTCCGCCAGCTTCCAGGGCGGATTGACGACAAGCAGGCCCGTCGCGCTCAGGCCACCGGCGGCTTCTGGGCGATCGACATCGATCTCGAGGCGCAGCAGCCGCCCGATCCCCGCCGCCAGGATGGCGCTGGTGAGATTGGCGACGGCGACGCGGTCCTTGACCGGATACCAGAGCGCATAGATTCCATTTGGCCATTTGCGGTGAGCGGCGATGAACTCGGCCTCCAGCGTCGCGAATTCGTCCTTCTCCTCGAAGGGCGGGTCGATTAGCACGAGGCCGCGCCGTTCCTTCGGCGGCACATTGGCGCGCAGGACGTTCCAGCCGTCGATCGCGAGCGCCTTGCAGCGCGAATCGCGCCCAAGCACGGCGGCGAGCTTCTTATGCGTGTGCTCGTGCAGTTCGGCTGCGATCAATCTGTCGTCGGCGCGCATGGCGTGGCGGCAAAGCCAGGGCGAACCGGGATAGGCGTCCGCGCCATAAAGCGCGCGCGCGCCGGCAAGCGCATCGCGCCAGGGCTTCAGCAGCTCTTCGACGGCGGGCGACAGCGGCGAACGGTCGATCCGGGCGACGCCGTCCTTCCATTCATGGGTGCGCAATGCCTCGTCCGAGCCGAGATCGTAGCGGCCGGCTCCGGCATGGGTGTCGACGACGCGATAGGGCGTGTCCTTGGCGTTCAGATGCGCCAGGATGCGCGTCAGCATGACGTGCTTGAGGACGTCGGCGAAATTTCCGGCGTGGAAGCCGTGACGATAGTTCATCGCGCGCTCTTACGCGGCTTTTACGCGCGTGTCAGCGTGGCGCGACGACAGTGATGTCGCGGGTGCGGCAGCCGGAGCGGTCGACCTCCTGGCAGGTCTGGAAATTGCGCAAATCCTTGCTGAAGCAGATGCGCACTTCCTGCAGCACGCCCCGCTTGCAGCCGACCGACATCATATCGGTGCGCAAGCCGGGATTGGCGGCCACAAAGGCGCGCTCGATGTCGAGCGCTGTCCAGCTTTGGTCGCTGTCGGCTTTCGCCAGGGAGGGCGGGATCGCGACCTTGTCGCGGGCGCGGCGGATATCGGCGAAATAGTCGCTCGGGCTCGATCCCGAGCAGGTGCCGTGTTTGCGCCATTCATAGCGGGCGAGGCTTTCGCTCGGGAACAGGCCTTGCGCCTGGTCGAGCGCGATTCGCGACGGCGTGCGGCCGGATGGGCCACAATCGCTGGGATAACCGCGCTCATATTGCGGCCACAGGCCATGCACGACGAAGCGCAGATTGGCGCCGCTGGCACATTGCTCGCGATTGCGGTCGCTGCCGCCGTCGAGTTCGCAGAAGCCCGGCGACCAGGACAGCGCCAGCACATAGAAATCGAAATCGCCAGGCTCGGCGCCGCGGTTATTGCGGCCCTGCGCCAGCGCCGGCAGGCCTGAGAGAATCAGGCCAGCGAGAAGCATGGCGATGAGGCGCAGCATGGTCATGGCGCGCGGTCGGCCGTTCAGGGCCGCGCCATCTTGCAGTCCGGCGCATAGGAACGGTGCCGGTCGAGCCCGCTGACGCACCAGTTGACGTTCCAGGTGTAGCCGAACAGGCCGAGGCTCTCGCGCACGGAATAATCGACGCGGTGCAGGCTGCCATCGTTCAGCGCGACGCGGCCGGTGCAGAAGCGGCGCGGAATGAAATCGTCGCCCCAGGGCCTGAAGGCGATGGGTTTGATGCGGTCATAGGTCACGACCTGGAGCGGCCCCCAGAATTTGGCTTCGCGCGAATTGAACCAGCTGCTGAGCTCGCCCAGCACAGCAGGATCCTCGCAAGCCGGCAGGTTGCCGTACATCGGGATGACTCGGTTCTCGGCGATGTCGGGCGGCGCGACATGGCGGCGGCTCGATGCCTCGGCAGGCAGTACAGCCGTCAGGCAAGCGAGAGAGAGCAGGGCGGTTCGCAGCAAAGCGCGGCGCATGGGAGCAAAGCCTCGTGCAGGTGGGCGAGATTATGGCGCACGATGGCTGGCGGCGGAGTCGGGGTCAAGGCGCTCGCATGCGCGCGAGTGCTGCTGGGCATGCGCTGTTGTATTTCGATCCGGTCTGGTGCCGCTGGCCGGATCGTGGAAACGTCCATAAATGCAGCTGGAGGGCAGAATGACCGCGACCTTCGATGATCCCGCAAGCCGGATCGAGGATCCGGCTGAATTGCGCAGCCATGTGGGCGCGGTCGCTCCGCTCGCCGAACGCAAGGTCTTGAATCATCTCGACCAGTTCTGCCGCGACTTCATCGCGCTCTCGCCCTTTCTCGTGCTGGCGAGCGCGGATGAGGCCGGGCGCGCCGATGCCAGCCCGCGCGGCGATGCGCCTGGTTTCGTCCGCGTGCTGGACGACAAGACCCTGCTGATCCCGGACCGGCGCGGCAACAACCGGGTCGACAGTCTCGCAAACATTCTCTCCGCGGCCGGTGTCGGCCTGATCTTCATGGTTCCAGGCATCAGCGAGACCCTGCGCGTGAATGGACCGGCGCGGGTGACGCGCGACCCGGCGCTGCTGGAGCCTTCGACGGTTCAGGAACGGACGCCGACCATCGGCCTCCTGGTCGCGGTCGAGGAGGCGTTCTTCCATTGCGGGAAGGCGCTGATCCGTTCGAAGCTCTGGGATCCAGCCTCGCAGGTCGAGCGCGGCAGCTTCCCGACGCTTGGCCGCATCGTCGCGGAGCAGACGAAAGTGATCGGAGTCGCGGAGTTGGAGGCGACCCTGGAAGAGGGCTACCGCACCCGGTTGTACTGACCGGGCGAGGATTATCAGAACGACGCCTCCAGCATCGCCGCGTAGTCGGCGGCGCTTGCCGCGCGCGGATTGGTGGCGCTGGAATGATCCTTCACCGCGGCCTCGGCGATGGCGGGAATCACCGCATGCGGCAGGCCCATCTGCGACAGGCTGGCGGGCATGCCGAGCCGGTTGACCAGGCCCGCGATCCAGGCGGCGAGGTCGCTCTCGGGGGCAAGGCCGAGCGTGCGGCGGATCTGGGCGTATTTCGTCTTGGCCTCGGGCTCGTTGAAGCGCAGCACCGCCGGCAGCAGCACGGCGTTCAGCGTGCCGTGATGCAGCGAGACCTCCTTCAGCCCGCCGAGCGGGTGGGAGAGCGCATGCACGGCCCCCAACCCCTTCTGGAAGGTCATGCCGCCCTGCAGGGCCGCCATCATCATCTCCTTGCGGGCCTCGCGATCGGAGCCGTCCTTCACGGCGGGCTCGATGAAGGCGATCGCGCGCTTCAGCCCATCGAGCGCGATTGCCTCGGCGGGCGGATTCTCGCGCGGGCTGAGATAGGTCTCGATGCAATGCGTCACCGCGTCCATGCCGGTCGCGGCAGTGAGCCAGGCCGGCAGGCCCAGCGTCAATTCGGGATCGCAGATCGCAAGCTTGGGGATGAGATGCGGCGAGATGAAGCCGAGTTTGCGGCCGTCGCGCAAGGTGATCAGCGCGGCGCGGCCGACCTCGCTGCCAGTGCCCGAGGTCGTCGGCACGGCGATGACAGGCGCCACGCTTGCCGTGATCTTCGGGATGCCGCCGAGGATCGCGGCATAGTTCTCGAGCGGCCCGTCATGGCTCGCGAGCAGGGCGACACCCTTGGCGAGGTCGATCGGCGAGCCGCCGCCGATGGCGACGAGCCCGTCGCAACCATGCTGGCGGTAGAGTGCGAGCGCGGCCTCGACCGCCTCCTCGGTCGGGTTGGTCGGCGTCGCATCGAAAACCGGGGCGGCCTGCAAGGTCGCCGACTGCCCCTGCACGCCGGCGATCAGGCCGGCGGCGACGACGCCCTTATCGGCGATGATCAGCGGCTTTCTGACCCCGAGCCCGGCGAGATCGGCCTCGATGCCGGCGATTTCGCCGAAACCGAACTTGATCGTGGTGAGATAGGTGATCAGGGCCATGTCGTGTCCTCCTCGGGCGGCGGAAGCTTCGCGCGGGGTGTCAGGGAAGATCAACTGCCGCTGCTGCCGGGGCAGCGCGGCGTTCGAGCAGGAGCAGGGCAAGCCCCGCCGCGACGATCAGGGCCGAGCCGAACAGCATTGCCGGCGTCGGCCAGTCGCCGAAGACGAGCCAGCCGAAGAGCAGAGCCCAGACGATCAGCGTGTACTGATAGGGCACGACGACCGAGGCTTCGGCGAGCTTGAGCGAGCGCGTGACGCAAAGATGCGCCACCATTGCGACGATGCCGAGCAGGCCGAGAAGCGCGGCATCGGTCAGCGTCGGCGTGACCCAGCCAAAGGGCAGCAGGACAAGCCCCATGATCAGCGCGCCCAGCGTCTGCCAGGCGACGAGGGTGACGTCGGGTGTGCCGCGCAATTGCCGCCCGGCGATCATCATCGCCGCGAACAGGACGCTGCCGAGTAGCGCGATCAGCGCCGGCATCGAGAGGCTCGCGCTGGTCGGATTGAGTGTGATCACGACGCCGATGAAGCCGGCCGTGACGGCAAGCCAGCGGGCGGCGTCGACGCGCTCGCCGAGCAGGACCGCCGCCAGCACGACGACCCAGACCGGGGCCGCGAGCCAGATCGTCATCGTGTCCGCCAGCGGCAGATAGGAAACGGCAAGATAAAACAGCGCGACCTCGCCGGAGCCGAAGGCCACGCGCAGGACCTGAAGGCCCGGCCGTTCGGGCCTGAGCGTGCGCATCACGCCCTGCTTGAAGACGAAAGGCAGCAACAATGCGAGGCCCGCAGCGCTGCGCAGCAGCAGCACCTGGCCGACCGAATAGGTGGCGACCAGCCATTTCCCCATCACGTCGTTGAGCGAGAACATCAGGATGCCGATGAGCATCATGACGATGCCGTTCAGGGTCGCGTTTCGTGAAGGCATGGCGGGCGACAGGCGGCTCCGGAGCGGGCCGCTGCTTTGGCGCAGAGACGAGCCGAGCGCAATCCTGCGGTGCAGCATGGCGCACGCGCATTCGATGACGATATTTTGTTATTGACTTAATTAAGTGAATGACGAATTATCGAGGCATGGATCGTTTCGCCGCCCTCGCCGAGCCCACGCGACGCAGCATCGTCGAGATGCTGGGGCAGGGTGCGCTGTCTGCTGGCGAGATCGGGGCGCGGTTCAAGGTCAGCGCACCCGCGATCTCGCAGCATCTCAAGGTGCTGAAGGAGGCCGGGCTGGTCAGGGTCGAGGTCAGCGGCCAGCGCCGCATCTACCGGCTCGATCCCGCAGGACTCGACGAGTTCGACGCCTGGGTGCGCAAGGTCCGCGGCTTCTGGGGACCGAAACTCGACGATCTGGAGCAAGAACTGGCGAAAGCCGAGACAATGAAGGGAGAGAGCGATGCAAATAGCGGCACATGAATATGGCGTGGTTCTGGAAAGTGGCGCGGTGCGCTTCGAGCGGCTGCTGCCGGGCCCGATCGAACGGGTCTGGGCCTATCTGACCGAGAGTGACAAGCGCGCGACCTGGTTCTGCGGCGGCGAGGCCGAGCCGCGCGATGGCGGGCATGTCGCGCTGTTCTTTAAGCATTCGCAGATCACCAAGGAGACGCCGCCCGAAGGCGCTCGCAAGATGAACGACGAGGGTTCGCTGATGGGTGGCACGATCACCGCCTGGGAGCCACCGCATCGCTTTGCCTTCAACTGGGTCGGCATGGGCGATCCCGATTCCGACGTCGAATTCGTGCTGTCGGAGGCCGGCGACAAGGTCCGCCTCGTGCTGACGCATCGCAGGCTCGCGACGAAGGACCGGATGGCGATGGTCTCCAGCGGCTGGCACCTGCATCTGGGCCTGCTCGAGGACCAGCTCACGGGGCGGCCGCCAAGCGGATTCTGGTCGCTGCATGAGGCGCTGAAGGCGGAGTATGCGGAGCGGCAGAAGGGCGCGCAGGCGTAGCGCGATTGCCGGCTTGAGGCGATTTAGAAGCGGTCCGGCGGGATGCCGGGCCGCTTCGCGTCGCGTGGGGGATTGGTTTCGAGCCGTTGCGGCCTGAAGCAGTCGCAGCGGCCGGCTCGGTCCATGCGAGAGATTCGTGCTGGTCGGCAGGAGTGGCCACGGGCGGACCCAGTACGCTCTCAGGCAATAGGCGCCTGCTCGCGGGGCCTCTCTGATGCCGCACGTTGGCTATGGTGCCGTCTACGCCGGCAGAAGCCCTGCCGCGCGATAGCTGTCGACTACCGCGTCATAGAGAGAAATATCCGAGCGGCTTCTCGCAATCAGCTGAGCGCCGATGATTGCCGCGAAGATGGCGCGAGCCCGCCCTTCGCTCTCCTCGGAACTGACCACGGCCGCTGCCGACAGGACCCTGCTCAGCCATGCCACATTGACGTCGGCAAAGGTCTGGACCTCGTTTTTAACGGCTTCCGGAAGGCCGTCATATTCGGCGGCCATGAAGCTGCAGAGGCAGATGCGGTTATCATTTTCGAGCGCCTTGCGGAAAATCCCGGGATATTGGCGCAGACAGTCGGTCGGATCCGAAGTTTCGGCCAGCATAGCCTCCAGGCCAGCCGCTGTGTCCTCCCAATAGCGCCTCGCTACCGCCGCGCCGAGATCGGCCTTGCTCGGGAAATGATAATGGATGCTTGCGGCCTTGATGCCCACATCTTCCGCGAGTTCGCGGAAGTTCAGGCCGCCATAGCCATGCGCCTGAGCAGTCCTTCTGGCGGCTGCCAGGATGGCCTCCCGAGAGCTCGAACTCATGTCGCCGCCTCACCGCTTCGTGGCCACCAACCTACCAAGTGACAGATAGGCGTTGACCGGGAAAGTGTGAAGCTCTACGTTTTGTCTACCAAGTGGCAGGTAGACAAAAGGAAGTGGCGATGAAGATTTACGATTGGCCCACCGGGCCTTATCCCGCCCGCGTCCGTATCGCTTTGGCCGAGAAAGGCCTGCAATCGCGTGCCCAGTTCGTGTCGATCGATCTCTGGAAAGGCCAGCACAAGACGCCCGAGTTCCTCGCCAAGAACTACTCAGGCACGCTGCCGGTGCTCGAACTCGACGACGGGACCTTCATTGCCGAGTGCACGGCCATCACCGAATATCTCGACGCGCTTGACGGCGCTCCCACGCTCACCGGCAGAACACCGCGCGAAAAGGGCTTGATCCACATGATGAGCAAGCGCGCCGAGCTCGAGCTGCTCGACGCTGTCAGCGTTTACTTCCATCACGCCACACCGGGGCTTGGACCCGATGTCGAGATTTATCAGAACGCCGAGTGGGGCTTCCGTCAGCGCGACAAAGCCCTGAAGGGCATGCGCTATTTCGATGGCATTCTGAAAAGACAGCCGTTCGTCGCCGGTGAGGTCTTCTCGATGGCCGACATCACGGTCATAGGCGGCCTGATCTTTGCCGGGCTCGTGGAGCTGCCGCTGCCTGCGGAGTGCGGGGCTCTTCAAGCCTGGTATGCAAGGATGCAGGAGCGCCCCAGCGTCAAGAACCGGGTGACGATGTCGGAACCGGCCGAGGCGTCTGTTTGAGGTCCTTGTCTGAAGGGGCGTATCGGCACGCAGCCGCGCCTGCGACGCTACCCGGGCTCGCGTATCTTGGATACGCACAAAGGCAGATCCGAACCCACGCGACCGGTGGCCCGCGGGGCTCTCGCTGCGCACCACCTTCTTCCGCCAGGGGAGAAGGGAAAAGGCTGCTCTACAGGCTTGCCGCTGCCCGCGCCGCCTGGTCGTAATGGCCTGAGAGCGAGCGCATCGCGGCGGCGATCTCGGAAAGGCGCGCCGGGTCCAGGCCGGTGCCGAGCACCGATTTGACCAGGAGCTGCTCGCGGATCTGGGCGTAGCGCTTGCAGGCGTCCTCACCGGCCTGGGTGACCGCGACGGTCTTCTCCTTGCCCTTGCGGCCGCCCTTCAGGAGCTTGAGGCGCTCGAGCTTCTTGAGCGAGTAGTTCACCAGATGCGTGTCCTCGATGTTGAGGACGAGGCAGATGTCGGCGAGGCGCTTGGGCTTGCCGCGATGGTTCACGTTGTGCAGCACCAGCACGTCGAGCTGTGACAGGTCGGCGAGGCCGGCCGCCGCCATGGCGCGCACGATCCAGCGCTGGAAGGCATGCGCCGTCATATTCATGGCGAACTCGAACTCCGACAGCGCCGGCATCGCGCCCGAGGCGAGGTGGCCGGAGGAGACGATGGGTCCGAGATCGTTGGGGGGAATGGAAGACATGCTCGCAACCCGAATGAGGCGCGGGGAACCCTCTCCTGCATCAAAGTCGGGTCTACCCGACTTTGACACTTTGAGAGCTGAACTCGGGCAGGCCCGAGTTCAGTGAGAGGGCAGGGTGAGGTGTAGGCCGTTGGACGCGTTGGCTGTGACCGACCGCTGCGTTGAGATTGGCGCTTTGCTGGTCCAGGGGCCGGACCCCTCACCCCTGCCCCTCTCCCTACGGGAGAGGGGTTCCCCGCGCTTTTTTGGAGAAGCTTGAGCCTCACATCTTCTTGTAAGCGTCGACGATCGCCTGGCCGTCGGTGCCGGCCTTCTTCAGCCAGTCGGCGGTTAGCGTGTCGCCAGCCTTTTTGAAGCCGGCCGCGAGTTCCGGCGAGGGCTGCTGCACCTTCATGCCCTTGGCCTTGAGCTGGTCGAGATACCAACCGGCCTTCTCTTCCCACATCTTCCAGCCACGGGCTTCGGCGTCGGCGGAAGCCTTGAGGATCGCATCCTGGGTCGGCTTGTCCAAGGCGGCGAAGGCGGCCTTGTTGACGAAGGTCGCGTTCTTCGGGATCCAGGCCTTGGTGTCATAGAAATGCGTCAGCGATTCCCAGACCTTGGAGTCGTAGCCGGTGCCGCCCGAGGACATGAACGAGTTGACCACTCCGGTCGCCAGCGCCTGCGGCAGTTCCGCCGCCTGGATCGTCACCGACTGCATGCCGAGCAGCTCGCCCAGCCGCGTCGTGCCGACATTGTAGGAGCGCCATTTCAGCCCCTTCATGTCCTCGACCGTGTTGATGTCCTTCTTGGCGTAGACGCCCTGCGGCGCCCAGGGGACCATGAACAGGAGCTTGATGCCCTGGCTGTCGAGCTTCTTCTCGACCGCGGGCTTCGAGGCGGCATAGAGCTTCTTCGATTCGGCGAAGGACGCGGCGAGGAACGGCACGACGTCGATGCCGTAGACCGGGTCCTCGTTCTCGTGGATCGACATCAGCACTTCGCCCATCTGGGCCTGGCCGGTCTGGACCGCGCGCTTGATCTCCGGGGCCTTGAACAGCGAGGCGTTGGCGTGGAGCGTGATCGAGAGCTTGCCTGACGTCGCGGCCTCGACATCCTTGGCGAAGATGGCGAGGTTCTCGCTATGGGGATTGTCGGCCGGGTAGGCCGCCGGCAGGTTCCATTTGGCTTGCGCCAGCGCGCCCGTCGTGGCGAGCGCCAGCGCACCAGTGGCGACGCCGATCGCGAGCAGGCCCTTGATGAGGTCGTTGCGTGTCATTGCGGTGTCTCCGTTCCCTTGTTGTTGATGCGGTGTCATTGCGGCGGAAAGGCCATTTCCGGCAGGATCATCACGATCTGGGGGAAGATCGTAATGATCGCGACGGCGGCGACCAGCAGAAAAAAGAAGGGTAGGGCGGCGAGCGCGACCGTATTGGAGTCCTTGCCCGACATGGTCTGAAGCACGAACAGGTTGAAACCGACCGGCGGCGAGACCTCGGCCATCTCGACGATGAGCACCAGGAAAATGCCGAACCAGACCAGGTCGAAACCGGCGGTCTTGATCATCGGAATGACGATCGCGGTCGTCAGCACGATCATCGAGATGCCGTCGAGCGCCGTGCCGAGCACGATATACATCACCGTCAGCGCGGCGATCAGCGCGTAGGGCGAGAGGTGCAGGGAATCGACCCAGGCGGCCAGCGCCAGCGGGATGCCGGTATAGGCCATCGAGGTCGACATGAAGGAGGCGCCGGCCAGGATCAGCATGATCATGCAGGTGATCCGCGTCGTGCCCATCACGCTTTGCCAGAACGCGTCTTTCGTCAGCGTGCCTGACCACCAGGCGATGCCGAAGGAGCCGAGCACGCCCCAGGCGGCGCATTCGGTTGCCGTCGCCCAACCCAGCAACAGCGAGAGGAAGACCAGCGCGATCAGCAGCATGCAGGGGATGAGCTGTGCCGATTCCTTCAGCTTCTCGCGGAATGGCATCGCCGGCTCCGGCGGCGGCGACTTGTCCGGGTTGAGCATGTGCCAGACGACGATGTAGCCGGAATAGAGCACCATCACGAGCAGGCCGGGCAGGAAGCCGGCGAGGAAGATCTGGATGATCGAGACATTGGCCGCGACCGCATAGACCACCATGGTGATCGAGGGCGGGATCAGGATGCCGAGCGTGCCGGCGCCGGCGAGCGAGCCGAGCGCGACGGTCTCGTCATAGCCGCGCTTCTTGAGCTCCGGCAGCGCGATCTTCGCGACCGTGGCGCAGGTTGCGGCCGAGGAGCCCGAAACCGAGCCGAAGATGCCGCAGGCGAGCACGTTCACATGCATCAATCGGCCAGGCAGCCAGTTGAGCCAGGGCGCCAGGCCCCGGAACATCTCCTCCGACAGCTTGGTGCGGTAGAGGATTTCGCCCATCCAGATGAAGAGCGGCAGCGCGGCCAGCGTCCAGGAGGCGCTGTTGCCCCAGATCGTGGTCGCGAGCACCGCGCCGGCCGGGATGCCGCCGCCGACGAACTGCATCGCCACCCAGCCGCAGGCCATCAGCGAAATCGCGATCCAGACGCCGCCGGCGAGGAAGATCGTCAGCAGGATCAGGAGCAGGCCGGAAATTTCGATCATCGCCATCGCGTCACACTCCGCTCGCCATGGCGCGCTCGACGATTTCCTCGTCGGATTGCGCCGGAGGCTTCTCGTAGCGGGGCGGCTGTCCGCGCAGCACGACATGGACGAACTCGTCGAGCATGGCGATGAACAGGATCACGAGGCCGCCGGAATAGCCGAGCTGCGGGATCCACATCGGCATCGGCACGACGCCGCCGGCGATGTCGGTGAACTCGTAGGACTGCCAGGTCATCACCGCTGCGTGCCAGGCGAAGAAGCCGGCGAAACCGAGGCCGAGCACGAGCGAGAAGGTCTCGAAGCACCAGCGCGTGCGGCCCTCGAACCGGTCGATCAGCAGGCCAACCCGGATCATGTCGCCGGATTTGAAGGTGTGGGCGAGACCCAGGAAGGCCATCGCGGCCATGCACCAGGAGGTAAAATCGTCGCCGGCGGGAATGTTGAGCCCGATCTCGCGGCCGAGCGAGAGGCCCATCATCAGGATGAAGATCAGGATGAGGAAGCCGCCGGCGGCATAGCCGGACCAGAGATAGAGGGAGTCGAGCGAGCGGCGCATCATCGGGCGCTCGCTCCCTGATAGGCGCGCCATGCGTCGCCGATTGCCAGGGCCGATCCTGTCATCGCATCCTCCTGCTATGTGAGAGCCAGAGATCGTCAGGCTCCAGATCGGCCTGGCCCCTCAGCCATGTTCCGGTCACAATCGGGATCGTAGCCGTCGAATCCTGCTTGTCAACGTTTCATCGACGATTTATCGATGAAACGTCATCGGGCCTCTCGCCCGCTTGTTCGCGCGGAGGCTTCACATGACGACGGGTCGTTGGGACTTCTGGATCGACCGTGGCGGCACCTTCACCGATGTGATCGGCCGCGATCCCTCAGGCAAGCTTCACGCCAGGAAGCTGCTCTCGGAGAATCCGGGCGCCTATCGCGATGCGGCCGTGCAGGGCATCCGTGACCATCTCGGGTTGAAGACGGGGGAGCCGATTCCCGCCGGGCTGATCGACGAGGTGCGGATGGGCACCACGGTCGCCACCAATGCGCTGCTCGAGCGCAAGGGCGACCGCACGCTGCTGGTCATCACCAAGGGTTTCCGCGATGCGCTGCGGATCGGCTACCAGGCACGGCCCGACATCTTCGCCAAGGAGATCATCAAGCCCGAGCAGCTCTATGACGCCGTCGCCGAGATCGACGAGCGCGTATTGGCCGATGGTGAGGTCGAGCGCGCACCCGATGAGGCCGCAATCCGGGCTGCGCTTCAGGCACAGTTCGATGCCGGCTTCCGCGCCGTCGCGATCGTCTTCATGCACGCCTATCGCTATCCCGCCCATGAGCAGGTCGCGGCGCGCATCGCCCGCGAGATCGGCTTCCCGCAGGTTTCGGTGAGCCATGAGGTCTCGCCGCTGATCAAGCTGGTCGGGCGCGGCGATACGGCCGTGGTCGACGCCTATCTCTCGCCGATCCTGGGCCGCTATGTCGCGCAGGTCTCGGAGGAACTCGACATCGCCCGCACCGGCGCGCGATTGATGTTCATGATGTCCTCGGGCGGCCTCACTGCCGCGGAGCTGTTCCAGGGCAAGGACGCGATCCTGTCCGGCCCGGCCGGCGGCGTCGTCGGCCTTGCCGAGACCGGCCGCTCGGCCGGCTTCGACAAGGTCATCGGCTTCGACATGGGCGGCACCTCGACCGACGTCGCCCATTTCGACGGCGAGTATGAGCGCGCCTTCGAGACCGAGGTCGCCGGCGTGCGCATGCGCGCGCCGATGATGCTGATCCATACGGTTGCGGCCGGCGGCGGCTCGATCCTGCATTATGACGGCGCGCGTTTCCGCGTCGGGCCCGATTCCGCCGGCGCCAATCCGGGCCCGGCCGCCTATCGCCGTGGCGGGCCGCTCGCCGTGACCGACGCGAATGTCATGGTCGGCAAGCTGATCCCGGCCTATTTTCCGCCGATCTTCGGCGAGAAGCGCGATCAGCCGCTCGATGTCGAGACCGTCAAGGAGAAGTTCGCGGCGCTCGCGGCCGAGGTCGGCGATGGACGCAGTCCTGAGGAGGTCGCCGACGGCTTCATCCAGATCGCGGTCGCCAACATGGCAGAGGCGATCAAGAAGATCTCGGTCCAGCGCGGCTACGACATCACCCGCTATGCGCTAAACTCCTTCGGTGGTGCCGGCGGGCAGCATGCCTGCCTCGTGGCCGATGCGCTCGGCATCAAGACCGTGCTGCTGCATCCGTTCTCCGGCCTGCTCTCGGCCTATGGCATGGGGCTCGCCGAAATCCGCTCGACCCGGACGGCGGCGCTCGACGTGCCGCTCGACGATGGAGCGAAGGCTGCCATCGCAGGGGTTGCCGACAAGCTCGCGGCCGAGACCCGCTCCGAGCTGACGGGGCAGGGCGTGCCGACTGAGGCGATCGCCATCCATACCAGAGCCCATATCCGCTATGCCGGCACCGATACGGCCATCGCCGTCGCGGCCGGCAGCCGCGCCGAGATGAGGCAGGCCTTCCAGTTCGCGCATAAGGCGCGCTTCGGCTTCATGGACGAGAGCAAGGCGCTGGTCGTCGAGGCTGTTGAAGTCGAGGCCGTCGGCGGTGGGGCGAAGTTCGAGGAGGCGTCGTCGGCCGAGAGCGCCGGCGAGCCGGCGACAGCAGAGCGCACCCGCCTCTTCTCGAAGGGGCAGTGGCATGAGGCGGCGATCGTGCGCCGCGAGGCGATGTCGCCGGGTCAGCAGATTGCGGGGCCGGCCATCATCATCGAGCCCAACCAGACCGTCGTGGTCGAGGAGGGCTGGTCGGCCAAGCTCACGGCCAAGGACCATCTCGTGCTGGTGCGCTCGAAAGCGCTGGTCCAGAACGCCGCGATCGGCACCAAGGCCGATCCGGTGATGCTGGAGATCTTCAACAACCTGTTCATGTCGATCGCCGAGCAGATGGGCGTGACGCTGCAGAACACGGCCTATTCCGTGAACATCAAGGAGCGGCTCGACTTCTCCTGCGCCGTCTTCGACACCACCGCCTCTCTCGTCGCCAACGCGCCTCACATGCCGGTGCATCTGGGCTCGATGGACAAGTCGGTCGAGACCGTCATCAAGAACAATCCGGTGATCAAGCCGGGCGATGTCTACTGCCTGAACGCGCCCTACAACGGCGGCACGCATCTGCCCGACATCACCGTCTGCACCCCGGTCTTCGACGAGGCGGAGAAGGAGATCCTGTTCTGGGTGGCGAGCCGCGGCCACCATGCCGATGTCGGCGGCGTGGCGCCTGGCTCGATGTCGCCGCTGGCGACGCATATCGAGGAGGAGGGCGTCTATATCGACAATTTCAAGATCGTCGATCAGGGCCGCTTCTGCGAGGAGGACCTCGTCAAGCTCCTGACCAGCGCGCGCTACCCCGTCCGCAACGTCGTCCAGAACGTCAATGACCTGAAGGCCCAGATCGCGGCCAATGAGAAGGGCGTGGCCGAGCTCAGGAAGATGATCGCCGCCTTCGGGCTCGACGTGGTCCAGGCCTATATGGGCCATGTCCAGGACAATGCGGCCGAGAGCGTGGCGCGGCTTTTGACCAAGCTGCACGACGCCGAGTTCACCTATCCGATGGACCAGGGCTGCGCGATCAAGGTCAAGGTCACGATCGATCGCGAAAAGCGCGAGGCGACGGTCGACTTCACCGGCACTTCGGAGCAGCGCGGCGACAATTTCAATGCGCCGGCGCCGGTGACGCGCGCCGCCGTGCTCTATGTCTTCCGCGTCATGGTCGATGATGCGATCCCGATGAATGCCGGCTGTCTCAGGCCGATCAGGATCATCATCCCGGAGGGTTCGATGCTCTCGCCGCGTTATCCGGCCGCCGTGGTGGCGGGCAATGTCGAAGTCAGCCAGGCGGTGACGAACACATTGTTCGGGGCGCTGGAGGCGATGTCGGCCTCGCAGGGCACGATGAACAACCTCACCTTCGGCAATGACGAGTACCAGTATTACGAGACGATCTGCTCGGGCTCGCCGGCGGGGCCGGGCTTCAACGGCACCTCGGGCGTGCATGTCCATATGACGAACTCGCGCCTGACCGATCCGGAAATCCTGGAGACGCGTTTCCCGGTCGTGCTGGAGGATTTCCACATCCGGGCCGGTTCGGGCGGCAAAGGGCAGTGGAGCGCAGGCGACGGCACCAGCCGCACCATCCGTTTCCGCAAGACCATGGACTGCGCCATCCTCGCCTCGCATCGCAAGGTCCGCCCCTTCGGCGTGAAAGGCGGCGAGGCCGGGCAATTGGGCAAGACGACGGTGCGCAGGCTGTCCGGCGCGGTCGAGGAGCTGAAGCCCTCCGACCAGACGCTGCTGCAGGCCGGCGAGGCGGTGACGGTGATCACGCCGACGGCGGGAGGATATGGCAAGCCGAAGGGATAATGTCTTCCCGTCGTCAGATGCGCGCCGGCGTCGTGCCTTTCACGGCGTTGGCGCGCGCGACATAGGAGACCTGACCATCGCGCCCGGCGGTCAGGCGCGCCTTGACCCTCTCCTTCAGGAGCGCGACATCGTCGGGCGCCATGGCGGCGACCGCGCCACTGATCGTCGAGCTGAGCAGGCAGATCCTCCAGAACTCGTCGAAACCGGCAAAGTCGCGTTGCACCACGATCTCGCGCGTCTCGACATTGATCAGGCCGGCTTCCGTCCAGAGCCGCGCCAGGGCGTCGATCCGCGCGATGTCGGCTTGCGGCGGACGCAGCGGCTCGATCCCGAAGGCCCGCATCTCCGCCTGGATCGGCTCGAGCGGGAAGCCGCCGCCGGGAATGTCCCAGGCATAAGCCGCGACGAGCCCGCCGGGGCGCAGGACCCTGACCATTTCCGCAACGCCTTTGGCTGGGTCGGGAACGAAGAAGATCACCAGCGCCATGATGGCGGCATCGAAATCCCCGGCTGGAAACGGCAGCGCCATGGCGTCGCCAAGGGCGAACTCCGCCAGCGCGGCGACAGGCCGCGTACGCGCGAAAGCCAGCTGCCCGGGCGATGGATCGATGCCTTTCAGCATAGCGGGTGCGCAGCGATCGAAGATCAGCTGGGTCGAAGCGCCGTTGCCACAACCCACATCGACCCAGCGCAGGCCCTGGGCCGGGCTGAGCCAATCGAGGAAGACGTCGCCGGCAAGGCGGCTCCATTTGCCCATCATCTGCTCATAGGCAGCTCCGTCATCGAAGCGAATCTGCTGCTGGGCCATTGGGACATCCTCTCACCTGCGATGGCAGCGAACCATCGGACTGGAAAGAAGCGGCAGCAAGGCTACAGTCCCTGACAGCCTCTAACTCCAGAGACCCCACGGAGACACCCCATGCCCCAGACCTGGATGATCACCGGCGCCAATCGCGGCATTGGGCTGGCGCTGACCATGGAATTGCTGCGCCGTGGCGACCATGTCGTGGCGGCGGCGCGCAACCCCTGGGGCGGGGCGCTGGCGGAACTCGCGGCCGAGCACACATCGGCGCTGATCCCGCTCGAGCTCGACGTCACCTCCGATGACAGCGTCGCAGCGGCAAGGGCTGCGCTCGGCGATCAGCCGCTCGACGTGCTGGTGAACAATGCCGGCCTCTATGGCCCGCGTGACAAGCAGACCGGGCTGAGCGTCGATTTTAACGCCTGGCGCGAGGTCTTCGAGGTCAATGTCTACGCGCCCGTGCGGGTGGCGCAGGCCTTCCTGCCCAATGTCGAGGCCGGCGGCGGCCGCAAGATCGCGACCATCTCCAGCCGCATGGGCTCGCTCGGCAGCAATCCATCGGGTTCGCTGATCTATCGCTCCTCAAAGACGGCGGTGAACATGGCCATGGTCGTGTTCGGCAACGCCATCCGCGAGCGCGACGTCAGTGTGCTTCTGTTCCACCCCGGCTGGGTCCAGACCGATATGGGCGGCGGCGCGGCCGACATCACGCCGGCTGAAAGCGCCTCCAGCCTGATCCGCACGATCGATGCCTCGGGCATGGCTCAGACCAACAGCTTCCGGAGCTGGACGGGCGAGGCGATTCCCTGGTGAGGCGCCGCCCGCCCGCGCTCAGCTCGCGCGCGCCGAGGCGAGCCAGAGGCCGCCGCCGATCAGGAAGCCGCCGCTGACCTTGGACAGCAGCCGGACACGCTTCTGCGAGAGCAGGCGTCCGGCCCGGCTGGAGAGCAGGGCGTAGGCGCTGTCGCTGACCGCGGCGAAGAGCATCGCGGTTGCGCCCATGATCGCGATCTGGGTGAGATGGTCGCGGCCTGGGTCGAGGAACTGCGGAAAGAAGGCGCCGAAGAAGAGCAGCGTCTTCGGGTTGCTGAGCGCGACCAGCACGCCTTGCAGGAAAAAGCCGCCGCGCGGCGCCTTGGCTGGTGCTGCGCCGTCCTCACTGCCGCCGGCCGCGCGGAACATCTTCCAGCCCAACCAGATCAGATAGGCCGCGCCGGCAAGGCGCAGCCAATCGAACCAATGGCCCATTGCCGCAATGACCGAGCTCAGGCCGATACCGACGATGCCGATCATGATCGCGAGGCCGGCCTGCGTTCCCGCCACATTCTGGAGTCCGGCGCGGGTACCGTGCTTGAGGCTGTTGGCGATGATCAGCGTCACGGTCGGGCCGGGCACGATGATGATGACGAGGCAGGCAACGAGATAGGCGGCGTAGAGTTCGAGCGACATGGCGGTTGGTCTCCGATAGGACCGGCTCTTGCTCCGCCGCTCCGTCATGCAAGTCTAGCCTTGCGATCCATTGCAGGGAAGGGAGGTTGGAATGGGTGAACCCGGTTTCAAAGTCGTTCCGCTGACGCCGGAGCGCTGGCCCGACCTCGAAGATCTCTTCGGCCCCAAAGGGCCCTGCTATGGCTGCTGGTGCAATCATTTCCGCATGCCGCAGAAGCAGCGCATGCCCCTGCTGGGTGAAGGCGCGCGCCTGCTGTTCGAGGAGAGGGTGCGAAAGGGGCCGCCACCCGGCCTCCTCGCTTTCGAGGGCGACATGCCTGTCGGCTGGCTGCAGGTCGGTCCGCGCGCCCATATTCCCGAATGGAACAACCCGCGCCGGGCCTCGACGCCGCTGGCGGACGCGCCCGTCGAAGATGAGCGCAACTGGGCCGCCTCCTGCTTTTTCGTGCGCAAGGGCTTTCGCGGCAAGGGCGTGACCGCCGATCTGCTCGACGGAGCGATCAGCTTCGCGCGTGACAGCGGCGCGCGCCTGCTCGAGGCCGCACCGATGGATCACGAATTCAAACGCAGCAGCGAGGGGCTCTATGTCGGAGCCGAACGTGTCTTCCTGCGAGCCGGCTTCAGCGAGGTCGCGCGGCAGAAGGAAGGCCGGCCGCTGATGCGCCTGGTCCTGTGACGCCTTCTCAGGCGCCGGCGAGAATGAAGTCTCGGATCGCCCGATAGTAGCGCTCCGGCTCATCTTCCACGATGCCATGGCCGCAATCGGCGAAGCGCTCGAACCGGGCGAGGCCGGCGGGACAATGCTGCATAATCTCCTCATTGAAGGCGATTGGGGTGATCGGGTCGGATTCGCCGGCCATGACCAGCACCGGGCATGCGATGCGGCCTAGCGCCTCGCGGAAATCCATGCGGCCATGCTCGTTGGCTGGGCCGTTGAACCATTGGCCGGTCTCGTTGCGCAGGATGGCGCGCTGGACCCAATCGGGCGGCCCGCGCCGTTTGGTCCGGTAGAGCGGGGCGCAGCGTTCGAGATAGGGCGCGCGTGTTTCCGGCGAAGGATTCGACCAGTAGGCTTCGGCGACGCGGCCGGCCTCCGGGCCGCCGAACTGCTGGAATGCCGCATAGATGGCGGGAAAATCGACTTTCGCCGCCGTGCTGATCAGGATCAGCTTGGCGGGGTGCTCCGGATGCCGCGTGGCGTAGGACTGGGCCACGAAGCCGCCGAACGAGGTGCCGAGCACGATGGGCTTTTCGATGCCGAGCGTATCGCAGAGGCCTTTTACATCGTCGCCCCATTGCGCCAGCGTCCAGCTTTCGCATGGACCGTCCTCACTGCGTCCGCAACCGCGATGGTCGTAATAGACGATCTGCGCGATGTCGCTCAGCGCGGAGAAGGCGGGTTTGTAGATGCTGTGGTCGGCACCGGGGCCGCCATGCAGCAGGATCAGCGTCGGCTTTTGCCGCATATGTGGGCCGTCGGGCACCAGGCCGGCGCCCTCGACGTCGACATAGAGCCTGATGCCATTGACCTTGACGAACATGGCCGCGCTCCCTTGCCTCAGCCGCATTCCCTTGCCTCAGGCGACGGAGCGACGATAGTCACGCTCCGGATTCGCTCAAGCCCGCGGTTCCGCCCTCATAAGGACCCCACACATGATCCGCATCACGCTCGCCGGCTGCACCGGCTGGGTCGGCAAGGCGCTCGTCGCGGCGATCATGGCCGCGCCCGATCTTGAACTGGTCGCAGGCGTTTCGCGCAAGGCGGCGGGCCGCGATCTCGGCGAGGCGGCGGGGCTCCCCGCCAATGGGCTGCCGGTGTTCGCCAGCATGACTGAAGCGCTGCGCGTGCCTTGCGATGTGGTGATCGACTACACCAAGCCCGACAGCGTGAAGGGCAATGTGCTCGCCGCGGTCGCGGCCGGACGCCATGTCGTCGTCGGTGCATCCGGCATGACGGCTGAGGACTATGCCGAGATCGATGCGGCAGCGAAGGCTAAAAGCGTCGGCGTGCTCGCCGCCGGCAATTTCTCGATCACGGCGACTTTGCTGCGCCGCTTCGCCCGCGAGGCGGTCAAATACGTTCCCGATGTCGAGATCATCGATTACGCCTCGCCCTCCAAGCCCGACACGCCGTCCGGCACCGGGCGCGAGCTGGCCGAGACGCTCGGGGCCGAGCGCATGGCCGCGACCTCCAAGCCGGTGTCCGAGCTCGGCGGGGTCCGCGAGACGCGCGGCGGCGCGATTGGTGCGCCCCATCCGGTGCAGGTCCATTCGGTGCGGATGCCTGGCTTCGTGCTCTCCTGCGAGGCTGTGTTCGGGCTGCCCGACGAGCGCCTGGTGATCCGCCACGATGCCGGCACCTCGGCTGCGCCTTATGTCGGCGGGACCTTGCTGGCGGCGCGTCGCGTCTCCGATCAGACCGGCCTGAGGCGCGGGCTCGACAGCCTGATGGGCTGACGACCTTGCTGCGACGAGGCGGCGCCTCGCAAAGGTCGATAACTGGCTAAATAATTGATATTATTTGATTTAGCTGCGCTCTGTTAACCGCTCGTTCGTCCGCCTCTGCGAAACCTCGCGCCAATCCGGCGAGAGTGGCTTTGGCGATGCGGCGAGTGGGTTTGACGGCGAAGATCACGCTGCTGTTCGCGCTGCTCGGCGTCGCTGCTGGGCTTGGCCTGTTCAGCGCGGTGAAGGGCCTCGACGAGGTGCGCGAGATCGACCGGCAGGCTTTCACCAGCCTGGCGCTGGCAAACAAGGCCGCCTTGCTCTCGAACCGGGTGGCGAATGCGTCCTTGCTCAGCCAGTTCGACGAGACGGCAAGCCCGCGCGCCATTGAGGCGGCACTCGATACGCTGGACGGCGCCGTCGAGCTTGTGGATGCGGCGCGGGCGAGCCTGCTCTCGGCCTTGCCGGACACGATCCGCCAGGCCAACGCGACGCTCGACCCGAACATCCACACCTTCATCGCCTTCAAGAAGGACATCGTCGATATCGGCCGGCGTATCTCGCCAAAGGCCGCCTTGCTCGAAGCGAGCGCCGATGCGGCCCGCGAAAACGTCCGCCAGATCATCTCCGTCACCTCCAAGCTCACCGATGACCTCGACAAGCGCGCGCAAATCAGTGCCGCGCAGGCAGGCGCATTGGCCCAGGCGTTGCGCCTGCGCGCGATCGTGATCGCGCTGTGCCTGCCGCTCGGCGGGGCATTGCTGGCGGTCTATCTGCTGCGCACCCATCTGACGCGGCCCTTGCGCGAACTGATGGCGGCGATCGGCGTCGCGACCTCCTCGTCTGAGGTCATCGAGGTGCCGCATACGCAGCGACGCGACGAGATCGGCCAGCTTGCCCGCACGGTGCGGACATTGAGCGAGGTCCGCGCCACGCTGGTGACGCGCGAGGCGGAGGCCGATCTCGCACATTCGCATGCGGGCGTGCGGACGCAGGAACTCGGCCGGATCGCCGAGGCCTTCGAGGGCAGGATCGGCGTCCTGCTGGCCGATATCGCCGGGCTCAGCGAGGTGCTGCACGGCGCATTGCAGGAAGCGGCTGTGCGCGCCCAGCAGGTCTCGGCGGCCTCGGGCACGGCGGCGACCGCGGTCGAGGGAGCCGGTGCGGATGCGCGCGGCATCACCGAGGCGGCCTTGCGGCTCGAACATGTCGTCGGGCAGATCAACAGCGAGGTCGGCCGAGTCTCGCAGACGGCCTCAGTGGCGAACCGGGATGCGGAAGGCGCCGTCCATCTGGTTGGCCGCCTGACCGAGAATGCCGCCCAGATCCGCGATGTCGTCGGCCTCATCGAGGCGATCGCGCGGCAGACCAATCTGCTCGCGCTGAACGCGACGATCGAGGCGGCGCGCGCCGGCGTGCATGGGCGCGGCTTTGCCGTGGTTGCCAGCGAGGTCAAGGCGCTTGCCGGCCAGACCGCCGACGCGACGGCGCGGATCGTGCGCCGCATCGGCATGGTCAACAGCGCCTTGTCGGACGCGGCCCAGGCGGTCTCGGGCATCGTCGCCAGCGTCGGCGCGGTCGAGCAGACAAGCACCGAGATTTCAACCATGGTCGGTTCGCATGCCGAACTGCTCGGCTCACTCGGCGATACGGTCGCGCGGATCTCCTCCGTCACCGGTGCTGCCGCCGGCGCCATGGCCGAGATCGCCATGGCCAATGCGCAATCGGTCGCCCAGGCCGATATGGGCGCGGCCGGCGCCCGCGACCTCGACGCCCGCATCGCGGCGCTGCAGGGCGAGGCCGAGGAGTTCGTCCGCCGCCTGCGCGCGGCTTGAGGTCGCGCTTGCCATTCCGGTGCGACTCGCGGCGTTGTGCGGCATGATCCGGACCCGCTCTTTTTCCCGCCGATGAACTGGTCGCCGCAGCAGGATGCCGCGCTCACCGCGGTCGCACGCTGGCTCCAGGCCGGCGAGCCGCAGCTTTTCCGGATGTTCGGCTATGCCGGCACGGGCAAGACCACCTTGGCGCGCCATATCGCCGAGGCCGTCGACGGCGATGTCGTCTTCGCTGCCTTCACCGGCAAGGCCGCGCTCGTCCTGCGCAACAAGGGTTGCGTCGGGGCGCAGACGATCCATTCGCTGATCTACCGCTCGCGCGGCGTCGAGGAGGAAAGCCCGACCTTCGTGCTCAACCGCGAGAGCGTCGCAGCCAAAGCCAAGCTGATCATCATCGACGAGTGCTCGATGGTCGACGAGGATCTCGGCAAGGACCTGCTCTCCTTCGGCACGCCGGTGCTGGTGCTGGGCGATCCGGCGCAGCTCCCACCGGTCAAGGGCGGCGGCTTCTTCACCGAGGTCGAGCCCGACGTGATGCTGACCGAGGTGCACCGCCAGGCGGCCGACAATCCGATCGTGCGGATGTCGATGATCATCCGCGAGGGCGGGCGGCTCGATGTCGGCGATTACGGCCAGAGCCGCGTCATCCGGCGCGATGAGGTGACGCCTGAGATCGTGCTCGGGGCCGACCAGGTGCTGGTCGGCATGAACAAGACGCGGCGCAACTACAATGCCCGCATGCGCCAGTTGATGGGCCGCACCGAAACGGTTCCCGTCGCCGGCGAGAAGCTGGTCTGCCTGCGCAACGACAAGAGCAAGGGCCTGCTCAATGGCGGCTCATGGATCGTGCAGGAGCTGAAGACCTCGAAGAAGGGGCTCGTCACCATGCGGGTGACGCCCGAGGACGACACCGGCGGCAAGCCCGTCAAGGTCTCGGTTCTGCCGAATTTCTTCGACGGCACCGAGGACGAGGTGCCCTGGGAGCTGCGCAAGCACACCGACGAATTCACCTTCGGCTACGCGCTGACCGTCCATAAGGCGCAGGGCTCGCAATGGGACGACATCGTCCTGTTCGACGAAAGCTTCGCCTTCCGCGAGCACAGGGCAAGGTGGCTCTATACCGGACTGACGCGCGCGGCGGAGACGATCACGGTGGTGGTGTGAAGCAGCTTGCGCGTGACAGGTGAGGTCAGCTTTTGGTGGTTTGCGGTCATGGTCGGACCGCGTTTATGGCGATAATCTCGTCCACAAACGCTGACTGCGGAAACTCACGATCTGTAACGGCCCACCCTGATTGTGACAGGCGAAACAAGTAACGATTCTGCCGCTCGAGCTCATGTGACAACAGCAAGCGCACATCGGAAACCGATAGTGCCTTCTCGCTCACTGGAGATAACAGCCCAAGGTAGCAAAAGAGCATTTCGGTTACCTTGGATGCATCGATGTCGGCCTGCTGATCTTCGAGGAATGCGTTCAAGCTGAGCAGTGTGGGCGACATGGGCCAAGATTAAAGCGCTGGCGGCGGAGGTGCAACCAGAAGTCTGATGGGGGTCGAAGTCTGACCTTCGCAACGGTCGAGCCATTCTGAATGTGGCCTCGTGTCTCACAAAGCCTGCGCCGTCGTCCCCTTCGCCACGATTGGCCCGGTCGGGCGGCCGGTCGGCGAGCCTGTCGCCGGCTCCAGCGTGATCTCGAAGAGCTGGTCCTTGCCGAGCGGGAGCTGGTCGAGCCTCAGCTTCGTCGAGCGGGCGCGCTCGATCAGCCCGACCGAACGCGGGCCGACCGCGCGGTCCCAGAGCGTCCAGATTTCGAGCGCCTTGCCATCGGGCACATGGATCGCCTGCAATGGCACCATCTCGACGCGGCCATCGGCGAAGGTGTTGACCACGGCCGCCGCGACGCTGGCTTCGGTCAGCAGCACGGCCACCATGACCGGCTGGCGCCTGGCGCGGTCGAGCGCCCCATTGAGCCCGATGGCGAGCAGGATCGCTGCGAGCGCACCGGCAAAGGCCGCGCCGCGCCAGACGAAGAGGCTATTCCACCACGCCGATAGGCGACTGCCGGCAGAAGGAGCGGTCCTGCGCTGGATCGTCGTCGTCGCCGCTCGCGCCGGGGCTGCGTTCTGCGCCAGCGTCGCCAGTTCGGCCTCGATCCGGCTCCATAGGGCTGGCGAGGGGGCAAGCGGTGTCGCCGTTGCGTCGATGCCGGCGAAATGGCGGCGCCAGCTCTCGACGGCAGCGGCGAGCTCGGGATCGCTTTCGAGCTGCTGCTCGAAGGCGCTGCGGTCGGCCCCCTCGATCAAGCCGAGGACATATTCGCCGGCCAGCGCGTCGCGCTCGCCTCGCGGCAGGTTGATGTCGGTGGAGGGGCTCATCCGAGGCACTCCTTCAGCGAGATCAGCGAGCGCCTGATCCAGGATTTCACCGTGCCGATCGGCATGTTCAGCCTGCCGGCGATCTCGCCATGAGTCAGGCCCTGGACGAAGGCGAGCAGCACGATGCCGCGCCGCTGCGGCGGCAGCGTCTCGAGGCAGGTGCGCAGTGCTTTGGCGTCCGAAAGCTTCGACATGACCGTCTCGGGGTCGTCCTCTTCGCTCGCCATCTCCTCGGCGACAGGTTCTTCACGCGTTTCCGTGCGCTTCTCGTCGCGCAGGATCGAGAGCGAGCGGTTGCGCAGGATCGCGTAGATCCAGGTCAGGCCGCCGCCGCGCTCGGGGTCGAACCGCGCGGCATGCCGCCAGATCAGGACAAAGGCGTCCTGCACCGCCTCCTCGGCCAATGCGCGACGCTTCAGCAAACGCAGCGCCACACCCAGCATACGCGCGGACTCGGCGTCGTAGATGCGCCGGAGCGCAGATTTATCGCCGGAAGCACAGGCGCGCAGCGCGGATTCGATCTCTGCAGCCTTCGCCGTCAGCGTGGCGTCGCTCGCCATTCCGGTCTCCTTGCTGGCGCAACGCCCTGCCGGCCGTGGCCAGCCTCTTGTTACACATCTGGGGCCGCTGCGGATGCGCCAGGATTCTTTATTTTTCCTGCCGCATCCGCAAGCGAGAACGCCGCGTTGACGCATCCGAGTGCTGCGGCCGGACAGAGGCCGGGGGCACCGGAAAAGACAACCGGAGGATAACGGCATGAACCGCAACACCCGCCTTGCGCTGATAGCTTCGACGATTCTTGGTGCATCCCTTGTCGCGCCGCTGGCTGCCCAGGCCGGCATGCTGGCCGCGCTCACCGGCGACGACACCCTGACGATGATCGACACCACGACGCTGAAGGCCGGCAAATCGATGAAGGTCAGCGGCATCACCGGCAAAATCGCCGGCATCGACGTGCGGCCTGCCGACGGCATGCTCTACGCGCTGACGGCAGACGGCACGATCTACACGGTCGATGCTGCCGGCAAGGCGACGATGAAATCCAAGATGGACACCGTGCTTTCGGCCGGTGCCATGGCCACCGTCGATTTCAACCCGGTCGCCGACCGTATGCGCGTGATCGGCTCGGACGGCACCAATCTTCGCGTCAATGTCGATGACGGCAAGACCACGGTCGACGGCAAGCTGAAATTCGCCGAGGCCGATATGCATAAGGGCGAGGCGCCGATGATCGTCGCAGGCGCCTATATCAACGCGGTGAAGGGCGCCAAGGAGACGACGCTCTATGACATCGACGCCAAGATCGGCGGCCTGATCAAGCAGGCGCCCCCGAATGATGGCGTGCTCGGAGCGGTCGGCAAGCTCGGTGTGATGCCGAAATCCATCGCCTTTGATATCGAGACGGCAGCGGATGGAACCAATACCGGCTGGTTGCTGGCGGATGGCGCCCTGCACAAGGTCGATCTCGCCACGGGCAAGGCTGCTATGGTTGGACAGCTTACCGGGCTGACCGCACCTGTGCGTGATATCGCGGCGCTTCCGGCGTCGTAAGTCCGGGACGACCTGACCCGGCCATTCGGGAGGGCTGCCGCCTCGCAAGGGGCGGCGGTCCTTCTCATGTTCTGGTCGCTGGCCCGGACGTGAGATAAGGACGTCGCCATCGCCATCAAATGGCGCGATGTCCCCCAGCTTTTCGCCATTATTTGCATCGACCTTGTACCATGATGTTTCGGTCGAATCCCGATCGGAGATGCAGATATGGCGACCCCGGACGACAGCCGCATCAGTGGCATCGGGCTCCAGCGTTTCGGCCTCGGCGCAAGGCCGGGGCAGCCGCGCGATCAGCGTGACGCGGCGCGCGAGAGCATGCTGGCCGAGGTCGCGCGCGGCATCGTCGCCCAGCCGTTGAACCCACCTTTCTCAGGCGCAGCCGAGATTGGCGGTGCGCTTTTCGCCTTCGAGGACAAGGAGCGCATGGAGCGCGAGGCGAAGCGCATCGCCGGGCAGGTGCAGGCCATGCAGCTCGCGGCCGCGCCACCCAATCCGCAAACCGCGCCAAACCCGCAAGTCCCGGTTGCCCCGCAGGCACCGGCTGCTCCGCAAAACCAGATGGCGCAGCCGGCCAAGTCTGCCAATGAGCCGCCGCTGCCCTTCAGGACCTATCGCGACGAGGTCGTCGCCCGTGTCCAACTCGCGCTCGATGCCGAGAGCGGCTTTGCCGAGCGCTTGGTGCAGTTCTGGTCGAATCATTTCTGCATCGCTGCGACCAAGAGCAATATCGGGCGCAGCATGGCAGGCGCCTATGAGCGCGAAGCTATTCGGCCCCATGTTTTCGGCCGTTTCGAAGAGATGCTGGTCGCGGCCGAGAGCCATCCGGCCATGCTCGATTTCCTGGATAACCGGCTCTCGATCGGGCCGGGCTCGCCGGCCGGCAGACGGCGCGGGCGAGGCCTGAACGAGAACCAGGCGCGCGAGATCCTCGAACTGCACACGCTTGGCGTCCATGGCGGCTATTCCCAGGCCGATGTCACCAATCTCGCGCGCATCATCACGGGCTGGACCATGGTCGGGCGCGAGGCGGTGCTGGGTTTTCCCGGCTCCTTCGCCTTCAATGCTGGTTTGCACGAGCCCGGGGCGCAGCCCTTGCTCGGCAAGGACTATGCGCAACCCGGCAAGGCCCAGGGGCTGGCGGCCTTGACCGACCTCGCGCATCATCCCGCCACCGCCGATTTCATCGCTCTGAAGCTGGCGCGGCATTTCGTGGCCGACGAGCCGCCGCCCGCCCTGGTCGCTTCGCTGTCGGAGGTGTTCCGCCGGACGCAAGGCGATCTCGCCGCCGTCTCGCGCGCGCTGCTCGAATCGAACGTGGCCTGGAATGCCGAGCCGACTAAAATACGCTCGCCGCAGGAGTTTCTGATCGCAAGCTATCGCGCGCTTGGCCGCAAGGCCGATCCCGGCCAGATTCTCGGACCTCTCGGCGTGATGGGACAGCCCTTCTGGCAGCCGTCGGGACCCAATGGCTATCCCGACACCAACGCCGCCTGGGCCTCGGCCGAAGGCATCAAGACCCGCATCGACGTCGCCGCCGGCTGGGGCCGGCAGGCGGCCGGCAGCGTGCCCGATCCGCGCGCGCTGACCGAGGACATCCTCGGCCCGCTCGCTTCGCCCGAGACCCGCCAGACCGTGGCGCGGGCGGAAAGCAAGCCGCAGGCGCTGGCGCTGCTGCTGATGTCGCCCGAGTTCCAGCGGAGGTGAGCCCCATGACTGATCACTCCAAGGCGGATCTCGACGACGATTGCGAAGCGATGACGCCCTCACGGCGGGCGGTTCTGGGCGCGGCGGGGGCGCTCTTCGCCTGGTCCTTCGTGCCGAAATTCGCCTATGCGGCGGCGGGCAGCCGCGATCCGCGCTTCCTGCTCGTGGTGCTGCGCGGCGCGCTCGATGGCCTCTCGGCGGTGCCGCCGATCGGCGATCCCGACTATGCCGGTCTGCGCGAGGGCATTGCCCTGACCAAGGATGGTCCCGATGCCGCCTTGCCGCTCGACGGCTTCTTCTACCTGCATCCCGCCATGCCGAATCTGGCGCGGCTCTATGGTGCCGGCCAGGCCTCGATCGTGCACGCGGCGGCGACGGGCTATCGCGAGCGCTCGCATTTCGACGGGCAGGACGTGCTCGAAAGCGGGCAGGCCGGTCCCGGCCGTACCGATAGCGGCTGGCTCAATCGCCTGATCGCGAGCCTGCCGCCCGGCGAGACGGTGTCGCGCCGCGGCGTGCTCGGCGTTGGCGTGGTGCCGCCTTTGGTGGTGCGCGGTTCGGCGCCGATCCTGGGCTGGTCGCCGCCGCGCATGGCGCGCGCGGGGCCCGATCTGATGCAGCGCCTGTCCGATCTCTACGGCCAGCGTGATCCCGGGCTGGCGCGCGCGCTCACCCAGGCGATCGAGACCGAGGGCATCGCCCTGCGCAGCAGCATGAATGGCGACATGCGCGGCGGTGGCGGGCCCGACAGCGTCGACGGCATGAAGCGCATCGCCGAGGGCGCGGCAGGGCTTGTTGGCGCCGATGACGGGCCGCGCATCGCCGCGCTTGCCTTCGAGGGTTGGGATACGCATGCCAATGAGGGCGGCGCCAAGGGGCGTCTGGCGCAACTATTGGGAGGGCTCGACGGCGCGCTGGCTGCCTTCGAGCAGGGTCTCAAGCCGGTCTGGAAGGATACGGTGGTGATGGTCGTGACCGAGTTCGGCCGCACCGCGAAGGTCAACGGCACGGTCGGCACCGACCACGGAACCGGTACGATCGCCTTCCTCGTCGGCGGCGCGGTCAAGGGTGGGCGGATGGTCGTGGACTGGCCGGGCCTGAAGCCCGAGCAGCTCTATGAGAAGCGCGATCTCAAACCGACGACGGACATCCGCGGCGTGGCCAAGGGCGTGGTGTCGGAGCTGTTCGGGCTCTCGGGGCCGGTGCTGGCGGAGCGGGTGTTCCCGGGCACCGGCGAGCTTGCGCCGATGCGAGGGCTGGTGGGGTAGGGCCGCTTTCCTTCTCCCCCATCAAAGTCGGCTGTTGCCGACTTTGACACTTTGGGTTGCTCATCTCGGGCGAGCCCGAGATGACTGGGGAGAAGGTGTCTGCGCAGCAGACGGATGAGGGAAGGGTCGCGTCAGCGGCCCTTTTCTTGTTTAGAATGAGGAACTTCCCTCATCCGTCACGGCTTCGCCGTGCCACCTTCTCCCCCGAGGGGAGAAGGGCTCAAGCCCACTCGCGCTTGGCGAGCTTTTCCTCGTAGGCCTGGATCTTCGGGGCCTTCTCCATGGTCAGGCCGATATCGTCGAGGCCGTTGATCAGGCAGTGCTTGCGGAACGGGTCGAGGTCGAACTTCACCGTGCCGCCGTCGGGGCCCTTGATCTCCTGCTTTTCGAGATCGACCGTCAGCGTCGCGTTCGAGCCGCGATCGGCGTCGTCGAACAGCTTCTCCAGATCCTCCGGGCTGACGACGATCGGCAGAATGCCGTTCTTGAAGCAGTTATTGTAGAAGATGTCGGCGAAAGAGGTCGAAATCACGCAGCGGATGCCGAAATCGAGCAGGGCCCAGGGCGCGTGCTCGCGCGACGAGCCGCAGCCGAAATTGTCGCCGGCGACCAGGATCTCCGATTTGCGATAGGCCGGCTGGTTCAGCACGAAATCGGGGTTCTCCGAGCCGTCCTCCTTGTAGCGCATCTCGGCGAACAGCGCGGTGCCGAGCCCGGTGCGCTTGATCGTCTTGAGGTACTGCTTGGGGATGATCATGTCGGTGTCGACATTGATCACCTTCAGCGGGGCAGGCGTGGAGGTCAGCGTGGTGAAGGGCTGCATGGCGGGAACTCCGATAAGTCTTTCTGGCGGTGACTAGAGCTGCGAGGTCAGCAGCTTGAAGCTGGCGAAGGTGAAGAAGGCGGCGAGACAGGCCTCCGCGCGCCGGCGGATCCGGCGATAGCCGGAGATCATCGAGGCGGTCGAAAACAGCACCGCGTAGAACTGGTTGATCCCCAGCGAGATCAGCATGCAGCCGGCAATGATGGCGTAGAGCACGACCGGCGGCGTATCGGGGCGCAATCCCAGCGCGATGATCGCCGTCCAGCTCAGGATCGCCTTGGGATTGGTCAGGTGCATGAGGTAGCCGCGCAGGAAGCTGCGGCGTCCCGAGATGGCGGCTTTCGGCGGCGGCATCTCGACCCGCATGGCCGAGCGCGCCGAACGCCAGGCCAGGAACAGCAGATAGACCCCGCCGACGATCTTGATGGCGTAGAGCGCTTCGGGATGGGCCACAACCAGGCCGGTGACGCCGATCGCGGCCAGGATGCCCCAGGTCAGCGAGCCGGCGGTGACGCCGAGCGCCAGTATGGCGCCAGCGTCGCGGCCGCGTTCCATCGATGTCGCCATGACGACGAGGTTGCTCGGGCCGGGGCTGGCGACGGCCAGGAAGAAGGCCAAGTAGACCAGCGCCAGATCAGGCAGGTGACGGATCAGATCGTTGAGCATCGTCTAGCGCTCCGCCTCGGCCTCGATGGCGTCCATGTCTTCATCGGAAAAGCCGAAATGATGGCCGATCTCATGGACCAGCACATGGGTGACGATGCCGCCCAATGTCTCGTCATGCTCGGCCCAGTAGTCGAGGATTGGGCGGCGGTAGAGATGGATCGTGTTGGGCATCTGGCCGGTCTGCGGAGCATAGCCCTGCTGCGGCAGGCCGATGCCGCTGAACAGGCCAAGGATGTCGAAGGGGCTCTCGGCCTCGAGCTCCTTCAGCACCTCGTCCTCGGGGAACTCGGTGACGTTGAAGACGACGTCGCTGCAGAGCGCACGGAATTCGTCCGGCAAATGGTCGAACGCCGCCTGCGCCAAGATCTCGAACTCGGCGATGGACGGCGCTTTCGCGCCATCCCAGCCGATGTCGGAGCTGGAGTTGGCCTGGGCATGAGCGCTCGCGCTGGCCGTGGCCGAGACTGAAGGCACGCTTCCCATCACCAGATCTTCAATTGATGGCCGAGCCAATAGGCCAGCGCGATCACGCCGAGCAGCGACAGGGACCGGCCGATGCGCCGGCCCCAGAGCTCGATCTTGTCGCCATCGGGCGCATCACCGCCGGAAAAATGCTCGGCGGCGCGGCCCATAGAGGAGCCGAGCAGGCTCTCGCTGTCACGCTTGACGCGGTCGAGCGCGGCCTGTGCCTCGGCGGCGCGGGCGGTTTCGCGGGGGTCGTTGGACATGCTCGTTACCCCCGCTTGCCGGGCTTCATCCCAACTGCCTGACATCGACGAAGTGGCCGGCCAGAGCGGCGGCGGCGGCCATCTGCGGCGAGACCAGATGCGTCCTGCCCTTGTAGCCCTGGCGGCCCTCGAAATTGCGGTTCGAGGTCGAGGCGGCACGCTGGCCCGGCTTGAGCTGGTCGGGGTTCATCGCCAGGCACATCGAGCAGCCCGGCTCGCGCCATTCGAAGCCGGCGGCGAGGAAGATCTTGTCCAGCCCTTCCTGCTCGGCCTGCTGCTTCACCAGGCCCGAGCCCGGCACGATCATGGCGTAGTCGAGCGAGCCCGCGATCTTCTTGCCCTCGACGATCTTGGCGACGGCGCGCAGATCCTCGATGCGGCCATTGGTGCAGGAGCCGATCCAGATCACGTCGAGCGGGATGTCGATGATCTTGGTGCCGGCGGTCAGGCCCATATAGTCGAGCGCGCGCTGCTTGGATGTGCGCTTGGTCTCGTCCTCGATCAGGGCAGGATCGGGCACCGCGCCCGCGACCGAGATGACGTCCTCCGGGCTCGTGCCCCAGGAGACGATCGGCGGCAGGTTGTTGGCATCGAGCCGGACGATGCGGTCGAAATGCGCGCCCTCGTCGCTGTAGAGCGTCTCCCAATAGCGCAGCGCCGCCTCCCAGGCCGCGCCCTTGGGCGCCTTGGGACGGCCGTTCAGATAGGCGAAGGCCTTCTCGTCAGGCGCGACCATGCCGGCGCGCGCGCCGCCCTCGATCGACATGTTGCACAGCGTCATGCGGCCCTCCATCGAGAGGGCGCGGATGGCGTCGCCGGCATATTCGATGACCGAGCCGGTGCCGCCGGCCGTGCCGGTCTCGCCGATGATGGCCAGCGTGATGTCCTTGGCGGTGACGCCCTTGGCGAGCGTGCCGTCCACCTGGACGAGCATGTTCTTTGCCTTCTTCTGAATCAGCGTCTGGGTGGCGAGCACATGCTCGACCTCCGAGGTGCCGATGCCATGCGCCAGCGCTCCGAAGGCGCCATGGGTCGAGGTGTGGCTGTCGCCGCAGACGATGGTGGTGCCGGGCAGGGTGAAGCCCTGTTCGGGTCCGATGATGTGGACGATGCCCTGGCGGATATCGAGCTCGTCGAAATACTCGACGCCGAACTCCTTGGCGTTCTTCGCGAGAGCCTCGACCTGGATGCGGCTTTCTTCCTCGACGATGCCCTTTGACCGGTCCGTCGTCTGGATGTTGTGGTCGACGACGGCCAGCGTCTTGTGCGGGGCATGGACCTTGCGACCGGTCATGCGCAGGCCCTCGAAGGCTTGCGGGCTCGTGACCTCATGGACGAGGTGGCGGTCGATATAGAGCAGGCAGGTGCCGTCCTCCTGCTGGTCGATGATGTGGTCGTCGAAGATCTTGTCGTACAGCGTGCGGGGGGTGGCGTTGGACGTCATGACGTGGGCCTCTGTCGGATACCGAGAATGTTTTGGCAGGTATCGGGATGTCTTGAACGGGTCCGGCTCATGCCGGAGGGCGCAGCGCAACGGCCTGTCGCCGGCCAAAAACGGCCGGTCTCAGGCGCGCGTAAGGCCTGCGGCGATCGACGCCGTGAAACGTCCGAAGAAGCGCCAGGGCAGGCGGGCGTGATCGTCGAGCGCGACAAAGTCCTGCGTCGTCGGCAGGGCAGGCAGATGGCCTTCACCCTGGACGGCGCAGACGCGCAGCATCGATCGATCGGAACGCAGTGACATGAGGGAGTGTCTAGCAGTTCTAAGGTGGCGCGACAATCGAGATGCGAGCCCGCGAGATACAGCCGCGCGTGGCGCGCATGCCGCGATGGGATGGGTGCCTCGCGACCGCCATGCTGATAAGCAGGGATCGGTGCGCCCGAGCCGGGGCTCAGGCGACGAAGCGAGGTGTGGTGATGCTCAGGTCTTTTCCCTTCATGGTGCTGGCGGTGCTGGTATACGCCGTCGTCATCGCCGTCATGGGGCAGCCGCTGGGGCGCGAAGTCCTCGGCTTCGGCCTGCCGTCGGGCGTGCGCTTTTCGCTGACGGTGAGCGAGCTCCTGCTCTTCGTCGCGACGATCGTCCTGTTCTTCGAGGTCATGAACGCGGCCAGCGCCAAGACGAACTCGATCCTCAATCACGGCCTGTCGATGCTGGTCTTCCTCGCCAGTTTCATTGCCTTCCTGCTGCTGCCGGCATTCGGTACCGGAACGTTCCTGATCATCACGCTGATGTGCCTGGTCGATGTCATCGCCGGCTATTCGATCAGCATCCTGACGGCCCGGCGCGACATGACCTTCGGATCGCAGGAATAGACTTCGCCAGCCTGCCTCCGCGGCGCCGTCATCCCGGGCTTGACCCGGGATCCATCGAAGGGCGCTGTCGCTCTACGATGGATCCCGGGTCTTCGCGGAGTTTATCCTTGGGCCGATCGAAGATCGGACCCGGGGGCTGCGTCCGGGATGACGGCGCGGATGTTTTGACCGGGTCCGGCTCATGCCGGAGGGCACAGCGCAACGGCTTGTCGCCGGCCTAAAACGGCCGGCCTCAGGCGCGCGTAAGGCCTGAGGCGATCGACGCCGTGAAACGTCCGAAGAAGCGCCAGGGCAGGCAGATGGCCTTCACCCTGGACGGCGCAGACGCGCAGCATCGAACGATTGGAACGCAGTGACATGGGGAGTATCCAGCAGTTCTAAGGTAGCGCGACAATCGAGATGCGACCTTGCGAGATACAGCCGCGCGTGGCGCGCATGCCGAAGCCGATTCACAGCTCCATATGGACGATCTCGATGGGGTCTCCGCCCAGCCCATGGGAGAAGAAGCCCTTGCCGGTGGTTCGGAAGCCATGCCGGCTATAGAAGCTCTCGGCATTGATCGTCGCCTCGACCTTGACGGGGCCGGCGTGGCCTTCGCGGGCCTGTTCGATGCCGAGGCCGAGCAAGCGTTTCCCCAGTCCCGAGCCTGCGGCGGCGGGGTGGAGAAACAGGCGCGTGACCTCGCCGGGTTCGGCGTCGACGAAGCCGATGACCGCGCCCTGCCGCTCGGCGACGATCATCCGCCCGTTCGCGATCAGTGCTTCGTAATAGGCGGGCGTGCGGGCGCCCATCCATCCCGCCAGCTGATCCACCGAATAGTGCTCCTTGCCGAGCGTCGCGATGGACAGATGCGTGATCTCGAACACGGCTTGCGCGTCGCTTGCCTGTGCCGGCCGCAATGCGATGTCTTGGTCAGCCGTCATCCCACGTCTCGTCTCACGTCCGTCTGCCGCTGGCGCATCGAACAGGATGCGGTTTCGCCCGGCAAGATAGCACCGCTCAAAACAAAAACGCGGCCCCGAGGGACCGCGTTTTCCAAATCTCGTGCGATTGAAGTTGTAAGCTTACTTCGCGGCGCCCTTGGCGGCCTTCGGCGCGCGGGGCTCGACGCGCTCGGCGATACGGGCCGACTTGCCGCGGCGATCGCGCAGGTAATACAGCTTGGCGCGGCGCACCTTGCCCTTGCGGACGACCTTGATGGAGTCGATGTTCGGCGAGTAGAGCGGGAAGACGCGCTCGACGCCCTCGCCATAGGAAATCTTGCGGACGGTGAAGGCCTCGTTCAGGCCGCCGCCATTGCGCGCGATGCAGACGCCTTCATAGGCCTGGACACGGCTACGCTCGCCTTCCTTGACCTTGACGTTGACCTGCACGGTGTCGCCGGGCTGGAAATGCGGGATCTCACGACCTTCGCTGAGCTTGGCGATCTGCTCTTTGTCGAGCTGTTCGATGATGTTCACGGGTCTCTCCAATAGCCGTTGTCGCGCTTGAGCTGCGCGGGCGTTCGGCACGCTGTTTTCAGTTGTGAGCGGGCCATACAGCAGAGTCGGGCGCTTGTCGAGCGCGGGTCTGTCGCAGAGCGGCTTGGCCGGCAAACCGAGGCTTGGCGAGGCCCTTGCCGACGTGCATAGCGGTACGCAACAACAATGACAGTATCCCGGGTCGGAAACCATGCCTGAAAACCTCCACAAGATCGCCCTCGTCACCGGCGCCGCCCGCGGCATCGGGCTCGCCACCACCAGGCGCTTCCTCTCCGAGGGCTGGCGGGTCGCGCTGCTCGATATCGACGCAGAGACACTGGACAAGGCGATGGCCGAGCTGGCGCAGCCAGAGGCGACGCTGGCGCTGGCCTGCGATGTCTCCGATCCTGCCGCGGTAGCAGTTGCCTTCGCGGCACTGACAATCCGCTTCGGCCGACTCGATGCGCTGGTCAACAATGCCGGCACGGCCGTGTTCAAGCCGCTGCTGGAGACCACTTACGAGGAATGGCAGCGGGTCCTGGCGGTCAACCTCACCGGGCCGTTCCTGACAACGCAGCTCGCCGCGCCGCTGATGGCCGATACCGGCGGCGGCGCGATCGTCAACATCACCTCGATCTCAGGCCTGCGCGCCTCGACGCTGCGGGTTGCCTACGGCACCAGCAAGGCCGGGCTCGCCCATCTCACCAAGCAGCAGGCGGCGGAGCTCGCGGGCTTGGGCATTCGCGTCAACGCGGTCGCGCCCGGGCCGGTCGACACCGCCATGGCCAAGGCGGTGCACTCGGCCGAAATCCGGGCCGACTACCGCGACGCGATTCCGCTCGCGCGCTATGGGCTGGAGGAGGAACTGGCCGAGGCGATCTTCTTCCTGTGCAGCGACAGGGCGAGCTACATCACCGGCCAGGTTCTGGCGGTCGATGGCGGGTTCGACGCGGTCGGGATCGGGCTGGCGACGCTGCGTGGGGAGCGGCGGAATCTCTGACGGGACGGTTCGGGTCGGTTTCAAGCCTTGGCGGACGTTTGGCGTTGCGCGCTGTCCACAAGACCTCACCGTCAAGCCGCGAGGCTGAGCGCGATGAAATCCAGGAAAGCGCGCACCTTGCCCGGCAATTGGCGGCGCGACGCATAATAGGCATGGAGCGGGAAGCGCTCCTCCGCCCATTCGTCGAGCACGGTGACCAGACGCCCACTGCTCAGCCAGGGCTCGAGCCCCAGTTCGAAGCTCTGGAACAGGCCTAGTCCCGCCTCGCAGGCGGCCAGCGCCGCGGAAGGATCGTCCAGCACCAGGCGGCCGGCGACCGGGACTTCGATCGCCTTGCCGCCACGATGGAACTCCCAGGTGAACGGCCGCCCGGACTGCGGATCCCGAAACAGGATCGCGTCATGCCGGGCGATATCGGCGGGCGCGCGAAGAGCAGGACGGCCGGCCAGGTAAGCCGGCGTGGCGACCGTAAGGACCCGCGTGTCCAGGAGCTTGCGGGCGATCAGGCCTGAAATCGGCGGAGGACCGAAGCGTATGGCAAGGTCGACGCCGCCAGCGAGCATCTCCTCAAAGGCGTTGGTGACCCGAAGCTCCAGCGAAAGCTCGGGATAGCGAGCCAGTAGCGCCGGCAGTCGCGGCGCGAGCACGATGCGCGCGAACCATGGATCAACGCTCAGTTTCAGTCGGCCGCGAACCTGGGTGGAGTCGGCGGCGGCTGTCTCGGCAGCCTCAGTGATGGCGGCAAGGAGCGGCGCCACCTCGGCATGGAAGCGCGCACCGGCCTCAGTGAGAGCCATCATACGAGGATGCCGGTCAAACAGCCGAGCCCCGACCTGCGCCTCCAGCCGCGCCACGGCCCGGCTGACCCCCGATGGCGTCAATCCCACAGCTTCCGCCGCGCGGGCGAAGCCGCCGTTTTCGACGACGGCGGTCATCACACCGACGCCTGAGAGCAAACGCGCGTCAAAGGCCATGAGTGAGTCTCCGTCAACATTGCTGTGACAAAGATGCGTTGGATTCCGGGTCGGACAAAGTGGATCTTGCGGCTCCCCATCCTCAGGAGTTCGCCATGACCTTGAATGAACAACGTATTGTCGTGCTCGGTGGCACGTCCGGCATAGGCTTCGCGGTCGCGAAGGCCGCCTCTGAAGCGGGAGCCCAGGTCGTGGTCGGCTCAAGCTCCCAGACGCGGGTGGCGGCGGCGGTCGCCGCCCTGGGCGCCGACGCCGAAGGGCGGGCGGTCAACCTCTCGGACGAGACGGCAACGCGAGCGTTTTTCGAGGAGGTGGGCGAGTTCGATCATCTCGTCTACACGGCGGGAGAGCCATTGCAGCTTCTCGGATTGGAGGCCGATCTCGCCGAGGCCCGCCGCTTCTTCGAGCTTCGCTACTGGGGGGCGCTCGCCGCGGCGAAGTACGGGCGCAAGATGATCCGGGAAGGCGGCTCCCTGGTGTTCACCTCCGGCACCGCGGGAGCTCGGCCGCTTGGCCCCGGCTGGGCGGCGGCATCGAGCATCTGCAGTGCGATGGACGGGCTCACCCGGGCGCTCGCCGTGGAATTGAAGCCCCTGCGAGTGAACTGTGTGGCGCCCGGTGTCGTGAAGACCGACCTTTGGGCCGGCATGGGCGAGACGCAACGCGACGCCTTCTACGCCTCCGAGGCCGCACGCCTGCCTGTCGGCCACGCCGGCGAAGTGGAGGAGATTGCGGAAAGTTACCTCTATCTCATCCGCCAGACCTATGTGACGGGCCAAGTGCTCTACGTCGACGGCGGCGGCCTCCTCGCTTAATCGCTGTGCTGCGGCTACCCGCCCGGGCAAGCCAGCCGCGATCCGGCCGCGGCGTCTAACGCACGCCGCGGCGCAGCAGACAATTTGCTTGCGCCGCCTGTCGAACGGCGCGAACCTGCCCTTCGAAATCCCTCTTCGACGGCCGCCCGACCCTAGTCGGGCCTGAGCGACCGCCGCCTTTCCGGTGTGGGCGCTTCACTTGTCTTCCCTCGCCGGTTCCTGCCGCGTCGGAGCCCTGAGCCCAACGGCTTCTCGCCCCTTCGCGGCCAATGACCGCAGGAGGAAGCCATGGCTGCGACATCCCGGAACGAAGGAAACGCAAACGGAGTCAGAGGCGGGGGCCCGCGATGCATCGCCATCGTCGGCCCCTTCCAGAGCGGCAAGACGACGCTGCTCGAAAGCATCCTGGAGCGCTGCGGCGGCGTTTCCCGCGCCGGCTCGGTCAAGACCGGCAACAGCGTCGGCGATGCGAGTGCGGAGGCCCGCTCGCATCAGATGAGCACGGAGCTCAACGTTGCCTCCGTCGAATTTCTCGGCGAGCGCTTCCAGTTCGTCGATTGTCCCGGCTCCGTCGAATTCCTGCACGAGATGCGCCATGTCCTGCCGGTGATCGACGCAGCTGTGGTGGTCTGCGAGGCGGATGATCGCAAGGCGCCGGCGCTCGAACTCGTGCTGCGCGAGCTCGAGGAAGCGGATATTCCGCGCTTCCTGTTCCTGAACAAGATCGACACCGCCTCGCGCCGGGTGCGCGAGACGCTCGGCATCCTGCAGCGCGCCTCGCGCACGCCGTTGCTGCTGCGCCAGATCCCGATCTGGCAGAAGGGCATCGCTGTCGGCTTCATCGATCTCGCGCTGGAGCGCGCCTTCATCTACCGCGAGCATGCGCCCAGCGAGATCGTGCCGCTCGGCTCCGAGGAGACCGGGCGCGAGAAGGAAGCGCGCTTCTCGATGCTGGAGAAGCTTGCCGATTACGACGACGCGCTGATGGAGGATCTGCTCGGCGACATGGAGCCGCCGCGCGACCGCATCTTCGACGATCTCGCGCGGGAATTGCAGCACCGCCATGTCGTGCCCGTGCTGATCGGCTCGGCCGAGCGCGGCAATGGCGTGACGCGGCTGCTCAAGGCGCTGCGGCACGAGGCTCCCGGGCTTGGCGAGACGCGTGGACGCATCGGCGTCGTGGCCGAGGGCGCGCCGCTCGCGCAGGTGATGAAGACCTGGCATTCCGGCCAGGGCGGCAAGGTCTCGCTCGCCCGCATGCTGCGCGGCAGGCTGGCGGAGGGCGATGTCGTGACCTCGTCTGGCGGCGTCGAGGCGCGGATCGCCGGCGTGCTTGCGGTCAAGGGCGTGGAGCAGACGCGCAAGCCGGCGGCGGAAGAGGGCGAGATGGCAGCCTTCGCGCGGCTCGAGGGCGTGGTGACCGGGGATGCGCTGACACTCGGCAAGCTGCGCGCGAGCGTGGTGAGCTCGGTCGCGCCGCCCGAACCCGTGCATGCGCTGGCTGTCTCGGTGAAGGACCGCAAGGACGATGTCAGGCTGGCGGCGGCGCTGGCGCGACTGGCTGAAGAGGATACCGCGCTGACGATCACGCATCTGCCGGAGTTCGGCGAGATGCGCCTGTCCGGCCAGGGCGAGATGCATCTGCGCGTTACGTTGGAGCGGCTCGCCGGGCGCTATGGCGTGTCCGTCGAGAGCAGGCCGCCGCAGATCGGCCATCGCGAGACGATCCGGGGCAAGGCCGGCGCGCGCGGCCGGCACCGCAAGCAGAGCGGCGGGCATGGGCAATATGGCGATGTGGTGCTGGAGGTCGCATCGCTGCCGCGTGGCGAGGGCATCCGCTTCGTCGATCGCATCACCGGCGGCGTGGTGCCCCGGCAATATATCGCCTCTGTCGAGGCCGGCATGCGCGATTTCTGCCAGAACGGGCCGCTCGGCTTTCCGCTGGTCGATATCGAGGTGACGCTGACCGACGGCTCCTATCACACGGTCGATTCCTCCGACATGGCGTTCAGGCAGGCGGCGCGTATCGCCATGAGCGAGGCCGTGCCGCAGGCGAAGCCCGTGCTGCTGGAGCCGATCCTGGCTGTCGAGGTGGTGATCCCCTCCGAGGCGATGTCGCGGGCCTCGGCCATCGTCTCGAGCCGGCGCGGGCAGATCCTCGGCTATGATTCGCGGCCGGGATGGCGCGGCTGGGACCAGATCAACGCGCTGATCCCCGAGGCGGAGATGCCGGGCCTGATCGTCGAGCTGCGCTCGGCGACGGCCGGGGTCGGTTCGTTCAGCGCCCGCTTCGACCATCTCGCCGAACTCGCCGGCAAGCCGGCCGAGGCGATCGTTGCCTCGCATGCCCTGGCGCAGGCGCGATGAAGGGCGCGTGATCTGAAAGGTTCATATCTAAACCTTTTGGTGTATTCTTGGGGGCGGGCGCTTGCGCCCGCCCGTTCAGTTCCGCACTGTATGGTCATGAAAAAGCACTGGCACGGCCGTTCCTGCGGTCGCAAAGCCGGCGAAATGGGAGGATGACCATGAATGCGATGAGCGGCGCCGCGGCGAAGCCTGACGCGCGTCCCTGGCTGGCGCAATATCCCGCCGCCGTGCCGCCGGAGCTCGACGCCGCCAAGGTCGGCACATTGGCCGATCTCGTCCACACCGCCTGTACGACCTATGCCGCGCGCCCGGCCTTCGAGAGTTTCGGCAAGACGATCAGCTTCGCCGAGACCGGCCGTGCCGCACAGGCCTTCGCCGCCTGGCTGCAAGCGCAGGGCTGCAAGAAGGGCGACCGCATCGCGCTGATGATGCCCAACATCCTGGCCTATCCGGCGACGATCTTCGGGGCGCTCATCGGCGGCTTCACCGTCGTCAACATCAACCCGCTCTACACGGCGCGCGAGCTGACCCACCAACTCAACGATTCCGGCGCGCGCGTGCTGGTGGTGATCGAGAACTTCGCCCATGTCGTCGAGGAGGCGAAGCCCAACCTCAAGCTCGACGCCGTCGTCATCGCCACCGCCGGCGACCTGATGGGCTTCAAGGGCACGATCGTCAATTTCGTCGCCCGCAAGATCAAGAAGGTGGTCAAATCCTTCAATCTGCCGGGCTCGATCGCGCTCAAGGGCATCCTGGCGGGCTCAAGCGTGATGGCGCCAGTCACGGTTACTCCCGACGACGTCGCCTTCCTGCAATATACCGGCGGCACGACCGGCGTCGCCAAGGGTGCGACGCTGACGCATCGCAACGTGGCCTCCAATGTCGAGCAATGCGCCTTGTGGCTGGGCTGGGCGCTGGAGCCGCCGCTGGGCCGCAGCGACTACCAGCACGTCATGGTCACGGCCCTGCCGCTCTACCACATCTTCGCGCTGACCTGCTGCTGCATGTTCATGCTGCGCATCGGCGCCAAGGGGCTGCTGATCGCCAATCCGCGCGACATCGCCGGCTTCGTCAAATTGCTGAAATCGAGCCGGATCACGCTCTTCTCCGGCGTCAACACGCTCTACAACGCGTTGGCGAACCACCCGGAGATCCGCCAGGTGAATTTCGAGGAGCTGCGCTTCGCGGTTGCCGGCGGCATGGCGACGCAAGCTGCCGTCGCCCGGCAGTGGAAGGACGTCACGGGTCGGCCGATCGTCGAGGGCTATGGCCTGTCGGAGACCTCGCCGGTGGCTTCGGCGAACCGGCCCGACATTTCCGAGTTCACCGGCACGATCGGCTATCCGCTGCCCTCAACCGATTTCGCCATCCGCGATGCCGAGGGGCACGACATGGCGCCTGGCGAGCCAGGCGAGATCTGCATCCGCGGGCCGCAGGTCATGGTCGGCTACTGGAACCGCCCCGACGAGACGCAGAAGGTGATGACCGCCGACGGCTATTTCCGCTCGGGCGATGTCGGCGTGCTGTTACCCGACGGCCAGATCAAGATCGTCGACCGGATGAAGGACATGGTCCTGGTCTCGGGCTTCAACGTCTATCCCAACGAGGTCGAGGATGTGCTCGCCAGCCATCCCGGCGTGCTGGAGGCGGCCGTGATCGGCTTGCCCGATGAGCATTCCGGCGAGGCCGTCACCGCCTTCGTGGTCAAGAAGGATGAGACGCTGACGGCCGAGGCCCTGCGCGCCTTCTGCAAGGACAGCCTGACCGGCTACAAGGTGCCCAAGCAGATCGTCTTCCGCGACAGCCTGCCCAAGACCAATGTTGGCAAGGTGCTGCGGCGCGCGCTGCGCGAGGAGGTCGCCTCCCACAAATGAGATGGCCGGCAGCTTGATCGCGCGGAGGGCGATGGCTAGTTTGCCTCGCCGAGGCCGAAGGCCTGCGCCATCCGCCGCACGCATCCGCGCGCCGACGAAAAGGTTGCTGATTGCCCCGTCGCCTTCTCGAACTCCCGCTGCTGCGCCGGCTGAAGCCCGGGCTCTATGTCCATGACGAGGAGGCGCTGAACGCGGAGCCGGCGCTCGATTTGCTGGCTGAGCCGATCACGCCGATCGACGCCTTCTTCATCCGCAACAATGGCGATCTGCCCGAGACCGGACCGGCCGAGGCCTGGCGGCTGAGGATCGATGGCGAGGTCGAGCGGCCGCTGGTCTGGTCGATCGCCGAACTGCGCCAGCGCTTCGAGACCGTCACCGTCACCGCCGTGCTCGAATGCGCCGGCAATGGCCGCTCGCAATTCTCACCCGCAACCGACGGCTTGCCCTGGCGGCTCGGCGCCGTCGGCTGCGCGCGCTGGACCGGCGTCAGGCTGAAGGATGTGCTGGAAGCGTCCGGCGTGAAGGCCGGCGCCGTCTATACTGCGCATTACGCGCCCGACCGGAACCTGTCGGATCCGTTGCGGCCGGCCTTGTCGCGCGGTTTGCCGATCGAAAAGGCGCTGGCGGCGGAGACGCTGATCGCCTTCGCGATGAATGGCGAGCCTCTGCCGCCGTTGCATGGTGGACCGCTGCGCATCGTTGCGCCCGGTTTTCCGGGTTCGGCCTGGCAGAAATGGCTCGACCGGATTTCGCTGCGCGATGTCGAACATGACGGCGAGAAAATGCGCGGCACGGATTACCGCATGCCCCTGACGCTGGTGAAGCCGGGCGAGGCGATCGATCCCGCTCGGTTCGCGGTGATCACCGACATGCCGGTGAAATCGCTGATCACGGCGCCGGCGCACGGGTTCGACATCGCAGTGGGGTCGGTCCTCGTCGTCGAGGGTTTTGCCTGGAGCGGGGCGATCCCGCTGGCGGGCCTGCGTGCATCCTGCGATGGCGGGGCAAGCTGGCTTGAGGCGGAGCTCGAAGACGGCGAGGGACCTTTCGCCTGGCGGCGCTTCCGATTGGGTTTCCCGATCGAGCGGGCGGGCCCGCTTTCGGTCATGGCGCAGGCGCGCGATATCGAGGGGAATGTCCAGCCTTTCGAGGCGCCTTGGAATCCGCGCGGCTACTGCAACAATCAGGTGCAGCGGGTGAGCGGCGTGGCGCGACAAGGAGCCTGTTAAGCTGCGATCAGCGCCTTCTCATCCGCCGCTTCCGTCGTTACCGCCACGATCTCGCCCGGCGTCACGTCGCGCTGGAAGCGCACCAGCGTGAAATCTTCGGCGCGCCCGGTGTTGCCGCGTTCGGTCAAGACCGAGAGCGGCCGGCCAAGGCGGGCGTTGAGGTGCTGCCGGTGGGCGTCACGAGCGGCCTCGCGCAGGCGGCTCGCCCGGTCCGAGACGATGCCCCCGGGCAATTGCGGCATGCGCGCGGCCGGCGTGCCCGGGCGCGGCGAATAGGGGAAGACGTGGACGAAGCTCAGGCCGCATTCCTCGACCAGGGCGAGCGAGCGTGAGAACATCGCCTCGTCCTCGGTCGGGAAGCCGGCGATCAAATCGGCGCCGAAGACGATGTCGGGCCGCAGAGCCCGCATCTCCGCGCAGAAGCGGATCGCATCCTCGCGGCCGTGCCGGCGCTTCATCCGCTTCAGGATCAGATCGTCTCCAGCCTGCAGCGAGAGATGCAAATGCGGCATCAGGCGCGGTTCGGTTGCGATCGCCTGGCGGAGTTCGTCATCGACCTCGACCGCATCGATCGAGGACAGGCGCAGGCGCGGCAATTCGGGCAGGGCGCGCAGGATCGCCTGCACCAGCCGGCCCAAGCTCGGCGCATCCTGCAGGTCGCGGCCATAGCTCGTCAGGTCGACGCCGGTCAGCACGATCTCGCGCGCGCCGGCCTCGCTCAGCCTGCGGCATTGCGCGACCGCCTCGCTCAGCGCGAGCGAACGTGAATTGCCGCGTCCGAACGGGATGACGCAGAAGGTGCAACGATGGTCGCAGCCGTTCTGGACCTGGACGAAGCCGCGCGTATGGGCGGCGAAGCGGCCGGTTCGGGCATCGGACAGGGTCGTCTGCGCCATGATGTCGGAGACGGCGATCTTGTCGTCGGCAGCAGCCTCTGCGTCGCCGAGCAGGCTGTTGGAGCGGGCGAGCGCCTCCCAGGTTTCGGGCCTCATCTTCTCGGCATTGCCGAGAACGCGCGCGGCTTCCGGCATGGCAGCGAAGCGGGCGGGCTCGATCTGCGCGGCGCAGCCTGTGACCACCACCGGCCGGCCGGGCTGCTCGCGCTTCAACCGGCGGATCGCCTGCCTGGCCTGGCGCGTCGCCTCATTGGTGACGGCGCAGCTGTTGACGATGGCGAGGTCGTCGAGGCCTGCGGCTTGCGCCCGCTCGCGGATCGCCTCGCTCTCGACGATGTTGAGGCGGCAGCCGAAGGTGACAACCTCCAGCGCCATCAGGCCGCCCTCTCGAACCAATCCGGCTCCAGCACGCCCTCCCATTCGAAGGCGACCGGGCCGGTCATCAGCACATGGTCGTCGCGCTCGCGCCATTCGATGGTGAGATCGCCGCCGGGCAGGCTGACGACCGCCTTGCGGGCCGACAATTCGCGCCGCACCGCTGCGACCAGGGCCGCGCAAGCGCCCGAGCCGCAGGCCTGGGTGATGCCGGCGCCACGCTCCCAGACGCGCAGCACGATATGATCGGGCGCGGTTACCGCCGCGAGCTCGATATTGGCGCGGTCGGGGAAGATCGGGTGGTTCTCCAGCAGCGGCCCGATCTGCTCCAGATTGAAGCGATAGGGATCATCGACGAAGAAGATCGCATGCGGATTGCCCATATTGACCGCGCAGGGCGTGTGCAGGATCGGATCGTCGATCGGGCCGATCTGCAATTCGAAATGGGCGGTGTCGTGGAACGGTTCGGCGAGCGGGATCTCGTCCCAGGCGAGGCGGGGCGCGCCCATGTCGACGGTGAAGACGAGCTCGCTCTCGCGCATAGCCGGCAGGAGGCCCGCCTTGGTCTGGAGCGTCAGCCTGGTCTTGGACGGATCGCCCATTGCGGGGTCGGCCAGCATCGCCCAGGCAACGCAGCGCGTGCCGTTGCCGCAGGCGCCGGCTTCGGAGCCGTCGGTGTTGTAGATTCGGACATAGGCGTCGGTGCCGGGCGTCGCGGCGTCGTGCAGCACCATGAGCTGGTCGAAGCGGGCGCCGGGTTGCGCCGCGATGGCGCGGGCGTCGGATTCGCTGACGCGCAGCTGCGATCCGCGCAGGTCGAGCACGGTGATCTGGTTGCCCAGACCGTTCATTTTCAGGAACCGGCGGGTTGCCAGAGCGTTCATTCGGTCACAGGTCCATAAACTACGGCGTCTATGAGGGAACCGACGCGAAAAAGCCACCCTTCGCCCGTTCCTGCGTGAAGGTGGACATTCTATGTTGCGCTGCAAGGGCGCGAATCGTTCTTTTTGGTCAGGACCATGATGATGCGGCATTCCCGGATTGGTGTTCTGGCGCTCGCAGCGCTGCTCGGTGCCTCCATGCCTGCCTTCGCGCAGACGCGCGTCGCGCCTCCGACGGCTGTCGAGTCCGCGCCGCTCGCGCCGCCGCCGGGTGCGGCCGCTCCCGCGCAGGCGCAAGCCGCCCCCCCGGTGGCCGAGCCGCAGCCGGTTCAGCCGCCCCCGGTGCTGCAGGGGCCTGCAGCACCCCAGCCCGTCCAGCCCCCGCCGGCGTCGCCGCTCCCGCCCGAGCCGCAGCCGGTCCAGCCGCCTCCGACCTTGCCGGCTCCCGGTCCGGCGCTGCCGGTGCCGCCTGTGCCGCAGCAGACGGGCGTGCCTGATCCGAACGCGACGCTCGCCGGCAAGCGGGGCGATGCGAGCGATGTCGATGCCGTCCTGCTCGTCTCCAAGCCGGTGCTGTCGCTCTCCGGCCAGTCGAGCTGGGATCAAGGTTTTCAGCGCCTGAGCGAGAGTTTCAAGATCCTGCGCGATGAGGCGGCCAAGGCTGGGCTGCCGATCGCCGGTCGGCCGCTGACGCTCTTCGTCGAAACCGACGACAACGGCTTCCGCTTCGAGGCGATGCTGCCGGTCGGCCAGGCGCCGGAGGGCTCGCGGACATCGGAATTCGCACGCGGCGTCAAGGTCGGCCTGTCGCCGGCTGGCCCCTCGCTGCGCTTCGTCCATGTCGCGCCCTATGACGACATCGACTCGACCTATGAGACGATCACGGCCTATCTCGAGGCCAAGAGCATCGTGGTGAAGGATGCATTCCTCGAGGAGTACGTCAGCGACCTCAATGATCCGGGCGATCCGAACCTTGAGATCAACGTCTACGTCCAGCCGAAGTGAGAGGCCCTACACACGCGCCATGTCATCCCGGACAAGTCGCCCTCGGGTCTGGCCTTCGGCCGGCCCAAGGACGGGCTCCGCGACGCAGATCCGGGAGCCATCGGAGGGCTCTGTGCTCTGGGATGGATTCCGGGTCTTCGTTGCGCTTCGCCCGGAATGACGGCGTGTTTTTCCTGGAAAGCGTTCCGGGCTTCAGGCCGTCCAGCTCAGCCCCGGCCGCATCGGCCTGAAGCGCTCCTCCGGCAGGCCGGCCTGCGCCAGGGCCACTTTCAGCGCCTCGGGCGGGCGCTCGATGCCCTCGTCGGTGAGCTGGAACGTGCCCCAGTGATGGCCGATCGCCTGGCGAGCCCTGAGCGAGGCCATCACCTTCACGGCCTCTTCCGGGTTCATGTGGTTGTCCGACATGAACCAGCGCGGCTCATAGGCGCCGATCGGCAGTACGGCGAGATCGAACGGACCATGCTCCTGGCCGAGCCGCTCATAGAGCGAGCCGTCATGATAGCCGGTGTCGCCGATATGGAAGACCTTCGTTGCGCCGGTCTCGATGACGAAGGAGCACCACAGTGCCATGCGCCGGTCGAGCGCGCCGCGTGCCGACCAGTGATAGGTCGGAACCAGCGTCGCCGAGACCGCATCCGACAGCGCGACGCGGTCGCCCCAGTCATGGACCTGTGTCAGCGCGTCGGGAATGCGTGCCTTGACGATGGTGTCGTTGCCGAGCGGCATGATCATGCGCGGCATGTCACGGGCATGGATGCGGGCCAGCGTCGCGAGATCGAGATGGTCGTAATGGTTATGCGTGATCAGCACGATGTCGATCTTCGGCAGATCGTCGAAGGCGACGCCGGGCTCGTTGACGCGCTTGGGGCCGACAAAGGAAAACGGGCTGGCACGCTGCGCATAGACCGGGTCGATTAGCAGGTTCAGTCCCGCGACCTGGTACAGGAACGAGGCGTGGCCGAGATGGACGATGCGAATGCCCTCGACGCGCGCCGGCGGCTTGTCCTGTGGTGGGGCGGGGTAGTGCTCGGGAAAGGCCTCGCGCTCGCGCTTGGAGGTCTGCCATCTCCAGATGTCGAGCAGTCCTTTGGTGACGGGACGTCCGTCGCTGAAGCTCAGGCCGTCGAAATGAGCGGTGACGGGGCCCTGGTAATAGGGATTGCGCGAGCGCGTGAGCGTCGCCCAGGCGGCACCTGTCGAGCCGAGCAGAGCGGTGAGGCCGAGGAAGGAGAGGAGCTTGCGACGATTCATGGTGTCAGAAGTGGGGCGTGAGGGCGCTGGATCAAGGCCGGCGATCCTGATGCATGCCGATGCCGACGCCCAGAGGAGGATGGCTCCTCGTCACGGCATCTTGAATGCGAGCACATGCAGCCACCGGGTCGGTTCTGCATCATAGCCTCCGCCCAAGTCTTCGTCGATGTCGAGCTCGCGCCAGCGATCGTCGCCATAGGCGCCGCGCAGCCAGTCCGGCGACGGGTAGTTGTAATAGCGTCCGAAGCGATCGCGACCCTCAGACGTGCCGGCCTTGAAGCTGGCATAGAACACGCCGCCCGGTTTCAGCGCAGCTTGCACCTTGCCAATGATCGCCGGCAGGGCTTCGCGCGGCACATGCAGCAGGCAGGCATTGGCCCAGATGCCGTCGAAGGCATCGGTCTCGACCAGATCTTCGAACAGCAGCACCTCGACCGACCGCCCAAGCCGCAGCGCGGCCTGGCAAGCCAGTTCCGGCGAGCCGTCGGTGGGTGTCACCGCGAAGCCGCGCGCCAGCAGGGCCTCGCTGTCCTGCCCGCCGCCGCAGCCGAGTTCGAGAACGCTGCCGCCGGCCGGGAGCGCGGCGGCGAATGCATCGAGGCGGTCATATCTGACCTTGCGCGCCCGCCCGGCATAAGTCCCGGCTTCGGCTCCGTAGAAGTCGAGAGTGGTGGTGTCTTTGCCAGAGCAGGATACGAAAAAGTGGGAACCGGCTTTTCGCATTGATCCTGCTCTAACTCCTCGATGAGAGCCGGTTGCGCCTCAGTTGCTGCCCGAACGCATGGCGACCGTCGCGATGCCGGCCCCGACCAGCAGCGTGCCGCCGGTCTTGTTGAACAGCCCGATCGCCCGCGGATTGCTCACCATCGAGCCCGCCCGCGAGGCGATCAGCGCGTAGCTCATGGCATTGGCGAAGGCGAGGGTGATGAAGGTCGCCTCGAAGATCAGCATCTGCGTCCAGAAATCGCCCTTTGCATCCAGGAACTGGGGCAGGAAGGCGACGAAGAAGGTGATGCTCTTGGGGTTCAGCGCCGTCACCAGCCAGGCATGGGCGAGCATCTTCCAGGGCGAGACGGCGTCCTGGCGCGGCTTGGCGTCGAGCGTGCCGCCGGCACGGAAGAGCTTGATTCCGAGATAGATGAGATAGGCCGCGCCGACCCATTTCAGCGCGGTGAAGATGGTGGCCGAGGCCGCCAGCAGCGCGCCGACGCCGAGCATGGAGAGCGTCATCGCGGTGAAATCACCGAGCGCGACGCCCACCGCCATGGGGAAGGCCGTGCGCCAGCCCTGGCCAAGCGCATAGGAGATCACCAGCAGGATCGTCGGGCCGGGAATCACCAGCAGGACGGCAGTGGCGGCGGCAAAAGCGGCCCAGGCTTCCAAGGTCATGACGACAGGCTCCGGTGGTCGAAGGGCGGAGCAATCCCCAAGCGAAGCGGGTTGTAAAGGGGGCTCAGCGCGGCGTCTTCGGGCTCCCCCGAAATAGCCCACCGGCCCCCGATGTCGAGCTCAGCGCTTTATCTTTCAACGCTCGCCGGCGATCACCAGCGCCCACCAGGCCCCGTATTGCGTCTGGGGGGCCTTGGCCAACGCGATGCCGAAGCGCGTCGCCTCGGGCATGCGCAGGTTGACGTCGTGTCCGGAGGACGCCTTCCAGCCCGCGAAGGCCTCCTCGGTCGAATAATAGCCGCCGCCGACATTCTCCGCCGTACGCCCCCCTTTCAGCCCGGCGCCATGGACGCGGGAGACGAAGCTGCCGCCGGCATCATGGGAGAGCGTGTTCGCCGCGGCCATCGCATTGGCCTGGCGCTGGGCCATGGCGGTCAGCGTCGGGTCGAGCTTGACGGGGCTGAGGCCGTTGCTGGCGCGGTAGGCGTTGAAAATGCGGGTGGCGGCGGCCGTGTCGAGCTTCACGGCCGCCAGGCGCTCGGTGGCCGTGGCGCTGAGAGGCGCGGCGTTGCGCGAATCCCCGGCGCATCCGGCGGCGAGCAGGGTCATGGCGAGCGTCGCCACGCGGAAGAGATGCTGATCCATCGTCGGCTTTCGGTTTGTCGGGTGTACCACCTTGTACCGTAACGTAATCCCAGCGGTTATGCGACGATCTCAGCCGCGGCCGCCGGCGATGACGCGGCAGAGCGCGTCGCGAACATAGCCTTCCGGCGCGATCTGGCCCTGCTGGACGACGAAGGCGGCGTCGACGCGTGTGGCCGGCCCGCTCTTGCGGGCGGTGACGCGCAGGGTCTGCGGCCGGCCCGAACCGGTGGTTTCCTGGATCGCGACGACCGAACTCGTGGCATTATCGACGCGGATACCGGCGAAGCCCTCCGCGGCGACGGCAGCCGCCAGGTTCTTCAGCACGGCCGCAGGTGCGCGATTCGTGACGAGATCCCAGCTGCGATAGGTTAGGCCGGTCACCATCGGAACGCCATCGGTCTTGAAATTATTGTGGCAGGCCTGCTGGGCCCGGGCTTGCGACAGGTTGAGGAACAAGGCGGCGAAGGCAAGGGTTGAAAGGGTCGTTGTACGCACGGCCATGGCAATTCCCTGATGAAAATCTAGGCGTGCCTTTAAACCTCAGGGTTGTGGCTCGGGCAAGTGCTCGCGCCTCCATGTGCCCCATCTGATGTACCAATCTTGACTTTCGCCACATTCTCCCGCTTTAACCCGCGCATTCGTTTCGCCGACATCGACGAGACCGCATCAGCCGACTGGGCCGCTCCCTGAGCATTTCGAGCCCGGAGGTCAACGCCCGACAGCGCGTCTGCGCCCTCGGGCGCGAAACCGTTTGGCGGTATTGTCGGTTTTGACGACAGACGAAACCAGACAGACAGGACAATCGCCGCATGTTCGGCACTTTGAGCGACAGGCTATCGGGCATCCTCTCGGGTCTCACCCGCAGGGGTTCGCTGACCGAGGAGGACGTCAACGCCGCGCTGCGCGAGGTGCGCAAGGCGTTGCTCGAGGCCGACGTCGCGCTCGAGGTCGTGCGCTCCTTCACCGAGAAGGTGCGCGAGCGGGCCGTCGGCGCGGAAGTGCTGAAATCGGTCACGCCCGGCCAGCAGGTCATCAAGATCGTCAATGACGCGCTGATCGACATGCTCGGCGGCGAGGGCGAAGGCATCACGCTCGATGCGGTGCCGCCGGTGCCGATCCTGATGGTCGGTCTTCAGGGCTCGGGCAAGACGACCTCGACGGCCAAGATCGCCAAGCGCCTGACCGACCGCAACAAGAAGCGCGTCCTGATGGCCTCGCTCGATACGCGGCGACCTGCCGCGATGGAGCAGCTCGCCATCCTGGGCAAGCAGGTCGGCGTCGAGACCTTGCCGATCGTGGCGGGTCAAAGCGCCGTGCAGATCGCGCGTCGCGCGATCGAGGCCGGCAAGCTCGGCGGCTACGACGTCGTCATGCTCGACACCGCCGGCCGCGTCACGCTCGACGATACGCTGATGGCGGAAGTCGCCGAGGTGAAGGCTGCGACGAACCCGCATGAAGTGCTGCTCGTCGCCGACGCGCTGACCGGCCAGGACGCCGTCAACACGGCGCGCGCCTTCGATGCGCGCGTCGGCCTCACCGGCATCGTCCTGACCCGTATGGATGGCGACGGCCGCGGCGGCGCGGCGCTCTCGATGCGCGCCGTCACGGGCAAGCCGATCAAGCTCGTCGGCACCGGTGAAAAGGTCGATGCGCTCGAGGATTTCCATCCCTCGCGCGTCGCCAACCGCATCCTCGGCATGGGCGACATCGTCGGCCTGGTCGAGCGCGCGGCCGAGACGGTCGACGCCGACAAGGCCCAGGCGCTGGCGCAGCGTCTCGCCAAGGGCAATTTCGACCTCTCCGACATGCGCATGCAATTGCAGCAGATGGAGAAGATGGGCGGGCTTGGCGGCGTGATGGGCATGCTGCCCGGCATGAAGCAGATGCAGGGTCAGCTCGCCAATTCCGGCGTGAACGACAAGATGATCAAGCGCCAGATCGCCATCATCGATTCCATGACGGCGGCTGAGCGCAAGAACCCGGACCTGCTCAAGAACAGCCGCAAGAAGCGCATCGCGGCGGGCTCTGGCACCTCGCCGGAGGCGATCAACAAGCTGCTCAAGATGCATCGCGGCATGGCCGACATGATGAAGGCGATGAGCAAGCAGAAGGGCGGCATGCTCGGCAAGCTCGGCCAGATGTTCGGGATTGGCGGCGGCGGCATGGGCGGCCTGCCCGGCGGGCTCGATCCGTCAAAGATGGACCCTGCCCAGCTCGCCGAATTGCAGAAGCAGATGGGGGCAGGCGGCGGCATGCCGGGCCTTCCGCCGGGCGGTTTCCCGGGGCTGCCCAAGGGCGTCACCCCGCCTGCCGGCATGATGCCGAAGCTGCCGGGACTGGGCAGTGGTCTCCCGGGCAGGTCTTTGCCGGGGCTTGGGGGCAACAATCCCTTCGGAGGGAAAAAGAAATGACCAAACCGACCGATATGCGCGTCGGCATGTTCGACGTGTTCAAGCAGGTGAAGGCGCGTCTCGACGACGCCAACCTGTCCTACGAAACCTCATCCTACCGGGACGACGCCTTCTCCTTCTTCGTGCATGCGCCCGGAGAATACTGGGAGATCGACGTTCTCGAGGACGGCTCCATCGATCTCGAAGTCTTCACGTCGACCGGCATGAAGGACGATCCCTGGGCCATGATCGATCAACTGGTCGACGACAACAAAGCCTGAGTTCAACCCAACCCAAACGATATCCAACCAAGGAAGACGCGAATGTCCCTCAAGATCCGCCTGACCCGTGGCGGCGCCAAGAAGCGCCCGTACTACCGCATCGTCGTCGCCGACGCCCGCTCGCCGCGCGATGGCCGCTTCATCGAGAAGATCGGCTCCTATGACCCGATGAAGGCCAAGGATTCGGCCGAGCGCGTCGTGCTCGATCTCGAGAAGGCCAAGGATTGGCTCGCCAAGGGCGCCCAGCCGACCGACCGTGTGCTGCGCTTCCTCGACGCTGCAGGCCTCGCCAAGCGTCCGGCTCGCAACAACCCGACCAAGGCTCTTCCCGGCGAGAAGGCCAAGGAGCGCGCCGAGAAGAACGCCGCCAAGAGCGCTGCCCCGGCTGAAGCCGAGGCGTGAGCTTGATGCGGGTCCAGGCGTCATTCTCGGGCGAAGCTCAGCTTCGACCCGAGAACCTCTGGCAGGAGATGGCCGGGTCAAGCCCGGCCATGACGCCCGATGGCCGCTGACACCGATCTCGTCCTGCTCGGCGTCATCGGCGCAGCCCATGGCATCAAGGGGGAGGTCCGGATCAAGGCCTTCACCGGTGATCCGCTGGCGATTGCCGAATACGGCCCGCTCAGCGACGAGGCGGGCCGGCGTTTCGAGATCGCCGATATCCGCCCGGCCAAGGAAGTGGTCGTCGCCCGGCTCAAGGGCGTGACCAGCCGCGAGGCAGCCGAGAGCCTGGCCGGGGTGAAGCTCTTCGTCGCCCGGGACAAGCTCCCGCTGGCGGAGGATGAGGACGAGTTCCTGCAGGCCGATCTGATCGGCTGCACGGTTTTAGCGCCGGATGGCGTCATCCTCGGCGCGGTCACGGCCGTCGCCAATTACGGCGCCGGCGATCTGCTCGACATCGCGACGCCCGACGGCCGCTCGGTGCTGATGCCCTTCACCAAGGCTTTCGCGCCGCGTATCGACGTCACCGCCCGCCGTATCGAGGCCGAGCCGCCCGAGGGCTTGTTCGAGGTCGACGATGACAAGTAACGGTCCCGTCCGCGCCCTGATCTTCGACATGGACGGCACCATCGTCGACAATATGCGCTTCCACGAGGATGCCTGGGAGCATCTGCATGTGACGCATGGATTGCCCTTCGACCGCGACAGCTTCTTTTCGCACACCGCCGGCATGGCGGTCGGCGAGATCATCAGCCCACTCTTTCCCAATGCTACTCCCGCTGAGATCGAGGCGATGGGCAAGGAGAAGGAACTTTTCTACCGGCGCGAATACGGCCCGCATGTCGCGCCGATGCCCGGCCTTCTCGAGCTGATGGCGCGGGCCGATGCGGCCGGCGTGCCGATGGCTGTCGCCACGGCGGCCCCGCCTGGGAATATCGACATCGTGCTCGACACGCTGGGCCTGCGCTCGCGCTTCGCCACGATCATCGCGCCGTCCCAGGGTTTTCGCGGCAAGCCGAATCCGGACCTGTTCCTGGGGGCTGCCGAACGCATGAAGGTCGCGCCCGAAGCTTGCGTCGTCTTCGAGGACGCGCCCAACGGCGTCGAGGCCGCACGCCGCGCCGGCATGCGCGCGGTCGCGATCCTGAGCATGCTCGGCGCCAAGGATTTTGCCGGCTTCGACAATGTCATCGCCAGCGCCAAGGATTTCGCGGCGCTGGACGGGCTGCCCGCGCTGCGCTTTGCTTGAGCGATGGCTTTTCGCGCCTCTATCCTGACGCTCTATCCCGAGATGTTTCCGGGCCCGCTTGGCGTCTCGCTGGCGGGTGAGGGGTTGCGCAAGGGCCTGTGGTCGCTGGACACGCACCAGATCCGCGACCATGGCATCGGCCGCCATCGCAATGTCGACGACAATCCGGCCGGTGGCGGGGCCGGCATGGTGCTGCGCTGCGACGTGCTGGCTGCGGCGATCGATGCGGCGGTTCCCGCCGACGACAGCCGGCCGCGCCTGCTGATGTCGCCGCGCGGCCGCAGGCTCGATCAGGGGCTGGTGCGGGAATGGGTGGCGGGCGAAGGCGTTGTCATCGTCTGCGGTCGTTTTGAGGGCGTCGACGAACGCGTCATCGAGGGGCGCGATCTGACCGAGATCTCCGTCGGCGACTATATCCTGTCGGGCGGCGAAATGGCGGCGCTGCTGCTGCTCGATGCCTGCGTGCGCCTGATCCCCGGCGTGATGGGCAAGGAATTGTCGGGTCAGGACGAAAGCTTCGAGAACGGCCTGCTCGAATACCCACATTATACGCGCCCGCGCGAGTGGGAGGGCAGGGGCCTGCCCGAGGCGCTGCTTTCGGGCGATCATGCCCGCATCGCCAAATGGCGGCGCGAACAGGCGGAGACAATCACGCGCGAGCGGCGGCCGGACCTGATCGGCCAAGGTCTGATCGGCAAGGTCTGATCGGCAAGGCTTGATCGGCAAGCAAGCCGTGCCGGCTCCTTGCGCGCCCATTCTGTCCAGGCCGCTATTCCAGTCCGAGCATGAAGACCGCATAGGGCACGGCGAAGACGAAGCCGATGATCAGCCCAAGCATGAAGATGATCAGCCCGGTGTTGAGGTCGAACGTTGCTGCCTCCTGCGCGCCCGCCGTCAGCTGGCGCGCAGGCTGAGCCTTGCGATTGGCCGGTTCGAACGCGTTCATCGAGAAGGCCCGGTTTGGGGAAGCGACAGGTTCAGCGTGCATAGGTCTGCCACAGGAAGACGAGATAGGGCGTCGCGAAGGCGCAGCCGAGGCATAGGCCGCGGCCAAACCGGGCAAGGCCGGCGAGGTGGCTCGGTTGGAAGGCTGGGCGGTCGATCGTGAGGGGAGGCTCTGCGGCGAAGCTGGCGGCGACCATGTTTGTCTCGGAACGTTGCGTGTGGGTATATTTCCCACATATAGATCTGGGCCAGCCGCTTGCGTCAAGAGTGCGGTGCAAAATTTTTGTGGGATTGTGTCCCACGTCGCGATTGGGTAAGGGAGAGCGATGACATTCGTGCCGCCGCGTTCCGCTCCGGAAGCTGCCGCGCTGCAGGGGCCACTGGCTCGCCTGCTGCGGCCATTGGTGCGCTTGTGCATCCGCAGCGGCACGACCTTTCCGGCGCTGGCCCAGCTCCTGCGCGAGCTTTACGTCAATGTGGCCGAACACGACTTCGGCCTGCCGGGTAAGGAACAGACGGATAGCCGCGTCAGTCTGTTGACGGGCATTCACCGCAAGGAGGTCAGCCGGTTGCGCGGCGCCGGGGCCCCGATCGCGACCGTGCCGGCCTCGGTCTCGCGGACCTCGTCGATCGTCTCGCGCTGGCTCGCCGATCCTGCTTTCAGCGCGCCCGACGGTAAGCCATTGCCGCTGGCGCGCCTGGCGGGCGATGCCGAGCCGTCCTTCGAGGCTCTCGTCGCTTCGGTGACGCGCGATGTCCGGCCGCGCGCCGTGCTCGACGAATGGCTCGACAGCGGCCTCGTCAGCCTTGATGGCGAGGGGCGGGTCGTGCTCGCCGAGGCGGCCTTCATCCCGCGTGGGGACGATGAGCGGAAGCTGTATTATTTCGGCCGGAACCTGCACGATCATGTCGCCGCGGCGGTCTCCAACGTGCTTGCCGCCGAACCGCCCTTCCTGGAGCGCGCCGTGCATTATGACGGCCTCTCGCCCGAGCTCGCCCGCAAGCTCGAGCAGCGCGCCCGGGTACTTGCCCTGGAGGCTCTGCAGACGGCCAATCGCGAGGCGCATGCTGCCTGCCTGACCGACCCGGGCGGCTCGGCGCGCTGGAATTTCGGCGTCTATGTCTATGGCGAGGCGACCGGCCCAGATGCCGGCGAGCCGAGGTGAGGCGCGCTTCCCTGCTCTCGCGCCGCCGTTTGCTGGCCCTGCTCGCCGGTGGCCTTGTCTTGCCGGAAACGGTGCAGCGCCTGCAGGCGCAGACGGCCGGAGATCGAGGCATTGGCGGCACGGGAGCTGCACCCTCCACCGAGGCCAGCGGGGATCGCGGCATTGGCGGCACCGGTTTCGTCGGTACCATTCGCCGTTTCGGCAGCATCGTCGTCAACGATGTCCGCATCACCTATCCGCCACGCGTTCCGGTGACGATCGACGGCAGGTCTGCATCGCCGCGGGATCTGCGCCTCGGCCAGGTCGTGCGCGTGGCGACCCGGCCGGGAAGGACCGGGCCGGTCACCTCCCGGATCGCGGTGGTGCACGAGGTCGTCGGCAGGATCCGCGAGATCGCGGATGGAACGATGAATGTGCTCAACCAGCGCGTCGATGTGTCCGGGCTGGAGCCCGCGCCCTGGTGGCGCCCCGGGGCAGATGTCGCGGTCAGTGGCCTGCGCCGGCCGGACGCTGTCATCGTGGCGAGCCTGGTCGAGCCTGCCAAGGCAGGGCGCGACCGTGTCACCGGTACGGTCGAAGCCGATGATGAGGGACTCTGGATCGATGGGCTGAAGCTCGCCGGGGCCGACCGCGCCTGGGCCGGGCAACGCCTTGTCGTGAGCGGCCGGCCGACCGCTGCAGGCTTCGTCGTCGCGCATATGGCCCCCGAGGCGCTGCCGCTCGAACCGGGCATGACACGCCTGTCGCTTGAGGCTTTCCTGCGTCGCGAGGGCGCGAATCTGCGCTTCGGCAGCGGCCTCGCCTTCGCGGACACTGCCGGCGTGGCATCGATCCCCGATCTGACGACGGCACGTGCAGTGGTCGAACTCATGGTCGATACGCGAGGTGGGCTCAACTTGAGCTCGATCCGGGTCGAGGGCGGTGGCAACGGCTCGGAAGGCGGTGGCGGCTCCGGCGGCGGCGCAGCTGGACCGGGTGGCGGCCCGGGAGCAGGAGGTCCCGGAGGCGGACCGGGCGGAGGTCCGGGAGGCGGGGCGGGCGGAGGCCCTGGAGGCGCTGGCCCGGGGGGCGAGGGCGGCGGTGGCGGCCCCGGCGGCGGCGGTGGTGCTGGTGGAAGTGGCGGCGGTTCCGGTGGCGGAGGTGGTGCCGGTGGAGGTGGTGGCGGCGGAGGAGGGGGGCCGCGCTGAGCTTTCGGGACAGGACTGTCGCGGGCAACCGCCGAATGGGCCGATCACCGTGCCGGGCGCACCCTCAGCACCTTCCCATTAGCATCATCGCTGAGCAGATAGAGATAGCCGTCTGGCCCCTGGCGGACATCGCGGATGCGCTCGCCCAGCGTGGTCAGCAGCCGCTCCTCGCCGCTTACCGTCTCGCCGCTGGTTGAGAGCCGGATCAGCATTTGGCCGGCGAGCGTCCCGACGACGAGCGAATTCCTCCAGGCCGGCCAGATGCTGCCCGTGTAGAAGGCTGCCCCCGAGGGCGCGATCGACGGGTCCCAGTAGAACAGCGGCTGCTCCATGCCGGGCTTGGCCGTGCCCTCGCCGATCTTGGCTCCGGAATAGTCGACGCCATAGGTGATGACCGGCCAGCCATAGTTCAGCCCGGCCTTGGGCGTGTTGACCTCGTCGCCGCCGCGCGCGCCGTGCTCGGCGGTCCAGAGCTGGCCGGTGTCAGGGTGGAGAGCTGCACCTTGCACATTGCGGTGGCCGATCGACCAGATCTCCGGCTGCCAGCCCGGTTTCTTCGGGTTATCGGCGGGCGCGCCGCCTTCGGGACGAATCCGGATGATCTTGCCGAGATGGTTCCCCAGATTCTGGGCCTGGTCGCGCTCGCTGTAGCGATCCCCGACCGTGACGAAGAGCGCGCCCGTGCGGTCGAAGACGAGCCGCGAGCCGAAATGCAAGGTGCTGTTGATCGCCGGCATCTGCCGGAAGATGACAGCGACGTCCTCCAGCCCCGTGCCGTTGGCGTTGAACCGGCCGCGCGCCACGCTCGTGCCGTTGCCGCCGACTCGAGGTTCGGAAAAGGAGAGATAGACCAGCCGGTTCTCGGGGAATTTCGGATCGAGCGCCACGTCGAGCAGGCCGCCCTGGCCTCGGCCCGCGACATTGGGCACGCCGGTCAATGGCCGCGAGAGCGCGCCGTCACTGGCGACGATCCGCAGCCGGCCCGGGCGCTCCGTCACCAGCATGCGGCCATCGGGCAGGAAGGCGAGGCCCCAGGGATGCTCCAGCCCGCTCGCTACGGTCTCGACCACGAGTTCCCCCGCGCTCGAGGGAAAGCGCTGCTGGGCCTGGACTGACGCGAGAGGCAAGGACAGCGCAAGCGCCAGGGCGAGGGCGGGTCGATGCATCATGGGCTCCTGATCCGACGTCAGACAGTCAGATAGGGATAACCGCGCTGATCACCACTCGGTTGCTTCCAACTCACGCTGACGTGAGGTGGCGCAGGTCATTCCGGCTTCACGCCGGCATCTGCGATGATCTGCTTCCAAGTCGCGATCTCCTGGAGATGATAGGGCTTGAAGGCGTCGGGGCCGCGGACCTTTAGCGTGAAGCCGAGCTTCAGGATCGCCTCGGTGATCGCGGGCTTGGCGATTGCCGCCATCACCGCCTTGGAGAGCTGGTCGAGAATGGGGGCGGGCGTCACTGCTGGGGCGAAAAACGCAGCCCAGCTATCGGCGTCGGCATTGCTCACGCCCTGTTCGCGCAAGGTCGGGATGTCCTTGGCGCGCGGATTGCGCTCGGGGCTGGCCAAGGCAAGCGCGCGCATCGAGCCGGCGTTGATCTGTTCAAGCACGCTCGGCAGCGTCGAATTGGCGATGTCGATGCGCCCGCCGACGATCTCCTGCACCAGGGGAGCCGCGCCCCGGAAGGGCACATGCGTCATCTTGATGCCGGTGCGCTGCATGAACAGCTCCATCGCAAGATGCGAGCCCGAGCCGACGCCGGTCGAGCCGTAGTTCAGCTTGCCCGGATCGGCCTTGGCCAGCGCGATCAGCTCCGCGATGGTCTTCGCGGGCAGGTCGTTGCGCACGACGAAAGCGTGCTCGAAGGCGCCGACGCCGCAGAGCGGGGCGAAATCCTTGACCGCGTCATAGCCCGGCTCCTTCAGCAGGAACATGTTGTTGCCATGCGTCTGGTTGTTGCCGAAGATGATGGTGTAGCCGTCGCCGGCGCCATGCGCGACGGCGCGCGTCCCGACCGCGCCCGAGGCGCCGGCGCGGTTGTCGACCAGCACATTCTGGCCGATCGAGCTCGACATCTCCTGTGCCACGAAGCGGGCGATGGCGTCGGTCGGGCCGCCTGCCGGATAGGGCACGACGAGGCTGATCGGCCTGGCCGGGAAGCTCTGTGCCCGGACGATCGACGGCGCCAGGAGCGACGGCACGGAGGCGGCTCCGGCCATCAGGCCGAGCGCGGAACGGCGGGTCAACGACATGAATTTCCTCCCCAGCGCCCGTTTTGGGGACGGGCCTTGTTGCCTGGTGATTTACGGACAAAGGCGGCATGCGTCCAGCGGCAGCTGTGTGCGCACCCAAGGCCTGTAGCCTGCTGCGAAATGGCGGGCCACCAACGACAAAAGACAAGGGAGGAGATCGAATGACCATCCGCATCGAGTGTGACGGCAAGGTAGCGACCGTGATCCACAGCCGGCCCGAGGCACGCAATGCCATGGATCCAGAGAGCGCCGAGGCCTTGACCGAGGCATTTCTTGAACTTGACGCGAAGTCTTCCGTCTCGGCGATCGTGTTCTGGGGCGAGGGCGGGGCTTTTTGCGCCGGGTGGGATTTGAAATATGCGCAGGCCTTTACCGACCCGGTACGGTTCAAGGCCGAGATCGTCGAGGGGCTCGCCTTTCCCGCTGACGGGGCCACGCCACCGCGCGGCCCGATGGGGCCGTCGCGGCTGGAGATGAGCAAGCCGTTGATCGCGGCCATCGAGGGACCGGCGGTGGCGGGTGGCATGGAGCTCGCGCTCTGGTGCGATGTCCGCGTGATGGCGGAGGATGCTTATTTCGGAGTCTATTGCCGGCGCTGGGGTATTCCGCTGATCGATGGCGGCACGGTGCGGCTGCCGCGCCTCGTCGGGCAAGGCCGTGCGCTGGAGATCATCATGACCGGCCGCAAGGTGGAAGCGCAGGAGGCGCTGCGGATCGGGCTGTGCGAGCAGACCGTGCCGCACGGGCAGGCGCGTGCTGCCGCCGAAGCGATGGCGCAGCAGATCGCTCGCTTTCCGCAAGGCGCGATGCTCGCCGACCGCCGCAGCGCGATTGCCGGCCATGGCTTGCCCGTGCGCGAGGCGCTGGCGCGGGAGTGGGGCGGCGGTGTCGAGACGATAGCGACGGAGGGCGCGGCCGGGGCGGAGCGGTTCGCCAGCGGCAAGGGGCGTGGCGGGGATTTCGCGGATATTTGAGACTGAACGTCATTCTCGGGCGGGGCGAAGCGCCGCCCCGGGAGCCGCTTGGGCGCATTCTTCGGCTAAAGATGGTCGGCTCAAGGCCATGGCGATCTTGATTTGCTAACCTGCTAGCCCCGCCCGCTTCAAGCGCTGGATCGCCAGGTCGAGCGCCTGCAGGAAGGCAGAGCGATCCTTCGGCGAGAAGGGCTTTGGTCCGCCGCTTGCCGCGCCCATCGCCCGCAGATCCTCCATCATGTCGCGCGTCGCCAGCGCCATCCCGATTGAGGCCTCGGTGAAGGGTTTTCCGGTCGAGCCAATGACGTCGGCGCCGGCCTTGATGCAGCGATCGGCAAGCGGGATGTCGGAGGTGACGACGATCGACCCGCGCGATACGCGCTCGGCGATCCAGTTGTCGGCGGCGTCGAAACCGTCCGAGACGATCACGCGCTCGATCCAGGGCTCGCGCGGCACAGCCATGAAGCTGTTGGCGACGACGAAGACTTTCAGGCGATGGCGCTCGGCGACGCGGTAGATTTCCGGCTTCACCGGGCAGGCGTCGGCATCGACATAGATGGCGATCGTTTTGGGATGATCCGTCATCGGCCCGCTATAGCAGGCCTTGTCCGTTGGTGAAGGGCGATTGCGCTCGGCTCATGCTGGTGCCATCGCATTCTCACGCTTCGGCTGAACCCGACCCTGTCGGGAACAGTGCAGCCGCCCTAGAGTTGTCCAGCGTCCCGCCAACGGAACCGTCTCCTCCATGCCCGCAATCTCCACCGCGCATGTCCTGCCGATCGTCATGCTGATCGGCTCCAATGTTTTCATGACCTTCGCCTGGTACGGGCATCTCAGCTACAAGAGCACGGCGATCTGGCTTGCGATCCTGGCGAGCTGGATGATCGCGCTGCCGGAATACCTGCTGGCCGTGCCGGCCAACCGCATCGGCTCTGCGGTTTATTCCGCTGCCCAGCTCAAGACGATGCAGGAGGTGATCACGCTCAGCGTCTTCGCGCTGTTCTCGATCTTCTGGCTGAAGGAGGATCTGAGCTGGAACCACGCCATCGGCTTCGCGCTGATTGCGGCGGGAGCCTTCTTCATCTTCCAGGGCAAGGCCGCATGACGAACATTCCCTCGCCCGGGCATTCCGCTGTCTCCGCCTATCTCGCGCAGGGCTATGACAGCGTCGTCGGCATGTCCTCGCGCTTTGCCGCCGCGATCTGCGCGCGGCTGCTGCGGCTCCAGACGGAAGAAGGCGTGGGCGGGCCGCTTGCCGAGATCGGCGCCTTCGAGGGCCGTTTCTTCATCGCGCTGGCGCATGCAATGGAGCCCGGCGAGCTTGCGGTCGCGCTCGACATCTTCTCCTGGCCCGATGATGGGGTGAAGGACCGCTTCGAGGCCAACTGCCTGAAGCATGGCATCGGGCCCGAGCGGCGCGTTACCGTAAAGGGCGACAGCGGCGCGATGACACCGGCCGAGCTGATGGGTCGTGCCGGCGGCTCACGCTTCCGCTTCATCCATATCGACGGCGAGCATTCGCGCGCGGCGCTGGCCAAGGATCTCGCGCTCGCCACGGCCTGCCTCAGCGAGGGTGGGCTGATCGTGCTCGACGACATGCTGCATCCTGGCTATCCGACCTTGATGGTGACGGTGCAGGCCTATCTTGAGGCCAATCCGGAGATGGTGCCGCTCTGCGTGATCGACCGCGAGACCATCGTCGGCGCGACCAAGTTCGTGCTCTGCGAGAGGGCCTGGTTCGAGCGTTACCAGGCGCGGCTGCTTGCGATCTTCGAGGCTTTCATCTGGCCGCTGGGCGCCGATTTCGAGCCGCATTGGTGCCTGGTGCTGTCGCAGGACACGCGGCTGGCGGAGATCACCTGATCTGGGGGGCGCTGCAGGGCGCTCAGGGCGCTACCGGCAGCTTCTCCGCCAGCCATCCGCCTGGCCCCAGCATGCCGCCGCGGACCATGACGAGATCGCGCCAGCCGCGGCCGGCCAGTTTCGCCTGAAGACTGGCTGCCAGCCCGCCGCTGCGGTCGATCAAGGCGATGCGCTTGCCGGGGTGGTCGAGCCGTATTCCCGCGAGCCGTACCTCGAAACCGGGCGTCTCGGCGTCGAGCCGGAGCGCGCCCTGCGGGACGCCGGTGTCGGTCCATTCGTCGGGCGTGCGGATATCGATGACGAGCAGGGCGCCGGCCGTGACGCCATCATGGGTCTCGCGAGCCGACAGCGTGCCCGAGCTTTGCGCGCGGGCGGTTTGCGCCAGCGCCATGGAAGCAAGCGCTGCCAGCAGATGGCGGCGGGACAAAGGGCGAGCGGCAGCCTGCGGCCGGCTCTCGCCCTCTGTCATGTGTCTCAGCGCAGTTCGGCGCAGAAGCGCTGGATGCGGCGGCAGGCCTCTTCCAGCTTCTCGTCCGAGGTCGCGTAGGAGATGCGGAAGTTGGGGCCGAGCCCGAAGGACGAGCCGTGCACGGCGGCGACGGCCTGATCTTCCAGCAGACCCATCACCAGATCCTCGTCGGTCTCGATCGTCTTGCCGTTGGGCAGCTTCTTGCCGATCAATGCCGAGCAGTCGGGATAGACGTAGAAGGCGCCTTCGGGCTTGGGGCAGACCAGTCCGCGTGTCTGGTTCAGCATGGAGACGACGAGGTCGCGCCGGCGCTCGAAGGCCTTGCGGAACACCGGGATATGCTCCTGCGTGCCGTCCAGCGCCTCGACCGCGGCCCATTGCGAGATCGCCGAGGTGCCCGAGGTCTGCTGGCCCTGGACGAGGTCCATGGCGTTCATCAGATGCTGCGGGCCCGCCGCGTAGCCGATACGCCAGCCGGTCATGGCGTAGGACTTCGAGACGCCGTTCATGGTCAGCGTGCGCTCGTAAAGGCCGGGCTCGACCTGGGCGGGTGTGACGAATTTGAAGTCGCCATAGACCAGGTGCTCGTACATGTCGTCCGTCAGCACCCAGACATGGGGATGGCGCATCAGCACGTCGGTCAGCTTCTTCATCTCGGCGTGGCTGTAGGCCGCGCCGGAGGGGTTCGAAGGCGAGTTGAGGATGACCCACTTGGTCTTGGGCGTGATCGCGCGCTCGAGTTCCTCCGGCTGGAGCTTGAACTCGTTCTCGATCTTGGTCTCGGCGAAGGTCGCCGTTCCCCCGCAGAGCGCCACCATCTCGGGATAGCTGACCCAATAGGGCGAGACGCAGACGACCTCGTCGCCCGGGTTCAGCGTGGCGAGCAGGGCGTTGTAGATGACGTGCTTGCCGCCGGTGGAGACGATGGTCTGGCTCGGCTTGTAATCGAGGCCGTTCTCACGCTTGAGCTTGCGGGTGATCGCCTCGCGCAACTGCGGGATGCCGGAGACCGGCGTGTACTTCGTTTCGCCGCGGCGGATGGCGGCGATGGCGGCTTCCTTGATATTGTCCGGCGTATCGAAATCGGGCTCGCCGACGGAAAGCGAGATCACGTCCTTGCCCTGCGCTTTCAGGTCGCGGGCCTTCTGCGTGATGGTGATGGTCGCAGACGGCTTCACGCGCTTCAGGGCGTCGGCAAGAAAGGCCATGGGACTGATCTCCGGAGGGGCGGACAAGGTAGCGCCGATGCTGGCGCGCGCGTGGTTTAGGACTCAAGCGCCGGCACCGCAAGCAAGAGTGCTTGATCATTGCCAGAAGCAATATGAATTCGCCGAGTGTCTTGGCTGGTGGCGGCCATATCGCGTTGGCCGGAAACGTGCATGGTGGCTGGACCGGCTGAGGGGCCACTCATCACCAGCGCGCACTGTCGCGCGGAAGGCATCGCGTGAAACTCAGGATCGGCTACGAGCTCGACTACGACTTTCCCCAACCGACTCCGGTCATCCTGATGCTGCATGTGCATTTCAGCCGGGTTTCGGATCTCGCCGCGCCCGACCATATGCGGATCAGTCCCTCCGTCCCCGTCAGCGCCTATCGCGACGTGTTCGGCAATTGGTGCAGCCGACTGCTCGCTCCGCAGGGCCATATGCGGATCACGGCCGATGCCGTGATCTCCGATACGGGCTTGCCCGAATCCTTCAATCGCAATGCGGGACAGGTTCCGGTCGAGCAATTGCCGGAGGAATGTATCACCTTCCTGATCGCGAGCCGGTTTTGCGACTCCGACCGCTTGCTCGATCTCGCCTGGCAGCTCTTCGGCCACACCCAGCCCGGCGCGCCACGCGTTCAGGCGATCTGCGATTTCGTCAACCAGCGCATCGCCTTCAACTACAACGACGCCAGCGTCACTCGCACCGCGTCGGACGCCTATCGCGAGGGGCGTGGAGTCTGCCGCGACTATGCCCATCTCGCCATCGCCTTCTGCCGGGCGATGAACATACCGGCGCGCTATTGCACCTGCTATCTCGGTGATGTCGGCACGCCGCCGCCCTGGCCGCCGGGCGATTTCGCGGCGTCCTTCGAGGCTTATCTCGAGGGCGGCTGGCAGATGTTCGATCCGCGCAACAATGTCGCGCGCATCGGCCGGGTGCTGATCGCGCGCGGCCGCGACGCCGCCGACGTTGCCATCGCAACCACCTTCGGCCCCAATGTGCTGACGAGCTTCAAGGTCTGGACCGATGAGGTGGTGGAGGCGGCGTAAGGCCCGCCGCCGCCGCTATTTGTCGAAAAGCGGCGCCGCTTCCGGCTTCTTTGCCCGTAGCGGCGTCTTGCGGGTCATGCCCTTGGGCTTGGCCGCCGGCTCTTCGTCGTCGGTTGCCGGCTCCGGCGCTATGACCGCTGGCGCCGGTGCGACAGGCTTCTCCGCTGGCTTTTCGGCCTTCTCGGGCTCGATCGTCTTGAAGCGGATCATTTCTTCTTCGGTCCGCCTGCCGCTTTGGCGACGACGGCCGCGAAGGTCGATGGCGCTGCGGCCGCGACCTTGGGCTTGTCCTGCTTGGGCTTTTTGGCTTCGCGGTTGCCGCGCTGTTCTTTGGACATCGTCAGGCTCCTGGGCTGAAGGTTCGCGGGCTGCGAACCTTGGGATGCGCGCGCCAAGGCGCAACCGAGTCGAGACGACTCGGCCGGCGCGCCGGGCGGCGAGGGGGGATCGCTATATCCTGGGATCGCCACATCATGGCTGGCCGGCTTTCGCCTGCCGCGGCCGAGCCTGGCGGAACGCCAAGCCTCGTCATGTCGAAGCAGATGATGAGTCTAGGACAGCGGCGCCGACAGCGCACGCTGTTTCTTCAGGTCGCTTGTCTTCACGCAGCCTCATCGCAGCGCAGCCTGCGCCGCAGCACGGACTTCACCGCACCCGCGGTCCAGCGGGCGCGGCCATGGCAGGGGAAGCCGCGCCGGTTGAGCCGGCGGGCGATATCGGCCGGGTCGGTGATGCCGACCGCGACGAGCTGGTCGATGATCTCCCCGGCTGCGCGGAGCAGGATGGCGGCGAGGTCGCGGTCCAGGCGGCGCGCCTGCCTGGCCGCCCGTTCGGCGTCGGTCAGCGGACACCCATGCCGAAGCTGGGCTCGACCGCGTTGGGCGAGAGCATCACGGCATTGGCGTGACCGCCCTCGAACAAGGCGAAGCGGACTGCGTCCTTCTTGTCGCGGAAAATCCCTTCCGAGCGGCCTTCGAGATCGCGTGCGACCCAGAAACCGGCTGTCGAGCGGCCGACCAGGAAGAGATGGCTGGTGGTGTCGAGTTCGGGTTGGAACGGCTTGGCTTGGCCCATCGTGATGCTCTCAATTTGCCACGGTGAGCCAGGCGCGCAAGCCGATGAAGCCGGCGGCGGCAAGGGTGATCAAGCCCAGCATGCAGAGCTCGGCGGCAAACAGGCCGACCATCGGCCGCTTGCTGCGCAACGTGCCGTAGACGGCTTTCGCGCGGCGCTGCTGGTTGGTGTGGGGGTAGTGCGAATGCGTGGTCATCTCGATCTCCATCGATGCCGGAGATGTAGGTCCATGCCGGTAAGCTTGCGATGTGGAAGACGCGGCCGCGCATAAAGCGGACATAAAGACGGAACGACCGGCTTCCGCCAGGGTTAACCCCCGTTAACCGGCGGGCTCTAGTTTCACGTCACGCTTGTGATTCGGTGGACCCAGTTTTCGGTGAGATGATGCGCGCATTGACCTTGGCCCTGCCTTTGATCCTCGCCGCCTCGGCAGCGCAGGCGGATTTCCAGTCCTGCCTTGCGGGGCTGCGTTCGGAGGCAGCTTCCAAGGGCGTCTCCGGCACCACCTTCGACCGAGCCATGGCGGGCGTTCAGCCCGACATGAAGGTGATCGAGGCGATGAACAACCAGCCGGAGTTCAAGACGCCGATCTGGGACTATCTCGGCACGCTGGTCGATGACGAGAAGGTCGCGGAAGGCCGCGCCATGCTGCGCCAGCATGCCGCGACGCTTGCTGCTGCCGAAAGCCGCTTCGGCGTCGATCGCCACACCATCGTCGCGGTCTGGGGCGTCGAGAGCGATTTCGGCAAGGCGCGGGGCAAGATGCCGCTCGTCCAGGCGCTCTCGACGGGGGCCTGTCTCGCGCCGCGTCGCAACGCCTTCTTCAAGGGCGAGCTGATCGCGACGCTGCAGATCATCCAGCGCGGCGACGTTTCGGCGGATCGGCTGTTCGGGTCCTGGGCGGGCGCGTTCGGCCATACCCAGTTCATCCCCTCGACCTATCTGCGCCTGGCTGTCGATGGCGATGGCGATGGCCGGCGCGATCTGGTCGATTCGATTCCCGACGCGCTGCATTCGACCGCCAACTTCATGGCCAAGGCGGGTTGGGTCACCGGCGCGCCCTGGGGCTATGAGGTCAAGGTGCCATCAGGCTATTCCGGTTCGACCGGGCGCAACCCCAAGCAGCCGGTTTCGTCCTGGGCGGCGCGCGGCATCGTCAAATTCGACGGCTCGGCGCTGACAGGCTCCGGCAATGCCGGACTTTTGATGCCGGCGGGGCGCGAGGGGCCGGCCTTCCTTGTCTTCAAGAACTATGATGCGGCCTACAGCTACAACGGCGCGGACTCCTATGCCCTGGCCATCTCCCTCCTGTCCGACCGTATTCGCGGCCGGCCCGGCGTGCAGGGACAGTGGCCGACCGACGATCTGCCGCTCTCGCGCGAGCAGCGCCGCGAACTCCAGCGCCTGCTGATCTCGCGCGGCTATGATGTCGGCGAGCCGGATGGCGCCGTCGGCGCGCTGACGCGGGCGGCGATCAAGCAAATCGAGGCCAAGATCGGCATGGCGCAGACCGGTCGGCCGGGCGAGAAGGTGCTGCGGGCGCTGAAGAGCGGGCGGGTGTGAGGGGTCGGCTCCAGCGCTTTTCACCGCGCGCAGAAATCGGGTGGCATGACGCGCCGCCCGGTTTCAGACAGCGCGGGTGACCTCATCGGAGCCTATCGCATGACCCGCCGCCTCATCTCCACCGGTTCACCTTTCGAGACCGCATTCGGCTACTCCCGCGCCGTGATCGACGGCGATCTCGTCTTCGTCTCCGGCACGACCGGCTATGACTATGCCAGCATGACTCTGCCGGAGGATGCAGCCGAACAGGCGCGCAACATTTTCCGCACCATCGAGACCGTGCTGGCGGAGGCTGGATCGTCGCTCGGCCAAGTGGTGCGGGCGCAGTATTTCGTCACGGATCGTGCCTATTGCGAACCGGTGCTGGGCGTCTGCGGCGAGATCTTCGGGCAGATCCGCCCGGCTGCCGGCATCTATGTCGTCGCCGGGCTGCTCAAGCCCGAGATGAAGGTCGAGATCGAGGTCACCGCGCGGCTCGTGCCGTGATCTCGCCTGCCGCTGCGGCAGAGACCGTAAGGCGATGGCCGATGAGTGATTGACGTCTGGTATATCTCTTGCTTGAGTTGGGCAGATCATCGCGCTGACCCGGACAGCAGGAGGAGATGCCATGTCGATTGACCGCCGCAATGCCTTGAAGGGAGCGGCTGCGCTCGCCGCTTCCGGTTTCATGCCGAACCGGGCTTTTTCGCAAAGCCGCGCCAATGTCCTGCGCTTTATCCCATCGACGCCGCTGCCGTCGCTCGATCCGATCACGGCCACCAGCTATGTCATCCGCAATCATGGCTACCTGATATATGATACCCTGTTTGCGACGGACGCCCAGTTCGGCATCAAACCGCAGATGGTCGAGGCCTGGGAGACGAGTTCCGACGGTCTGAAGTGGAGCTTCCGTCTGCGCGACGGCCTGACCTTTCACGACGACGAGCCCGTGCGCGCGCAGGATTGCATCGCCTCTATCGCGCGCTGGTCGAAGCGCGACGCTTTCGGCCAGACCTTCGCGACTTTCGTTGAAGGTTATGACGTCGTCGACCAGCGGACCTTCGCGATCCGGCTGAAGAAGCCGTTCCCGATGCTGCCGGCGGCGCTCGGCAAGCTGTCGTCGAACGTGCCGTTCATCATGCCCGAGCGGGTCGCGACGACCGACCACATGAAGAACATCACCGAGGCCGTCGGCTCCGGCCCCTGGCGCTTCATGGACAAGCAATGGGTGCCCGGCCAGAACGCGATCTATGAGCGCTTCAGCAAGTACAAGCCGCGCGAGGAGGCGCCCTCCTGGGCCGCTGGCGGCAAGGTCGCCAGGATCGACCGCATCGAGTGGGTGGCGCTGACGGAAGCCTCCGCGGCGGTCGGCGCGCTGATGCAGGGCGAGGTCGACTGGTATGAGCAGCCGCCGGTGGATCTGCTGCCCGTGCTGAAGGGCAACAAGGACATCGCGATCGAGAACGTGCCGCTCGGCCTGTTCCTGCTGATGCGCTTCAACCAGATGCAGCCGCCCTTCAACAATCCCGGCATCCGCCGCGCCGTGATGATGGCGGTCAACCAGACCGACTACATGGAGGCCGTCGTCGGCAATCCCGACTACTACAAGGAAGCCAAGACCTTCCTCACGCCGGGATCTCCGATGTCGACCGGGGCGGGCGGCACGGAAGCGATGCAGGCCAATCTCGAGAAGGCCAAGATCATGCTCAAGGAGGCCGGTTACAAGGGTGAGAAGGTCGTGCTGCTCGCGCCGGCCGACCAGCCGATCGCCTACCAGCAATGCCTGGTGACCGAGGATCTGTTCAAGAAGCTCGGCATCAATGCGGAGCTCGTCGCCACCGACTGGGCAAGCTTCATCGGCCGGCGCGCCAATCGCGGCGCGCCCGAGCAGGGCGGCTGGTCGGCTTTCCACACGCTCTGGTCCTGCGCCGATACGCTCAACCCCGCGCTGCATCCGCTGATGCGCGCCAATGGGGGCGCCGCCTGGTTCGGCTGGCCGGACGACCCGACGATGGAAGGCCTGCGCGATCAGTGGATCGCCGAGCCGGATGCCGGAAAGCAGAAGGAGATCGCGGCTTCGCTGGAGCGGCGCGCCTTCGAGTTCGTGCCCTATGTGCCAGCCGGGCTGGTGCAACAGCCCATGGCCTTCCGCAAGAGCCTGACCGGCATGGTGCTCTCGCCGGCGCAGTTCTTCTGGAACATGGAGAAGAAGGTCTGAGGGGGCTTCTCGTCGCCCTTGCGAGCGCAGCGAAGCAGTCCAGGAGGTTTTGCCCACGCCCCTGGATTGCTTCGTCGCGGCGCTCCTCGCCGTGACGGGTCTGCGTGCGCCGCGAGGCTGCCCGCAACGTGATGCGCTTGCCTCCGCACGCTTCCGCTCGTAATCACGCCCCGCTGGGCCTTCAGGCCGGAGCGAGACGAAGAACCACGCGCGAGGCGACCCATGGCGACCCATAAGCTCCTGCTCCTGCCCGGCGACGGCATTGGCCCCGAGGTGATGGCCCAGGTCGAGACCGTGGTCTCCTGGTTCGAGAAGCGGGGCCTTGCCGGCTTCGCGATCGAGAAGGGGCTCGTCGGCGGCTGCGCCTATGACGCGCATAAGCAGGCGATCTCCGAAGGCGACATGAAGCTCGCCCAGGATGCGGATGCCGTGCTGTTCGGCGCGGTCGGCGGGCCGAAATGGGCCGATGTGCCCTATCAGCACCGCCCCGAGGCCGGCCTGCTGCGCCTGCGCAAGGATCTCGGGCTCTTCGCCAATCTGCGCCCTGCCATCTGCTATCCGGCGCTGGCCTCGGCCTCCTCGCTCAAGCCCGAGGTCGTCGAAGGCCTCGACATCCTGATCGTGCGCGAGCTTACCGGCGGCGTCTATTTCGGCGAACCCAAGGAGATCGTCACGCTGGAGGACGGCTCCAAGCGCGGTGTCGACACGCAGGTCTACACCACCCCCGAGATCGACCGGATCTGCCGCGTCGCCTTCGAGCTGGCGCGCACGCGCCGCAACAAGGTCTCCTCGGCCGAGAAGAACAATGTCATGAAGACCGGCGTGCTCTGGAAGCAGACGGTCACGGCCCTGCATGCCAAGGACTATTCGGACGTCGAGCTCGAGCATGTGCTCGCCGACAACTGCGCCATGCAGCTTGTACGCTGGCCCAAGCAGTACGACGTCATCGTCACCGACAACCTCTTCGGCGATATCCTGTCGGATGTGGCGGCGATGCTGACCGGCTCGCTCGGCATGCTGCCCTCGGCCTCGCTTGGGGCGGAAGATGCCGTCACCGGCAAGCGCAAGGCGCTTTACGAGCCCGTCCACGGCTCGGCCCCGGACATCGCCGGCAAGGGCCTGGCCAATCCGATCGCGATGATCGGCTCCTTTGCCATGGCGCTGCGTTATTCCTTCGGGGCGATCGAGGCCGCCGACCGGTTGGAGGGCGCGATCGCCGACGTGCTCGGCTCCGGCACGCGCACCAAGGACATCGCCGCGCCCGGCACGAACGCCGTCTCGACCAGCGAAATGGGGGCTGCGATCGTCAAGGCGCTGGAGGCGAGGGGCTGAGGCTGTTGCGTGGGCAGGAGGCAGTAGGAACGATCCGACTGCCGACTGCCGACTGCCACCTCTCCCCCTCGTGAATTGCGCGCGACGCTGCAACGTGCGCTAGACTGATCGCATCTGAAACGGAGCATGTCCGTCCGATGTTGATCAAACGCCGCGCCGGCTGGGAGATGCCCGAAAGCCAGGCCACGCCCGAGGCCGTGTTCATGAACCGCCGCGGCCTGCTCAGTGCGGGCGCGGGGCTGATCGCGAGCGCGGCCCTGCCGAAGCTCGCCGCCGCGCAAGGCGGCGACCCGACGCTCGATCTCTACCCAGCGAAGAAGAACGCTGCCTACACGCTCGACCGGCCGGTGACGGAGGAGGATCTGGCGGCGAACTACAATAATTTCTACGAGTTCGGCACGTCCAAGGATGTCGCCAGCGCCTCCAAGCGGCTGGTGACGCGGCCCTGGCTGATTGCGATCGACGGCATGGTCGAGAAGCCGATGGAGATCGGCATCGACGATCTGGTCCGCAAAATGACGCTGGAAGAGCGGCTCTATCGCTTCCGCTGCGTCGAGACCTGGTCGATGGCGGTGCCCTGGACCGGCTTCACGGTGAAGTCGCTGGTCGAATTCGCCAAGCCGCTCTCATCAGCGAAATATGTGAAGTTCGAGACCTTCATGAACCCGAAGGTCGCGCCCGGCCAGTCGCAGCGCTGGTATCCCTGGCCCTATACCGAGGGGCTGACCATCGCTGAGGCGACCAGCGATCTGCCATTGATGGTGACGGGTATCTACGGCAAGCCGACCCCGCCCCAGCATGGCGCGCCGCTGCGCCTGATCACGCCGTGGAAATACGGCTTCAAATCGGTGAAGTCGATCAGCAAGATCTCCTTCGTCGCTGAGCGTCCCAAGACCTTCTGGGAGGGGCTGCAGGCTTCCGAGTACGGCTTCTGGGCCAATGTGAACCCCGAGGTGCCGCACCCCCGCTGGAGCCAGGCGAGCGAGCAGGTGCTGGGCACGCGCGAGCGCCGCCCGACGCTGCTGTTCAACGGCTATGCCGAACAGGTCGCAGGACTCTACAAGGGGCTGGAAGGCGAACGGCTCTACGTCTAGCGTGAATTCCCCCGTTGCGGCCGTCCGCCGCCTCGCATCGGCGAATTCGCGAGAGCCTTCTGCGGCCGCTGCCGTTGGGCTATAACGCAGGCATGCAGCATTTCGTTCTCTTCGACACGGCGATCGGCCCCTGCGCGCTGGCTTGGCAGGGCGAGCGCATCATCGGCGCGCAATTGCCCGAGAGGGACGAGGAGACGGCGCGCCGGCGCCTGGCGCGGCGCTTTCCGGAGGCGAGCGAAGCGGCGCCTGTCGCCTTCATTACGAGCGCCATGGACGAGATCCGGGCGCTTCTCCAGGGCGAGCCGCGCGATCTTGCGCATCTGCCGATCGATCTCGACAGCGCGCCGGCCTTCAACCGCAAGGTCTATGACGTTGCGCTGGCGATCCCGCCGGGCGAGACGCTGACCTATGGCGAGGTCGCTGCCCGTATCGGCGAGCCAGGTGCGGCGCGTGCCGTCGGCGTGGCGCTGGGCTCAAATCCGTGGCCGATCATCGTGCCCTGCCATCGCGTGCTTGCGGCCGGCGGCAAGACCGGTGGCTTCTCAGCCGATGGCGGCGTCGAGACCAAATTGCGCATGCTGACGATCGAGAAAGCGCGCACCAGCGCCGAGCCCAGCCTGTTCGGGGCCTTGCCGCTGGAAGCGCGGCGGCGATAGCGGGCGGCTTTCGAGGGGCTACTCCGTCATGCTCGCCCTTGTGGCGAGCATCCACGTCGTGGATACAGGCCTCGCCCAGCAAAGACCTGGACGTTCGGGACAAGCCCGATCATGACGGCAGCGGTTCGCGCGATATTCTGATGGCGGATGCGAAAAAAAGGCCGACCCCCGAGGGAGCCGGCCTTTAAAGTTTGAAACATCCAGCGCAAGCGCCAAACATCTCAGAGGGGAACGGCTGCAACGAACTCAACGCCGGGAGGAGGTAGCGGAGCCCGTTGCGAACAACCGTGTTTGCTATATCGGGCAGCAGCTGCCTTTTTGCAATGCAGCATAGATTGTATCAGCTATGCGCCTTGCGCATGATGAGTGCTAAATAGTTGTAAATTGTCACGAATTTGCCGGAGTCTTATGCGCCTGACGCAGAAAAGCCGCCTTGCGTGATGCGCAAGGCGGCTTTTGCCTGAAAACCGGGCTCAGTAGGTCCAGCGCTGCGCCTTCTGGATCAGGAAGTCGCGGAACACCTGCACGCGGGCGACCGACTTCATTTCTTCCGGATAGACCAGATAGCTCTCGAGCTGCGGCATTTCGGTCTCCCGCAGCAACTGCATCAGGGGCGAACCGGTCTCGATCAGATAATCCGGCAGCACGGCGATGCCGGCCCCCGAATCGACTGCGCGCTTCATCGCGGTGATGTTGTTCACGGTCAGATGGATCGGGCGCGGGTTGCGCTGGTCGCGGCCCAGAGTACCGAGCCAGTGCACGGCCGTGAGGTAGGATGGCGAGGTGCCGCCGAAGGAGAGGATGCGGTGGTTGTCCAGCTCCTCATAGGTCTTGGGCTCGCCGAAGCGCTTCACATAGGCCGGCGATCCGTAGACGTGGAAGTGCACGGTGAAGAGCTTGCGCTGGATCAGGTCGGGCTGTTGCGGCTGGCGCAGCCGGATCGCGATGTCGGCCTCGCGCATCGAGAGATCGAGTTCCTCGTCGGTGAGGATGAGCTCGACCTTGATGTCGGGGTAGAGATCCAGGAACTCGGCGAGGCGGGGCGTCAGCCAGTGCCCGCCGAGGCCGCGCGTCGCGGTGACCTTGAGCTCGCCGGAGGGGTGCTCGCGCGTCTCCGAAAGCTGGGCGCGGGTTCGCTCCAGGCGCTGCGTCATCTCGCGCGCAGCGCGCCAGAGCAATTCGCCCTGCTCGGTCAAAATCAGCCCGCGCGTATGCCGATGGAACAAGGGCGCACGCAATTCGCGCTCCAGCGCGCCGATCTGGCGGCTAACCGCAGACTGGCTCAGACCCAGAACGTCTCCCGCCTTGGTAAAACTGCCGGATTCAGCGACGGTATAAAAAATCCTGATGCGGTCCCAATCCACCGCGGTCCCCCCGTTATGCGTTTCGTGCATGTTGGGGGGCAAAACCATTGCAGGTCAATGTCTGCGTGACATTGATGTTCTTTTTTCGCACTGAATCTGGTGACGAAATCCATCACAATTCGTGATATATCGAGACGCAATCTCACTCGGCCGCCTGGCGCTGCTCCAATTCGCTCGCCTGCAACCAGCGTTCGGCATCGAGCGCGGCCATGCAGCCGAGGCCCGCTGCCGTCACGGCCTGGCGGTAATGTTCGTCGGTGACGTCGCCGGCGGCGAAAACGCCCGGGATATTGGTCTGGGCGGTGCCGGGGACGACGTCGAGATAGCCCGAATCACGCATGGCGAGCTGGCCGACGAAGAGTTCGGTCGCCGGCCTATGGCCGATCGCGATGAAGACGCCGTCGGTCTTGAGTTCGCTCTCCGCGCCGGTCTTGAGGTTGCGCAGGCGCAGATGCGTGACGTTGGGCGGCTGCGTGCCGCCGCAGATCTCGGCGATCTCGCTATCCCAGACCACCGCGACCTTGGGGTGCTTGAACAGCCGATCCTGCATCACCTTCTCGGCGCGCAGCGAATCGCGGCGGTGGACCAGCGTGACCTTGCTGGCGAGGTTGGCGAGGTAGAGCGCCTCCTCGACTGCCGTATTGCCGCCGCCGACGACCACGACCTCCTTGTTGCGGAAGAAGAAGCCGTCGCAGGTGGCGCAGGCCGAGACGCCAAAACCCTGGAAGCTCTGCTCGGAGGGCAGGCCGAGCCATTTCGCCTGCGCGCCGGTCGCGACGATCAGCGCATCGCAGGAATAGGTCTCGCCGCCATCGCCCCAGAGCCGGAAGGGCCGCTGGGAGAGGTCGACCTTCGAGATGTGGTCGGAGACCATCTTGGTGCCCATGTGTTCGGCCTGGGCGCGCATCTGCTCCATCAGCCAGGGGCCCTGAATCACATCGGCGAAGCCGGGATAGTTCTCGACATCGGTGGTGATCATCAGCTGGCCGCCGGCCTGCATGCCGGAGATCAGCACCGGCTCGAGCATGGCGCGGGCGGCATAGATCGCGGCGGTGTAGCCGGCGGGGCCGGAGCCGACGATCATGACGCGGGCATGGGTATGGGCCATCGTCTCAAATTCCTGTTCGCGCGGCCGATGCCACGACTTCATTCAGTCAGATACGGTCTCGATCGGCTGGTGCAAGGCCGCACCGGCTCAGGCTTCGGCAAGTCCGAGGTCCGCCCGATGCCTGAGCCAGCCTTGGCGGACCGCCTCTGCAATCTCGGCCGTCGAGTCTAGCGGCTCATAGCGCGCTCCAGCAAGATGCCCCTCGAAGTGATGCACAGCGCCTTGCCGCTTCAGCGCCTCCAGGAACTTCGCCAGCTTGCCGTGACCGCCATGCGGTTCGAAGACCAGGATCGGCACGCCGGTCGCGGTCGCCTCGCCGATCATATTGGTCGAATCGGCCGTCGTGACGATCGCATCGGCATTGGCGAGCAGCGCGATGTAAGGGTTCTCGCCTGTGCCGTCCCACCACCAGCCCTTATGGCGGGCGAAGACCTCCGTGACCGCCGCATCGAGCGCCGCCGATGTGCGCCGTGAGCGCGAGCCCATCAGCGCCACGCCTGATTGCGCGAGCAGGTCGAGCAGGCCGGCGAAGCGCGCGATATCCTCGGGCCGGAAGCGATGGTGCCGGCTGTCGCCGCCGACGATGACTGCCGCACGTGGCGAGGGCAGGTTGGCGATCGCCGCGGGCGGATGCGCACGGGCCTGCGCCAGTTGCTCCGGCGCGAGTCGGTGCGGTGAGGTCGTGGTGACGAGCACGTTCCTGCCGCGCAGGCGGTCGTGCTCGGCGACCCAGATGAAGTCTGCTGCGCCGGTCCCGGTGCGCGGGTCCTTCAGGATGGCGGTGAAGCTGCGGCCGTTCGAGGCCTTCTTGACCGCGCGCAGATAGGCGACCGCACGCCGGCCCGAGGCAATGACGATGTCGGGGAAGGGGGGGCGAATCGGGCTGCCTTCCCGCTCCGGCCCTTCGCGAGGGTCGATCGGCCCGCGCGGCATCAACCAGACGAAAGGCGCGCGCGGCGCGACGCGTCTGATCTCGGGCACGACGCCTAGTCGCTCGGCCACGCCGAGGCATTGCACCTCGTCGCCAGCCTTGCCATCGGTCAGGACCCAGATCGTCGGGAGCGGGTGGGCAGGCAAGGCGGGCGTACTCCCAGAGCAGGATGCGAAAAAGTGGGAACCGGTTTTTCGCATCCTGCTCTCACTCTTAGATGAGAGCGGGATGATTTCAGATGGAATCACTTGGTGATCCCATCTGAAATCATCCGGCTCTCGGCTGGCACGATCGATTGGGCTGGCACGGTCGATGCCTTGTATCGCCTCTGTGCTGCGTCTACACCAGCGCGACCTTCTCTCGGGGCCTTTCGTGCGTTCAAAACTCGACGACATCGACCTGCGCATCCTGCGCGAGCTCCAGGCCGATGGGCGCATGACCAATGTCGAGCTGGCGAGCCGCGTCGGGATCTCGCCGCCGCCTTGCCTGCGCCGCGTCCGCGCGCTGGAGGAAGCCGGGCTGATCACCGGCTATCGCGCCCTGCTCGACGAGCGCAAGCTCGGGCTGGATGTGGTGTGTTTTGCCTTCGTGCATCTCGCCAGCCAGGCGGAGCCCGATCTCGAAGCCTTCCAGGCTCGCATCCGGGCCTGGGATGCGGTGCGCGAATGCTGGAAGCTCTCGGGCGACATCGATTTCATGCTAAAATGCGTCGCGCCCGACCTCAAAGCCTTCCAGGATTTCGTCGGCGATCTGACGGCGCTGCCCAATGTCCGCAATGTCCGCACCGCGCTCGCCTTCGACCGGGTTAAGGACGAGCCGATCGTGCCCTTCGGCTGAGGCGGCGATGCAGGTCGTCTTCCGCAAGGCCGTTCGGGACGATCTTCCGGCGCTCCTGGCGCTTTATGCCGAGCTGAGCACCGACGACGAGTTGCCGCGGCCCGAGGACGCTGCTGCGACCTGGGCTGCCATCCTCGCCAGCGAGATGGTCACCGTCCATCTCGCCGAGCTCGATGGGCGCGCCGTCTCGACCTGCGTCCTCGTGATCGTGCCCAATCTGACGCGCAACCAGAGCCCCTTCGCCATGATCGAGAACGTGGTGACGCTCGCGGCGATGCGCGGGCATGGTCTGGGCAAACGCGTCATTCAGGCGGCTTTCGCCCAGGCTTGGGCCGCCGGCTGCTACAAGGTCATGCTGATGACCGGGCGCTCGGACCCTGCCGTCCTGGCGTTTTACGAATCCTGTGGCTTCGTGCGCGGCAAGACCGCCTTCCAGATCAGGCGGCCGCCTGATCAGCCACCGACATAGCGCCTGATCCAGCCCGCATTGGTGCGCACCATGCTGTCGATGCGCGCCGTGTCGATGCCGGGCGTGTACCAGTTCCCGGCCATGCCGGCCGAGGAGGAGGACAGCACTGGATAGGTCGCGATGACGCGCCCGTCGGGCCCGACCACCGTCGCTTCCGATTCCATGCCGTCATCGGCTCCCGCCCCGCCAAAGCCGGTCGCTCCGCCGGAATAGCTCGGCATGCTGATGCCCAGGACCCTGACCACGAGCGACGCGCCGCGGCCTTGCAGGCTGGGCCCGAGCGCGCCCGCGAGCTCACGCTCCATTGCGAGCTTGATGCGCGCCGCATTGGGGCCGAGCCCTTGCGTGGTGAGGCGCGAGACATCGACCTGGACGGCGCCGGCGGCAAAGGCGGAGCGCCCGGCCGTGGCCAGGACAATCGGCGCGGCAAGGGCGGCGGAGAGAAGGGCGCGACGGTTCAGCATGATCTGCTCCTGTCATCCCGACATTCCCGTCGCGACGCGACAGCGATGCCGGCTGCAGAGACTTTAGATCAGGCGCAAGCGCCTCGCCATGGCGCTAGCGGGGTCGTGATCGGCTTTGAGTGGTGATCGAACTTGGAACGGCTTCAGCCGGAGACGTAGCGCTTGATCCAGGCGGCGTTGGTCTGGATCAGCCCGGTCAGGCGGCGCTGGTCGATATCGGGCAGATACCAGGGGCCGGCCGCGCTTGCGGGCACGGTGGTGAGCACCGGATAGGTCGCGATGATCCGGTTTCCGCGCCCGACCAGCGTGGCCTCGCTGTCGAAGGAATCGGAGCTCTGGCTCGCGCCGCTGCCGACATGTCCCCCGCCACCGCCGCCGCCGGCATAGCTGTTCAGGAAGACGCCGCGCACGGCGACGTTCAGGGTCGGGCCGGCGCCGCGTCGCAGGGTCGGTCCGAGCGCTGCCGTCAGTTCCTGCTCCAGCCCGATCTTGATTGCGAGCGCGTTGGAGCCCCAGCCCTGCGCCGCCAGCCTGGAGACATCGACATGAATCGCGCCGATCGACGGAACCTGTGCCTGTGCCTCGGCGCGGCGCAGCGACGCCAGGACCAAGGCAGGCGCCGCCAAAGAGGCGGCAAGGACGGTGCGGCGGGTGGTCATGAGCCTGTCTCCAGCTACTGGGCGGGAGGATAGCGCGCCGATCCGACGATTCCCATCCCCGGATGGTGTCTGCGTCACTTTTCGCAGAAACATTGGCGCACCCCCGGCATGAACGCGGGGCGCGCGCACAAGTTCAAATCGAGGGGCGCACCGGCGCGGCAAACCGCGCCGTATCAGGGTGGGGCGCCGCTCTAGCGATACAGGATGCTGACGACCTCGTAGGACTTGCCGCCGCCGGGCGTGTTGACCTGCACGGAATCGCCGACCTTCTTGCCGATCAGCGCGCGCGCGATCGGCGAGCCGATCGAGACCTTGCCGGACTTCACATCCGATTCCGGCTCGCCGACGATCTGGTAGACCTTCTTTTCCTCGGTATCGTCGTCGATCAATTGCACGGTCGCGCCGAATTTGATCGTGTCGCCGCCGGCGAGCTTGGCGACGTCGATGATGTCGGCGCGGCCGATCAGCGATTCGAGCTCCTGGACGCGGCCTTCATTGAGAGCCTGCGATTCCTTGGCCGCGTGATATTCGGCGTTCTCCGAGAGATCGCCATGGGCGCGGGCCTCCGAGATCGCCTGGATGATGCGCTGACGTTGCACCTGCTGGCGATCCTTCAACTCCGCCTCAAGGGCAGCGAAGCCGCCCGCGGTCATAGGAACCTTTTCCATAGTCTCATCCCGAATTGCGAAAGCCAGAAGCCGCCGGCCGCCTGTTTTGCGGCCTGCGTCCGTGGCATTCGTTCATTTTTTAAAACTGCCGAACTCTATGTCCCGCGCGCTGCTGTCAGGCTGCGCGCACGAAATAGGATTGCAGCGATCTAACCTCGAGATCGCCGCTGCAATAGGCCTTGATGCCTTCCGCCGCCGCGATCGCTCCGGCCAAGGTGGTATAATAGGGCACCTTGTGCAAGAGGGCCGTTCGGCGAAGAGAGCGCGAATCCGCCAGCGCCTGCGGGCCGTCGGTGGTGTTGAAGACAAGCTGGATTTCGCCGTTCTTGATGGCGTCGACCACATGCGGGCGGCCTTCCAGCACCTTGTTGATCTTGGCGGCGGCGATGCCTTCGTCCTGCAGCAGGCGCAGCGTGCCGCCCGTCGCGAGGATGCGGAAGCCGAGATCGGCGAGGATGCGCACGCTGGGCACGATGCGCGGCTTGTCCTCGTCGCGCACGGAGACGAAGACCGTGCCCTTGACCGGCACCTTGGAGCCAGCGCCGAGCTGGCTCTTGGCGAAAGCGATGTCGAAGGAGCGGTCGAGCCCGATGACCTCGCCGGTCGAGCGCATTTCCGGCCCGAGCAGCACGTCGACACCCGGGAAGCGCGCGAAGGGGAAGACCGCCTCCTTGACGCCGACATGGTCGAGCTTCTCCGCCTTCAGCGCGAAGCTTGCTAGGCTCTCGCCGGCCATGATGCGGGCTGCGATCTTGGCGACGGGGATGCCGATGACCTTGGCGACGAAGGGCACGGTGCGCGAGGCGCGCGGGTTCACTTCGAGCACGTAGATGACGCCGTTCTGGATGGCGTACTGCACGTTCATCAGCCCGCCGACATCGAGCGCCAATGCCATCGCCTTGGTCTGGCGCTCCAGCTCGGCGATGATTTCAGGCGAAAGCGAGCGTGGTGGCAGAGAGCAAGCCGAATCGCCGGAATGAATGCCGGCCTCCTCGATATGCTCCATGATGCCGGCGATGAACGCGTCCTTGCCGTCGCTGAGGCAGTCGACATCGACCTCGATGGCATCCGACAGATAGCGGTCGAACAGCAGCGGGTTCTTGCCGAGCACGGTGTTGATCTGCCCGGTCTTGTCGTTGGGGTATTTCGCCTTGACCTCGGAGGGGATCAGGCTGGGCAGCGTGCCGAGCAAGTAGTTCTCGAACTGGGTCTCGTCATGGATGATCGCCATGGCGCGGCCGCCGAGCACATAGGACGGGCGCACGACGAAGGGCAGGCCGAGCTCGGCGACGATCATGCGGGCCTGCTCGACCGAATAAGCGATGCCGTTCTTGGGCTGCTTCAGATGCAGCTTGTCGAGCAGGCGCTTGAAGCGGTCGCGATCCTCGGCGAGGTCGATCATGTCGGGCGAGGTGCCCAGGATCGGGATGCCGGCCTCTTCCAGGGCGTTTGCCAGCTTCAGCGGGGTCTGCCCGCCGAACTGGACGATGACGCCATGCAGCGTGCCGTTCTGCTTCTCCGTGTCGAGAATCTCGAGCACGTCCTCGGCAGTCAGCGGCTCGAAATAGAGCCGGTCCGAGGTGTCGTAATCGGTCGAGACGGTCTCGGGGTTGCAGTTGACCATGATGGTCTCGTAGCCGGCGTCGCGCAGCGCGTAGCAGGCATGGCAGCAGCAATAGTCGAACTCGATGCCCTGGCCGATGCGGTTGGGGCCGCCGCCGAGGATGACGACCTTCTTGCGGTCGGAGGGACGCGCCTCGTCATCGGCCTTGCCGGCGAAGGGCATGGCGTAGGTCGAGTACATATAGGCCGTCGGCGAGGCGAATTCGGCAGCGCAGGTATCGATGCGCTTGTAGACGGGCCTGACGTCGAGCGAACGGCGCAGCGCCTTGACCTCGGCCTCGGTCTTTCCGGCGACCGCGGCGAGGCGCTTGTCGGAGAAGCCCATCGCCTTGACCTGGCGGAAGGCGCCGGGCGTCTGCGGCAAGCCGTGGGCGCGCACCTTCTCCTCGATGTCGACGATCTCGCGCATCTGGGCGAGGAACCATGGGTCGATCTTGCAGCTCTCATGGATCTGCTCGTCGGTGAAACCGAAGCGCATGGCCTGGGCGACATGCAGGATGCGGTCGGGCGTCGGCGTCGAGAGCGCGGCCTTGATCGCGTTCTTGTCGTCGCCATGGCCCATGCCGTCGACCTCGATCTCGTCGAGGCCGTCGAGACCGGTCTCCAGCGAGCGCAAAGCTTTCTGGAGCGATTCCTGGAAGGTCCGGCCGATCGCCATCGCCTCGCCGACCGACTTCATCGCGGTGGTCAGCGTCGGCTCGGCGCCGGGGAATTTCTCGAAGGCGAAGCGCGGGATCTTGGTGACGACATAGTCGATCGTCGGCTCGAAGGAGGCAGGCGTCGCGCCGCCGGTGATGTCGTTCTCGATCTCGTCGAGCGTGTAGCCCACTGCCAGGCGCGCCGCGACCTTGGCGATCGGGAAGCCGGTCGCCTTGGAGGCGAGCGCCGAGGAGCGCGAGACGCGCGGGTTCATCTCGATGACGATCATGCGGCCGGTCTCGGGATCGACCGCGAACTGTACGTTCGAGCCGCCGGTCTCGACGCCGATCTCGCGCAGCACCGCCAGCGAGGCGTCGCGCATGATCTGGTATTCCTTGTCGGTCAGCGTCAGCGCCGGGGCCACCGTGATCGAATCGCCGGTATGGACGCCCATCGGGTCGATGTTCTCGATCGAGCAGACGATGATGCAGTTGTCCTTCTTATCGCGGACGACCTCCATCTCGTACTCTTTCCAGCCGAGCACGCTCTCCTCGATCAGGACCTCGCTGGTCGGCGAGGCGTCGATGCCGCGCTCGACGATGTCGATGAACTCGCTCTTGTTGTAGGCGATGCCGCCGCCAGTGCCGCCCATGGTGAAGGACGGGCGGATGATGGCGGGAAGGCCGATGTCGTCGAGGGCGTCGAGCGCCTGACCGAGCGTCTTGATCTGGTGCGAGCGCGGCGTGTCGAGGCCGATCTTGGTCATCGCGTTGCGGAAGAGCTCGCGATCCTCGGCCTTGTCGATCGCCTCGGCGGTGGCGCCGATCATCTCGACGTCGAATTTCTCCAGCACGCTGATCGAGCGGCCCGAGGCATCCGTCAGCGACTTCTTGTTGAGCGAGAGCGCGCAGTTCAGCGCGGTCTGGCCGCCCATGGTCGGCAGCAGGGCGAAGCCGCCGGGCAGGACATTGCGCTCCTTCTCGATGATCTTGGCGACGACCTCGGGCGTGATCGGCTCGACATAGGTCGCATCCGCCAGGTCCGGGTCGGTCATGATCGTGGCCGGGTTCGAATTGACCAGGACGATGCGGTAGCCCTCGGCCTTCAGCGTCTTGCAGGCCTGGGTGCCGGAATAGTCGAACTCGCAGGCCTGGCCGATAATGATGGGGCCGGCGCCGATGATCAGGATGGTCTTGATGTCTGTGCGCTTGGGCATGGTCTCTGGCCAAATGTTCGCGGGCGCGCGCAGCCCCGGTCCGATCGAGCGAGCGGAGACCAAGCGAGCGCCTGAATGAATGCTAGGCGCTCGCTATAGAGGTGAGGAGCCGCTGGGGGAAGCGGAAAGCGCTTCCCCCAGCCGTTAGCGCACAGGAGGCGCGGCGATTGCGATCTCTGTGATGTCGCTTTCGTTGCGCCTGCCGGCGCGCTTGCGGCGCAGCGCGAGCCAGAGCACGGCGAGCGCTGCGACCTCGCAGGCCGCGCCGACAAAGCCGAGCCAACTCGTATTGCCCAGGCGAATGCTCTGCTGTCCCAGCACCGAGCCCGCTGCGATGCCGATATACATAGCGGATGCATTGAGCGAGAGCGCGATCACCACGCTGTCGGGCGCCATCGCGGCGAGCCGTGACATCTGAGAGGGATGGCCAGCCCAGCCCGCCGCGCTCCAGACCACCAGAATGACCGGGAATATGAAAATCGCGGTGGTTGGCGGCAGCGTCACCGCGACGAGCGAGAAGGCGGCAAGCGCTCCAGCCAGGACGGTCAACACGACGGTGAGGGTGCGTTCGGGTCCGAAGCGGTCGCTGGCGATGCCGCCGAACTGGTTGCCCAGCGCGGATCCGATGCCGGACACGACAAGGGCCGCTCCGAGCCAGAGCCCGGTAATCCCGCCATGGTTGGCCAGGAACGGCGCGATATAGCCGTAGAGCGTGAAGGCCCCGGTGGTCCACAGCATCGTCGTCGCCAGCGCCAGCAGGATGTCGCCGCGACGCGCCACGGCGAGCCGCTCGGCCATGGTGCTGGCACCGCGCGGCAGGCCCATGGGCAATTGCCAGAGGATGCCGATCAGCGCCAGCGTACCGAACAGTGCGACCAGCAGGAAGGCGAGGTGCCAGCCGCCAGCTGCCGCGGCTGCCGTACCGAACGGGACACCGAGGATGAGCGCGACCGTCATGCCGCCCGTGACGAGCGCGATCGCCCGCGCCCGTCGTTCCGGCGGCACCAGCGTCACCGCCACCGCATTGGCGGCAGGCATATAGACGCCGGCCGCCAGCGCCATGACGATTCGCGCCAGCATCAGATGCGAGAAGTCCGTGGCAAAGGCGCCGGCCAGATTGGCGGCCGCGAAAACGACGAGCGAGCCGGCGAGGACGAATTTGCGCTCGATATTGCCGAGAAGCGTCGAGAGGACCGGCGAGCCGATCGCATAGGCGATGGCGAAAGCAGTCAGCAGCAGGCCGGCGGAGTCGACTGAAACTCCGAAGCCGGCCGCCAGATTGGGCAGGATTCCGGTGACGATGAGGCTGCCGGTGCCGATGGCGAAAGCCCCGCCGGCCAGCCAGAGAAGACGTGCGTCCATGGGACAGTCCTTCCGAATCCGGTTTCCCGGAATTTCAATGATCGTTGAACTTATGTTCGCAGATGCGAGATCACAAGCATAATTTCAACGAACGTTGAAACTTGTCAGGAGCGTCGCGATCTCCTATCTCGGTCAGGCTATGAAAACGGTCTTCCATCCCGATATCGACGATATCGCCGCGGCCGACGTGTTCGCGGCGCTGGCCGACCCGATCCGGCTCGGCATCCTGGTGGCGCTCGCCGACGTGCCCGAGGTCGACAAGGCGCGTTGCAACAGCTTCTCGGAACTCGCCTCGGCGTCGCTGTTGTCCTATCACTTCGCCAAGCTGCGCGAGGCCGGCATCACGCGCTCCCGCGTCGAGGGCACCTCGCGCTATCTTTCGATCAGGCGCGAGGATCTCGACCGCCGCTTTCCGGGCCTGCTCGACAGCGTGCTGGAGACGGCGCGGCGCGACCCCAACCTGCCGCGCTTGTCCGGCCCGCTGACGGTTTCCTGAGCGGGCGCGGTCCAGACTCTGCCGGAGCGCTGCGCTTTCCGGTACCCATTCCGGTTCATTGACTCGGTCTGTGGGGGGTATAGCGTCGCCGCTTCCGCGATGGCGTCGAGCCGGTTCGCGTCAGAGCCGGCTACGCCCTATCCAGAGGAGCATGGCCATGCGTGAAGCCGACCCTCAGAAACTCGATGCGCTTGTCGGACGTCTGGTTGGTGATGTCGGTGCGTCGGTAACCGGCGCGCTCGTCGTCCTTGGCGACCAGCTCGGCCTCTACAAGGCGATGGCGGACGGCAAGCCGATGACCGCCGAGGGCCTCGCCGCCAAGACAGGCTTCAAGGAGCGCTATGTCCGGGAGTGGCTCTCGGCGCAGGCGGCTGCCGAATATATCGACTACGACGCCGACACCGACAGTTTCAGCCTCTCCGCCGAACAGGCGATGGCGTTTGCGGAGGAGGGCAGCCCCGCCTTCTTCGCTGGCGCCTTCGAGATCGTTCGGGCGATGTGGCTCGACGAGCCAAAAATCGCCGAGGCCTTTCGGACCGGCGCCGGCGTGGGCTGGCACGAGCACAGCAAATGCCTGTTCCGCGGCACGGAGCGCTTTTTCCGGCCCGGCTACAACAGCAACCTCAACAACAGCTGGATCCCGGCGCTCGACGGGGTCAAGGCCAAGCTCGAAAAGGGTGCCCGCGTCGCCGATGTCGGCTGCGGCCATGGCGCTTCGACCGTGCTGATGGCGCAGGCCTACCCGAATTCGTATTTCTTCGGCTTCGATTACCACGGTCCGTCGATCGACCGGGCACGGGAGGCTGCGACCAAGGCTGGGGTCGAGGATCGGGTCGTCTTCGAGCAGGCCTCGGCCAAGACCTATCCGGCGCGGGGCTACGATCTCGTCGCGATGTTCGATTGCCTGCACGACATGGGCGACCCCGCTGGGGCTGGCCGCCACGTCAAGGAAACGCTTGCCGATGATGGCACCTGGATGATCGTCGAGCCCTTCGCGCATGACCAGCTCAAGGACAACCTCAATCCGGTCGGGCGGATCTTCTACGGGGCATCGACGATGATCTGCACGCCGGCTTCGCTGTCGCAGGAGGTCGGCCTCGGGCTCGGCGCCCAGGCCGGCGAGATGCGGCTGCGGAGGGTTGCGCTCGATGCCGGCTTCACCCGCTTCCGCCGCGCGACCGAGACGCCATTCAACATGGTCTTCGAGGTCCGGGCTTGAGAATGTGAGGCCAAACACTCGGCGGGCTCATGAACCTGCCTTCGGCATGCCGGGTAACCGCAGCGGATCCGATATGCGATCCGGCCCGATGCGGCTGCTCCTCGATGGTGCATCGGCTTTTTTCGAAAACCGCATCCCACTTTTCGGGCCGATGCTTTAAAGGCCCGGCATGTCTTTCAAGCAGTACCCGCGCCAGTCCCGCCAGCTCCTGGCCTATATCTTCGCCGGTGGCATCACGGCCGTGGCGCATTACGCGCTATTGATCGGCCTGGTCGAACTCGGCCATGTCGATCCGGTGCCGGCGACGCTGGCGGGCTTCGTGCTCGGCGCCGTCGTCTCCTATTCGCTGAATCGCTGGCTGACCTTTGACGCGACCCACAGCCACGCCCAGGCGACCTGGCGTTTCGCATTGATCGCAGCCGGAGGCTTCGTCCTCACCGGCGTGCTGATGCAGCTCTTCGTCAGCAAGCTCGGCTTGCCCTATCTGCCGATGCAGCTCGTCACCACGGGGATCGTGATGGTGTTCTCCTTTCTCGGCCACAAGTTCTTCAGCTTCGCCGACCGGGCGGAGTAAGGCCTGAAAGGTGCTTCGACGCATCTCGGCCTACGAACCGCCAAGCCTGTCAGGGTTGGCAAGTCCTGCACGGTTGGCAAGTCCTGCACGGCCGGCAAGTCTGCCACGGCTGGGTGTGTTCGAAAGCGCGAATGCCCTCGGCGCTATGATGGAATATCGCTCAAGGACTGACGTCCCGAAGCCAGATCCGCGAGCAGCGCAACATGGATACTCAGCGCGTCGATGACCGTATATCCAGGGTTTTGCCCATCGAAAGCCAGATTGAGATCGGTTCCGGCGAGAACGATCGCGTCAGCGCCGGCCTCGGTCATGCGCCTGCCTGCGTCGAGAAACAGCTCGCGCTGCGCGGCTGAGCATGTGCCGGCGACTGCGACGTCCTGGTAGGTTTGACCGAGACGCTCGATCTCGTCGTCCAATGCGATGGCGTCCGTGCGAGCAAGCTGGCCGTAAAGGCGTGTGCGCATGACGACCCGCGTTCCGAGAAGGCCGACCCGCTTGATGCCCTGTTCAACGAAATAGGCGTCGAGCGGAGCGACGGCTGAGACGATCGGCAAGGGCGACAGGGCTGCCAGCTCTTCCAGACAGAAATGCGCCCCCAGCGATGACAGAGCGACGCAATCGCAGCCTGCATCCTTCAAGCGCGTGACGAGCGGAAGGAACGCCTGGGCCTGCTCGGCCTTGCGGTCGGCGAGATTGTTGCGGATCAGCTCCTGAATCTCGCCATGGACGATCGTAAGCTCAAGCTTTGCGACGCCGCGGGCCGCAGCGGCGGCCGTCAGGCGCTGGTAGTAGACCACCGTCGCTGCAACGCCGATGCCCCCGATCAAGCCGATATGCATGGGATATGTCCTTACAAGCGCGCCGATGCGACCATGCCGGTTTAGCGCGCCGCGCGGCAGGGCGAAACCCGGCCCGGCCAGGTCGGCGAGCCAGTGCTCACGGGGCCACTCTGCCCGGTTGGGCCAGGCCGAGCTGGGCGAGGAAGGCGGTGAAGTCTCCAAAGAGCGTGTCCAAGCGCAGTAGCCGCGTTTCGTCGCCATCGTGCCGGATGAGAGCCGGGACGCCGCTGGCGCGGTGCGAGGCCATCAGAGCGCGGCCCTCCGTCATGCGCGCCTCATCAGCCGCGAGCAGCTCGTCGCTTGGGTTGGCGAGCTCTGCTGCAGCCGCCGGCAGGTCGAGCCGCTCCAGGATGCCGAGGAGAACCGGCAGGGCTGTGATGTCCTGCCCCTCAACATAGCGCGCCTCCTGGATCGCCCGGAGGGTTTCCCGCTCGCGCTCGGGTGCATGCCGCGCAACCGCTGTCAGCGTCAGCGAGGCCGGACCTGAATCGAGGAGATGGTCCGTTACGGCGAGCACTTGCCTGCGATAGGCCTCGGTGAAGCTCTGCCCGGTCATTTGCGCGATGCGCTGGTCGCTCGACCAGGCATAGGCCGCGAAGGCCTCGTCCATACGTCGTACGCCCGGGCCGGCGAACAGCCCGGTCGGCACCAGTCGCAGGGCGATCTCGTCATGGTCCGCCAGTGTCGCGATCATCGGCGTGGCGCCGTAGCACCAGCCGCAGAGCGGATCGAACAGATAGTCGAACTGAATCATCGCAGGTTCGCCTCTGTCGGAACCGCCATGCCGTTCAGACGGCATGGCGGCTGCATTTGTTCAACGCGAGCGAAAATGACGGATCGTTTTGTACAAGCCTATCAGCCGGGACGCCTCGCCTCGAAGGTCATGCGGTGCGGGTTGTGGCCGAAATTCCTGGCCGGTGCGATGGCCTCGAAACCGGCCTGCGCGATCAGCGCCGTGATCTGCTCCGCCGTATAGGTCGAGAGTCCGTATTGCGCCCTGAGCTTGCGGTAGTCGGAGAAGGCGGTGCGCACGAGCCCGGCCAGCGCTGCCGCCAGAAACCCGCCGCGCCAGGCGAACGCCAGGAGTTGCGAGGCGTCGGTGAGTGGGCTGACATCGGGCGGGATCACATCGGCGATGACGAGCTTGCCGCCCGGCTTGAGCTTGGCGCGCCAGGTGAGCAGCAGGGCCGAGAGTTCCTCGCGGCTCAGATACTGGATCAGTGAATTCGCCACGACGAGGTCGAGCGTTGCTTCCGGCAGCGCCTCGATCTCCTCCGGCGAGGCCACGGCGACATGACCGATGCGTCCAAACATCGCCCGCAGCCGTTCGCGCACGCTCGGCGCGGCCTCGCAGAGATAGAGCTTGCCGCAGGCGGCGGCGACAAGGTCGGCGCTCAAGGCCTCGCCGCAGCCATGGTCGAGCACGGTGGCGTCGGGCGCCGGGATCTGGCCGACCAGGTCCTTGGCGATCTGCCGGTAATGCAGCGCCTTGTGGCGCGGCGAAACGTAGATGGAATGCTCGCCGTTCCAGAAATCGCGCCAGGACATGGTCTCGCCGTTCGCCGCTTGCCGGCAGCCTCCTGCGGCCGGTCCCGCCACGACTAGAGCAGGATGCGGAAAAGTGGAAACCGGTTTTTTGCAGTGATCCTGCTCTCACTCCTGGATGAGAGATGGATTCGGATGTCAGATGGGATCACGTCCTGGTCGCATCTGACATCGTCCGGCTCTCGGCCGATGGCGAAGCGTTGCGCAACTCAGCGTCCAGGGGCTTGGGGTCTGTGGCCTCTCCCTCGGCTGCGGCCTCGTCGAGAAAGCGGATGCCGATCTCGCGCTTCCTGATCCAGATGAGGGCAGCCGGCGCGAAGATCTTGTCCTCGTCGTGATAGCGAAGTTCGAGCGGCAGCGGCCGGTCGCTCTCCGGCTTCAGCCGGGCGCCGCTCGGCGACAGGTCCATGATGCGACATTCGACGAGGAAACGCTGCGACGCGTCGAACAGCTTCGCCGAGCGCAGGCGCGAGCGCCAGCGCTTCGAGCTTCGTTTTTCCATGCGCGTTGCCTTCTTGCCGTTGCGCTTCGGCCCGAGAACCTGATCCAGTGGGGTTGCGCGGGGCTGGAGACAGCGCCTCCGCGAGGCGGCGAGGGTGCGCGGCTTGCCAAGCGCGGCGCCGGCTCTAAGCTTCGCGCGAATCCGAGGGCGACGATGTTTTTGCTACCCAAGCTGTTGAAGCGCTTCGTCCGGCACGGCCGGCTGACCGTGATCACCCCCGACAACCAGCGCCATGTCTTCGGCTCCGGGCCGGCCGAGATCCTGTTCGCGGGCCAGATCAAGACGGCGCCGGCCGTCACCGTGCGCTTCCATGACGACAAGATCGAACGCGAGATCTTCCTCAATCCGGAAATGGCGCTGGCCGAAGGCTATATGGACGGCCGGATCGATTTCGAGGACGGCTCGTCGATCCATGATCTGCTGTCGCTGTTCTGGATGCAGCGCAAGGAGTTGCGCAAGCACCCGATCCAGAAGGTCGTCCGCAATATCCGCTTCCGCATCCGGCGCTTCCGCATGCACAACCCGCTCGGGCTCGCCGGCAAGAAGGTCAAGCACCACTACGACATCCCGACCGAGTTCTATAAGCTCTGGCTCGACGAGACGATGACCTATTCCTGCGCCTATTGGCACAGCCCCGAGGTCGGGCTGGAAGCTGCGCAGAAGGCCAAGCTGCGCCATCTCGCGGCCAAGCTGAAGATCGAGCCAGGCATGACCGTGCTCGATATCGGTTCGGGCTGGGGCGAGCTCGCGATCTATCTCGCCAAGGCCTGCGGCGCGAAGGTGACGGGGCTCAACGTCTCGCCTGACCAGATGGCGGCTGCGCAGAAGCGCGCAGAAGCCGCGGGCGTCGGTGATGCCGTGACTTTCATCAACAAGGACTATCGCGAGCTCAAGGGCAGCTTCGAGCGTGTCGTCTCGGTCGGCATGATGGAGCATGTCGGCGTCGCGCATTACCTTGAATATTTCGAGGCCATTCGTGACCTGCTGAAGCCGGACGGCATTGCGCTGGTGCACTGCATCGGCCGCGTCGGGCCGCCGGGCTTCACCGGACCGTTCTTCGACAAATACATCTTCCCGGGCGGCTACGCGCCGGCGATGTCGGAGGTCTTCGCTGCGGTCGAACAGACCGGCCTGTGGTCGTCGGATTGCGAGTTCTGGCGGCGGCACTACCATTGGACGCTCCATGCCTGGCGCGAGCGCTTCATGGCCCACCGGCCGGAGGTCGTGACGATGATGGGCGAGCGCTTCGCGCGGATGTGGGAGTTCTATCTCTCGGCCTGCGAAATCTCCTTCGACATCGGCGGCGACATGGTCTTCCAGCTCCTGCTCGGCCCGCATAAGAGCGCCGTGCCGGTGGTGCGCGACTACATCACGGATGCCGAGAAGGCGCTGGAAGCGCGGGGATTCTGACGAAGGTCATGTCGGGGCGCATCGACCCATCCTGGCTCGTGTTCGACAGCGTCGAGAACGCCGAGCATGACCGTTGCGTCGATTGCTTCTCGCGGCCGGACGGCAGCTTCGGCTTCGAGGAATTCCGGCGCGACGTCGAGGATGGCGGCGCCTGGACGCCGGTGCAGCACTATTCCGGCCTGAGCTACAAGACGAAGGACGAGGCCCTGCTCGCGGGGCGCAAGGCCGTGATCTGGCTTGCCGAAGCGCTGGAGCGCCGCTCACGCTGATCAATATGGCTGGGGCAGTTTCCGATCCACTTCGCTCGAAAACACTCTATCGCGGCGTTCAGTCGGGCGCGGCCTCCGAAAAATCCAGCGCCAGCAGCGCCTCGTCGAAAAATGCGCCGTCGATGCGTAGCGCCTTCGATTCGATGCCATAGGGCTTGAAACCGAGGCGTTCATAGAGGCGCAGCGCGACGCTGTTGGTCGTCACGGCGCGCGCCTGCAGCACCAGCACATGCTGCGCCGCATGGGCCCTTACCGCTTCGATCAGCGCTTGAGCGCCGCCGCGCCCGCGCCAGCCCGGCGCGAGATAGACGCCCCAGAGCGTACCGCGATGCCGGCTCTTCTCGGAGTTCCCAGCGAGGAAACCCGCCATGCCGACCAGCTCCGCATTCGCGAATGCCCCGAAGACGAGGCTCGGCGGAGCAGGCGTGATGCGCGCGATGAAGGCTTCAAGCGGGCGCGCCGCCTCCTCGGCATGGCTTGCGCCAAAGGCCTCGGGCGCCTGAAGCAGCGCCTGGAGGCGCAAGGCCTGATAGGCTTCCGCGTCAGTGGCATCGAGCGGCCTGATCGTGACGTCACCTCCGGTCTCAGCCATGGGCGGCGACCTCCTGGGCCAGCGTCGCGAGCTTCGTCAGCGTCGTCCAGTTTCGCGCCGTGCCCTGTACGCCGAGATGCCGTTCGATCACGGCATTGGTCAGCTTCGAGCGACCGATGCCCTCGCTGTAATGCAGATAGAGATCGCGGCCGCGCAGGCTGATCTCCTCGGGCCCCTTATGCCAGGCGCGCAGGCGGTCGATTGCGCCATCAGCCGGGACCGCGTCGAGCGGCATCACCAGAAGCCAGTTCGGTTGGCGCTCCGCGGCCGGCAGTGGAGAATGCGCGAGTATGTCCTGCAACTGGCCTTGGCTGCGGGCAATCACGCGCGGGCGCAGCGAATGCGTGGCGGCGATCGCCTCTTCCAGCTTCAGGGCGATTATGTCGCGCGCCTCGCCGTCATGGCAGGCGACGAGGTTGCCGCTCTGCAGCAGGGTCGCGGCATGGCGAAGGCCCAGCGGCGGGCAGAGCGCGCGCAGGGTCGCCATCTTGATGGTGCTGGCGCCGCCGAGATTGACGGCGCGCAGGAGGAAGATCGTCACAGGCATGGCGGGGCAGTATCGCAGCCCCGCCGCCGGGTTGGAAGCGCGGCGTCAGCGCTTCAGATTGACGATGACGACGCCGCCCAGCGCCATCGCGCCGCCGAGGATGCCGAGGAGGCTCGGCACCTCGCCGAGCCAGAGATAGCTGATCAGGAGCGAGACCGGCGGGGCGGCATAGAGCAGGTTCGAGGCGCGGCCCGCCGGCAGGCGCGAGAGCAGCGTCGTCCAAGTCGCATAGGTGATCAGGCTCGGCACGATGGCGAGATAGAACATGGCGTAGAGGCTGGCGGTCGAGGCGGTCTGCGCCTGGGCGATGCCGCTTGGCAGGAAGGGCGAGAGCAGGAGGCCGCCGACCACCATGTTCCAGGCCGTCACCGTCAGCGGCTTGTGCTGGGCGAAGAGCGGCTTCTGCACGATGGTGGTCAGCGAGTTGCACAAAGCCGCGCCGAGCACCAGCAGCACACCGATGCCGAGGTCGAGCGCAGCCCCGTTCTGTCCGAAGGCGATCACCCCGACGCCGGCGAGCGAGATCGCGCTGCCGAGCCATTGGCTGCCGCTGAAACGCTCGCCCAGCACCAGCATGGCGAGCGCCGCCGTGATGATCGGGTTGATGTTGATGATGAAGCTTGCCGCCCCGGCCGAGACCGTCTGCTGGCCGAGATTGAGCAGCACGGTGTAGCCCGCGACGAAGACGAGCCCGCCGAAGCCGAAGCGCCAGGCGTCGCGCCATTCCGGCAGCTTTGGCCGCGTGACGGCAAGGAACAGCGCGGCCGGTACGGCGGCGATGGCGAAGCGCACCGCGCCGAGTTCGAGCGCCCCGAAGCCGCCGAGCGCGGCGCGGATCGCGGGGAAGGCCGAGGCCCAGGCGATGATGGTGAAAATCGCCAGCCCCAGCGTCGTCGAGTCGAAGGAGGACTTGGCGGGGATTGGCGCTGCGGTGCAGGCGGCGGTCATGGCGAACCTCATCGAGGAGAGAGCATGACCCGCCATAGATACCCGCCCCAGCTGATTGACAAACGATGAATTCGAGGGCGAGCTGTGAGAATGGATCACAGCTCGAACCTTCCCCCGCTCGACACGCTGCGCGCTTTCGAGACCGCGGCGCGCACCGGCAGCTTCTCGGCCGCGGCCGAGGCGCTGAACCTGACCCATGGCGCGGTCAGCCGGCAGGTGGCCAAGCTGGAGCATTGGCTGGGCCTGCGCGTCTTCGAGCGGCAGGCGCGTGGCGTGGCGCTGACGCCCGAGGGCCAACGCCTGCTCCAGCGCACGCAGGAGGCGTTTTCGCTGATTGCCGATACCTCGGACCGCTGGACCGAAGCGCGGGGCGCGGCCGTGGTGCGCTTCAGCGCGACGCCCTCCGTCTGCAGCCTCTGGCTGATGCCGCGCATGCACCAGCTCGAAAGCGGCAATCCGGCCCTGCGCATCGTGCTGCAGGTCGACCATCGTCGCGTCGATCTCGAGGATGAGGGCATCGACCTGGCCATTCGCTGCGGGCGCGGCGGCGCGCCCGGCCGCGTCTCGGTGCAGCTCTTCGAGGAATGGTGCTATCCGATCGCCTCGCCGGAGCTCGCTCGGGCAATCGGGCAGGGCCGGCCGGAGCGCCTGCTGGCGCATCCGCTGATCCATGATTCGGATGCCGCCGGCTGGCGTGCCTGGTTTGCGAGCCACGGGCTGGATTATCGCCCACGCCCGCAGGATCGAAGGTTCGAGGACTATAATCTCGTGCTCGACGCTGCCGCCTGCGGGCTTGGTCTGGCTCTCGCCCGCCCGCCTCTGGCGCATGCCCAGGTTGAGGCGGGCCGGGTCGCGATGGTGGACCCTCGCACTGCGCTCAACCCGGTCTCCTATTGGCTCGACCGCCCGCTCGGCCAGCTGCGTCCGGCCGCGCTCTCGCTGGCGCTGCGGATCGCGAAGGAGGCGGGGCTGTCTGCCGGCAAGCTCGCAGGATTCCTGAAGATCGAGGCGAAGGCGGCGTGAGGCTTGTGGCCTCGTTGCGTCACTGACGGCCGCTCTCGACCCCCGGCGGGCCTTGCGAAGGTTTGTTTTCGAGCTGCTTGCCGGCTACCGCGCCGATCTGCCGGACATTCTTCGAAGTCAGACATAAGGCGTGCCGACGAGTGCGGCGGCGACGCCGGCGAAGCCGCGTTCCAGCACGCCCATGAAAGCTGCCTCGGGCTCTCGGTTCCCGCGAAAGGCGCGTAGCGCCTCGCCGTAAGCGACCACCAGCGTGGCCATCAGCATCGCCGCCGCGAGACGCGCGTCGGGGTCGGAATGCCGCCTGCCCACCGCGTCGGACAGCATGGCTGCGAGATCATCGGCGAGCGTCACCTGAAGCTCGCGGGCGCGCGCAGTCAGGGCCGGACTCTCCGCGACGGTGCGCCAGAACTGGACGGGCCGCTCCGTGATCCTGAACAGGGGGTGTTGCGCCTCGACCAGCCTGCGCATCAGCGTCTGGAACGCCTCGACCGGCGAGTACCCATCGCGACCGGCGAGTGCTTCCCGCACCAGCGCGCGCACTTCCTCCTCGCGATCGAAGACCAGATCCTCCTTCCGGGGGAAGTAGTTGAACACCGTCTTCCTCGCGACGTCCGCTGCCTCAGCGACATCGGCGACGGAGACGTTGTCGAAGCCGCGTTCGACGAACAGGCGTGTGGCGACGTTGGAGATCGCCTGACGCGTCATCTCCTTCTTGCGGTCGCGGAGTCCGAGTCGGTTTGACATGTCGATATCTATACCATAGATAAATTTACACTGAGTATAATAATTTGCCCTATCGAGCGCGCCGACGCGCATCATCGCGGTCGGCATCGATCCGATGGGCACTTGAGGAATTTGCCTTGATCTACGATGTCGTGATCGCCGGGGCTGGCCCTGTCGGCCTGTTTCTCGCCTGCGAGCTGCGTCTCGCGGGCGTTTCGGTCCTGGTGCTGGAGCAGGCCGAGGACCCGCGCTCGCCCTTGAAGCGGCTTCCGTTCGGGATGCGCGGCCTCTCAACGCCGACGATCGAAGCCTTTGACCGCCGCGGATTGCTGAACGAGATCGCGGCGCCGCAACCCGCGAAAGACGGCTCGGGCACCGGCAGTGCTTTGACAGCTGCGCATTGGATGCAACAGCCGCGCCGCCCGGGCGGCCATTTCGCCGGCATCCAGTTCTACGAGGACAAGATCGACACCTCGAAATGGCCCTATCGCCTGCCAAATTCGGCCAGCACCAGCATGTTGGTTGAGATGGAACAGCTCGAATCCGCCTTGGCGGTTCGCGCAAACGCGATGGGCGTCGAGATCAGGCGCGGCCGCGGCGTCGAAGGCTTCGACCAGTCGGATGACGCTGTTACCGTTCGCGCTGGCGGCGAGATTTTTCGCGGACGCTGGCTTGTCGGTTGCGATGGCGGCCGCAGCACGGTTCGCAAGGCTGGCGGTTTTGCGTTCGCCGGCACCGATCCCGAGTTCACCGGCTATTCCGTTGATGTCGAGATGGCCGATCCGGATCAGCTCCGCCTTGGTCGCCATTACACGCCTGCGGGCATGTATACCTACTCACGGCCCGGGACGATCGCGATGGTCGCGTTCGACGGGGGCGCCTTCCATCGAACCCGGCCGGTCACGCTCGAGCACGTGCAGGCGGTTTTGCGCCGCATCTCCGACACGGACGTCACTGTGACGGCCTTGAAGCTTGCCACGACCTGGACGGATCGCGCCTACCAGGCGACCGCCTACCGCAAGGGGCGGGTGCTGCTCGCCGGCGATGCCGCGCATATCCATTCGCCCTTGGGCGGCCAGGGGCTCAATCTCGGGCTCGGCGACGCGATGAACCTTGGCTGGAAACTGGCGTCCACGATCCGTGGCGACGCGCCGGTCGGTCTCCTCGACAGCTATGCGAGCGAACGGCATCCGGTGGGAGCGCAGGTTCTTGACTGGTCGCGCGCCCAGGTCGCGCTGATGCGGCCAGCCAAGAGTTCACGCGCGCTGGAAGCCATCATCCGCGATCTCATCGATACGCGTGACGGCGCGACATATTTCGCCGAGCGCGTCTGGGGTGTTTCTCTCCGCTATGATCTTGGCGGTGGCCACCCGCTGCTGGGCCGCAGCGCTCCCGACTTCGCGCTGGCCGACGGGAGCACGCTCGGCGATCTCCTCAGGGCAGGCAAAGGCCTGTTGCTGGACTTTGACACTGGTGCTCCGCTCCAGGCGCTTGCAACGCGCTGGAATGGTCGCATTGCCTATGTCGCCGGTGACGCCAGGGATCGGCTGGGCTTGAGTGCTGTGCTTGTCCGTCCCGATGGCGTCGTCGCCTGGGCCGTTGAAGGCGCCCCTGACCCCGAGGAAGCTGCTCAGGCCGCATCGCGATGGTTCGGCGAGCCCATAGAGGTTTGCGAGTCTGCCTGAGCCGGCCCGTGTCTGCTATGTCCGTCAACCACCAGTTGCGGACTCGACGCGACAGCGACATGCATTGGTCATCGGCGAGGCGCATTCTATCGTGCCACCACCGGCCGCCGGGCTGGGTCGTGGTCTGGGGGCGGCATGATGCAGATCATCAAGGCAACCGCAATCGTCAACAACGAGGTCGCGTTCCTGGCATGGCGGACCGATCCCGATCCGATCCCTGACTGTGTCGGCTTCCACATCGTCCGAGAATATCTCGACGCAAACGATCAGGTGACGAGCGAGCGGCCGCTTGCCGCTTATGTCGCTTTCCAGGGACAGTCGAACCCCGACTGGCAGGCACAGAACACCAGTGTCTGGCCGATACAGAAGTTCAATTGGCGCGACCTCACGCTGCGGCGCCGTCGTGACGCCGCCAATCTCCGGCCCGAAAATGAGCGGCTGCGCTACCGCATCCGTCCGATAGGCCATTTGCGCGCCGGGCTCGAAGAAGTGGTGCCCGTCCGCGAGAGCCACTGGGACGCAAAACGCAATCGGCGCGTCGAGCATGGCTATCAAGGCGCGCCGGTCCGGCTCGGCTATCTGGGACCCGCGGCCTTCACCAATATCGTCGAGGCGACACGGCGACGGGGGCCGTTCATCTCCACTTTCACCAACGGCATTCTCTCGAGCCAGTTCCTGATCCGCGTGCTCGAGGAGGATGACGGCAAGATCGGGCGCAGCGAACTCGAAGCGCGGCTGCGCGACCCGGCTGACGTGCTGCGGCGCTATCTCGCCGGCGACGTTCCCACCACGATCACGGAGTTCCTGAGCCGAGCGGGCGGGCGCTTCCATGCCGCCCTCTACGAGCTTGAAGATCGGCAGTTGCTCGATCTTCTGGTCGCAGCAGCTCCCCGCATGCAGCTGATCCTGTCCGATGCAGGCTCCCGGGACACCAAGGACAAGGTGACCAAGAAGGTCATTCACACCGACTACGACACGCGAAACGAGGACGCCCGCGCGGCGCTGCGTGCAATCGCCGATGCGCCGGGAGCGACGTTCCGGATGCAGGACCGATTGTTCAATGGCAGCGGCCATATCGGCCACAACAAGTTCGTCATCTGGTCTGACGACCAGGGAACGCCTCAGTCGGTGCTGACCGGCTCGACCAACTGGACGTGGAGCGGGATCTCTGGCCAGAGCAATAATTGCATCGTCATCGAAGATGCGAATGTGGCGCGCGCATTCCTCGGATATTGGCAGCGCCTGTTCGATCACCCGTTGCCGCAGCCTGCGAATACGGGGGATGCCAATACGGGGGCGGATCAGGGCGATGTGGTAAAGGCCGCCGACCGTACGCCGGTAACCGGCGATCTCGCCAATGGCGCTGCGTTCGAATGCTGGTTCTCGCCCAATGTGCCAGGCGCAAAACAGCCGCCTTCGGCGCGCGCCAAGCGCCAACCGGCGCCGCCGCCCGACATGGACCGGTTGTTCTCGCTGATGCGCCGCGCGCACAGGATGATCCTGTTCGCCGTGTTCCTGCCATCCAAGGGCGGGGTGCACTCGATCATCTCGCAAGCGATCGATCTCGGCCTGGCCGATACCAGCCTGGAGGTGGTCGGCGCGATCTCCGATCCGCTGGCCTGGGGCTATCAGCCCTCGGGCGTCGGCCCGGACGGCAAACCCCTGGTGCCGAGTTCGCCCTTCATCATCCAGCAGGGCGGCGTCAATGTCGTGCGCGCAACCGCGCTCACCGATCGTGATATCGGCCGCGGGCTCGGCAATTTCGTCAACAAGGAAATCCTGAGCGCGGGCAAGGCGATCATCCACGACAAGATCCTGGTGATCGACCCGCTCGACCGGGAGAACTGCGTGGTCGCGTTCGGCAGCCACAATCTCGGTTACAAGGCCTCCTATTCCAACGATGAGAACCTGGTGATCATCCAGCGCGATCCCTCGCTCGCCCAGGCCTATGCCGCGCATGTGCTCGACGTGTTCGATCACTATCGCTTCCGCGCTGCCGAAGCGGAGAAATCGGCCGAGATGAAGCGCGCGGGCCTCGCCGCGTCATCGAGCCCGACCGACGGCTTCCTCAGCACCGACGACCGTTGGCAGATCAATGCGAACCGGCGGATTTCGGCCTATTTCGCGCAATAGCGGCTGCACTTGGCAGGTGCGGCGCAGGATGCTCGCCATCTCACGCGGCTGACGCTTCGCGCTCCGCTGCTTCCGCGCTCAACCCTTCCGCGCTCTCCGCGCGATGCCCATGCTCCAAGGTCTCGGTCAGCTCTTCCGCATAGCTGAAGAAGCGCTCGCGCACGGCCCGCGCATGCGGGTTGGCGCGTTCGATTGCGAGGAAGACGCCGGGCGCGTCATGGCGCACCATTTCGGTCGCCTGCATCAACAGCTCGAAGCTCTTCGTCGTCATGCGGCGCGGCATCGGCTCCATGCGGACGAGGATCTTTGCGACGAGATGGGTCAGCCCCTGCACCATCGCCATGTCGCGGTCATGCGCATCCGGCGTGGTCAGGATGACGTCGAGCTTCAGGACATGGCGCAGGAAGGCGGCGATCCGGCGAAAGCTCTCGCCGCGGATCGGGCAGAGCGCGATCTTCAGGCCTGCGATGCCGTTGCGCGCGCTTTGCGGGCCGAAGAGCGGGTGCGTACCGATGATCTCGACATCGCCCGGCAGGCCCGCGAGCAGCAGGCGCGCCGGTTCGATCTTAACCGAGCCGACATCGAGCACGATCGCACCGGTGCGCAGATGCGGGCGCAGGCTCGCCATGGCCTCCGGCAGCCGGTCGACCGGAACGGCGAGGATGACGATGTCGCAGGCGGCAACCTGCGCGATGCCGCCGGGAGCCAGGCCCATGCCCGCGCCGTCGGCTTCAGGCGCGCGCGCCGGATCGAAGACGACAAGCGGCAGATGCGGCTGGAGGTGCCGCGCCATCAACCGGCCGAAGGCGCCAAAGCCCATCAGGCCGATGGAGGAGAATGAATGTCGCTGGGTAGGCATCGTCTGGTCCTCTCGGGGGCCGCGATGCCGGGTGACTGCCTTTAGTTCATCCGCCAAACGCAGCGGTTGAACATGAAAATGCGCCCGCTCTTATGAAAAGAGCGCGTAATACTGCTGGGTGCGGAGCAGGGCGGGGCTGGTCATGCGCTGCTTAAATCCCGCGCCGGAGGGGCTGTCAACCGGGAAGCGGTCGGCCTCAGCTCGACAGACCCCGGCTGAGCGCGAAGTCGACGCAGCCCCAGATATGGGCGGACAGGATCTCCTGTGCCCTGGCGGCTTCGCGCTTCAAGGCGGCGTCCAGCAGGGCCCGGTGCTCGTCGGCGGCGATCTCGCCGCGGAAGATGACGAAGACCATCTGGTAGCGCAGATAGCGGTCATAGACGCCCGAATGCAGGGCCAGCAGCGCGCGCGAACCGCAGGCCGAGACCAGTGCCTGATGAAATTCCCAGTCATAGCGTTTCCAGGGTTCGGCATTGGAGCGGTCGCCGGCAAGCAGCCGGTCTTCCATCCGGGCGAGCTTGTGATGGGCGGCGACGACGCGGCCTTCCCATTCCATGTCGCCGGCCTGGAAGGATTGCTCCATCGCATGGCGTTCGAGCAGGAGGCGCAGCGCGGCGATCTCCTTGAGGTCGGTTGCCGAACAGGGTGCGACCTGGAAACCGCGCTGTCCCTCGGCGACGACCAGGCCTTCCGGCACCAGGCGGTTGAGGATTTCGCGCAAGGTGCTGATGCCGACGCCGTAATCGAGGCGCAGCCTTTCCAGCTTGAGCCGCTGCCCGGGCTGCAGGCGGCCGAAAACGATGTCGGTGCGCAACCGCTCATAGGCCTGCTCGCCGGCCGTTCCGGCGTCGGTCTCGTCGCGCAGGATCTGGGCCGAAAGCTCGTTCATTCACAGTGCTCGCATTCGCAGGCTCGTCCCTGGGCCTATCGCGCTCCGGCATAGACCGGGGCGGGAAAGGAGGCCAGCCGGGGCACCATAGCCGATGCCGGCTCCAATTATATCTGATATTTTATGATTCATCAGTTGAATTTAATATCAGCAGATGAAAGATTGATAGCCGAGCTACCCGCGGCAAGCGGGAGCGAGAGCCGATCACGGCCGCAAAGCGCTGTGCGACCCGTAGCCCTGGGGAGGGAACACCGATGTCTGGACCGAAATTTTTGCGACGCGACATCCTGCTGGGAGGCGCTGCGCTTCTCGCTGCGCCGGCGATTGCGACCCGGCCCGCGCTGGCGATCACGCCGGCCGAGATCAAGAGCCGGGGCAAGCTGGTGGTCGGGATCCAGGGCGACAACCCGCCCTGGGGTTTCGTCAACAGCGCCGGCAAGCAGGAGGGGCTGGATGCCGATATTGCCGAGCTCTTCGGCAAGGAGCTCGGCGTCGCGATCGAGTTCGTGGCGCTGGAGGTCAACAACCGCATTCCGGCGCTGACGACCGGGCGCGTCGACCTGCTCTTCGCCACGATGGCGATGCTGCCGGAGCGGGCCAAGGCCGTGCAGTTCAGCAAGCCCTATGTCGCCAACACCATCGTCCTGATCGGCCCGAAGGCGGAAAGCATCAAGACCAATGCGGATATGGGCCGCTACACCATCGGCGTGGCGAAGGGCGCGGCCCAGGACACGCAAGTGACCAAGAATGCGCCGGCCAACACCACGATCCGCCGCTATGACGGCGATGCGCCGAGCATCCAGGCGCTGGTCTCGGGCCAGGTCCAGGCGCTGGGCGGCAACATCTTCTACCTCCAGCGGATCGAGCAGGCGCGGCCCGGCATCTTCGAGAACAAGCTCGAATTCCAGAACCTCTACAACGGCGCCTGCACGCGTTTGGGGGAGAAGGAGATCAACGCCGCGATCAATGTCTTCATCGACAAGATCAAGGCCAATGGCGAGCTTCAGAAGGTCTACGACAAGTGGATGAAGGTGCCGGTGCATAAATTCCCGGACAGCATCGAGAACATCCCCTTCACCGTCAGCTGATCGCGGCTCGCCGCCGCGCCGCCATCCCGGTGGCGCGGCGGGTTAGCCAGTTAGCGGCGGTCGCTGCGGAGCCTGTCCATGAAAAAGCCGATCTATGTCCTGAACGGACCCAATCTGAACCGCCTCGGCCGCCGCCAGCCCGAGATCTACGGCCATACCACGCTGGCCGAGGTCGAGGCGCTCTGCCGGGCTGCGGTGCCTGAGCGCGAGATCGTCTTCCGCCAGTCCAACCGGGAATACGAGCTGATCGAATGGATCCATGAGGCGATCGACGAGGGTGCCGGCATCCTCATCAACCCGGCCGGCTTCACCTTCACCTCCGTCGCGATCATGGACGCGCTCAAGATGTTCGAGGGCCCGATCATCGAGTTCCACATCTCGAACGTCCACAAGCGCGAGGCGATCTACCACAAATCCCTGATCTCGCCGGTCGTCACAGTGGTGATGGCCGGGCTCGGCGCTCGCGGCTACGCTACCGCGCTGATCGCGATGCAGGATCTGTTGAGCCAGAGCTAACGGCCTTGGACCGGACGAGAATCCTCATCCCGGGACGCCCTTTGGACGCCCAGGGATGACGGAGAGGTTCTGAGCCAAGCCGTGGACTTTGGAAGGTCAGGTTGCGTTCGCGGCTGGCGCCAGGCTCCAGCAATCAAGCCTCTCAGCCGGACCGAGGCCTTCATGTCTCGGCCCCCGTCGGCGTTGCCCAATGCGGGCTCGGCGCCTGCGCTCAAGCGGAAATCGCGCCGGTCGGCGAATAGTCCGTCAGCGTCATGATCCGGTCCTCGATCGTGCCGACGAGATTGCCATATTCGATCGAGGTGACACGCTTGGTCTCGATCCATTCCGGGTCGGCGAGGAACGTCGTCCAGCGCGCCGTCCGGGTCTCGTTGTCGGGCCAGGCGAGGATATAGGCGAATTCGGTGCGGCCGGCGCTCGCGGTCTCCCACATCGCCACGATCTGGAAGCCGTGCCGCGCCATGATCCGCATCGCATGGTCGCGGAAGCGGGCGTGGAAGGCGGCCTTGTTGCGCTCGAAGATCTCGTAGATGCGCAGTTGGTGGATCATGCCCGGCTCCTTTGTCGATAGTCGCAGCCCTCATCCTGAGGGCCGCGAAAGCGGCATCTCAAGGGATGGTTGAGAGCGTGCTGGAGCATCCTTCGAGACGTGGGCTTCGTCCACTCCTCAGGATGAGGGCTGAATGCCGCGCTCAGGCCGCCGTCTTGCTCAGGCTGCCGTCTTGTTCAAGTGGCCGTCTTGGCCTTTTCCGCCGCCATCATCTCGACGAAGCGGGTGAACAGGTAGTGGCTGTCCTGCGGGCCCGGCGAGGCTTCGGGGTGGTGCTGCACGCTGAAGGCCGGGCGGTCGGTCAGGGCGATGCCGCTGTTGGAGCCGTCGAAGAGCGAGACATGGGTCTCGACCGCATGCGCCGGCAAAGAGGCCGGATCGACGGCGAAGCCGTGGTTCATCGAGACGATCTCGACCTTGCCCGTGGTCTTGTCCTGCACAGGGTGGTTGGCGCCGTGGTGGCCCTGCTTCATCTTCATGGTCTGGCCGCCGATGGCGAGCGCCATCATCTGGTGGCCGAGGCAGATGCCGAAGGTCGGGATCTTCCTGTCGAGCAGCGCCTTGATCACCGGCACGGCATATTCGCCGGTTGCAGCCGGGTCGCCTGGTCCGTTCGAGAGGAAGATGCCATCGGGCTGCAGCGCCAGGATGTCCTCGGCGCTGGCGGTCGAGGGCACCACCGTGACCTCGCAGCCGGCCTTGGAGAGCAGGCGCAGGATGTTGCGCTTCACGCCGTAGTCGATGGCGACGACCTTGTGGACCACGCTCTCGCGCTTGCCATAGCCCACGGGCCAGATCCATGGCGTCTCGTCCCAGCTATAGCGCTGGGCGGCGGTGACCAGCGGCACGAGATCGAGCCCGGCCATATCGGGCAGGGCCGCGGCCTCGCGCTTGAGCTGCTCGATGTCGAAGACACCGTCAGGGCTGTGGGCGATGATCGCGTTGGGCATGCCGTTGTCGCGGATCAGGGCGGTCAGCGCGCGGGTGTCGATGCCGCTGATGCCGACGATGTTGCGGGCCTTCAGCCAGGCGTCGAAATGCCGGTTGGCGCGCCAGTTCGAGGGCTCGGTGATCGCGGCATGCAGCACGAGGCCGCGCACGCCCGAGGAGGCTGCGGCGTTGACCGTCTCGACGTCGTCCTCGTTGACGCCGACATTGCCGATATGGGGGAAGGTGAAGGTGATGATCTGCCCGGCATAGGACGGGTCGGTCAGGATCTCCTGATAGCCGGTCATCGCCGTGTTGAAGCAGAGTTCGCCGGGCGCCTGGCCGGTCGCGCCCAGGCCGAAGCCCTCGAGCACCAAGCCGTTGGCCAGCACCAGGAGCGCGGTCGCGCGCGGTTCGATCCAGCCGCCGGCGGCGGGGTTTCCTTCGGGAGCGGTCATGTCTATGTCTCGGTCCAGGCCGCGCTGGGCGGCAATGTTTCAAGGCGGGCAGCGGCTTTGTCGCTCCGCCGGTCTGGAGCGCGAGCCTTAAAGGCGCGCCTTCATGCCGTCAATCGATGCGGGCGCAAGCCTGCGGCACAAAAAGGGAATACCCACATGACAAGCCTGCGCGAGCGCTTCACGGCCGATCTCAAGGAGGCGATGAAGGCCGGCGAAAAGGGCAAGGTCTCGACCATCCGCCTGATCACCTCGGCGCTGAAGGACAAGGACATCGAGGCGCGCGGCCTGGGCAAGCCTGAGACGACGCCCGACGAAATCCTCGCCTTGCTGCAGAAGATGATCAAGCAGCGCCAGGAATCGATCGCGATCTACGACGCCAATGGCCGCCCCGAGCTCGCCGCAGGCGAGCGCGCCGAGGTCGAGGTCATCAACCTTTATCTGCCCAAGCAGATGTCGGAGGACGAGGTCAAGGCAGTGATCGCGGCGGCCGTGACCGAGAGCGGCGCAGCGTCCGTCAAGGACATGGGCAAGGTCATCGCGATCCTGCGCGCGAAATTCGCCGGCCAGATGGATTTCGCCAAAGCGAGCGGCCTGGTGAAGGCGGCGCTGGGTGGGTGAATGGGGGGCGGGCTCAGGCCCGCTCCACTGTTTCGACCGCTGTGGATTGCGCCGATAAACCGGGCCATCGTGATATCCGCGATTGGCTTCCGGCGCGCACACGCCCACATAGAAGGTCATGAAGTTCCCGCCCTCCATCCTGGAAGAGATCAAGGCGCGGCTGCCTGTGTCGGCGGTCGTGGGCAAGCGCGTGCGCCTGGCCAAATCAGGCCGCGAATGGAAGGGCCTGTCGCCCTTCAACGCGGAGAAGACGCCCTCCTTCTTCGTCAACGACCAGAAGGGCTCGTTCTTCGATTTCTCCTCGGGCAAGAACGGCGACATCTTCAAATTCGTGATGGAGACGGAAGGGCTTTCCTTCCCGGAAGCCGTCGAGAAGCTCGCGTCCGAAGCCGGCGTGACGCTGCCGAAGATTACGCATGAGGCGCAGGTCCAGGAAGAGAAGCGCAAGGGCCTGCATGAGGTCGTCGAGCTCGCAGCGCGTTTCTTCGAGGCCGAGCTCATGGGCGATCGCGGCTCAGGCGCGCGGCGCTATCTCTCGGGCCGGGGCCTGGAGGGCGAGGCGCGCAAGCTCTTCCGCATCGGCTATGGCCCGCCGGACCGCTTCGCCTTGCGCGATCACCTCGCAGCCAAGGGTGTCGACGCCGCGCTGATGATGGAGACGGGGCTGCTCGTGCATGGCGACGAGATCGCTGTGCCCTATGATCGCTTCCGCGACCGCATCATGTTCCCGATCCATGATGCGCGCGGGCGGGTGATCGCTTTTGGCGGGCGGGCGATGAGCGCCGAGGTCTCGGCGAAATATCTGAACTCGCCGGAGACGCCGCTCTTCCACAAGGGCTCGCTGCTGTTCAACCACCACAATGCCCGCAAGGGCGCGCATGACACCGGGCAGGTGATCGTCGTCGAGGGCTATGTCGACGTGATCGCGATGACGCTGGCGGGCTTTCCGCAGACGGTCGCGCCGCTGGGCACGGCGCTGACCGAGGATCAGCTCGGCCTGCTCTGGCGGATGGCCGACGAGCCGGTGATCTGCCTCGACGGCGACAAGGCCGGGCGCAAGGCGGCCAGCCGCGCGATCGACCTCGCGCTGCCAATGCTCGAGCCGGGCAAGTCGCTTGCCTTCGCGACCTTGCCTGACGGGCAGGATCCCGACGATCTGGCACGTTCGGGCGGCAAGATGGCGGTCGCCGAGGTGCTGCAGGCAGCGCGTCCGCTGGTCGACATGCTCTGGACGCGCGAGGTCGAGGCCGGCCCACTCGATACACCCGAGCGTCGCGCCGCCTTCGAGCGTCGACTGAAGGAGCCGCTCGGCCAGATCAAGGACGAGGCGACGCGCCGGCACTACCGCCGCGAGATGGATGAGCGCTTGGCCCAGCTTTTCGCCAGCGCCGCTCCCGCGCGGGCCGAGCGTGGCCGTGACGGCGGCTTTCAGCGCGGCCGCCCGCAAGGCGGCGGCGCTGGGCGCGGTGGTTTCCGTCAGGCCGTGGCGCCCTGGGCCGTCGGCCCGCTCAAGGCGAGCAGCCAGTTGACGCAGTCGCGGATGATGGCGGGCCGTCGCGGCGAGGATGTGCGCGAGGCCTTCATCCTGCTGGCGCTGGCGAGCCATCCCGATCTGATCTTGCGCTGCGCCGACGAGATTGCCGAGCTCGCGCTCGACGGCCCCGCCGCCGAGCGCTTCCGCCAGGTGCTGCTCGAGGCTGCCATGGATGACAGTCTCGACGAGAATGCGCTGGCCGATCGCCTGGTCCAGCCGCGTGTGCAGGAGGCCCAGAGCGCGCTATTGGCGATCACCGGGCCGGCCGAGCGCCAAAAATTGACGCAAGCGGCTGATCCAGAATCGGTTTTCGACTCAATTCGTCAGGCTATCGTCTTGCATCATCGCGCGCGAACGTTACATAGCGAGCTGAAGGCAGCCGAGCGCGCATTGGCTGACGAAGCGACCGAAGCCAATTTTGCCTGGATCAAGGACGTCAAGGCCCGCCTCGAGACGATCGAGGGCACGGAGGCCATGTCCGGAGATTGAGGGCTAGCTGCTCCGGCTTCCGCGGTCATGCTATGCGTGCCGATTGCAGGTGGTTTACGATTCATCAACGATGATCGGCGCCATCTGGCCGAAGTGATTTGGGTGGGGTGAGCGCGCCGGACCAGCGGCCGCGCCGCCCTTTTATGCGTCTGCATGTGGCTTCTTCCGAGCCGTGGCGACGCGCGAGTGCGGAGCGCTGATTGATGGCGACAAAAGCGAGCGAACGGGAAAAGACCGACCAGGTCGCGCCGGAAGCCCCCCCGACGTCCGATGGACCGTTGCTCGATCTGACCGATCAGGCCGTAAGGCGGATGATCAAGCTCGCTAAGAAGCGCGGCTATGTCACCTATGACGAACTGAACGAAGTCCTGCCCTCGGAGGAGTTCTCCTCCGAGCAGATCGAGGATGTGCTCGGCCAGCTCAGCGAGCAGGGCATCAACGTCGTTGACAATGAGGATCCCGAAGCATCGGGCGAGGAGCGCGCGGCTGCGCGCACCGGCACGAATGGCGACGAGGAAGAGAGCGAAGGCGAGCTCGTCGAGACGCAGCGCTCGGCGCTGCCCGTCGAGGTCAAGCGCAATCTCGAGCCGACCGAGCGCACCGACGATCCGGTGCGGATGTATCTGCGCGAGATGGGCTCGGTCGAACTGCTCTCCCGCGAGGGCGAAATCGCCATCGCCAAGCGCATCGAGGCCGGCCGCGAGGCGATGATCGCGGGCCTCTGCGAGAGCCCGCTGACCTTCCAGGCCATCATCATCTGGCGCGACGAGCTCGTCGAAGGCAAGGTGCTGCTGCGCGACATCATCGATCTGGAAGCGACCTATGCCGGCCCGGACGGCAAGAACCCGTCGCAATTGCCTGGCGAAGGCGAGGAGGGCGAGCCCGGCGAGGCTCCCGCGCCCGCCGGCGAGGTGCCGGAAGGCGAATTGCCGTCCGACATGGACGATGACGACATCGAGAACAACGTCTCGCTCTCGGCCATGGAAGCCGAGCTCAAGCCGCGCGTGCTCGAGACCTTCGATTCGATCGCCGACAACTACAAGAAGCTGCGTCGCCTGCAGGACCAGGACATCGCCAACCGGCTGGAGAACACCAAACTCTCGCCGTCGCAGGACCGCAAATACAAGAAGCTCAAGGACGACATCATCACCGCGGTGAAGTCGCTCTCGCTCAACAACAACCGCATCGAGGCGCTGGTCGAGCAGCTCTACGACATCAACAAGCGGCTGATTTCACACGAGACGCGCCTGCTGCGCCTGGCCGAGAGCTACGGCGTCGGCCGCGAGGACTTCCTCAAGCAGCATGTCGGCGGCGAGCTCGACCCGAAATGGGTTCTGCGCGTTTCCAAGCTGGGCTCGCGTGGCTGGCGTGAATTCGTCGGCGCAGAATTGGAGCGGATCAAGCAACTGCGCGAGGAGATCCATACGCTGGCCTCCGAGACCGGCCTGGAGATCCAGGAGTTCCGCAAGATCGTGCTGATGGTCCAGAAGGGCGAGCGCGAGGCCCGGCAGGCGAAGAAGGAGATGATCGAGGCCAATCTTCGCCTCGTGATCTCGATCGCCAAGAAGTACACGAACCGCGGCCTGCAATTCCTGGATCTGATCCAGGAAGGCAATATCGGCCTGATGAAGGCGGTCGACAAGTTCGAGTACCGCCGTGGCTACAAGTTCTCGACCTACGCGACATGGTGGATCCGCCAGGCGATCACGCGTTCGATCGCCGACCAGGCCCGCACCATCCGCATCCCGGTGCACATGATCGAGACGATCAACAAGATCGTCCGGACTTCGCGCCAGATGCTGCACGAGATCGGCCGCGAGCCGACCCCGGAGGAGCTGGCCGAGAAGCTTGCCATGCCGCTGGAGAAGGTGCGCAAGGTCCTCAAGATCGCCAAGGAGCCGATCTCGCTCGAAACCCCGATCGGCGACGAGGAAGACAGCCATCTCGGCGACTTCATCGAGGACAAGAACGCGATCCTGCCGATCGACGCGGCGATCCAGAGCAATCTGCGCGAGACGACGACGCGGGTGCTGGCCTCGCTGACGCCGCGCGAGGAGCGCGTGCTGCGCATGCGCTTCGGCATCGGCATGAACACCGACCACACGCTGGAAGAGGTCGGCCAGCAGTTCAGCGTCACGCGCGAACGTATCCGTCAGATCGAGGCGAAGGCGCTCAGGAAGCTGAAGCATCCGAGCCGGAGCCGGAAGCTCAGGAGCTTCCTGGACAATTGAGGTGATCAAGGCGGGTCGAGAGACCCGCCTTTTTTCTTGGCCAAGACGGTGCCAAGATGGCGGCTTCAGGGGGCAGCCATGACCGACAAGCCTGATCTGGCGGAAATCGAAGCGGCGGTGCAAGCCGCCCAGGCGCAGGCCGAAGCGCAGCGGAAGCAGCCCGCCGTGGCGAGCGATACGGGCAGCACGGCGAGCGATGGCGTCGGCGACGTCATCAGCGCCGTCCTTGACGGCACGCTCGACATTGCAGGCAGCGTACTCTCCAGCGCCGGCGAAGCCGCCGCTTCGGTGATCGGCGGTATCTTCGAAGGTCTGGGCTCCTAGATCACTTTTCTGCTCGTATCCCTACCTGCGGGGACAGCCGATCGTCTGATCCGCCGCGCCCTGGCTTTATCTGCCGTGGGGCGATTCATTCGGCTGCCGCGATGCGAATCGGGCGTGTTCCGATCGGAGCGCCGGTCTCGCGGTCGATGGTGACGGCATCGATCTCGGTTCCGGTCTCGGCGTCGAAGAATCGTGTCACCTTGCCCCCGCCGCGATGCTTGCGTCCCCAGGCGCCGATCGCAAACAGCACCGGCAGAAAGTCGCGGCCGGCTTGCGTCAGCACATATTCGTCCCGTGGCGGGCGCTCGGAATAGCGGCGTTTCTCCAGCATTCCGTCCTCGGTCAGGGCCGAAAGTCGCCCGGTCAGCATCGTCGGCGCGATGCCGAGGCTTTTGCGGAAATCATCGAAGCGGGTCAGCCCGGCATGGGCGTCGCGCATGATCAGCATGCTCCACGCGTCCCCCACGAGCGCCAGGCTCCGCGCGATCAGGCATGGCTGGTCCGAAAGATTCTTCATGTCGATATCTTTTCGATAGTGACTTGATACGGATTTGATAGTAACTAATCGCCCGTCGCTATTCCACGACAAAATGAAGGCGGAAGACGATGAGCAAGACAGAACGGAGCAAGACAGAACGCGGCATTGCCCTGGTCACGGGGGCGTCCTCCGGCATCGGGCTGGTGACGGCACAAGCGCTGCGGCGCGATGGCTATCGTGTCTTTGGCACCAGCCGGAAGCCGATGCCCGATACCGCGGACGGGGTCACGATGCTGATCTGCGACGTGGTCGACGATGCATCCGTGCAGGGCGTTGTCGACGAGGTGCTGAGCCGCGCAGGGCGGATCGATCTGCTCGTCAACAATGCCGGGATCGGCTTGCTGGGCGGCGCCGAGGAATCCACGACGGCGCAGGCGAAAGCGGTGTTCGATGTGAACCTGTTCGGCACCATGCGCATGACAAATGCGGTTCTGCCCGTGATGAGGCGGCAGCGCAAAGGCCGGATCGTCAATCTCAGCTCCCTACTCGGGCTGATCCCTGCGCCGTATAACGCGCTCTACGCATCGACCAAGCACGCCATCGAAGGCTATTCGGAATCGCTCGACCACGAAGTGCGAACGCAAGGCATCCGCGTCGTTCTGGTCGAGCCCGGCGTGACCCGCACCGCCTTTGAGGAGAACATCACACGGCCGGACCGGCCGCTGGCGATCTACGATACGGCTCGCACCGAGGCGGAAAAGCTGATGCGCGCGATCGTGGCAAAAGGCGATGCGCCCGAGGTGGTTGCCGACGCTATCGTCAGGGCCGCCAATGCGGCTTCGCCGAGGAGACGCTACACGGCCGGAAAAGCTGCAGGGCAGGTCCGCTTCATGCGCCGCTTCCTGCCTGAGTCCTTCGTCGACAAGAACCTGCGGAAATTCAACGGGCTTCCCGCTTGAGCCGTCACCGCTGCAGTGCCGGTGCTGCCGGCTCACCACAAAAACGAAAGCCAGTCCGATGAAATCGTTCCTGATCGATCGCTACAAGAAAGGCGGCGCTCTGCGGCTCGGCGAAACTCCCGTGCCGGAGTTGCGCGAAAACGACGTCCTCGTCGAGATCCGCGCCGCCGGCGTCAATCCCGTGGACGCCAAGATCCGGGACGGCGAGTTCAAGCTCATCCTGCGCTATCGCCTCCCCCTGATCCTCGGCAGCGATCTCGCGGGCGTCGTGGTCGGCGTCGGGTCCAAGGTCAGGCGCTTCAGCCCGGGCGACGAGGTCTATGCGCATCCGGGCCAGGACCGCATCGGCACCTTCGCGGAGTTCATCGCGATAGACCAGGCCAATGTGGCGCTGAAGCCCGAGAACCTGACCATGGAAGAGGCGGCTTCCATGCCGCTGGTCGCCTTGACGGCCTGGCAGGCCCTGGTCGAGCGAGCCAAGCTGCAGAAGGGACAGAAGGTCCTGATCCATGCCGGCTCGGGCGGCGTTGGCACGCTCGCGATCCAGCTCGCCAAGCATCTCGGGGCCCATGTCGCCACGACCACGAGCACAGCCAATATCGCCCTTGTGCAAAGCCTCGGTGCGGATGTCGTGATCGACTACAAGAAGGATAACTTCGAGACGGTGCTGCAGGGCTACGATGTCGTGCTGAACAGCCTCGGCAAGGACACGCTGGAGAAATCCCTTGCGGTGCTGAAGCCAGGTGGAAAACTGATCTCGATTTCCGGTCCGCCCGATCCTGACTACGCGAGGAAAAGTGGCCTTGGTTGGCCGCTTCAACTGGTCATGCGCCTGCTCAGCGCCAGCATCAGGAGGAAAGCGAAACGCCGCGGGATCGGCTATTCCTTCCTCTTCATGACGGCGAATGGCGGGCAACTCGGACAGATCACCTCCCTGATCGAGGCGGGTGAGATACGCGCGGTGATGGACCGGGTCTTCCCGTTCGAGAAGACCAATGAGGCATTGGCCTATGTCGAAACGGGCCGGGCCAAGGGCAAAGTCGTCATCACAGTGAAGTCAGGTTCGACAATCACATCCGGCTGAAGCGATATTCGAGCTTCAGACTGGAGCGTTTCGAGGTCTCCCGAAGTCTCGCTCGGCGCCCTGTTTATCGTCGTCCCGCTCGGTGCGGACGCGCTGCTGCGCGTGCTCGCCTTTCTGGATAAACAGTTGAAGCCGTGATGGGGTGCTCATGATCCGCTTCGCACCTGCGTGGCGGCGCCCCATTTGGCCCAGGATTCTGCGAGGCCGTGAATGAGCGCTGATGTGACGATCCGCTACAAGAGGACCCGGGTGGCCTGGCTTGCGCTTGGTGGAGTCGCGATGGCTGCGCTGTCTGCTTTCATGGCCGTCGTTTTGTATCGCAAGGGCGTGACCGGCTCCTTCGCGTTCTTCATCGCCTGCGTCGGCGTGATTTTCTTCCTGGGATGCCTGCTCATGGCGCTGCGCAACCTGTTCGATGAGCGCCCGGCCATCGAGATTTCGGCGCAGGGCTTGCTGGCGCCAGCCATCTCGCCGAGCCTGATCGCCTGGGCCGATCTGCGCGCCATTCGGCTGGTGCGATATAAAAACCAGCCGATCATCGAACTCACCGTTGCCGAGGAGGCTGAGCGCAGCCTGCCGCTGACGCGCATGGTGCGGTGGTCGCGGGCCGCCAATCGCGGCTTGGGTTTTCCGGGGCTATGCATCAGCGCCGGTTTTTTCGACCAGTCGCCGGAGCGCACCGCGCAACTGATCGGCGAGGCCGCCACCTCCTATCAGGAGTTGCAGGGACGGCCGCTTGGCATTTGAATGAGGGCTGACCTTCGCGCGGGCGATCTCGACCGCAGCAGCCGGAGCCGCCATGTCCCCCGAATTCCTTCTGACCTCGCTGATCATCGTCGCATCGCCCGGCACGGGCGCGATCTACACCATCGCGGCGGGCCTCACGCGCGGCTCCCGCGCCAGCGTGTTGGCTGCCTTCGCCTGCACGCTCGGCATCGTGCCGCATCTCATCGCTGCGATGATGGGGCTGGCGGCGCTGCTGCATGCGAGTGCTTTGGCCTTCGAAATCGTGAAATATGCCGGCGTCGCCTATCTGCTCTGGATGGCCTGGCAGACCTTGCGCGAGCAGGGCGCGCTCAAGGTCGAGACCAAGGCCGATCCGCGTTCGGGGCTGCGCGTGCTGACCGACGGCATCGCGATCAATGTGCTCAATCCGAAGCTGTCGATCTTCTTCGTCGCCTTCCTGCCGCAGTTCATCGCCGCCGACGAGGCCGCGCCGCTCGCGCGCATGCTGGAGCTCTCCGGCGTGTTCATGGCGATGACCTTCGTGGTCTTTGCGCTCTACGGCCTCTTTGCCGCGGCGATGCGCGACAAGGTCGTCAGCCGTCCAGCCGTGATGGCCTGGCTGCGCCGCAGCTTTGCGGCCGCCTTTGTCGCGCTGGGCGCCAAGCTCGCGCTGACCGAGCGCTGAGGGTCGCGACGGGCATGAGCTCGCAATCGGTCGTCGCCATCGAGACGCATGGAGCCGGGCTCTATGAGTTCACGGACCGCGTCATGGTCTTCGTCCGCTCGGCGCGTATCGAAAGCGGGCTGCTGACGCTGTTCCTGCGCCATACCTCCTGCTCGCTGCTGATCCAGGAAAATGCCGATCCCGATGTGCGGCGCGATCTCGACGCGTTCTTCCATCGTTTGGTGCCACAAGCCGACGACCCGACGATGGCCTATCTGACGCATCGAGCGGAGGGGCCCGACGACATGCCGGCCCATATCAAGGCGGCATTGACGCCGGTCTCCCTCTCGATCCCGGTCATGGACGGACGCCTCGCGCTGGGAACCTGGCAAGGCATCTATCTGTTCGAGCATCGCCGCTGGCCGCATCGGCGCGAGGTCGTGCTGCACCTGGGCGGTTAGGTGCTCTGCCGTCAGCCGGGCGGCGCCACGATCAGCGCCATGATCCGCCGCACCAGCGGCAGGATCAGAAGCAGCGTCGGGAAGGCGACCAGCCAGGACAGGCCCCAGGCGACTGGCCAGGTCGAGAGGAAGTCAGGGGAGGGGCCGAGCGCCCGCAGCGTCGCGATGGCCGAGACGACGAAGGTCATCACGATCGACAGCAGGAAGGGCAGCACGACAGTGCCGTAACGCGCCGGAAGCCGGCGACGAGACGATAGCTTGGACATTGGGAGATAGGCTTTCGTAAGCGGGCGGTGCCGTGGGGCATTGCAAAACATCTTGGCAAAGCATCCTGACGGCGACAGCCGGGTTGGATGCGTTGTCTGACGTGAGACGCTTACGACCGGCCTGTCCGGCCGATGCCGCCTTCTAGCGGCTGCCGGGCCTGTCGCCAAGCCCCTCTTTGAACCAAGCCTTCCTTGCCACGCTTCGCCTCTTCATTCGCGCCCGGCGAAGTTGTCGGGCTTCGGCACCGGTTCCCAAGCCACGCGGCGCCTGGGGTAGCGTGGCGCTGGATAGGCTGAGCGCAATCAGGCCGAGCCCCGCGAACGACAGAGATTTGATGAGTCTCATGACCACCGCCCTATTCAGGGGTGGCCGCGGGAACAGGTTGGGCGTAGGGGCCGTGCGGTCGCCCTGAACACCGTGAATCTGGGGATTTTGCGGGCGTTTGCGAGGCTGGGCGCCTCGATCATGGACGAGCGCAAACTGGGCTCCCCATGGCGTCAATCCTGCCCTATATCAGGTCACAATGAATGCGGAGGCTCCATGTCGTTTTTGAAATCCCTGTTCGGACTGGGCGGCAAGGCCAGCGAGACGCCGGCCGGCCCGCTCAAGAGCATCGAGCATAATGGTTTCACCATCCATGCGACGCCCTATCAGGAGGGCGGGCAGCACCAGCTCTGCGGCGTGGTCGAGAAGGAGATCGACGGGGAGCTCCGCCAGCATCGTTTCGTGCGGGCCGACCGCTTTCCCGGCGCCGAGGATGCCGCCGATTTCGCGCTGGTGAAGGGCAAGCAGCTCGTCGACGAGCAAGGCGACGCGCTCTTCAAATAAATCGGCCGCAGCGCTGCTGCTGGGTGATGCCGATTACGTTAAGGCATACTGGCATATTGCTCTGCGGCGTAGACAATAATTTCTGGATCGTTTCTTGAATTTTTTCGGATTTTCATTTTTTATTGATATCCTTGCTTCACCTTGCAGAGTGAGAAGGCAATCCCGCTGAAGTGGCCCGCTTGGCTGCTTCTTTAAGCATTTGTTGTGATCTCTACGGCTTCTATCGAAAGCTCAGAGTTTCAAGAATGTTCAGCGGATTGCCCCAATGTCCAAGGCTGTCACCAGCCCCGACGCAACTGCCTATCGCCGGTTCTCCGCCGATCGTCGCATCGCGTCGGGCTTTGCGGCGCTGAAGGAAGGTGGTGCCGATCTCTCCCAGATCGCGCCCACGGCGGTGAAGAACGACAAGCCGGCCCACCGCGACGCCTGGTTCGAGGGCGTGCTCGATCAACTGCCGATCTGCGTCTACATGACCGATGCCGAGGGGCGGGTCACCTATGCCAACCGTGCCGCCGGCGCCTTTGTCGGGCGCGAGCCGCGCATCGGTGCCGATCGCTGGTGCGTCACGCACAAGCTCTTCACCATCGAGGGCGCGCCGCTCGCGCACCAGGACTGCCCGATGGCGGTCGCGCTGCGCGAAAGCCGGCCGGTGCGCGGCATCGAGGCCATGCTCGAACGCCCGGATGGGACGCGGACGCCCATCCTGACCTATCCGACGCCGCTGTTCGGCGATGACGGCGCGCTGATCGGCGGCTTCAACCTGCTGGTCGACATCAGCAAGCGCAAACAGGCCGAGCAGAAGCTGGCGGATACGCTGCATCATGACGGGCTGACCGGGCTGCACAACCGCCCGGCGCTGAGCGCCCATCTCGACCGGAGGCTGATGCAGGCACGGCTCGCCGGCGAGGGGCTGGTCGTGATGCGCATGGACCTCGACGGCTTCAAGGCGCTGAACGACGAGCATGGCCATGCCGTGGGCGACGCCATTCTGGTCGAGGCGGCGCAGCGTCTGCGGGCCTGCGCCGGCGACGCCTTCCTGGCGCGGATCGGCGGCGACGAGTTCATGCTGGTCTCGGGCGCGCTGCTGACCGAGGGCGAGGCGCGGGCGCAGGCCGAGCGCGTGCGCTGTGCCTTCGCGGAAGAGTTCTTCACGGGCGGCCATTCCTTCAAGATCAGCGTCAGCGCCGGCTGTGCGCGCTTTCCGGGGGATGGCGAGGATCAGATCCGCCTGATCGCTGCCGCCAACGCCGCCTTGAACCTCGCCAAATCCGAGGGGCCGGGCGCGATGCGCATGTTCGATTTCGCCGAGCAGGCGCGCGAGCAGGAGCGCCTCACCTTCAGCCGGCATCTGCGCCAGGCGATCGAGCGCAACGAGATCCATCCGCATTACCAGCCGCTGTTCCGGGCCGATGGCTCGATCGCGGGCTTCGAGGCGCTGGCGCGCTGGAAGGACCCGGTGCGCGGCATCGTCGCGCCGGCAAGCTTCATTCCGGCGGCGGAGGAGGGCGGCCTCATCGCCAAGCTCGACGCCTATGTGCTGCGCAGCGCCTGCATCGAGGCGGCGGGCTGGACACAGCCCTTGCGGATTTCCGTCAACATCTCGGCGCTGGAGTTCCAGTCCGGCGACCTGCCCGGCCGCGTCAAGGCGGTGCTGGCCGAGACCGGCCTTGACCCCGAGCGGCTCGAGCTCGAGATCACCGAGGGCGTCATGGTCACCGATGCCGACCGCGCCATGGCGACCTTCGCCAAATTGCGCGCGCTTGGCGTGCGCATCGCGCTCGATGATTTCGGCACCGGTTATTCCTCGCTCTCCTATCTGCATCGCTTCCCGCTGACGACGCTGAAGATCGACCGCAGCTTCGTCGCCAAGCTCGGCGTGACCTTGGAATCGGTCGCGATCACGCGCGCCGTCATCCAGCTCGGCCATGCGCTCGGCATCGAGGTGGTGGCCGAAGGCGTCGAGACGCCCGAGCAGCTCGACTTCCTGATCCAGGAAGGCTGCGACCTGACGCAAGGCTTCCTGCTCGGCCGCCCGCTGGACGCCAGCGCCTACGCGCATGTGACGGGCGCCTGAGGGGCTAATCCGAGCGCAGCCTCCTCCCTTCTCCTTCTCCCCTCGCGGGAGAAGGTGGCGCGCAGCGCCGGATGAGGGGGCGCCGTGCCCTGTCCGGTTGGCGTCGTGTTCGGCTAGATGGTGAGCTCACAGCGCCCCCTTGTATCTTTGATTTGCCAGTCGGTTTTGTACCGGCGAGGTTTGAGGCGGAAGTCAGCCCGATCCCCCCTTGGGTGAGTTGAGCCCG